>CAVYKX010000009.1:0-154431 GCA_963769215.1 Candidatus Sulfomarinibacteraceae bacterium | reverse complement strand
AAGGTCCCGAGATTCGGTGGCCCACCGGTACTCGTGGTAGAAGGCGTCCGCAGTTCCGCGATTTCGAATAGCGGTGACCGGCTCGCCTTCTCCGTTGTAACGGATTGTCCTCGAGAAAGCGTATCGGCGTCCTCGATCTGGCTCGGCCGGACAAACCACTGATAATCACCGGCGAGCGTCCGGGCTTCTGGGATCACGAAAACCCCGCCTGGTCACCCGACGACGAAATGCTCGCATTTTCGGATTTTCGCGATCTCTGGTTGGTCCGGTCCGACGGAACCGAAGAGCCGCGGCGTCTGACGGTCGACCACTCACGAGCTCAGACGCCACAGTGGTCGGCAGATGGGCGCTGGATCTATTACTCGGTCTCTTCGTGAGGGGACGACCGCGCTCTGGAAGATTGGAGCCCAGGGAGGCGACCCTCGGCGGCCCACCCTCTGGGCACGGGGCCAGAGTTGGAACCATCGCTTTCCGGGGCGGGCGACCGCCTTGTCTATTCGACAGTCGTCAGTGATTGGAACCTGGTCGTGGTGGATCGTCTGACTGGCGAAACCAGCCTGATCGGCGGCGATCGGGTCGAGGAAGCACCGGCCGTCGCTCCCGATGGGGAATCTTTGATCTTCATTTCGAACCGGTCGGGGACTCCGATCTGTGGTGGCAGGACCTGAAAGGCGCGGTCCTCGAAAGTCCACCGCGCCGCATCACCGAGTATGCAGGCACGGTGGCAACCCCGAGGTTTTCTTCCGACGGTCGATGGATCGCCTTCTACCGGGTCATCGACAACCAAAGGGACGTCTGGGTGCTCCCTGCTCCGGGGGCTCCCCAACCCAGATCACCGAGGACCCCGCTTCGATATCCACCCGACGTTCTCGCCGGATGGAAGGCAGTTGGCGTTTGTGTCGGATCGCGACGGCGACCAGACAATCTGGACGGTGCCAGTCAACAACGGCGTCAAGGTGGGTCCACCGCAACGACTCCTCCCGGGTGGAACGATCGGTGCGCTCTTTCCGGCGTGGTCGCCGGACGGGGAGCAGATCGCCTTCACTGCCAACGGTGAGGTCTGGACAGTTGGAGTGAATTCGAACACCGGCGAAGCCAGGTTACCTCCGGCGCCGACGCGCAAATCGTTCGATGGTCCTCAGGAGACGACACTCTACTCGCCCTGGGAACCTGGGGAGGCCCACACGTCGAGATTCGGTCGGTATCGCTCGAGGATGGCGCTTCGCGACCGCTTGATCCACCGATGATCTGCGGAAAGCCACCCGAACGCGGGATTTTTGATGTTGATTCGACCGGCCGAATCTTCACATTCCTTCGCACGGAGAAAAGTGGGAACATCTGGTTCGTGGAACTCGACCCAGGAAACTGAGGATGGCCTTTTCGGTGTCTTGATTCGAGGAGATTTCTTCACGGTGCGAACGACGAAAGGAGCGCGAAATGGCTGACTTTGCACATGTGCCGATTGAACGGATTGATGAGGCTCTCGAAATTTTGGGAGATTTCATCGGGACGCTTCGGGACGAACTCTCGGCCCTCGATATTGATAGCATCGAAATGCAGGTCGGGGGAGCACTGCCCGTTTACCCGCGGCCGACGCCGATACCCTTTACGGGCGGTGCGTGCCACGGGGTTGAATTCATTTCAGACCCATTCGGAGGGGGATGTGGGGTGCCCCCGTGGAGACCAACTGCCGATCAAATCACCGCATTCATTGATTCCCTGTTTGCCGGCCTAGACACTATCGACTGGCAGCAAAACGAATAACATTGAGAGATACTCCTGAGCGTGTCCATGCGCGATCGGCTGAAAGGCTCTTTCGCGCTCTTAGGGATTGTGCGGAGGGCCTGGTCGGGGCGCGCGTCGTCGAGTGGCGATTGTTGCGATCGCTCACGTTGGTATTGACGACCAGATGCAATCTTCGGTGCTCCTACTGTTATGCCGACAATCGAAGCGACGCAGACATGTCGTGGGAGATCGCACGAGCGGCGATCGACGTGCTCGAACGAGCAGGAAATCCCGGGCCGAGGATATTTTTCTATGGTGGCGAGCCAATGTTGCGCTTCCCACTCATCCGGAGAATCGTGGCCCACGCCGACACGGAATATGGGCCGGAGTTCGCACCGCAGTATGTTCTCTGTACCAACGGGACGCTCTTGAATCGAGCGATTCTGGATGAAATTGCCGAGCAGGATTTTCGCCTCCACCTCAGTTCGGATGGAGTGAGACCTCCCAGAACGACCGCGGGGAAAGCAGCTCCGACACGATCGACGAACTCCTCAAAACGCTTGGCCGCGCATACGATCGCTTTCTCCGGGACAACGTCGAGATCAAATTGACGTTGACCGGCGCCAACCTCGGTCTGCTTCATGAATCGCTGACCTATTTGATCGGTGCGGGTGCGACCGATATCAGTGTTGTACCTCTCACGACCCACGACGGTGAATGGGGCCCAGAATCTCGCGGATTGCTCATCGAACAGATTGAGCGAATCCGAGGCTACTGTCTCCGCCAGGGATACGACACCCGAACTGTCCCGGTAAAATTCCTTCGAAGTGCAAACGAGACCTCTGCCTCCACGCGAAATGCCGCCTTCCACTGCGGAGTCATCGAAGGCACCGAAATCGTGGTCGAACCTGATGGTGGAACGGTCGCCTGTCCCGCGTTTGTCAGGTCGTACCAGACCTGCAAGGGGGAACTTCACGGACGGACATTGGATGCCACGTCTATCAGCGACGTCCGAGACAGTGATTTCACCCGGAATTTCGCGGCCGGCCGGGCGAGGATGCGCGACCAGTGATCTTCCGGAAGGAGGTTGCTATTCATCGTATGGCCAGTGCTCACAATGCGCCCTGTCAGGCGAATGCTTCATCTGCTCTTCATCGATTGCTTGCATCCCGGGAAACACGGATCCAAACCGAATTCCCGACAATCAGTGTGCATTCAATCTGGTGGCGGGGCGCCAACGCGAACTCTTCCGCGAAGAGGTTGATCGGCGCCCGCAGCCTGACGGAGCCCGAGGGTCCCGACCGATTTCGATACGGGACTGACGGCTGAACAAAGGACAGGAGCGCCTATCAGATAGGAAAGCTCGAAAAGTGCCTCCAGTCATTCCAGCAACGCGCGGTACTTGGTCGGCCTGACCGGGTTTGCCCAGCAGAATCGTAGAGCGCAATGATATCGGTGATGACAGGATTGGACTCGTGGGTGATCTTCGCCCAGCGAAGCCCTGCTCCTCGAAAGGGCATCCAGGAGCAAAGGCTCCGCCTGGTCGAACTTCTTCATCTTGGTGAGGCAGTTGCCGTGGCGGCCCCGAAAGGTCAGGAGGATCGGATTGTCCGCGGGGAGCGCTTCACCGGCGCGCTCTTCGAAGCTCTCGAACCGGCGTTCGCCTTCAGCGAACTTGTTCTGTTCACACAAGGCGTGGGCCAGATTGCCCTGGGCATAGAGCGTGTCGATGTGACCCGGGCCCAGGATCCGCTGATCGATACGCGAGGGTCTCACGAAAGACGGCTTCAGCCCGGGTCGTACTTGCCCATGCGGCTGAACATCGCGCCGAGGATGCTCATGGTATAGAGCGTATCCGGGTGCTCGTCGCCCAGCACTCGGCTGCGGACCTCGAGAGCTTCGGTGAGCAGGGGCTCCGACTCTGCGAGACGGCCTTGCCGCGCGCAGAGAACCGCGAGGTTGACGATCGAGGTCAGAAAGTCCGGGTGTTCGATCCCCAGGGTGTGACGTTGAATCTCCACCGCTTGTTCGAGCATACTCCCAGCTTCGTCATATCGGCCCTGGTCACTATACATGCCGGCGAGGTTATTCAGATTAGTCAACGTATGCGGGTGTTCCTCCCCGAGTAGGCGGCGGCAGATCTCGAGCGCCGTCGACGTACAACGATTCCGCCTCTTGGTAGCGTCCCGACATCGTGTAGAGGGAAGCCAGATTGCTCATTGAGGGGAGCGTGTCGGGATGTCGTCCCCCAGAACCTTACGGCGAATCTCCACGGCATTCGCCAGGAGCGCCTCTGCCTCGTCGTAGCGGCCCAACTCCTTGTAAAACGAGCCAAGGTTGTTCATGGTCGTTAGTGTGCTGTCATGCTCCTCACCCAGGGCCTTGCGGCGAAGTTCCAAGGTTTCGACGAAGAGCTCTTCCGCTTCCCACCGGCCTTGTGCAACATAGAGGGCGGCGAGATTGCCCATGGCGTCCAGCGTTTGCGGGTCCTCCTCGCCCAGCGGTGGGCGCCTGTTCTATGATCTACGTTCAGCGGCTCGGCCTCGTCGAGACGCCCCTGCTACCGGTACAGTATCGCCAGGTCTTGAGTGGCCATCAGCGTGTCCGGATGCTCTTTCGGTCGGAGCGCTCTCTGGATCTCGAGCGCCCGGGGCAGTGCTCCTCTGCCTCTTTGTAGAGCCCGAGTGCATCGTAAGTCTCACCGATCGTGCCACGCAAACGGGCTTCGATGAGTGGTTGGTCGGCGAATTCTTCGCCGATGCGACTCCGCCTGGTCGAGCACCTGACGAACCGTGACATCTTTGCCCAGATCAGCGGGATCCGCCGCCGCGAGCATGCGCGAGAGAAAGCGGTCACCGCTTCGGACTGATTGCGGGCCCTCTCGGCGGCATCGCGCTCATGGCGCGCCTGGATGAACCCGGCGGCGGTGCCGTCAAGCCGACAACAACGCGATCAGAACGAGAGACGCCGCGGCCACCATCACGCGGTTGCGTCTGACGAACTTGCGCGTTTTGTAGGTGAAGTTCGGGGGGCGCGCTCGACCGGCTGATTGCTGAGATATCGCCGAACATCCATTGCGAGCTCGTTCGCACTCCCGTACCGACGGGTCCGGTCCTTCTCCAGTGCCTTCATCGTGACCCAGTCGAGGTCGCCCTTGAGCTGTCGTTCCAGAACCGGCAGCTCCACCCGTCGATTTTGGGCGTCTGCAGTCGACGCATCGCCGAGGCTCGAGAGCCTCGCGCTCGGCCTCGGGGGTCCTCCTCCCGAATGCTTCGCGTCATTTCGTAAAACCCGACCTGGCGGTGGGTGATTTCCGCAGCGGCCGCGCCCCGACCAGTAGCTCGTAGAGCATGACGCCCAGCGAGTACACGTCCGTGCGGGTGTCGATGTCGAGGTTGGTCATCTCCGCCTGTTCCGGGCTCATGTACTCGGGCGTGCCGACGATCTGCCCCCGCTCGTGTGAAGAGGTCTTCTCGGTGAGCCGCTGCGAGGTAGCCTTGGCGACCCCGAAGTCGATGATCTTCGGCACCGGCTTGTCGTCCTGGATGCGTCACCAGCACGTTCGACGGCTTGATGTCGCGATGGATGATCCCTTTCTGGTGGGCGTGCTGGATCCCTTCGCAGACCTGGTGAACAGCTCCAGCCGTTCCTGGATCGTCAGTCGATGTCTGGTCGCAGTAGTCGGTGATCGGGATACCCTTGACGTACTCCATCACGAAGTAGGGCCGTCCCTGCTCGGTTGTGCCGGCATCGAAGACTCGGGCGATGTTGGGGTGGTCCATCAGCGCCAGGGCCTGCCGCTCGGCCTCGAACCGCGCGATCACCTGCTTGGTGTCCATCCCCCACTTGATGAGTCTTCAGCGCCACCTTGCGCCGGACGGGCTCTTCCTGCTCCGCCTCGTACACCACGCCCATGCCGCCGCTGCCGATCTCCCGTACGATGCGGTAGGGTCCGATCCGGCTCCCGACGACCCGATCGGAGTTTCGGAACTCCAGCCGATCGACGGTGACCTTCCCTTGACCCACAGTCTCGCCGTCCTCGGCCGAGGGACTCTCGAGTGTGCGACCGGCGGCGGTCTCACCCTGCTCGTACGAGGCGACGAGGGCCTGCACCTCGTTGCGAAGCTCCGGGCCGTCGGGGAGGGCCTCCAGAAATGCGGCTCGGTCCGGCGGCTCGAGCTCGAGCGCCGTCCGGACGAGTCGCTCGACCCGACGCTGACGTTCGGCCTCGTTCACGGACTCTTCCTTTCCTTCGGCGTGAGCGTACCAGATCGGAGCCGTCGGGCCCCATGTCGTCGGATCATCGAGATTGTCGCTTCGAGCAACCGCACACTCCCCCACCAGATCCGTTCCCCGGAATGGTCTGTCCTACAATGACCCCCGTCTGAATGAAGGGGGCGCTGATGAGCATTCGGCGGAGAGACTTTCTCAAGACATCGGTTGGTGCGGCGATTGGTGCGGGCGTCGCGAGTTCGGGCTGTGCGAAGAAGCCGGCTCCGGAGGCGGGAATCTTCGACGACCTCGTGTCGATGACCGAGGACGTTGCGCCGATTTCGGATGAAGAGCGGTGGCGGCGGATCGAGAAGGCTCAGCGGCTGATGTCCGCTGCAGGAATCGACGCCGTCTACCTCGATGTGGGCACGAGCATGGAGTACTTCACCGATGTCCGCATGTGGCCGAGCGAGCGGATGTTTGCCGCCGTGCTACCGGTTGAAGGCGAGCCCGTCTACATTCTGCCCAAGTTCGAGGAGACGGAGTCCGTCGAGAAGATCCGGTTCGGCTCCGACGTTCGAACCTGGGAGGAGCACGAAAACCCCTGCCGGGTCGTGGCGGATCTTTTCGCCGACCTCGGTATCAGATCGGGCCGCATCGGAATGGAGGAGCGCGTTCGCTTCTTCCTCTTCGACGGTATCCGTTCCGAGGCCCCCCACCTCGAGTTCGTGAGTGCGGACCCGGTGACGGTCGAATGCCGTCTCATCAAATCGAAGGCCGAAATCGCCCTCATGCAGAAGGCGTCCGACATCACCATCGAGGTCTACCGGAAGGTGATCCCGATGCTCGAGCCAGGCATGACAGCGGATGAATTCAGCGCCTTGACCCGCCAGGCCCACTCCGCGCTTGGCGCCTCCGGCGGCATCAGTGCTCAGATCGGCAAGGCCTCCTCCAGACCACACGGCAGCAGCAAGCGGCCCATCGAGGACGGCGACATCGTGCTCATGGACGGCGGATGTCGCGTCCAGGGCTATAAGTCGGACATCAGCCGGACGGTTGTCGTCGGCGAACCAACGCAACGGCAGTTGGAGACATGGCATCTCGCCAAGGGAGCTCAAGCTGCCGCCTGGGATGCGATCGCGCTCGGTGTGCCCTGCGAGCAGGTGGATGCGGCGGCACGCGCCTTCTACGAATCCAGGGGGTTCGGGCCGGACTATGCCCTACCGGGTCTCCCCCACCGGACCGGACACGGGATCGGTCTCGACGGGCACGAGTGCATCCACCTGGTGCGCGGAAATCTTCGGCCCCTCGAGGTCGGAATGTGCTTCAGCAACGAACCGGCCGTCGTGCTGCCGGAAGAATTCGGCGTGCGGCTCGAGGACTGCTTCTACATGGACGAGGACGGACCCCGCTACTTCAGCCAGCCAAGCCCTTCGATCGACCGGCCGTGTACCTGAGGGCTCCAGAGTTCGCATTGCTTCAATGAGTCAATGCGAGGGGTGGCATCCATCCGCACCCACACGCAGTCACTCGAGGCTCAGCAGGTACTCCGCGATTGCTCGGAGGTCGTCTTCGGGAAGCTTGGCCAGGTTCATCTGCACGTCGGCCATCCCCCCGCTCGAGAGTTTGTCGTATCCGAACGTCTCGCCGAACTGAAGGGCGAGCACGAGGTCGGAGACCCCGGTGTATCGATCGCGACCTTCGAGGTCGAGCAGGCCCGGGACCTCTCCCTCGTCGCCTCGCGGGTGCGGGCCGCCGGCGAAGGCGCGGCCCTTATCGGGGATCATCAGGGCATTGCGCGGTGTGTGGCACTCGCCGCAATGCCCGGGGCCGTTCACCAGATAGGCGCCGCGGTTCCAGGACTCGCTCTGCTCCGGGTCCGGACGGAACCCCGCATCGTCCAGGGCGAGCCTTTTCCAAAGACCGACCGCGCGCCGGGCGAGGCCGGGCATCGGGATGTCGGGCCCCCGCCCGGGCGAACGCACCGGTTCGAGCGACTGCAGGTACGCCCAGAGATCGAGCAGGTCCTCGACCCGCATGTCACGGTACGACGTGTACGGAAATGCGGGGAAGTAATGCCGGCGGTCGGGAGAAACCCCGCGCGTCATGGCGTCGACGAACTCCTCAGCCGTCCAACTCCCAATGCCGGTCTCGGGGTCGGGCGTGAGATTCCCGGGCCAGAACGTTCCGACCGGCGTTTCGAACGGGGCTTCTCCGGTGGGCGGCCCCGTGACGCCGGAAGTGGCTGACGCCTTGTGGCATGAGATGCACCCGCCGGCGTTGTACAGCACCTCGCCGTTCGCCGGATCGGGATCATGACCCGGCAGGGCCCCACTGCCTGGACGGGCCGCGGTGAGGACGATCAACACCGCTACGGCAGCCGCGGCGGCGACCGCCAAGCCTGCCGAGATCCTCTTCGCGCGAGAAATCACCGTCAGTTCTTGGGCAGGCGGTACATTTCGTGGCAGCCCTTGCAGCCGCTCCCGAGCTTGCCCAGAGCGGGCGGAAACGCCTCGGCATCCATCACGGACTGCATGTCGACCGCAGCCTGACGAGTGCGCTCGAAGAGCTCGTCGAAATGTTCCCGATCGGTCCAGATCTCCGGCTTGGCCCAGGTCTGAACGTCACCCTCGAGACTGCCCTCGGGGAACAGCTCCGCCGCCGTTGCAAGGTGGGCGGCCATCGTCGCGCCGGCGGCCTGGACGACCTCGGCGTCGAACGGCTGCTCTTTCTTGGCGATCGCAGCAAAGGTCTTCATCGCGCCGTAGACACCTTCCATCTCTTTCTGCCGCTGCTTGATTGCTTCCGTTGACGTCATTGCCGCAAACGAGATCGTGGCCACCAGCGCCACCGCGACCGCACTCCAAACGCGCGCCTTCAATCCGCTCATCGTTTTCTCCTCCCGATTCGTAATCTGTTCCTGAATTGCCGGTTTCTCTCCCGACCATACGCTCCCCGCGCCAGGCAATCAAGACTCGCAACGATGCCACGCAACGCATTATTTCGGACGAAGACGACTGCGTACCTCGCGGACCACACAATCACATCGCCACAATTCGGCCGTTTCGGCGAAATCGACTGTCTGGTTGTTCTCAGTAGTACCCATGCAGTGCAACAATATGAAGCGTGGCACCTGGAAAGCACCTGAAATACCTCATCCCCGTCAGTTGGATCCTCTGGGGGTTGCTGTTCCTGGCGTTATCGTGGAGCTTCGTGATGGTGCTCGTCGAGGAAAACCACAGCCCAGATGGATCGCGCGGCCTTGGAGTCGTGGTCGTGGGATGCTTCCTGATCATCATCGCTGGTGTAGGCCTCTGTCTCTTCTGGGCAACCCGCCGGCGCTCGTCCTGGGCGGTGATCACGCTGACGCTGCTGTTGGCCTATCCGATTGTTCTCGGGATTGCGTCCCCGCTGGTTCAATTCTGGGAGACATGGCGATTCGAAAAAGAACTATCCAGAGTCGGGGACTTTCCCGATCCTGCTTCCCAGCTTCTAGCCGAGAGCATTCAATCCGGAGACATCGGCGGCATGCAACAGTTGCTTGGAGATAGCCCACCTCCCACTGCCCGCGACCGGGCGGGTAACGATCTTCTGGCCTTCGCCGCCGAAGTTGTGCGGGACAGGGACGGGGACCCCGAGATCGTGAGGATCCTGTTGGAAGCCGGCGCGGATCCCAGGGAATCCTCCACGCCGGATGGCGGCACGCTCCTCCACTTCATGGTCCTGGATCGCTCGCCCTCATCCGTCGAGGTTGTCCGCCTCCTTCTGAAATACGGCGCGGATCCCAACGCCAAGGATCCACAAACGGGCATGACACCCATGGCCGACTCCGGTATGCAACCGGAGTTTGTCCGACTCCTGGCCGAGGCGGGTGCGGACATCGACCAGCTCCTGCCCGGAGGAGAATCGATGCTCGTACGTTTCATCTCGAGGCACCAATGGGACTCCGCCCTGTACCTGATTGAGCGGGGCGCGAATCTCGATGTGGCGAACCCGGACGGCCTCTCGGTTGATTACTACCTGCAGGAATTCAAGGACAGCGTTTACGGCCAACATCCCGAGGGCTGGGACAGTGTTCGCGCGGCGATTCAGGCCCGTCGCGAGTGATCGTTCAAGGGGACCGCCCTTCGCAGTGCCTCAATCTGAGACTGTGTTCGATGGTCAACCATGCGTGATCGCGGACCGCAGAACTCATGAACACCCAATTCGAGTATGGTGGGTCGGCAGATGGGGGTATGACGGGGTTGGCTGAGGAACCACAAGAGGACCAGGAGGTCACGCTTGACCCAGGCGGCGCTGCCGGTGGTCTTTCTGCTCGTTCTCATCGTCTACGGTCTGATCCTACGGCCCCACGTCCAGGGGCTGCCGCCGTTCCCGCTCGAGATCACCTTCATCCTGGCAGCGTCATTCGCCATCGGCCAGCAGCTCGTGCTCGGCTACCGGTGGAGCACGATCCAGGCCGCCATCGTGGCCAAGCTCGGCAAAGGCATGCCGGGCTTCTTCATCCTGTTCTCGGTCGGTCTGATCATCTCGAGCTGGATCATCTGCGGCACGATCCCGATGCTGGTCTCGGTGGGGCTCGACGTCATCAACCCCTCCTTTCTCTACCTGCTCGCCTTTCTGGTGCCGGTGGTCTTCTCCATGCTCACCGGCACCTCGTGGGGATCCGCCGGAACCGTCGGCGTGGTCATCATCGGCATCGCCACGGCCATGGAGGCCGATCTTGGCATCACCGCCGGCGCCGTCATCGGAGGCGCGTACTTCGGCGACAAGATGTCTCCCCTCTCGGACACCACCAACATGGCCGCCCTCGCTACCGAGGTGGACCTGTACGACCACATCCGATCCATGATGATCACCACCATGCCGTCGGCCGCATTGGCATCGGCGGTCTTTCTGGTGCTCGGATTCGTCTCGCCACCGTCTGTTGCAGCCACTGACGTCGGATCGTTGGGCGCGTTTCAGACCGCGCTCAAAACGATCTTCAACTTCAACGTCGTGCTGCTCCTGCCGCCGCTGATCGTGCTGGCGGGCTCGCTGCGCAAAAAGCCCATCGTCCCGACCCTGATGGTCTCCATCTTGACGGCGTCAGTGCTCGCTCTTGTCTTTCAGCGTTTCACCCTGGCCGACGTGCTGCAGAGTCTGCACCGTGGTTTCGATCTGAGCATGGCGCCGTGGGCGGCGTCGGCACCTCCGGAGGTTGCCGAGCTGGTCAACCGAGGCGGTCTCTACGCCCTGATCGAAGCCATCGTGGTGGCCTTTACGGTCTTCATCTTCGTCGGCGCGCTCGACAACATCGGCGCCATGCCCCTGATCGTGGGCCGGGTCTTCCGGTGGGCCAGGACACGGAGGAGCACGATCCTCGCCTCCCTCGCCGCCACCGGATTCACCAACTCGTTGACCTCCAACCAGTACGCCACCAGCTTCATCATCGGCGACGCGTTCAAGGGCGCGTACGATCGGCTCGGAATCCCGCGCAAGGTGCTGTCGCGGTCCATCGAGGACTACGGCACCATGCTGGAGAGCCTGGTGCCCTGGCACCCGACGGCGGTCTTCATGGTGGCCACCCTGGGGGTCGCGTGGGCCGATTACTGGCACTGGCAGCTGCTGTCACTCACCAACTTGGTGCTGGCACCCGCCCTTGCCATTCTCGGCATCGGGTGTTTCTCCGCCGCCACCAGGGACATGGACTGATCACGGGTTTGGGTTCGGAATTGGTGCTGCTCTCATAAATCACCAAAGGTGAACGTGGCACCGTTAACTCACCGTTTGTTTCGCGGCACCGACGCATATCCGACGTGTCTATTTGAGACCGGTTCGAGATGAAGTAAGGTGCCTCGAAGTGAAACCAACCGACCACGAAATCTCGTTGCGCCGGCCGACAGTCATCATTGTCGGCCTGCTCACTCTGGCCGGCCTGTTCGTCCGGATCTGGGGCTTGTGGAATTACTATCCGACTCCCGACGAGGCTCTCGTACTGGGGCTCTCCTCGCAGCCGACCCTTCCCCGATTGTTGGCTGAATCGTTCCACCATCCTCATCCGCCACTCCGGTACATCGTGCTCCATTACCTGCTGTATTTCAGCGACAATCTGTTCTTTCTTCGCAGCATTGCCATCATCCCCGGAGTCGCCATGATTCCGATATTTTTCATCCTCGGCCGGCGGACCGCCGGGACCGCATCAGGGATCGCGATGGCGGCCATCGCAGCCTTTGGGCATGCCGGAATGATGCTCTCCGAAGTCCTGCGAGCGTACGTGATGGGGGCACTGTTCGTGTCCGTCGGGCTGACTTCGTTCTTTGCATACGCGCAGGATCAGCGGTCGAAGCACCTTGTCTTCTACAGCGCAGCCATGGCTCTCGGCCTCCTCTCCCACTTCTCCACGATGCTGCCGTTGACGGCCATCTGTGTGGTCTGGGCGGCCCTCGTCGTCCGCTCGAATCAGAAGCTCAAGATGGGGCTGACTGCGTTGGCCGCCAACCTGCCGGTTGGTGCCATCGCACTCACGACCTACTGGTTTCATCTCTCGAGCCGAAACCCCGGTCGCTGGTGGCTGACCCTCCACGAAGGTCGCATGGGATCCGAATACCCCGCGAGCCTGGCCGGATTCATCGTCAATACGCTGCGGCTGTTCCATTATCTGTTCTTGCCGCAACAGGCGTGGGGGCTGTTACTCCTCTTCGGCGGAGGCCTCGGAGTCCTGTGGGTGACCAGACGTCGAGTCATCGAATGGGTGATCCTCCTGACGATCTGCCTGAACGTCGTGCTGACCATTGAACTCAAGTATCCGTTCGGCGGTGTTCGTCAGAGTTTCTTCCTCCTGCCGTTGATCTCAATTTCGATCGGTGCCGCGGTCCAGTACGGGTGGGACCTCGCACGGTCTTTATTGGTAGGGGTGAAGGTTCCCGATGTGCACCGCTGGGCGACTGCTCACCAGAGGGCTCTCGGTCTGGTGATGGTTGCATTGTTCTCTCTCGGAGTTGCGACCGCTTCATTCGAAATCGCACATTCCGACTTCCTGCGCCACCGCTTCGGACGCGGGAAGGGAGAGCTTCCCGTCATGCAGGAAGACGTGAACCAAGCGCTGAGTTTCTTGAAAGGCCACATGAAAACCGGTGACGTCATCCTCGCCGAACGGCAGGTCATGCTCTACGCGGAGTTGGCAGGCGGGCGCGCACCCGTGTTCGAGGCCGACGGGATCTCGAAGATCCGCTTCGAGGGCCTCTATCTGTATCGCTACGACCTCGACTACGGGTTCTTCCTCGACAGCCGAGAAAGGATCTACACATCGATCGAAAGACTGATCCACCACGTCAACGCCCGAGGCGAATCCAAAATCTGGGTCGTGAGCATCGGCTGGCAGCATATGAGAGAAATCATGGGAAGCGAGATCTGCGGGCCGCCGATGACCGACGCCTGGTCGCACGGCGGCGCCAGCGTGTACGGTTTCCGCGTCTCGGCGGTCGCCAAGGAAATCGCGCGGAATTCTTCGGCTCCATCGCAAGCAGCGGCGGCGGACACTGGAACGCCATACTGACAACAGAGTTTGCTGGGACGTATTTCGGCTTCTGTTAGACTCGCGGCGAATCGAGAGATCTGAGGATGGAGCAAGGTCAAGACCGCCTTCTGAGTTTCGTGATCCCGGTATTCAACGAAGAGGCGACTCTTCGTGATCTTCACGCCGGGATCGTCGATGCCGCCGAATCGATGGGCCGCGGTTTCGAAATCATCTTCGTCGACGACGGCAGCGGTGACGGCTCCCCCGCCATCCTCCGGGATCTTTGCCGGAACCACCCGCACACCCGGACGATCCTGTTGGCGGTCAATCGCGGCAAGGCCACCGCCCTCGACATCGGATTCCGGCACGTTCAAGGGAACATCATCATTACGATGGACGCGGATCTCCAGGACGATCCCGCCGAGATCGAACGGTTCGTCGACACGCTCGAGGAAGGCTACGACCTCGTCTCCGGGTGGAAAACCGTGCGCCGCGATCCGTGGCATAAAACACTTCCATCCAAACTCTTCAACTTTGCGGTCCGGCTGGTCTGCGGTATTTCGATCCACGACGTGAATTGCGGCTTCAAGGCTTACAGCCGGCGGGCGGTAAGCGAGCTCTCGCTGTACGGCGAGCTCCACCGGTTCGTCCCCGTGTTCGTGGCCAACGCCGGAGGAAAGATCACCGAGATTCCGATCGAGCATCAGCCGCGCCGACACGGCCAATCAAAGTACGGGCTGCGGCGTCTTCCAAAGGGCCTCTTCGATCTCCTGACCGTGGTGCTCACGACGCGATACCTGAAGCGTCCGATGCACTTTTTTGGCTGGTTCGGTCTGCTCAGCTCGAGCGTTGGCGGCGCGATGTTGACCTACCTCGCGACCCTGTGGATCCTGGGTGAACGTCCGATCGGCAACCGGCCGCTGCTCTTCTACGGCCTCCTCTTCGTCGTCGTCGGCGTCCAGCTCCTTTCCCTCGGGCTGCTCGCCGAGCTGATCAACAAGTTCGGCCACCAGATTGATCCCGGCATCATGCTCGAGAAGGTCGGGTTTGACGGGGACCCTGGTTCTTTGCCGGCTGCAAACATTTGAGGATGAGGCAATCAACGACGATCCGAGACGACACGACCATTCGCCACCTGAAAAAGTACGCGAATCGAAATCCGATCCACCAATTTGCTCTGCGGCGGTTCTTCGACCGAATAGCCGGCGAGATCGCGGAGATGAGGCCAAGCACGGTCTTGGACTTCGGATGCGGCGAGGGCCTTTTTCTCAGAGAAGTTGAGGCGCGAGGCGCGGTGTTGAATGACTATCTCGGCGTCGATCTCCGAGAAAACGCGCTCGAGACCGCGCGCTCGCTCCATCCGCAATACCGTTTCGAACGCTCGGATCTGTCGCGATGGAATGCTCCCGCCACCACCTTCGATCTGGTGGTCGCGTCCCAGGTACTGGAGCATCTTCCGGATCCCGTCGGAGCTTTGGAACAATTGCGGGATCATTGTTCGGGGCGACTCCTGCTGACCGTGCCGACCGAACCATGGTTCCAGATCGTCAACTTCTTGCGCGGCCGACACCTTGCCCGTTTCGGGAATCACCCCGAACACGTCAACCGGTGGTCGTTCACGAAATTCTGCAGCTTTGTCGCGAATCACGCCGAAATCGTCCGCGCGTACCGGGTCTTCCCGTTCACTGTCGTCGTAGCGGAGCCGTGATGCCTACTCGTAGCACCTAGGTAGACGACAATGCGTAACTGCGAATGGTGCCACCCTGGCCCTTGGGTACCTTGGCCCGGGAGGTTTGGGCGGGCGGACGGCATATTCGTTGCCGCCGAGCTGTTGGAACCGTCTGAGGAGGTGGCCAGTGGCCGAACAGAAGACAAAGAAGACGAAGGCGAGCGTGGCGGAATTTTTGAAGAAGGTGGAGGACCCGCAGCGGCGGGCCGACTGCAAACGGATCGCCACCATGATGCGCCAAGCCACCGGCAATCGGGCCGCGATGTGGGGTGACAGCATCGTCGGGTTTGGAGAGTACTCCTACACCTACGCCAGCGGCAGTTCGGGAACGTGGCCGCTCACGGGATTCTCACCCAGAAAGAACGACCTCAGCCTCTATATCATGGCTGGTTTTTCGAAGTTCGAGCGCCTCATGAAGAAGCTCGGCAAGCACAAGGCCGGCAAGTCGTGCCTCTACATCAAGCGGCTTTCCGACGTGGACGAGGCGGTTCTCGAAGAGCTCATCCGAGAATCTGTCGACAGCATGCGGAAAAAGCACCCGTAGCGGTTCTCTCTGAATCGAGACAGGGGCCACGATCGGATCGGGATGGCGATGGGTGCCGTCATCACGCCTGGCGCCCATCTAACGTAATTCATCCTCCGGCTTGCGCAGCTGGTTCAGTCGGCAGGCCGACTGGAAGCGGTAGTCGTCGAGCGCGCACCCGGCCCCCGAAGCGAGCTTTCGCGCGATGACCTCGGCTCGGGCCAGGGTGTCGCGTTTCAGTTCCTCGCTCTCCTCCCAATGCACGTCCAGCAGATCACGGTAATCCTCGAACGACCTTTCGACGTAGAAGAAGTCCTCGACTTCACGCAGAAATCCGGCGGTGTCGGCATTGACGATCGCCGAGTGTGCGCGGAGGCGCGCCTCGGTTTCATCCTCGACCAGCCGCGTGATCAGATAGTAGGAACACTCGACGAGTGGTTCGATGAACAGGGCGCTGCCGCCTGGCCTCAGCACACGGTAGGCCTCTGACAGGGATGGCTTCATCTGCACAGCCGGTACGTGATGGAAGCTGGCCAGAAACAACACCACGTCCGCCGAGTCGTTCTCGGCCGGAAGCCTTTCGGCACCGCCCTCGACAAAACTCACGCCGGGTGTCCCCTCGCCTCTCCGCGCCTTAACCAGCATCTCCGGCCGGTCGACAGCCAGGACTCGAGCCCCGTGTCCACTCAGCGCCCGTGCCACGTCGCCGGTTCCGCAACCGACGTCGATGACGTTCTTTCCTTCGAGGCTGACGGCCTCGAGGACGGGTTCCAGGACGGATTCGACCTCTCGCATTGTTCCTGCCGTATCAAGGAGAAGCATACACGGTTCAATGGGCGCCGGACCTTGAGCCTGGTGGTGGCGCCCCCCCCCCCCCCCCTCCTCCCTTCCCTCCTCCCTCCCTCCCCTCTCTCCTCCCCCTCTCCTCCTTCCCCCTTTTCCTGCCGCTGTCCGCGCGCCGCCCTGCTCTCTCACGGTGCACCCCTCGCCGCACCGCCGCTCTGGCTACCGCACCTGCGATCGGCCCGACATCCTGGTGACCGCGTCTTTCGGGCGGCCTCTACCCCATCGCGCCACCCTGATGCGCGGAGACTGCACGCCTTCTTCACACCGCTCTATCCACACCCCTCCGGGCGTGCCGAGCCGGCTGCCCGACTCACGCCGCCTGATGCCGGGCCGAGGGATTCCTCGGCCGGGTGAACGAGCTCGCAAACGCTTCCGAGAGGGTCTCTTGGGGATGCCCTTCGAGCTTCGCCAGCGCGGGTTGATGATGGGTCTGGCCTTCACCGACGAGGCGGAGGGATGGCCGCGCTGCAGCACTCTACAAGCCGGAGTCTTCACCGTGTGGCCGCCAACGATCCCAAGTTCTGCGTTCCTGCCGACGTTGACCCTGACGGACTCCGATCCGCGGGCTGATCGGCCGCGTGCGCGCGGTCTTCGAGACGTCGCCGTGACCGCGAACCTTGCCGGTCTCGAGGCTCAGTCGAGCACGCCCTCGCGAGCGCCGACGAGAGTGCGATCGAGGTCCTGGTTACGCGAGATCTCGTGCGTGCTGCGTGCACACGACCGAGACGCGGGCCGCAACGCCTGCCCCTCTTCGACACCGGCACGAGTCGAGCGTACGAGATACTTCCCTACCTGAGGCCCTCATGCAGCGCGTGGTGCCACCCGTTCAACCACCGCCGCCGCACGCGCGTCGCCCCTGTGCCTCCGCCATTGCTCATCAGACACCCTCCCCCGGTGCTTCGCCCGCCGAAGCGCCTGTGATCTTCACCGTTTACCGGCGTCTACCGCGTACCCCCACTCTCTCACGCCGCTTCAACTGCGTGTGACACATCGCTATTCACTCACCACGCCAGCTGCGCACGGAATCGCGCTCCTCACACGCTCTTCTCCTCGCTCCCTGCCCTGCGCCCTCTCCGTGCTTTCCTGCCCAATCCACCTATACACCCCCACCCTCATCACCTCCTCAATCTATCAAAGCCTCCCACCGCTGCTCGCCTCATCACACAGGTCGCCCCCATCACAACCATACGCGCTACTACCCCGACCCCAATACCCCTATCCGCACTGCACCCTCACCATCTGCGCGCGGCGCGCACCTACCCCTTCTGCTCCCGCCTACCCTTTACACTTCTCGCCGGGTGCTCTTCGCCAAGAATTCCACGCACGCCAACGAGCCCAGGTCTGGAGTGGCACCCCGCAGGCGCACCACCAGGCCGGGGCCGAGCTCCAGCTGCACGTCCATCACCATCCCGCAGGTCGCGACACGCCCATCCTCCTCAGCCGCCCCTTCTGGATGTGGGGCGCCGAGATGGGCACCAACGCCACGGCGTCACCATCGGCAACGAGGCCGTCTTCACACGCGCCCTACGCGCAGCCGGGCTCACCGGCATGGACCTGCTCCCCTCGCGCTCGAGCGGCCACACAGCCCAGGGGTCGAAGTCTCACCGGCCTGCTCGAGGGCACGGCCAGGGGGCGGCTGCGATCACGAGACCGACCCGTTCGCTACCACAACGCTTATCGTCGCCACATCTCGCCGCCTTCGTGCTCGAGACGCCGGCGGCGCTGGCGGTGAACAGGTGCAGCGCGCGCACCATCTCCACCACTCACCATCCCATCGCCAGCGCCACTCAACCTCTGTACCATCACGCGGCCGGATTCGCCAGCGCGCACCCCACCTCGCCGCCCCGCGCCCCCGCCACCTCATCTGCTGCACCACGGGGGCCGGGTGGCCTGCTCTCTCAACGGCTCGCTCGCACAACAGTCCTGCACGTGACCCCGGCTCGCACACCCCGGAAGATAGCGCCGTCGTCGCACCCACGGAACATCAACCGACCACAGCGGCGTCAGTCTTGATCGCCCTCCAGCAGACGAACCTCCAGCGGTCGCAGGTTGTCGAGGTGGACATCGCGCTGCGGAAACGCGATGACGATACCGTCTTCTCGGAACAGCTCATCGATTCGGAACCGAACGGTGGACAGCGCTCGACGCCGGTCCATGGGGCGCTTCATCACGATCCAAAACAGGGCCTCGAACACCAGGGCGCTGTCGCCGAAGTCATCGAAGAGCACCACCGGCTCGGGTGGAACCACAGTCTGCTCCAGTTCCCGGACTGCCTGCCCGATCAACTCTTCGACCCGCCGCGTCGGCGATCCGTAGGCGACGCCCACTTTCAGGTTGACCCGCACCAGATGGTCCGAGTGGGTCCAGTTGATCACGTTTTGCTCGAGAAACGCTCCGTTGGGCACGATGATGTGGAAGTTGTCGTAGCTCTTGATCTTCGTGCTCCGGGCACCGATGCTCTCCACCTCACCAAATGTGTCGCCGACCTCGATAAGATCGCCAACCTTGATGGGCCTTTCGGCAAGCAGGATGAGCCCGCTAATGAAATTGTTGACGACGTTCTGGCTGCCGAAACCGATTCCGATTGCTATGGCCCCACCGGCCAGGGTGAATACGGTCAGCGGAATCTCTGAAACCCACAGTGCAAACAGAGTCAAGCACGCGACCACCACATAAAAAAAGAGGGCCTGAAAAGCCGCTGCCGCGCCCGGTTCGAGCCCGATCCGAGTGAAGAGCCGGCGCGAGATCCTGCGGATCACTACTCGTGCGAATGGTACGCCGACCAGCAGCACCAGCGCTGCAATGGTGACTTTACCGACAGTGAGCGGCCTCCCGTCGATTGCCAAGAGCTGGAAGTTCCATGCGGCGGCGACCCGCTGCAAAAACTCCTGGATCGTCTCCCAGAACCCGGGGGCCGACGACAGCAGGCACATCAAGGCGGCCGAACCAGCCCGACCTCCTTTTCCATCGATATCACGAGTGACCGAAATGTTCATCGGTGGCGTCCCGTCAATCAATCTCTTCAGCGCGACCGAAGATTCGGTAGCGGCCGTATCGGGTAGTTCGTCCGGAATCTCATCATCAACCATGTTTTGCTTTTCCGTGGGAGCAGTGTATCCGATCGCCAGGTGCAACTGATCGAAGCACATCAATTCCTCAGTAATTTCCTGGACCTCACGATTTGACGACCAACTCATGACTGCCCACCCTTCGCATTGCCTCATCTTGAGGAAGTATGGTGGTCTGCAATGCGTGATAGCGAGGGTTGGCACATATCTGTGCAACAGTTGTCACAAATTGTGAAAGACGACCCGGCTCCTGCAACAGAGCGCGACCCACTGCCGTAGATCCCGCCGTGGCGCAGAGAACGAATCGACCTGGCTGCGCCTTTGGGGGAACCAATGCCGAGGATGAATGAATGCATGATTTGTGGAGCCTCTCTCGCCCTCGCGGCGTCTTTGCTGACCTTCGCCGCCTGCAGTCAAACCAGTCCGGACCACTCGATCTTCACCGGCCTCGAAGGCCCGTATCTCGGCCAGGACCCGCCCGGCATGGTTCCGGAACTCTTCGCACCCGGCCTGCTCACCGCCGGCGGCAGCGAGACCAGTATCTCGTTTTCGCCGGATGGCGAGTCATTCTGCTACTCGATCTTCACGGGGGGGGACCGGCTCCTGGCGGAACCAAAGGGGCCGTTCAGACAAATCCTCATGTTGCAGGCGTTCGTCGAAGACGGACGTTGGACCGAGCCCACGGAGCTTCCGTTCGCACTCCACCGGATCGCGAGATACCCGTCATTCAACCCTGATGGGTCGAAGCTCTTCTTCAACGCCCGGCCTGGAGGCAGGGATACCGTCGATCCGGAGGCCACAGACATGTGGTCCGTCGAAGCCCGGGGCAGTGAGTGGTCCGAGCCGCAGCAGATCACCTTCAGCGACGAATTCACCGGGAAACGGGTCGGGGTCTACCCGACGGTTGCGGCGAACGGGAACCTGTACTTCGCCACCTTTGCCGATGGTCAGAACGGCGACATCCACGTCAGCCGGTATTCGAACGGGTCATACTCCGATCCGGAGAGCCTCACCGAGGCGCTCCAGAACCACGGCAACCACCCTTACATCGCACCTGACGAGAGCTACCTCCTTTTCGATTGGGAGCTCGAAGCCGAGAACTCCGAGAATCTCGGAGAAAACGACATTCTGATCAGCTTCCGCGACGAGGACGGCAACTGGATGCCGGCGCAGAATCTCGGCGCCAGAGTCAACTCCGGCTACCACGACTGGCGGCCCTTCGTCTCCTTCGATGGGAAGTACCTCTTCTTCTCCAGCAACCGAATCGCGAGCCCCGAGCTCCCGGATGCACCCGTCACTCTGAGCGAGCTGAAGACCATGACCGACGTTCCAGCCGACGGTTTCCAACACATTTACTGGGTCGACGCGGCGGTCATCGAGGAAACGCGGCCGAAGTACAACTAGGCGGTGTGCCGTCCGGAGTTTCCCAGCACAACGGCGACGGTCATATTCGCAGTGACGTTGGCCGTGGTGATGAACATGTCCGGGATGAGATCGAGTGCGATGAGCAGGCCGATGCCTTCGACCGGCAACCCCAGCGCAATGTAAACCGGCGTCATGACGAACAGTCCGCCGCTTGGGACTCCCGGCGAGTAGAAGCTCAGCGCCGCAATCGCGGCAGCAATCACAGCGATCTCCACAGGACCGAGTTCAACACCGAATAGACGCGCGACAAAGATGGTACCGGTAATCCGCGCCACCGGCGATGCGTATTTGAATATTGCAGTGGCCGCCGGTAGGACGATGCCGCTCACCCGGGTTTCGAGTCCGAGTTCCTTCTCGGCCGCCTCGAGCATCGCCGGCAGCGACGCCAACGACGATCGAGTGCTGAAACCCACAGCCTGGGGTTTCGCACACGCTCGCGCGAACCGCAGAATCGACACGCCACCAAACCAGCTTGCCACCGGATACAGGGCGATGAGTGAGATCGTGATCAGTCCGCAGGCCACCAGCAAGAAGTAGCCCATCGCACCGACGAACTCGATTCCGGTGCGCGCCGCAAGTGGCAAAACGAGGAAGAAGACACCCACAGGGGCGACCAACAGCAGCCATTCCACGATCACCAACATCGCCCTCGAAATGGCGGTGAAAAAACCGACCAGTGTTTGGCGGTGCTCTTTGCTGAGCCGTGTGACTGCCAAGGCGAAAACCACCGAGAACACGATGAGCGGCAACATGGCGCCATGTGCCGCCGCTGCTACCGGGTTGGATGGAATCAAACCAACGATCCAATCCCGAAATGGTGGCAGCTCGACGTCGGTGGACGCCGTCGACTCGCGGAGTGACATGAATGCATCTGGATCCAGGGGCGCCAATGCGAGGAGCGGCGGCGCAGCCACTGCGGTAAACACGGCACTGCAAGCAACGAGCAGTACAAACCAGATCGCGGCACGCCCTCCCACTCTGCCCACCTGCGACGGCGACCCGGAGCCGATGCCCGATATCAGCAAGGACACGACGAGGGGGATCACCGTCATCCGAATTCCGTTGACCCACAGCGTGCCGATCGGTTCCACCACGGATACAGCGGCGAACAGGGCCGGCCGCCCGAGTACCGCGACAACGACACCCACGATGAGACCGGCAGCGAGGGCAACGAAAACTCGAAAGGCCACGTTCATGAGATCACCATTCTAATCGCAATGGCGATCGGTGCTGTCGTTCAAGGCGTACCGGCGAAAAAGGAGCAACGAGTCACGGGGAGTGCAACGGGGGCGCCGATCGCACCCATCACCGATCACGTTGTCACATTCGCAAGAGTGCCACCTACCGAATTGTTGAATTGCCTGGATGACACCCACTATTGAGTCGGCTCATCAGCCACCATTGTCGAGGAGCATCTCCGCGAGTATTTTGCGGACCTGGGTCCTGGCCGAAACCTGAACCATCGTCGGGTGATGCGTTTGGAGCTGAACGTGACCTGTCTGAGTGAGAGGGAACTGCTTGCCAACGATTCCCTCACCGCTGGAGTCGGACTCCTCCTCTCCTTCCTGCTCACCAGCTTCCTCTGTGGATCCCTCATCTTTCTTCTCGCTCTCGGTGGATCCCTCATCGGTCTTCTCGCTCGAGGATGTTCCCTCTTCACCCTCTTTCTGCTTCTCACCGGCCTCCTGCAACGCCGCTGCCCGTTCATCGTCGTTGTCAAAGTCGCTCCAGCTCTTGCCGGTGGCATCAGCTGCTCCCGACTGCTCCCAAGCCAGAGCATCGATCGCGTCCTGCCGATCCTGATCGCTGCCATAGTCGTCATAATCGCCGAGCTCGTCGCCCAGACCACTCTTGTCCCAGGTGTCCTCGTCGATTCCTCCGGGCCCTCCGGTTTCGCCCATACCTCCGTAGTCGCCGGCGCCACCGACATCGCCACCTTCAGCAGCGTCCCCATACCCGGCATCCCACGAGATCAAACCTTCGAGCACTCCAGCCAGTGCACCGTCGGTGATGCCCCTCATGCCCGCCAGGTCTGCTTGCGGAGCGATTTGCGTGACAACAATCTTCTGCTCCTGGGTTGGGCCCTTCTGCACCGGTTGGACTTTTTCCTGCGCCAGCAATACGGCAGAGACTCCCATCTGCACGGACACAAGCACAGCCACGACACGCAAGGCGCTCACTTTCATGGTCGACCTCCTTCAGAGCAAGATTCTCTGCGCAGCATTTGCACTACCTCATTGTCATTGTCTTGAATCCATTCTACAGAAGATCGCATCATGGATGCCTCTAAAAAGAGCCAGGGAAAACCTTCAGGCGCCGCCAATGCGAAAATTCGGTACGTGGTGCCTGTCACCCGCGGCGGACCGTTTGAGTCTCAGATGTGAGACTTTCTCTTGAGCACGGCCGAGGTCAGAAAAAACGAAAGGGCGCAGAGCAGTGTCGTGTAAAGCGTCGCCATGAAGAGATGGTAGGTGTCGCCTGAGGTGATTCGATACGATGCTTGCAGCGTCGTCAGCTGCCCCGAGAGGGGGCTGTACTCGGGCCACAACAGATAGAGCCCGCGGAAAAGTACCTGAACAATTTCATTCACTGTTTTGAGGTAGCCGTCCGGGAGCATCTCGGTCTGGGCCTGAAACGTCGTATTGAGCCAGAGCAGCGACCCCGGGGTGAAGATCATGGCGACGAGGGCCGCTACCACTGGATGAACGACAGTCGAAAGGAAGAGCAGAAAGGCGAAGATCACCATCGCCGAGCAGAGGCCCAGCAACACCACATAGACGAGGCCCCACTGCACAGGCAGACCCCAGACCAGGAAAAGACCGAGCGCCACCAACAGGACGCCGCCAAACAAGGTCACCATCACGATCATCGCGGACATGAAGTGCGAAAGCACCCAGGTCTCCATCGTGCACGGATGGGTCACAACGAGCTTGAGGCTGCGCGTGCGGACGTGGTGAGAGATGGTCACGAGCCCCAGAAGGGCTGCCATCACGACAAGAAAGCCTTCGGCCGTGGAGACGAACGCCTGAATCGTGTCGAATTTCTTCGACGAGGTGAACGCGGCCGGCACGATGCTGATCAGGAAGACGATGGAGGTGAATATCCCCACCACAACGAGAAGCCGACTTCGGCGATAGAACCGCAGATTGGTGACGGTGTTGGCCAGGAGTTGATTAACGGTCATTTGTTGCCGTCCAACACCGAGACGAAGGCCTCCTCGAGGGTGAGGCGTTTGTGGGCGCAGGAGTAGACCTCGAGGCGCTGCTCCTGCACGTAATTCAGAAATTCACCGAGCCCCTCGGCTCTGACCTTGGCGCGCAGGATCGTGTCTGTTCGCTCTACATCGACAAGGAAGTCCGGAACCTCCGGAGGGGCCTCGATCTCCACCACAAACCAATCTAAGTCGGCTTTCAACAAGGTGTTCAGGTCTTCCTGTGCGAGCACCTTGCCGCGATCGATGATCGCCACCCGGTTGCACAAGAGCTCGATCTCCGACAGGACGTGGGAGTTTATGACGATCGTGGTGCCGTTGGCGTTCAGGGTCTGCAGGATGTTCCTGAAGCTCTTCACCATCACCGGATCGAGGCCCCTCGTGGGCTCGTCCAGGAAAATGAGATCGACCTCGCGCAACAGACAGGCTGCAATTCCCGCCTTTTGCCGCATTCCCTTCGAGCACTTGCCGAGCCGGAGTGTTCGATGCGGGGTGAGACCGACGAGATCGATCACCTCCTGGACCCGTGACCTGGTCACGCCGCCGACGTACAGGTTCCCGTAGTATGAGACGGCTTCTTCCACCGTCAGATAGAGATGGTAATGGGGCTCTTCCGGGAGATATGCGATGCGCTGGAATGGTGGGCAGCCGGCCGAAGGACGTCCGCCCAGGACCTCGACACGCCCTTTGTTCGGCCGGATGAGTCCGAGAAAACAGTACATGGCGGTCGATTTCCCGGCCCCGTTGGGGCCGAGCAGTGCGAAGACATCGCCTTCCTTGACCTCGAGGCTGAAGCCGTCGAGAGCTCGGATCTTCGATCTGCCGAGCAGTCCCGTCTTGAACGTCACTTCGACGTCGACCGCCTCGATCATTGGGCACCTTCCTGCAAGACGAAGAGCTCGAAGATAACCTCCTCGTCGGACATTGCCTCCAGGTCCATGTCTGCAAGGCGCTGTTTGATCGAGTTTGCACTCTTTCCGTTGCAGCCGAGGACGGCCTCGCCGCACGATGGACAACGGATCCGAGCCGCCAGCTCCAGGCCACGCGGTCCGAGTTCTTCTACTCGTTCGCGCCTCTGCGATCCGGCCCCCCCGGGGTGTCCCTGTCGCGCATACGCCAGCTGATACTCACCGGCCGTGATCCCGGGTCGCTGCGAGTTGTCCCCCAGATCATCGCCGATAATGAAATCAAACGCGATGTTCGCGTTCGAGATGGCTCCCGACTCGTATAAGAAGACGGTCCCATCGAGGCCGATGATGACGGTGGTCGGGACCGAAGAAACGTCGTACAGCTCCGCAATTTCGCCGGTGCTATCCACAGCGACGGGATAAGCGATCCGCTGCGGCGAACGAACGGGCGGACGACGTGCTCCTGCTCATTGACGTCGATGCCGAGAATCAGGACCCCTTCGGCCCGTTTTTCTTCGTAATACCGGTTGAGCTCGGGAATCTCGGACACACAAGGGCCGCACCAGGTGGCAAAAAAATTGAGGACGATGACTTGATTGCCAATCGTTTCTGAGAGGGCAAATGTCGCACCGTCGAGGGTCGTGACCCGGAAATCTGGCGGATACTTGCCGGACCATTCAGAGGTGGTGTCCTGCCTTGCCACCGTCCGCCGGATGAGTTCGCGATCGGGCGGTTCCTTCATCGCGATCTGCAGCAGCAGCACCGCACCGGCGAGCAGAATGATCGCCAAAATCCGGAACTCCCGACTCACACGAGTCTCCTCAGCAAAAACTTATTCGAGACCTTCATCTCATTTCATTATACGGTTGTGCGATCCATGTATTCCCAGGTCTCCCGTCGAATAGGCGCCACACTTCGCATCAACTCCTCGTTGCCGCAATCATCCCCACCTGGACGCTTTCTTTTGGCACCTGGCACAGAGGGATTGCGAAGTGTGTCACCGATCAAGTTGTTAAGTTGTTATCAGCCGCACCCATCGAGTTCTGGCACCCTGTGAATGCCAGGTTTACCGCCGAGAACAACCGGGAGTACCTTTGCGGCGCTGAGAGTCGAGATCCCGCAAATGAAATTTTCGCCGTCTCGAACGCCTCAGTCCCCAAGGTGATACCGTCACCCATGGCGCCCGCCATGAAGGAGCCGAAGATTACGCCCACATCGAAATCCAGAAACCCGTTCAAACACCTCCGTACGTCGGATATCCGGGGCATCGCCCAACTGGCGACACAGGCCACCGAAGGTGTGACCAGAATCGTTGAAGGCGTCCACCAGTCGGTGTGGAGCACCCTGGGTGTGACCGGCGGCAAGAGCCCGGGGCAGACCGGCGGCATCACCGGTCTCGTCTACACGAGTATCCGCGGTATCAACCAGCTCCTCGGCGAAGGCGTCGGCACAGCACTCGCCGGGCTGGAATCCCTGCTCGAGAGGGGCGAGGGTGCCGAACCCGGAACGCCCCAGCGCGAACGGGTTCTTGCAGCGCTCAACGGGGTTATGGGCGACCGTCTGGCGACCGGCAACAGCCCGTTTGCAACCCCCATGACGATGTGGCACCGCGGAGAAATGCTGGCCTGGCCCGACCCACTTTCATTGTCCGAGGCCACGGCCAAGGTCGTTGTGCTGATCCACGGTCTGTGCATGAACGACCTGCAGTGGCACACCCGACACGATGGACAGGTAGTCGACCACGGAGAAGCTCTGGCCTCGGCCCTCGGCTACACGCCCATCTATCTCCGCTACAACTCAGGTCTGCACACGTCGCACAATGGGCGCGAACTCTCGGCCCAGCTGGAGCAGCTGGTTACAAACTGGCCCACACCGATCGACGATCTCACCGTGGTGGCCCACAGCATGGGGGGCTTGCTGGCCCGCAGTGCTTTCCACTCGGCTGAACAGGAGGATCTGTGCTGGCCTGACCACCTGAAGAACATGGTTTTCCTCGGCACGCCGCACCACGGCGCCCCGCTGGAAAAGGCCGGAAACTGGATCGATATCATTTTGGGCAGCACGCCCTTTACCGCGCCATTCACCAGGCTTGGACAACTGCGCAGTTCCGGCATCACCGATCTGCGGTACGGCAATCTGCTCGACGAGGACTGGCACGGCCACGACCGCTTTCACCACACACCTGACAACCGTCAGATCGTCCCCTTGCCTGAAGGCGTGGCGTGCTTCACCGTGGCCGCAACCACGGCTGCCAAAAGCAGTCCCCTGGCGGACCGCCTGACCGGCGATGGCCTGGTGCCCGTCCGCAGTGCCCTGGGCCAACACGACGACCCGCGACGGGCACTGGCGTTTGCGAGGGCTTCGCAGAGGACCGAGCACAGCACGAACCACCTCGGGTTGTTGAGCAGCCCCGAGGTGACACGACAGCTGGTGCGATGGCTCGAACCGGCCAAAGACGGGTCTTTTCTCCACGACCAAGACGAGTTTTGAACTTCGCCCCGGCAAGGCCTGAAACACCTACCTACACCCCCGCCACCCACTGAAAATCACTATCGATTGTCGGCCGGTCATTCTGGGCCTGACGCCATACCGATCCAATGCATCACGCACCCTCAAGCAACCGGCATATTTCACACTTCAAACTCCTATTCGGCGTTCTTCACAAACTCGTCAAACCACGTGATCTGCTCCCAGAGCACGTGCTCGATGCTCTCCTTCGCCCGGTAGCCGTGGTCCTCGAAGGGCAGCAGCACCATGCGGGCGGTGCCACCCGCTCCACGCACCGCCTCGAAGAAGACCTCGGACTGGATGGTGAGAGTGCCCGGGTTCGAGTCGGCATTACCGTGGATGACCAGCACGGGCTCGTTGACCTGATCCGCGAAGAAGGTCGGTGAGACCTGGATGTAGACGTCGCGCGCCTCGAAGAGCGAGCGGCGCTCGTACTGGAATCCGAATGGCTGCATGGTCTTGTTGTAGGAGCCGGATGCGGGCGATCCCGGCCCGGAACAAATCGGTGTGGGCCAGCAGGTTGCGCCACCATGAGCCCGCCGTGACTGTGGCCGATTACTCCGATTCGCTCGGGGTCGGTCACGCCGATTTCCACCGCCTTGGCCACCGCCGCTTCCGCGTCGGCCACGAGCTGCGGCACGAAGGTGTCGTAGGTGGTCTCGGGATCTCCGATCATCGGCATCGCGGTGCGGTCGAGCACGGCGTAGCCCTGGAGCAGGAAGAAGAGGTGGGACGAGCCGTAGAAGCGGCTGAAGCGCCGGGTCGAACCGCGGACCTGACCTGCGGTGGATGGGTCCGAGTACTCGAGCGGATAGGCATAGACCACCGTCGGCAGCCGCGTGCCCTCCTCGTAGCCGGGGGGAAGCATCAGCTGGAAGCTGAGCGGCACGCCGTCCTCACGCTCGTAGCGAACGAGGCGTTTCTCGATCTGGCGCAGCTGGGGCGTCGGGTCCTCGAAGCGGGTGATGGGCTTCCGGGTGATGGCCCGGGTGGCCTCGCCTTCGGCGGCTTTGATCTTCTTGCCCAAGGTGGCCAGGTAATAGTTGGGCACGTCGACCGCGGACTCCGAGCTCATCACGAATCGGTCCTCGCCACCGGCGAATGCCACGAAGTACTCGTAGCGTTCGGGATCGCAGCGGAAGAGGCGCTGGACCTCGCCTGTCTCCATCTGAGCGTAGATCGAGAAACGGCCGGTCGCCCTGGTCGGTGGCGCCGCTGCCGGAGAAGTAGACGGCGTCTCCCTTCTGGCGCAGCACCCATTGACCGTTGGGCAGAAGGCGGTGGACAGGGGAGCCGGGCGAGGTGTAGCGGTCATCCTCGTTGAGGTCGAACCACAGGCGCGAGGTGCCCTTGTCCACGTCCAGGAGCCAGGTGTAGCGCCAGCGCCTCATGCGCTCTCGTTCGGTGAGCATGAGTGTGCCGCCCTCGGCGCCCCACCCGTCCTGCCAGTCCACGATGCGGTGCTCGGCCCGGAAGACCTCCTCGGGCTCGCCGGTGAAGGGTGCCTTCAGGCGCATGAGACGGTCGCGGTGCTCGGCCTCGGCGACGGGATTGCCTCCGTCGAGGGCGTCGACCCAGTACAGCTCGTGTGGCGCCGTGGCACGCCACGCGGCTTCGCGCGGTCCCAGTGGGCACACCGTGGATGGGGACCTCGTCCGCCAGCGGCAGGGAGGCGATCGTTGCCACCCAGCTTGCCATCCGCGTCCCACACCTCGAGCTCGCTGGCGAATCGCCACCACGGCACCGCGTGGGACCAGGGGCCGACCAGGTGCTCGACGAGCAGATAGCGTGCCGTCGGGCGAGAAACTCGGCGGTGGCGTAGACGGCGGGTTTGCCGAGGACTGTCGATTCCCCGGTCTCCGGGTCCACGACCACCAGCTCGGAGGTGGCGAAGTAGGAGAAGAGGGCATCGTCGTAGGCGGTCTCGAGCAGGTTGCGGGCCTCGTAGGTAGAGCGTGCCGTGGCCCCACGCCCTCGAGGATCTCGGGACCGGCTGGGAATGGCCGGCGGCTCGGGTGGCGCGCCCCGGTCGGGCACGCGGCGAACCAGGAGGTGCTTCTGGTCCGGCAGCCAGCTGCACGCCGCGGCCCAGCATTCGGTTGACGGCCACGTTCTTCGATCTTCTTCAGGTCGCCCTTGCACGGAGCCGACCCACAGGCCCATGTGGTCGGGGTGCCGGACGGTCAGGGCGAAGCGTCGGCCGTCGGCTGTCCAGCTCACACCGAGGATCTCGGCGTCCGACGGCAGTGGGAGGGGAGTCTCCGCGTCGCCCTCGACCGTGACGAGGCGGGGCGAGGTGGCCCCGTGCCGCCCGCGGATATAGCCGACCACGGGGTCCACCCGGATGCCGGCCAGCTTGTGCATCGGCGCCGCCATACTCGGCGAGCGGCGGATAGGTCACGGGATCGGCCAGCAGCAGGTGCTCACCAGTGGGTGAGGTCCAGACCCAGGGAAGCTGGGGCGCGTGGAGGACCTCCATGACCTCCTCGGGCGGAGACTGCCACCCTGTTGCCGGCCCGGGGGCGCCGCCCGCAGCCTGAGACCATCGGAGTCGTCATCAAGAGCGCAGCGACGAGAGTGGTTACGACACGGAACATGGTTCTCCTCCTCGGTTTTGGCGCGTCGCTCGAGATGATTCGCGACGCCGTCGTTCTCGGGTTGGTGCGAGGCGTGCCTTCGTGACTTTCAATTTGCGAAGCCAAAGTACTCCGCGCCGGAGGGGAGAGTCAATGACGGAATCTGGCAGGTCGATGCCGGGTGCTACCCTTCGCATTGCCTCATTGTCGGGCGTCCCGGCTCCCCTCCCCCTTTTCAGTGATGGCCACCGACCGACACACCGCTCACAACGACGGCACCGCCACCATGATTTTTTGCCTCCAGCGTTACGGCACTCAGCCTTTGGGAGACACCTTGAGTTCATGCGAAGGGTGACACTTTTTCGACAGGGTGAAAGGAAAGGCCGGTTTCGCTATACTGAGCGACCGGCTCCAGACGAAATGAAAGGTGGTATCTGTGGTTCCCAGACCCAAGAAACAGCAGGTCACGGCCGACGCGGAGGCCTCAGAGGGGACCACCTCCCGGATCCGTGCGGTCGTCGAGCGTGTCGAAGCGCCGGACGAAGACGCCAGCCTCATCGAGCAGATTCGAGCGGTGCAGGAGGGGCTGAAGAAGAAGGACCGGAAAGAGCTCACCGAAGCCGCGCTGACCAAGTACTTCCGATCCGAGATCCTCAAGCCCTACCAGGCCGAACTGATCAAGCTCCAGCAGCATCTCGAACGGACCAACAGGAAGGCGATTATCCTCTTCGACGGTCGCGATGCCTCCGGAAAGGGCGGCACCATCCGCCGTGTCGCGCGCTACATGAACGAGAAACGGTACCGGATCATTGCGCTTGGAAAGCCGACCGAAATTCAGCGCACCGAATTGCACATGAAGCGATACATCGAGCATTTCCCCCACGCCGGCGAGATCGTCCTCTTCGACCGCAGCTGGTACAACCGCGCCCTTGTCGAACCCGTCATGGGATTCTGCTCGAAGGCACAGTACAAGCGATTCATGGACAAAGTCGTCGGATACGAAGAACGCATCATCGCCGACAACAGGACCACCCTCATCAAGCTCTACTTCTCGGTCTCCAAGGATGAGCAATCCCTCCGCTTCGAGCGTCGCAAGAACGATCCCCTACGGCAGTGGAAGCTGAGCGAGGTCGATCTCCAGGCCCAGGAGCTGTGGGACGACTTCACCAAAATGAAGTACAAGCTGCTGAAGAAGACCCACACGCCGGCGACACCGTGGTTCATCATCCGCTCCGACGACAAGGCGCTTGCTCGGCTCGAGACCATCAAGCTCATTCTCAGCCAGATCAAGTACAGCGGCCGCAGCAGGACCCTCAGTTTCGAACCGAACCCGGACATCGTCATCCGTGGCGACCGCGAGCTCAAGATCATGCAAAAGCAGAAGCGCAAGCACGGCAAGTTCATTCGCTGAGCCATTTAGACCGTATACTGGAGGGAGCGAGGCCACGTTGAACAACTCCGAGAAGAAGAAAAAGGCGCCCTCGAAGAGGACAAAAGCGGCGTCCCCCGAACCGGACCGCGTCAAGCTTCGCGAGCACACGGCCTTCAAGAACAGTGCACAGGAGGAGAACAAGAGCCGCGTCCCGGTCTGGGTCAAGGAGAAGACCCTCGACTACGAGCGGCAGCTCCATGACCTGCAGATCGAGCTCATGAAAATGCAATCCCAGGTCCGAGCCGACGGCATGCGGATCGTGATGGTCTTCGAGGGGCGCGACGCGGCCGGAAAAGGCGGCACGATCAAGCGCTTCACCGAGCACATGAACCCCCGCGGTGCGCGCGTCGTCGCCCTCGAAAAACCGAGCGACAAGGAGCGCACCCAGTGGTACTTCCAGCGTTACGTCGCCCACCTCCCGGCGGCCGGCGAGATCGTCTTTTTCGATCGCTCCTGGTACAACCGCGCGATGGTCGAGCCCGTCATGGGCTTCTGCACCGACGAGGAGAAAAGCGTTTCCTCAAGGACGTGCCGCTGTTCGAGCGGATGCTCGTCAAGGGTGGCATCAAGCTCTTCAAATTTTACTTCTCGGTCTCAAAGAAGGAGCAGCTCCGGCGTTTCAAATCGCGCCACGGCGATCTGCTCAAGCAGTACAAGATCTCTCCGGTGGATGAACAGGCGCAGAAGCTCTGGGACCAGTACACCGTCAGGAAATTCCAGATGCTGTCGGAGAGCAACCGGACGCTGGCGCCGTGGATGATCGTCCGCGCCGATGTCAAAAAGCTGGCGCGGCTGAACTGCATCAAGTATGTGCTGTCGAATATCGATTACCGCGACAAAGCGCCGATCGAGACCTTGGCGATCGACCCGGACATCATCATCTCCGGTATCGACGAGCTCAAGATGATGGAGGACAACTTGATGAGGCCCAGGTCGTTGCCGGGTTGATACCTCGCCCGAATATCTCATCGGGTTTCGTCGCGAGTACGAGTACGAGCACGAGAACGAGGCCGAATAGATCGAATGAACGCCACTCTTCGCAATGCCTCATTGTCGTGTGAAACGGCTGCCGTCCAAGTGAAAGCGGCCGACTCCACAACGCGTGAATGCGAAGTGTGGCACCGATCTCACCGATCCCGGTAAGAGTCGGAATAATCGTCGTCGGCGTCCAGTTATTCACCCAAATCGAGTGCGCGATCGCGCGGGGTTTTCTCGTAGATAAGAAGGCAACCCTCAAATTTGCGATCGTATCCATCAACAACCCGAGCGGCACAAATTGCACCTGCGATGCGCTGCTGGGGCCGATAGAAAGGTCAGGAAAATGAAAAATCTCAGTTTCTTCGCTGCAACTCTGGTGACATGTCTGGTGGTAGCTGGCTGCGCACCGAAGGCGGAGCCAATTGTCGAAGCACCGCCGACTCCCGAACCGATCCGTGAGGTGTTGACTGCCGAAGGGCAGCAGGCCCTGACGCCTGCACAGGTGCTGGCCGACCTCAAGGAGGGCAATCGTCGATTCGCCGAGGGCCGGTCGACCGCACGTGATTACCTCGCACAGGCGGAAGCCACCGTTTCCGGCCAGTATCCGAAAGCCGCACTCCTCGGCTGCGTCGACTCGCGAGTCCCACCGGAGATCATCTTTGACCAGGGTATCGGCGACATCTTTGTCGGCCGCGTCGCCGGCAACGTCGAGGACGTCAACCTGGTCGGCAGCATGGAGTTCGCCACCAAGGTCGCAGGCTCGAAGGTCATCGTTATTCTCGGCCACACCTCGTGCGGCGCCATCAAGGGCGCGGCCGACGGGGTCAAGCTTGGCAATCTGACCGAACTGCTCAATGATTTCGACGAGCCGATCGCGCGCGCTGACGCCGCCACTGAGGGCGAGGCCAACTCGAAGAATGCCGCTTTCCTCAGCCTGGCCATCGAGGAAAATGTTCGCCAAACCATCGCGGACATCCTCGACCAGAGCCCGATCCTCGCGGAGATGGTGAACAGTGGCGACCTCATCATCGCAGGGGGCATCTACGATCTCGGCACCGGCCGAGTGGAATGGCTCGACTCGTAGCACTGACAGGAGCGTGTTCATGTCGCTCGTACAGAAGTATGCGGTTGCAGCGGTCCTCCTCGTGGTGCTCTGCGCCACGGGCTCCGCTGCGGCCGTTGAGTCGACCGACGGTCTTCCGACAACCGACCCGACCAATGAGAATCTCCGCGAGGCGCTTGCGAACGGCATCTTCGCGATCGACCTGCGCTACCGATTGGAGTTTGTCGACGATGCGGCCTTCGAAAAGAACGCCCTCGCCTCGACCCTGCGTGGGGCGCTGACGTACGAGACCGGCTCGTTCCGCGGGTTCTTCGCGGGGGTCACCTTCGAGACGGTGACCGCAATCGGAAACGACGAGCTTTACAACAACCTCGGATACGGCAGCCTGAACAATGGAGTCACCGACCGTCCCATCGTGGCAGACCCGGAAATCATCGAGGTCGATCGCATCTTTCTCGCCTATCGCGGTGCCCACGGACTCGAGATCCGAGCCGGCCGGTTCGACTACACCCTCGACAACCAGCGCTTCATCGGCACCGCTGCCTGGCGCCAGAACCACCGCTCGTACGAGGGACTGTCGTTTGCCATCGGCAGGCCGACGACGGTCCAGGCGAAGTATGCATACCTCGGACGCGTCTACTACAACACCGGCGCCAGCCCTGACATCGACGCGCACCTCTTCCACCTGTCACGCGTGCTTGGCCGGGGCGACGTCTCGGCCTACGCATACCTGCTCGACTGGGGCAGCAGCGACCGAGCACCGCTATCGTCGGCCACCTTTGGCCTCAGGTATCGAGGCGAGGCCTGCGATGCGCTCGGTGGACCTGCTGTACTTCGCTGAGTACGCGCGCCAGAACGACTACGAAGACAACCCGCGCGAATTCAGCCTCGACTACGCCCACCTCGGTTTCGGGTTCGTCGCGGAGTGTGGGTGCTGCAGGCGGGGTGGGAGCTCAAAGACGGCGACGGAACGAGCGCGGTCCAGACACCGCTTGGAACCAACCACGGCAAAAATGGTTTCGCCGACCGGCTCGTGATCACGCCGCCGGAAGGAAGCCAAGACCGTTACATTCGACTTTCCATGGACCGTGAGAGCTGGTCCTGGGTCGTCGCATACCACGATTTCCAGGCCGCACTCGGAAACTCCCGCCTCGGTACCGAGCTCGACCTCGTCGCGCGCTACACGCCCACCGATCCGCTTTCGCTCTTCCTCAAGGTCGCCCACTACACGGCGGACACCCTGTCAACCGACGTCACCAAGGTGATGCTGTGGGCGACGTGGCGATTCGATACCAGGTTCTGAGCGAGCAGTGAGGGATTGGTGCCACACCCCGCATTGACGCTTTGTTTCGAAAGCCATCCTTGCTGGGCCGGCATCCGCTGTGCCGAGCAAAGAGGCAATACGAACAGTGGCACCCTTCCAGCACCCTTCCTCAAGAGGCGAATAGCGAGACTCATCGGCAAGCCCGCGATGATCTTCTTCTCGAGTTTTTTAGAATCGTTGACGATCTCAAAGAAACCATCGATGTAATCCAGAGCGTTCCGGCGAGCCTTCGGATACGGCAGATCATAGCGCCTGTAGAGGGCCTCGATTTCGGGCCTTTTCCGGTTGAAAGCATCTATGGTTCCGGGCAACAAACTGTTGAATACGCAGAGCCCCCGGTAGTGTCTCACGGTGACCTGCCGAATGCTCAGACTTTCACGGGCACAGCGTAGGGCGCATCGACCAGACCCGCCTGGTCAAAATCGAAGGGCACGACCGAATTAGAGGCACCACCGTCGCCGCTGAAAACTGCGACATTGTGGCAGCAACGGTCGTCCGGCCCGCTCCTTACAGCCGACCAGTCGGTGTTTCCCACCATGTACTGGAACAGAGTCATCAGGGTCAGCTCCGCGGAATTCAGATCGGAGAGTTGTTGAGCCTCGACGTCCGACCAGACCCTGCCGTTGCGCGAGGCAGCATGATCGAGGTCTTCGATGAAGAATGCGTAACCGAACCGGCCCTTGCGCCGTGTTTGTCGCCTTGAATGAAACGCACCCGCACCAGGCGAACACCCAGGGCCGGCTCGGCGAGGATCGCATAACTCCTGTAAACCAGGTACTCGAGCAGGATGTATTTGTCGAAGCCTCCAGCCAGGCGACACGGAGTCACCAGACGGAGCGTCTGCATGCCCTCGAACGGCGTGCCGAGAACATGGCTCTCCTCCACCGAGATCTTCAGGGAAGCCAACTGACACTCGCGGAGCCGGCTGATTCCGTACTTGCTGCACGACATCGGGATTGATCTTCCGCCGGCAAGTTCCAGGCTTCCGGCGAATTCTGAATCGCCAGTCGCCTGCTGCATCAGTTTGGTCACGGGCGCCCGAATATCGATTTCGAGGATTTCGTCCGCGGCAAACAGCGTGTCGCCGGCTCGTACAGATCCACTCGTGGCGACTATCGCCCGGGCCAGGTGCAGCACTGCAGCAGCAGGAACAGAGACGCTTCCCGGGAAAGAGCTATCCGTATTTTCATGAGTCGAGTCTGGCGCACAATCAGATTGAGCAACAGATCAGGCACCTTCACTGCACCTGCTTTGTTACTTTTTCGGATGCTACCGAAGATATGCGATGCCCGTCAGTCCCCAGGATTTGAACTCTCGAACCGACAATTCGAACCAGCTGCAACGCATTCTGCAGTTTCCATTCGTTCGTATTGTCGTCGCAATGTTTTCCTCAGACCGAGCTGTCATCGTCTCCGACATAGTCTTCGGCCGCCTGATCGAGACCAAGATCCGGTGAACTTCGTGGCCCAGAGATCTCGCCGCAGTCATCCGTTGTCGGCCTCACGATCTGGGGCTACCACCTGTACTCCCGTTTCGTTGAGCGGCGGCCAGCCTTCGAGTACAGCGTTCAGGTTGCGCAGCCGAGACAGCACTCTTCTCTCTGAGCTCGGTGCTCATCATAGCGACGATACTGGCCATCGCGATGATCGGTTCGTACCGGGTTTCCAGCACAAATCCCGCGTCCACTCTGGTCCACGGATTCTTCATCTTCGGTCTGCTCGCATTTTTCGAAGAAATCATTTTCCGGGTGATCTTGTTGCGGCTGCTCGAGGAGATCGTTGGGACCTGGGCTGCGATCGTATGTGTGGGAGCGATATTTGGCGCAGTTCACCTGGTCCATGACGACGCGACCGGTCTATCGGCTGTCGCGATCGCAGTCCAAGACCTGATCCTGTCCGTGCCTTTCGTGCTGACTCGCAAGGTCTGGCTCAGCTGGGGCATTCATTGGGGATGGAACTTCGCACAGGACGGGGTCTTCGGTATGCCCAATTCCAGCGTCGCCGAGCTGCCGAGTTTGATCGTCCCCGAAGTAACGGGTCCGACATGGCTCACGGGCGGAGGGTTCGGAATCGAAATGTCGCTTGTCGGTGTGACCCTCAATGTCCTTGCCGGGGTCGTGCTGATGAAGCTGGCCATGGATCGACAGCATGTGTTGGGACCTTTCTGGCCTCGGCGGCACCCTGCCCAGGAAGCCGCGGATGCGCTGAAGACTTGCGAAGGCGGACGGGTGCCACGAATCATGTGAACGTGGCACCGATGTGCAGATGAACGAATCAAATCCCCTGTAGGGGAGGCATCCACGCCGCCCTAGCGCGCTGACGAGCGGTCAACTCTTCATGCGCAGGCACGTATTGTTATCGTGGGGAAGATGAGGCTCTCACCGAGACTGTCGTTGACGATCCTTCTGGCGATAACCGCCATCGCGGCGGCTCAGGAGCGGCCGCCGACCGGCCGGGTTTTTACCGACAGTGTTCGGGTGGACGTGGTGAATGTCGAGGTCTTTGTGGTCGACAAACAGGGGCGACCCGTTTTCGGTCTCGAACGCGAGGACTTCGAGCTCATTGTCAAAGGCCGGCCGATGGAGATCAGCAACTTCTACGCCCCACCCCCACCGAGCACGGAACTGGCCGAGCCGGGACCAATCGCAATGGAGTCGGTCGATGTCCCACCACCGCCACGCCACATCGTCGTCTTTGTCGACCACACGAATCTGCTGCCGACCCGGAGGCCCGAGGTGATTGCCTCCCTCCGGACGCTGATAGAAGAAAGACTTGCGGACGGTGATCGTGTCCTGATCGCAGACTACGATTCCCGAGTCGAGATTCTCTCCAATTTCGGCGACGAACCGGCGGTTCATCTTGCCGCCATCGATTCGCTCGACCGCACCGGTGCTTCGACCTTTCGGAGCCACTCCGAATTCGGCAGGATCCTTCGATGCATGGAGGTCGAGTGCACCGAGCCCGAACTGATCTGGGATGATGTCAATGTCTATGCCCGGGAACTGCGGCACCACAATCGCATCATGCTCGCCCACCTCGGGACCGTCATCGATTCAATGGGGGGGCTTCCGGGCCGCCGTTCCCTGTTGATCGTCGGCGACGGGATCGCAGCCCGGCCCGGCGAATCGCTGTACGCCATATACCAGCGGCGGTATTCGGGCGAGGACGGCGTCATCCGTTATCAGTTCGAGGCCAACCGCTACAGCCTCAACCGGGAAATCGAAGAAACGACCGATCTCGCCAATGCCCGCCGGGTCACGCTCTATGCGCTCAACAACGGTGGTGTCGTGGGTTCTCCGTTGTCGATGTCATCAGCAGCCGTCTCTTCGACCCAGATGGTTGACCAGAGCATCGATTTCGTGCGCGATAACAACTACTCCTCCAGCATGCAGCAATTCGCGGCCAACACCGGCGGGCGCATCATCTACAAACCCACGGACGAGACCCTCGAGGACGTTCGCCAGGATTTTGACACCGCCTATTCGCTCGGCTTCACCCCTGACCATGAGCCGGACGACAAACCGCGGGATATCAAGGTCCGCATTCTCAAAGACGGAGTGAGAGTCCGATACCGCGACAACTACACGCTGACCACCGACGAGGGTTCGGCGGCGGTACGAACAAAGATCGCCATGATTATGGGCGAATCTCGCAACCCCCTGGGCATTTCAGTAGAGTTCCAACCAAACGCCGATCGCGCCGGGAGACGCCGGGTGGTCCAGGCCGCCATCAGAATCCCGATCGGTTCGCTGACCATGGTTCCCGTCGGTCGCGACATGTATCAGGGGAGCCTCGAGTTCGCGTTCTACGTCGAGGACGAAGACGGGGCATCGACGCCGATCCAGGAGTCGGAGCTCCCTCTCGAACTCCCGGGCGAAGCCGTGTCCTCGACCACCCCGGTCCATATCACCTACGATGTTGGGCTCAAGGTCCGGGCAGGCGATCACCGTCTGGCTCTTACCGTTACCGACACCCTCGGGACGACAGCATCCACCCTGACCTGGTATGTGTCGATCGACGGGGATGGCGCGGTGACGGTAAGGGATCGGTGACCCACACGCCCACCCGGATACAGGGTTCAGGACTCAGGTCCCGCCCAGCCAACTCATTGCCAATCGGCGCCACGTTCATACTTGCCACAACGGTGCCACTGATGACAACCTCACATCTTCACCTTCGCCGAAGCGTCAAGTTATTCAGTTGTTATCAGTGGCACCCTTCCTGCTTTGGCAAGGGCGCCCAACTATGGCACCCTTACGTGACACCCGATTCCGGCAGGCACCGAGAACGGAGCCAGAAATGACAACTCTCGTCGAGAAGACTCTCAGAGATTCCAGAGCGACACGCTGGACGATGTTGGTGATCACCAGTTTTCTGCTGTTCTCCACGTATTGGTTCTATGACGTCTTTTCGCCGCTGAAAGACCTCATGATGACGGACCTTGGTATCGACTCGGGTTCATTCGGAATCGTGGTCAGCGCAACCACATGGGCCAACTGTCTCGGGATGATTCTGGTCGGCGGAATGATCTTGGACAAATGGGGTATCCGTCTGTCTTCAATCCTGTTCGGACTGTTGGTTACGGTCGGAGCTGTGTTGACCACCATCGGTGCCAGTGATCTCTTCACCTCGGATTCGACCAACAGGATCATTCTGATGGCCGTCGGCCGTATCGTCTTCGGTATCGGCACCGAAATCGTCGGCGTCATCATCACCTGCATTGTCGTGAAGTGGTTCAAGGGATACGAGCTGGCGTTGGCCATGGCGATCAGTACCGGATTCGGCAGGCTGGGTTCGTATTTTGCTGTCTCCTTCTCCCTGGACATCGCGGGCAATCGCGTGATGCCGGTCTTGGGAGTCGCAACCGCGCTCATCGCGGTCGGGTTCCTCTTCACGCTCGTCTACCTCATCTTCGACAAGATGCTCGATACGCAAGAGGAACAAACAGGAGAATCAGAAGACGAGACATTCCACGTCGCCGATTTCCTGAAGCTCATTCGAAATCCGTCGTTTCTCTGGATCACCTCGCTCTGTGTCGTGTATTACTCGGCGGTCTTTCCATTCATCGGTGCCTACGGCCCGAGCATTCTGCACGACAAGTTCGGGTTTTCGATGCATCTGCCCGAGAACGCGGGGGATCTCTCTCTTTGGGATTGGATCCGGGCCTTCGTGACCAACGGGCCGCGGATCGCGGGATTGATTCCCCTGGCTTCATTGATTTTCACTCCGATATTCGGAGCGTTCATCGATCGCAAGGGGAAAGCCGCATCGATGATGCTTCTGGGTTCGGTGTTGCTGATTTTCGCCCACGTCAGCCTCACGTTCTCCTCCTCCAACGCGCTGGCTTACGCGGCACTTGTGTGTCTGGGAATCGCGTTTTCGCTCGTGCCCGCGGCGATGTGGCCGTCGGTGGCCAAGATCGTTCCTGAAAGTCGGTTGGGAACCGCGTACGCCACGATGTTCACCGTCCAGAACTGGGGTCTGGCGCTGTTCTACTGGCTGCCAGGCCAGGTGCTCGAGTGGACCGACTCCAACTACACCTTGGCCTTCGCACCCTTCGTGATTCTGGGATTCATCTCGATCGCGTGTGCTCTTCAGCTCAGGAAGTCCGATAAGAAATGGGGTTACGGTCTGGAAAAACCGTCGGCCGACATCCTTCAGTAAACGCATATCGGATTGGTGCCATGATTGGATTGGTGCCATGATTTGATTGGATTTGATTGGGATTTGATTGGTGCCACACTTCGCATTAAGATTGGTGCCACACTTCGCATTAACGCTTTGTTTCGATTGGTGCCACACTTCGCATTAACGCTTTGTTTCGACGGTCATCCTTGTTGGGGGCCGGCATCCACTGGACTGAACAACGAGGCAATGCGAACTGTGGCACCCAAGCGAACTGTGGCACCCAAGCTGAACTGTGGCACCCAAGCTAAGCTAAAGCTAAGCTGGCACCCAAGCGAAATCTTCCGGCGCCGCGCACCTGGCGGCGCCGGTCAACAGGTTGGCGACTGCAGTCAAGAGATCGCCCCGGGCCGCCATTATCTTCTTCCCTATCGAGTCAACTGATCGAAATTACCCGAACGACGGAGGAAGACCATGACAAAGAATCACGAACTCACCCTGATCATCGGAGGCACCGGCAAGACCGGTCGCCGGGTCGCGGAGAAGCTCGCCGCCAAAAGCGTGCCAATCCGCGTGGCATCCCGCTCCGGCGAGACCCACTTCGAATGGAACGACCAAACGACGTGGGCCGCCGCATTGGAGGGTGTCTCTTCGGCGTACGTGACGTACTCGCCGGATCTGGCCGTACCGGAGGCCCCTCCTGCAATCCAGGAGCTCGCGCGTCTTGCTTCCGAGCGCGGCGTCCGGCGGTTGGTGTTGCTTTCCGGCCGCGGCGAGGAAGAGGCCCAGCGCTGCGAGCGCATCGTCCTCGACACCAATCCCGCCTGGACCGTTGTCCGAGCAAGCTGGTTCAACCAGAACTTCAGCGAGGGCTTCTTCCTGGATCCGCTTCGCAACGGTGTCCTCCCGCTCCCCGCCGGTGCCGTTGGCGAGCCCTTCATCGACGCTGAAGACATCGCGGACGTCGTCGTTGCGGCTCTGACTGAGGCCGGTCACGAGGGACAGATCTATGAAGTGACCGGTCCTCGCCTGATGACCTTCGCCGATGCCGTTGAAGAAATCGCGAGAGCGGCGAACCGCGATCTGCGGTACGAGCGGGTTCCGGTGGACGCCTTCACCCGGGAGATGCTCGAGCAGAAGGTGCCCGAACAGGTCGTCTCGCTGACGCGCTACCTCTTCGAGACGGTGCTCGACGGCCGGAACGCCTCCACCTCCGACGGCGTGCAACGGGCCCTGGGACGCGCACCCCGCGACTTCGCCGAGTACGCGCGCGAGACCGCAGCGACAGGCGTCTGGTCTACGCCCACGCCAAACGGAGACCATGTGGTCGTGCAGGAGGGTTCCATCCACGATTCGCACGCCCGGGTCATGCGTCGCTTTGTCGACGAGGTGGTGAACAGGGGCGAATTCTCCGCGCTGGATGAACTCGTCCACCCCGACTACGTCTACCGCAGCCCGGGGGAAGAGCTTCGCGGGCCGGACGGGCTCGCGGCTCTGCTCAACGGGTACCGCGAGGCCTTCCCGGACCTAAATATGGAGATCGACGAGCTCCTGGTTGCGGACGACGCCACCGTGCTCGCGTTCACCTTGACTGGGATCCACCGCGGCGATCTGCTGGGGATTCCGGCGACGGGACGGGGCGTGAAGGTCCAAGGAATGCTGCGCAGCCGTTTCCGAGACGGGAGGATCGTCGACGAGTGGGAGATCCTGGATCAGCAGACACTGCTTGAACAGCTCGGAGTCGCCGGAGGTGCCTCGTGACGCCACTGCTGTTCGCGTGCGCCATCGGCGCCGGGCTCGTGTCCGGGATCTTCTTTGCATTTTCGACGTTCATAATGCAGGCCCTGGGGCGACTTGCACCCCGGGAAGGCATCTCTGCCATGCAGTCGATCAATATTGCCGTCATCAACCCGTGGTTCTTCCTGCCCTTCTTCGGAACCGGTGTGCTCTGCATCGCCACGATCGCCGTCGCTTTGGTGACCAATTCCACCGTATCTTTCGCCGCGGTGCTCGCCGGCAGCTTCTTATATTTGTTCGGGTGTCTCGGGGTCACGGTTGCCGGCAACGTACCGCTCAACGACAGCCTGGCGAAAACGAATCCAGGCGAAGCCGCGGCCGAATCCATGTGGACACGCTACCTCGTGAGCTGGACCCGTTGGAATCACGTACGAACCGCAGCCTCGCTCGCGGCGGCCGTGGCCTTCGTGATCGCGCTGAGAACGGCCTAGCCGCCGGCCCGCCACGCCGGGCTCCGGAAATCTGATCTCTCCAGATTGTGTTAACACCCATGAGGGTATTGGAAACATGGGTTTTGTGACGTCCATCTTCGCGCGCAGAATGATCCAGGCCGCCGGGGATTCGGTGGATGGAGCGGCCCTGTTGCGGTCCATCGGGCTCGACCCGAACGGACCGTTCGATGTGACGCAAATGGTTACGGACGATGCGTACTACGACCTCCTCGAGCGCATCGCCGCAACCATGGAGAACTCGTTCGAGCTACCGCTTCGTGTCGGTCCGCTCATGCGGCCGGACGATTACGGTGCTCTCGGTCTCGCCTGGAAGTCGGCGCCGACGATTCGCGACTCGCTCGAACGGATCGAGCGTTACTGCCGGCTCTGGACCGACAACCTGACCTACGAGATCGTGGATCACGGCGACGGAACCGACTTTGTCGTGCACCGTTCTGGGGAGCGGCGGCTCGGGATGCGGCTTTCCAACGAGGCGACGATCGCCAGTGCCACGTCGCTGATACGCCAGACGTCGTCTCCTCGTTTCCGTCCGCTGACCGTGTCTTTGAAACACGCAGCGCCCAAGTCGACATCGGCCCATGAGCGCTACTTCGGGTGCCCCGTCCATTTCGCCTCCGACCAAGACGCCCTGTCCATCTCGAGCGAGGTACTGGCCAGGCTGAATCACCTGGCAGATGATGGAATCTCCCATTTTCTGATCTCTCATCTCGAGGCGCAGATCGAACCTGTCGGAGGCGAGGTTTCCGTGGAGTCCCTCGTCGAACGAGAAATTTCGCGATCGCTGAGCGAGGGAATTCCCAAGATGGCGGACGTCGCCCGGCGCCTGGCCATGAGTGAGCGAACCCTGCATCGACGACTCTCCGAGAATGGGTCTTCCTTCAAGACCCTGGTCGAAACGACCCGCCGCCACCTGGCGGAGAATCTACTCCGGGAAAGCCGCTATACCTTGTCCGAGGTAGCTTTTCTCACGGGTTTCTCCGAGCAAAGCGCGTTCAACCGTGCGTTCAGGCGCTGGACAGGACAGACCCCAACCACGTTTCGCAAGGTGAGCTAGCCACACCGATCGGCACCGATCAATCACTTCTGCGGCATTGAAACCCCAGCCGCTGTCACATACTGCGAACGGATTCGCGGCTCACCACCACCACGCTGCAGTTGTCGTAGAGGATTGGTGGATTGGATTGGTGCCAGATTCAGATTGGTGCCACACTTCGCATTAACGCTTTGTTTCGACGGTCATCCTTGTTGGGGGCCGGCATCCACAGCACTGAACAACGAGGCAATGCGAACTGTGGCACCCAAGATGCGGCACCCAAGATGCGAACTGTGGCACCCAAGGATGGCACCCAAGGACGTACAGTGAGCACATATCTGTGCTTTTCAACGGTGCCACTGATAACGTCCTCACATCTTCAACTTCGCCGAAGCGTTAATTGTTATCAGTGGCATCCTCCAAGATTGGTAGCACCCTTCAGCGCCGTCGGTGAGCTGCTGGCTGACGATCTCGTGAACACCGGCATCGGCGGTGTGTTGACCGAGGTGCTGAAGTTCGTGTCCGGAAAGTGAATTCGAATATACTTCCCACAGAGGCAACCCCAATGAAAGTCATGAAGCAGTGCGTTCGCATCCAGGCGGATATTGAGAGGGTCTTTGAATACGCATCCGACTGGCGTCACTGGCACGAGTGGTTTCACGGTTTCTCCGACTGCCATCCGACGACGAAAATTCAGCGCGGCACCGGCGCGCGGTACCAGTACAAAGTCCGGGTAATGGGTCTGCCGGCGACCGTCGAGACAGAGATCCACGACTTCACCGAGAATCACGGATGGACCGGCATCGGTACCAAAGGACTCCCCCACAAAACGCATTGGCTTTTCGAACCAACCGATGATGGCACGTTGTTCACCTACACAGTGGAAGGCCACGTCCCGATCCTACTGATCGGTCGCCTCCTCGAAGCGCTCATTCTCGAACCCGAGTGGAACAAAATCCTCGACCGCTCTTTGAACAACATCAAGGAGAAGCTCGAATCGTAGCCAACAGGATGGGTGCTGCGGAAGAACCCGTGCAATGGTGAACGTGGTACCCATCATACCCATCGAAGATTGAGAGTTCCCTACCCGCCCTTACCCTTCGTCCGTTACTCGTACTTCAATGCCTGTACAGGGTTGACTCGGCTTGCCCGGTGCGCGGGGATCAGCGCGGCCACGGTGGCAACGCAGCACAGCAGGAGCGGTACGCCGATGATCGTTATCGGATCCCAGGGTCCGACCCCGTACAGGGCATGCCGAACGAGGTGGGTGAGCCAAAAGGTGGCAGCGAGGCCGACGGCCCCGCCGATTCCGACAACCCCCATGGCGTCCCTCAGAACCATGGACATCACCGTCACAGCATTCGCGCCCAAAGACATCCTGATCCCCACCTCCCGTGTCCGCTGGGCTACCGAGAAGCTCACTACCCCGTAGAGGCCGATGGCAGCGAGGGTCAGTGACAGCACTCCGAAGGCACCGAGGAGGAAAGCCGCCATACGCGCAGGAAAGAGGATCACACCGATGTTCTCTGCCATCGTCTTGGCATCCATGATCATGATGTCCGGGTTCACCTCCCGGATCATCTGCCGGATCATCGCCGTGATTTCCTCCGCCGGCAGCCGACCCCGAGCCACCAGAACGAGGTCGAAGTCCGGGCTCTGGGCGATGGGAAAGTAAAAGAGCGGCTTCGGTGGCTCCCGTAGACGATTGATCTTGGTGTTGCCGACGACACCGACAACTCGCAAGCCCTGCTCGGATCCGAGCGGGAAGATCTCCCTACCCAAAGGGCTCTCCCCGGGCCAGAACCTGTCCGCCGCCGTCTCGTTCAAGATCACAACGCGCTGCGAGCTGGGACGATCATCAGCGGTGAAGTTCCGTCCCATCACCATGGGGATGCCCATGGTTTCGAAGAAGGCAGGGTCGACCTCCTCCCGCTCCACGTTGTGTCCTCCCTGGACGGGATCAGCACCAAGAATGGTGTAGGGCCCGCCACTGGCGGGGAAAATGAATGGGATATGACTTGCCGTGGTCGCGGCTTCAATCCCCGGCAGGGCCTTCGCTCGCTTGGTCAGCTCTTCTCTCACGGCGTAATGCTCGGCGACGGGGATACCACTGGCGGAAAAATCAGCCCAGACGATTCCGGCATCCCTTGTGGAGAATCCCAGGTCGGCGCTACGAGCCGCTCCCAAGCTACGGATGAACAGACCGCCGCCGACCAGGAGCACCACCGATAACGCCATCTGCACGGCAACCATGCCATTGCGGAGCCCGAAGCGGCGAAAACGAGGCGTGGTCCTCTCGTCCTTCAAGGCTGGCGCAACCTCCGGGCTGGTGCAGCGCATGGCTGGCGCCAAGCCGACGAGCAGGCATGCCAGGGCGGAGATTCCGAAGGTGAAGAGGAGTACCGGCCAGCTCAACCCCAGGTCGAGGGTGATCGGGATCGGTATTGGTGGCTCGAACTGGGTGAGCAGGCCCAGCACCCATTGCGCCGCCAAGAGACCCGCAGCGCCCCCGAGTGAGGCCAGGAGCACCGCCTCGGTCAGCAGCTGCCGTATGAGCTCGCCCCGTCCCGCACCCAGGGCCAAGCGAAGCGCGATCTCCTTTCGGCGGTCCCTGCCCCGGGCCAAGAGGAAGGAGGAGAGATTGGTGCATGAAAGCAGCAAGACCAATCCCCCTGCGGCCAAGAAGAGCATGGCAAAGGGCCGAATAGCTCTGTCGAAATCGGGATCCAGCGCGACATCCCGGAGCGCGAGTATGGAAAATATCCACTCCTGATCGATCTCCGGATTGGCCTGCTGAATCCGGCGCGAGAGCACCTCCATCCGGGCCTGAGCGCTCGCCAGCGTCATCCCCTCTGCGAGCCTCGCGACAACGAGGTACCTGCGGTTGAGTCGGTTCTCTAGGTCGGAGCTGTCGGTGGAGCCGGAAACGGCGCTGTACATCACGAGGGGAAAGAAGAAGTCGGCAGTCAGGCCGGCACCGCTCAGACCGTGGAACCCCTCGGGAGTGATCCCCACCACCGTGAAGGTCTTGCCTGCCAGCCGGACTGTCTTGCCTACGATCCCCGGATCACCACCGAAGGCCCGCTGCCACAGTCCGTGGCCCAGCATCATTACCGGATGTGCGCCTGGGGTTAGGTCCTCTTCTGGCAGGAAGGTCCGGCCTTCGGCCGCCTCCACCCCCAGGATCGGGAAAAGGGTCTGAGAGACTCCCTCGCCCATGACGCGTACGGTCTCATCGTCCAGCTCGATCTGGGAGATGATCGCTTTGTACGCTCCGACGGACTGGAAGGCATCTTCGAAACCCTTGATGTCCAGGTAGTTGGGGAACGATGTAGTGCCATACTCAGTGCGCCCCGGCACGCTGGTGTAGACACGCACCAGCTCCTCCGGCGCCTGGTAGGGATATTTGCTGATGAAAACAGCGTTGATCACGGAGAAGATCACCGTGTTGGCGCCAATACCAATGGCCAGGGAGAGGGTGGCAACCAGCAGGAAGACCGGCCGTCTGCCCAGAGAGCGGGTCGCCACCGTGAGGTTCCGCAGGATGCTGTCCAGCATCTGGCTGGGGTTCGGTCCGTAGAGCTTGCGAAAGGAATCACCCGAAGAATCAGACATCGCTTGGAACTCCCAGCTCGGGAAAAGCAGTAGACATGTTGTTTTCCGCGTCAATCATGGGGACCTCTCAAACCGAGTTTGGTTGCAAGCACCATGCCAGACACGCGAGGCACGCCTCAGACTGTCGAGGCTTGTCAGCCTGCGAGACGGGGGGTGGGTGCGGAGCGCGGCGGGACGATGATTCTTGCTGAACTGACCGAAACTGGGATGACCACGTCCAATACCGGACAAGGCAAGGTGCCAAATAGGTGTCACATGCCGCGAACGGATTCGCGGCTCACCACCACCACGCTGCAGTCGTCGTAGAGGGGCTCGTCGCCGCGAAACTCGTCCACCTGTCTCAGCACCCGGTCGTGCACCGATCGGCTCGAACCGCCTTGCGCCACGGCCGCCTTCAGGCGCTCGAAGCCGAACGATTCGCCGGCACCGTCGAGAGTCTCGAATACTCCGTCGGTGAACATCACCAGGGTGTCTCCAGGCTCGACCACCGCGTGCTCGGCCGCCATCTCCAGATTGAGCCGGATGCCCAGCGGCAGGGCCCCCGTGCCGAGCTCGAGGACCTCACCCGAGGCGCGCCGAAGCAGTGGGTACGGGTGGCCGGCGCAGACGTAGTCCAGCCTCCCGCTCGGAGGGTCCAACACGCCGCAAAACAGGGTCATGAAGGCGCGGGGCCCGCCGGTGCGGCACAGTGCGCGGTTGACCAGGCGACTGACCGGAAGGGGCTCGGAATCGTGGTCGAACCCGAGCTTGAGCGTCGAGTTGGTGATCGCCATCAACAGCCCGGCGGCAATGCCGTGGCCGCTGGCGTCGCCGATGACGATGGCGAGGCGTCCGTCGTCGAGCGGCAGGAAGTCGTAGTAGTCGCCGCCGATGGTGTTGGCGGTGCGGTAGGAGAACGTGAACTCGTAGCCCTCGAGCCCCGGTTCCTGCATGGGCAGCAGCTCCCGCTGCAGATCGCGGGCCACCTCGAGCTCGTCGCGCACCAACACCCGATCGGCGAGTTCGAGCGCCAGCAGGAAGATCAGACCGGCCACGCTCACGAGCGACAGCAACCCCACCCCGTCGATCATCTCCCACAGCGCCAAGACGATGCACGCCACAAAAACCACTCGTCGCGGCGGCGACAACTTCTGGGACAGCTCGAGGAGGAGAATCCTCGCCCGGTAGAAAAATCGCCAGAAGCGGTTGGCGGGTTCCTCGTCGCGGTCGTGCTCGCGCGTCACCACGTCGTACGCCCGCACGGCATCGCGATCGAAGAGACGACGGAACTCGCTCCCGCGAAAACCCTCGGCCGAGGACCTCACGTACCGCTCCGCCCGTCGAAACCACTCCGCCGTTTTCATCGTGCCTCACAGCGTACTACGTCGCCCGCACCCGCTTGTTTCGGCTCTCGCTCAGGGTCCTGCGCTCAGTGAGAATGGCCGGCGGCCTACGGCTCCTCACGGGCGCCACCCGGATCGATGTCGATCACACCAGCGAATAGGTGTTACGTACCGAATCGTCGATCTATCAGCGCTGACAGAATTCAACAATGCGGTACGTCGCACCGATGTGAGATGGACAGCGGCACCCAAGCGCGTCAAGTTGCTTGTTGAGGCAGACCTTTCCAAAGAGACTGTTTTCAGCACTGCAACCATTCAGTTGAAACAGGTATCTCATGATTATGAGCAGAAATGACGCCCACGGCGAAAAGGTCCATCGACCGCGGCACTTTGACTCAGACGATGGAAGGCGAGACTGAACTGGCTGTTCCGCGACTCAGCGTAGCCGACTTCCAGCTTGTGCAGAACCGCACGGTGTGGGGAGTCTGCGGTGCCGCGACGATCCCAGCGGCCAAGAGAGTCCAGGACGCCCAAATGCGGATCCGTCCGAGATCGCTGAACGAAGTGATTGCGAGGGATCCGAACACCACAAGAGGAATCCAATGAACGCAACTCTCCAGGACGTGAAACAGGCCCTTTTGTTCTTCCAAAAGCGACCCGACTCGCTCATCCACGATGTTCGCTTCGCGATTCGAGGACTCCTGAGGCAGCCGGGCTTTACGTCGGCGGTGATCGTCATCCTGGCGGTTGCGATCGGTGCAAACGTCGCGATGTTCAGCGTTTTTCATCATGCGCTGATACGACCTCTTCCCTTTGCTGAGCCAGAGCGCCTGGTCATGGGCTACGCGACCTTCAATGGCAAAATCAACCCCGATCTGTCTGCCCCCGACTATTTCGATTACCGCGAACAAAACGAGGTGTTCGAGTCAGTCGGCGCTATTCGCACCGGGTCGAGGAACGTGACGATAACAGGTGGTGACGAACCCGAGCAGGTCAGCTCGAAGCTTGTTTCATGGGACCTTTTTCCCACTCTCGGTGTTCCGGTTGTGAAGGGGAGGCACTTCACGCCTGCGGAACAGGAACTGGGTGGACCCGAGGTTGTCGTGATCAGCGGCAACTACTGGCTGCGGCAGCTCGGGGGATCGCCGGATGTCATCGGGAGCACGCTTGTCGTGGACGGCAAGGCTCGAACGATCGTCGGAGTCATGCCACCCGATTTCAGTTTTCTGTACGAGGCCGACCTCTGGTTCCCGATGCGGCTGGACAGCCCGGGAGTGGAATGGAGGGGGTGGCAAACCTGGTTGATGGTCGCCCGACTGAAGCCTGCTGTGTCGATAAAACAAGCTCAGGCCGAAATGGACGTCATCTCGGCTCAACTCGCAACTGAATTCCGGCGCACCAACCGCGACAAAGCGCTGCTGTTGACAGAGCTTCAGGCGGCGATTGCAGAGGATTATCAGACTTCCGTCGTCCTCCTCATGGCCGCCGTCGGGTTCGTGCTCCTGATCGCGTGTGGAAACGTCGCCAGCCTGCTTCTGGCGCGAGGTGCGGCACGCCGGACCGAGATGTGTGTCCGCGCGGCGTTGGGGGCTTCCTCGTCCCGGGTGGCCCGTCAGCTGCTGACCGAATCAATCGTGACCGCGGCCGCGGCGGGCGCCCTGGGAACTGTGCTCGCACTCCTGTTTCAGAGGCTGATCCGGTATGTGGTTCCGCTCGACGTACCGGGCGTCGAGGATCTGGGACTCTCAGCGCCGATGTTGTTTTTCGCTCTCGCCGTATCGATAGCGACTGGTCTGATTTTTGGACTCCTGCCTGCCATCCAGGCGTCCCGGCTGGATATCGTGACCAGCGTCAGATCAGGAGCCCGCACAATTGATGCTCGGGGCCAGCGACTCCACAATTGCCTGATCGTCGCGCAGGTGGCGGTCTCCGTGATCCTTTTGATCGGATCGGGGCTCCTGCTGCGGAGCCTCGCAACGCTTCGCGCGGTGAATCCCGGATTTGACACACGGAACCTGCTCACCTTCGAGATTCGACTCGCTCCGGACAAATACCCCGACGAGGCCCCCCGCATTGAGTTTTTCTCCACTCTCATCGAAGAATTGAGGGCGATCCCGGGCGTCGATAATGTGGCGGTGATCGATCAACTGCCGATCCGAGATCCTGGAAATAACATCGCTGTATATGCAACCAAAAGACCGCCGGCGGATCCGATGGACCGCCCCGCCGCCTACGACCGGATTGTGTTCCCGGGGTACTTCGATGCGATGGGAATCCCGTTGCTCAGCGGTCGCGGAATCGACGCCTCCGACATTGCCCAAAATTCACCGGTGCTTGTGATCAATGAAACAATGGCCAGGAGGCTCTTCCCGAATGAGAATCCTCTGGGGCAGAAGGTCACAGTGGGGCAGAATGTTGACTACGAGGTAATCGGTGTCGTAGGAGATGTACGAGTATCCGGACCTCGATACAGGCCTCGGCTTGTCATGTACGGTTCATACTTTCAGGAAGCCGAACTGACCATGCGCATCGCCATTCGCACCGCACTCGAACCGAACTCGCTGTTCATGGACGTCCGGAACGCAGTTTGGAAGAGAGACCGCGACATTCCAATCACCGGAATCACGAGTTTGGAAGAGATCATCGCTCGTAAGGTATCCAGCGAAAGGGTTGTCGCCCTGGCGGTGACACTATTTGCCGCAGTGGCGATGTTGCTCGCGGCACTCGGGCTGTATGGCGTACTGGCGTACTACGTCAGCCGTCGATACTTCGAGATCGGCGTGCGCGTCGCTCTCGGGGCAAAACCCAAAGACGTCTTCTTCCTGGTTGTGAAAAGAGGTCTATTGCTGGTAGGTACCGGTATCGCGTTGGGACTCGTGGCAGCGTCCTGGGCCTCTCGTCTTCTGCAACAGATTCTGTTCGAAACAGCGCCCACCGATGCAGCCACCTTTGTCACCGTCAGCCTGGTTTTTGCACTCGTCGCCCTGGTCGCGTGTTTGATTCCGGCGCGAAAGGCGCTCAAGGTCAATCCGGTGGCCGCTCTCGCGGAATAGGTGCCGACCAGGTGCCACCCATCCGGCCGGTCAACTCCGCGCCGTAGAGGACACGAGGCTACTCTGGAGTCCGGCGCAAAGTACGACCAGCGCAATCATCTGCACGAGATGAAACACTCCATTGTGATCGAACGGCCAAATGAATGTGAAACTCGCTGCCTGCGTGGCCTGGATGGCGGCCGCCACAATGTTGAGGCCCACGCCAAGCACCATCAAGCTCATGGCACGGTTGGCTTCTGTGGCAGCGAGATATCCATACACACCGAGGGCGAAGAGCATGGCCGCTGCCTCATAAAGTACAAACACCAGGAAGGCACCCGAGGCCACCTGAGTCACCCCAAAGAAGACCAACGCGAGTACCATCAAAAACGGAACCGATCTGCGGGCCGCAGGCAAACCTCGCAAGTCGTAGATCGCACCCACCACGAAGAGCGCGACAGTCAGGCCCAGGAGCAAGAAAAGCGGCAGCCAGAGAAGATCCCACACCGCTGAAGACCAAGCGAATCCGTGAGCAACAGCTCCAAGCAACGCGGCGGCCGCAAACATGCCGTACAACCAACTCCACAACGTGACCTTCCAGGGGTCACTTTCGCGGAACCGGAACAGGTAGATTGCGCACCCTACCGCCAACACACCCAGCGCAAGGTCCGTTGCAGCTGTCGTCAACTCAGTCGGGATAGGATTGAACTGAGGGATAGGAATTTTCTTTCGTTCGACTCCAGGCTAACACGGTGCTAGTGGTCCTTTACGGGTCCCAGAATGAGTTCGCAGGCGTCGAGCGGCCTCCTGAATCGGACTAAGAGGTACGAAGAGGTACCACACTTCGCATTCACGCTTTGTTACTGCGTTCATCCTGTCCCATAGGTACCAATCTCACTCTGCCCGGAGGGCGATAGAAGGGTCCGCCGATGCCGCGCGACGGGCCGGCAGGTAGCAGGCGATGGCAGCGACCGCGGTGAACAGCAGGGGAACCGCTACAAAGGTCAACGGGTCAGTCGGGGACGTCTCGTACAGAACGTTCGCCAGGAAACGGGTGAGTCCTATCGAGCTGAGCACCCCGATGACCACACCGACAGCCACCAGGCCCAAGCCTTGTCGTAGCACCATCCGCAGCAATTCATTGCGCTCTGCCCCCAAAGCCTTTCGGATCCCAAGATCGCGTCGTCGTCGTGTAACGCGGTAAGAGAGCACCCCGTACACGCCGATCGCCGCGATCAGCAACGCAGCCGCTGCGAAAATCCCGAGCAACTGTGTGTTGAGGCGAGGGCCCGCGGTTGCCTCGAGAAGATTGGATTTCAGCAACCGGATCGTCGGAACCGCGAGGCTCCCGTCGACCTGCCGGACAGCCTGCCGCACCGCTGGAGCGATTGCGGCCGGGTCTCCCTCCGTCTTGACAATCAGAGTCATGGAAGGCCACGGCACCTGTTCGAGATTGAAATAGACGGTCGGAAGCGGCTCGGCGCCGAGGGAGGTGTCCCGGATCTCGCCGACGACACCGACCACCTCGGCCAGCGGGCCACCGGGGTTCGACCAGCGTAACCGTCTTCCGATCGGATTCTCTCCGGGCCACAACCGTTCGGCCACGGCAGTGCTGATGATCGCGACCAACGCGAGATCTTCGTCTCCCTGGACCGGTCGATCGCGGTGGTCGAAAACACGGCCCTTCCGCAACGGGACCCCCATCGATTGGAATGATCCAGACGAGACGATCCTGAACTGGCACCGCACGAACGCCTTCGTATCCACCGCGGTCTCGCGAGCAACCTTATTCGACGGCCGCGGCCCACGAAACGGATCGATCATCGTCGCCCCGGCCGACACCACCCCCGGAATCCCCTCCACCTCCTCGATGACCAGCCGATAGAATTGTGCCGTCTGCGGCGACATCTCCGGATACTTGCTCTCCGGGAGCGTCAGCTGTGCGGTGAGCACCCCTTCTGCCACAAAGCCCGGATCGACGCTGTTGAGCACCGCGTAGCTTTTTGCGAGCAATCCCGCCCCGATCAAGAGAATCACGGCCAGAGAGACCTCCGAAACCACAAGAGCATCGTGGAGACGGCGAGCTCTGCGAGTCGAGGTGTGTCGATGGCTCGTCAATGCTTCGGTCATCCGACCACCGGAGATCCGCAGCGCCGGCACGACCCCTGAAAGAACGCCGGCGGCCAGCGAGATGAACACTGTGAAGAGCAACACCGGCGTGTCAATTGTGAGGTCACCGAGCCTCGGCAATGCAGTGTTGGCAAATCGAGAGATCGCGGAGGTCGCCCACATCGCCAGCAATAGCCCCAGGGCCGCTCCGATCAGCGCCATCACGATGGCCTCGGAAAGGAGTTGCCGGATTATTCGACCGCGGCTTGCGCCTAGAACGGCGCGTGTACCGATCTCCTGGTATCGGGTGGTGATCTGGGAGATCAGCAAATTGGAAACATTCGCGCAGGCCAGGAGCATCATCAGCGCCACTGCTGCGGTGAGCATCAGCGTGGTCCTCCGGGCTCGCGGCCCGATCAACCAGTCCGAAAAACTCCGCGGGAAAAAGCCCCAGCCATCGTTGGAAGCCGGATAAAGCTCGCTGAGACCGGCGGCAACGGCAGACAAATCGTCCCGAACCTGTTCCATTGAGACCCCGGTATGGAGGCGGCCGTACACTTCCAGACGATGCTCGCTGCGATCGCTTTCCGGGTCCGGCACGAAGGGAACGAACACATCCGGCGAGTTGAGAAACTCAAACTCGGAGGGCACCACTCCGATCACCGTCCATCCTTCGCCGTCGAGAGTGATCGTCTGGCCGACGATGTCCGGATTGGAGCCGAAATGGCCCCGCCACAGTCCGTTGCTGAGGATAACCACCCTGCGGTCACCACCCGGCTGTTCCTCATCGGAGCTGAAGGTCCGCCCGAGGATGGGCTCGTAGCCAAGGACCGAAAACAGCGAACCAGTCGTTCGGACGCCTGTACACCGAATGGGCTCACCGGAATCCTGCAGGTTGAAGGTGGGGAAAGGGCCTGAGACCGCCGCCAGGTGGGCGAACGAGCGGGCCCGTTCCCTGAGATCGATAAATGTGGGTTCTGACATGGAAAAGGGATCCCCGTCTGGGGTCATCTCCTGGATCCGCACCAGGCGATCGGGATCCGGGTATGGGAGTGGCTCGAGAACCACCGCCCGACTGACGCTGAAAACCGTGGTGTTGGCGGCGATGGCGATCGCGATGGTCACCACCACCACCGCCGACAGAACCGGCGCCTTCCGCAGCTGCCGCAGAGCAAAGACCACATCCTGCTTCAGCTGCTGGTGCCAGACAAAGAGCAGCAAGTCACGCTCTCGTGCGCGGGCGATCTTGCGACAGCGCCGACTCACCCCGGCCAGATCGCCGAATCGTGCGATGGCGGCTTCGCGGGCGGCCCGCTCATCCATTCCCCGCTCACACAACTCGCGGGATCGCATCTCCACGTGAAATTCGAGCTCGTTCGCCACCTCGTCGTCGATGCTCATCCGATTCAGCAGCGACCCCAGATATCGCCGAAAGCGGTGCCCGCTATTCATCAGGCGTTGACCTCGGCCGGCAGCAACACATTCGACACCGCCTCGGTGAAGACCCTCCACCGCTCGGTCTCCAACGCCAGCTGGGCGCGTCCCGTGCGGGTGATCGCGTACAGCTTCGCCTTGCGATTGAGCTCCGACACACCCCACTCCGACTCGAGCCAGCCGCGGCGCTCCATCCGGTATAGGGCCGGATATAGCGAGCCCTCCTCAACCTGAACAACCTCATCGGACCGGGCCTCGATCCACCGCGCCACCCCATAGCCGTGCTGTTGACCGTGGCTCAGCGCCTTCAGAATCAGGGCGTCCAGCGTTCCGTGGAGCAGTGTGTTTGATCGTTTTGGCATCGTTCCTCCGGTTACCCAGATAATCTAGGTATTCTGATAATGTTACGCAACCCGAAGAAAAAGGTTTTTGGAGGGGCAAAAACGTTCATCAGGGTGCCACCCCCAACGTCTCGAAAAAATCGGTGCCAATCGGTGCCAGGTCAGACGATCCTGACGATTTGAACTCCAACCCCTACCCTCGATTATGGGGGCCCATGTCCCCGGCTTCGCCTTCGGCTACGCCGTGACAAGACGGGATCGGCACGACCAAATCCGACAAAAAGAAAGACCGCCCGGTTGTGGGCGGTCTCGAGTGTCGGATTTGGTCGGGACGCGGAGATTTGAACTCCGGACCACTTGACCCCCAGTCAAGTGCGCTACCAGACTGCGCTACGTCCCGACTTCTACTAGTTCTTAATGTTCAATTCTTAATTTTAAATTCCCATCCGCCGCCGCGCAAGACCGTGAGGGTGGGCGGGCAATTGAGAATTGAGAATTCAAAACTGAGAATTCAAAGATCTACTCGCTCTTCAGTTCCGTGACGATCTTGTCGATCTCGTCGCGGACGCTCTTGAGCGTCGCGAGGAGTGGTTGTACGTCGTCTGTGGGCTTCTTGTCAACCTTTGGTTTTGGCGCGGCCTCTTTGATGGGTGTCTTTCGCCGGGCGCTCGAGGTCTTGATCTTCGGTTTCGGCGCCGGCTTTTCTTCTTCCGGCTCCTCGACGGCCTCGGGTTCAGGGAAGGGATCGGCCTCAGGCTCGGGCTTGGGCTCGGGCTTCGGTTCGGCTTGCTTGGGCTTCGAAGCGGCATCGCCCATGGTGGCCACCTTTTTGCGGGCGCCGGCGATGGTCAGGCCTTCGTCGAAGAGCAGGCGGCGGATCTCGAGGATCAACACCACCTGGTCGCGCGAGTAGAGCCGTTGCCCGGTGCCGCTCTTGGCGGCCTCGAGCTGTGGAAACTCGGTGCCCCAGAAGCGGAGCATGTACGGCTGTACGTTGGCGAGCTTGCAGACCTCGTTGAGCTTGAACTGCTCCTGCTTGTCAGGAAGAACCACCTGATCCGTCATCCTCACCCTCCGAATCCGGCACCAGGGTCAATCGTAGCTGCAGGGTCACACGCTGGTTTCCGACCCACGCACCCGGCACCGGCACTTCGATATCCACGGCCCGCATCTGTCCGCTCTCGACGATGGCGCCCGTGCCCTGGAGGCGCAGGTGCAGCTGGTTGTCTTGGGCGCGCACATCCACGGCACGACTTTCGGCCGGCTCGATGGCCGCGGGCGTTGCTTCAACCACCGGCTCCACGGCGTCCGCGAACGGGTCGCCCTCGCCCACCATCACGGGCTGCGCGGCGGCCGACTCGAACACATCCTCCTCCACCACGGATACGGCTTCCGGATCGAAGGCGAACTCATCCGAATCCTCGGTGAGTGCGTCCCCAGTGTCCTGCGGCGCACGATCGACTTCGAGCGCGTCACCCACGGAGGCCAGCGCGTCGAGGTCCTCGCCGGCGGCAAAGGCCTGCATGATCTCGTCCGTCGAATCCGCTTTCAGGGTCTCGGCGCCAAGTGCTGCGGCGGCGGCCGACGGCTCGACAATGTCGGTCACCTTGGGCTGCAGGACAAACGGGCTCGGCGCCCGGATCTGATCCACATAGCGCCCGTCGGCGAGCGGCATATCGGCCGCAGGAGGCGGCGCTTCCCCCTCGTCGGGCGTGGAGATGAACTCGATCTCGGCAACATCAGCTTCACCGGCCGGCCCGAGATCCTGGAAATCGGCGACCTCCGGTTCGCCGGTGAGCCCCATATCCTGCAGATCGGCAGCGACCGGCTTCTCTTCGGGCGCCAGGCCGTGGAAGTCGGCGAGGTCAAGCTCGGCGGACGGGGCTGCGGCCTCGGCGCCGAAGCCGTCGGGTGGGCCGCTGAGCGGCGGAATCTCGATGTCGTCGACCGGCTGTTCCGCTCCTGAAGGCGCGGATGTGAGGTCGGCAAGATCCTCTTCAAGCGAAGGCTCGGGGATCTGAAACTCGAGGCTCGGGTCCTCCACCCCGGGGATGTCCGGTGACGCCACGGGGGGTGCCGGCGCCGCGGGTTCGATCCTGATATCGGGATCCGAACTGGGGGCCGCCCGGACATCGGTCGGCTCGTCGAAAACCACCGCATCGCCTTCGAGGACGAGCGGGTCATCGCCGACCTCGTAGACGTCGGTGCTGACCTCGTCCTCAAAAGAGACGGGTGCTGCCGGGGCGTCGAAACCGCCCAGTTCCGCGCTCTTGGACAAATCAGTCGTCTGGGCGCCGAGGTCCGAGGCGAAGACATCGCCGGTCGGAGGCGCTGCTGCCGGCGGTGGCGGCTCCGGTTGAGCCTCCGGCATTGCGGCCGGCGGTTGGACGGGCTGGACAGGCGGAGGCGGCGCCGCGGGGGACGGAGCTTTCGACGGCGGGGCAGGCACGCTGACGGGCTGCCGGCGCATCGACGGGTCCTCGACTCCGGGTGTCCTGGCGCCCGCGGTCGCTCCTTCGTAGCGCTCGCGAAGGCTCCGCATCACCAACTTGACGATCCCCTCGAGGGTTTCTTGAACTCCGACGCCCTCGGTCGCGATGGCCTCGAAAATAGGCACCGAGAACTGGTTGAGGTCGGCGTCCAGGTCTTCGACCGTGATGATGTCGCCCAGATCACGCTTGTTGAACTGCAGGGCGAGCGGGAATCCTTCGAGATTGATCCCCTGGAGGAGCAGGTTCTCCTGGAGGTTCTTGAAGCTCTCGATGTTGGAGCTCTGCATGGCCTTCTGGGAGTCGGCCACGAAGACCACGCCGTCGGCCCCGCGAAGGACCAGCTGCCGGGTCGAGTTGTAGTGCACCTGACCGGGGACGGTGTAAAGCTGCAGGGTCACGTCCATCCCGCGGATGGCGCCGATCTCGATCGGCAGGAGGTCGAAGAAAATGGTCCGATCACCCTCGGTGGCGAGGGAGATCATCTTGCCGCGTTCGCCGCCTTCGAAGTTGTCGTGAATCCACGCCAGGTTGGTGGTTTTTCCGCACAAACCGGGGCCGTAATACACGATCTTCGCATTGAGCTTGCGCAACGCATAGTTAAAGAAAACCATGGAGATCCTTCATTCAGGGCTTACTCTGCCGTCCTCTGATCATAACCCGAATCGGGACTCCGTCCAAACTCAACGCATCACGGAGAACGTTCTCCAAATACCGCATGTAGGAGAAATGGAGGTCGCGCGTGAGGTTCGTAAAGAGAACGAAATGCGGCGGCGCATGGTGGACCTGAGAACAGTAGTAGAGCTTCGGCGCTTTCTTGCCCCCCATCGGCGGCGGCCGTGAATCCCACGCGTCGCGAACGATGCGGTTCAGCTCGTTGGTCGTGGCCCGCCGTCGAAAGGCCTGATGCCTGTCGCGCATGGCCGGGAACAGACGGTGAACACCTTTGCCGGTGAGGGCCGAGAGATAGATGCGTGGCGCGTGGCGCATGAATTTGAGGTGCTGGTTCACCTGGTCTTCGATGATTTCACGCCCGTGGGCACGGTCTTTGACCAGGTCCCACTTGTTGACCACCAGAATCACCGCGCGGCCCGCCTCCCACGCGTAGCCGCCGACGTGCGCATCCTGCCGGGTAATACCCTCTTCGGCATCGACCACCAGGAGGCAGATATCGGCGCGTTCGAGATAGCGGCGCGCCATGACAACCGACAGCACTTCCGGGCCCCGATCGGTTTTGCCCTTGCGCCGAATTCCTGCAGTGTCCACGAAGAGATACCGGACCCCGTCCTTTTCGAGAATGGTATCTACGGCGTCGCGGGTCGTACCGGAGATCTCGCTGACCAGCTGCCGCTCATCCCCGAGCAGGCAGTTGACGAGGGAGGACTTGCCCACGTTCGGCCGGCCGATGACGGCGACCGGGATCTCGTCCCGTTCCTCTTCGGCATCGGACGCCTCAGGCGCCGGCAGGTATTCAGTCGAGGGCATCCCACAGGCCGTCCATGCCGGTGCCGTGCTCGGCCGAGATGACCACCGGCGTCCCGAGGCCGAGGCGGTGGAATTCGTGAGCCTGCAGTTCGACCGCCTTACGGTCGCCCTTGTTGACCACCGGCACGACGGGGACTCCGAGGCCGCGCAGATATTCGGCGATCTCGTGATCCTCGGGGATAGGTCCCGCCTCACCGTCGAGCATGAAGAGCACCACATCGCCGTCGCGGATGGCGGTCTCGGCCTGGCCCCGGATCAGGGGCACGAACGTGTCCTCATCCACCATCAAGAGCCCACCGGTGTCGACGAGGGTCACGAATCCGTTGTCGAATCCCGGGCGCTCGACCTCGCCGAAAATCCGGTCCCGTGTGACGCCGGGCAGATCGTGGACCAGCGCGCGCCGGCTTCTGGTCAGCCGATTGAAGAGGGTGGATTTGCCGACGTTGGGCCGGCCCACCACGACCACGACCGGCTGCCGGCTCAAGCTGCGTCCTCGTCTGCGGGCGGAAGGTCCTCGGGAACCGGCGTCTCCTGGCTCATGATGGAGCGGCCGACCACGATCCACTCGCCTTCGACCAGGCGCATCTGGAGGAGGGTGTTCTGAATCGAGTTGTCGGTGTGCCCCTTTTCGATTCCGTCGGTGGCGCCGTATCTGGAAATGTCCCACACCTCGACCAGGCGGACCGTGGCGTTGATCGAGCGGAAGACGCTCAAGGATTGGATCTCGTAGCCCACCAGATCGGCATCGATGCGATCGCCGGTTTTCTGGAGAAGGTCCTTGAGCAGCTTGTGGACGGCAGCGATCTCGTTCGGGCTTGCGTAGCCTTCCAGCGCGCTGGTGTCGAGGGTCGAGTACGCCTCGCCGAGGGCGTGGAGATAGCCGCGGACGGCGGTTTCGATCGTCGCCCGCTCCTCCGGGGTCGGTTCGATGTCCTCGCAGGCCGCCGTGACCAGCAGCAACAACGTCATCAAGAGCACCGTGGTGCCGCGAAGCCTGGCCATTGAGCCTCCCCTACTCGTTCAGTCACCCCGGAGAATACCACCCCTGGAAGCTTGGTGGATGTGACGCTAGACTAGGGCAGTTCGATGCTGTTGGGAAGATCCGTCGGCACGACGGGACCAGCGGACCGCGACAGCGCAAGAGCACCGGTTGGAGGGCTGGATGAAACCACTTGACCGCGTGATCGTGATCGGAGGGGTGGCGGCGGGCATGAGCGCCGCGAGTCAGATCCGGCGCCGCCAACCGAAAACCAGGGTGACGGTTCTCGAACGCGGCGATCACATCTCCTACGGCGCCTGCGGTATGCCCTACAACATCGAAGATCCGCAGCGCGACATGGACGACCTGATCGTGCTCAGCGCCGAGGAGGCGCGGGACAAGCGCGGGATCGATCTCAGGCTGCGCCACGAGGCGACCGCAATCGACCTCGAGCGGAACGTCGTCACCATGACGGACCTCGAAAACGACGCGACCGTGAACGAGCCGTTTGACGCGCTCGTGATCGCGACCGGCGCCCGCGCCGTCCGGTTGCCGCTGCCGGGCTTCGACCTTCCGGGTGTCCAGGTGCTGCGCGACCTCGGCGACGGTATGGCCGTCAAAAAGGCCCTGGAAGACAATCCCAAGCGGGCCGTCATCATCGGAGCCGGCTACATCGGCATGGAGATGGCCCACGTCCTGACGTCCCGGGGGCTCGCGGTCACCGTCCTCGAGCGGCTGCCGGAGCTGCTTCCGGGTTGGCACCCGGAGACCGTGAAGACCGTCGGGGAGACGCTGGCCGGCAACGGCGTCGAGTTTCTCACCGGGGTATCGGTGGAAGGAGCGGAGGCCGGACCGGACGGACGGGTTGCGGCAGTCCTGACCGACGACGGGCGTTTTGAAGCCGACCTCGTCCTGGTGGCGGCGGGCGTCCGACCCAACGTGGAGCTTGCGACATCCTCCGGCCTGAGAATCGGCGACACCGGCGCCATCTGGGTCAACCAGCGACAGCAAACCTCGCACGAGAACGTGTGGGCGGCCGGCGACTGCGCCGAGGCGTACCATCGAATCCTTCGCCGCAACGCGTGGATTCCCCTCGGCACGACCGCCAACAAGCAGGGCCGCATCGCGGGAGCGAATATTGCCGGTGCGCCGCAACAATTCAGAGGGATCGTCGGTACCGCCGGCTTCGTGGTCTTCGATCTCGAGGTCGCACGCACGGGCATCGGCGAGGATGGAGGCCAAATCCGAGGGGTTCGACCCTGTGGCTGTGACCATTCGCCAGCGATCCCGGGCTCACGGCTATCCGGGTGGCGTTCCGGTGCAGGTTCACATGGTGGCGGACCGCGAGACCGGCCTCCTGCTCGGCGCCGAGTTGACGGGACGTGAAGGCGCGGCGCTCCGGGTCAATGCCGTCGCCACCGCGCTTGCAGCCCACATGACCGTAGCGGACCTGCAGAACCTCGATCTGGCATATGCGCCGCCCTTCGCACCGGTATGGGACCCCATCCTGGTGGCGGCGAACCAACTCATCAAAAAGGTGGACGGACCATGAGCAACACGATCAATCTCACCTGCCCCCATTGTGGTTCCACCCTCCAGGTGGACACGGAAGCGGCCGTCGTGGTCAAGCACAGCCCGCCGGTCCAACACCGGGAAAAGGCGGATTTCGACAAGCGGCTGCAGCAGATCGAAAGCGAGAAAGAGCGGTCGGCGGACATCATGGCCGAGGCGATGCGCAAGGAAAAAGACAAGGAACGCCTGATGGAGGACCGCTTCAAGGAGCTCTTCGACGAGACCAAGAAGAAGGATGACGGGAGCCGGCCGTTGAGGGATATTGATCTGGATTGACGAAATTTCGGATTTCGGATTTCGGATTTCGGAATTCCCGCCCACCCTCCCATCATCAGAACCGTCATCCCGAGCGGAGGTGCCCGACCGGCGGAGCCGAGAGGGCACCGGAGTCGAGGGATCCCCTCGAAACAGGAGACAGGCCGATAATTGCCAGCACTCTCCTGTAGGAGGGGATCCCTCGACTCGGCCGTCGGGACGGCCTCCCTCGGGATGACAAATTTGAAACAGCGCGCTCCTTCTGTAGGCGGGTACTTCAGTGCCCGCCACGAGCGCCTCGATCGAAGCCAGGGGCTGAGAAAAAAACCGCCCTCCCGATTGACCGGGAGGGCGGTTGGGAATTCCTAATTCCGACATTCCTAATTCGCCGTTCTCCTCCGCAGGAGCCGCTTCAGGCACTTCCTTCTCCGGCACCGGCAGACCCTTCATGGTCAACTCTTCGTCGATGATTGCTTCAAAGGTTTCGAGGGGTTGCGCGCCGGTCACGGCCCGGCCATTGATCAGGAAGCCCGGGGTTCCGGTGAAACCGAAGCTGCGGGCCTCTTTCATGTCGTCCTTCACCTTGTTGGTGTAGGTCTTCTGGTCGATGCACGCGGTAAAGAGCTCGGTGTCCATTTCGAGCACCCCTGCCTGAGCCACCATCGTTTCCTGGCTCAGACTGCGTTGGTTGGCAAAGAGCCAATCGTGAAATTCCCAGAACTTCCCCTGATCCTGTGCGCAGAGTGCAGCCTCCCCGGCCAACTGCGCCTGGGCGTGCATCGGCAGAGGCAGGTTCTTGAAGACGTGCAACACCTGATCTCCATAACGCTCCATGAGAGCGTTGATGGTCGGTTGGATCCTCGTGCAATAGGGGCACTGAAAATCGGTGTACTCCACGAGAACTATCGGCGCTGTCCTCGACCCACGCATCGGGGTGCCCTCGCCAAGGGCGACTTCGACCCGCGGCGGACTGAGCAGGATCACGACGTCGTTCTTGGCGAAGAGCTCCTTGCGAAGGTCCCCCTGGAGACGCATCTGTTCCTGCTGGCTGAGCGCCTGAATCACTTGTTGGCGGGCCTGCTCGTCATCAGGCGCCAGGCGTGCCCGGTACTGGGTCATGAGCTGGAGGATCTGGTCCTCATCGGGTTCGCCCACCTTGTCAGTCACATACTTCTTCATGTAATCGGCGCGGGTCAGACCCTCTTCGGTCGCTGCTTCGACGACCAGGCGATCGAAAATCTGATTCTGAAGCCCCGCCAGCTTGGCGTCGAAGATCTGTTGGCGGAGCTTGACCAGCGACGGACCAACCATCGTCTCGAGCTCCGAAGCCGTGATCACTTCCTCACCGATCCGCGCCACCACGGCATCGTCGGCGTCCGCCTGCGCAGCCGCCGGTGCCTGCGCGCAGGCCACCACCGCCACGATCGACAGGACGCATCCCATCGTCATCCATTTCAAGGATTTCACGCTTGTTCCTCCTGTTCCCGCCCGGCGGCCCATGGGCCCGTTGCCCGAGACGGCTTCTTAACTATGTCCGCACTCGGACCCGAGGTCAATCGGATTACGGTCACTATTGTGTCAAATTATGACTCATTGGACGGAGAGAGGCATGTCGATTCGAGGCCATTGAACTCTGAGTGAGCCGTCGAACCTCAGTCGAACAGGCCCGCGACCACCCGGTCGAGCTCGTCGAAAGATGGAGCTCGGCGGACGCCGTCCGGGAGATCCTCGAGGAGGCGCACCCCTTCGCCTCCAACCACGACCGGTATACGGTCGGGAAGGGCTCGGCGGATCTCTTTGATGTCGGCAGCCGTCTCCGCTCCTGCCGAATAGATGCTGACCGAGAGGCCCACCGCTGAAGCATCTATCGCTTCGGCGGCAGCGACGATTTCTTCGACCGGCGCCTGCCGGCCGAGCATCCGAACGGCCCGTCCGGCCGCAACGATCGCCAGAGCGACCATCTGGAGTCCAAAATCATGAACTTCCATCGGCAAGGTGGCGAGCACCACGGGACGCCCTGAGGCCGAGCTCTGGAGAGCAGATCGCAGAGTCCTGAGCTGATCTTCGAGCACCTCGGAAAAAAAGTGTTCGTGGCGGATTTCGATCTCACCGCGGGCCCAGGCGTCGCCGACTGATTGCAGCAGCGGCGCCACCCGCTCCCGGAGAAAACCCGCGACTCCGAGATACCGACGCATCTCGCTGCAACATTCCCGAGAGGCCATCCCTATCGAAACGGCGGATTGCATCGAAGACCTCTGCCACGATTTCGTCGGTGAAATCCGTCGCCGACTCGTCCTCGTAGACACCGGCATCGTGCAAAAGCTCTTCCAGCTCGGTCAAGGACAACGGCACCACGTCACCAGCCCGATGGCCGCGCTCCAGGGCCTTGGCGATGAGCAGCAGATGCTGCACCTGATCCGGCGAAAACCTGCGGTGACCGGACGCCAGACGGTGGGGCTTCGGAAAGCCGAAACGGCGTTCCCACGCCCTCAGAGTGTGTTCGCCGATCCCAGTCCGACGAGTCACAGCACCCATCGGCCACAACTGATCCTCAGCCGAAAACTGGTGATCCGTGTGATGGACAGACTCACTCATACAAGCGCCCCTTCATTCCGGTGTCAAGGTTTTCTCAAGGTCCACGGGGATAGAGTACCAAAGAAATCTAGCGGTACCGCTACGCAGCTTTCCCCGCGCCCCTCACAATCGTGAGGAATGTGTCCGCGACAACCGAAGCATCCATCTCCGACGCAACCGGATACCAATCGACAATGCTGTCACCGGAACGCCTGCCAACCGGGTTTTCGGATGCCATGATGTCCTGCGGATGCACAACGACTGCGGCGTCGCATCCAGCGAAGCGAGCTGCGGCCACCGCGTCGGTCAGGGTTGGAGACCCGCCGGACGAGAGCGCGTAGGTCACGTGGACGCCATCCAGCTTCCCTTCGACTTCACGAACCAGTTTATGAATCTCCGGGTTGAAAAGGCCTTTGACACCTGGAGGAAACAGAATGACCAGGGCGGCGTTGATGTCGCTCGTTTCGAACTTGAATGGATAAGACATGAGAAACCTCCGATCGACAATTTTCGATGCTGTACCCAGTATTCCTTGCACCTCTCCGGAGTTACCTCGAGGTACACCGAGCGCAACCTCACTCTTCCTCATATTATTTCTAGAGTTAGGAGATATTTTTCTTGACATCGGAATAAGAAACGCCGATACACACTTGAGCTGAGCGTGACGAATCGAAGATTCTGAGAGAGGATGATCACACCGTGCAATCAAAGATTCCGCCGCAGCGCATCCGGCGAGCCAACCAGCATCCCGTTCGACGGGATGGCGCGCGGGTGATCTACTGGATGATCGCCTCACGCCGTGTGCGGTTCAACTTCGGTCTGCAGCGGGCGGCGGAATGGTCGCGTCATCTCGGCGTTCAACTCGTTATTCTCGAGGCGCTCCGGAGCGAATACCCCTGGGCGAGCGACCGGCTCCACCGGTTCATCACCGACGGCATGGCCTCGACACAGGCCGCCCTCGAAGGGTGCGGCGTCACCTACTACCCCTACGTGGAGCCGGCCCACGGGGCCGGACGCGGCCTGCTGGAGGCTCTCGCTGCCGATGCAGCAGTCGTCGTGACCGATGATTTTCCTGCGTTCTTTCTGCCCGCGATGGTCGACGCGGCAGCGGCCAAGATCTCGGTTCGTCTTGAAGCAGTCGACGGCAACGGGTTGCTGCCCATGGCCGCCACCGATCGAGAGTTCACGACCGCCTACTCGTTCAGGAGATTCCTGCAGAAAAATCTGGTCGGCCATCTCGCCGAGATCCCGCTCGAGAACCCGCTCGCGGAAACGCTCCCGCAGGCCCCACCGATCCCGGACGCCATCGCTCGAAAGTGGCCGGCCGCTGACGTCGCGGTATTGGCGGGCGGCAGCGAGGCATTGGCGGCGCTGCCCATCGACCACACGGTTGCGGCTGCGCCCGTTCGCGGAGGTTCGGCGGCCGCCGGGAACGCCCTGCAGGCTTTCATGGATCACCGGCTCGATCGATACCTGGATGAGCGCAACCGGCCCGAGGCCGAGGCCACCAGCGGTCTCTCCCCCTACTTGCACTTCGGCCACATCTCGGCGCACGAGGTCTTTCTCGAGACCATGCGCCGAGAACGGTGGACGCCGGAGGACATCGTTCCCCCGGCCAACGGACGCCGGGCCGGGTGGTGGGGCGTTCGGGGAAAACTCCGAGGCGTTCCTCGATCAGCTCATCACCTGGCGCGAGCTCGGCTTCAACGTCTGCCACAAGCGATCCGATTACGATCGTTGGGAGTCCCTTCCAGGCTGGGCCCAGCAAACTCTCTCCAAGCACGCGGCGGATCGACGGGAATACACCTACACGCTGGAGGAATTCTCTGCGGCTGCGACCCACGATCCTCTTTGGAACGCCGCCCAACGCCAACTCCTCCAGGAAGGCACCATCCACAACTATCTGAGAATGCTGTGGGGGAAGAAGATCCTCGAGTGGACCAGCGAACCGCGCGAGGCCCTCGAGGTGATGCTCGAACTCAACAACCGTTTCGCCCTCGACGGTCGCGACCCCAACTCCTACTCGGGGATTTTCTGGATACTCGGCCGCCACGACCGGGCGTGGGGCCCGGAGCGCCCGGTCTTCGGCACCATCCGCTACATGTCGTCCGCCAACACCGCCCGCAAATTTCCGGTGCGGGGCTATATCGAGCGCTATGGGGAGAACGCGAAATGAAAGTACTCGTCACCGGCGCGACCGGCTACATCGGCGGCAGGCTCGTCCCCCGCCTGATCGAGAAGGGCCACGACGTCAGGATCATGGTTCGCGACCCGGCCCGCGCCGGCGGTCGGCCGTGGACATCGGCGGTCGAAGTGGTCCAGGGCGATGTGGAGGACCCGGATTCTCTCCGATCGGCGCTCGCCGGAATGGAGGCAGCCTACTATCTGATCCACCTCATGGGTGCGGGCGGCGATTTTGCCGAACGCGATCGAAAGGCCGCCGAGAACTTCGTTGCAGCGGGAGGGCACCTGCGCCACGTCATCTACCTCGGCGGGTTGCTCCCGGAGGCTGAGGACGTTTCGAAACATCTTGCGAGCCGCGCCGAAGTCGGAGAAATACTCCGAGCCGGCCTCCCCACAACCGAGTTCCGTGCCGGGCCGGTGATCGGCTCCGGCTCCGCTTCGTTCGAGATGGTCCGCTATCTGACCGAGCGGCTCCCCGCGATGATTGCCCCCCGGTGGATCCTCAACGATGTCCAGCCGATAGCGATTCGGGACATCCTCGCCTATCTGACCCTCGCCCTCGAACGCGAGCCTGCCGGCATCTACAATGTCGGCACCTCTCCCCTCACCTTCAAGGGCATGATGCAGGAGTTTGCCGAGGTCCGTGGACTCCGCAGAGTCATCGTTCCGGTGCCGGTCCTGGCCCCGCGGCTGGCAGCCCTCTGGGTCGGGCTGGTGACGCCGATCCCGAACCGCCTGGCGGTGCCATTGGTCGAGGGAGTGGTCCACCCGGTCGTGGCCGATACGTCGCGCGCTCGAGAGGACTTTCCTCAGATTGAACCGCTCACCTATCACGAGTCGGTCGCGAGGGCTCTGCAGCAGACGACGGAGAATGCGGTCACAACGCGTTGGAGCAGCGCGCTCGGGTCGGCGCCCGCATTCGAACTCAGCCAGAATCAGGGAATGATCCGGGAAACACGGAGTTTCCAGGCATCCGCCGATCAGGAGACCACCTATGCCGCCTTCAGTTCGCTCGGCGGCGAACGCGGATGGCTTTTCTGGTCGTGGGCGTGGTCGTTTCGAGGGATGCTCGACCGCATGGTCGGGGGACCCGGTCTGCGGCGCGGACGGCGCCACCCGACCGAACTCGAGCCTGGCGACGCCGTCGATTTCTGGAGGGTGGAGCGGGTCGACCGGCCGAATCTGCTGCGCCTTCGAGCAGAGATGAAAGTCCCCGGCCGCGCGTGGCTGCAGTGGGAGACGATACCCGAGGCCGAGGGTACCCAGCTCGTGCAGACCGCCATCTTCGAGCCGTTCGGTCTCGCGGGCCACCTGTATTGGAACTTGCTCTATCCCGTACACAAGATCATCTTTTCGGGGATGGTGCGCCGGATCGCCGAGCTGGCGAACTCGGAGGCTTCGAGATGAAGACCTTTCACCACGAGGATGAACTCCTTCTGAAAGTCCCACTCGACGAGGTCTTCGCCTTCTTCTCCGAGGCCCGGAATCTCGAGAAGCTGACGCCACCGTGGCTCAGTTTCGAGGTGCTCACTGAAGGGCCCATCATCATGGCGCCGGGTGCTCTTATCGACTACCGAATCCGCTGGCGCGGTATCCCGATGAGGTGGCGAACCGAAATCGAAGTGTGGGAACCGCCTTACCGTTTTGTCGATCGCCAGCTCCGCGGGCCGTACCGTCTGTGGCGCCACGAACACGTGTTTGCCGAGGCCGATGACGGCACCTCGATCATCGATCGTGTCGAGTACGCGCCGTTCGGCGGGGTGATCGCGCAGCGTCTGGCTGTCGCCCGGGATGTGCGGAAGATCTTCGCCTACCGGCACGAAGCCCTGGCGGAGATTTTCGACGTGGAACGTTGAACGTTTGAACGTTGGGCTTATCCGAAATTCGATGAGATGAGCCGCAAAGCGGCGACAGATGCTTAGCCTGGGGCGTGAGCCCCAGGATCCTCGGACCAGCAACAGCATAAGCCCCTGAAGGGGGCGACAGAATCGTTCCGATTCCGTCGAGAGCAGCGCGTCTGTCGCCGCTTCGCGGCTTGAAGAAAAATGAAACGCTGAATTCCTGGGGCTCACGCCCCAGGCTAAATGTCTATCGCCCCTTCGGGGCTGTCCGCCGTCGCACAACGACCTCACAGAATTCCGGATGAGCCGAACGTTTGAACGTTTGGCTCATACACAATTCCATGCGGCGAGAACCACCACAGAGTCACAGAGAGGATACACAGAGAAATCTCAAATTCCCGCGCTGGGTACCAGGCAGGCGTTGTGATCCAACGGATCGACCCGGTCTCCGAGACTCCGAGAAAGAAGACCTCTGTGAAACCCTCTGTGGACTCTGTGCCTCTGTGGTTCTTCGGTCGTTGCAGAGCACCTCAAGATGCAAACTCCACCGACACGTGCCGGCCGGTTTTTGTGCAGAATCCTGAAATTCCTGGCAGAATACCGGGGCCGCCAAGTGGCTGAAGGAAGGCCCATGAAGATCCGCGCCCTGCTGACTCTCCTCGTTCTGCTCCCGAGTATGTCGATATTCGCCCAGGATGAACCGGCTGAGTCGTCTCCTCCCCCTGTCCCGTCGCCTTTCCAGTGGTCCCTCGGTATCGGTGCCTTTTCGTCGCCGCGTCCATACGTCGGAGCGGAGAATTCGCAGATCGTGGCTCCGCTTCTCGAGCTCACGTACAAGAAACTCTACGTGCAGGGCATTCAGGCAGGTTATAAGTTCTTCGATACCGACAAATTCAGCCTCGACGCCCGGATGGGCATCGTCTTCAACGGCCTCGATCCCGAGGACTCTGAATATCTGGAAGGCATGAACAAGCGCCGGTCCACCATCGAAGGCGGCTTCGTGTTTGGTTGGAAGCCCGGGAAGTTCCGGTTGAACACCGCGTTCTACACCGACATGCTCGGCCGCTCCTACGGCCAACAGGCATCGACCGATTTCTCCCGCATGTGGACCTTCAACCGGTATCGATGGGGACTCACGCCATCGATAGGAATGGTCTGGCAGAGCAGCAACTTCGTCGACTACTACTACGGCGTCACCCCCGAGGAAGCGCGCCCGGGACGTCCACCCTTCGAAGGCCACTCGGTCATCAATTTCCGCAGTTCGTTGCTCGGTTTCTTTTTTGTGAACATGCGGATACGCCTGGTCGCCCTGGTCAGGATCCAGAGGCTCGACAACGAGATCTATGACAGCCCCATCGTCGACCAGAAGAGAGGTATCTTCGGTCTGGTCGGGCTGACCTACCGCTTCGGCAAACTGCCACCACGACCGGAAGCAGAGCCGCCCGCAGAAAAGCTCTCTCGGCGGTGGTGCCATCTTTTGCATTGTCCGGACTTCGACCTTCCGGTCGGTCTGGCCTCATGGTCGGTCAATGCTAAAGGTGGCTCCTCGCGGGAAGCGCGCCGACAGAAGAGCGCCACCAGAAGAGAAGCGCCACGCGAACACGGACAGGCCCTCGGTTTCAACCGACCAGCAAAGAATGGACAACCTCGCGATCCGGGTTAGACTTTCCATTCAAGACAGACTCAGGAGGTATTTCATGACCGCAACCATCGAAGGCAATGATCGCAAGGCGCTTCTCGACAGGTTCTTGCGCTACGTCAAGGTCGACACTCAATCGGACGAAAACTCGGAATCGAGCCCGACGACCGAAAAGCAGAAGGATCTCTCGAGGATCCTGGCCGAGGAACTCAAGGAACTCGGCTGCGCCGACGCCGAGATGACCGAGTGGGGCTACGTCTTCGCCACGGTGCCCTCGAATCTCCCTGCCGACCACCCGGCGGCAGGCAAGGTGCCGACGATCGGCCTTATCGCCCACGTGGACACCTACTTCGGGACCTCCGGCAAGGATGTCGACCCGCAGATCATCGAGTCCTATGACGGCAGCGATATCCGGCTCAACGACGAGCAGGTTCTCAAGACCGCCGACAACCCGAATCTCGAGAAATGCGTCGGCCACAAACTGATCCACACCGACGGCACCACCCTTCTCGGCGCCGACGACAAGGCCGGCGTGGCCGAGATCATGACAGCCGTTGCGTGGATGAAGGACCACCCCGAATTTCTCCACGGGCCGGTCCGCATCGCGTTCACGACCGACGAGGAGGTCGGCCGGGGCACGGAGCATTTTGACGTCGAAGCATTCGGCGCCGACTACGCCTACACCCTCGACGGCTCGGATCTCGGAGAGATCGAGGACGAGACCTTCTGCGCCGACACCGCAAACGTGACCATCATCGGACACGATGTCCATCCCGGCTATGCCAAGAACAAGCTTGTGAACGCCCTGCGGGTGGCCGCGGCCATCATCGAAGGCATCGGCGACGAGCTGCTGCCCGAGACCACCGAGGGCCGCGAGCCCTACCTCCACCCCTACATTGCTTCAGGCGACGTGACGAAGGTCGAGCTCAAGGTGCTGGTGCGGGCATTTTCGGTGGAGAAGCTGATCGAGCGCGAAGAATTTCTGAAGTCGGTCGTGGCCACCGTCGAGAAGAGATTCCCGAAGGCCAAGATCTCGATCGCACTCGACGAGTCCTACCGCAACATGGCGTACAAGATCCGTGAAGATCCCAAGGTGCTGGATTATGCTCTCGAAGCGGTGGAACGCATTGGCGTCGAGCCCAAACGCCAGGCCATTCGCGGCGGCACCGACGGCGCGCGCCTGTCGTACATGGGCCTGCTGACCCCCAACGTCTTCGCCGGCGGTCAGAACTTCCACTCGGTTCGCGAGTGGGTTTCGCTGGAGTGGATGACCAAAGCAGTCGAGGTCACACTGGAGATTCTTTCCGTGTGGGTGGAGAAATCGGCGTAAGCGTTAGAACGTAAGATCGTTCCACGTTCAACGTTGAGAAGCGGATGGTGTTGGTGTGAATCGGCCGGGGATTTCTCTGATCGCGAAGGTGGTTTGCCGGGAAGAATCGCGCGGTGAGGAGCAACCGATCGCCGTCGTCATCGGCGGCGAACGCTTCGAAATTGTCAATGTGATCGATCGTGCGATGGTGACCAGCATCGAGGCCGGGCAACCGATCAAGCATCGTTTGTGGGTCGAGATCGAGGATGCACGGAAGCTCGAACTCTCGAGGACCTTGCCGGACGGGACGTGGAGGGCGAAGACGGCGGATGAATTCTGAATTCTGAATTCGGAATTTTCACCCGCCCAACCCAGACTCTGTCATCCCGAGCGAGGCCGTCCCTTGTCGCGGTGCAAATGATATCCGACAGGTACGGCCTACCCGCGGTCCGAGGGTTCGAGAACCGCCAGCCGCTCCTGCATTTTATTGGCAGTCGCGAGGTCGCCTTTTGCAGCGGCGATGTCGATGCCCTTGCGATAGGTGCCGCGGGCCGAGTCGAGGTCTTCGGCGCCTTCGTAGGCCCGGCCGAGAGCGAGCAGCGCGGCGGAATAGCGGGGATCGGCGGCGAGGGCCCGTTCGAGATGGTCGATGCCCTCTCCGTACCTCCCCTCCTCCACCAGCAGCTCGCCGAGACCGAAGTTCCCGAGAGCATCGTCGGCGTCGAGAGCCAGCACCTGGCGGAACATCTCGGCCCGACGCTCGCGGTCGGCTGCGACCGCATCCGCCTCGTCTCGCTCGGGTTCGGAATCTTTCCGGGCCGCCTGTTCGGCGCGCATCTTCGCGCGCATGGCCTCGGCGGCTTCGCGCTCGGCGTCCTCGATGCGGCCCAGTTGGTTGTAGTACAACGAGAGGTTGGTGTGAGCCATGACCGAGGATTCGTCGACCTCGAGCAGCCGGTGCATCAACTCGATGGCTTCTTCGAATCGTCGATGACGCCCGAGGATCACACCCAGACCCTCGTACGCGTCCGCATACCACGGGCAGACAGCGACTGCCCGCCGGTAGAGATCGATCGCCTCATCTTCGCGATCGGCCGAAAACGCCGCGACGGCCTCGAGTTCCAAACGGCGCGCCCACTCATCGGGTGCAGGACAGCTGAGATACGGCAGGGAGTGGATTCTCACCGTCAAGGCCGGGCCGCCCTCGAACCGGCACTCGATCTCCCGGTCCTTGACCCGTAACTCGCGAATCACCGCAGCAAGAAGAAAGACGGTCTCGTTCCAGCGAGCGAGCGACAGCACCTTGCCACTCCGCTTGCCGAGGTCGGTGGCGAATTTTCTGCCCACCAGATCGTCGCCGCTCAGGTCGCCACCGATGACCTCGAGCAGCATCGGCGCCCGCGCGGCCCCTCGCCCGCTCGAAACCTTGGCCACCGTCTCCTGGCCCAGGTAGCAGCCCTTGTCAGCGGATACCGCCTGATTCACCAGAGTCGTCTCGTGCACCAGGGTGCCTTCGGTCGACCTCCCGCCCCCACTGAGGAAGGCCGGAGAGGACACGCAGGCTCTCAAACTGGTTCGATGACAGGGTCGGCAAATCGAATCTCCGTCCCGGCCCAGGTCACATAGCCTCGACTGCCGAGCACCGAGATCGGAAACGTTGTCTCTGCGTCCTCGGACTGCAGACGCCGTACAGCTTCGGCGCCCAGAACCAGATGCTTCCGCGGCGTTTCAACGATCTCGAAACGGACATCGTCGGCGATCACGTGGGACTCGAGCATCGGGACAGCCGTTTCAACGGAGCCCTCGGGCAGAAGGAGAACGATCTCGTCCTCGCGCTTGAGCAGAAACCCGAAGGTCTGCACCCTCCCCGAACGATCGAGCAGCGCAGTCTGCTGCGACGAGCCAACCGTCAGAGACCGGACATCCGACGTCATCTGGCTGTTCAGGAAGCGCTCGCGGTGCCGCCCCTCCACGGAAACCACAACCCACCCTTCGAAAGGCGCGACCAGGCCGCCGAAGAGCAGTTCGTCAGACGCTGAACGACTCACCGCAACCGCAGGTATTGGTGGCATTCGGGTTCGAAAAGACGAATCCCCTGCCCTGGAGACCATCCTGGAAATCGAGGGTGATGCCCTTGAGATAGATGGTCGACTTCGGATCGAGAAGCACCGAAAAGCCGTCGAATTCGAGGACCGAGTCGTCGCGACGCCGTTCGGAGAAGTTCATGTCGTAGGAAAGACCCGAACACCCGCCGCCGATGACACCCAGCCTCAGACCGTCGACATCGTTGCCGGCATCACGCTCGAAGATCGATCGAATCTCCTGCTGCGCCCGTTCGGTGAGCGTCAAGATCGTGCCCGGATCGACACTCGTGGCGCCGCTCATGACGCGTTGCCTCGTACGAGATCTTGGAGTTCACCGGCCGCGTGCATTTCGGTGATGATGTCGTTGCCGCCCACGAACTCCCCACGGACATAGACCTGAGGGAAGGTCGGCCAGCCGGCAAAATCCTTGGCGGCGGAACGGATCCCCTCATCAGAGAGCACATCAAGGGTACGGTACGGAACACGAAGTGAATCCATGATCGCCACCGTGTTGGCCGAAAACCCGCACTGCGGTCGCTGCGGCGTCCCCTTGATCAGCAAAAAAATGTCTGCGGAGTTGACCAGCGCGCCCATTCTCTCGATCGGTTCGCCTTTGGTCGTCGTATCGGTTACGTTTTCTCCAGAGCCGCTCGGAGCATCCGAAGCAGCGGAAATCTTGAAAGGGCTGTGCCCGGAATTGTCCATTCATCCTCCTCTTCGCGCCGTTGCGCGTTTGACCACCCTCTAAAACCTGAGAAGTTGTATCAACAATTCCCGATCCTGCTAATCTCGGGCTGATGGAAGGTTTCGACGGCGTCTATGACTCGGTCCCGGACTACTTCGGCGCAGAACCAGATCCGCTCCTGGTGCGACATGTTGACCTCATCGACCGGAGTCACCCGGTCCTCGACATCGGGTGCGGACAGGGCCGCCACGCCTTCTACCTCGCTCGGCGGGGTTTTGCAGTCGACGCCCTCGACCCATCGAGCGCAGGCCTCCAGCAGGTGGAAAAGACCGCGGCTGAGGAAGCGCTCTCGATTCGAACGATCCGAGGGCGTTTCGCCGATGTTGACGAATCGGCGCCAAAGTACGGCTGCATCCTGGTTTTCGGGTTGATCCCGTTGCTCGACCGCGACGAGATTCGCGATCTCGTCGGGATTGTGGAGACAAATCTCGGTCCGGGCGGCACGCTTTTCGTCACCGCCTTCGGCACCTGGGACCCTGCCTACCCGAACCACGAGTCGACGCGACGGGAAGAGGGATGCAACTCCTTCCGTTCGATCGATGGATCGCTCGGAACATTTCTCGAGCCTGACGAAATCGTCACCCTCTTCCCATTCCTCGAAGTCGTCGAGCATCAGGAGTTCCTGGGGCCGGAGCACCGCCACGGCGACGGTCCTCCCGAGCGACACGGACGGGCCGAAGCCGTTCTACGCCGATACTGAGAGGTGGCGCGCTCTTCTGCCCGTGCGCTTCCCGCACAGGAGCCACCTTCAGCATTGACCGACCATGACGCTGAACCGAACGGACGGTCAACCTCCGGACAATGCAAAAGATGGCACCTCCGCCGAACGCGCCGTTCTTCAGTCGGAATATCTGCGTCAATCTGGGTTATCTGTGGACAATTCCTGGCGGGTGGGTGGAAATTCAAAATTCAAAATTCAAAATTCACAACTCGGGGCGGGTGGGTGGATGAAAGTGCTAAGCTCCCGTGCGATTCGATGGGCATTCTGAAACGTCTCGATCGGCTCGAGCTTTTGGTAGTTACGGGCAAAGGCGGCGTGGGCAAGAGCACCGTTTCGGCTGCTCTCGGCGCGCTCCTCGCCAACCGCGGACGCCAAGTGCTGCTCATCGAGGTGGACCCCAGGGAGAACCTCCACCACCTCCTCGATACGCCGCCTTCGGGAGGAGAGATCGTCGAAGCCGCTTCGAATCTCTACCTCCAGCATCTCGATCCGCGGGAACTGCTGGATGACCTCGTACGCGAAAAGTTGAAGGTCGGCGCCCTGGTGCGGAAAATCCTCTCGAGCCCGGTCCACCGCCACTTCACCGAGGGCGCGCCCGGTCTCAAGCAAACCGCGGTCTTCGGCCGCGCGCTGCGGATGGTGGAGGGTCACGGACCCAAAGAACTCCGCCGGCCCGACGTCGTCATTCTCGATGCTCCCGCGTCCGGACATGGGATCGCCTGGATGGCCGCCCCCCAACTGGTGTCGGACGTCATCTCGAGTGGTCCCATCGGAACCATGGCGTCGGAGATTGCGAGCTTCCTCGAAGACCGCGAGAGATTCGGTTCCGTGGTTGTGACCACAGCCGAGGAAATGCCGGTCCAGGAGTCCTTGGAGCTGTTGGAGGCTATGCGGAACCGCCTCGACCGAAGCCCGGAGCTCCTGGTCGTCAACGCGATCTATCCGCCGCTTCCCGCTCGCGCCCGCCGCGACCAGACGACCCGTCTGTGGGCGCGGCGGCGGGCTGTCAACGAGCACGAGCTCGAACGCATCCACGAACGATGGGACGGTCCGATCGCAGAGGTCCCTCTGGAACCCATCGATGCCGGTCCGAAACTCGTGGGCGTGGTCGGCGAGCATCTGACTCGGGCGCTCGGGGGATGAGATGAAACCGGGTGATCAGCCGCTGATCGATCGTCGTCGGCTCGGGCGGCGTCGGCAAGACGACCCTCGCCGCCGCCCTGGGCCTGCGCATCGGCGCACGCGGAGACGACACGCTGGTCATGACCTTCGATCCTTCGCTGCGCCTCAAGGACGCGCTCGGCGTCGGCGACGAGGCCCGCGACCAGGAGACCGAGGTCGCGGTCGGTGCGCACGGGCCGACTGGACGCCAGCCTGCTCGACGCCCGCCGCACCTTCGATCGGCTGATCGAGCGCTACTGCGCCCGGACGAGGAGGCGCGCCAACGCATCCTCGACAACCGCTTCTACGACCACCTTTCCGGCAACCTCGCCGGCATCCTCGAGTACATGGCGTCGGAACGGCTTTTCGAGGTCGCCGACCCAGGAACGCTACGACCGGATCGTCCTGGACACGCCGCCGACCCGCCAGGCGCTCGACTTCCTCGATGCGCCCGAGCGCATCGTCAGTTTCCTCGACAGCGGCGCACTCCGGATCGCGCTCAAGCCGTGGTTCGACGCCGAGGGCAAGCTCAAGGTCACCTCCAGGCTCGGGCATTCTCGGCCGCAACGTCGAAGGGTTCCTCGACCGCATGGTGGGCCTCGAGTTGTTGCGCGACATGGCCGAGTTCTTCCAGGCCTTCGCTCCGCTCTTCGACGGGTTCCGGGAACGGGCGCTTGAGGTGCAGGAACTCCTGCGCTCGCCCGAGACCTTTTCGTCCTGGTCTGCGGTCCCGGAAGCGGACGCGTCGCCGACACCCTGTTCTTCGCGCGCCGGCTGACCGAAGCCGGGTACCACCTCGGACCGATCATCGTCAATCGAGTCCACCCCGAGCTGCCGCCCGTTCGCGATACCGCGAGCGCCGGCCGACGATTGCTGGCCTGGCTCGGGCAGCGGGACCACGAAGGCGTCGCCGAACTCCGTGACCTGGTCGGCGACTCCCACCCGGTGGTCGAGATCCCGCTGATGCCGGACGAGCCGACGGATCTGAAATCGCTCACCGCGTTGGGAAAGATGTACGAATCTCGGTTGGACGAGGCGATCAAGGGACCTGATGCTGGATGTTGGATGTTGGATGTCATCAAATCGACAGCCCCCATCCTCTGATGACATGGGGTGGGTGGGCGGATCCGAGATCCAATATCCAGAATCAGATATCTGGTATCGGGTGGGCGGGCGGGCTAGCCTGAAACGCCCAGACTCCCCCGGATCCGATCGAATCTCGGATCTTCGCGGAGGGGATCCATAGGAGGAAAGCCGATGAAACTGGCGGCGGGATCACCCTGGGCCACCGACTTTTCGAGCCACTCGAATGCCGAATCCATGTCGCCAAGACCGCTGTAGACCTGCATCAGAAAAACCGGCTGGATGTCCTCGTTCGAGAAACCCGACATGAGCTCATCGAGAATCCTCTCAGCCTCCGGTCTCCGCCCAGCGACGCCATACGCCCATCCCAACCAACTCAGGTAATAGGAACCCCTGCCCGACAGGGTCACCGCTTTCTCCAGAATCGCCACGGCTTCCTCATGACGGCCCAGCGCGCCGTAGGTTGAGCCGAGCACCCACAATGTGTAAAGAAAATCGGCGTCGATGTTGATGGATTCTTCCAGCGCCGGGAGGGCTTCACTTCTCAACCCCGCCTGGACCTGCGCCAGACCGAGAGCGGTATTGGCGTACGGCGACAGCGGATCGACTTCTTGGGCATGGGCCGCCAACGCTATCGCCTCACGATGCCGGGACAAAGTCGCGAGCACCATGCTGTACCAGATGTGGGCCAGCGCGTACGAGGGGTTGGCCTCGACCGCCGCTCTTAATTCCCTTTCCGCCGTTTCCCAGTCGAAGGCGAGCCAGGCTGCATACAGGCCGAGGGCCGCATGGACCTCTGCAACCCCAGGCGCCAGAGCAGCCGCTCGTTCCGCTGCCGCACTTGCCCTGGCCCTGGCTATGGCCGATTCCATTCCGTAAAATGCCAGGCTGCAGTAGCTGATGACCAATCCGGCGTGGGCCAGCGCGTAATCAGGATCAACCGCGACAGACTGTTCGAAGAAATCTGCAGCCTTCTGCAGTGACCCCCTATCACGTTTGTACCAGTTGTGAAGGCCCTTGAGGTAGAGCTGGTACGCCTCGACCGAAGCCGTCGGGCGCTTCATCTCCTCCTTCGCCTCCGTCCCGAGCGTCACTTTGAGCGCATCGACAACGTGCTCCGAGATCTCGTCCTGAAGGGCGAAGATGTCGTCCATCTCCCGGTCGTACCGGTCCGACCAGAGCTGGAATCCGTTGTCGACGTCGATCAGCTGAACCGTGACCCGCACTCGCCGCCCGGCCGTGCGAACACTGCCCTCGAGTACCGTCTTCACGTTCAGCGCCGCCCCGACTTCGCGGGCATCGTGCGACTTCGAGTTGAATTGAAAGGCCGAACTGCGGGCTGCGACTCGAAGCCCCGAGACGCCGGCAAGAGAATTGATGATCTCCTCGGCCATCCCTTCGCAGAAGTACTCCTGCTCCGGGTCCGGGCTCATGTTCGTGAACGGTATGACGGCCACCGAAGATGAAGCCTCGTCCGACGCCAATTGACTCGCGACGGCACCCGACGTCTGCTCCTCGTTGCTGACATCCGCCGCCGTCTCGAGGGCGAAGGCCAGGTCGCGGGCGGTCTGAAACCGGTCGTGGAGGTTTTTCTCCAGGCACCGGTTGACGATCCGGCGCGCGGAAAGAGGAATCGAGCTGTCGATCTCCGAGATATCTCGAGGCTCCTCTTTCAATATCGCGCCGATGACGTCGGCCGAGCTCTCTCCTTGATATGGCTTCTCCCCGGAGAGCATCTCGTAGAGCATGACCCCGAGAGAGAAGACATCGGTGAGATGATCCACGGCGTGCCCGCGGACCTGCTCCGGCGACATGTAGGCGAGGGTTCCCATCACCATCCCGGGCTGACTGTGGCCGACGGTCAGCGCCGCCGTTTCCGAGTCATGGGAGAACGGCACGACTTCCTGCTTCGCGAGCCCAAAATCGAGAATTTTGACCAACCCTTCCCTGGTCAGAAAGACATTCTCCGGTTTGAGGTCCCGATGTACGATGCCCCGATCGTGGGCCGCAACCAGCCCCGCCGCGATCTGCCGTGCGATCTCGATTGCCTTCCGGGTGGACAGATTGGTCCGCTCCATCCTCGCCCGCAGGCTCTCACCCTCCAACAGCTCCATCACCACATAGGAGATGCCCGTGTCGCTCCCGACGTCATGGACCGCGAGGATGTTCGGGTGCGAGAGAGCAGCGATGCTCTGGGCCTCGCGCTCGAACCGCGCCAGGGCCTCGGAATTCTCGGCCAGCCGCTCGCGAAGCACCTTGACCGCCACATCGCGTTTGAGGCGGGTATCCGTTGCGCGGTAGACCTCCCCCATCCCGCCCGAGCCGAGGAGCTCGAGGACCGAGTACGAACCGAGGAGGGTGCCTTCTTGCAGTTTCATTTCGTCAGTCTTCTACGAGATTCGGTCTCATGATACACCACCCCTCCCACCCAGATACCGGATGCCGGATGCCGGCCACTCAAATCTGCGTACCTCTAAGAACACGGGTGCTGAGGGTATGAAACCGACGTTGGCGGGCACTGAAGTACCCGCCTACACGAGGAGCACGCTCAATTGACGTGTAGGCGCGTACTTCAGTGCGCGCCACGAGCGCACTATTGATCGGGACGACGTCGGGACAACCAATGTGTCGAACGAAGGACTCCGCCACGATCTTTCGTTTCGGCGAACCCGCAACAATCGATATGCGGGTTTCTCGCGAGATGGCGACAACCCGAAATCAAAATCGAAAAAAATCGCGTCAATCTGCTGATCTGCGGTCGGGGGGCGGGTGGATCCAGTATCCAGCATGTGGGCGCACGGGCGGCCGAGTGGACGGATGTGCTAAAACAACCCGATGAAAATACTGGCCTCCCCCACCGTTCGTTGCGCGATCCTTATGGTTACGATCGTTGGCCTGACCGCTTGCAGCGAGGCGCCGACTCCGGTGGATCCAGCCTACGCGGCCGAGATCGACGATTGGCGGGCCGATCGCCTGGCGCGGCTGACGGCCGACGACGGCTGGTTGACCTTGACCGGGCTGTACTGGCTCGAGCCGGGAGAGAACCGGTTTGGCTCCGCGGCAGACAGCGCCGTGGTCATCCCCGATGAATCCGTCCAGGAGATCGCCGGTCTGCTCATCCTCGGCGCAGACGGCACCGTCGTCGCCTTCGGCGAGGAAGGCGCGGGGATCCTTGTCAACGGAGATCCTCTGACCGAGGCCATCCTGAAGACCGATGCCGACGGCAAACCAGACGTCATCACCGCCGGACGCGCCCAGTTCTACATCATCAAGCGCGGCGACAAGCTGGGAGCCCGGGTCAAGGATCCCGAGGCGCCGACCCGGCTCGCGTTCGAGGGCATCGATCACTTCCCCATCAATCCTGCGTACCGGGTTGAAGCGACCCTCGAACCGTACGACGAACTTCGCGAAGTGGCGATTCCGACCGTGCTGGGCCAGGACTCCACCATGCTGGCACCCGGGCTGCTGCGATTCACCCTGAACGGTACCGAGATGACCCTCGAGCCCTACGTCGGAAGCGCGGATGCCGAGAGCTATTTCCTGATCTTCCGCGACGGCACGAGCGCCGATACGACCTACGGCGCGGGCCGGTTCCTGTCGGCTGAGGCTGGCCAAGAACGGGACCACTTTCATTGATTTCAACCTCGCCTACAATCCGCCGTGCGCGTTCACGCCGCACGCGACGTGTCCGTTGCCGCCGCCGCAAAACTGGCTCAGCGCGCCGATCGAGGCTGGTGAGAAGTACTCCGGCGAAGCACACTGATTATCGATGTTGAGACACAACCTGCTGCGACAGCGAAAAACTAGGTTAAACTCCCGGGCCATGCGGCGTCTGATGTCCTTCGGTTCAATCATCTTCATCCTCGCGCTTCTGACCGTGGTGCCGCCGGCGGGTGCATCGGATCAGGATTCAGAAGATGACGGCGAAAAAAAGAAAAAGGGCCGGATCTGGTTCCCGGCCAACGACTTCTACCCCAGCTACATCGCAGATCCTCTGCGGCCTCAAAACGCCCTGACCCTCCAGTGGCTGTCGGATACCGAGATCCCTGAAACCGGAGCCCAACGATTCGGGCTGCGGCTCGGCGGCAGCTTCGGCATCTATCGCTGGCACCCGGAGGGCGAGCCCGATCGGGGATGGCAGCTCAATTTCGAGGGCGGATTTGCCGGCCAATTCGACATCGCGTGGAGTTGGGACAATACAGGTTGGGATGGCTTCTACGGCCTGTACCTGAATTGGATGCTCACTCCCAATTTTGGCTTCCGGGTCGGCTCCCAACACGATTCGTCGCATATCGGCGACGAATACTCGGAGCGTACCGGGCGCGAACGCATCCACTACACCCGTGAGGAGGGTCTCCTGGGTGTGTCCTGGAGGTTTCGGCCTCACGTGACGGGGTATGCCGAAATCGGTGTCGGCAACGGCCTCGCCGGTTCCGTCACCAGCCGGGTGCAGGCCGGGGTGCAATTCGTCAGCGAGCCGAAATACTGGAAGGGACGTGCGTCACGATTCGCGGCCGTCGACCTTCGCACCTACGAGGAAACCGACTGGAGCACCCGTTTGACGGCCCAGCTCGGTTTCTCAGTCCCGGTCGGAGAACGTGGGGCAAACTACCGTGTCGCCCTCGAGTGGGGCACCGGGCGCTCGGTGTTGGGCCAGTTCCTTTGGGAAAAGGAAACGTGGTTCGCCGTCGCGTGGTACTACGACTTCTAGCGATTCGGGGCGGTTCAGCCTGCGGCTGCCCCGCCCCGAATCGCTGATAGAGAAAACCAATCCATAACAGCAATTCTCGAACGGGGAGATGGCGGCCTCCGAGGCCGTCAGCTCAACGGTTGAGAATTGCTAAACGATGCGTTCGCGGATCTTGGCCGAGATGATGTCCATCAGCCACACGGTGCCGGCGATGAGGAGCACGAGGGTTCCGACCTCGCCCCATTCGCCGAGGTCGACGCGCGGTTTGAGGATGTACCCGATGCCTCCCCCACCGACGAAGCCGATGATGGTCGACATGCGAACGTTGATATCCCAGCGATAGATGGTGAAGGAGAGGAAGGGCGGTATCACCTGGGGCACCACACCGTAGCGCAGGACCTGCAGCATCCCGGCGCCCGTGGCGGTGATGGCATCCATGGGTCCGGTATCGATCGATTCGATCTGCTCCGAGTAGAGCTTGGTCAGCGCCGCCACCGAGTGGACCCAGAGGGCGAGGACACCGGCAAAGGGGCCGATCCCCACCCACGAGATGAAAATCAGAGCCCACACCAGCGGTTCGACAGCGCGCACGAAATTCATGAATGTCCGCGCGACGGTATAGGCGAGCCGCGCCGTGGTCGAACCGCGAGTCAGGTTGCGGGCCGACGGGAACGCGAGCACAAACGCCACCGGGATCGCGAATGCCGTCGCCATGAAGGCCAGGAAGATCGTCTGGACGAGCAGGACCAACCCCTCGTGGAGCACGCTGCTCGAAGGATGCATGAGACCGCGCACGATGTCCGCGGCCTTGCCGAACTTGGTGAGAAAGGCGTAGAGGTCGAGCTCGGTGATCAACCACCCGGCAAAGAATGTGAACTGGATGAAAACAGCTACGAACCAGCCGCGCAGCGTCTGAGTCCACTCGAGGTCACGCTCCCACTCGGGCACACCGATCACCATGGCGCGTCCGGGTGATGCGCCCAACAGCCGATAGAACACGCTCCAACACAGCGCCAACCCGATGCCGGCGAGAGCGGCCCACGCGTAGTGCAGGAGATCGAGGATTTCCTCGGCGGTGAGCAGGAGGCCGGTCGGTCCCCGGCGACCCGAGAAGGCCACCAGCAGAAGCTCCGCCATCAGCAGCAAAACCGTCAGCAACACCGCGTCGATGCCGATCGCCTGGAGGCGCGCGAGGCCGTCCGCGCCACGATGGATCTGCGGAGTCGAATCGCGACCGCTCATGATGAATAACCCGAGTTCGAGGCCGGCTCGGCGTCCTCGCCGTAGATCTCGCGGAATGTCCTCTGATCGAACTCCGCCGGCAGGCCCTCCCAGACCACACGGCCGTCACGCAGAGCCACCAATCGCGTCGCGTACCGTTCCACCAGATCGATATCGTGGAGCGAGCAGATCACCGTGAGTCCCTCTTCGCGGTTGAGAGCCTCGATGTGGCGCATGACCGAGTGGCGCAGCGCCGGGTCGAGAGAAGCCACAGGTTCATCGGCGAGAATCAACTGCGGGTCCTGCATCAGCGCTCTGGCTACCGCGACCCGCTGTTGCTGGCCGCCGGAGAGGGCATCGGCCCGGCTGCCCCACCGGTCTCCCAGGCCCACCCGCTCGAGGCTCTGCAAGGCCCTCTCACGCTCGGGCTGCGGGAACGAGAGCACCAGGCTCGGCAGCAGACGGCTGCGGCCGAGGGCGCCGGAGAGCACGTTCGCCAGCACAGTGTGGCGACGCACCAGATTGAACTGCTGGAAGATCATGGCGACTCGCCGACGCAATCGCCGCAGCCCGCCGCCCGACAAGGCCGTGATCTCCTCGCCGAAGATCCAGATCCTGCCTTCGGTCGGATCGATGAGGCGGTTGACGCACCGCAGGAGGGTGGACTTGCCAGACCCCGAAAGACCGAGCACCGCCAGGAATTCACCCTCTGCAACTTCCAGACTGACACCCTCGAGCGCGCGGATTCCCCCGGGATAGACCATCCCGAGGTCTTCGATGCGGACCGCCGGATGGGAGCCGGCCGTACTCACGAGCCACCTTCGCTGCGGGCGCGTTGCCGCTCGAGTCTCCGCTCGGCCGCTTCCAACAGGGCCGATGCGCTGACTCCCGCATCGGTGAGCGCGGTCCTGAAATCATCAAAATCGTCATCGGTGCACGGCTCGGCGGCGACGCCGGCCACGAGATCGTAATAGGCGCTGCGGCCGTCGGGAGTTTCGAGAAAGCGCTGCATGGAGGCTTCGAAGCGCTCCCAGACGGTCTCGGAGAAGCCTCTCCGAACACAGCACACGTCGTTGGGAATCGGATCGGTGAGGGCGAGGATCCTCACCTCGTCGAGCAACTTCGCGCGTTCTTCAGCGGTTGCCATGTTCTTGAGGATCAGGAAGCGGGCATCTCCGACGACAGTGCCATCGCGCCGGTTGACTGCCGACGGCGGCGAGTAAAAGGCGGCGCCGCCCGAGACCTTGCCTTCGCGAACCGCCTGCACCACATTGGGATGGCCGCCCGCGAAAAGGACGTGGCCGAGCGCCACACCGGATCGCTGCAGCAGGGCTCGAGCAAAGATGTGTCCGGATGTAGAGGTTTCGTCTGAAAAGGCGAAATTGGTGCCGTTGAAGTCTTCGAGCCGATTGATGCCGGAATCGGTCCGGGTCATGACGCACCCGTAGTACACGCTGGAAAGCTCGGGCTGCGGCTCTTCGCTGGTGTGAATCACCCGCGTTTCGCGAAGGGTTCCCGGCCGGGCGTACTCGAGTTCCTTACGCCCGTCACCCACCAAATCGTTGGGACCCGACTCCACGTGCCGGCTGGCGGCAGCGTCAACATCGCGCTCCTCCACCAGCCGCCACATCGCCGCTTTGTCGTCTGCTACCGGCACCTCGACCCAGCCTGGCGCCATCTCGTCGAGCATTTGCACCAGGGAGGCCCGCAGGCGGCCCGTGATGGTCTCAGGTACGGCGACCCGCCGGTCCACCAGGTTCTCGAGCCGCTGCGGTTCACCCGGTCCGGACCGGGTCGCCACGATCGAGTAACGGTCGACCGACCGCACCACCTGGAGCCTCGCCTCGGCGCCATAGCGCGCATTGGCGAGCACGTAGGCGAATGCCGGGATCCAGGCCACATCAGCCTGACCCGCACCGAGCGCCTGAATCACGGCTGCGTAGCTCGTCGGCACCTGCGAACGCAGCGTAAGACCGCTGTCGGCACGTATAAAACGGGCCAGCTCGTCGCCGCGGCGGACCAGCGTGCCCTGCTCCACCGATGGAACGAAGAGCATCTGCACGGCTTTCTGGCCGCTCATCTCGAGTTGGCTGCGGTGGCGCAGTCCCCACACAAACGCCACAAAGAGGACGGCCACGACCGTCCAACCGACGCGGGGGATCCACGGGTTCTCTCTTCGAGTCATCATCCTATTCGCCTGACGGCGGTCAGCGTAACACGGCGGCATCTGTTACCCTTCGGGTGCGACCGGGCTCGGCGCCGATTCGACCGTCAAACGAGCCCGGATCGTCGAAGAAACAGGAGGAAAAATCATGTCTCACCGCGCCGCGATCGCCACCGTCATCGGTCTATTCCTCGCATCAGCCGCCTTCGCAGTCGATGCCCCATTGCCGCGCCACCCGGCGCCGTCGCCCGACGGAAGCCTCATCGCCTTTTCGTGGCAGGGTGATCTCTGGATCGTGACGGCCGGTGGAGGCGACGCCAAACGGCTCACCGCCAACCCCGCCACCGAACGCTATCCGGTGTGGTCGAATGACGGCACGATGATCGCGTTCGCTTCCAAGCGGTTCGGCAACGAGGATGTCTTCGTGATGCCGGCGGATGGAAGCCGCTCACCGACGCGGCTGACCTTCGCCTCGACGAGCGACATACCCGACACATTCACGCCCGACGACAGCGCCGTGATCTTTACATCGAATCGCGCCGAGAGTGTCCGCTGGGGGTCCCAGTTGTGGACCGTACCGGTGACGGGCGGCACGCCATCGCTGGCCCAGGACGCATTCGGCGATCATGCAGCATTCTCACCGGACGGTGCGAGCCTGGCTTTCGTTCGCGGCCAGACCAAATGGACCCGCCGCGGCTATCGCGGGTTCGCCAGCCGGGATCTCTGGCTTCGCTCGCCCAACGGTGAATATCAGAAGCTCACCGATTTCAACGGCACCGACGATCACCCGATGTGGATCGACGCCGACTCGATCGCCTTCCTCTCCTCGCGCGCCGGACGGAAAAACCTCTTCGTCCTCGAAACCGGCAGCGGCGAGGCGGCTCAGCTCACATCGCACGAGGGCTCCGCCGTCCGATTCCCGAGAGCGGCGGCCGACGGCAGCCTGATCGCCTACGAGTTCGAGGACGGTCTGTGGACCATCTCCCCGGCGGGAGGTACGCCGACCCGGCTTTCCATCCAGGTCTCTCACGACGATCTGAGAAAAGAGGTCGTCCGCAAAACCGCTCGCGATGGAGCTGATGAACTGGCACTCAGCCCGGATGGCAAACTGGCGGCATTCATCCTCGACGGAGACGTTTTTGTCACCGGCATCACCTCCAAGGACGACCAGGAGATCGCCAAACCATTCACCGCCAGGGTGACCACCACTCCGGAGCGCGAGCGAAGCCTCAGCTGGTCGCCTGACGGAGAGAGCCTCCTCTTCTCGTCGGCGCAGCACGGCAACGACGACCTCTACCTCGCCAAACCCGCCGACGCGGAGATCCCCTGGACGGATGGTTTTGACTTCGATCTCACCAGGCTCACCGATTCGCCCATCGATGATTTTGCCGCCAAATTCTCCCCCGATGGGAAGAAGATCTGTTTCGTTCGTGGACGGGGCGCCCTGATCGTCATTCCTGCGGAAGGAGGCGAAGAAACCGTCCTGATCGATCGCTGGTACGAACCGGGCTTTGACTGGTCGCCGGATGGAACATGGATCGCCTACTCGGCAGCCGACGATCAGTTCAACTACGACGTGTGGATCGTGCCGGCAGACGGCGGCGAGGCCTACAACGTCAGCCGCCACCCCGGCGACGACCTGGTTCCCAGTTGGTCACCCGACGGGAGGCGGCTCGTATGGACCGCAAAGCGTGTCGGCAACACCCTCGATGTGTGGGGCGTTTGGCTGACTCGCGAAGACGATGAGCGGACGCCCGCGCAGTGGCTCAAACTGTGGAACGACAAGCCGGAGGACAAGAAGAAGGACGAGGAGGAAGACGGCGGCACAGCGGAAGAGGAAGAAAAGCCCGACCTGCCGATTGTCACGATCGACTTCGATCGCCTGTGGGAGCGTGTCGAGCAGATCACCGATCTCAAGGGCGACGAGGGCGCCGCCCGGGTCAGCCCCGACGGCAAGACCGTCATCTTCACCGCCGAGCACGAGGGCGAAACCGACCTCTACAAAGTCCGTTGGGACGGGGACGAGATCGAGCGGCTGACGACCGAAGCTTCGCCCGAACAGTATGCTTTTGATGCCAAGGGGAAAAACGTCTTTTTCCTCAACGAAGGTGGCAGCATCAAGCGGGTTTCGCTCGAAGGCAAGGCCGGCGATCCCGTACCCTTCACCGCCCGTTACGAGGTCAACCTCCGCCAACGGCGAGAGGTGGTTTTCAACGAGGCGTGGAGGGCGCTCGACCTCAACTTCTACGATCCCGATTTTCACGGTGTCGATTGGCCGGCCCAGCGCGAGAAATACCGCCCGTGGGCTTCAGAGGCTTCCACCGACGAAGATTTTGCCGATATCGTCAACCTGATGCTCGGCGAGCTCAACGCCTCCCACATGGGCTACTACCCACCCGGAACCCGGGGGCCGGCGGCGGCCTCCGGTGATACCACGGGATGGATCGGCGTCACCTACGACCCGACTGCCGGTGGTCCGGGAATCCTCGTCGACGAGGTCCTACCCGACTCGCCGGCCTGGCGAAAAGATGCGGCGGTCAAAACCGGAGAGCGGCTCCTGGCAGTCGACGGCGTCGAAATCTCGGACAGCACCAACGTCTTTTCCCTTTTCGTCGACACGGTCGGCGAACGCACCCGCCTCACGGTGCAGGATCAAACCGGTGCAAAACGCACGGTGATCGTCGAACCGGTCTCGTTCCGGGCACACCGGCAGCTGCGCTATGAAGAGTGGGTTCGGGAGCGGCGGCAGCTGGTCGACGAGTGGTCCGAGGGACGCCTCGGTTATATCCATATCCAGGGCATGAGCATTCCGTCATTCGAGGAGTTCGAACGCGGATTGTACGCGGCCGCTCATGGCAAGGAAGGACTCCTGATTGACGTTCGCTCGAACGGCGGCGGGTGGACCACCGACTACCTCCTGGCCGTTCTGATGGTCGAGCGCCACGCCTTCACGATTCCGCGGGGCGCCGATCCCGATATGAGGGGATATCCCACCGCCGAGCGGCTGCCGGTAACTGCGTGGACCAAGCCGGCGGCCACCCTGTGCAATGTGGACTCCTACTCCAACGCCGAAATCTTCTCGCATGCCTTCAAGTCCCTCGGGCGCGGCCCGTTGGTCGGCTCCCCGACCTTTGGCGCGGTGATCTCGACCGGCGGCATGAGAACGCTCGACGGAGCGCTCGTGCGGCTCCCGTTCCGGGGCTGGTACGTGGCTCCCACCGGTGCCAACATGGAGAAGGAGGGCGCGATGCCCGATGTCGTCGTGTGGCAGCCGCCAACCCAGGACCGATCCAAGACCGGCGACGACCAGCTCGCTCGTGCGGTCGAGGCCCTGCTGGAGAACCTCGCCACCGATCCCCGAACCGGAACGTGGTGATGCCGTAAAAGAAATATGGCTGAGAAATCCACTCGCCGGCTCTTCGCGCTGATCGCAGCGGGTGGATTTCTCACGCCGTTCGGGTCCTTCGCCCAGGAACCCGAGAACCCTTTTGGGACCGTGGTCGAGGTGCGGCGCATCGTCACCGAGGTGCGGGTCGTGGATTCCGACGGCAGCCCGATCGTCGGGCTCGGTCCCGACGATTTCAGAGTCAAGGTGGGCGGAAAAGTCGTCGATGTCGAGTCCGCACTGTGGATTCCTACGACCCGCAGCGCCACCGCCAAGGTACTGGCAGGTACCAACGAGCCGGTTCGAACTCCTGAGGAGAGATTGATCGTCGTCGTGTTCCAGACGGACTACCGGCCGAACGCCTACCGTCTGGCCGGACTCGTCCGAATGGCGCCGCACGCGAAAGAGTTCGTCGAAAACCTCGGACCGGGCGACCGGGTCGCCCTGATGTCCTTCGGCAGCCACCTGCAACTGCGCGCCGACTTCACCGACGACCACCAGGCGATCGCCGACATGATTTCGACGACCCAGGTACTCAAGGACGTCACGGTGCCGCGCGCCGCCCGTGGCACTTCATTGGCCGAAAATCTCGACCCCCGTGACGCGAAGCGAGCGGCCACCATGGCCCGTGCACTCGAGCTCATCGGCGAAGCGTTGCAGCCGATCCCCGGTCCCAAGAGCCTGGTATTTTTCGGCTTTGCGCTCGGCAGCTATACGGCGGGAACGCGGATCACCCATGACAACAGCTACCGCCTGGCCATGGAAGCGCTCACGAACGCGAGGACGTCGGTCTTCTCGCTCGACATCACCGACGCCGACTACCACTCGTTGGAACTCGGGCTGGAGACGGTCTCCAGGGACACCGGAGGGTTCTACGTCAAAACCCACATCTTCCCGGACTTCGCGATGAAGAAGCTCACGCGGGTGATCTCGAGCTACTACGAACTCTCCCTCATCCCACCACCCGAGCTCGGGAAGCGATACACAATCAAGGTCAAGGTGAAGCGGCCGGGGGTTGATGTGTATGTCCGGCAGGATCATTCGTCGGGGATCATGTTCTAGCCCGACCGCCCACCCGGATGCTGGATACTAGATGCTGGATGCTGGATCCGCCCACACGCCGGAGAAACCGCAGATCACGCAGATATTCGGATCCGGTATTTGAGAGGTTAGATTTTGGTGGCGGCTCACCTCGCTTTAGCGTCGTTGAAAACGCAAAGACGCCAAGCCCGCCACTCCTGCCGCCCCGCAAAGAAAAGTTTAACGTTTGCTTGGCGTGATTCTTTGCGCTCTTCGCGTCTTCGCGGTTCCAAAGCTGATCAACGTTGTAACGTTCAACGTTCCAACGTTTGAACGTTCTATCGTCACTCCGCGGAGGCGACCTTGACCTCGGCGTGGTCCATCATGTGCTCACCGATCTGTTGGGCTATGACCGTGTCGGGCAAAGGTCCGAGTTCGACGCGCAGCTCTTTTTTGGCGCGGCGGCGCCCAACAACGTACACAACGTCGTCGCCAGGCTTCATCGCATACTGGATATCCCGGATCTTCTTCTTGTTGGACTCGGCAAAGACCACACCGTTGACGGCAATGAGCAGATCGCCTCTGTTGAATCCAGCCTTGTCCGCGGGACTGTCCTTGACCACGTTGCTCACGAACATTTGGGCGATGCCGCCCTCATCGTCCACTTCGATCCCGACCCAACCACGATTTTCCAGGTTCCTGGACATATAGTTCAGGCAATCCTGAGTCGATGAAGTGCACTTGGAGGCATCCAACGCGAAGCCCGAAGCCGCCAAACCCACGATCGCAACCATCGCCAATACTCTAACCTCTCGTCTCATACAAACTCCTTGATCCCCCGCCAACTCTGCAAGGGCTATTTCCCCCGGCGCCTGAACCCCCGATCACGCGACGCATCCCAAAACGCTGAGGGCTGCCTTCGAGGTCTCTTCGCCGAACTCGAATTCATGCCGCGAGAGCCACCGAGGTTTCTTCTCTATGAGATAATCTCCGTCCACCTGGAGGTATTCCGATGAGAGATCAATTTGCACGATTCGTGATCATTCCCGTCCTGGTGCTGACGATTCTGGGCTGCGGACAGGCCTCCGGGCCCGTAGCCGCGATCGGGCTGTTTCCAACCACACCAGACGGAACCGTGATGGTCGTCGCTGAGAAACTCTCCACTCACAATCCCGAGATTTTGTGGCAAGCCCTGCCCGAGAGTTACCGCAACGACATCAACGAGCTCACCCTCGAGTTCGCCGCCAAGATGGACCCGGAAATCTACGACCGAGTCATGGCCCTCGCGGGTCGGGCGATCGACGTCCTGCAAAGCAAGAAAGAACTCATTTTCGAAAGCTCGTCCTTTCAATCAACCGGTGCCGATCCGGCCGACATCGATCCGGCGGTCAGCGCGACGCTTTTGGTAGCTGAAACCTTTCTCACGAGCGAGATCTCGACCCTTGTTGGTCTCGAGGCCGTCGACTGGGAAAATTTCCTCGCCACCACGGGGTCGACTTTGATGGAACAGGCAGCCGAGATCGAATCGGAGGAGGTACAGAATCCGCTGAATGACCTCGAGTCGCTGACGATCGAAACCCTCGAAGCCACCGACACCACCGCAAAGCTCCGGATTTCCGCCGCCGACTACGATCCCGAGGAGCTGGATCTGGTATTGGTCGAGGACCGTTGGGTTCCGGCTGAACTGGCCGAACAGTGGCCTGGGAAAGTCGCCGAAGCCCGCGAGCAACTGCAGGCGATGAATCCCGACGCCATGGCCTCCATGAAGACTCAGGCATTGATGGGGATCGGCATGGCCGAGGGGTTGATCGAACAAATCGCGTCCATGGAGAGCGCTGAGGAATTCGATGCCGCCGTCGGGCCGATGCTTCAGGCGGTGATGGGCTCCATCGCCTCGGCGATGCCGGCGGACGACTCTGAAGACTGGGTTGACGAAGGCGCGGAAGAAGAAGAAGAAGAAGAAGAAGAGTAGCGCGTTTCTCTACCGGCCCGCGAGCGTGTCTGAAGGATCCCCAGAGGCCGCCCTGAGTGTCGGAGGCAGCGCCCCGGCCGCACACGCGACGACCGCCAGGACGAGAACCGAACCCACCATCCAGGGCGAAAAGAGGAAGAAGCTCTCCGGCTTGAATGGAAAATCCGGCACCCTGCTCGCAGCGAGCCAATCTGCTGCCCAGCCACCTGCGAGCGCGAGAGTGACTCCGATCGCACCGGCGGCCGCGCCAACAATCGATGCTTCGGCCAGGAGCAGTACACGGATGTCACTCCTCCGGGCGCCGACGGCGCGGAGCAGGCCGATCTCGCGGTGCCGGATCATCACGATCAGAGAGAAGACGTGCATGATGTGCGCTGCCGAGAGACCGATCAGCGCCACGCCGACCAGGGCCAGGACAAACATCAGCACCGATGTCACCAGAGCGGCGCGCCGGGCGCCCCGGTCCCTCACCTCGAGCCCCTCCGCTTCCACCGCCTCCACGATTCCCGGTACCGCATCCTTCGAGGCAATGCCGAGAATTGCCGAATGGAACCGCTCGCCCGCTTCGGGCCCGTCGAGCGTCGCGTTGAGCCAGCTGACATAACCCAAAGGCAGGGTGACCCCGAGGGGGATAGCCCGTTCCGATACTCCGGCCAATCGCATCCTCGATCGAATCGGCGGCGCCGTGGACTTCCTGAAAGATGAGGCCCCGAAGTGCATCTCGAAGACCATCCCGCGCAGCCCATCGGGGTTGATCTTCGGCAGATCGTAGGCGCGCCGGAAGGCCCCGTTGTACAGCTCGACGACGTAAGGCGAAACCAGCACCGGGACGATCGGACTGCAGATGCCGCTGCCAAAACCCGATGCCCGGTTGCAGTACGAATTCTCACCACATTCGGTGTCGGCCGTGCACGAGACGGCGGTTCCCCCGAACTCGACCTCCGAGAAGAACTCGCCCAACTCGTCGGACACCAACGCCGGATCGATACCGTCGGCCACGATTTCGGTCTGCATCCCCGCCCCGAAGAGCGATGAACCGCCCGACGCCAACGCCGGCACGGTCAACCTCATCCTGGGATACACGGCGGAAACTCCGTCGATCGCCGCCAGGCCCTCCAGCTCGCTGCGACCTAGAGTGTCTCGCCCGAGATCGAAGCGGAGGGCGAAGAGATCGAGATCCGCGCTCCGGGGCGCAACCTCGAGATGATCGGAAGGAAAGACCTGTACGAGAAGAACATCGCGGACCTTGAGGCCGAGCGCCAGAAAGAAGGTCAGCGCGGCAACACCGAGAACGATGCCAACCGAGGCGGCCGCGAAATGACGCCAGTGGCGGCCGATGTCCGCCGTCACTGTCCGCAGCCAACCGCGTCCAATCACGACGAAGCCTCGACGTCGAGAACACCGCCGGCGAGTCTGTGGACTCGCCCACCTGCGGTAAAGATCACATCGTCATGCGTCGCGGTCACAATGGTGACGTCCTCTCGCTCATGCAGCTCGAGAAGCAGCGCCACCACCTCACGTCCCGTCTCGGCATCGAGATTACCGGTCGGCTCGTCACAGAGGAGAATCGGCGGCCCGTGGAACAGCGCCCTCGCCAGCGCGACGCGCTGCCGCTCGCCGCCCGACAGGGTCGACGGCCAGCGCCCGCCGGCGCCCGCCAGCCCCACCTTTTCGAGAACTGCGTCGGCACGCTGTTTGATTGATTTCGAGCCCCGGCGGCCGTCATCGCGGGCGAAGAGCGCCCCCAGAGCCACGTTTTCTCTGCAGTTGAGGTGGTCGAGCAGATGATAGGCCTGAAAGACGAAACCCACCTTCCGGTTGCGAAAGTCGCTGAGTCGAGCGTCCGAACACCCGCGCAGGTCCCGTCCGTCAACCGAAACGGTTCCTTCAAATTCGCTATCGAGGCCTCCAATGAGGTTCAAGAGCGTGGTCTTGCCGGATCCCGACCGGCCGACGATCGAGACGAACTCGCCGCGCCCCACCTCGAGGTCGATCCCTCGCAGGACGTCGATCTCGGAGCCCGGATAGCGCTTGGTAATCCCTTCGAGCTTGATCACGAAGAGAGTGTAGCGCTTCGCGCCGCCGGTCACTCGGCACTTGTCGTTTGAGGCGTTAGAACGTTGGGCTCATCCGGAATTGCATGAGGTGAACCGATATGTCGACTATGATAAGATTGTGGGACAACACGGCCAGTCGAAATGATCATAGAGTCGCGGAGCGGCGGCAAAGAGGTAGCCCGAGGCGCTGAGCCCCGGGGTTTCCGGGCAATCCTCGATTTAAAGACAGGCACCCGGAGCGGAGCGACAGATCCAGGTTCACGAAGAGGGTCCCCACGCAATGCAGATACTGAACAGTCGTGTCTCCGCTTCGCGGCTTGTCTGATTTTTTGATCCCCATGTTCCGTTGGGGCTCACGCCGCAGGCTACAGTCCTTCGCTCCTTCGTAGCTCACGTCGGTGGCAACAGTCCCCCAACTTCTAAACGCTTTACGCGGATGATCCGAACTTTCCACCCAACCACACTCGCCTGATACTCGACGTTCTAACGTTTCAACGTTTCAAAGTTCGAACGGTTTCCTCGGGCGCGGAGACGGGTTAGGCTACACTGCGTCCTCATGCATGTTCTGGCCTTGGATTTCGACGGAGTGATCTGCGATTCGTCGCGCGAGGTCTTCGTGACGGCGGTGGACACCTATGCCGCTCAGGAACCGGCGTCGCCACTGAACGCGTCGCTGAGACCGTTGCGCGATGACGCGCTGAGTGGCGGCGACTCCTTTCGGGACGATCCGATCTACGGAACCTTCCTCGAACTCCTGCCGCTCGGCAACCGCGCAGAGGACTTCGGCGTCACGCTCAAGGCCATCGAGCAGTCGGCAGTCATCCCGGACCAGAAAGCCTACGACGGCTTCTACGGCGGTCTCGATCCGGCGTGGCGAGATCAGTTTCACCGGCGATTCTACGAGGCCCGCAATCGACTTCGCGACGCCGACCTCGAAGCGTGGCTCCGTCTCCACCTCCCCTACCCCGGTCTGGCCGAGATGCTCGGGCGTCACCGCGGCACGAGCCGGCTGGCCGTCGCGACGGCAAAAGACGCACGCTCCGTCGAACTCCTCCTGGAAGTGTTGGGCCTCAGCGGAATCTTCGACTCGGACCTCACGTTTGATAAGCAGACTGGCGTCGAGAAGACCCACCATCTGCGGGCGTTGCAACGCATCACCGGGACCGACTTCGACCAGATCACTTTTGTCGACGACAAGGTCAACCACCTGGTCAAGGTTTCGCAGCTCGGTGTGCGGGGAGTCCTCGCCGCTTGGGGTTTCAACAGCCCGCGCGAACACGCGCTCGCGAACGACCTCGGCTTCGATGTGGCTCGACTGGATGACGCAGAGAGCATTCTGTTCAAAGGAGAATGAGCTTGGCAGCAAAGAAGAAATACGACGCCGCCTCTTCAGCTGGAATGTCAACGGGATCCGGGCCTGCGGGCGCAAGGGTTTTCTCGACTGGCTCGAGACAGCAAAGCCCGACATTCTCGGACTCCAGGAGACCCGCGCGCTTCCAGAACAGCTCGAGGAGCCGCTCCGTCAGCCCGACGGCTACGAGGTCCACTTCCATCCGGCCGAAAAAAAGGGGTACTCGGGCGTCGCCCTCTATACCCGGGAAGAACCGAAGAATGTGGTCCTTGGAGGACTCGAACCGAAGTTCGACATCGAAGGCCGGCTCATCATCGCCGACTACGGCGACTTTCTCTTTTACACCGGGTACTTCCCGAACGGCGGCAACGACCTCAGCAGAGTCCCCTACAAGCTCGCTTTCTCCGAGGCGGTCCTCCAACACGCCGAGGCCCAACGCAAGGCCGGCAAGAGCATCGTGATCTGCGGCGATGTCAACACGGCGCACGAGGAGATCGACCTCGCCAACCCGAAATCGAACAAGAAGAACACCGGCTTCCTGCCTGAAGAGCGGGCCTGGGTCAGCCGTTTCCTCGATCACGGCTACGTGGACATCTTTCGCAAGCTTCATCCGGAAGAGGCAGGTCGCTACACCTGGTGGAGCAACCGCAAAGGCGTCCGCGAGCGCAACGTCGGGTGGCGCATCGACTACTTCTTCATCTCCCCGGATCTCGAGGAACGGGTGGCGGCAGCGAGGATTCACGCGGATGTTTTGGGGAGCGATCATTGTCCGATCGAGTTCGAGTTGAAGATCGAATGAGGAATGAGGAATTAGGAATTAGGAATGACGCACAAGCGCCATCCTGATAAATTCGGATTTCGGATTTTGGATTTCCCCGCTTCCACCCGCGCCAGTGTGTATTTCAGTGGGTCCGGAGAAGTCGGGGCTCCGGATTCGATATTCGGTGATCTGCGTGATCTGCGGTCTGTTCGGGCGGGAGGGTGGCAACTGAATGAGGAACTCACAACCGAATGCTCCTCAGTGCGCCGGGTTTCGCGAATCGCCTGATGCGAGAGCTCGAGTCGATCCTGCGCCGCATCGACGGACGCGGCTACAAGGCCTACAAGGACCTCCAAGGACGCTCGTTCCGATTTCGAGACTTCGAACTCCTCGTCGAGCACGTCCAGGGCGACCCCTACGCCGCCCCATCCAGAATCCGTGCCCTCGTCCCACTGGAGATCGCGGATCTTCCGAGGTCATCGCTCGCCACACCGGCGCGCCATCGCGCGGCCCGCGACTACCTGGCGCGTGTCTTTCGGAGAGCGGGCCGCAGCCACCGCGAAATCTCGATCGACGCCGGCCGTCAGACTGTCCTCGACCGTTCGGCCTGTCTTATCGACGACACCTCCGTCGACATCCGCTTCACCGTCGACCTCCCCGGGGCCGGGCGGCGGATTCTCGGCCGCCAGGCCGCGATCCTGCTGCTGGAGGCTGTGCCGGCGATCATCGATGCGTCCATCATGGCGCGCAACCTGGATCTCTCTGACCTCGAGGCCCACGCTGCCACGGTCGAAGACCAGGCGGCGCTGCGCTCGGCCCTGGCCGGCCACGGTCTCGTGGCGTTCGTCGGCAACGGCGCGGTGCTGCCGCGGCGCAGCGGGATCGACGACCGGCCGCTCGATGATTCCGTGGCCTTTGCATCACCCGAAACTCTCGAAGTGCGCTTGGAGGCCCCGAACGCTGGTGAGGTCGTCGGGATGGGCATCCCTCGCGGGATCACCCTCATCGTCGGTGGCGGGTTTCACGGCAAATCGACGCTGTTGCGGGCCGTCGAGACCGGAATCTGGGACCACATCCCGGGCGACGGGCGCGAACGCGTGGTCGCTGACCCCGAAGCGGTCAAGATCCGCGCCGAGGACGGTCGCGCAGTACACGCGGTCGACATCTCCCCGTTCATCTCTCACCTTCCGGGCGATCGCGACACGAGATCTTTCACCACCGAACTCGCGTCGGGCTCGACGTCGCAGGCCGCGGCCCTGACGGAGGCAATCGAGGCGGGCGCCCGGGTCGTGCTGCTCGACGAGGACACATCTGCCACGAACTTCATGATCCGCGATCGCCGCATGCAGGCTCTCGTGGCGAAGACAGCCGAACCCATCACCCCGTTCGTGGATCGGGTTGGAGAGATCCGCGAGGCGCTCGGCGTCTCCACCATCCTGGTGATGGGTGGATCGGGCGACTACTTCGATCATTCCGACCTCGTGATCCAGATGGACAGCTATGTCCCGCGCGATGTCACCGATCTCGCCCGGAGGGTGGCTTCAGACATCGAAACCGGCCGGGAAGAGGAGCGTGAAGGCAACATGGCGCTCCCCCACCCGCGAAGCCTCGTGCCGTCGTCGCTCAATCCTGAACGGCGCCGCGGGCGGTGGAAGATCAACGCGCGGGGCAACGACACGCTCGTTTTCGGGCAGGGCGATGTCGATCTTCGGGCGGTCGAACAACTCGAAGATCCATCACAGCTGCGCGCCATCGGGTGGATTCTCGGCCGGCTCTCCGAAATCCGCGATTCGGAAATCGAACCCGCTGCCGTTGATCGCCGAGATGATTGACCGCCTCCGCGACGGAGACTGGAATTGGGTCACCGGCAGACCGGATGGCGATCTGGCCGCACCCAGGGCTCACGAAGTCATGGCGGCGCTCAACCGCCTCCGCGATGCGCGCTTCGTCAACCGCCAGTCCCGGGAGTCCTGACCCGGATGCCGGAACTCCCCGAGGTCGAGACCGTTCGCCGCGCGCTGGCGCTGGGGCTTGCCGGCCGCTGCATTACCGCAGTTCGCGGGAGATCCGTCGCGATGCGCCGACCGCTGGATGTCGAAGAGCTCCGCTCCCTTCTTCCGGGCCGCAGATTCGTCGAACCAAGGCGACGTGGGAAATATCTCCTCCTGGATCTCGCCCCCGCAGGCACTCTGCTCAACCACCTCGGGATGTCGGGGCGGCTGATGCTGACCGACCCGTCAGCGCCGATCGCTCCCCACACCCACCTGACCCTCGACCTCGACGACGGCCGCGAGCTCCGGTTCGTGGACCCGCGCCGATTTGGGCTCATGGTGTGGCTCGGGCCCGGCGAGGAGGCCGACGACAGCTCGTTGGCGCGGCTCGGGATCGAGCCGCTGCAGTCCCCGCTCGAAAATGTACTGCCCCCGCTGCTCAAGGCACGCCGTGCACCCCTGAAATCGCTCCTTCTCGACCAACGGCTGGTCGCCGGCGTCGGCAACATCTATGCCGTGGAGGCCCTGTGGCGGGCCGGCATTCGACCCAGCCGCGCAGGCAGCCGCACCTCGATGGGGCGTCTCACCCGCCTGGCTGCAGAGGTCCGGGCCGTGCTCGAAGAGGCCGTGGAACAGGGTGGGACCACCATTCGCGACTACGCCACACCCGATGGCAACTTCGGCTACTTCGCCGTCAATCTTCAGGCTTACGGCCGCCAGGAGAAACCCTGCGAGCGCTGCGGCACCACACTCCGCGCCGATGTCATCGGCGGACGAACGACGGCGTGGTGCCCGGGGTGTCAGACGTAGCCCGCTCACCCATTTCGGATTTCGGATTTCGGATTTCGGAATTCCACCCGCCCACCCACGGAAAACCGCAGATCACGCGGATAGACGCAGATAGAATTCATCTCAGGGAAGTACGCTCGCCGAAAAGCGCACGCCTTGGAGGTGCCATCTTTTGCTTTGTCCGGACCGAAACGTCTCAAGAGCTCCGGCTCATTGGTCGGTCAATGCTAAAGGTGGCTCCTCTCGGGAAGCGGGCCAGCAGGAAAGCGCGTCGAAAATATTCGCTCGCTCAGGATCGGGATCGGACTCAGTACCGTCGCTATTCTGAATCTTCGAAGGTCTCGCCCGGCTCCGGAAACAGATCCAGCGTTGCACCGGATTCGAGTTGGATCGTTCCTGCAGTAACTGCTTCTGTACCGTCATCTCGGGTCACGCAGGTGGCGTGGATCAGACCGGAGCCTTTGGTGCCACGAACCTCGAATACGAAATCATCATCTTCCGGGGTCGAGAGGCTGGCAGTGAGATCGACCTCGAGTTCCTCGATCCGGCCGATGTGCTCGATGATCACCGGGTTGTCGCGAAGCTCGAACTCGACGTCGTTGGCGAAGACATCGAGCCCCAGGCGCACCATAGCCCAGCCACCGAAGAATATCGCCAGAACAGTCAGGACGGCGCACCCGCCGCATCCCATCATCAGATACCGTCGCCTCTTCGACATACCGTTGCCGCTGAAACCCTGAGGAGAGCTGTAGCCTCCGGGAGAAATGGGTTCCGCCGACGGCGATGGCGGTATCGGATCGACCGGAGTGGAGTCCTGGTTCACCCTTCAAGTTTAACGCACATCACCGGCGGCAAACGAGTCCCTTGAACGCAGTGACGTTTGGTATACCGACGAGGCGGGGCTGCCCTAAAGCTCTATCGTTCTGACGTTTGGCTCATCCAGAATTACGTGAGGTCCATTGACGGCGACTGCGAGCCCCGAAGGGGCGATAGATATTTTGCCTGGGGCGCAAGCCCCAGGAATTCGGTGCCTCTTTCCTCAAGCCGCGAAGCGGCGACAGATGCATCGCGGTCAACCTCAATCGGACGATTCTGTCGCCCCCTTCAGGGGCTTACAAAAATGGTTGATCCCGGTACCCTGGGGCTCACGCCCCAGGCTATGGATTCTGTCGCCGCTCTGCGGCTCACCTCATCAATTCCGGATGAGCCGAACCTTTAAAATTCCCAACTTCTACTCGTTAGGGTGGAGGAAGGCGCAGCTTGCCCGTCGGCATCGCCGGCGCGCCGCGAGGCGGCTTCTCGCGTTCCGGGAAGCCTCCCCCCAGGGTCCGGGTGATCGTCGGACCGACGTGGCCGACAGGTGTCGGCGGCGGTTTGGGAACATGCCCGCCGCCCTGCCGCCACACGTACGATGTGATGTTGGCCAAATCGGTCAGCGCGCGCGACAGCGACACTCCCGCCACTCCAAACGCCACCGAACGGTCGTCGAGGCTTCGCCAATCGCGCAGTTCGCCGGTACGGAAGAACTCCTGGCCGACAAAGGGATAGAGCGCGACGCTTCGCTCCAGTGCGGCGTCGGTGGCGGCCCTCACCGCGCCGCCGGCGATCAGATCGTGATTCTGCCCGTAATACACCAGCCGGACGCGATCCAGAATCGAGTCCACATAGTCCTGATAGGCGCTCGAATAGGACGCCTCACGCGGATCCTCGTGGGCGACCGCCAGGGGATCGTTGGCGTCGAGCACGAGGACCGACAGGAAGCCCACCTCTTCCACCAGGTCCTCGAGCGGAACCGGTTTTCGAAGATCCTCGCTGCATTTCCGGATCTGGGCGTCGAGGGCCTGCGGCAGACTCCCCGGAGCTCCGGCGCGCCACGCCGGAGGGGCCGCCAGACCGCGCTGAATTCCAGCTTCGAAGCGCTTGTCGTATTTGCGAACCTGTCGCGCAAAATCGGGTGGGAAGAAGTCGACCGCTGTCCACGCCACGTGGCGAACGGTCGTGCCACTCCAGCCGATGCACATGACCGCTGCCAGCACTGCCAGGATGCCGCCTGTCCGGCGACTCTAAACGATCACCGGGCCCCTTCATCATCAGCTGAGACCCCCATTCGCCATGGAGGCACCCGCCAGAATCTTCACAACGAGTTTGCGGATTTCGTCCGGCACTGTCGGATGATACCCCTGATAAATCCGGACCGGGCGCATATCGGCATCGAGGAGGATGTTCGTCGGCAGGGCCTTGACTCCGAGCCGCATCAGGGTCGGGCCATCCATTCGGTAGACCGGGATGTCGATGTCGTAGCGTTCGAGAAAACGGGCGCCCATGTCAGGAGTCTTGTCCATATTGACGGTCACCAAAACGAAGCCGTCATCGCCCAGTTCCGCAAACATCTTTTCGAGTGCCGGAAGCTCCTCCCGACACGGTCCACAGTAGCTGGCCCAGAAAGTCAGCAGAATCGGATGTCCTTTGAACGATTCCAGGTCGACCTGCTCGGAGCCATCCGGGGCGTACAGAGGAAGATTGGGAAAAACAGGGTCCAGATTCGACTCGTCGGCCATCGAAGCATGCGAAAGGCACAGAGCTGAGATCATGACGGTAGCAACGAGAATTCGTCTCATGCAGCCATCATACAACGACCCGGGATTCAGCACAAAACCTCCTCGATCATTTATTTGTGAAATCAATCACAATCCGGATGATTCGCGGACTCATTTCTGCTACACTGCGCCAATGAGTTGGGAACTGCACCGCATCACGATTGTCGGTGGCGGAATGATGGGAAGATCACTCGCCACCAAGGTTGCCCAGGAGGGCATCAACGTCTACCTCAAAGAGGTCTCCTCCGAAGCGATGGAAACCGCAAAAGAGGAGCTCGACAGCGCTCTCGATCACTCGATTGAGCGATTCGCGCTGACAGGTTCCGAGAAGAAGGCCATCCTCTCGAGGATCACGTGGGTCACCCATTTCGACTGCGCGACCGACAGCGATCTCGCGGTCGAGGCGGTGCAGGAGGATTTCGGGCTCAAGCGTCAGATTCTTCGGGAGCTCGACCGGCGGATGCCCGAAGATCACCCGATCGTGATCAACACTTCGACCCTCTCCATCACCGAGCTCGCGGCGCAGAACACGCGTCCGGAACGCATCGTCGGCATGCACTTCCTCTACCCCGTGACGACGACCAGCGTCGTCGAGGTCGTCCGCGGACAGCTCACTACGGACGAGGTCTACGAAAGGGCGATCGAATTCGCTCGCATCCTCGGCAAGGTGCCGATCAAGGTCTTCGAGATGCCCGGTTTCGTCACCACGCGGGTGATCCTGCCTCTGATCAACGAGGCCATGCACGTCGTCATGGAGGGCGTGGCTGATGCCGCCGACGTCGACCTCGCGCTCAAGCTCGGCTACGGCTTCCGGAGCGGACCGCTGGAGTGGGCCGACCGAACCGGTCTCGACCGGGTGCTCAACTGGCTCCAGCATCTCTACCACGAGAGCGGCGAGCCCCGTTTCCGTCCCTGCCCGCTTCTCAAGCGGCTGGTTCGGGCAGGCCTCTTCGGAGCCAAAACGGGACGCGGATTCTTCGAGTACGATGAAAACCGCCACCGCACGGATCGATTGCCGGACGACAAGCCACGGATGTCGTGAGGCGCCAGGACTACGGAGTTCCAAATGAAAATTCTCGTCCTCAACAGCGGATCGTCTTCGGTCAAATTCCAGATCATCGAGACTGACCTCGAACGCATGAACGCACACCAGGATCAGACCCTGGCGGTTGGCCTGGTCGAAAAAATCGGACTCTCGGACTCTCGACTCGTGCTCGAAGTGCCGGATCGCAAGACATACCAGGATTATCGTGAGATCCTCGAGCACCGGACCGCCATCGAATGGGTCTTGCGCATCCTCACCGATCCCGAACACGGGATCATCGAGTCTGTCGACGAGATTGGCGCCGTCGGCCACCGGGTCGTGCATGGCGGCGAGGCATTCGCTTCGTCGGTTCTCATCACGCCGGAAGTCGTCGAGCAGATCGAGGAGTGTTCGGTGCTGGCTCCGCTCCACAACCCCCCAAACCTTCGCGGCTACTATGCGGCTCACGCCGCGATGCCGGACGTGCCGCACCTGGCAGTATTCGATACGGCATTTCACCAAACCATGCCGGCTCACGCCTTTCTCTACGGCATTCCGTTCCAGCTGTACAAGAAGCACCACCTCCGGAAGTACGGTTTCCACGGCACCTCCCACCGCTTCGTGACATTCCGGGCCTGCCAGATCCTCGATTGGCAGCGACGGGACAAGAAGCTCATCAGCGTCCACCTCGGCAACGGTTGTTCCCTGGCGGCCGTCGAACGAGGCAAGAGTATCGACACGTCGATGGGTTTCACACCGCTCGAAGGGCTGGTGATGGGGACCCGCTCTGGAGACATGGATCCTGCGATCATCCCGTGGCTGATGGCCATGGAGGAGCTCACCCTGCATCAGGTCAACACCATGCTCAACAAACATTCAGGCTTGTACGGCGTGTCGGGCGTCTCCTCCGATATGCGCGAGCTCCTGGCCGCGAGGGCCGAGGGGCACCAGCGCGCCGACGTCGCATTCCGCATGTTCTGCTATCGGATCAAAAATACATCGCGGCCTATGCGGCAGCGATGGGTGGCGTGGACGCGGTGATCTTCACCGGTGGAATCGGCCAGAAATCGACCGAAGTCCGAGAGGCCGCGCTCAGCGGGCTCGAGTTCATGGGCATCGAGTTGGACAATGACCGCAACAACGCAGTGACCGACGGCGAAGGCGAGATCTCGACTGACGACTCACGGGTGCGCGTGATGGTGGTCCCGACGAACGAAGAGAAGACCATCGCCCGCGACGTCATCAGAGTCCTCAACGGGATCATGCCGGAGTTCACGCCACCGGAAACCGTTACATAACCCCCACCCACCCAGTTTTGAGTTTTGAATTCTGAGTTTTGAATTCGCACCCCACCCACCGTTATGGCAAGACTACACGGGAGGTTGGCCGGAAATTCAAAATTGAGAATTCATAATTGAGAATTCGAAGAGTTTCACTCTTCGTCACCCTCATCTTCCCTTGCCTGCCTGGCTTCTTCAACGAAGCGGCTGACCCGGTAGATGTAGTTGAAAGCGGAGACGATGACGAGAATGAACGATACATAGAAGCACGCCACCGGTATCCACCACGGCACGGCGACCACGTTCGCGAGCAGCACGATCGCAACGGTCAGGACCTGGGAAAACGTCGTGGCCTTTCCCATGACCGAGGGTGGAAACTCACGCAAACCCTCCACCATGTACAGCACCCCCGCCACGAGCATGATCACGAAGTCGCGGAAGAGCGCGAGAATGGTCAGCCATAACGGAATAACGACAGCCTGCCCCTGGGGAAAGGTCAGGGCGATATAGGCCACGGTGATCAGCATCTTGTCGGCGATGGGATCGAGATAAGCTCCGATCCGCGACCGCATATCCATGAGCCGGGCCAGGTACCCGTCAAACGCGTCGGTAAGACCCGCCACCACGAAGATCCACAGTGCGAGGCGGAAGTTCTTTTCCGACACGGCGAGCACGAAGAACGGAACCATCGCCATGCGCATCATGGTGATGAAGTTCGGAAGCGTCAACGGGCGGAGCTTGGCTTCGACCTTCGACCGGATCTTCTTCCTGGTCTCCTCTTTCATCGCCGCCGCGGTCACGCAGAATCCCCTCGGTTGCGGGCCCACAGCAAACGCAGCCCGTGCAGGGTCAGATCGGGCTCGACCCGGTGGATCAGCTCGGTGTGGTCGGCGAAAGCACGGGAGAGACCGCCGGTTGCGATCACCGTCGCCTCTCCCAATTCGGCCAGAATCCGACGGGTGACACCTTCGATGAGACCGAGATATCCATAGAAGATCCCGGACTGGATACTGTCAACGGTGCCTTTCCCGATGACCCGCGGAGGCGGGGCCATGGCGACACTCGGGAGCTTGGCGGTCTTGGAGGAAAGTGCATCGGCAGTGACTCCCGGCCCGGGGGCGATCGCACCACCCAGGTACTCGCCGTCCGCCGAGACCACCTCCCAGGTGATCGCGGTACCAAAGTCCAGAACCAGGCACGGTCCGCCGTGTTTCGCATAGGCGGCGACGGCGTCGCACAACCGGTCGGCACCCAATTCCTGAGGCAGATCGACCCTGAGGGGCATCCCGGTTCGGATCCCCGGCTCGACGAAGAACGCATCTTTGGAGAGATAACGGGAAACCCCGTCGCGCAGCCTCGGGTCCATCGGCGGGACCACCGACGACACCGCGACGTCGACAAGGTCTTCCGCCTCAACACCCTCCCACTGCAACAGCTGGCGAAGCCACATCCCGACCTCGTCGGCGGTTCGCTCCGCATGGGTCGTCAACCGCCAGTGGGTTTGCAGCGTGTCGCCGTCGAAGAGCCCGACAACCGTGTTCGTGTTTCCGACGTCCAACGCCAGCAGGAATTCGCCCAATGGAATGCTCCTCCGATGCCAGAACGTTACATTTCCAGGGGCGCGGTGTCCAGGGATCTGCCGTTCTCAGGAGAACCACATCGCCGGCAGACCGTAGTATCATCTGCGAACCGCGCAATAACGACGGGGATCATCCCACCAGGAATGAAGATTATTCGAACCAAACACGGAAGGAGCCAATCGATGAACCTTCGGCGACAACTGTCGACGTCCGGACTGGTGTTTGCGGCGCTGATCTGCGCCGCATCGGTCACGGCCCAGGACGCCAAAGTCCCGGTCAAGGAGGCCGTTCTCGAAAACGGCATGGAAATTTTGATGGTCGAGCGGCACGAGAGCCCGACCGTTACCGGCGGCTGGCTGGCCCAGGTCGGATCGGTGAACGAGGAGGTCGGGGCGACCGGTATGGCCCACCTCTTCGAACACATGATGTTCAAAGGCAGCCGGACCGTCGGCACCTCCGATTACGAAAAGGAAGCCGAGATCATCGCCAAGCTCGACGCCGTCCGTCTCGAGATGGATGTGGAGTACGACGCGATGCGCGAAGCCAAACGCCGCGGCGAGATCGAGGGCAGCATCTTCCTGCCCGAAAACGTAACCCCCCGCCTGGCCGAACTTCGCCAGGAAATGAAGGCCCTTCAAGATCAGCAGAAGGAATTCATCGTCAACAACGAGTTCGACCAGATCTACACCGAAGCAGGCGGATCGGGAATGAACGCCGGCACCTGGGAGGACGGGACCTTTTACTTCAACGTCGTCCCCTCGAACAAGCTCGAGCTGTGGTTCTGGATGGAGTCGGAGCGGCTCCTGAATCCGGTTTTCCGTGAGTTCTACTCGGAACGCGACGTGGTGCGCGAGGAGCGCCGACAAACGGTCGAGTCGGACCCCATCGCAAAATTCGAAGAGCAGTTCGACTTCATGTTCTGGGGCTCGGTCCCCTACCACCATCCGGTGGTTGGTTGGCCGTCGGACGTCGAGTCGATCGGGCGGGAGGCAGCCAACCGGTTCTTCGCGACCTACTACGCTCCCAACAACATCACCGTGGCGTTGGTCGGAGACTTTGAATCCGAGAAAGCGCTCGCACTCGCCAAGAAATACTTCGGCCGGATCCCCCGCGGCGAGACGTCGCCCCCGCCGGTGGTCACCGAAGAGATCGAACAGCTCACCGAACGGCGGATGACGGCCGAGGCGGATACCAACCCGTCGGTCCAGATTCGATGGCACACGGTTCCTTTTGTCCACAAAGACAAATTCGCGATAGATGTGGCTGAGGCGATCCTCAGCGGCCGAACGGGACGACTCTACAAATCGCTGGTGGAAACCGAGCAGATCGCCACTGGAGAGCCCTACGCCGGGGTGCGCGCGTTCAAGTACGGCGGATTCATGGAAATCGGGGCAGAGCTTGCGGACGGGGTCGACCACCAGACTGTCGAGGACGCGCTGCTCGCCGAGGTCGAACGGCTCCAGTCCGAACCGGTGCCCGAGCGCGAGCTGCAAAAGGTCAAGAACCAATCGTTGGCCGATTCCTACCGGCGCCTCCAATCCAACTACTATCTGATGGTGCAGCTCCTGTGGTACACCGCGTCCGGCGACAAGAACTACCTCAACGAGTCGTCGGCAAAGTTCCAGGCCGTAACCGCCGAAGACGTACAACGGGTCGCAAAGACCTATTTAACCGAGTCCGGAAAGAACGTCCTCTGGTACTTCCGCAAGGAGGGCAGCGAAGAGGATCCGGAGCTCGCCGCGCTCTCCGGTCAGGCCAAGGCCATGGCCAAACAGGCGCTGGCCCAGATCAACCAGGTCACAGATCCCGCCGAACTCGAGCAGGGTCTTGCACAGATGAAGGCAATGGCCGGCCAGGTGCCGCCCGAGATCAAGCCGGCGATCGAGTTGGTGATCAAGCGGGCGACGGAGCGTCTCGAGATGCTCCAGGCTGCCGCCGGAGAGGAGGAGTGAAATGCGACGCACTACGACCCTGACGGTCCTTCTCGTTCTCGTCGCGGCAACGACGATCTTTGCGGCCGACATTCCCGATCGGCCCGAAAAACTGAAATTCCCGGAAATGACCTTTGACATCCCCGATGCGGATTCGCTCCGATTCGAGCTTGCCGACGGCACTCCGGTCTACGCCAAACAGGACACCCAGTTCCCGCTTGTCAACATCACTGTCTACTTCCACGGCGGACGCCACCTCGTGCCCGCCGGCAAGGAGGGCCTGGCTGGAATCACCGCCGCGGCATGGCGCACCGGCGGCGCCGGCGAACGAACCGCCCAGGAGCTCGACGAGGAGCTCGATTTTCTCGCCGCCAACCTCGGCACCAATATCGGCGATGTGTGGGGCTCGGCGAGCCTCAACGTGCTTTCCAAGGACCTCGAGCAGGCGATGGCGATCTTCATGGACGTGCTGACCGAGCCGCGTTTCCAGGAGGATCGCTTCGACAAGGCCAAGGAAAATGCCATCCAGGCGATGAAGCAACGAAACGACGACGCCGGAGATATCGAAGCCAGAGAGTGGAGCCGACTCATCTACGGCGAAGACTACTGGCTGAACCGGCTCGCGACCCAGGCTTCGGTCGACTCGATCACCACCACAGACAGCAGAGCGTTCGTCCAGTCGATGCTTCGATCGGGCAACCTCGTTGTCGCCGTCGCGGGTGATTTCGAGCCCGCCGAGTTGGAGGCGCTGCTCAACAAGACCATCGGCACCTTGCCGCCGCTTGAAGAGCCCATCCCAGCGATTCAACAACCCAGCCACACACCTGAGCCCGGCGTCTACGTGATCAACAAGGAAGACGTGAACCAGGGCCGGGTCAGCATCGGCCGCCTCGGCTACCGCCAAGGTCATCCCGGCCAGTTCGCCCTGATGGTCGGCAACGACATCCTCGGCGGCTATGGTTTCACCGCACGCATGATGAAGCGTATCCGCAGCGATGAAGGCCTCGCGTACGGCGCCTACTCCCTGCTCGGGTTCCAGGTCACCTACCCGGGAACCTACCGCGCGAATTTCCAGTCGAAATCCTCGACCTGTGCGTACGCGGCCGAGATCTACTTCGAGCTCCTCGACGAGATGCGGACCACCAACGCCACGGATGAGGAGATCACGACCACGAAGGCCTCGTTCATCGAGACCTTTCCGAACCAGTTCGCCTCGGCGGCCCAGGTCGTCGGCCTCTACGCCATCGACGAAGTCCTCGGCAGGGATCACTCCTACTGGGTCAACTACCGCGACAACGTCGGTGCGGTCACTGCTGAGCAGATCCAGCAGACGATGAAAAAGGACCTCGACCCCGAGTCGATGATCATGCTGGTCGTCGGCAATATCGAGGAGATCATGAAGGGCCACCCCGAACACGAGGCCAGCTTCACCGGCTTCGGAGAGATCAAGGAGCTTCCGCTTCGCGATCCACTCACGCTCGAGCCGATCACCGAATAACGTCCCCTCACCTATCAATACTCATCGCCCGGGCTTCGGCCCGGGCATTTTTTCTGAAATTCTCAATTCTGAATTTTGAGTTTTGAATTTCCGCCCACCCACCCGAAACCACGAAGACTCGAAGGGCACGAAGATCTCACCAAGGATTTGTGAATGATTTCCAGGCTCATCAGAAGCGCGAACGGGGGCACTCTGGATGATTCCCGCCTGTCTCAGGATCGCAATTGTGATGAGTAAGGAATTACCTTTGTGAATCCTTGGTGCCTTTGTGACTTCGTGGTCGCGACGGATGTGATGCAGTCCCTTTGGTCGAGCATTGCCTTTCTGAAACCCAGCGCCAGCGCTCGCAACTTCTCTGTGCCCGTCTCTGTGCGCTCTGTGACTCTGTGGTGGTTCTGGTCGCGATTCTTACCAAGCGAATACCGGCTCGACCTCATCAAATCCCGGATGAGCCCGACGTTCTAACGTTTCGTCGGCTTGTTGCCGCGGCGGTGCTTCGCTCGCCGGGACGCGGCGGCCGCCGATCGAGGTAAACGGGACTGGCGCGTTCCTCGCGAAATCGCCGACATCGGATAACGCCTCCTGAGCGCGCGGGTCGCGCATCTGACCTCGGACCATCGCCCGTTTCTGTAGCATCCAGGGGTCCCAGGGCACCCAGGGCTCAACCTCCTCGAGGACAGTCGCGAACTCCTGCGCCCCGATCATCGACGCCACTCTGAACCGCAACCACAACCGCTCGTCGCGGGCACGCTCGACCGCGAACGACGGACCCAGCAGATCGAACACCGCCGGCGCGAGAGACGGGTTTTCGGTCACGACCCGATCGAGACTCTCGAAGAGCATTCCGAAGACCCCGGCGTGGGCCCACGGGATCTCCCGCAACCGCTCGACCGCTGCTGCGAAATTCGAAAACGCTCCGTCGGTGTCGCCCTGTTCCAGCAACATCCGCCCGCGCAAGATCGAGGCTTCCGTTGCATACGAACCTTCGATCGGCTGGAGGATCTCTTCCGCAGCCCGGTCACCCATGAAACCGGCTGCTGCGGCCAAACCGAGGTGTTCCGCATCGGTCACCGGGTACAGCCCGGCCGACGTCCAGGTCTCGAGTGCGGCTGCTCCATCCCCTCGGCGCCATTGGCCATGGAAACTGAGCAGCGGCGCGAGATCGCTCGACGAACCGCGCGGCCGTTCGTAGAACGCGCCGATCCGCTCGCGCTCGACCAGCACCCAGTCGGGTTGCGGGCCGTCACTCGCGATCCGGGGGCGATCAGCGCCCAGGCCCTGGGCTCCTTCTCTCAGCGTCTCGACATCGAAGAGGCCGTGACGCCCCACCGATTTGGCCAGCATGAACTCGAGGAGGTTGCGGTCGTCCGTGTTGACCGCGATGGTTGGCGACCCGCGAAGGCTCGCGGCGAGATCAGAACCCGCGATGAACCTGGCGAGGACGCCCTCGGCGGTGCGCGTGTGCCAGGTCGATCTCATGGCTGTTGCATAGGGCTCACTCGAGACTCGCCGGCGGAGCAGTTCCAGATCGATCTCGCGGGCTTCGGTCGATGCGACCAGAAGGAGGTCGTGCTTGAGCGTTCGCCACACTTCGACCTCGGGAAACACTGCGGCGAGCGTGTTGAGCACCACCGCGACCGTTCGCGAGTCAACCTCGTAGCCTTGAAACCACTGCAAGAAAAGGCCGCCATCGTTGAGCCGATTCCGGACGTGGAGGTAGAAGTCGGCAGTGAAGAGGCTGGCGATTCCCGCGCGGTATGGATTTGAGGGTTCCGACACCACGAGGTCGTATTGCTGCCGGGAGGTGAGCAGCGCTTCCCGGGCGTCGCCATAGGTGATAGTCGACCTTCGGGTGGCGCAGCACGTCGCGGTTGACCGGGGCACAGACCTCGGCCACATATTCGATCGCCGATTCCAACTCCAAGACGTCGACGCGCTCTATCGACGGCACCTCCGCCAACCAGCCAGCGGTGCTCCCGGTGCCGAGACCGACCACCATCGCTGTTTTGGGATCCGCGTGGAGCAGGGCGCCGAGCAGACCCGACATCACCTGGGTCCCGCCATCGTTGACCGCGTTGCCATCGACCTTCCCATTGAGAACAAAGGCGTATGAGTTGGCGGCCTCAAGCCCGACGCTGCTCTCGCGCCCATCCGCCTCCCAGATCACGTTGCGGCGTTTCGAGTGCACAAAACGCTTGATGGCATTGCGATCGTCCCCGTTGAGCGAGGCCCGCCCGGCACCGATTCCACCATGCCGCCAGACGGCTGTCGGCCCAAGGGCGGTCAGCAGCAATCCACCGATTGCCACTGCCACGACCGGCGCGGCCAGCGATGGAATCGATGGGCGCTGATTCTTCCTGCGCGGGTGAAACAGGGCCACCGCGAGGGCAAGCAGCGAAAGACCGAGGCAGACGCCAACCGCGAAACGCCAGCAGGCGACCGCCCCCAACCATGTCAGGAGGACAAACCCGCCCAGCAGAGCACCGACGATCGAACCGAAGGTATTGCAGGCGTACGCCATACCAACCTGCCGCCCGATGCCTTCTCTCCCCTCTCCGAGAAGAGCCACGAGAAGCGGAAATTGATACCCCGCCACCAACGCCGCCGGCAGAACCACGATGGACGCGATCAGGACCCACGAGAAGAGGGCGCCGCCGAAGCCAAGCCCGGCAAAATCACTCGAGAGGGCGGCGAGCAGGGCGATACGGTCTCCAAGGGCCAGCGGCACGGCCAGCGCCACACCCTCGAGAGCACAGGTTGCCGCGAAAGCCTCGGGAGTAGCCGGTCTGCCGGTCGCAACGAGTGCGTACAACCAGCCGCCGAGAGCGATCCCAAAGAGCGCGACCGCAAGGATGATTCCGAAGGTGAAGGTGGTTCCGCCGAGAATCGGTCCGAGCATCCGGTACCACACGATTTCCATGAAAAAGAACACAAACCCCGTTGCGGCGGCCGCGATCAGCACCAGCGAGGCAGGCGTCCCCGTGAGGGATCCATTTGTTTCAATCACCGATTCTTCATCGGCACCGGTCGCCTCAGGTTCCCGCCGCGCCAACCCACGGGCAACGAGTCCCACGAGACCGCTCAAACAGGCGGCAAATAACAGGGTCTTGACCTCGCCGAGGAACTCGATCAAGAAAAAGGTCGCAAGGAACACCCCCGCCACCGCGCCGATGGTGTTGACGCCGTATGCGACGGCCGTCCGCCGACGCTCCCGGTCGCCCTCTGTCTCGAATGCACGTACAAGGGCCGGCAAGGTGCCGCCCAGCAATACTGTCGGCGCCGCCAGCACGAAGACCGTCACCAGTCCGCGCACGATCGTGGCCCCGGTAACCCCAAGAGAAGCTTCTCCTCCCGTCATGAGATAGAGCCAGCGCGCCGCGCTCAACAGCAGCGGAGTCGCAGCAGCGGTCAGCGCCACCAGGATCTCGAGGTTGCCGTAGAGCATCAGGGGGTTGGAGTGCCTGTCGGCACGCCGCCCGAGCCAGGCGCCGCCGAGCCCGAGACCGCCGAGAAAGACCGCGAGAACCGCCGCGTGCGCAGCGGTCGATAGGCCGAAAACGAGGCGAAGCTGCCGGAACCAGGCCATCTGGTAGATCAGCCCGGCCGCCCCGGAGACCAGTACGAGTGACAGAAATATACCCGGGCGTGTTTTCACCGAGGAGCCCCCTTCCATCTCGTACCATGGTACTGCAGGGTCCACCCTGCCACTCTGAGCTGCGGATATTCGACGCATTCCTGATTCCGCATGATTGCCACCCTTGACGATCTCATGGACCTGACGCGGAGCCGACGTGATTGCGTTGACTCCCAGAACCGTCAAGGATGGCACGTCCGATCGACGCGCTCTTCTCCCAGCACCCTTCAGGTCAAGCTTCCTCTGATCGGCCTTACCCAACATTCAAAGAGTCATTGCGAAGGTTATGCGTTCTTCTCTCTGCTGCGAGCGTGCCGCAGGGTGGACCGGTTCGTTCAAAGAACAGCGCGTACCAGCGAGCACCACCAGGTGCCACTTTTTGCATTGTCTGGGTTTGGTTGCCGAGCGATTGAGCCACCGAGGCAGACAATGCTAAAGGTGGCTCCTGATACTCCGAAATCCGAAATGGGCGGAAAGGTGGAAATCCGGTATCCGGATGAATCGGCGGGCGGGCGAATCTGATATCTGGAATCCGGCATCCGGGTAGCCGGGTTGGCGGAAATTCCGAACTCCGAATTCTACGAATAGCTCCACGGCGTATCGTGGATGTTCAGCAGCTCGCCTTCGCGGAAATTCTCGGCGATCACAGCTTCGGCGATCACGACGTCGTGGTCGCCGCCCTCGACCCACTGCACCACCCGGCAGCCGATGTAGCCAAGTGTCTGGAGCACGACGGGAGCACCCGTCTCGGAACACGGCCTCCACTTCACCTTGGCCAACCGGTCTTCAGGATCACCGAAACCCACCCTCGCGAGATCGAGATCTCCAGCCGGAATGAGGTTGACCGTGAAAGCGCCAGATTCCCTGATCAACGCGTGGCCGTCGTGGGTCTTGCGGACAGCGGTCGCAATCAAACACGGCTCGAATGACACCTGCGTCAACCAGGATGCGGTATAGATGAACCCGGCGGTCTCTCCCTGCACGCCGATCAGGTACAGCCCGTGCGGCAACAAACCCAACATTTCCCGCGGTTCGGCCATGGTCACTCCCCGACCCAATTGAGCCTCTATCTCATTCTAGCCCTCTTTCACTCTCTCCAGCCGCCGCCCCCTTGCGAGCTTGTGAAATCAGGTGCACAATAGCCCGGCCCATATGCGGGCGAATCCCGAAGGAGGAATGATGAAGATCCACGAGTATCAAGGCAAGGAAGTCCTGGCTCGTCACGGCGTCACGGTGCCGCGAGGCATCGTCATCACCGAAGCGGAGGCCGCGCGTGCGGCCGCTGAGGAGCTCGGTGGTCGCGTGGTGGTCAAGGCGCAGATTCACGCCGGTGGCCGCGGCAAGGGCGGCGGCGTCAAGCTCGCCGACAATCCCGACGAGGCCGTGAAGCTGGCAGGAGAGATCCTCGGAATGACCCTGGTCACCAAACAGACCGGTCCCGAGGGCAAGCTGGTCCGAACGGTCCTGATCGAAGAGGCTCTGCCGATCGACCGCGAGCTCTACCTGGGCGTGGTCCTCGACCGCACCGAGGGCTTCCCGGTGATGATGGCCTCCAAGTTCGGCGGCATGGAGATCGAGGAGGTGGCGGCCGAGAATCCCGACGCCATCCTCAAGGCCCACTTCGACCCCGATGTTGGGCTCCACCCCTATCTCAGCCGCAAGCTGGCTTTCGGGCTCGGGCTCGAAGGCGACGCCTTCAAAGCGGGCACCAAGTTCATGCACGCCCTCGCAAAGGCCTACGGTGAAACGGATGCCTCGCTGCTCGAGATCAACCCGCTGGTCACCACCACCGACGGTCGTGTCGTTGCTCTCGACGCCAAGATGAACGTGGATGACAGCGCGTTGTATCGCCACAAAGACATCGCCGAAATGCGCGATGTCCACGAGGAAGAGCCGCTCGAGGTCGAGGCCTCCGAGTTCGACCTCAACTACATCAAGCTCGACGGCAACATCGGGTGCATGGTGAACGGCGCCGGTCTCGCGATGGCGACGATGGACATCATCAAACACTACGGCGGCGAGCCGGCGAACTTCCTGGACGTGGGCGGCGACGCCTCCCAGGAGCGTGTGGCAGCGGCCTTCCGCATCCTCCTCTCCGACCCGTCGGTTCAGGGCGTGTTGGTCAACATCTTCGGCGGCATCGTGCGCTGCGACATGGTGGCCCGCGGCGTCGTTGCGGCGGCCAAAGAGGTCCAGCTCAGCATTCCGCTGGTCGTGCGTCTCGAAGGCACCAACGTCGAGGAGGGCCGGCGGGTTCTCGCCGAGTCGGGCCTCGATCTGATCGTCGGTGAAGGAATGGCGGACGCTGCCGAGAAAGTCGTGGCGGCGGTTGGAGGTGCATCATGAGCATCTGGGTGAATTCCGAAACCAAGGTCGTCGTTCAGGGCCTCACCGGCAAAGAAGGACGTTTCCACGCCGAGAAGTGCCGCGAGTACGGAACCCAGATCGTCGCCGGCGTGACCCCGGGCAAGGGCGGCCAGGACGTCGACGGCGTGCCCGTCTTCAACACGGTTGACGACGCCGTCAGAGAAACCAACGCCAATGCGTCACTGATCTTCGTGCCGCCGCCATTTGCGGCCGACGCCATCCTTGAAGCGGCCGATGCCGGCATCGAGGTTGTGGTGTGCATCAGTGAAGGCATCCCTGCGCGCGACATGATCCGCGTGCAGCGCATACTCCAGGGGCTACCCACCCGTCTCATCGGCGGCAACTGCCCCGGCATCATCACGCCGGGCGAGTGCAAGCTCGGAATCATGCCCGGCCACATCTCGATCCCGGGTCCTGTCGGCGTCGTTTCGCGCTCCGGCACCCTGACCTACGAGGCCGTCGGCCAACTCACGGCGCTCGAACTCGGCCAGTCGACCTGTGTCGGCATCGGTGGCGACGCGCTGCCGGGCACCAACTTCATCGACTGTCTCGAAGCCTTCGAGGAGGATTCGCAGACCGAGGCCATTGTCATGATCGGCGAAATCGGCGGGTCGGCGGAAGAGGACGCCGCCGAATTCATCGAGCAGTTCGTATCCAAACCCGTGGCGGCATTCATCGCCGGCCAGACAGCCCCTCCGGGACGCCGCATGGGCCACGCAGGAGCCATCATCTCCGGCGGCAAGGGCACCGCGGCGGACAAGATTGCTGCCCTCCAGGCGGCTGGAATCGCCGTCGCCGCGACCCCGGCCGAAATCGGCACGACGATGAAGCGGGCGATGGAATCGGAATCAATGGTGTAGATGGCTATGAGCTAAGAGCTCGAGCTTCTGACTTTAGACGCCCCTGGGAAACCAGGGGCGTTTTTTTGATGCCCGCAAAATCGCACTGCGCTCCAGTCGTCAAAGTGCTCTTCTGCGGACGCTGTACCGCGTGATTGCCACCCTTAACAATGATCGGACCCCGGGGCGAACCGATTTCAGCTCAGAGAGTCCCGACATTGTTAAAAGTGGCACGTCCGATCAACGCGCTTTTCTATGGGCGGTGTACCGCGTGGTTACTGGCGGCCATCGGCCGCCGTGAAGCACCGTCGCCGGCGGGTGGGTGGAAATCCGAAATCCGAAATCCGAAATTGAATTTCCAACGGATGGAAGGAGATTTCAAAATTTCCGGTATAATCCTGCCTTCGCAGTGAGGGAGGAGGAGTTCTTCTCTGCGGTGACCCGGCGGTTTCGCCGGGTTTTTTGTTGTGAAGGGTGAAGGGTAGGTGAAGGTGAAGAGTTAAGCCCACCAACCCGACCCTGAGTCCTTGACCCTTAACTCTTTACTCTTAACTCTTTCCTATCTCTTTACTCTTGATCCACTGACCCTCGTCCGATTGAAGCCGCACGATCCGATCAGCGGCCAGGAACCACAACTCCACGTGCGGCTCGTAATCGAGTGCGAGCGCCTCGCGGAGTGCCCGCGCATAGGTCCTCACTTGAGGCTCGTAGATGCAGGCTCTCTCTTCGAGAGCCGCATCGTCCTCGACCGAATCGGTCTTGTAATCGGCGACGACGACGCGGCCGTCCTCGGGGTCGCGATAGACGAGGTCGACAAATCCGGTCACCGCGCCAATCGGTCCCCCGTCTTCGTGCGGAGGTGCAACGATCGCGATCTCGCGCCCCATCACGCCCGGGGCAACAGAGGCGAGAAACTCCAGACATACGCCCGACGCCATGAGATCGACCAGGGCGCTCAACCGCTCACGAGCGACGGCCAGGGTTTTTCCGTCGAAGTCGAGCTCGAGATCGGCTGATTCCCGATCGAGCCCTTCTCCCAGCTGTGCCGCGAGATCCTCGTCGAAGTCCAGGTTCTCCATCATCCTGTGGACAACACTGCCGACCGCGGTCGCAACGCCGCGCTCGTCTTCGAAGGAGGACTTCCGAGAATCTTCCTCATCATCGTGCCGGGTGACGACCGTCCTTTCCAAAGTGGACGCGCCACCGGTCAACGGCCTCGCCATCCTCTGTCGCGCCTCAGTCCGAGCGACGGTCAGAACTTCCGCCTGCCGACGCACTTCGGCCAGGTCCGCAAGACCGAAATCCCGGATCTCAGGTTCCGAGTCTTCGGTCTGTTTTTCTCTATCCAGGGCGGGCACGTACCACAAGCCATCGCCACTCTCTTCGACCCGTCGCGCCTGCTCGGATTGCAGCTGCGTTTCAAAGGTCTCGCGGTCGAGCCGGTGGTCGAGTAGATCGGCGAAGCTCCGCGCCTGAAGGGGGTCTTTATCGTTTGCGGCGGCGTTCCACCCGCCCGAGATCACGAGCCGGTCCTTGGCGCGGGTCATGGCCACATAGAGCAATCGGATCATTTCCGCGCTCGACTGACGGGCCTTGAGATCCGACGCTTCTTTGAATTCGAGAGTCGGCCAACCGAAGATCCGGTACTCGCGACGGCCGGCCAGGGGCAACACCTTGGGGTCCGTCTTGCTCTCTCCTCCCCGGTCTGCCGGTGCACCTGAACGAGATAAACGTGTTTGAAATCGAGGCCCTTGGCGCCATGGATCGTCATCACGTGGACCGCATCCGCCTGCAAATCGGGCTCACCGCCCACGGCCCCTTTCTGGCCATCCGAGACCGCCTGGCGCAGAAAGCGCGCCAAGCCGGCGATACCACCTTCTCCTCCGGCGAGACGTTTCTCGAGGTCGGTGAAAAACCGCTCGAGGCGGGCACGCCGGAAACGGCCGAGAAAACGAGCGGCCGCGGACACCTCGGCCAGCCACTCGGTCCTGATGCGTTCGACAAAACGATCGGGCGGGTCCTCTTCAAAGGCCTCGCGAAGGTCTGCGATCACGTGCACAGCTCCTTCGAGCGACACCCGCCAGCGACCTAGCGCATGGCCCGCCGGGACATCCGTTGGCGTCTCAGCGGCGGCACTCCTGACACACTCGAGGACCGGCTTCAGTCCTCCCCCACCCGAACCGTGAAGCTGCGCCATCAGATTCGGGAAGCCCGCATCCCACAGCGGAGCGAGAGCGGCATCCGGTACGCCGACAACGTCGGAGCGAAGAACCGTCAGGAGTGCCAGCGTATCCGTCGGATCGACCACAGTGCGCACCAGTGCTGCGGTTTCGACCACTTCACGCTGTTTGTAGAATTCCTTCTCGCGTGCGACCTCATAGGGGATGCCCTGTTTTCTAAAGGCCTCGAGCAGCTCTTCCTGCGCGGTGGTCGCACGAAGCAGGATCGCGATATCTCCCCAACGGGCACCGTCGCGGACCACCAATTGACGGATATCTCTCGCGATGGCCTCGCGACTCGAAGGCCGTCGTCACACCACTTTTCGATGGCGATAGCAACTCGTCGTCAGCGTTCGGCGGCCACGTAACCCAGTGTTCCACCGCCTTGCGGCCACCGGAACAAAACCCTGTCGCACCGACTCGATCACCGGTCGGCACCAGAGGCACGAACGGCGGTTGGACGTCATCCTCTTCGATCATGACCTTCTCGATCACGGTCCCGACTTCGTTGAGAATCGGTTCGACCGAACGGAAGTTCTGAACGAGGGGATACCTCCCGCCCCCATGTTCCTCGACAGTTGCCACGAAGCGACCATACGCGGCCAGGTCGGCATTTCTCCAGGCGTAGATGGATTGTTTGGGGTCGCCGACCACAAACAGGCCCGGACTGTTCTCGGGTCCGAAGGCGAGTGTCTCGACGAGCCGGCACTGAACGGCATCGGTGTCTTGAAACTCGTCTACGAGAAGTTGATCGATCTGCGAACACAGCTCGCGCACGATGCCAGGCGAGTCTTCGACGAGCGCAGTGGCCCGATAGAGGAGGTCGCTGAAGGATACGATGCCGTGTGCCGTCCTTCGCTTCTCGATCTCCTGAAGCAAGGGCCCCAGCACCCTGCGCGCCGCCGTGAACTCCTCGGGCCGAAGCGCCGCCAGCCTGTTGAGCATTCGGGAAAGCTCAGCAGCTGCAGCCCCGGCGCGCTCAACCGCGTCGCCGAGGCACTTGGTCTCGGTGCCGTTGAAGTCTCCCCGCCCCCAATCGGTGATCCGTTCAAGCGCGTTGGGACTTTGTTGATTCGCAAGCGCGGCCACCTGGATGAAGTTCGGCGACGGCCCCAGTTCTTCGATGCGCGCCTCGAGATCTCGCACGGAATCTCGAGCCAGGATGCTCTTCGACGCGCCACCGGAGAGCTTCTCGAGGCGACCGGCCTCGACCGCGACGAATGCGCGGACGGCCCGACCGAGCTCCTCGGCTTCGTGACGCGCGAGGTCGTCGGGAAATGGATCGTGTTCGAGGTCGAAGGCCACCATCCCGTTGGTGACGAGGTATTGAAGTGTCTCCGCAATCTGTGGGGGATCGATCCCAGCGCCCGCAAGGGCTTCCCAGTCCCGCCGCAGCGGGTCTCTTTCGAGGTTGCGGAGCGTCTCTTCCACCACCTCGACCACGAGCGCAGCGATGGCGTCCTCTTCCGCGTCGACCACAAAGCGGGGGTGGAGGCCCGCTTCGAGCGGATAGGTGCTCAACAGGCGTTGGCAGAAGGAGTGAATGGTGCTGACCGCCAGCCGGTGGACCTCGTCGGAGAGAAAACCGGCCCGTTGCGCGCACTCTTCGACGGTCGCCGGCATCGCAGCCTCGTCGGGTTCCCACCCGACCGGGGTCGTTCCCCGCGCCAGCGCGGCAAATGCCTCACCGATCTTGCGGGCCATCTCGGCGGCCGCAGCTTCGGTGAAGGTAATGGCCACGACCCCTTCGATGACCCTGCGCGCGATTTCCTCCGGCGTCCGATCCTCGTCCAAGTGCTGAGACCACCCGTTGCCCATGCACCAGGCCACCACCCGCGCCACCAGGAGCGCTGTCTTTCCGGTGCCGGCGCCGGCCTCGACAACCATCGGGGCCGAGAACTCACGCTGGGCGAGACGGCGGGTCGCCTTGTCTTCGTGAACGGTTGGAGTCGTAGCCGCGGTCACGACGGTTCCTTCGCTTCGGTGCCCAGGTGCCACAGCCGTCGCGCCGCTGTCTCGGCAATTCCTTCACTCGAATCGGCGTTCTCCATCCAGGCCACGAGACGGCGCCGGAAAGCGGAATCGTCCCGCCGGCACACTTCGGCAACCGGGCAGTACTTGCAGTGATCCGGGAGCTTGTCGGACCCGGCCTCTTCCACCCTCGGGAACATGGCACCTGCATCGCGAACAGAACCGACAACATCGACGGCCTCGGCGAGGGCGGCTGAAAATTCTGCGTCATCGCCCCGGATGACGCCGGATCTCACATCCTCCGAAGCCTCTCCAATGTCGGGCCGGAGCCACAGATAGCGACCCTCGGCGCTCCCGTCTTCTGAAGCGGCCGCATAGGCGGCGGCCTGCAGCTTTCTCCCCTTGGCGACATCCTTGAGCAGGTGCTTGCGACGGGTACCATCCCCTTTCGCCAGTGAAGCGGGCCTCGCGGTCTTGTAGTCGGTCAAACACAGACCGCCCTCGCCCCTGTCCACGCGGTCGGCCCGAAAGCGAAGTGGTCGACCGGTCTCGGCGAGCTGCACCTCTCCCTTGACCTCGGCGGCGAGAACCGAGGTCAGACGCCCATCGCCTCTCCAGTCGATACTGCGGGCGACATCCAGGTAGGGCCGTGCTCGCGCCGCCAGGAGAGTCGTCATTCCGCGAGGTCCCAAACCGGCCTCGACCGCGACCTCATGGGAAGCACGCTCCAGCATCGTCTCGAATTCTTTTGTGGTGGGCCACGGGACCGCCGTCCCAGACTTCGTCTCGAGTTCGTCGAGGGTCCCGGCCGAAGCGTCGCCAAGCCCCCCCCGGACGATCTGTTCGAGAACCCGGTGGACAACCTCGCCCACCAGGCGCCCTTTGGGGTCGGGGAGGCCTAACTGAGGATCGGGCATCGGTGAAACTCCGAGACGCCGGGTGACAAAATTCGCCCAAGGACATTCGGCCACGCTCTCGATTGTCGTCACCGGCGGGCCGCCTTCTTCAACCGGAAGGGTGGCACCCACGAAGCCGAACCACGGGTTGACGCCGGATTCGGACTCCACCGGATCGGCCTGCTCGAGGATCTCCTCTCTCGATCGGGCCAGATCGGCTGCAGCCGCGGTCGATTCCGAATATTCGCTTAGGGCCAGCTCAAGTGCCCCTAGAAGTTCCTGACGCTGGCCGCTTACCGCCGTCAGAATGGCGTGCTCCCACGGCGGGCGGAGACCGAGGTCCGCGCGTGCGGTCGACCACACGGGCGGCGCGACCGGATCCGGCGCATCCCCGGCCAGGAAATCGGCGACGAAGGGCGAACGACTCATCACCGATCCCTGCGCGGCGAGGTGCCACGAAATTTCGGTGTCGGGCGCTGAGCTCAGGAGCTGCGCGAAGAGATACCGCTCCTCATCGGCGCTTCGAGCGCGCACCGGCATTTCCGGCAGGATATCGAGGGCCAGTCGCACCCGAATCACATCCGGCAGCAGGCTGTCGTCGCCGGACGAACGCGGGAACACTCCGCGATTGAAGCCCACCAGAAACAGGTATTCAAAAGTCCGAGCACGCGCTTCGGTCACGTTGAGGATTTGGACTCCCCCCCCGGCCCCGCCGATGGATTCGTCGCCGACACCTGCAAGCCGGTCGGCCAACAGACGCTGCCACTCGTGTCGTTCGAGGGCGTGTAAAGCCGAGAGCTCTTTCACGAGAGCGCTGGATCGGGATGCGACCACCCTCCACGCTTCGCTGTCAGATGTCCAGGCAAGTGCCTCGAGAATCGACACCGTTCGTTCGGCGTGGATCTGAGCTGCCGCAATATCCGGCCACTCCGAAAAAATCCCTGAAAGCGAAGCGGCTTCGCGCCGGGCGTCGCGGACGACGTCCAGGGGAACCCACCGTCCGGAGGGCCCGGTGGTTCCGTCGGTGGATCGAAGCGCGAGATGAATTCTGATGCCTCTCGAACCCATGCCTTCGACGCGAAGGCCGGCCACGTCTTCGACCCGCACGGCGCCGATCTGCTGGAGGGCGAGAAGAAGTTCTGCGCCGCCATCCGCCGACCTCCGGCCCTCATTCCACAGGTCAACCGGGGTCGCCGGCCCGGCCCGCAGAATCTCGATCAAGCGGAGCACATCTCTGCGGATGCCTCCTCCGGCGACCATTTCTCCAACTCCAGAGAACGGGACACCGAGACGGCCGAGGTGGCGGCGCAACGGTAAGGCCAGGCCGTCGAAAAGACGGGCCACGATACCGATGTCCTCAGCGGCAACTCCATCGCCAATGAGCGCGCCGGCCCGCTCGGCAACCCATCGCGCTTCGCTTTCCACATCGCCGCATTCGGTGAGCACCACCTGGCCCGCGATTGCGGGTCCCCGGTCCTCGATGAGGTCGAGATCGCCGAACCGCGCCTCGAGTCTTTCGAGGAATTTGAGACCCGGCTCCACCCGCCCGGTCGTTCCCGGTCGGTCGGGCCGATCGATCACGATCGATGTCGGGAAGGTCCGCACCACCGATTCGAGAAAATCAGCGACCAGCCCGGTAACGTCCGCGAACCCGTGAACGAGAACCGCCGACGAGGGCAACAGCTGTTCCCCCTCGACCAGCACCAGCGACTCCGCCGACTCGAATGTGTGGGCGGATCGCCAGCTGCCGGTCGCAGACATGGCCTCATAGCTTCTCGCGGCGATCCGGACGATGGCTCGTGCACGCTCGAGGCGCTGAGCGGCAACCGGCCTCTCGAGCTCTTCCAGCCGATCGAGAGCCGCATCTTCGTGCCCCGGTTGGAAGCCCGCATCGAGAAGATCGCGAACCACACCGACCACGGTCCCGTAGCCGTCGTCCAGATTCTCCAGGCTGGACGCCAGGGCGGATTCATCACCCGCCAGACGGCGCACAACCAATTCGAAAAACCCATCCCCAACCGGAGGCAGTGCCCCCGCCCTTGCAACGACTTCCCTGGCGGCGCTAAATGCCGTCTGCACCACGACGCCGGCGGCCGCACCCCGTCGCTTCGAGAATTGACAGAGCACGTGCTGGCGCAGGCTTTTCGATGGAACAATGATTCTCAGAGGACGAGCGAAATCCGTCAGTCCGTCGAGTGCCGCATCGATTTCCTCGAACAAACGCCTCTCGGTTGCGAGAGCGCCGGAGCAGGAAATCACCCGGGAGAATGGGGAAGAATCTCGATTCATCGCTTCCAGCCATGGGACCACGGGCAAACGTCACTGTCAACGATCCGTCTGTTGTCGGCATCAGCAGGCTGGCGTAGGCTGTGATCGGTCATATAGGGAGGCGGAATGGCTGGAGCCGAAAGCATGGTGATGAGGAAATGGGACCGAGCCAGGGGCTCCGCCCTTGGACGCTGGCTCTTCAGCCGGGGCGTCGGACGTTTCGCTCCGTACACGGGAACCATCGGCGCTCGGGTTCAAGAACTCGAGCCGGGCCGTTCGGTGGTCACGATGCGCGACCGCAAGGCCGTTCGCAACCACCTCAACTCGGTCCACGCCGTGGCGCTGACCAACCTGATCGAGCTCTGCGGAAGCCTTTCGATCATCGCCTCGCTGCCGCCCGATACGCGGATGATCCCGGTCCGCCTGGAAACCGACTTCATCAAAAAGGGCCGGGGGCTGATGACCGCAGAAGCGAGTTGTCTGATACCCGCATCCAACGAGAAAGCGGAGCTTCCGGCAACGGTTGTCGTCCGCGACGGCGAGGGCGACGAGGTGGCGCGCGGCCGTGTGACCGTCGTCATCGGACCCACGGAGTGAGCATCCTCGACACCACCCTTACGAAGGCGCTCGGAATCGACTACCCGATCATCGGCGGAGCCATGTACCCGTGCTCGAATCCAGAGCTTGTGGCCGCGGTTTCTGAAGCAGGAGGCATCGGGATTCTGCAGCCCTTGACCCTGGTTCACGTTCACGGGCTGGACTTCCGCGACGGCGTCCGGCGCATCAAAAGCCTCACCGCCAAACCGATCGGCATGAACGTCATCACCGAGAAGAGCGCCGCGAGGTACCTCGAACGCATGCGCGAGTGGCTCGACATCGCCCTCGACGAGGGCATCCGGTTCTTTGTTTCGTCCCTCGGCAATCCGCGGTGGATCGTCGACCAGGTCGAACCCGCCGGGGGGCTCGTCTACCACGACGTGACCGAGCGCAAATGGGCCGAAAAGGCGGCAGATGCCGGTGTTCACGGTTTGATCGCAGTCAACGGCCGTGCCGGTGGTCACACCGGCTCGAGATCGCCCGAAGAGCTGCTCGCAGAGATCGCGGACATCGGACTCCCTGTCGTATGCGCAGGCGGAGTCGGAGATGCAACAGGCTTTCGTCACGCTCTCGACCTCGGCTACGTGGCTGTGCAGATCGGCACCCGCCTGATCGCGACGAGCGAATGCACATCGCCCGCAGAGTACAAAGACGCAATCGTCGCTGCAGGTGAGTCCGACATCGTGCTCACCAACCGCATCACCGGCGTGCCGGTCTCGGTGATTCGGACACCGTATGTCGAGAAAATGGGCACCAGCGCAGGTCCCATCGCACGCAGACTGCTCGCTCACCCGCGAACAAAACACTGGATGCGGGGAATCTACATGTTTCGATTCGGGAAGCGACTCAGGGACAACATGCACAACGGCATGTCCCACCGCGACTACTACCTCGCCGGAAAAAGCGTCGAGGGCGTCACCGAGGTGGAGCCGGTGAAGGCGATAATTGACCGGTTTGTCGCGACCGCAACTCGACACAGCTGAATTCTCAATTTTGAATTCTCAATTTTGAATGCCACCCTCCCTCCCTGAGAACCGGGGAGGATGGGTGGGAATTAAAAATTCATAATTAAGAATTGAGAATTATTGAATCGTAATCGGCGGCATCCAGACGACGCCCGGGGTGGAGAATGACCCCGTCGCGAGGAATTGTTCGAGAACTTCGAGGCGTTTGCCGATGGCAGCCTCGTCACCCGAACGGTTCTTCGCGAGTTGCTTCCACCACGGCAGGATCCGCGGAAATTCGACCAGCTGAACCTCGGTGTCGACGTCGATCCCGGCGAGCTTCTTCGCCTCCAACAACGCCTCGTCAAACCCACCGAGAATATCTACAAGCCCATTCTCCAGCCCCTGCACTCCCGTGAAGACCCGTCCGCGGCCAATCGCATCCACCGCCTCCGGAGTCATGTCCCGAGACGCCGAGACGCGCTCGACAAAATCGTCGTAGATGCGGTCGAGCATGCGATCGACAACCGCCCGCTGCTCGTCGGTCCAATCTTCAAGCTCTCCGTAGATATTGGCGTTGACGCCCCGGTCCATACGGCCGAAGGTCACACCGAGCTTGTTGTTGTAAAAACCGGAGGCATTGAAATGGCCTCCGTACACGCCGATCGACCCGGTGATCGTACCCGGGTCGGCAACTACTCGCTGGGCGCCGCAACTGATCCAATAGCCACCCGATCCCGCGACATTCGACATCGACACGACGACCGGGATCTCTTCGGCGGTCCGGACCATTTCCTGGCGGATGATCTCCGACGCGACGGCACTCCCCCCTGGAGAATCAACCCGAAAAACAACGGCCTTGATCCCGTTGGTCGCGCGCACCCTCCGGAAGGCGCGCGAGATCGTGTCGGAACCCATCACCGGGCCACCGAACAGCGGATTGAAGCTCTCGCCGCTGGATCCGCGCAGGATCGTTCCGACGGCCGTGACGACCGCGATCTTCGGACCGCGCTTTGCCGTGCCGGCCTGTTTGAGGTATGACCGGATCGACACAGCCTTGGCCTTGGTGTGCTTTTCCTCGAGACCGTCGACAAACGATGTCCAATCCTCCATCCGGTCGACGAAGCCGACTTCAACCGATCTGTCGCCGATGAAGGGCGCCTGGTCCACCAGGTTGCGCACTTCCTCGGTCTGCAAACCGCGGCCGGCGGCGATGTCCCCCACCATCTGGTCCATGATCGAGTCCAGGAGCCAGCCCGTCATCTCCCGATGAGCGGGAGTGAAATCGGTCTGGGTGTACATGAATCGCGCGGTCTTGTAGTCGCCACGCCCCGGGATCTCGGCGCGGATATCGAGCTTATCGAGGGTGCCGCGAACGAAGGGTGAAGCCGCTGACAATCCGATGAAGTTGAGGTCACCCTGGGGGTTCATCACGACCTCGTCACACGCCGACGCGACGTAGTAGACCAGGTTGCCCGAAGAAAACTCGCCCGCCGTGTCCATGTATGCCGCAGTCCATTTCCCTGCGGCACCGACCCTCGAAATCAACGACCGGATTTCCTGAGCGTCGGCAAAGCCACCGCCAAAGCTATCGACCCGGACCCTCAGACCGACGATTCGATCATCCTCGGCAGCTAAAACCAGCGCCCTCCTCAAATTTCGAAGACTCGTCGCCTCCTCACCCATCAGCTCGGCCAACGGATCGTCTGCCGTGACCTCGGCAAGCGGCCCGGCCAGGCGCAAAGAAAGCGCCATCTGCTTCGGCAACGACGGCGCAGACAGGCCGCGCACGAGAATCGCGAATATCACGACGCCGAAAATCACCAACAAACAACCGGCACCGAGAAAAATGTTCCGAGCCTTGGCCATCATGCACCTCCGGATCGACATATCGTACCACCCAGCCCACCCAGATGCTGGATACTGGATGCTGGATCCGCCCGACCACCCCAGCGGCTTCGGGATTCAACGGAACCGATGGGGTCGTGATGGGGAAAACTTCGATCGGCAGGTTTCCTTACCAAACGGAAAACTCGTCAATAATGCGCTCGTGGCGCGCACTGAAGTACGCGCCTACACGTCAATCGAGCGCGCCCCTTCTGTAGGCGGGTACTTCAGTGCCCGCCAACGTCGGGTTTTCATACTCTCAGCACCCGTATTTTCAGAGGTGCGCAGATTTGAGTGGCCGGTGGGTGGATCCAGCATCTAGTATCGGACGGGTGGCCGGGTGGGCGGATCTCGTATCCGGGATCTAGCATCGGGGTGGGGGTGGCGGTCGGGTTATCTCCTCTGGACGCAATACCGATACAGCCCCGCCGAATTTCCTTCCATCGGGCACAGCCGCCGATAGCGCTCCCTCGCATCAGCGGGCATCCCGGTCGTATCCATCTCCCGGTCGTCCAGACTCACGAGGTATTCCGCGAGAGCCGCCCTGTCTCCGCCGGCGTCAACAGTGTCACGAGCCAATCCGGTCCAGCGATCGAGACGCCCCTCAAGCTCGTCCAGGTGTCGCGCCGGATCGTCGAAGGCGCCAAAATGGGTTAGCAACAACCGGCGAGGCTCGAGCCCGCGAAGAATGTCGAGGCTTCGCTTCCACTCGTCGACATCGATATCCGGCGGCGGCATGGGTGGCAGCACGTGGGTCGCGCCGGGAAACCTCACGCCGCCGACATCCCCGGTGAAGATCGCATCCTCCACCTGCCACGCCACGTGGTGAATAGCGTGCCCCGGCGTATGCCAGGCGCTCACCTCGAGATCACCGACGGTGACCGTCTCGCTATGGCCGACGGCATTGAGATGATCTTCCGGCACACCGACGGTGGTGCCCCACAACGGCTCCATCATGTCTCCATACAGACGCTCCGCCGACGGCAAAAGCTTCTTGGCGGGATCCGCCAGGTGTTCCTGCCCTGCCGGATGGCAATGGACTGCGCAACCGCTCCGTCGCGCGAGGACTCCGGCGCCTCCCGAGTGATCGAGGTGCACGTGGGTGACGAATACGGCCCGCAAGTCATCCATCGTGAATCCCGCGTCTTCGACCTGTCGTTCGAGAGCATCGGCTCCACTTGCCGGTCCGGATTCGAAGAGCACGAAACCGCCGTCGGCCGGCACGAGAAAGGACGATATCAGCTCCGCAGTTCCGTGAAACTCGAGGTCGAGAGTCTGTATTTCGATCATTCCGCCTCCTTCTCGACAGTGTACGCTGTCTCCAAGAACCGAAATGGGGGAAAGACAATGCGCCTGGTCGTCTTACTCGCTGTTTTCGGAACCCTGACCGGTTGCGCGTCCTCGGACGCTACTCTGATGAGTTCCGAGCGGATGAGCTTCGCATACTGGAGGAGCAGTACCTCGAATTGATCCGCGCCCAGGCACAGTGCGGTCCAGCCTGGTGAGAACCTGAGCGGCAGAGCCGGCACCCGAATTCACGAATACGAGGTCAGATCCGCCAACTCCTAAAAAGCCTCCATGTATCATGGTAGATGGCGCCATCGGCTGGTCGGCTCTCAGGACCCCAACCCGACCCGCCCACCAAGAAGGAGGCATTTGTGGACCAGTCCAGAATCAACAGACTTCTTCCGATCGTTATCCTCTTCCTGCTCGCGACCACGCTGTTCAATACCGTGCGGGCCACCAGGGTCGATCACGAATCGACCTCATTCCGCATCGAGGCCCGGCGACAGCTTGCAATCACGCGGGAGGCCCTCAAGGAGCAGCAGCAGATCAACGCGCGGTTGGAACAAAAGCTCGACCGGCTTCTGGTGGAGCGCGCTGTGGACGAATCGTCCGAGTAGACGACAGAGTTGCGACCGCAGTATTGCGACCGAATGGTCTCCGTACTAGAATGTCGGCCAGGGCGAGATGAGGAGGCCGGTCTCTCTCTCCTTGGGTTAAAAGCCCCGCATTAGGATCTCGCGCACATACCACCAATTGTCGCGGAGACCGGCCTCTTGATCTCGCCCTCCCCCGTGCCCGTCTCCCCGTACAAGGCGAAGTTCCACCGTCTACCCCAAGCACAAAACCGCAGGTGAACCCAGATTTGGTCCCGGATATTCGGTGGTCTGGTTCTGACCTGAGTCGAGGCGTTCTTTGCGCTCTTCCAGTCTTCGTGGAAAGCGGTTAAAGGTTTACGACTGCATGATCTCAAGTCTCTGCCGACAATCTCTTTCATCCCTTGACGCGGTTCCTCCCGGGTGGTGGGAAGTCAAGACTCGAATTTGGAACTCAGAGCTGTAAGGGTGGCTTAGGTGGGAATTCTACTTCGACCTTTTAACACGTCGTCTTACGCTTTCCGCATAACTCAACACCAGCTCCCGCCACGGACCCGTCGCGCCGAGCCTCGACAGATTCCCGAAATGGCCGCCAAGGGCACGATTGATGAAGATGGCGTCCTCCGGGAACTGCATGTCCATCGACTGCTGCCAGTTGTCCAGACCGACTTCAAAGACGCGGTTGTAGAGACCCTCGTCTTCTCCGAATGTGTACGGTGGCTCGCTCCTCAGAACCTCACTGAACATCTCCAGATATGGATCGATGCCGGAAGCCGGGATGAACGAACCGTCGATCATGTGGATGCCCATCTGCTTGAGGAGTCCCGGGATCTCATCACCCCGGCCGTGAGCAGTCGCCGCCAGCAGACCTGCGTAGGTCGTCAGCCATCTCCTCCGGCACCCGCTTGACGCTGCCGAAATCGTAGACCATGACCCTTCCGTCCTCAAGAAGGCAAAGTTGGCGAGGTTGGGATCGGCGTGGAGAAAGCGGTGTTCGAGGAGCCCGCGAAGCAGAAATTCCGCCAACACCACGCCCCACCGGTCCCGCAGCTTCTGCTCGAATCTCTCTGAGCACGCCTCGGATGGAGACATTCCGCCGACATACTCCATCGTCAAAACGTTTCGCGTCGTCGCCTCGTGCACCACTTCAGGAATCACGATCTCGGGCACGTCCCGGTGAAACTCCGCCATGCGGCGGATGTTCGCTGCTTCGTGGTTGTAGTCGAGCTCCTCCACCAGACGGTCGTGAAGCTCTCTCCAGATGGGCTCGAACTCCATGTCCGAAATCATCGACAGCAGCGTTCGAACGAGCGTCTTGAGGTTTTTGAGGTCGGCCTTGACGATCTGGTCGATCAGCGGGTACTGGATCTTGACCGCCACGTCCCGGCCGTCGCGAAGTCTGCCTCGGTGGACCTGTCCGATCGAGGCCGCCGCAAAGGCCTCGAAATCCAGTGACTCGAAGAGCTCGTCGAAATCCTCCAGCGAGCCCCGGATCTCGAACTCCATCACCTCGGCGGGCACCTGGGGCGCTTCCTTCTGCAGCCCTCGAAGGACCTCGGCCACTTCGGGCGGCAGCATTCCGTCGTGCAGGCTCAGCATCTGCCCGATCTTCATCGCGGCGCCCTTCATCTCGCCGAGGGTCTCGACGATGCGCGACGGCGTTGCGGACCAGATTTTCGGTCTTCCGATCTTCTTCGTCGGCCCCGAACGCGCCACGTCGAGCACCTGGTTCCCGACGACCGACACCCCAACCTTCCCCGCCAAGCCGCCGAGCTTGACGAAGCGGCGCAGCGCAGAGCTGATCATTTCGTTGTCTGACATGCGATCTCCTATCGAATCGACAATACACAATACCTTCAGCGGCGCTTCTTCGAGTTTTTGGAGTCGAGACCCAGGAGTTCCCCTGCGGCGAAGTGTTCGGCAAAGTCCGCGAACCGGACCTCGCTCGCCTCTCGGACCTCGGCGATCATCTCCTCGACCTCTTCGAGCTGCGCCTCCGTCAGAATCGGCCGCGTCTCTTGAACTACCCGTCCCAGGGCAAACGAAAGCGCGAGTTCCGCTGAAGCCGACTTCGCATGAGACTGTGCGACGAATTCCGGGTCAAATGGATGAGAGGCAACCGCAGACACCAGTTCGATCCGAGCATCCTTGAACTCCGTAATCCGCTCCAGCAGATCCTCGCGATGCGGATCGATCGTTGTTTTGATCAGGCGCAGCTGCGCATCGCTGAGCCCTATTCGTTTGATGATCCCCTTGCGGACGTGCCGGGTCAGCAGGTTTGAAATCTGGTTCGGCTCGATGTACTTGCTGAGTTTGATTTCCCCCGCGATCGACCGTGCGTCTGAGAAAAACACCACCACGGCGGCCAGAAGTCCCGGCGCCGAGAGCGGTGAACGCGACAGTCAGAAAATCTTCATCACGCGACTTCCCTTCAAGGTGCGGTGTTCCCGGTGTCAGATGGAGTGACGGCTCGAGCGGCGTGCTGCTGAGCGCGTCCGGAATCCTCTCATTCTCATCTATATTGATTCTCATTTTTTAGAATGTCTTGCGAAAATACACCAATTTGTTGACAAAAACTTTTTAATGCTACATATTAGCGTTTAGGATAATCGATAACAAAGGTGGAACGCGAGGGCGGCCATGGAGCCCGCGCTGACAAAGAAACCAGGATTCGAGAATTCAAGCGGATCTGCCGCGAGCGCGGTGAGCGCGTCACCGTGCAGCGCATCGTGATCCTCGAAACGGTCCTCGATCTCGACAACCACCCTTCCGCAGACCAGATCTGCGACGCCGTCGAGACCCGCCTTCCCGGCATCGCCCGCACCACCGTCTACCGCACGCTCGAACATCTCGCCCGCATGGGCATCATCACAAAAGCCTGCCACCCGGGCCGGGTCACCCGATTCGACCCCCGCACCGAGATCCACCACCACCTGGTGTGCCTCGACTGCAACGAGTTCATCGATTTCGAAGATGACGATCTGAACGAGCTGACGATCCCCGACACCTCGGCCTTCGGTTTCGAGGTCAACGACTACCGCGTACAACTGCGCGGAATCTGCCAAACATGCCGAGAACAGTGAGAAGAAGGAGGAATCGAAATGAGGAAGACAGTATTCGTCGTGCTCCTGGGCGCCGGCCTGCTGGCCGCCGCGGGAGTCCTCAGCGACGCCGGTCAGGAGCCATCCGACACCGCTCGGCCTGCCGCCGGTGCCGATCCCGGAGGACAATCCGCAGACGCCCGAGAAGATCGCTCTCGGGGAAAAGCTCTACAACGAAACCACGATTCAGCACCACGGGCGAAGTCGGCTGCTTCACCTGCCACGACCCGGAAAAGGCCTTCACCGACAGCCCTCTCAAGACCTCCGAAGGCATCGACAAACTCACCGGCACCCGCAACTCACCCACCGTGATCAACTCCGCCTACTTCACGACGCAGTTCTGGGACGGCCGCTCGCCCGACCTCGAAGACCAGGCGCTGCACCCGTTCACCAACCCGGTGGAGCACGGGCTCAAGGACCACGAACCGATCCTCGAGATCGTGCGCAAGGACCCCGAGTACGTCGAGGCGTTCAAAGAGGTCTTCGGGAAATCGGGCAAAGAAATCACCATGAGCGAGGTCACCCTGGCGATCGCATCCTTCGAGCGAACCATCATCTCCGGCGACTCCCCCTTCGACCGCTATTACTTCGGCGGCGAAGAGGACGCCCTGACCGAGCAGCAGAAGCGCGGCCTCGATCTGTTCGTCAACGAGGGCCGCTGCGTCTCCTGCCACGTCATCGAACAGACCCAGGCGCTCTTCACCGACAATCGGTTCCACAACATCGGGGTCGGCATCAACACGATTCAGGACGACGTTCCGGAGCTCGCCAGCGAGTTCCTCGAGGCCGACATGGACCTCGTCGGAGGTCGATGTCGAGGTGCTGACCGACCCAAGGACCTCGGAGCTCGGCCGTTTCGCCATCAGCCACGGTTTCGACGACCTCGGATCCTTCAAGACCCCGACCCTGCGCAACGTCGCCGTCACCGCCCCCTACATGCACGACGGCAGCATCGAGACCCTCGAGGATGTCATCGTGCACTACATGAACGGGGGCGTCACCGAAGCCGGCGACCCGGTCAACGACTTCCTGTCGGGCGGCATCCGGCCGCTCGATATCGAGATGGAGCAGATCGAAGATCTGGTGGCGTTCATGGAGGCCCTGACCAGCCCCGAATTCGAGACACCGGCCGACGCGGCCGAGGGCGAGAAGTAGAGGAGGCAACCATGACTAAGACAAACCTGAACCGTCGCGATTTCTCAAAGGCGCGGCGCGGTCGCCGCGGCCAGCACCCTGCCCGTCAGCATGGTGGAACTCGCCTTTGCCGATCCGGCGAAGAACTTCACCTTTGCCTATATCTCCGACGCCCACATCCAGCACATCACGGGCAGCCAATTCGTCAACAACTGGGACCGCGGTCTGATCCGCGCGGTCGCCGAGACCAATCTGCTGCAACCCAAGCCCGACTTCGTGATGTTCGGCGGCGACCTCGCGCAACTCGGCACCAAGCCCGAACTCGACCACGGCGCCGAAATGCTCGCCAAGCTGAACTACAAGACCCACATGGTCGATGGGCGAGCACGACTACTACCTCGACCTCGGCGAGTACTGGTCGGAGCTCTTCGGGCCCCACTGGTACAGCTTCGACCACAAGGGCGTGCACTTCGTCGTCCTCAACAGCATCCTCACCTTCGACGAGTGGACCTTCGATCGCTGGCCGACCCCCGAACAGCGGATGCTCGAGATGGCCGGTCTCGACAACCCCAACGGTTCGCCCTTCATGGTCGGCGAGAAGCAGCGCGCAGTGGCTCGCCAACGACCTCGCCGGCGTCGCCAAGAACACCCCGGTCGTGGTCTTCTCCCACTCCCCGATCCAGAAGATCTACAAGGGCTGGAACTTCTGGACCGACGATGCCGAAGAGGTGCAGGCCCTCCTGCAGCCGTTCGACGACGTCACCGTCGTCTACGGCCACGTCCACCAGATCCAGTACAACCAGATCGGCAACATCAGCTTCAACGCGGTGATGGCCACTGCCTGGCCGTGGCCCTACCCGAGAGCCTACGCGCAGGCCGAAAGCCACATGCCGAAGATCACCGTGCCGATGAACCGTGCCGACCCGTTCTTCGAGCGCGACGCCACCGGCTGGCAGTTCATCAACCTGAAGACCGGCCGCGTCGACATGGAGTACAACCTCTACAACAACACCAACCGGACGGTGGCCTTCAACCCGAAGACCGGCATGCCCGAAGACACCAAATACCAGGACCCGGCGAGACCGGATCCCGCCGCAAACCCAGTACTAGGAGGCTAGCCATGTCGAAGAAGAACCATTTGGGTCGCGTTCTGCCGTGGCCGGGCCGCGCTGCTCCTGGTCGGCTATGGCCTCCAGGCCGACGAGTTCACCGACACCGACCTCGAACGCTGGCAGGGCGAGTTCATGGTGGTGGTCACCGAGGGACGCTCCCTGTGGGGCAGCCCGGAGCTCGGCACCAACGGCGTCGCCTGCGGCCAGTGCCACCCCAACGCCGCCAACACCCACCCCGAGACCTACCCCAAGTTCCAGCAGCAGCTGGGACGGGTGGTGGCCTTCCGCGAGATGATCAACTGGTGCATCATAACCCGCTCGAAGGCGAGAAGCTCGCGCTCGACGACCGCCAGATGATCGCCCTCGAGGCCTACGCCACGCTACGAACGGCGCGGCGTGGCGCTCGAGCCCGGCAAGCACTGAGTTATCGGCGAAATCGACGGCGGGCGCTTCGGCGCCCGCCGTTTTTTTCGTGCAACGCGCCTACTGACGCTTCACCCTGCCCTCGGATCGCCCTGGAAGGCCTGCAGGGCGAGGTACTGTTCGCCGAAACGCTGGACGTGTTCCGACTGCTGATCGAACTGGTCCCAGTGGCCCTCCTCGGCGGCCACCAGCTCCTCGAAGAGCTTCTTGGTCCCCGAGTCCGCGTTCTGGGCGCACTCAGTTGGCAAATCGGTTGTACATCTGGATCGCGTCCTGCTCCAGTGCGTCGTGCCTTCTTGAGCATCGCTTCCGCGTCGTGGATCTTCTCCACCTCGCGACCGACCTTCATCTCGACTTCGCCGCCGAGGAAGAGGATGCGCTCGGCGATCATCTCGGCATGCTGCATCTCCTCGATGGCGGTCATCTTGAGCAGGTTGGCGAGCGGCGCATAGCCGAGATCGTCCAGCCGGAAATGGAAGTACATGTATTGGTGGATGGCCGCGAGTTCGTCGGCGATCGCGGTGTTGAGAAGTTCGATACTCTTTTCGTACATCGTGGTCCTCCTCGGCGTAAGATTTTACACCTACCGACCAGGAGCGAAAATTGAACCCTCGCTACCCATTTGCGACGTATATGCTCACAGGATGAAAACGATTCGAGGCCAAGCCGGATCCACAGATCGCGGCCGCTGAACACGCTTCCCTGGCGTTCAGTGCACTTCTGATCGGGCTTCTCCTCGCGCCGGTAGCGTGGTCCGGGCCTCCTCGGTCGCCAGTATCGCCACCACCCGACAGCAACGGCGCGATGGCGGCACCGAAGACCATCTCACCGCACACGAAAATCGGGAAACGAACGGTCGACGAATGGCGGGCACTCGTCGACGAATACTGGGGGCCAGGTATCGCCACGTCAGAAAAGCTCCGGATCTTCGATCTGGCATGGGACAATCTCGACCAGGACTACGGCGCCTACATGAACCTCGAGGTCGACATGCAGGCCCTTCGCCGACGCTACCGCCAGGAGATCCAGGACGGCGTCAGCAAGGGCCGGTTCGCGGCCATCATGAACCACCTGTCGCTCGCCATGAAAGACGCCCACACGGCGATCATGAGCCGATCCGTCAACTGGGGAACACATATCCGAATCGGCACTCCCCTCTTTGTTGTCGGCGGGTGGGGCGACAACTCGCCATTCGGCGCCGCGCTCACGCCCATGACCGACGGCTCCCTACTGGTCTACCGGGTGCGCCGAACCATACCCTCGGGCTCGAGCCGGGCGATCTGGTTCTTGGCTACGACGGAGTTCCGTGGAGGATCTCTACCGGCAGTTGCTGGCGGCCGAGCTTCCGATCACGTTGCAGCGATACTGGGGGAGCACCGACGATGTCGATGGAGCACTGCTTGTCTGATGAGCGCCGGTATGAACTGGCACCTTTTCGACACCATCGACATCAAGAAATACGGTTCCGACGAAATCGTCAGCCTTCCCACCGACCTGCTCCTCAACCAGCAGGGTCGTGTCTGGGGGAACGAACAGCTCCCGGTTGCCGGGCGTCGAGATGCCGGATTTCGTCAACGAGGACTACATCACCTACGGAGTCATCGAAGGCACGCAGATCGGCTACATCTACGTTGCGTCGTGGTCCTGGGAGGACCAGTACGAGATCAGCGAACAGTGGTACGAGGCGGTCGACGAACTCATGCACCACCACGAGACCATCGGCCTCGTCGTCGACTTCCGGCTCAACTACGGCGGCGACATGCGCGAGGCCCACGACGGCTACACCCTGCTGTTCAACGAAAATATCACGGCGGTTGGTTTTGATGTTCGCGGCGACCCGGACGACCACCTCGACATGGTCCCTCACAAACCCATCCGACCTGGCTCTTCACGTTTCGCGGCGACCCCGACACCTTCTACGACAAACCGATCGCCGTCCTCTTCGGCCCCGGCGCAGTCAGCAACGGCGACTGGGAGTCGCTGCGCATGGGTTTTCATCCGATGGGTGCGGACTTTCGGCAAGCCGACCAACGGCGCGTTCACCATTTCGAATTTTCCCGACCTCGGGGATGACTGGTTCTACACCAAGGCCAAAGGCAGCGGCTACCTGATCGACGGCCACCGCTACCTCGCCCACACCGGCGTTCAGCCGGAGGTCGAGATCTGGCTCGAGTCGCGACGACGTCGCCGCCGGAAGAGACACGGTGGTCGAAGCCGCCACGCAGTGGATCAATGGCAGGTGGCCGCGCCGCCCCGGCGCGAGATTGACACCGTCGAGCCCTCTTTCTCAGCAAAGGACTCGTGACCGGTAGCCACCTCCTCAGTTCGTCCGCACCGCGCGCTGAATCCGAAGCGGCGGATCCAGGCTCTGGCCGTCAGCCGGCATGGCATTGACCTCCCGCACCAAATCCATCCCCTCGATCACCCGGCCGAACGCTGCAAATCCCTGGCCGTCGGGATTTCGCGTCCCGCCGAAATCGAGCTCGGGCTGGTCGCCGACACAGATAAAAAACGAGTGGGTCGCGGAGTCTGGCTCAGACCGCGCCATGGAGATCGCTCCGTCGACGTGCTTCAGCCCGGTCTGGCTGGTTCGCTCGAGCGGGATCGCCTCGTAGGACTCGCCCTCTTTTGCCGGATTTGCGCCGGCCTGAATGACTGCGATCTTGACGGTATCGTTTGGCTGGTTCTCGGCGGTCACGGTACGGAAGAACTCACCGTCCGAGTAGAAGCCATCGAGCACATAGCGAAGGAAATTGGCGGTTGTGACCGGCGCGTTCACGCCGTCGAGTTCCACGATGATGCTCCCGAGGGCGGTGTCGATCTGAACCCGCGGGTATTCCGTCAAGGGATACTCGCGCCACTCGAAGTCAGGTGCTTCCGCCGGGTCAAAACCTGCAAAGTGGGCGCGTCGCTCGGGATTCCGGTCGCCCGGCCTCAGGTACCGCCATTCGCCGTCGCCGAAAACCTCGCGGCACAGCCCGGCGAGGGCCGGGTCGTAATCTTCAAGTTCAGCCCGCGTGTTGACGCGGTTGTGGAGGGCGTCATTCTCCCGGTTGTCATCGAACCAACTCTGCACCCCCTCGGCCCAGTACTCGGCGGGGTTGGTCATGGCGTAGGTTCCGCGCCACAAACCGCTTTCCTCTGCATCCCGGTAGGCGATTCGTAAACGCTCCTCGAAGGTCGGATCGACCACGTTGAGGCCCATTTCATGAATCGCGTGAGCGAACTCGTGGATGAGGATGTTCTCTTCTGCGTAGGGATCGCCCGGATACGACAGCAGGTTCTCCTCGGCGCAGCTGACCGCCGGAGCTTCGGGTGTTGCGCCGAGGCCCCGCGCCCTGCGGTCCCAGAAAACGGCGGGTTCGAGATCGGCGTGCTCGGGAATGTCGGTGGTGAACTCGTTAAAGGCCATGACGCTCAGCCGGACATTCTGATCGGCCATGGCGATGAGGATGTCGTCTCGGCCATCGAGCATGTGGCGGACGACCCACGACGCCTCGAGCAAAGCCTCGTCGGAGACCTTCTCCGACCCCACTACGGGCAACGCACCCGCCATCACGTATTTCTCGTAGAACGGGTCGAGCTCGAATTGCGTCCTGAGATCGTCGGAGATCGGGCGGACGCCATCGTGCCCACCATGGCCTCCCGGACCGCACGCCAAGGCCAATACGATCGCGACAAGAACAATCGGACCGGCCAGTCTTTCAACTACTACCTTCATTCGCACCCCCGCCTTCCGGGACGCGATGCTACCATTCCACCGTGTCGTTCGTTCTCCTCTATATCGTCCTCGGAATCATCGCCTTCTATCTGGTGGCGGGAGTTCTGCGCTACCTGAGGCAGGAATTCCAGCCACCACCTGAAGAAAAACCGAAGAAGCCGCAATAGCGCCGGTCTCGCCACGCCCGGACCAACCTGTGCGTGAGTCCAATCACTGCTTTTTCTAAACTCGCACCCCATATTGGCTTAGAGATGAGCTCCGTGAAATCAGCGCTCCTGCGAAGCGGCGGCCTGTTTGCCTCAATCGCTCTGGTCATGACCGGGTCCACGGGGCAACTCGATGCGGCAGCCTCGATCGAGCTCCATGGCAATTTCAACACCATCGGTGTCATTGTCACAATCGACGCACCGACGACCCGGATCACGACGCGGTGGCGACGCTGAGCTTCCGGACCGGAGCAGCCGCTTTGTCGAGGCCTTTCCCCTGACCAGGACCCGCGACACCCAGTTCGTTGGCAGCCTTTTCAACCTGTCGCCGGGCACCTCGTACGATCTTCGGGTCGACTTCACCGATCCCGATGGCGGCGTCCTCGATGGCGTCACCGCTTCGGCCTCGCTCGCCACCCGCGCCGAAATCGCTGTCCCGACGCCAAGCACCTCGTACCGGGTCAGCCCCACCGGCAGCGGAACCACCTGCAGCGTGGCATCGCCCTGTGCACTCACCTACGGCATCCAGCAGGCACAGCCGGGTGACGAAGTAGTGCTCGCGGGTGGGGTCTACCGCCAGGGCGAAATCTCACTCCCTCGCTCGGGATCCAGCGGCAGCCCGATCGTGATTCGCGCCGGCGACGGCGAGTCGCCGATTCTGGACGGATCCGATCCACAGGATTTTGTCTGGCTGCACGAAGGAGACGGTGTCTATTCGACCACCGTCAACGTCGCGGGTACCCACCTGGTGGCGGCCGAAGGTGAACGCCTCTACCCCTATCAGAGCGCTACCGATCTCCAGAGCCTGAGCTGGGGAATCCCGGGATTTTTCGCGGACGGCACGACTCTCAAGGTTCACCTGACTGGGAACACCGACCCCAACCCACTGGAAATGAGGGTTTCCAGATACAACAGTGGGTTCATCGTCGATTCCGTCGACCACATATTCATCATCGGACTGACCTTTCAGTATTACGGTCGGGGCCAGTGGGCGAAAGCGATATATCTCAACGGATCCAGTGACTGCCTTGTTCGGGACTGCAGATTTGAGGTCTGCGATCTGGGCATCGGGATCAAACGAGGCGCACACCGCAATCTGATCGAGCACAACGAGTTCGAAGATACGACCTTCGAGTGGGTCTGGGAGTCGGTCAAGGCCGGCGCGGCCCTCGAGACCGGTGGTATCAGAATCTACGATTCAGACCCGTCGGGCCGGGGAACCGTGATCCGCCACAACACCTTCCACGATTTCTTCGACGGCTTTGGGGCCTGCCCGGGCAGCGACACCGGAACCACGATCGAAACCGATGTCCACGACAATCTCGTCTACCGGGTCGGAGACGACGGGTTCGAAACCGACGGCTACTGCTCCAATCTCCGCGTCTGGGACAACACGATTCATGACGCCCTCGATCGGTATTTCGCTGGCGCCGGTCTACACCGGTCCCGTCTATGCGCCTCCGGAACCTCATCTATCTGCACTGGCGCCGGCACCAGCCAGGCCGGTTACACCGGAAGCTGTTTCAAGTTCAACAGCGGCTTCGACCCAGTCGGGCGTCATGTACCTCTTTCACAACACGTGTGACGCCGCGCGTCCTGGGAACGACGCCCTGGCGATCAAGAGCCCCGGCGATTGGGACTTGATCCACGCTCGCAACAACATCTGGTCTGCCACCGCCTACGCCATCGACAACGCCAACCCTACTCAACCGCTCGACCTGGATTCCGACAACCTCTACACCACTCTCGCGGACGAACTCGTCTACTGGTCGGATCTGCCCGACAGGCACCTGCGGACTCTTGCCGAGCTCCAGGCTGCCACCGGCCAGGAGCTGAACGGCCTCAACGTCCTTCCGGGCTTCACCGATGCAGGATCGGCGGACTATTCGCTGGCTGGCTGGAGCGAACTCGTCGATGCAGGAGTCGTCATCCCGGGCATCAACGACAACTACGCCGGCGCCGCGCCCGATATCGGCGCTTTCGAACGCGACGAGACGATCTTCAGCGACGACTTCGAAACTGGAAACCTCTCACGGTGGTCAACGGTTGTTCCCGCACCTTGAGATCGTCCGATCAACGCGCTCTTCTCCGACCGCCTTGCCGGGTTCGAGATTTGATCTTCGTTATCTGCGTTATCTTCGGACAGGTCTGGGCGGGTGGGTGGAAACCCATCCAAATTTCGAATTCGAAATCCGGCAATTTCGGATGACCCTATACGCTATAGCCTTTAACGTTTAGCCCTCTGGGTGGGCGCTCAACTCAGTCGGCGTAAGCCTCCTTAGGGATGGGTCCCGATGCGGGCTCAGAATCATTGACGACGGAAACCACCCACCAACGGCCGTCTCTTTTCATCAGGTGCCAACTGTCGAGCCCACGCTGCGGCCCCCGGTCCGTCCCGAGGACCTCGGCCTCGTAGACCACAAAACAGTGAGCGATGTTGCCGTATACGAGCGATTTCACCGATACGACGGTCTCTTTGAAGCCCTCCTGCTCGGAGATGCTGCCGTAGAAATCGGTGAAGTCCTTGATGAATCCATCAACGTCGTGCAGCGTGCTTCCTTCTCTCGACGACCGGAGTACGATGAGTGCTTTCGGATCGAAGTGCGACCGTATGAAGTCCCAATCGGGCTGTTCGGCAAACGAGCCCGAAACGGCGCTATAGATACCGGTCACCATCGTCTCCGGATCGAGGAACGGACCCTCCCCCGCCTCCTGGGCATGAAGTCCCAGACCGACAACCAGAATCACCAGAAACACGGCAACACGTTTCCCCATGTGCTCCACCTTTCGCTTCGTTTTCGGGCGCTTCATTCTTGCACGGTTACAATGGCCCGTGCCAAGCCCTCGAAACGAAGTCCGGGAGAAAAACATGCATCGAGTGAAATCGCCGCCCCGACACCTCCTCCCAGTGCTCACGATTCTCGTGCTCGTCCTGGCCGGTCTCGCCTGCAGCACGGCCTACTACTCCGCGTGGGAAATGCTCGGTAAGGAGAAGCGGGACCTGCTGCGCTCGAACGTCGAAACGGTTAAAAAAGATCAAAGCAAAGCAGCCGAGGAGTTCGAGGACGCGCTCGAACGTCTCCGCAGCCTGTACACGGTCGACGCAGGCGAACTCGAAAAGGTCTACGACAAGATCAAGGATGACTACGAGGATGCCACCGACCGTGCACAGGACATCGGCGACCGGATCGACACCATCGACTCGATCGCCGAGGACCTCTTCGAGGAATGGGATCGCGAGATTGGAGAGATTTCCAACCCGAACTATCGCGCCAAGAGCCGGCAGCAACTCGATGAAACGAAAACCAAGTACGGTTCGTTGGCATCGTCGTTGAAAAAAGCCGAGTCCAGCATGGATCCGGTCCTCACCCATCTCAAGGACAACGTGCTCTTTCTCAAACACAACCTCAACGCCGCCGCCATCGGCGGTCTCAGCACCGAGATGGAGGGTATCGAAGCCGACATCGAGCAACTCATCGCCGATATGCGCGCGTCCATCGCCGAAGCAGACCGGTTTCTCGAGACGCTACCCGGATAAACGTCGGAACGATGAAACCTTCCCTCCCACCCGGACCGGGTCAAGGGTGAAGAGTTAAGGGTTAAGCCCACCCAACCCTCCCGGAGAATTTCTTCACTCTTTACTCTTAGCTCTTAACATTTTTCCCGACGACATTCAGGCGCCGGGTTTCATGACCAGACGCCGGGGATGGAGCGTTGGCAGTCGGGGCAGGTCCCGTTGTCGAGGCGGTTTTTGATGATCTGAAATCCGACCCGGCGTATCAGGATCTCGCCGCAGCCGGGACAGACGGTGTTCTCTCCCGGGTGGCCGGGAACATTGCCGAGGTAGACGTAGTTGAGGCCTGCGCCGCGGCCGATCTCCCACGCCCGCTCGAGGGTCGCCACCGGGGTCGGCGGGAGGTCGGTCAATCGGTAGGTCGGGTGGAAGCGCGTGAAGTGGACCGGCACATCGGGCCCGAGCTCGTTCTTGACCCAGGTGCTCAGATCGCGAAGCTCCGCCACGGAATCGTTCAGGGTCGGCACCAGCAGAACGACGATCTCCAGCCACACGCCGACTTCACGATGATCTGCAGCGTCTCGAGCACCGGCTCCAGCTCGCCCCGCACCTGCTCGCGGTAAAAACGTCTCTCGAAAGCTCTTGAGGTCCACCTTGATCGCGGACAGCAGCGGCAGCACCTCGCGGAGAGCCTTCTCCTGGATGAAGCCGTTGGAAACCACCGTCGGTTTGAGTCCGGCAGCGTTTGCGGCCGCCGCCGCATCCCGAACGTACTCCCAGAAAACCACCGGCTCGCCGTAGGTGGCGGCGGTGAGGCGGGCGCCGTTCCGTTCGGCCACCTCGACCAGAGCTTTCGGCGGTAGGTCGTAGGCTTGCACCTGCTCCGGCCGGAACTGCGACATCTCCCAGTTCTGGCAGAACTTGCACTCGACGTTGCAGCCGGCGGTCGAATAGGAAAACGCCTTTTCGCCCGGCATGACGTGGAAGAACGGCTTCTTCTCGATGGGATCCACGTGCACCGCGCAGGCTCGGCTGTGGACCAGGGTGTAGTAGGTGCCGCCTCGGTTCTCGCGCACGCCGCACATCCCGCGCTCCATATCGGCGACGGTGCAGGCCTGCGGGCAGAGCTCGCACTCCACCCTCCCCTCCTCGATCTTCTTGTACCAGGAGGCCTCGCGGCCGACAGCTCATCATCTGTCGGACAGATCCCAGTGTGCCGCCGCGCCCGCAGCGCGGGCCGAGCCGCACGCGGAAGCGGCCCCGCCGCGCCGAGAACCACCATCCGCCGGCGATCCAGCTCATGCCGTCACCAGACTCGAGCTTCTCCGGATCGGCGACTCCGAGCCCGTGCCCGGCTGCAGTCGCCAGAATAGCGCACGGGTCGGCCGGCGTTCTCGAGCGTCGGCATCCCCCGTCTCGCGCGCTCCGCCTCGATCTCCTGCCAGGCCCAGACGTCGGCCGCGACCGGATCGGTGCTTGCGGCAACCGTGCCGAGGGCGAATGTGGCTCCCGCCCGGTAGGCCGGCCCGCCGTGGCACTGAGCGATCACACCATCGAGAACCGTCAACCTCAGTTTGTCGCGAATGAAGGGGTGACGGGCGACATCGGCGATGTAGGGATCACAACCGTTATCGTGGTACTTGTTGGGGTTGTGGATCACCCCGTACCAGTTTTTCATGCCGGCGGAGACTCCCGAAAGATCGTGGTCTTTCACGACTCCAAAGGAAACCAGCGCCGTGCACTCGGTCGATACCAACTTCGCGAAGCACGAACCGATCGAGCCCGAGTCTGACGGCCGGCCGTCATAGTCGTTGTCGGTTCCGATGCACCGGTAGGGCGGGCCCTGGTCTCGAATCGAGAATCCGGCGCGCCGGAGCTCACGGCTCGATCGCTCGAAGACGATGATCCGCCGGCGATCCACGCCGGCTTCGGCGATCAAATCGACCAGCGCTTCCACCAACTCGACTCTCGGCGAGAGGTTGCGCCCGGCCAGACAATTCACCTTGATCCCGACTGTGTCTCCGGGCTGAAAGAGGCGTGCGGCTGCGGTGACTGCGGACTTTTCACCGACGGCCGCTTGCACCGCACGTGAAATGGCTGACCGGGCCGCCTCCCGCCCGAGCGGCTTCCCGAGGTCAGCCTTTGCCTCTGCCAACCCGACAACTCCCGGGAGTTCGAAGGGCGACTCAACCCCGACCGCCCTGCGCGCGAACGCACCGGCGCCAACCAACAACGCCAGCTCGCGGCGGGTGAGCTTGTTCAATGTCCCTCTCCGAAAACCTGGGCGGTGAAGACCTCGAAGCTCGCGCCATCCCGCCACCCACCAGGCGGTAACCCGGCCTTGCGGGCCAGGTGGTCGAGCATGGTCTGGCGGTCCCAACCCTGTTCAGTGGCGACTTGGGGAAAGCAATTCGTCGTGCCTTGCCGCATCTACTCGCCTCATTACGTATTGCTGGGCCGGCATCCGGCAGCTCGACCTCGGCCTGGTTGCCAACAAAAAATACGTCGGCTACGTATATCTCAAGCCGCAACGAGAGAGCGCAAATGTAAGTGTGTCACTCCACTGGGGTAACGGTCCGGACAGCAGCCGGTCCGTTCAGGTTCAGGTGGTCGGGCAGAGAGTATGGAAAGCATCGGCTCGAATTCACCGCCGGAGCCGACACGAACAAAGGAAAGCTGGAAATCAACGTAGTCGATGGGGCGTGTTTCGTCGGCACGGCATCCCTGATGCCAAACGATAATATCGAAGGGATGCGGGCCGATACACTGGCAATGCTCAAGGAGCTTAACGCGCCCTTGTACCGCTGGCCTGGCGGGAATTTCGTCAGCGGCTATGACTGGCGCGACGGCATAGGCGACCGCGACAGGAGACCTCCCCGGAAGAATCCGGCGTGGACGGGCGTGGAACACAACGATTTCGGCATGCACGAATTCACTCGTTTCTGCCGCATCCTTAAGGCCGAGCCGCTCATTACCGTGAATACTGGATTCGGAGACGCGTATTCAGCCGCGGCTGAGTTGGAGTATTCAAACGGCTCCACCGAAACGCTCATGGGAGCACTGCGCGCCAAAAACGGAGCCCCGGAACCGTTCAACGTTCGCTTCTGGTGCATCGGCAACGAAATGTGGGGCCGCTGGCAGCTCGGCTACATGAGCCTGGATCACTATGTCCAGAAACATAACTGGGTCGTGGACAAGATGCGTGAAGTGGATCCGAACATCATCCCGATCGCATCCGGTAACGCCGGTCGATGGAGCGAAGGCCTGCTGCAAAACTGCTCCGATCATATCGATCAAATCGCGGAACATTTCTATTGTCAGGAAAGGCCCGACGTCGTCGCGCATACGGCATGGATCGCTGAGAATATCAGAAGCAAGGTGGATTTCCATCGAAAACTCAGGAAAGAACTCGACGTCTTGAAAGGCAAAGACATTCAGATTGCCATGACCGAATGGAACTACTGGTACGGCCCGCACCAGTTCGGCGAATTAGGAACGAGATACTTCCATAAAGACGGAATTGGAATCGCCAGAGGCCTGCATGAATACTACCGCAATTCCGACATCATGATCATGGCCAACTATGCCCAAACGGTCAACGTAATCGGGTGCATCAAAGCCAGCAAGACTGCTGCGGCCCTGGAAACAACGGGCTTGGTCTTGAAACTCTACGGAAACAACTTTGGCTCAATTCCAGTCGAGACCACTTCCGACTCCGATTCGATTGATGTATCAGCGGCCTTGACCAAGGACCGCAAAGCCCTGACGCTCAGTATTGTAAATCCCACCGACAAAGAGCTACAGCTAGCACTGGACATCAAGGGTGTCGAACTGACAGGAACCGGAAAGCTCCGCTTTATCGCAAACTCCGATCCCCAAGCGCATAACGACCCGGACCAGGCACCGAAGGTTGTGATTGAGGAAAAACAACTTGCAGATGTCTCTAGCAGTCTGACAGTGCCGCGTCTCAGCATCAGTCTCTATACGTTACAGGCCAAGGGAGGCTGAGAGAGTAAGTCCCGATTACTGCTTTCACCGACCGACGCGAGTAGGCAGCTCCAGTCGAAGCCGACGACCGTGCGCGTTGGCGGCGAAACCAATGGCGACTACCGGTGTCACCATGTCAAGAAAACCGACTAGACTGGCTCCTGCGCCGATTGGCGCCTTTCGGTGCCAGGGTCAGTACTACCGTGTTGACCGCCTCGAACCTCCATTGTCTGGCCCCACGAGAAGTATAGGAGGAAATAGGGTGCTGTGTCGGCCACATTTCGCAGAGGGACAACGCGGAACTTGCCTGTGTCGCTGTCCTTGCCGGTAACATCCTTACGCCTTGCGTCGGGTTTCCCGGAGTCAACCGTGGTTCCTCTTCGTCCCCTCGTGCGGTACACTCATACCTGCGTGGTCGACCTGGCATCCGCTGCCGTTGCGAGGTGGACCTGGACAACAAGAGGTGTCGTAGGCTGGGAGCCGCCCCCAATCATCTCTCGATCGTCGCGAGTCTAGGGCTGGCCGAATCCAAGTGAGAACTTCAAAACAGTGAGGGACGACCATGTCAGCGACTGGCCCGCGGATCGGTTGGATTGGTGTTTTGGCTTTGGCTTTGCTCGGCTTCTGTCGCGTTGGAGTTGCGCAGGATTGGCCTCAGTGGGCGGTCCGGCTCGGGACGGAAAAGCGAGTCGATTCGACGCACCGCAGAAGTGGCCGCAGGAGTTGACGCAGCAATGGAAGGTTTTGGTTGGCGATGGAGTCTCCACTCCCGCTTGGTGGACGACAAGCTCTATGTTTTCACTCGACAAGATGGCAGCGAGATTGTCCGCTGCCTGGATGGCGATGCCGGAAAGGAAATCTGGCAGAATGCCTACCCGGCCGAAGCGGTCCGGGGCCGGCGTCCCGTTTTGCGGGCCCGCGAAGCTCGCCAACGGTGGCGGACGGAAAGGTCGTGACGCTTGGCGCTCCAGGTACTATCTCCTGCCTGGCGGCTGATACCGGGAAGCTCTTGTGCGCAACGATGACTTCCGCGGATTGGTGCCGAGGTTTGCGACATCCAGTTCACCGATTGTCTCGAGTGGCTTGGTATGGTAGCGGTTGGAAGCGATCGGGACGGAGGCATCGTTGCGTACGATCTGACCACGGGAACCTCGAAATGGAAATGGACCAGCGAGTTCCCGCCTACGGTTCGCCCGTGCTGATCACGGTTGGTAACACCGAAGCGATTGTCACGCCCACGGCGACGAAGATGGTCGCTCTCGCGGTTGCTGATGGCCAACTCCTTTGGGAGATACCGTACACACAGGGACGGTACAACGCGGCCACGCCAATCATTCTCGGCCGGACAACGGTCGTCTACGCCGGGCCAAACCGAGGCATCACGGCTGAGAGGATAGAGAAGGATGCAGCGGACGAAGGCGCAGAAACTCTGGAGCAACGAGGAGAACTCGGTTCAGTTCAACACGCCCGTGCTTCGAGACGGCCAAGTCATCGGAATCTCCACCACGAATAGTCTTTTCTGCATCAACGCCGCAGACGGCAAGACAACTTGGACTGCTCCGCTCGTCGCAGGTTCGCCCACCCAATCGCCGCCGCAAGGGGCGGTGGTCGGCGTGGTGGTGGTCGTGGCGGCTACGGTTCGATTGTTGATGCGAGTTCGGTCTTGTTCGCACTCGTTCCCAGCGGCGAGTTGACCGTTTTCCCCGGTGATCAATATCGACAGCTTGCCAAATACAAAGTTGCAGATGCCGGGACCTACGCGCACCCTGTCGTTGCAGGCAGCCGCATCTTCATCAAGGACCAGGACTCACTCGCACTCTGGACGATCCAATAGGGACTGCCTGACGCGATGGACTTCCCCGTGAAGGATTGTCTCGCCACACGGGCCGAGAGGACGCTTCGGGTCAGACTATCCGCCGATTACGCTGCCAAGGATGAAGCCGTACTCGCAGTGGTAGACCCTGCTATGGGCGATGCGGTTGTACGCCACCGCCGAGTCATTGCGAGTCGTGCTCTCAGGGCTCGGATTGCCGGCCCCGCCGCTGACTTCCACCATCACCGCCTGAACGTAGTTGTCTGAGACTTCGCCATGGCTGGCTTCTCGGCCGCGACCTCGACGTGATCCACATAGTGAATAGCGGGCCGCGCAACTGTCCGCCCATAGGCGTGGCTGGGCTCGCAGCGCGCCTCCCAAGAGACCGAAGCCGATGAAGTTGAGGCGATGCAGAAAGACGATATTCGCCAATGCACTCGTGACCTTCTGCTGGTCGACGCGATGCGTAACCGACCGTGGCCCGAGGTACCACAAGAGGCCAAGTAGAATGACCGACCACTTCCCCGCAACACTAGCGAATTGTGAATTGTGTGGGACTCCTCTCGCTCCCCCTCGGAAAATCTCCTCCGCCGATTTCCGTATAGGAAAATTCCTCGCAATGAGTATGTCAGCCAGCTGGCAACGGCATGCGTTAGTGCTGCAACCAACAACGTGAATCCTCGTCAGTGAATACGGGCCGTATTCTTGGCGGGACACCTGACTTGCTTGACCGGAGTTGGATCTGGACAGCAGCATTGCCTCAAGTCGATACGGTCGGCCCGCTGTTCCCTTGGCAGGATGATCCGCAGAATCGGTATAACTGGCCAATCGAAGCATCCGTCCATAGGTATATCCAGAAGGACCGAAATAGGATGCATGTTCGTGTAAATCGGCAGTACCGGCATTTTCTTCCAAGGTGGACTAGCGTGTCTTCCCTATGTTGTTCTCGATATGTGCCTTATGTCTTCTGCCTCGCGGTGGCCACGGGTTGCGTTTCCGCAACCCATCACTCGCGATGTGATGTCAGCCGCGGTATCCGGATTCGGACCGGCCATGATCTTGGGCCGCCCAAGTCGGCCTGCGATCTGATGTTGACGAGTGGGTCGATTGGACCGATGGCCTTTCTGAGGAAGAGGCAATCGCCGTCGGCCTGTGGAACAACCCAGCCTATCAAGAGCTGCTGGCTGACTTGCAGATCACTCAGGCCGACATCATTCAGGCTGCACAATTGCAGAACCCACAAGTGGTCACCATGTTTCCGCTAGGTCCCAAGCAGTGGGAGTTTGTTTTACAGGCCCCGCTCGATGTACTGTGGTTACGTCCAATTCGAGTTTCTGCTGCGCAGTTGGAGTCGCACCGGGTCGCGGAACGTCTGGTGCAGGATGGATTGAACGTGGTCAGGGATGTCCGTATTGCCTATATCGATTGGCACCTCGCGATGGAGCTAGCACAGCTCGTGGAGCAAGGAGCCGAGCTGCGCCGTGACATCGCCCAGATTGCCGAGGGACGACTCGCAGCCGGCGATGTCGCTGAGTTAGACGTCTCTGCGATTCGATTGGATGCTCTCGTCGGCGCAGGGGAAGCGATCAGAGCGGCCCGCGACGCGGAGCTGGCGCATCGAACGGCTCCGTTATGTATTGGGGCTTCAGCTCTCCGACCTTCCGCTCGAGCCAGCTCCGATGCGCAGACCCTCACATGCCGGAACTGGACCTTGATTGTTTGGTTGCGCGAGGCGGTGGCGTCACGCCCCGATCTACAAGCAGTTCAATTCGCGGTGCGTGCAGCTCAGGACCGTGCGCAGCTCGCGCGACGGGACATCTGGCGGGTCATAGGGTTGTTGCCAGATATGAACGCTCGCGGAAGGAAGGGCTTCGAGGCTGGGCCAGGGCTTCAAATCACGCTTCCGCTGTTTCATCAAAACCAGGGTGCGATTGCTCAAGCAGAGGCAGACGCTGAACGGTTGCGCCGCCAGTACGTGAATCGCCGCGACATGGCGGCCTTGGAAGTTCGTCAAGCGTACATTCAGATCTTGCAGGCGAAAAGGGATCAAGAGATTTGGCGCGACCAGATTCTACCGCAAGCCAGCAAGGCTGTGGTGAGTTCCAGAAAGGCACTGGAAGAGAATGGCATCTCGCTGCTGCTGGTATTGGAGACAACTCGGCAGTTCCTGACGGCCCAACAACGTGAGCGAGAGGCTAATGCTCAGTTCCGCCGAGCGGTTGCAGAACTTGAGCGTAGCATGGGCCACCGTTTGCCTGGTGTTGAGGCTTATGACCTGACCAGCGCCGAAGTCTTGCCAGTTCCGCCTGTACCGCTTAGCAGCCCGTTGAAAAACGGGCTGCTACGAAACATGTTTCGTAAACAAGCATTGCAAATCGTGTTTGACCCTGCGGCAACTTTTGTCGCGTGGCCGACGTTGAAAATGGCCACGATGGCCTTTTTCAACAGCCTGTTGGGGAAGCGACACCATGAACGGGCGAGTCCATATTGCGATTGTGTTCGCTGTCGGCGCCACGGTCTTGCTGGCAGGATGTGAAAAGTCGACAAAGCAATCACCACCAAAAACAGACCCCGCCCATGTCGACCATCATGTCGACGAGAGTAACCTCAACAAGATCACGCTGACTGCACGTGCCGAACAGCGGCTGGGGATTGAGCTTGCCGAGATATTGTTGCAGGAGCTTCAACGCAAGCGAACGGTTGGTGGTGCCGTGATACTTCCGCCAGGCAAATCGATCATTGTATCCGCACCCATAGCTGGAACGCTTTCGTTACCCTCCGACGATCGCTTTCCAGCTCCAGGAAGCCGCGTCGAGGCCGGCCAGGCAATCTTTGCATTCACACCGTTACTCACTCCCGAACGCGATGTCTTGACACCGTCCGAACGGGTTCGCATCGCGCAAACCAAGGTCGATGTAGCCACGGCACAAATCGAAGCGGAAAGGCAAGTCGAGTCTGTCAAAATAGCTGTCGAAGTCGCTCAGATTGCCTATGCCCGGGCAGTCCAATTGCTTCGCAACAAGGCCGGAAGCCAACGCGGTGTTGACGAAGCGCGGGCAAACCTCAAACTCGCCCAGGAGGCCATGACGACCGCCGAGATGCGACACAAGTTTCTGGCGGCAATCAAGCTCGATGAAAAAGCAGGACAACTGGCGAGTCGCAACATCGAATCGCCGGTTGCAGGCGTGCTGCAAGGTCTCGAGGCTGCCGTGGGTGAGACGGTCGCCGCCGGCCAAGTCCTGTTTAGCGTCATCACCACGCGGCGTGTTTGGATTCGCGTGCCGATCTATGTGGGTCAATGGCGGAGGATCGACACTGCTCAACCGGCGAAGATCGCCGAGTTTGGCCAGCCCCCGAAGACGACTCTTCGTGATGCAAAGTATGTGTCAGCACCACCATCGGCAAATCCGCAAGCGACAACGGTCGACGTCTACTACGAGCTAGCGAATGATGATTCGAGACTCTATCCCGGGCAGAAGCTGGCTGTTACAGTTCCGATGAGAGGTTCGATGAAGAGTTTAGTCGTGCCGTTCAAAGCGATTCTCTACGACATTCATGGTGGCGCATGGGTATACGAACAGATAGACTAAGCACGTCTACGCCCGCCGTCGAGTCTCGGTCGAGTATGTGGATGATGGCACAGCAGTTCTCGCGGCGGGCCCGGAGCCTGGCAGCAAAGTTGTGACCGATGGTGCCGCCGAGCTTTTCGGGACTGAGTTTGGAGTTGGTCACTAATGCTTCGAACCATCGTTCATGCATCGTTGCGGCAACCGCACTTGGTCCTGGCGTTAGCCGCTGCGGTCCTCGTCGTCGGCTATCGCAATCTACAGGACGCACCGCTTGACGTGTTTCCGGAGTTTGCCCCGCCTTTGGTCGAAATCCAGACCGAAGCTCCAGGCCTGTCAACCGAGGAGGTCGAGAGCCTCGTTACCGTGCCGCTGGAGAATGCCCTCAATGGAACGCCCAACCTGAAGACGATTCGCTCGAAGTCGGTCTTAGGCTTGTCGTCCATCGTGTTGATCTTTCAGGACGGCACCGACCTGATGGAGTCTCGGCAATTGGTCGGCGAGCGACTGGCGATCGAAGCCTCGCGGTTGCCGGCCGTGGCCCAACCACCGGTGATTCTGGCGCCGCTCTCGTCGACAAGTCGCGTCCTGAAAATCGGCATCTGGTCGGACAAAGACCAGAACGGCAACGACGTGATGTCGCAGATGGAGATGTCCGAGTTGGCGAGATGGACCATCCGCCCGCGACTGATGGCCGTATCGGGAGTCGCCAACGTGGCGATTTGGGGGCAACGCGACTACCAGTACCAGGTCCTTGTCGACCCCGAGCGGCTCCGAGCCCACAATCTATCTTTAGCCGACGTCGAGCGGGCGGCCGGTGATGCGGCGCTCGTGTCGGGTGGTGGTTTCATCGATTCGCCAAATCAACGATTGCCGGTCCGTCACGTTTCCACCATTGTCACCGCCGAGGACTTGGCACGTTCGGTCGTTGTGTTTCGAGACGGAGCGCCCCTGCGTCTTGGCGACGTTGCCGAAGTCAAGGAAGGTCATCCACCGCCGATTGGCAACGCGATCATCAATGACGTCCCCGGTCTGCTGCTGATCGTTGAAAAACAGCCAACCGGAAACACGCTCGACGTGACCCGAACCGTCGAAGCTGCGCTCGACGCGATGAAGCCAGGCTTGCAGGGAGTCCAAGTCGACTCAACCATCTTTCGCCCAGCAACGTTCATCGAGATGTCTTTGGAAAACCTCGGCTGGGCCATGGCGATTGGCTGTCTCCTCGTCATCGTGATCCTGGTGGCATTCCTGTGGGATTGGCGAACGGCGTTGATTAGCACGACGGCAATTCCACTGTCGCTTGTCGCGGCAGCCCTGGTGCTTCGACAGGTCGGTGTCACGATCAATACGATGGTACTCGCTGGCCTGATCATTGCTCTCGGTGAAGTAGTGGACGATGCGATTATTGACGTCGAAAACATCGTCCGTCGCCTGCGACTCAACCGCTTGGCTGGGAATCCTCAAGCCGCATTTCGCGTCGTTCTGGATGCTTCACTCGAAGTGCGGAGTGCGGTCGTCTACGGTAGCCTCGCGGTGATGTTCGTTATCATGCCAGTTTTCTTTCTACAAGGCCTCGCGGGATCATTCTTCCGTCCACTGGCGATGGCCTACGTGCTGGCAATCTTCGCGTCACTTGTGGTCGCGTTGACCGTCACTCCCGCCATGTCGCTGCTGCTGCTTCCCGGCCGATCGGATCGGCATCGGGAGTCTCCGCTTATCACCCGATTGAAGACGCCATATCGAGCCTTGTTGCCGTTGCTGATCCGACGTCCCGCACGTTCGATGGTCGTTTTGGTTGTCCTATTGACCGGTACGTTGGCGACAGTTCCGTTTCTCGGCGAGGAGTTTTTGCCTGATTTTCAAGAATACGATTTCCTGATGCACTGGGTCGAGAAGCCTGGGACATCGATCGAAGCCATGGATCGCATCACCGTGCGCGTGAGCAAAGAACTGCGTGCAATCCCTGGCGTGCGTAATTTCGGCCGCATATCGGCCGCGCCGAAGTCGCCGATGAGGTTGTTGGTCCCAACTTCACGGAACTGTGGATCAGCCTCGACCGCGACGTGGACTATCAGAACAAAGTTGCCGAAATCCAAGCGGTCGTCGATGGTTATCCTGGTCTCTACCGAGATCTGTTGACCTACCTACGCGAGCGCGTCAAAGAAGTGCTGACCGGAGCAAGCGCAAGCATCGTGATCCGCATCTACGGCGACGATATTGAGAGACTTCGCCAGCACGCAGGCCGCGTCCGCGATGCCATTTCCGACATCGAAGGTGTTAGCGACCTAAAGGTCGAACAACAAGTACTCATTCCGCAAGTTGACGTGCGATTGAAACCTGCTGCCGCCGAGTTGTTTGGGTTGAACGCCGGTGACGTCCGTCGAGCTGCAACGACGCTCATCAAAGGTCGAACCGTAGGCGAAGTCTATCGACGGCAGAAGGTTTATGAGGTGGCGGTGTGGGGCGTTCCCGCGGTCCGCCGCGACCTCACCGCCGTTCGGCGATGTCTCGTTGAAACTCCGAGTGGCGGCCACGTGCCGCTCGGTGAAGTTGCTGATGTTACCATCGTTGCCGCACCCAACACCATCAAGCGCGAGAGTGCCTCACGACGCATCGATGTAACCTGTAACGTTCGCGACCGTGATCTCGGCAGTGTTGCCCGCGACATTGAGGCGAGCGTGCGCCAGCTCGAATTCGATCGCGGCTATCACCCCGAATTCCTCGGCGAGTACGCTGCGCAACAGGCTTCGCGCCGCGCGATGATCTTGATGGGCATGATCGCGTTGGCCGGTATCATTGTGCTGCTCTATTCGGAGTTCCGGGCGTGGCGGCTTGTGCTGCTTGTGATGCTCAGCTTTGTTTTCGCGATGATTGGTGGCATCTTTGGCGTCTGGATAGGGGGTGGCCGTCTTTCGCTCGGGTCGCTCGTTGGTTTCGTTACCGTGGTTGGCATCGCCGTCCGCAATGGCATCATGATGATCAGCCACTACCGGCATCTCGAAATTGAAGAGGGCATGGATTTTGGGAACCAACTCGCTATCCGCGGAGCGGAAGAACGTCTCGCGCCGATTCTCATGACCGCCCTCACCGCAGCGCTTGCGCTGTTGCCGCTCGTCGTCTCGGGCAACAAACCGGG
>CAVYKX010000008.1:0-199844 GCA_963769215.1 Candidatus Sulfomarinibacteraceae bacterium | reverse complement strand
ACTGGGGATATCGGATTCGCGCTGGAAGACGCAATCAACGAATCGTTGACTCATTGAAAGAAGGATGGCGCGTTTAAGTGTGTTTTCCACGTGTACATTTCGCGATGATGTAGGAAATGCTTCGTTGAAGAAGAGTATGGATTGCGAATGGCGACAATTTTCAACGCCGAACGCACTCTTCTGGTTCCTCTCTGTGTTGATCTCTGTGTCCTTGTGCCCGCTGGTTCCGCCTGTGCGCGGAAATCGGGTTTGGGGTTCCGAGCTGCGTCAGCTTGCGCTCAACCACGGTTACTCTCGTGGGAGGGAGGCGGGTTGAGCATTCAGCATCGAGCATCCGGAAGGATCGGTGGGTGAACGTTTAACCTTCTAACTTTCTAACGTGTAATGTTTTATCACGAAAATCATCATCAGCAGTTCGTGCAGCCGCGCCACGAACTGCCGCTTGACAATCAATATACTGAGCATTAGCATAAGGGTGTGGGCCGGGAGGTTTTGCTGTTTGATCTCCAAATATTAATGCTCAGAATGAGTATAAGGATGTATGATCGAACCCACGGCATACACTTCTACACGCAGAAGTCCACGGCTTGGCACAGGCGATGGCCGCAACCGAGTACATCTACGCCAAGGTGCGAAATCTCATCCCAGAGGTGGAGTGGGCGGGGCCCACCGCAGGTCGAAATCGAGCGGCTCAAGCGCGAGCCGACAATGCGGCTCGCGCTTGAGCCGCTCGATTTCGACGATCAACGGTGCATATGCCGCCCACTCCACCTCTGGGATGAGATTTCGCACCTTGGCGTAGATGTGCTCGGTTGCGGCCATCGCCTGTGCCAAGCCGGTGGACTTCTGCGTTGTAACGGCGGATATCGTGGGTTCCATCATACATCCTTATACTCATTCTGAGCATTAATATTTCGAAATAAACGGCCGGACACCCGGCCCACACCCTTATGCTAATGCTGAGTATATTGATTGTCAAGGCGGCAATTCGTGGCCGGCGCAAGAATTGCTGATAGATTTTCGGAATTCGGAATTTACACCCACCCACCACCCCGGATGCTGAATGCTCAACCCGCCTCCCCCAACCGTAGATAACGCAGGTGACGCAGCTCGGAATCTCAAACCCGATTTCCGCGCACGGCTAACCACAGAGCACAGAGGCACAGAGATCACGCAGGATACAGCAGATCGCGCGTGAGGACTCCAACTCCAACCTCCATCATCGGGCGATGTGAAGGCAATTTCAGCAACTCGGGTCAACATTCGTATCCCGACTTCGACGACAACATCTCGGCGCCATGTTATGAACACTCGCGGCTCTCAGAAATTCGCGGCGGGAGGTGGGTTGGATGGGGGCCCGACGTGGATTTCTGAGGGTGGGTGGGCGGGGGGCGGGGGCGGGATATTAGGCGAGCAACGGCCCATACTTCGGTCCTTTCACCCACCGCGCTCCGTCAGCATGGCGGTATGCCGTAGTGCCCGCTGGTGCGCCAACGGCGCACTCGGGCGTGGTCGGCGAGGCCGACGAACGCTTGTGTTCGGAGGACTCGACGACTACGACCGTGGCCGCGATCGCAGATCGCGGCTGGCGGGCACGGGCCTTTCGGGAATGGGAACGGGTGCTGGGACGGAAGTTATCGCCGGGCGCCGGGGAGTCCGACACCGGGGGCGGGTCGTTCGAGCAGGACTTCGCGGCGGAACCTGAACAGCTCTGCAGGCCGGCCGCCGGTCGTGTGATCGAGGGTGCCGGTGCCCTCGACCAGCCCGCCCTGCTCCACCAGGCGGCGGAAGTTCTGCTTGTGGAGCAGGACTCCGGCCAGCGCCTCGACCGCCTGCTGCAATTGCAGGAGCGTGAAGGTCTCGGGCATGAGTTCGAAAACCACCGGGCGATAGTGAATCTTGGCGCGGATCCTCCCGACTGCGGTCGCGAGGATCCGCCGGTGGTCGAAGGCCATCTCCAGACCAACGTATTTCTCGAACTCAGGAGGCAAACCGCATTCTGCCTCCTGCGTCCGGTCCCTGATCGCTTCGGCGGTGAGGCCGAGCTCGTACAAGATTTCGTAGCGCTCGAGGACCCGCTCGCCATCCCATGGGCTCTCGTCGAGCCCGAAGCACACGCCCGCACGGATACGCCGGATCCGGCGCTCGGCAGGATCATCACTCTCGTTGATCCAATCATTGAGGGCCGGCGCAATGTGGCGATCTATCACCTGCGGCCTTTTTCGCCGCCAGTCTTCCCACGGAAAAAAACGGTATACGGAACGCCACTGCGCAGCGAGCCCGCTCGTCGGCTGGCTCTCACGCACCAACGCGAGATAGGCCGCCGACACGACTCTCGGCCCACCCTCCGCCTCGCGGGGATCACGAAACCGGTCGCCAAAGGTATAGAGCTGTTCGACATACCCGAGCTCAAGACCGGCGTACTTTCGGACCCAACGCCGCAGCGCGAGATCCAGCGTCCGGTCGCCGGACGGATCGAGCGGGCCGGTCGGCAAGGCCTCGAGGGTTCGCCGGTCGTTCTCAGGGTTGACACCGGTGCCTCCTTCGATCGGGGCCCCCTCCGGCAGTGCAAGAGTGAGCACCCTCGGCTGCCCGTCGGTGAGCGCGACGATCACCGCGTTGAGACCGACCACGATCGATGGTTGTTTTTGCGACATCGCTGCTCATGGTGCGCCTTGCGGCTCGCAAAATCAACCGTCATTTTTCTCCTCGAGAACGGAAGACTCAATGCTCCTCATGGTGTTTTCCGAAAAGAGAGAGGATTCGACTATCATCTAAGCCGATGACGAAAGCTGCTCATCTTTACCGTTTCGCACCACGGAAGTTTGTTTGCCTCGCGGCGGCGACTTTCGTGATCGCAGGGTCGGTCTCGTGCTCCAAGAAGGAGAAGATCACGCCATCAGGAGACCGCGATCTCAACGTCCTGGTGATCACTCTCGACACGATCCGCGCCGACCGGCTGGGAGCTTACGGACATCCGACGGTCCGCACCGACTTCGTCGACGGGCTCGCCGATCGCGGCGTTCTCTTCGAACACGCCGTCGCGCCCACGCCGCTGACCCTGCCGTCACACACGTCCCTCTTCACCGGCACCTACCCCGTCCTGCACGGGGTCCGGGACAACGGAAACTACGTCGTGCCGAAAGAGCTGACGACGATGGCGGAGTTGATGAACGACGCGGGCTATCGCACAGGAGCTTTCGTCGGCGCCTTCGTCCTGTCTTCGAGATGGGGCCTCGACCAGGGATTCGATACCTACACCGAGCCCAGGGGGGGATTCGATCCGACCCTCGTGTCATTCTCTCAGATCCAGCGCCGGGCGGAAGAGGTCGTCGACGACACCCTCGCGTGGCTCCGGCAAGACTCGAGTCAACCGTTCTTTGCGTGGGTTCATCTCTATGATCCCCACCTGACCTACGATCCCCCGCCGGAATTCGCTCGCGAGTATCCAGACGACCCCTATCTCGGGGAAGTGGCCTACTCCGACTCACAATTGGGCCGCCTCCAAAGCTACCTGGAGTCCTCCGGGCTCGATAGGAACACACTGGTCATCTTTGCCGGCGACCACGGTGAGGGCCTCGGTGACCACGGGGAACACGACCACGGATTGCTCCTCTACCAGACAACGTCGCGCGTCCCCCTGATCATCGTCCATCCAGACTCACCTGCCGCCGGCGTCAGGCGTGAGGAAGTCGTGTCGCTGGTCGATATCGTACCGACCGTTGTCGACGCGATCGGGCTGGCTCTTCCGGGGAACGTCCAGGGCCGAAGTCTGTGGCCCCTGATCGGCGGAGACGGAACTTTCGATGAAGGGTATGTTTACGCAGAGACCTACTACCCGAAGCTCCACTTCGGGTGGAGCCCGTTGACGGTACTGCAGGATCGGCGGTATCAGCTGATCCAGTCGTCCGAACCGGAGCTCTACGACCTCGTACAGGACCCCCGGCAGGAACAGAATATCTTCGCAACGGACTCTGGGGTCGCCGATCGGATGAGCCGAGAGTTGGAGAGCCTGGTAGCGCGGCTCGGCCAGGGTGCAATGGAAGCGGCAAGCGCGCCCGACGCCGAGACGATCGCCAAGTTGGCCGCCTTGGGCTACGTGGCCGGTGGTACGGGAACCTCTACGGGAGAATCGTTGGAAGAACTCCCGAGTCCGAAGTCCATGCTCTGGCTCTACAACCTCCTGATGCAGGCCAACAACCTCGTGACGGCAGGCGACGAGGCCGGCGGGGAGCAGAAGCTGCTCGAGCTTCTCGAAGCCAATGACACGCTGATCGACGGCTGGGTCTCTCTCGGCAAGCTCTACCGGCGTCAGGGCCGGATGGCCGAGGCGCTGGTGGCGTTTCGGGAAGCGAACGAACGACGACCTCAGGATCCGTTCCTCGTCTCGAGGCTCGCCAACGCCTTGATCTCGGCCCAGCAGCCTGCGGAGGCGGAGCAGCATCTGCTTTTGGCGCAGGAGAAGCACCCGAACAATCCCTTGATCATTTTTGCCCTGGGGCGGGTGATGGAAAGCACGGGGCGATTTGCGGAGGCCGAAAAACTGTTTCGACAATCCCTGACCCTCGACCCACGATCCGCTCCCGCCCACGTCCGGCTGGCCTCGCTCGCTCTCAAACGAGGGGATGTTGCAACTGTCAACGCGGAACTCGACGCAGCGTTGGAGATCGATCCCAGGGCGCCGGAAGCAAGCCTGGTGCGAGGCCAGCTTCTCGAGCGTCAGGGACGCTTCGACGAGGCCGCGGTGGCCTACCAAACCGAGCTCGCGAACAAGTCCGGTGATCTCGCCGCCGCAATCGCTCTCAGTCGTATCGAAGGACGCCGCGGGCGTCCGGCCGAGCAGGAGCGGGTGCTGCGAACCGCGATCGAGGCGAACCCGGAATCGCCCGGGCCGTACCTCATCCTCGCGTTGAGCTTTTTACAGCGCGAGGAGCGCTATCCGGAGGCGGTCGAACTCGCCCACCTCTCCCTCGAGCGACGGCCACAAGGTCAGGAGCTGCAGTTGAATTACTTCCTGCTCGCCGATCTTTATAATCGGCTCGGGAACACCGAACGCGAGCTCGAGTTCGCGGAACTCGGTCGGCGCATGGCGGCCGGTGGTGCGAATCGATGAGTCGTCTGTGGGCCATTCTCGCCCTCGTCGGACTCCTGGCCTGCTCACAGGGGGACCCGCCGGACATTCGTGACAGCGGCGGCGAGATCGCCACAGGCCGGCACTCGTTTCTCCTGATCACGCTCGATACGACTCGAGCCGACCATCTCGAGATGTACGGGGCCGAGAACGTCGAGACACCGGCCCTCTCAGAACTCGCCCGTCAGGGAGTTGTCTTCGACCACGCGGTGGCGACCGCCCCGGTGACCGGCCCGACTCACGCCTCGTTGCTGACCGGCCTCTACCCGAGGCGACACGGGGTCCGCAACAACCTCACCCACTACCTTTCCGCCGACGTCCAGACCCTGGCCGAGCGCCTCTCAGACTCAGGTTATCGAACCGCCGCCTTCGTTTCCGCGGTCGTGCTCGAGGGGCGATACGGATTCGACCAGGGGTTCGACGTCTACGACGACAACCTGAAATCCGCCGATCGCGGTGGCATCGGCCCGAAGATTACCGAACGGTCCGCGGCGGCCACTGCCGACCGTGCGCTCGCCTGGCTCGATGGTCTCAGCGACGATCAACCGTTTTTTCTCTGGGTGCATTTCTACGATCCTCACATCCCCTATTCTCCGCCCCCACCCTGGGCGGAGAGGTATCGAGACCGGCCCTACGACGGAGAGATCGCCTACATGGACTCCCAGATCGGCCGCTTGCTGCAGCACTCGAAGACGTCCGGTGATGTCGTCGTGATGGCGGTCGGTGATCACGGAGAAGGTCTCGGTGATCACGGCGAGAAGGAGCACGGCCTGCTCGTCTACGAGTCGACGATCCGGGTGCCGTGGATACTCAGGCTGCCGGGAGGGCCATCGGGAGTGCGTGTCGCTGAGCCCATCAGCCAGGTGGACCTGGTCCCGACCATCACGGACATCGTCTCGCTCCAACCCGCACCGGGCGCCGACGCCGTCGACGGGCGCAGCCTCCTTCCGTTGCTGCAAGGTGAGGACTGGCCGGCGGATCGGTTCATCTTCTCCGAATCGGAAGTGCCGTTCTTCTCGTACGGTTGGGCGCGCCTGCGATCGGTCCGGCAGGAAGCGGTGAAATACATCGAAGCGCCGGTCGAGGAGCTCTACGATCTCGCACTCGACCCTGCCGAAGACAACAACCTCGCGCCCGAGCGCACCGCGGATGCACGGCGCCTGGCGTCGGCAGTCGAGGAGTGGTCGGCGAACCGGGGTGATGGCGACGCCGCAGTTTCCGTCAATACCGAAACCGCGGACATGCTGCGGGCGCTCGGATACAGCGCCGGCGATCCCGGCCGCCCCGAAGGAGAAGGTCGCGGGAACCCCGTTGAGCTGATCGCGGTGCACGAAGAGCTGCAGTCCGCCAACAGGCTGATGGTCTCGGGCCGGATCAACGAAGCCGTCTCTCGACTCCGCGGGATCCTTGCCAGGGATCCCGACAACCTCTCCGCTCTCAAAGAGCTGAGCATGGGTTTGGTGAAACTCGGACAATTCGACGACGCATCGGAGTTCGCCACGAGGGCCGTCACCGCGGCACCCTGGAGCAGTCAGGCCCTGAAGGTCGCCGCTGAGGTCGAGTTTCATCGAGGCAACGCACAGCAGGCCCTCGAGTTGATCGATCAAGCACTCGAACTCGATGATCGTTTTGTCGAGGCCCGTCTGGACCGCACCCGATACCTCGTCGCACTGGACAGGCAACCTGAGGCAGCTGCCGAACTCGAAGAATTGCTCGACGAGTCGCCGGAAAACGATTGGGTCGCGCTGCGCTATGCGGAAATCGTCGAACTCGATTCCGGAAATTTCTCCGCCGCTGAAAATCGCCTCCGAACCGTGCTCGCTCGAAGTCCTTACTTCGCCGACGGCTGGCTGCTTCTCGGAACGGTCCTGACACGTGCCGGCCGGACCACCGATGCCGCCTCTGTATACAGCGAGGCTGTCAGGAACGGCGTCTATCACGCGGATCTTCAGATTCGTCTCGCGCTGCTCCTCGCCGACTCAGCCGATCCGGCGGCCGAGACTGCGCTGCGTACCGCAATCAGCGCGAGTCCGGCGGTGAGGGCTGACCTGCATGTCGCCCTCGGAGAGATTTTCGCAGGAAGCGGCCGCAGGAACGAGGCGCGACAGCAGTTCGAAATCGCCGCCCGCGCCCCGGCCTTCTCGGCCGGGACTCAAAATTCCAAGGCGATGGCCCTGATGCAGCTGGGCCGGGCCGACGAGGCCGAAGCGCTGTGGACGGATCTGATTCGAGACCAACCGGATTTCTGGCGCGGCTGGCTCAATCTGTCGTCGTTGTATCTCCAGCGGCAGAGCTGGGCCGAAGCCGAACGCTATGCCAGAGCAGCCATCGAGAGGGAACCGACATCAGCGGACGCCTGGAACAACCTCGCCATCGGTCTCGAGGAGTTGGGCCGTTTGACTGAAGCGGAGGCCGCCTACCGGCGGGCGGCCGAGGTCGACCGCAGGAATTACCGGGCACTCTTCAACCTCGGCATTCTCCTGCGAAAAGACGCGCGCTACAACGAGGCCGCCGCGATCCAGCAGCAGGTGTTGAGCCGTAACCCGGCGCACGGCGGCGCCCACTTCGAGCTCGGTATTCTCAACGCCGGACCCCTCGGCAACACCGAGCAGGCGAAGGTTCACCTTCAGGCGGCGATCGCCGCCGATCCCAACCACCCGCGCGCCCGGCAGGCGCAGGCCGTTCTGGGTCAGCTACCCTGACGCACGGGCTCCCCTTTATTTATCGCGCTATTCTGCCGACGCTTCACCGCGTGGTTGCCCCCCTTGACGATCTTATGGACCCGATGCGCTTATAACTTGAGGGCCATGTCCCCCAAAATCGTCAAGGACGGCACGCCCGATCAGCGCGCTTTTCTACAAGTGTGCTTCCCGCAACTGTCGGGACCTAGAAACCACAGAGACACGGAGTTCACAGAGAGCATCACAGAGGTTATCTTTTTCGTATTCTGGGAGGAAACCCGTTCAATAAGCCAAAAGTCAACGCCTACCTGGTACCTGGGGTCAGCATATGAGATTTCTCTGTGTCCCTCTCTGTGCGCTCTGTGGCTCTGTGGTGGTTTCGGTCGTGATTCTCGGCGGGCGACAACCGACCCACCTCACCGAATCCCAGATGAGCGATCGTATTCGAGTTTGAACGCGCCGGCGATCTGGTGAAAACTACTGTTCGTAGCTCAGAAGACCCTTTGCGATCTCGACATCCGGGTCGTCCGGCGCGAGCTCGATGAACTTCTCCAAATGGGTCTTCCCCTCAGCCGCTCGGCCGGAGTTGAAATACGCCATACCGAGGAGGTAGTGGGCTCGTGCCAACTCGGGGTCGACCTTGACCACGTACTCCAACTCGAATGCCGCCGCGGCCGCTTGATTGTCGTTGAACAGCTTGGCCGAATGGTCGAACAGGGTCGTAGTGATCCATTGCGGGTCGAGCTCCAACAGGCGGTCGAGGGCCTGTCCGGCCGCCTCGGTGTTCCCTGCCAAACGGGCACCATCAAAGGCAATCTTGATCGCCTGGGTGTTGTCGGGCTCGATTTCGAGAGCAGCTTGAGCCATCGCCAGGGCCTCGGCCGGACTTCCCTGGGTGAGGCTGATCTGGCCCAGCGCCACGTAGGGAGCGACCATCTCGGGAGCAAGCTCAACGACCTGCTGGAACTTCGACTGTGCGGTTGCGATATCGCCGGCTTGGTACGCGTCGACGCCCTCGTTGAAAATCCGGGCGGCCGCCTGTTCGATATTGCCGACCTTTCGCAGCTCCGCCGCCGCCTCGGAGGCTTTGGCCTCGTCGCCCAGATTCCGGTAGGCATCGAAACGGATCTGCATGGCGCGCACGTCTTCGGGATCGATCGTTAACGCCGCTTCGGCGGCCGCGGTAGCGGCGTCGAAATCCTTCTGCTGCAACTTCACCGCCGCCAGCGACGTCTGCGCAGCGGCGAGTTTGGGGTTCATTTTGGCGGCCTTTTCAAATCTCTCGGCCGCGAGATCGAGATCGCCAAGCCGCTGCGCTTCGACACCTTCGTTGTAGGTGCGAATCGCGGGGTCGCCTCCACCGGAAGCACCACCCGCCGCTGCTTCACCATCCGGCTGCTCCGCCACAACTGGCGGCATGATGAAGTCCTGCGGCGCGGTGCCACCGATAGGTGCGCCGACCTCAACGACTACCGTCTGGTAGCCCTCTTTTTCCAACTTGTACTGGAAACGCATGCCCCCTTGCGAGTGGGCGACCGTGAACTTGCCCTTCTTGTTGGTGGTCTTGACGATGTCGCGGGGGAGTGATTCCTCCGAGACCGTGATCGTGACCCCCTCGATCGGATTCCCATCGGGATCGAGGACCGTTCCGGCAATTCGGCCGGCCTGTTGGGCCGACACATCAGGTGTCATCAGAAAGAACACAGTCAACGCCAGTGCTGCGATTCCCAGCTTCGAGTATGAATTCATGCTGCCTCCAAGGTGCGTCAAGCACGCCCGATATGATAACAAAATCCAACGGAACAACCGCCAGAAAAAAGCCCCGGTGCAGGGCACCGGGGCTACTGATCGATTGATAAAACCGCTTAGAAGCGGAGACCGACTGAGAAGCGAACCGTACGCGGCTGCTGGTAATCGGCTGCGATATCGGCATTGCCGAAGTTATCTCCGAGATCCCAGTTGACGCCCTGGACCGGTGTCGTCGTGAAGGGGTTGAACGCTTCCATCCCCTGGCGCGGACCGATTACGGTGTTATTGGGTGCCACGACCCCATCCTCGTTGAAGATGTTGATGACCTCGGGCTGGATGAACATCTCGAGCTGACCGCCGAAGAGGTTGAGGAAGAACGAGTAGTTGATGGCGAGGTCGGTGCGGCTCACGTTGTCCGTGCGGTAGGCACCACGGTCGGAGAAGAAGTAGGTCTGGGCGCCGAGGCTCGTACCGCGGTAGCCGAGGCTCGCCGGATCACCCACGTACGGAACCGTGCTGATCGTCTGGTGTGGCGCTGTAGGCCGTGCCCGACACGTAGGTCTGGAGGAGGCTGATGTTGAGGTTGTTGTGGGTGGTCGAGATGACATCCCACGAGACGTAGGCGTTGAACTTGTGAGGCTGGTCGGTCAGAAGCTTGCCCACGGGAGTGTTCCACTCGGGTTCTTTGTACTCCACATAGCCGAGAATGCCCGACGTGCCCGGACCGGCGCCCGCGGTCTCGCCGTTGATGTTGCCCTCGGTCCTGGAGTACGTGTAGTTGGCGCCGATGGCCCAGCGCGAACCGATCCGATAGTCGAAACGGGTCTGGACCGCATCGTACTCGCGTTTGAGGCCCTGGTTCAGATTCTGGATGAGACCCAGGTCGACCGTGATCAATCCTGTCACCTCGTCCGTGACCCAACGGTCGGGCGAGTAATCGATCGCATAGAAGTCGCCGTACTCGCGGTGAACGAGGTCGGCCCGAATCACGCCCCGGGTACCGAGACGGTACGAGGCGCCAATGGTGTACTCGTCGCCGTAGGGCGAGGACAGACCAACGCCAGTATTGATCTTCGGCGACAGACCCGGCACGTAGGCGTAATAGAGGAGATCGGTGTTGCCCGGGCCGCCGTAGACGTTGATGAACCAGTCCAGGATCGCCTCGATGGCGTCGCCGTTGGTCGGGTACTCGGGGGTCCCGGCATAGACGTCCGGACCGCCGTAAATGTAGTCGTTGTACACCACGCCGCCCGCGCTCGAACCCGCGTCGGCAACACCCTGGGCCATGCCGACCACGTAGCGCGAATAGCCGCCGACGATGACGAGTTTGCCGTCGCCGTTGACGTCATAGCTCGCCGACAGCCGTGGGCTGATTTTCGAGTCGTCGGTCACCTTGGCGCCACCCTGGTCGGTGCCGTCGTTGGCGTCGTAGCGCAGACCCAGGTTGACGGTCAACTTGTCGTTGATTCGCCAGGTGTCGTTGACGAATGCCGAGTTGGTCGTGAAGTCGCTGCCCAGCGATTCATTGAGGACCGGTGTCCAGATGACATAGCCTCCGTAGCTCGGCATCGCCATCAGCGGTTCGCCATCGACCGAGTAGTCCTGCGGGGTCCAGGTACCAAGGTTCCAACCGGAGGCCGACTGCCAGTTGTCCGACTGGAGGAGATCGTGGTAGCTGTCGACACCGAAGACCAGGTCGTGGGTGCCGCCGCCGGAGATGAACCACGACGCCTTGGCGAAGTAGTTCTCGTTCGCACGCGACTCGGGGTTGCAGATGCCGCACCACCAGGGGGCGTTCATCAGGGATCCGGTCAGGTAGTCGAGGACCGGGGTGCCACCGGCGATCGAGGGATCGTCACCGCCACTGCCGACAAAAAGGAACTCACGCTCGGCAGTACATGCCCTCGAGGAAGAAGTTGTCGGACAGGACGCCGGTGTAGGTGAGCGCTCCAGCCCGTGTGGGGCAGGGTGCGCGAGGGATCGACCGCTGCCCAGTCGGACGGCGGGAAGAAGCCGGGGTAGTAGTTGTTGTCTTCCGCTTCGCGGTCGATGTAGTAACCGCCCAGGCGGTGGTTGGGTCCGAAGGAACCGTCAAGCGGCCCTCGTAGCGGGTCTCGGTCCGGCCCCTCGGGAACTGCTCGCCGCCGCCGTCCGGGGTCCAGATCTGGCCCGAGAAGGAGTTTTCCGAGTCGCGGCCGGCGAGGAAGAACCACAGGGCGTCGCGGATGATCCTGCCGCCCAGGGTGGCCTCGTAGATGTAGTTGTTCGTGTCGAGTCTGGCTGGTCGTGAGCGGCGTCTCGCCGTTCCAGCTCTCGTTGGCCACGTTGACGCGGAACGAACCGGAGAACTCGTTGCCGCCGGTCTTGGTCACCACGTTGACCACGCCACCCGAGAACCGGCCGTACTCGGCCGAGGCGCTGCTGGTGATTGTCGTCGTCTCGAGGACCGCATCCTCGATGATGAGATCTTCAGACGCGTGTTCCACGGATGTTGTCGTTGATCACGACACCGTTGACGGTGAAGAGGTTCTCCCAGGACTGGGCGCCCGAGATCGAGAGCGCCTGGTTGCCCGGCCCGGTGTTCGCTGACACCGGCGTTCAGCAGGGCCGCATTGTACATGGTGCGCAGCACCGGCAGTTTCTCGAGCATGGACTGCTCGACCGTCGCGGAACCCTGCGAGCCCGTACTCACGGACTCGAACTGGCCGGTGACGACGATTTCTTCCTGCATCGCTTCCGGGTACATGACGGCATCCAGCCGGCCGCGGCTGGGTGGTGGACATGCGGACGTCATTTTCGAGCACCGCGAAGGACGCCAATTCGAAACGCACGTTGTATTCGCCCGCCGGGCAGCGCTTTGATAGATGTAGTCGCCCGCGGCGTTGGTGACGGTTGACTGCTCTGCTGCAGAGCCGGCGAGCTGATGCTGACCCGCACGCCCGGCATACCGTCATCCTCATAAATCACGCGGCCGCTGAGTTCACCTTGCGCCATGGCCGATCCCGCACTCGCAAGCACGAGAATAACCAGGCCGATCGTAAGTCGATTTCGCATTCGTACCTCCTCAAAAAATGCATGTTGATCGAGAGGCGGCGGCTGTCCCTGCCCGATGGGAATTGCCCACCGTCTCGGCTCCCGTTTGAGTCTTTCTCGAGCCTCCTTCCGGCAATCAAAATCCTCGTGTCCTACTACGCAAATTCAATGCCTATTTTGAGCCCTATATCGGGACGTTTTTCAGGCCTTGAGGCTGAATTGATGTACGGGTTTCCGGATACCCATACATGGAATCGGATACGCAGATTCTGCGAATCAATCTCTCTGAGATGCAATATCCACCACGGTCTTTCTCAAACTCGCAAAGGAAGACTGCCTGGTCACCGGATCGAGGACGCCCACCACCACGCGGTGCTCACCCGCCTGGAGCAGGAGATTGAGTTCGGCGACATAGCTCTCATTTCGCCGAGTCGCATAGTCTTCAGGCGGCATCCGAATCTCGAACTGGCGCCGTTGAATGTCAGACTGTTTCCCCGTTGCGTCACGGTTCGCAACAAACAGCACAACCCGGCCGACATACTCTCCCGCTTCCGGCAGCAACGCGATGGACTCGATTGGAAACGCCACCTCGACGGGCAGGATCCAGCGATCGACTCGAAGCCGGTTCGGCGACACCGGCCGTGATCTCGAGCTCCATCGGATTGTCGTCGAGGGCGAGCATGAGTCCGCTCACCACACGGTCCTGGACCTGGGTTTCAAGCGATTTCTCGACCAGGGTGCGTCGGTAGACGAGATCGTACTCCGGATGTCCGGGAGCTCGACCTCGATTTTGTGCACAGTGTCACTGCCGCTCGATGACAGCGTGTAGCCCAGCGAGTAGTAGGTGAAGAGGTCGTCGCGCATCTCTTCGAGAAGTCCGGTCGCGTCGTTGGAGTCGACGATCGCCCGCCCGCCGGTTTTTTCGGCCAGACGAGCAGCGGTTCCTGGTAGTTGATCTGGTGGATGCTCGCAACCATTGGATCGATCGGCCGCGCATGTTCGGCCGAGGCTGCGGTAGCGCCGATCAAGCCCGCTGGCATCGATAGTGTAAAAGCTGACGCCCTGGGAATTGGCGCTCGATGCCAAGCGATTCATAGAGCTGCCGGCGATTGAAGCTAGCCATCATCGGCAAGGCCGATGTTTTCTGGAATAGCTCCCCATACCAGTTGATGAGGTCCCAGGCCGGCACCGCGGGCAGACCGCTGCTGATGTGAACCAGGACTCTGCGACCGGGAAGCCCCGCAAGGGTCGTCAAGACCTCGCGCAATGGAGTTGATCGAATACCTCGAGTTCCATCGCCATCTCGTCGGCGTAAGCGCGAATCCTGTCCTGAAGATATCGGCCTCGCCGCCGATCGGCGCGGGCCCCCTGTTCGGAGCCTTCCGTCCACGAGCACTTGCATATCGCGGATGAGGCGCCCGCGAGTCGCGATCGCGGTCGGTCCGTGCACCGTAGATCTGGGTCAAGGACCTGAGGGCGTCCTTGACCGCCTTCGGATCGTCGGTGAAGGGCTGCACGATCTTCGGCGATCGCTGAACCGAAATCACCATCACCTGGACATGCGGTTGCATCACCTCGGTGATAAACCGCCGGACCTGGGTCAGGACGCGATTGCGATCGAAGGGCCGGATATTTTCATTGTCCACGTAGAGCACGATGTAAACCGGCTGGATAAGCTCAGCGAGGCGCTCAATCTCGTCGACCGGGCCGGACTCGTCCTCGTCTTCGGCGGGCCCGGCAGGCAGCCCGGACATGCCTTTCTCCCGCACCGCCATGATCTCCGAGATCACTTCCTGGGTGTAGGCGGCAAAGTGGCTCAGCTTGCGCTCTGTGCCGTCCTGCGACAGCCGGAAGTCCTCCTCCGAAAACCGGTGCACGGGTTTGCCGTCACGGTCGCGGACGAAGACGTCGATATTGACGACCGTCACCTGGACCTCGTCCACGAAGGCGAGCCCGCCCACGGTTTCCTCTGTTTCGACTTCTTGAGCACGGCCGCCGTTCCACCGATCGCGAGGATGGCGAAAACGGCGAACGCAAGAACGCTCGTCGTTCTGGAGAGACTCTTCGATCTGTTCATCAACCACTCCCGAGGGTATTGCATGCGACCCGGATTCCGACCTGATGAATCCAGTTATTCCTTGACTTCGAGCGTGAACGGCACCACAGCCTCGGTCTCCTCGAAATCGATGACGAGCTTCCAATTGCCCGGCTGAATGCCGTTCCTGACGGGGAAGTACAGCGGGCCTACGCACAACTCGTTCTTGCTGACGTTGAGCGCAGTCCTCGACGATCTTCCCGACCCCGGCAGCGGGAAGAAATCGATCAGACAGTCGCGCCGGCCGCCGCGCGATGAAGTCCAGGGGTCAGCCGCCATCTCAGCGCGTCGCGCGGCGGAAGCAAGCTCGGTATAGGCCGCGTTGAACTCGCGGTACGTAGGCATCGGAATCGTTCGACCATCTGGGGTGCGCAGCGACGTCAGTTCGCGTTCGACCTTGGTCGCCCCGCCGGTCATACCGCTCATCGCGGCGTTGAGGATCATCCACTCGTCACCGAGATTGTTGGCCGCGAAACTGGAGTCGACAACGATCTCGATCACCGTGTCGCGGTAGCGGACGATGTGGCGTCCCGGCTGGTCGATCATGGGTTCGGTGATCGGATTCGGCATCGCCGGTGTCGTCGACGCGCAGCCACCGGCCACCACACCGAGGAGCCCGAGAACCATCAATCTCTTGAAGTGAAGTCCCATCACAGTCTCCTTTGCACTCGGAAGGATAGCGCACCTATCCCGGTTTTCGGTTTCAGCGGCTCTGCGATACCCGACGCTGCAGCCGCTCGATCAATGCGAGCGCCTGATCCCGCTGCGGCCCCGGTTCAGCGCGGGCGGCATACTCCTCGAAATGGGCGATCGCCCTTTCCAGTTGTCCGGCCTGAGCATAGCCGAGACCCAGGTTGTAGACGACGCCGATGACAGCGGGGTTGATTTCTCGAGCCTTCTCCCAGGCCGCAATCGCGCCGTACGCATCCCCCTGGCGGGCAAAGACCATGCCGAGGGTGTCCCAACCCTCGAACGAGCGCGGGTTTCCTGAAAGGCCGTCCTCGAGCAACTTCTGTGCGTCGGCCAGGCGCCCTTCGGCCACCGCAACAAAGCCCAGGTTGAGCTTGATCGTCGGGTTGTCCGGGTCGACGATGAGGGCCCGCTCGAACCAACCGCGTGCATCGCCCCACTGCTCCCGGGATAGAGCGAGCCTTCCGAAGGCGAGGAGCATGCTCAGCTCATCGGTGTCCTCGAAGCCCTGGAGAACCTCCCCGGCCTGGTCGAATTGACCGATCCAGATATAGGTAATGGCGAGTTTTGCGTGGAGTGAATGATCCGTGACACCTTCATCCAGCGCCTGCGTCAACACGTCGATCGCCTCGTTCGGTTCGCCCCGGGCAATGGAGATATCCGCCAGGACCAGCCAGGGCCCCGCTTGCCGACGTCCACCCGACATTGCCTCGCGGGCCTCCAACTCGGCCCCTTCGTAGTCGCCTCGTTTGAACGCGATCTGAGCCAGCAGGAGATGGGCGGCGGGCGGATTGTATGGAATCGCGATGTTGGCGTACACGAATGCGTCATCCAGACGACCCAGCCTTTCGAAGAGAAGGGCCGCCCTCATGCTGAGCATCTTCGAATCCGGAATCTGTTCGAGCGCCGCCTGATAGGTCGCGGCGGCCGCTTCGGGCCGGCCCAGTCCGATTTGAGAAAGAGCCAGATACTCCCAGGCATCTTCGATTTTCGGGTTCTCCTCAACGATCTGTTGATACGCCGTCACCGCCGCTTCGAGATCTCCCCTGGCGTACATTCGGTAGGCGCTTTGAATGTCCTTCAGGGTCTCGACCTCTTCCTTGGGATCGGGCAAATCATCTTCGTCGGTGACCACAGCCCCGCCCACGTAGCCCAAAGCCGCCAGACGTTGCCGAGTCTCTTCGTCGGTCACGGCCGGTGCCGCCAACTCACTGTCGAAGGCGCTCAACGTCGCCCGAAGCTCGCTCTGAAGCGCCGGTTCCGAATCCACCAGGTTGGACGTCTCGTCGGGATCCTCGACGAGGTCGTAGAGCTCCGGTTGCGGGGCTTCGATGAAATGATGACGCCCGACGATCACTGCGGCGAGATCGCTCCACCCGAAATGGAGGCGTGGGAATACGGTCTCCGAGTAGATGGGATAGTCGCCGGCGTCGGGGCGGGACCGGGTGAGCAGCGACTGACCTTGAAGATCCTGCCCACGGGGAAGACCAAGGGCCGTGACCAGCGTCGAATAGACATCAATCAGCTGGACCGGCTCGGAGACGGCTTCTCCGGCCCTCTCGGATTCCGGCAGCTTGATGATCAATGGCACCTGGAGGGTCGAGCGATAGAGGAAGAGACCGTGCTCGTCTTCGCCGTGATCACCGAGCCCCTCACCGTGGTCGGAGAGGAACACAATCAACGCGTTCTCATAAACACCGAGACTTCGGAGCTCATCCAGGAGATCGCCGACCACATCGTCGGCGGCCGCCACTTCGCCGTCATACGCAGATGGGTATCGCGCCGCGTACTCGGCCGGGGGCTCGTACGGCGTGTGGGGTTCGAAAATATGCAGGAAGAGAAAGAAGGGTCGGTCGGCGACTGATCCAAGCCAGGGGCGAATGGCATCCAAGGTCTCCGCTCCGGGCCGCTGGATCGTCTGGACACCTGCTTGTCCCGAACCCGCCGCGAACTCGATGTTGTCGTCGTATAAATCAAATCCGGCCCCTACCCCCGTCGCGCTCCTGAGCACGAAGGCGGAAACACCCGCACCGGTGGCGTAGCCCGCCTCCTTCAGCGTCTGCTGCAAAAGAGGCGCCCTCGAAGGGTCGACGGTGTAGCCGAGGTTGTCGCGCACCCCGTGAATCGGCGGCAGCACACCGGTGAGCAGGGAGGTATGGGCGGGCAAGGTCAGGGGCACGTGGGTGTAGGCACGCTCGAAGAGGATCCCGTCCCGGCGCAGGCTGTCGATCGCGGGCGTCGCGACGCCGTCGTACCCATAGGCGGGCAGGTGATCCGAGCGCAGCGTGTCGACGGAAATCAGTACGACCGGCGTGCCATCGGGCGCGCGCCACTCAGCTTCCCCTCGAGGCGGTTCGGGAACTCCGCCAGGGGCACAACCGACGGTCCAGAGAACGAGGACAACGAGTGCCGTGAAGCTTCGGCTCGGTTTCAATCGCAAGAAATGCCTCCTGGTTATCTTCAGTATTTCCGGGGGCCTCCGAAGAGTTCTCGGGGTCCCCCTGAGCTGAACCGTTGGCTCTCGCATGGTAGCAAACGTACCCGAACTCACGAGCGCTATGGGCCCCACTCCCCGGAAGCGGTAAAATGCCCCTTCCTGGAAAAGGAGGTCCTGTGAGCCTGAACCCCGTTCTCGAGATCGACGGCGTCGAACTCCATCTGGCACGGCCGGTGGTCGAGATCCCACCCTGGATCGGCCAACGGGAGGTCCTGCTCCAGCTGCTCGCCGCATGGTCCCTCTTCGCCGAAAACGACCCGCCGCTCAACCCGCGGCTGCTCGGCAAGCCGGGGGTCGGCAAGACCACCCTCGCCTGCGCCGCGGCCCGGGAGCTCGAGCGCGACGATCTTCATCGTCCAGGCCACCATGGACACCCGCCCCGAGGACCTGCTCGTGACGCCGGTGCTCGGCCCGGAGGGCGGCGTGCGGTACATGGCCTCCCCGCTGGTCACCGCGATGGTCCACGGCGGTGTCTGCATCCTCGACGAGGGCAACCGCATGAGCGAGAAATCGTGGGCCTCGCTGGCGCCGCTGCTCGACCACCGGCGCATCGTCGACAGCGTAGTCGCCGGCATCACCATCCACGCCCACGACGACTTTCCGCTTCGCCACCACCATGAACGAGGATGCATCCACCTACGAGGTGCCCGAGTACATCCACTCCCGGCTGATGCCGCAGATCACCATCGATTTCCCGGAGGAGGACGAGGAGCGCGAGATCCTCCGCATCCAGGTCGGCCGGGATCGACGAAGAGGTGCTCGAGTACGTGCTCGGTTTTCTCCGCGCCGCCCACCTGGCCGATCTCCGCTACTCGGTGCGAGACGGGATCAATGTCGCCCGCTACGCGATGAAGAGTCCTCCGGCGAAACGAGGCCGACGACGCCAGAGCAGGCCGTCGACGCAGCGCTGCGGCTCGCGATCGGAAGCGACGAGGCGGAGCCTTTCGTCGCTGAGACTGATTTCAGATTTCGGATGTTGGATTTCGGATTTCCCCCCACCGCCCGGTCAGACCGGGGGGTCGGAAGGGAAATCCAGAATTCGAAATCCAAAATTCGAAATTTCGTCACATGAGCTTGACCTCGACCTCATCGCCCCGGAGGCCGTCCCCGGCATCCGCATGATGCCGGTGATCCACGAGCGGGTCGATCTCGCTCCGGTCGTCCGGCGTGCTGCTCGAGGAGCTGCAGCCCGGCGGCGGTCGCCGTCGAGCTCCCGACCACCCTCGCCGAGGCCGCAGCCCGAGCGGTGGCCCGGCTGCCCAAGATCTCGGTGGTCATCTCCGAGGAACCCGGCGAGGATGCTCTGGTGTGGGTCGTCAGTCCCCGGCGACCCCCTGGTGGAAGGCATGCGATGGGCAGCCGAAAACGACCGGCGAGCCCCTGCTCGTCGACCCGGACCTTCGCTATCACCACCAGCGGCACGACCCTCTGCCCGATCCTCACACGATCCACGAGCCTCGGGCGCAGCGACCTACCTCGATCTCATCCGGCGGCTCGCCGACGACGCACCCTACGACGATCGCGACACCCTCCGTGAACGCGGAATGGCCCACCACCTCCAGACGGCTCAGCGAAGCTCGGACGGTCAGCTCGTGTGCCTGGTGGGAGCGGCCCACGCCGACCGGCTCGCCGGGCATCTCGACCGGTCCAACAGCCCCGCCACTCGCGCGACAGCGCCGCCGTCAAGGTCCTGCTCCGACATCTTCACCCGGACAGCATGACCGCGGTCCTCCCCGACCCGCCGCTGGCGCACGCGGTCTACGAGCTTCTACCGCAACGGACCCTCCGCCGACCGAACCGGATTTCGATGCCACCGTCTCCCGCGGCTCGAGCTGCCGCAGGCCGGCCTCACCCTTGATCACCGGCGGCAGCAGCGACGACGAGGCCGGTCGAACACGCGCGGTGGCTGCAGTACGCGGCCCACCGCGGGAGCCGCGAAGCACCCGGATGCGGGCCGCGTCGCCGGACCGCGTCGCTTCTCGGGGAGGTCGTCTGGAGGATCGGCGCCGCGTCGTACACCGAACAGACCCGCGACCGAGTCGCCCGTGGCAGCGGCGCCTCTTCTTCGACTTCGCACGGCGCTACGCGAGGATCCAGGGACGGCTCGTCGCCGGGTCTCTACGAGTGGGTCGTCTGCCGCACGAGGGGTCGGCGACGACAACCTCGCGTGGGAGGTTTTCGACGTCGCGCGGTGCCTACCCGTGGCAGGAGGAGTCCGCCGAGATCACCACCGCGCGCATCGACGGCGAGTTTCTCGACCTCGGGACGCGAACGGTCCGATTTCGACGCCGGTTCCTGCGGGTCAAACAACGGCCCGCTCGCCGGTCCCGGTGCGGCGCCGGCCGACCCCCGGACGACCCGCGGAGTGGCTGCAGGCCTTCGCCGGCGACAGCATCTGCTCCTATCCGCCGGAGGACATCGTGGTCGAGGACTGGGGCCGGCACCTCAAGCAACGAGCGGTCTCGATTCTCTGCGCCGAGAGATCCCGTTCCGAGCCCTTCACCACCAGCATGCTCGACGGCATCGACCTCCGCGAGACCCTGCTGCGGCATCACGAAGGCCGGATCTGGGTGCGCGAGCGGGGGCGCGACGCCGGGTGCGGCCGGCTCGGTGGTGATGATCTTCGACGAGGACCGCTGAGGCCGGAGCCTACCCCTACCTGATGACCTGGCTCGGCGAGCACGAGCAGGAGTCGGACATGGCCCTCTACGCCACCGACCCGGTGCAACAGGTGGTCGGCCCGGGCATCATGCGCGCCACCTACGGCGGGTTCATGCTCACCTATCCGCCCGGGCGGCTCTTCGACGTGTGGCAGCGACCCCGACTACGCATGGCGCGCGATCAAGCCCGAGGTCCTGCTCATGGCCGCGGTGGACTACAGCACCGACAAGCTCGTCGTCCACGTGGCGCCCGAGCCCGCCGTCGCCGCGCCTGCGGGAGTACGCGTCGCGCGAGGGCAAACGCATCGTCCACCTCCCGCTCGGCAGTCTCTCGCCGGCCAGCGTCCGCAAGGTCCGCGTCGTCCACATCCTCGCCGGGCACGAGCAAACGCGAGATCGCAAAAGACTACGTGTGGTAGGCGAAAACCCTGACGCGGTTTTCAGTTCTTATTTTGAGTTTCTCAGTTTTGAATTTTTTGTTCCGATGCCGCCCACCTGAGAGTCGGCGGATCACGCTTTCAGAAGGTCCCTTTGTCGAGCCGTAGTGAGGCAGGACTGCGTGGCACGGAACTCAAAACTAAAAACTGAAAACTCAAACCTTTTTAAAGTTGCGCGCGGTCGTGTGCCGGGGTAAGTGTCGAAGGTCGGCCGGTCGTTCGAGCGGTTCGCCCGCCTCCATCGTCCGGCGAGCGATCTCGGAATGCTTCACTGCGCGCGCCCTCGGCTGTCTCGGCGGCGCTTTTTCGAGCTCGACGGCTTCTCCACGCCCCGCCGCGACATACAGCAGACGAGCCAGGGTATCGGCCGTCTCCGGGTCCGGATCGGCGGCATAAGAGCGCCGAGCGATCTCGGTCGCCGATCCAGTTCGCGGCCCGAGAGATACAGCCTCCATGCGACATCGTTGAGGTTCGTGTCGGCGAAGCGGCCTCGCCCTGGCTCTCGTACCAACTCAGGTAGAGTTGCGCGGCGAGATCGAAGTGGCCGTTGCTGAACGCAAAGCCGGCGACATCGAGTGATCTCCGGCGACTCGACGTCTCGAGATCCGGAATTTCAAGCAAGGCCGCCGCGTCCTGGTAGCGCGCCTCTTTGCGAAGTTCGCGCTTGTTCTTCCGCGGCGCGTTTCACCAGCCCATCACGCGATCACCCGGTGGAGGTGGCGGTCCCGGCGGTGTCGGGAACATCGATGCCACGGCCCCACCCCTGCCGATAGAGTCTTGGCGGCACGTTGGTAGACCCGGCGTGAAGTTCGACCCTCGCCATGAACATCAGTCTCCGGCAGACATCGAGCTGGTCGCCGCCGTCGCTTGATGAAATGCCTCGATTCGGCTGATGGCTCCTTCGGGGTCGGATCGCTCGAGAAGACCTGCGACCGATCGTTCGATGGCGTCAACATTTCCCGGGTCCTCTTTCAGCGTTCGGAGGCACGCGAGAAAAGTGTCCCCGGCTCGGATGCGTTGAACCCGCCACAGAAATTTGTCAGGAGGCAGGTAGCCGAGGATCGCGTTCCATTTCGTTGCCGCGGGAATCGAAGAATACCATCGTCGGATAGCTGTCGACTCCGTATCGTGCGGCCAGCTCGGACCCGCCCTTTTCGGCATTCAGCTTCAGCGCTACCAATTGAGTCGACTCGCCGCGCACCGCGGGGTCGGAAAAGGTATCCGAATCCAAACGCCGGCACCAGTTGCACCAGTCGGTGTAGAACTCGGCCATGACCACCGTCTCGCGAGCACCGGCCAGCCTCGAAGGCTGCGTCGAGATCGCCCTGGAACCACACCTGTTGGGGTTCTGCTGACAGCGCCGCCGCCAACGCGGCGACCACCGTCAGCAGGAAAAGGCTCGCGCTTCTTGATCCTCCGTTCGAAGAAACCCCGGGAACGGTCCAGAACCGTCCTCCTATCACCCATTGTGCCGGAAAACCCGCACCAGTTGCACTGCACACGCAGCCTTTCACCGGGATCCGGGTCGTCGCGACGCGTCGCCACCTTCACTCATCCCACCTACGTTGTCGCGGCGCCGGGGTTGCAGCCCCGCTCATGAAAACCGGCCGAATTCCCTCGCACCGTTCACTCGGCCCGAAGGGAGTCGACGGGTCCAGATTCGGCCGCTCTCCGAGCCGGGGCCACGCCGCTCACCACGCCCACAATGCAGCACATGGCCAGTGCGGCGGCCACTGCGATCGGCGGTGTGCTGATGGGGAGGCCTGGAACCAGGGCACGGCCGAACGCTATCAGGCCCGCTCCCGCCGACAGGCCGAGAACGCCTCCTGCCACCGCCAACAATACCGACTCGAGAAGAAAGAGTCCCTGCACCGCGCGCCTCGATACGCCAATCGCGCGCAGCAACCCGATTTCGTTGGTGCGCTCGTGGACCGAGATCCACATGATGGTCAGGATACCCATCGCTCCCACCAGCAGCGAAACCCCAGCAATGCCGGAAACAGCGATGGTAATCATGCCGATGATCTTGCCAAAGGTATCGAGCATTTCTGTCTGCGTCGTGATCGGTGAAGTCTTCTTCGCCGCGATGTCTGTCCTTGAGGATCGCTCGCATGTTCGCGACCACCTCTGGAATGACTTCGGTGTTGCTCGCGATGACGTCGATCTCCACCAGCTCATCGACATCGAAGATGTTCATCGCCGTAGCCACCGGCACCCAGGCCAGATCGTCCATGTCGAAGCCCATCATCTGACCTTTGGCTTCCATCACGCCGATGACCATAAAAGTGTAGCCGCCGATGCGAACTCTCTTGCCCAGTGGCGAGACGTCGCCAAAGAGCTCCCGCGACAACGTGGCGCCGAGCACTCGCGTACGAGCTCTTCCGGCGGGGGTCCATCTCCGGCAGGAAGGTCCCCTGGGACAACGTTGAGGCGAAAGGCCTTGGCCGCCTCCCAACCCACACCCTAGACAAAGACACTCCGTCCCCTCCCGCCGCCCTCGACCCGGGCCTGGCCCAAAGCGACCGGCACGACCTCCTCGACCTCCGGGGATCCGGCGCAGCGCCTCGGCATCGTCGATGGTGAGCTTGTGGGTGGTCCCACCGAGCACGCCGGGAATCCCCAGAGTCTTCACTTTGCCCGGGTTGACAGCCATGATGCTGGTCCCGAACTGAGTGAACTGCTGAACGATGTAGTCCCGGTGCCTTCACCCAGGGAGGTCAGCAGGATCACGGCCGTAACTCCGATGGCCACGCCGAGGGCCGACAGAAACGACCGCAAACGCTGTCCGCGGATCGCGCCGACCGACGAAGCGGATGAGCTCGAGTCATTGATCCGATTTGCGATCCTACCCGCCTCACTTCCGGAAGGTGTCGGATTTCAAGTTTTGAATTTTGAATATTCGGATTTGCCCCCCACCCACCCGGTCTCATGGGGGGGACGGGCGGGAAATCCGAAATTCGAAATCCGAAATCCGAAATCAAGATCTTCATCGTCCCACCAGTGCCTCGACCGGGTCGAGCCGGGCCGCGCGGCGCGCCGGCACGACGCCGAAGAAGACCCCGACGACTACCGATACGGCCAACGATGCGACGACCGCCCAGATCGGAGTCGGCGCCGGGAAGGTCGGGTAGACACGCACAAAGACCGCCGACCGCGCCGTTGCCCGATCGCCAGACCCACCAACCCACCGACGGTCGACAGCACCGAGGCTTCGGCGATGAACACGGCCAGTAATCTGCCGGGTGCTCGCACCCAACGCCTTGAGCAGGCCGATCTCCTTCCGTCGTTCGGACACCGCCACCAGCATGACGTTCATGATTCCCACACCCGCCACGGTCAGGGACACCGAGGCGATGGCGGTCAACGCCAGGGTCAGGACACCGAGAATCGAATCGAGGGTAGAGACCACCGCGTCCTGCGTGATCACCGTGACGTCCTCGGCCCGGTGCCGTTCGGCCAGCAGGTCGATCACCGCCTTCCTGCCCATCTCGAGATCGGCTCGCCGGGGAAGCTCCGCGAGGATCCTGAACAGGGAGGTCCGTTGAAGATCCGCATCGACGTTCGCGCCGGGATGAACACCAGGTCGTCGAAATCGAAACCCAGCGACCGGCCCCGCGGTTCGAGCACGCCGATCACCCTGAATCGCCATTCCCCGAGGCGCACGACCTTTCCCAGCGGGCTCTCAGCCCCGAAAAGCTCGCGCGCGACCGTAATCCCAAGGACCATTTCGGCCCCGCCGCGGTTGGGGTCGCCCCCTGGGAGGAACTGGCCGGAGCCCACTGTCAGCCTCCGCACCTCCGACGCAGTTCTTCTGTCGTCCCGATGACCGGAACCGCCCGTGGCCTTGCCGCCATATCTCAAGGTCTCTTCCCCGGTGGCCAGCGGTGCGGCCCGCATAATCGAGGGGATCCTCGTCGCCACCGCTTGATAGTCCTCGATCGTGAGATCGTTGACGACACCACCGAACGGCATCACGCCGGTGGTCTCCACCTTCCCGGGCAGACGATCAGAAGATTGCGTACCGAGCGAGCTGAACTCCTGGACCACATATCTCCGCGCACCCTCTCCGAGCGCAGTCAGCGCTACCACCGCAGCTATCCCGACCGCCACTCCGGCCACCGAGAGCCCCGTCCGCAACCGGTGACCCCGCAGCGCACCCATCGGCAAATGCGATCAGCTCACCGAAAGCCACCAAACACCCACCACGCAAATCCGAAATTCGAAATTGATTCGCCAATCCGCCCCCATCCCAGTGCCCGAGGCTGGTGGGGCGACGGAAATTCCTAATTCCTCATTCCTCATTCCGAATTCTCCTTCATCGTCTCTCCACGATCTCCCCGTCATCCATCCTCACGGCAGTCTCGCCCGTCGCGCCCACCTCGGGATCGTGGGTCACGAGGACCACGGTCTGGCCTCGGCTGTTCATGGCGTCAGCAGCTCCATGATCTCCGCCGCCGCCGCGCGGTCGAGGTTTCCGGTCGGCTCGTCCGCCAGCAGCAATCCGGGCTCCATCACGACCGCTCGGGCAATGGCCACCCTCTGTCGCTGGCCACCGGAGAGCTGGTCGGGCCGGTGGTGAACGCGATCGGAAAGCCCCACCGACTCGAGAGCCCGGCGGCTCGTCGCGGCGCTCGGCCCGGGAGACACCGGCAAAGAGCATCGGCAGCTCCACATTGCCCTGGGCGGTCAGGCGGGGCAGCAGGTGAAAGAACTGGAAGACGAATCCGATCTCCGATTGTCGCAGCTGCGTTCGTTCGGAGTCCGACAGCGAAGCCACATCGCGGCTGCCGAACGAATAATCACCGGAGGTCGGCCGATCGAGACAGCCGAGGATGTTGAGCAGGGTCGATTTTCCGGACCCGGACGGCCCCATCACCGCCAGGTAGTCGCCCTTTGAGATCTCGAGATCCACCTCGCGCAGGGCGTGGACGTCGGAATCACCTACGTGGTAGGTGCGCCACAAGTCTCTCAGAGCGATCACGGCACACCCGGATCACTCAATTTCGAATTTTGAATTTTGAATTTTGAGATTTTCCGCCCACCCACTCCATTACTCAGGGGGGTGCCGGGGGCAAATCCGAAATTCGAAATTCCAGAAATCTCACGAATGTGGGGTGTCTGATCTGGGCCTCATTGTCGCTTCCGCCTTCTCCTCCGCCCTCGCTCCCGGCCTTGATATCCGGCGAGTTCCGAACCACCACGACCTTCTCGCCCTCGTCGAGTCCCCTGACGACCTCGGCAAAACGCCAGTTGCGCAGACCGACTTCGATCACCCGCTCGCTGAGGATGCCGTCTTCGAGCACGAGCACCTTTCCGCCTTCTGCGACCGCCGAAGCCGGGATGCGCAAGGCGTCGTCCGTCCGTTCGAGGATCAACTCGACATCGGCAGACGTCCCGGGAAGCACACCCACCATCGCCTGCGGATTGCTCAGCTCGACCTCGACCTCGACCGTGCGGTTCTGTTCGAGAACATCGAGCACATAGGGCGCCACCCGCGAAACGCTCCCCTCGAAGGTCTGATCGGCTCGAGAGTCGACCGTCACCCGGACGGCCTGGCCGATTCCAATTCGTTCCGCATCCACCTCATCGATCGGCGCACTGACGATAGATCGACTTCGGATCGAGCAGATCGATCACCGGGGGAATCGGCAGTCCCGGGGGCGACGGTGTGATGTACTCGCCGACCTCGGTACTCAACTCAGCCACCGTGCCCGCGAACGGTGCCCGCAGCTCGGTGAAATCGAGTTGGACCTCGGCGGCGAAGACCCGCGACTCGGTCTGTCCGACCGCGGCACGAGCGGCGGCGCAGGCCGCCCGCGACCGGTCGCGGTCGGTACTCAGGAGGTCGAGGTTCTGTTCGCTGGCGATGCCCTGGGCGTGCAGCCTCTCGATCCTGATGAGTTCCTTCTCGGCGAGTTCGGCTGCGAGACACGCTTCATCCGCCTGGGCTTCTGCCGCCTCGACCGTGGTTCGTGCCGAGGCAAGCTCGGCGCGTTGAGCGCGGCTGTCCAGGCCGACCAGCAATTCGCCGGCCTCCACCCAGTCGCCCTCGCGATGGGGAAGCGCCACCACCAGTCCTCCGATCTGAGGCGACAGCTCGGCACGGAGACGGACCTTGACGGTGCCGGCGCGGGTGTTGGTGACCGTCTGCTCCACAATGCCTCGTTCGGCCGCCGCGGTCCGCACCTCGATGATCTCGGGTGCGAAGACCGTATATCGAAGCAAGACGACAAACGCGACAAGGGCAAACAAGACGAGGATCCACCTGACTTTTCTCATGATGTTGGATTCTACTCCTCCACGCCGCACAAGTTTCGCAGCACCAACAGAATTTTGATCCCCGACCGATCCGGGCTAAAGTTGCCCGGCAAATATAGCGCGAGGAGAGCTCATGATCGAGGAGAAAACCGAGGCAACCGAGGCCAAGCCGACCTGGCGCTTTCCACGCATGTTCTGGACCGGCAACGCCGCCGAGCTGTGCGAGCGCGCCGCCTACTACGGGACCTTCATCGCCCTGCGCACCTACCTGATCCGGGTCGTCGGCCTGGACGACGTGCAGGCCGGCGTGGTCGCCGGCCTCTTCGGCGGCTGGATCTACCTGGTGCCGTTCTTCACCGGCGCCATCGCCGACCGCATGGGATTCCGCAACGCCCTGATGCTCGCCTTTGCCCTGCTCACGGTGGGCTACGGCACCCTGGGGTGTTTTCAGCACCCTGGGGCCGGTGCTGGTGGGTCTGGCCCTGATCGTCCTCGGCGGCGCCTTCGTCAAACCGGTGATCACCGGCACGGTGGCCAAGTCCTCGGACGAGGTCAACCGGGCCCGGGCCTTCAGCATCTTCTACATGGTGGTGAACATCGGCTCCTTCACCGGCAAGACCATCGTGGCGCCCATGCGCATCCAGATGGGCGTCGAGACGGTGCCCTTCTTCTCGGCCGGCGCCTCGCCTCTTCGCGCTGATCCTGGTGCTGCTCATCTACCGCCGCCCGACGACAGCGACGTCCAGCCCAAGAACATGCGCGAGACGCTGCAGGGCATGTGGATGGCCATGAGCAACGTGCGCTTCCTGGCCCTGATCCTGATCACCGCCGGCTTCTGGGCCATCCAGGGCCAGCTCTACGCCTCGATGCCCGACTACGTGCTGCGCATGGCCGGCGAGACCTACAAGCCCGAGTGGTACGCCAACATCAACCCGCTGGTGGTGGTGATCTTCGTGGTCGCTGATCACCCAGATGGTGCGCAAGTGGAAGCCGCAGAACTCGATCCTGGTGGCCATGGGCATGATCCCGCTCTCGGCGCTCGCCATGGCGTCCTCGGCCTGGTTCCAGCGGCAACGTCAACATCTTCGGCATCGAGATGCACCCGATCACCTTCATGATGGTCATCGGCATCTCCATCCAGGGTCTGGCCGAGTGCTTCCTGTCGCCCAAGTGGCTGGAGTTCGCCTCCAAGCAGGCGCCGCAGGGCAAGGAAGGCGCCTTCCTGGGCTTCGCCCACATGAACACCTTCTTCGCCTGGATCTTCGGTTTCATCTTCTCGGGCTACCTGCTCCGCGCCTACTGTCCGGAGCCGACCACCCTTTCTGCCGCAGTCCAGGCGCAGCACACTCTGGCGCTCGCCGGACAGGCGCCGATGCCCGAGGTCTACGCCCACGCCCACTACCTGTGGTACGCCTACGCAGGCATTGGCGTGATGTCGTTCCTCGGACTTCTGCTCTACATCTGGATCACAAATCGTATTGACGCGCGAACCGAAGTGGCCGGCCCGACGTAATTCAGGATGGAGGCTGCATCGTGAACAGTATGCGCACATCGACCGCTCTCGCTCTTTGTTGCCTGGCTCTGACCGGCTGTGGCGTCAACAAATCCATTCATATCGCCGATGGCGAAACCGTCTCGGGAGGGAAAGCCACCGTCAACGGCAGCGTCCGGATCGGCACCGACTGCACCGTGGATGGTACGTGCCGGACGGTCAACGGCCGTGTCACCGTCGGCTCCAACTCCGAGGTCGGAGGCCTGCAGACGGTCAACGGCGCAGTCAAGATCGCAAACGACGTGACGGTGAACGGAGATGTCGGCACCGTCAACGGCTCCATCACCCTGGCCGAGAACACGTCGGTCGATGGTGAGGTCGAGACAGTCAACGGTTCCGTTACGTGCGCTTCAGGCGGCACGATTTCCAGCGATGTCACAACCGTCAACGGCTCGATCGAACTGACGCGGACCGAGGTCGGCGGCGATCTGAGCACCGTCAACGGGTCGGTTGAGTTGCGCGACAACTCCCGGGTCGCAGGGAACGTGTTGATCAAGGGCAAGAACAGGCCCGGCACCAGGAAAAAGGCGGTCGAGATCTTGATCTCCGACGGATCGGTGGTGGAGGGCAACGTCATCGTCGCCGATTCGAGCCGCAAGGTGAAAGTCATCCTCTCCGGAGGGGGCAAGGTCATGGGCCGGGTCAAGAACGCCGAGGTCATCGAACGCGACTCGTGACGTTGGAACGTTTGGCTCATCCGGAATTCCGTGAAACGAGTCGGTAGCCGTCCGCCGAGGATTACGGCCAGAACTACCACAGAGTCACAGAGCGCACAGAGAAGGACACAGAGAAATCTCAAGCACTGACGCCAGAAAACACGAAGGTGTTGAGTTCCAACGATTTGACCGATCTCTCATCCTACGAAAAGGAATACCTCTGTGATGCACTCTGGATCTTTGTGCCTCTGTGGTTTTTCGGTCCCAACAGGGTCGCTAGCACTGCTGACTTAGTCAGGCAAGCAAGGCCTTGATCGAAAAGTGTTCGACCCCCGCTCTTCCGAATCAAACGAGCCTTGAAAGTTCAATGTTTTCTCCAGCCTTCCGGTGGCATAAGCGCTGCCTCCAGCCGCTGCAGATGTTCGCTGATTCCTGGGCCTGCCGCTGAGCGCGCAGAAGAGCGCGTTCCAACAGGTTTCAACGTCCCGTCGGGCACGGGAACGAATGTACCGAACTCCAGTCCCCTACCGGATTCAATTGACTCCTCCCGGCAAGTGGTATTAATATGTAATACCGTTTTCAGGAGGAAATTGATGGCAACTCTCGGCGGCAAGCAGCAGATCGTTACCTTCAAGGCCGAAGAGGCCCTCGTTGACGCGATGAATGAAATCCCGAACCGCTCGGAGTTCATTCGATCGGCGATCCTCGCCGCTCTCGAAGGCGTGTGCCCCCTGTGCCACGGAACCGGGGTTCTTAGCCCTAATCAGCAGCGCCATTGGCGGGAGTTCAGCGAAAAGCATCACGTCGAGCGCTGCGATGAGTGCGACGAGGGCAGACTTGTTTGCATCGCGTCTCACGAATGAAGATTCTGATGACATATCTCCCGGTCCGGCTCGCCCCGGCACTTCTGATCATCGCAGCCGTGTGCACGCCGAATGCGTCGAACGCAGCCGATCGAGAAACCGTATTCGTCAGCATCGCGCCGCAGAAATTCCTCGTCGAACGGCTCGCCGGTGACGCGGTTCGAGTGCACGTGCTCCTGCCCTCGGGGGCGTCACCCGCCACCTACGAACCGACTCCGAAACAGATGGCGGCTCTCAGCGCCGCGTCGCTGTTTCTCCAAATCGGAGCGCCGTTCGAAGCTCCGCTTCTCGGCAAGATTTCGAGCTTGATGCCGGATCTGCACATGGTTGATTGCCGCTCCGGCGTCGAACTCGAACCGATGGATGACCACGCACACGCTCACGGTGATGCCTTCTTCGACCCCCACATCTGGTTGGATCCGCTGCGGATGAAGGTCGTCGCTTCGACGACAGCGGATGCCCTGGCGGTGCTGCTCCCGGAGGCCGGCCAGGAGATCAAACAAAATCTCCAGGGCCTCCTCAGCGCCATCGACCAGACCCACGAGCAGGTCGCACGATCCTCGAACCGTTTGCGGGTGAGAGCATCCTGGTTTTCCACCCCGCCTTCGGCTACTTCACGCGGCGCTACGGGCTGCACCAGGTCGCAGTCGAAGACGAGGGCAAGGCGCCATCGGCCCGGCGGCTCGCGGCGGTCATCAGCACGTTTGACGACGGAGAGGTCACAGCCATATTCGTCCAACCCCAGTTTTCGGCATCGGCGGCGCAACGCGTCGCCGATGCACTGGGGTGCGAGGTGGTGATACTCGACCCGCTGGCCGAAGCCTACCTCGCAAACCTCGAAATCATGGCGGACCGTATCTCCGCTTCGCTGAGGAAATGACCATGGCCCAATCGACCACATCCAGTCCGGCAATCGAGATCTCCAAGCTCAGCTTCGCATTCGACAACGGGCCGATGGTCCTCGAGGATGTCACCGTAGAAATCGAGGCAGGCGATTTTGCGAGCGTGATCGGCCCCAACGGCGGCGGGAAGACGACCCTCGTCAAAATTATCGTCGGCCTCCTCTCCCCTTCTTCCGGGACATCAAGGTCTTTGGAAAGACACCGATGAAGGCCCGACCGCGGATCGGCTACATGCCGCAGCACGCGATGATGGACCCCCGCTTTCCGGTTCGCGCGCGCGACGTTGTGATGATGGGGCGCCTCGGTGAGGGTTTCAACTTCGGCACCTATCGCAAGGGAGACCGCGAAGCCGCAGACGAGGCGCTGGCCATGGTGGGTCTGAGTGACCTGGGCGGCCGTCCGTTCTCCGATCTCTCCGGCGGCCAGCGGCAGCGGGTTCTGCTGGCACGAGCGCTGGTCACCGATCCCGACCTGCTCCTCCTCGACGAACCCGCGGCCGGGCTCGATCAGAAAGTCGAGCGGGATTTCTTCGACCTCCTGCAGGAGCTCAACCAACGACTGACCATCGTGTTGGTTTCGCACGATCTCGGTTTTGTCTCCACGTTCGTTCGAACCGTGATCTGTGTGCATCGAAGGGTCGACGTTCATCCCACCAGCGAGTTGGACGGACGGCGGGTGTCGGAGATCTATGGCGACGACGTCCGGATGGTTCATCATCACCACCGGTTGGAGCGGTGATGGAGTTCCTGTCGGCTGTCGCCGAATTTCCGTTCATCCGTCACGCTCTGATCGCCGGAGCGCTGGCGGGGATTGCCTGCGGTGTAGTCGGCACATACGTGGTGGTTCGCCGCATCTCCTACATCGCCGGAGCCATCGCCCACTGTGTTCTCGCCGGTCTCGGAATCGCGAGATATCTTCAGGTTGTTCACGGTTGGCCGGTGCGGCCCGAATACGGCGCCGTCCTTGCCGCGGTGCTGGCGGCGATCATCATCGGCCTGGTCAATCTGCACGCCCGGGAGCGCGAGGACACCGTCATCGGAGCGGTGTGGGCCATCGGCATGGCGGTGGGAATCCTCTTCATCGCCGTCACCCCCGGTTATCACGAAGATCTCATGAGCTATCTCTTCGGCAATATCCTGCTGATCGGCGGCGGAGACCTCTGGTCGATGGCGATCCTCGATGCGCTGGTGCTGCTCCTCGGTCTCGGGCTCTATCCCCAATTCGAGGCGGTGTGTTTCGACGAAGAGTTCGCCCGTCTGCGCGGCCTCCGCGTCGAATTCTACGTACTGCTCCTGCTGGTGCTCATCGCTCTGACCGTCGTCCTCCTGGTGAGCGTGGTCGGCATCGTCCTGGTGATCGCGCTGCTCACCTTACCGGCGGCTATCGCCGGCCACTTCGCGACGACCCTACGGGGGATGATGGCCCTGGCTTCGCTCCTTGCGGTCTCTTTCACCACTGCCGGGCTCGCCCTCAGTTACACGCCCGATCTCCCCGCTGGCGCAACGACCATTGTCGTGGCCGGAGTCGCCTACCTGCTGGTGCTGGCAATAGAAACCGGCGCAGCGAGGTTGCGATAAGGGGTTCGGGGAGGACGGCTGCTTCCTGCGACCTTCAACATCCAGTTCCTGGATTGTCAAACATCCGTCAATCAACGATGAACGTGCGCTGGGCCGTTATAATGCGGTCGTCGACCGTGGACGGTCGCAAGGAGAACGAAATGAACATCATTTGGAGCCACCGCCGGTCCTTTGCCGCGATTCTGTTTCTCATGGCGGCCGTCTCGCTGCCGCAGTTTGCAGCCGCAGAAGAGCGGTGTTGCCTCAACAACTTCCGCTTCGCCGGGGGGTGCATGGTCGTGGTTCGAGGCGGAGAAACCTGCAGTTCGGTGCTGAGCTACCTCAACAGCTTCGATTCCGTTGGCAAGTACTACTGCGACAACACAACTGTTCGCGGGGGATGGACGCTTTCGGACTGCGGTGATCCGGCGCAGAAAACACCACAGACCATGACGCCGCAGAGCAACCAGCAATTCAGAAACACCCAGCCGAAGCAACCTGCCGGGAGCGCAATCCAGCCGCAGAACGCACCCGCCGCCAAAGACGCCAATTTGCTCAAGGTGTCTGCACCGCTGAAGGTCCGTTTCGAGGACGGACTCGACTCCTCCGCCGGGGGCGCGGGCCAGATGGTCACAGGGATCCTCGAAGAGGACCTGATGTCGGGCGATACGGTCGTCGCACCGGCCGGCAGCACGGTGTACGCGCAGCTCGTGCCGACCAGCTATTGGGCCAGCGGCTCCGGGGACGCCTTCCAGCTGCAGACTACCGGCATCTCCGTCGATGGAGAGATGCTACCGGTCAGCGCCACAGCCTCCCAGGCCTTCGGCGACCTCCCCACGTCAGGCGCACAGCTGCAGATGCCCGAGGGAACCATGGTCAGCTTTGAAGCCGAGGCTCCCGAAGCGAGCGCGCCAACCTTCGATTCTGGCGGCAACACCTGGATGGACGCTTTCAACGACGAAGATGCGGATCGCCTGGCTGCGCACTATTCTGAAGACGCGGTCATGCTGCCTCCGAACCAACCCGCGATCTTCGGGCGCGACGCGATTCGTGCAGACCACGAGGCGCAGTTCGCTTCCAGCGACTTCAAGGTCGAACTCGAGGCCCTCGAAACGGTCGTCGATGGTGAACTCGCCTACGTGGCGGGCCGATACCGGATGTGGACCGAAGATGGAACCCTCGTCGATCGCGGCAAGTACGTGGAAATCTGGCGGGCGATGGGCGGTCAGTGGCTGATTCACCGTGACATCTACAACAGCAGCCTCCCGCTCGAAGAGGGCGATGATCAGGGGGAATAGTACCTGTGACTGTTTGAGTGAAAAGGGGCCTTCGGGCCCCTTTTTTCGTTAGAAGGTTAAAACGTTTGGTTCATCCGGAATGCCATGAGATGAGCCGAAGTTGGAGAGATTCCACCCCCCCCCCTCCCGAAAACCTTGAACCACGAAGACTCAAAGGACACGAAGAATTCACGAAGGTATTCTCAATATTTTTCTGACTCATCAGAAGCCCGGACTCTGAAAACGTGGAGATTCCTGCCTCGTGGAACGTCCGTGAAGTGATGGATCAAGAGACCCCTTCGTGTTCCCTTGGTGTCTTTGTGACTTCGTGGTTGCGACGGCAGCGATGTCGCCCGATGGTCGAACGGATAGCCAGCCTATTAACGTATGAAGGTCTGAAAGTTGGCATCTCGGCATTCGCGGGAGGGTTGGGCGGATAACCTCCAAATAATCAACTCTCAAACGTTCAAGCGACGGTCCGGTACAATGCTGACGGACTTCCTGCTATGGAAAAACCGGACCGGGGGTGACGAGATGACCAAACAGAAGCGCACCAGATGGATCCGGACCTTTGGCTTCGGGCTGTTGATGATCGCCGCCTGCACCATGAACCCCGCTACCGGGGAGCGTCAGCTGACGCTGATGAGCGAGGCGCAGGAAATCCAGATCGGTCGCCAGACACACCCCGAGGTGCTGGCAAGCTACGGCGCCTATGACGACGCCGAGTGGCAGAGCTATATTCAGGAACTCGGTGCAAAAATCGCAGCCAATTCCGAACGTCCACAACTGGATTGGACCTTCACCATACTCGACGACCCGGTGGTCAACGCCATGGCGCTGCCGGGAGGCTTTATCTACGTCAACCGGGGCATTCTCGCTCATTTCAACTCGGAGGCCGAACTGGTCTCGGTGCTCGGCCACGAAATCGGCCACGTCACCGGACGCCACTCGGTCGAGCAGATGAGCCGGGCCCAACTCGCACAGCTCGGTCTCGGGGTCGCGGCCGTCGCGAGCGAGGAGTTCCGCCAGTACGCCGGGCTCGCGAGCCAGGGTCTCGGGATTCTCTTCCTCAAGTTCGGCCGCGATGACGAGAACCAGTCGGACGAGCTCGGGCTGCGCTACATGACCCGCGCCGGGTACGACCCCTACGAAATGCCGAAGGTCTTCAACACCCTCGACCGGGTTTCTCAGACCCACGGAATGCGCGGCACCCCCGAGTGGATGTCCACCCATCCAAACCCGGGCAACCGGGTCCAGAATATCAACGCTCGCATCGGGAAGCTGCCGCCCGAGCAGCGCCAGGGCACCGTGGGCCGGGAATCCTACATGCAGCGGATCGAAGGGCTCATCTACGACAACGATCCGCGGCAGGGTTACACGATCGGCCAGACCTACTACCATCCCGAGTTGGCATTCAAGGTGGATTTTCCCGAGGAGTGGCGGATCATCAACCAGCGCCAGGCGGTTGGCGCGTTGAGCCCGAATCGGGACGCTGCGGTGGTTCTGACGCTTTCGGACAAGGAATCCCCAAGGGCTGCCTTCGAAGATTTCTTCTCCCAGCAAGGGGTGCAGCGCGGTTCCAACGAGGGCCGGAACCTGTATTCGTTCAGCGCCTACGACTCGCAGACAGGAGCCAACACCGCGAACGGCCTGATTGGATTTCTCAACCATGACGGTCGGGTGTATCAGCTCATGGGCTATACCGCTCCTGAAACCTGGGGTGCGTACGGGACTTCGATGAAGCGTTCGCTGGCGAGCTTTCGAGGGGTCACGCAGGAGCGCTACCTGAACGTCGAGCCAAAAAGAATCGACATCGTGAAACTCCAGCAGACCATGACATTTGCAGAATTCACGAAACGCTACCCGTCGAACGCCGAGGTGCCCGAGCTCGCGATTATCAACGGCGTCAACGAAGACGAGCTGCTCGAGGCGGGTCGGTTGATGAAGAGGATTGTCGGCGGGCAGCTGCCAACGAAGTAGGTAAAGGGTTAAGGGTAAAGAGTTAAGCCCACCCGCCCCCGGGTAGTATCAGATGTAGAGGAAAATGCAGCAACATCATCGCGTGGCCAGATTGAGCGCCTGACCGAACTCGTCTTCACCCTTTACTCTTCACTCTTGACGCCCTCGGGCTTTCGGAGGATCCACAAATAGGTGGGAAACGCCCAGTACGCCAGACGCAGCGTTGCCAGTGCCGCTTTTTGCTTGAGAGTCCCGGCGCGGACCATGTCGGTCGCCTCGAAATGTTTCGGATCCCGCACCACCTGTTTGGTGTAGTCAGTGATCTCGAATGAGCCGGCAAGTCGACGCAACCCCCAAACTGTCGAATGGGTCTCATAGCGGCCCGCTCCCCTGCCCATCACGCGGACGTACAGATCACCCAGTGGTTTGGGGAGCACCGTCAGCAGTGGGAGATCGTAGTGCCCGTCCCACCAGCGCAAGCGATTTTCCGCGGCGAAGTAACAGAACCCTCCCGGCCGCATCACCCGGAAAATCTCGTCCAGCAAGCGCTGTGCATCCGGCACGTGTTCGTAGATGTGGGTGCACGTGACCACATCGAATAGCGGGTCCGAAAATGGGAGATCCATCGAGTCCCCAACCCTGTATTCCACGTTGTCAGCGGTACGGTTCTTCCTCGCCCACTCGACCGCGCCGTCGTCGATGTCGATCCCCACCACGCGCCCGAAGAAATCAGAATAGTGGTGTGTGAGAATACCCGTCGAACATCCGATATCGAGAACCGTCGCCTGTTGAGGATCCTGCCCCGACGCCCGCAGCGCATGGAGAATCACCGCAACCGTCTTACGCGCCTTTTGCAGCCGGCCCCGTTCGTCGAACATGGTTTCCGGATGGATTTCGGAGAAATCCCGCTGGTAACCGTCACTTCCAGTCACTATCTGAGCCGGTCGACGAGCTCGAGAAACGTTGTCTCTCCCACCGCGTTGAATCCGGCGTCCCGAAAAGACAATACGATCTCTTCAACCGCCACCTCGATCGGACGTTGCCGCATCTGCTCGTCACCCATCGGGATGAAGGCAGCAATAACATCGGCCACCTTGACCTCGGCGAGTGACCGGGCCGGTACGATGCCTTCCTCACTCGAGCCCACCGCTACGCGGCGCGCAAGCCCGGCCTTTTCAAGGCGATCGACGTGACTGTCGACAGAGCCGGTCGCGACCAGAAAACGGCGCGACAGCTCATCGCAGGTCGGCGGATCCTTTCCCTGATGGAAGCACAGTGAAATCAGGGTGTAGAGCTGAAGCCCGGTAGGGACACGATCGCAGTCATCGCGTTGACCCACCGATCGACTTCGAACGAGGGCAGCGAAATGCTGGTGAACATACGCGATCTCGAGACCGAGCAAGACGATGATCCAGGTGATGTAGAGCCAGATCAGAAAGATCGGAATCACCGCCAGAGAACCGTAGATGGTGGAGTATCGAACCGAGACGCCGACGGAGTTGGCAAAGAGGTTTTTCCCCAATTCCCACAGAACGCCGCCGATGAGCGCCCCCAGCAATGCGCTCTTGAGGCGAACCCGCGTAAACGGGATGACCAGGTACATCAGCAGGAAGGCGAGGAATGTGAGAAACAGCGGGAAAGCCCACGCGCCGATCTTTTCCAGGGTCCCGGGGTCGAAGGGGATGTCGCGAAAGAACGCCGCCTTGATGCGCGCCGACATCGTCAGGCTGGCACCGAGGAACAGAGTCCCGAATACCAGGACAGAGGTGTACGACGTGATCTTCGCAATGAACTTGCGATGGGTGGTGACGTTCCAGATATTGTTGAAATTGGACTCGATGTTGTCGAGCAACAGGATGGCCGCCAAGACCAGGAACAGAAAACCGATCAAACCGAGCTTGCTGGCGCTGTCGGCAAACTGATTGAAATACAGGACGATCTCGTCCTGGCTGGTCGGCAGGAACTGGGAGAAGAGGAACTCCTGGACCTTCTGCTTGACGTCATCGAACGCGCCAAAAGCCGAAAACATCGCAAAGCCGACTGCCACCAGAGGAACCGCCGCCAGCAGGGACGAGTAGGCCAGACCGGAGGCGCGAATAACCACCTTGTCGTGGTTCTGCTGCGCCCACAGAGCCTGCAAGAACTGCAGAAACCTGACCGCCGCCTGCTCCCACCGCGGAAGCAAGCTCACGTCGAGTCGGTGAAGATGACTGAGAACTCGCATGGGTCCGAGAAACCCCATAATAATGCAACCGTCTTGAAACGCGTTAGAATAGCGCCATCATGAACCACAGAGAACAACCTGTCGGTTGCCGGTCGCGGCCCGCCTGTGGCTGGTCCTTGCGGTACGGCTTCGTGATAACTCTGTTCACCCTGTTGTGTTCGGGCCAATTTGTCTTGCACGCCGCAGCCGCCTCAGCGGCCGAACCCGAAGCTCTCGCCCGAATCACCGAGTCGTTCACCGGTGATCTTGACGAGATCGTCGAACGCCGCGTGCTGCGGGTGCTCGTGACCTCCAGCCGCAGCAACTATTTCCTCGACATGGGCACCGAACACGGTTTTGAGTACGAACTCCTCGGCAAATACGATGAAGCCCTCAACCAGGGTCGCGCACTGTCAAAGAAAGTCATTGTCGTCTTCATCCCCGTACCATTTGACAGGCTGCTGAGCGACCTCGAGGCGGGGCGGGGCGATATCGCTGCAGCCGGTCTCACTGTGACCCCGCAGCGCGAAAAATCGGTCGCCTTTACGCGACCATACATCCCGAAGGTCGACGAAATCGTTGTTTCAGGCCCAGGTGCGCCGGCCGTCTCCAATCTGGACGATCTCGCCGGACGAACCATTTGGGTGCGAGCCGGAAGCAGCTACGCCGACCACCTGAGGGCACTCAGTGCAGAGCTCACGGCAGCCGGCAAGAAGCCGATTGATGTTTCGGAAGCACCGGAGAATCTCGCCACCGAGGACATCCTCGAGATGATCAACGCCGGGGTGTTCAAGCTCGGTGTTGCGGACCGCCACGTGGCCGAGCCGTGGGCGACCACGTTGAAGAGCCTCAAGGTCCACCGGGATCTCGTCGTTCATACCGGAGGATCCATCGCGTGGGCGGTGCGCAAGGACAATCCGAAGCTCCGCGCCGACCTCGATGCTTTCATCGCCCAGAACAAAAAGGGCACCCTCCTGGGGAACATCCTTTTCAACCGGTACTTCAAGGATTCGAAGTGGATCTCGAACCCCATCAACAAGACACAACAGAAACGTCTTGAAGAACTGGCCGCGGTCTTCCAGAAATACGCCGAGATGTACGGGTTTGACTGGTTGGCTCTGGCCGCGGTCGGCTACCAGGAATCGCGCCTCGACCACAATCAACGCAGCAAGGCCGGCGCCGTCGGCATCATGCAGATGAAACCGAGCACCGCCGCAGACAAGAATATCGGCATCGCACCAATCGACACCATCGACAACAACGTCCATGCGGGCGCCAAATATCTGGCGTTCTTGCGCGACAGGTACTTCTCGGACCCGGCCATCTCGGACGGTGCCCGACTCGACTTCACCCTCGCGGCCTACAATGCCGGCCCGGCACGAATCGCCAGCCTGCGGCGGGAGGCGGAGCAGAAGGGCTACGATCCCAACCGCTGGTTTTTCAACGTTGAGACCATCGCCGCTGCGAGAGTCGGCATTGAGACCGTTCGCTACGTCGCGAACATCAACAAGTACTACCTGGCGTACAGCCTTGTCTACCGTAACAACCTGCAGCGCGATCTCCAGATACAATCCCTGGAAACCGCGCCGCGTAACTGAGAATCAGGGAGGTCCTCTCATGAAATCGACTCATTGCATCGCCGGTATCTTCATCATTGCTCTGGTTTTGACCTGTGGAGCCGCGGTCGCGGCGGATGAACCAGCCTCCGCGACGACCTTGGACGGATCCTGCTGCTTCGAGAATCCCCGTTTCAGCGGCACCTGTAAGGTGACACCCGGCCCGGACGAGAGCTGTGGCAGCATCCTCGGATACCTCAACAACCCCAACAGCGTCGGCAAGGCGTACTGCGGCAACACCAAGGTTCGGGGAGGCTGGTCGCAGGTCTCGTGCGAAGGCGCGGCGGCCTCCACTGCCAACAGTTGTGACCTTGCCAAAGACGGGGAATGATCGAGACGGGTCAGCCGTTTCAACTGCGAACGCGACTCACGCGATCGTCATGGAGGACCGATGAAGAAATTCCTCGCTGTACTCATCCTCGCAGGCGTAGTTGGAGCCCCGTCCGCCTGGGCCCAGTCCGAGGACGCTGCGATTCGTTTGACTCGATCCGCTGTTCAAGCCGAGCGTCAGGCGCTTATCGCAACCAACCTCGGCCTCACGGATGACGAAAAACCCATCTTCTGGCCACTTTACGCTGAGTACCGCAGCGCGATGGACCAGATAGCCGATGACAAAGTCGAGCTCTTCGAGCGTTTCTTTGCGAGCTACGAAACCGTCACCGACGACGAGGCGATGTCGCTGCTCGAAAAGCATTTCGCCATCAAGGCTCGAGTCCTCGAGGTTCAGAAGACCCATGCCAAGAAGATGAGGAAGGTCCTTCCGGGAAGGACCGTGGCCCGTTTCTTCCAGATCGAAAACAAGATGGACATCATCGTCGACTACGAGATGTCCGGCGAGTTTCCGCTGATCAAGTAGCGGTCTGGTCCTGGCTGCCACCTCGATTCGAATATCCGAGAGGGAGACGGAATGAAAAAAGCCCGCATGCTCATGTCGCTCGTTCTCAGCGTCATCGCCGCACCGGTTGCGGTTGCGGAGGAAGGCCTCAGCCTCTCCGATCTCTTTCTGATGGTCGATCCTGCGGTGGTCGAGATCGCCACCGTCCAACAGGTGGCGGCAGACCAGGGACCGGCGCGGCGGGTGAGCTCCGGTGGTCTCGGATCGGGCTTTCTGATCTCGACAGACGGCCGCATCATGACCGCGTCGCACGTCGTTCAGGTGGCCGATGAAGTCCAGGTTCGTTTTGTGACGGGCGACGTGGTCAAGGCTCGCGTGCTGGCCTCTGATCCGAGCGCAGATGTGGCGCTGATCCAGGCCGAGTCCGTGCCGGCAGGCATCACGCCCGCAGCACTTGGAAATTCATCCGACGCCGCAATCGGAGATCAGATTTTCGTCATTGGAGCCCCTTACGGCATCGCCCATTCGCTGTCAGTCGGCCATGTCAGCGGCCGCCGACGCCGACCCAACTCTTCGGCGGCTTCGAACAGGTGGAACTGCTGCAAACCGACGCCGCCATCAATCAGGGCAACTCGGGCGGCCCGATGTTCAACATGCGGGGGGAGGTTATCGGCATCGTGAGCCACATCTTCTCCACAAGCGGGGGATCCATGGGGCTCGGTTTCGTCGTCACATCCAACCTCGCCATGCGGGTCCTCATCGACGATCCCACCGCCTGGACCGGAATCGACGGCGTGTTGGTCGAAGGACAGCTGGCTGCGGCCCTGAACATCCCTCAAGGTGCGGGAATCGTCATTGAAGCGGTGGCGGCCGGATCGCCGGCCTCGGCGCTCGGTCTGCGTCCAGGAACCCTGAAGGCCCAAATTGGCGACCAGAGCCTCACCCTCGGTGGCGACATCGTTCTCTCGATCCACGGCATCCGTGTCGGCGAAACTGATTACCAAGAAAAGATGCGCGAACGAGGCAAGGCCCTCGGCGAAAACGACAAGGTCGTCGTTACCGTGCTGCGCAGCGGCGAGATCGTCACCCTCAGTAATCTCGCTCAAGTCCTCGACAGGAACTGAGGCCGACGAAATACCCAACCCCCGCAGCGGGTTCTCAATATCAGAAAAATGATTCGCAACTGGAGGAGCCCATGAAACGCTTCGCAATCGGAACCCTGTCTCTCATGATCGCCCTGGCCGCCGCCGCACCGGCAGCCGCCCACTGCCAGATCCCGTGCGGGATCTACGACGACGAGCTTCGCGTCCAGCTCATCGAAGAGCACATCACGACCGTCGAAAAGTCGATGAAACAGATCGTGGCTCTCGGCGCGGCTGACCCGGTGGATTACAACCAACTGGTGCGCTGGGTTGGCAACAAGGAAGAGCACGCACAGGAAATCCAGGACATCGTCACCGCCTACTTCATGGCGCAGCGCATCAAACCTGCGGTCGATCACGACGACGAGAAGGCCATGAACGAGTACATTCACAAATTGGCCATCCTGCACGCCATCCAGATCCACGCCATGAAGGCCAAGCAGAGCACCGATCTCGAGCAGATCGAAACCATGCGCAAGTTGGTAGCTCAGTTCCGCACGGCCTACTTCGGGGAAGAAGCTGGGCACTCGCACTAAGAGCGAATTTTGAGTTTTGAATTTTGAATTTTGGAATCCTCCCACCCACCCTCGGATGACACCAAGGCGTGCCGGGGCGGGCGGGTGGGAATTCCTCATTCCTACAATTCCTAATTCGCTAATTCGCTCAGTGGTGGGCATCCACCGCTGAGCGAATCGCGCGGATGTGGTCGGGGCCGGTTCCGCAGCACCCACCGATGATCTTGACACCGAGGTCCATCAACTCGTCCACCCGGCTTGCCATGTACTCCGGCGACTCGGGGTAGATGAGTTCATCGTCACGGTGTTCCGGCAGTCCCGCATTCGACTGGATCATCACGGGCACAGGCGAAGTGGCGGTGAACTCGCGGGCCAGTTCGACCATCGTGTCGATACCGTTACCGCAATTGGAGCCGACAACATCGGCTCCCGCCGCGATAAGTTCCGAGCATGCCTGCTCGACGGTGACCCCCATAGTGGTGAAGAAACCGCGCGGCGTGGAGTCGAAGGTCATGGTCGCCATGATCGCGATATCTCCTGAATGTGAGCGAGCGGCCTCGATGGCCAATCTCGCCTCGTTGATATCGATCATGGTTTCCACGCAGATCAGATCGGCTCCCGCTTCGACCAGAGCACCGGTCTGACGACGAAAGGATTCAAAGACCACATCGCGCTCCGCATCGCCGTACGGCGCCAGAATCCTCCCGGACGGGCCTACCGACCCGGAAACCAGGGCCTGATCCGCGACCACCTGCCGCAGTGTCTCAACCGCCGCGCGGTTGATTTCTTCGGCTCGGCCGTCAAGCCCGTAACGTTCGAGGTTGAGCGGTGAGGCGCCGAAGGTATTGGTGGTGATCAAATCGGCGCCTGCGTCGAGATAGAGTTCGGCGACCTCGACCAGAGCCTCCGGATTCGACAGATTCAAGGCATCCGGGCTTTCACCCGGTTTGAGGCCGCGAGCCATCAACTGGGTGCCCCAGGCCCCGTCACCGACCAGGGTTTCCCCGGCGCCGAGGCGTTTGACAATTGTGCGCATCAGGAGATTCCGGTGAGTTCTTTCACCAACCCGACCGCATTATTTGCGTCGTATCCATAGCCGTCGGCGCCGATGTCATCTGCGAAGGCCTGGGACAGGGGAGCTCCGCCGACGATGACCTTGATTTGATCACGCAGGCCTTTGCTCTCGATGAGATCGACGACCTCTTTCATTCCGGTCATTGTGGTCGTCAGCAGGGCCGAAAGCCCCACCACCACGGCCTCTTCTTTCTCCGCCACCTCGACAAAGCGCTCAGGAGGGACATCGGTGCCGAGATCGACGATCTCGAACCCGGCGCCTTCGAGCATGATGCCGACCAGGTTCTTTCCGATGTCGTGCATGTCGCCCTTCATCGTGCCGATGACAACTTTGCCCAACGACTGCACATCCTCCGCGACGAGTAGGGGTTTGAGGAGATCCACGCCTGCACTCATCGCACGCGCCGCGAGGAGCACCTCGGGCAAGAAGATCTCGTGGGCGCCCATCTTTCTACCGACGATCGCCATGCCGGCAAGCAGTCCACCATTCAGAATCTCAGAAGCGGTCATCCCTGCATCGATTGCCTGCTGCGTCAGTTCGGCCGTCTTCGCGTCTTCGCCACGCTGCATGCACTCGCTGATTTCGTTCAAAATATCCATATCAGATCCCCCATGGTGACTATACCCTCGAAAGGAGGCCATCCGCCAGCTACAATTGCGCTGGGAGGGCCGACCGTTGAGAGAGATTTTCGAGGCCACACCGAAGGAGTTGCTCGCAGCCTCTGAGGCCGCGGTCATTGGACTGGAGGCGCACCGGGATTCTCCGGCGGCGCCCCAGGTTCGTGCGCTGATCGACGATGGGCAAAGCCTTTTCATCAATCACGCCCACCCGCGGGGTGTCTACCAATCCATCACGCTCCACGAATTTCGGGAGGTGTACCACGGAGACGGCGGCAACGACAGCGACACCCCCCTTGAACACATCATCGAAGAAGCCGATTCGTTGGCCCTCTTTGCGGTGACCCTCGGCGACGCAGTCTCCCAACACATCGGCGATTTCTTCGCTGCGGGCAATCCCGCCGACGGCTACATCCTCGACCAGATCGCCTCGTTCGCTGCTGACGAGTTGGCGCAGATCGCGGCACGGCGATTCGCCGGCCACCAGGATGCGGGACCAGCGTCAGCCGTCCTCCCCTACAGCCCCGGCTACTGCGGTTGGAATGTCTCCGGCCAGCGTGCGCTCTTCGCCAATCTCGAACCGGACGAGCTTGGCATCACTCTCAACGACAGCTGCCTCATGCACCCCGCCAAATCGGTCTCCGGCGTCCTGGTCCTGGCTCCTCTCGAAGCCCACGACTTCAGCCCGGCGTTCCCCTGCTGTGCCAGTTGCACCACGCTCAACTGCCAGGAGCGCATCGCCAGTCTCCGCGCTCGGTAATTTCCCGAGTTGCAATATTTTGATTTGATTTCGGATTTTCGGATTTCCGCCCACCCGTCCATGGGACGGCAGAATAAGCGCGTTCGCCGGAGGTGCCATCTTTTGCATTGTCCGAATTGACACGTCCCACCCAGTCCTGACCTTTGGTCGGTCAATGCTAAAGGTGGCTCCTTTGCGGGAAGCGCGACTGCAGAAGAGCGCGTCGACCGGGCGTGCCATCCTTGACGATTTTGGGAGTCAACGCGATCACTTCGTGAGCGCCTCAGGTCCATAAGATCGTCAAGGGTGGCAACCACGCGTGACAACATCCGCAGAAGAGCGCGACGAACAGTGAAGCGCGCACCGAATACCTACTGCGGCGAGCGCGGTTCGTTTTAGGCGCACTGTCGGAGCCGGAGTGTGCCCTACAGACTCCCGTCCAGCACTCCCAACATGAACGCATACTCCATCGCGGTTTCCTCGTACTGTTTGAAGCGGCCGGTGGCGCCGCCGTGGCCGGCTGCTTCCATGTCGCACTTGAAGAGCAACGGGTTGTCGTCGGTCTTCACGGCCCGCAGCTTGGCCACCCACTTGGCGGGTTCGAAGTACTGCACCTGCGAGTCCTCGAGGGCGGTGGTCACCAACAGCGCCGGATACTCCATCGCCGCGACGTTGTCGTACGGCGAGTACGACAGCATGTAGTCGTAGTACTCACGCTCTTTCGGATTCCCCCACTCGTCGAACTCAGAGGTGGTGAGAGGGATGGTCTCGTCGAGCATGGTCGTGACGACGTCCACCCACGGCACGTTGGCAATGATTCCGGCGAAGAGCTCGGGCGCCATGTTGGACACCGCACCCACCAGCAGACCGCCCGCGCTGCCGCCCCTGGCGAAGAGCCGATCCGGCGCGGTGTACCCTTCGTCCACCAGAAAACGACCGCAGTCGATGAAGTCGGTGAAGGTGTTCTTCTTCTTGAGCAGTTTGCCGTCCTCGTACCACCAGCGACCCATTTCCTGCCCGCCACGCACATGCGCTATGGCGAAGATGAACCCGCGGTCGAGAAGACTGACCACCTCTGGCCGGAAGCGCGCATCCATGCTCGAACCGTAAGAGCCGTAGGCGTAGAGGAGGAGCGGGCTGGTTCCATTGCGCGGGGCCCCCGCAGGTTGGACCAGTGAGATCGGCACTTCGACTCCATCGCGTGCCGGCGCCATGAACCGTTCGACCGTGTAGTTTGCGGAGTCGAATCCACCGAGAATCTCGTCCTGCTTCAAGAGCTTCCGCTCATGGGTCTCGAGGTCGAGTTCATAGATCGTGCGGGGTGTACTGAGCGAGCTGTATCCGTAGCGTACGACGGAGGTCTCGAACTCATAGTTCTCGTCCACCCAGGTCGAATAGGCCGGGTCGTCAAACTCGATTTCGGATTCCTCTCCACCATCCCAGGGAATGATGCGAAGGTGCCGCAGCCCGTTGCGGCGTTCGGTCACGACCATGAAGTCGGCAAATACCTCGGCCCCCCTGAGGAAAACGTCCTCTCGATTTGGGATGAGCTCGCTCCAGTTCGCTCGGCCCGGGTTCGCGACGGGAGCCTCCATGAGACGGAAATTTCTGGCTTCGAGATTTGTATGGATGATGAAGCGGTCGCCGACGTGGTCGACGGAGTACTCTACGTCACGTTCGCGCGGAGCGATCACCCGGAACTGCCCTTCGGGATCGTCGGCGTCGAGAAAGCGCACCTCGGTGGCCAGGGTCTGATCGGAGTGGATCATCACGTACTTGTCGGACCGCGTCTTCCACACATAAACGCTGAAGGTCGGATCAGTCTCTTCGAAGATCAGCACATCTTCTTCCGGATTGGTGCCCAGAGTATGCCGGTAGATCTGAAACGAGCGCAGCGTTTCGGGATCCTGCTTGCCATAGAACAGCGTGCGGTTGTCGTTGGCCCAGACCACGTTCCCGGTAACCTCCGGAATCACGTCCTCCAGGGCCTCTCCGGTTTCGAGGTTGGTGATACGAACGGTGTATTTCCTCCGGCCCACGGTATCCAACGCCCACGCCATGAGCCGGCTGTCGGGACTCACAACCGGTCCGCGTACGGACACGAACTCGTGGCCCTTGACCGACGTGTTCTCATCGAGGATGATCTCCTCCGGCGCGTCGATCGAGCCATTCCTCCGACAGTGAATCGGGTACTCGAGCCCCTCTTCGAAGCGCTCGTAATAGAAATAGTCCTTTGTCGAGCGCGGGGTAGGTCGAGTCGTCCGGCTGAATCCGGCTTTTGAGCTCCTCGTAGAGTCCGTGTTGGAGGGGCTCGGTGTCGGCCATGACCTTTTTGGTGTAAGCATTCTCGGCCTCGAGGTAGGCGAGCACCTCGGGATCAGTCCGTTCGCGAAGCCAGTAGTAGTCGTCGACCCTCACGTCGCCGTGCAGTGCCAATTCGTGCGGCCTCTTCTCCGCCACCGGCGCCACCGTCGTGGTCGGCCCACACGACAGCAGAAAAAAGCTGCCAAACACACACAATGCGAATATCGAAAATCTCATGAGTCCCCCCAAATGGATCGTTGGCGTTGAAATGTCGCCAACGGTTTTGAGTATACGCGCGAACATCCGAGTCGCCTGAATTCGCCGACAAAGTCATTGAATTTCGTAATTATTCACTGGAAGATGGCTGAAGAGGCCCATGGCGATTTCGAAACCAACGTCCTGCGGAAGCAGTGGTCAAAATCGGTTTCCAGCCAGAAGAGCTTCGTCGCTCCCTAACGTTTCCGACATGAGTTACAACCCCGCCCAAATAATCGATTTCGATGTCAATGTACAAGAGGGCGGCTCTGCCGAGCCGCCCTCTATTCTGTTCTGATTTTTTCCCGGCTCTACGCGTCCGGAGATTTCTTCCCCTTGATCATTGCAGATTTCGGTGCCGTTCTTTTCGAACCGGACCTCGTCCATGAGCTGGTTGATGAGGAAGATCCCGCGACCGCTGTCGGCATAGATGTTCTCGCCAACGACGGGACTCGGAACCGAATCGGGATCAAAGCCGGGGCCGGGATCCCGCACGATCACGATCATCCCCTTTTCTTCGTCGCACGCAACCACGATCTGCACGCTCTTCTCCGGATCATGTCCGCAACCGTGCTCGACCGCGTTGGCCAGCGCCTCGTAGAGCGAAACCTCGATTTCAAATTCTCCGCTGGCGCATCCCTGCTCACGGACAACGTCCATGATCTCTTCCACCACCACCGGAATGGCTTTGACATCACCCGGCACGTCGTGTTGTACCCGGACAATCAGGTTCTCCGCATCAAAGTCGCATCGTGGCATGGATTTGACCATGTTCCTCTCCCGCCCCATTATTTTCGAAGCATCATCGAAACCACCACTGTGGGCCGATGGATTTTTGCAGAGCGTGCTCAGTGAATAATACTGTACCCGATCTTATAGGTTTCTCATCTCGACCGGAATCACAGCAATTCCGCTTCGGTCAAATACAGGACAGCAACCGCGGGATTGAAACCAGATGAGGCGCCTCAGCCGTAGATTCCCTTGCCGATATCCAGAAAGACCTTTGAGATTGTAACTCGATCCATTGAAATGAATCGACAGATTTCTGAAACCAAGGGGGTTGTCGGTATTCATTCTCGGAGACTTCGCCCCGTAACTACCTGGAAACCTCGAACTTTGAGGTCTTTTCCAGAGATTGAGCTTCTTTCCTGCGTCGAGCCGAGTGACAACCTCCACTGGTAGAGACCGGAAAAAAACTCACTCACCTTGGCGACGTGCTCATCGAAGGCACCGCTCAGTTCGTGGCGAATAGCGTCTGCCTCGCTGTCCCAGATAGTCACCGAAAGGGCCCTCGATCGCTGTTTCACGTTCTCAACGAGAAAGACCGCCCGACAACCCTTGGTCGCCATCAACGCCGGCTTGATGACCTCGTCAAAACGCTCCTTGAGTTCATCGAATTTGCCGGCCGCTACCCGAGCCGAGACAATCCGCACGAAAAACTGTTGCGGGCCAACGGCATCGACGACCTCGCCCGACTGCAGCAGACTTCAACCGGATATGCTTCTATTTCAGGATCCTGTAACGTGGGAATCGTTCCGGAGGCTTCCGATGACGATTGCACACGGCCTTCGGACACCTCGGCCAGAAAGTCGTCGCTTTCGTCGAGGAGTTCGTCGTACACTCCGCTTTTCTCGTACGCCTCGGCGGCCTCCTTTGAACGCCACATTGTCATGGACACGCACTCGCGGTCGTCATCCGAAGGCTTCAAGAGGCTCGCGTAGAGGCAACCGCTGGCCTCTTCGAGGGCGGGGATGACCCGATCTTCGTAATACCGGGCCAGATCAAGCTGGCGGCCCTCCTTGACCTTCAAGTTGACGAAACGCATGTACATAACAACCCTCCCTCCACACCGGAAGCCGATGTGCCCGCCCGAGTCACGGTCCCTCTAATATGGGTTCTCTGAATGGAAAACCCAACCCATGGGCCGTTCCATTCCCAATTTAAACCCGGTCTCATCATCTGGCCCTGTCCCCCGCGGCGATGAGGCGCACAGTGCGAATACGGGTGGTCCTCAATCCGTCGGCAAACTCCATGAACAGCCCCGGCGCCGCCACGTGGTCGGAAAATAGTGCATGGCCTCCTGCCGTGCACCCCAGGACCTCGACGGTCGCTGGGCCCATGCCCTCGCGTTCGAACCAGCCACCGCTGACATCGAAGAGGCCGTTGGGGCGGGCGATCAACGAATAGACCGAGTTTCTGGTCGAGACGATGACCCGGTCTCCCGGAACGAGCTCGCTGCGCTTCACGCCTCCAACGACCCCTGCCGCTTCCGCGAGATCGTCGATCGGAATCGCCTTTACCGGGCCCGTTCGCTGACGAATTCCGCTCGGAGGATCGGTCATCTCGCGCCTCCCGGGCCCGCCAAACGTTCCAGTTCGGTAAACCAGTTGAGGACGATCTCGGCCTCGCGCGGTCTCGAAGCCTCCGGGATCTTCACCATGAGGATCCGTTGGCCGTCCGCGCTGACGTCGTATTCCCGACTGGTCGGGGTCGTATCGCGAGAAACCGTAAAGAGCGCCTCAGGCTCTCCGATCGTCAGCGCCGGAGTGGTACGGACTCCAACTGCAAAGAGGCGGTCCCCCTGCCAGTAGAAGAGGTCCGAGTTGCCCGCCCACACAGGTGCGTCGCCGCCGTCGCGGGTCACCTGGATCCGGACGCCGGGCTCGGGAAAGGACTGGATGTAGATCTCATTCCGGCCGGACTCATCGGATTGGTATGCGACGAAGCGTTCGTCCGGCGACAGGGTGGCAAACTTTTCTTTGAACCGCGTTTTGCGAAGCGGCCGCACCTCCTGCCCACCGTTAATTTCGAGGAGGCCCAGGTCGTCTTCTTCCGAGCTCAACTGCCGCACCACTATCCAACGCCCATCCGCCGAGAACGCCTCCGCGTAGCTGTCGATCGGGGTTTCGAGGACCGGGGTGGGTTCGGCAGACCCGTCCGCGGACACCGAATAGATGTGAAATGGCGGCGCGTCGAGCACAAAAGCGATCCGCCGACCACCCGGATACCAGGTGGGAGTGTGTTCGCTGCGCGGAGAAAAGGTCAATCGGTTCAAGACCTGGCGGTCCAGTTGATAGACCCAGATGTCGGGATTGCCGTCGTCGACCGTCAGAGCGATGGATCTCCCATCCGGCGACAGGCTCGGAGCGCCGTAGCGACGATCGGCCTCGAGGACCATCTCCTCGCGCCCCTGACGGTCGAACCACACCACCTCCCTCGGGGGCCCGAGGAGCGACGCCGGAGCATGGATCAGGGTTCCAGAGTCGGAGACTGTGAACTGGGAGTTGCCCTCGTAGGGTGCGACGTACGCGTCCTCGAGGACCGGAACCGGTGCGCCGGTCAGCTCGAGCTTCTGCGGATCGAAGGGCGCTGCCAGGACCACGTCTTCACGCACGAACAGCAGGTGACCTGACGCCACAAAGCGGCCAAAAATGCCGTTTTCCACCAGCAGCCGCCGCTCCCCTGTAGACAGGTCGAGCAGCTCAATTCGCGACTCGCTCAAGGGCAACCGGAAGCTGGTAAAGAGCAAAGCATCGGATCCCGGGATGTGGTCCGGCCACGAGTGGTTGAGCTCACCGACCGCCGGGTCGGGCTGGGTCAGTTCTTCCGCAGGACCGCCATCGGCCGCCACCCGCCACAGCCCGTCGAGATAGTCCGGGGTGTAGATGATCGACCCATCCTCACCCCAGCTGCCGCCGCCCCAGTCGCCCTCCGCGAGCGCCACGGCCTGCCCGCCATCAAGCGACACCCTCTTGATTCTCCCGTCACTCGCGGAGAAACCGACCCAGCGGCCGTCGGGCGAATAGAAAGGCGCCCTCGCCCATTCCGTCCCCTCCAACGCAACCGCGTCGACCGAATTCAGCGATCGCCGGTAGAGTCGCCTCGCCTCCCCATCATGGGCGCTGAACACGACTTCGTCGCCGGCGGGAGAGATCACGACAACCGGGCGTGATTCCCGCACATCGAAGAACAGCCCGTAAGGTAGGGTCAGCGCCAGGTGGGTGGGGGCACCATCCGCCGGGTCCGGCGCCCGCACCAGAAACCACCCGAAAGCGATCGTAACGAGGGTCATCGCCGCAGCCACGGCCCAGGCCAGCCATGGACTACGACCCCGGCTCTCGGCAGCCGCCTCAGTGAGCCCAACCCAGTCGTCGCCAACACTGGGGTCTTCTTCGAGCTCGAGGCGCACATCGCCGATGTCGCGGATCCGGCGCCGGGGGTCGCGTTGCAAACATCTCCCGAGAACGCGCCGCACCTGCGGGGGGGTGTCCGACGGCAGCTCGCTCAGATCGGGCTCGCGCGTCAGGACCGCCGCCAGGACATCCGACACCGTCTCACCGTCGAACAACTTGTCCCCGGTCAGCATCTCCCATAGCACCACGCCAAAGGCCCAGATATCGGCACGGCGGTCGACTTTTTTGCCCCGCGCCTGCTCGGGGCTCATGTATGCCGCAGTGCCGAGAATGACGCCTTCGACGGTGGCGTGTCGGGTCATGGTCGGCGACATCGAGACACTGGAGTCACCGCCCTCAGACTCCCAGGCCTTGGCAAGACCAAAATCGAGCACCTTGACCACGCCGTCCTCGGTGAGCTTGATGTTGGCCGGTTTGAGATCGCGGTGGACGATGCCCGCCTCATGCGCCGCTTCCAAGGCCTCCGCGATCTGGAGCGCGATCGGGATCGCCTCGTCGACCGGGATCGGCCCGCGGGCGATGAGCTCGGAGAGATCCTTCCCTTCCACCAGCTCCATCACGAGGAAGATGACAGTGCCCGCCTCCGCGGGCAGTTTTGAGTTTTGAGTTTTGGGTTTTGAGTTTGGACCCGCGTCCGCGTCCGCGTCCGACAGAGATTCGACATCCGTGTCTGGCACGCGGGACGCGTGCCCCACAACCATTTCCGGAGAACCTTGGCTGTCTTGTGGGGCGGCCGTCCCGGCTGCCATTTGGGTGTTCACGCTCTCGAGACCGTACAGATGGGCGATGTTGGGATGATTCAGACTCGCCAGCACCTTCGCCTCGCGCTCGAAGCGCGCCATCCGATCGGGGTCGGCGGCAAACTCCGGCGGCAGCACCTTCAACGCCACCTCGCGCCCGAGCTTTTCATCGGTGGCCCGCCACACCTCCCCCATCCCGCCGGCGCCGAGCTCACCGGTTACGCGGTACTGCCCCAGGTTCACTCCGATCACCCTCCGCCACCTTTCCCGGCGAGCCTCTCCAGCTCGACGAACCAATCGCTGACGAGCACCACCGGTTGCTCGTCCGTCCACGACATGGCCGGCTTGTTGGCCAGGATACGTTTGCCATCGGCCGACAGATCGAAGGAAAAGCCAGCGGAATCGTGGCTGTCCGTCGCCACCACCAGACGTTCGGGGCCGGGTCGAAACTCGGGTTCCAGCTCGAAGGGGACGCTCATCAGCTTCCGCGCGCCGACCCGGTAGAGAATTTCGTTCCCCCCCGGCGACCAGCGCCCGTCGTAACCGGCACGGGCGGAGATGGTCCACTCCCGCTGATCGACGTCGGGAAATGGGCGAACATAGATCCCATATTCTCCGGCCTTGTTGGAGTGGTAGATGATGTAGTTGCCGTCGGGCGAGAACGACGGGATGATTTCGCTGGCTGGAGAGCGGAACAGCGGCCGCAGCTCGTCGCTTCCGTCGAGAGTGACGAGCCAGATATCGGCGCCCGTTTCGAAATCGCCCCAGGTCGCCATCAAGAGATACCGGCCGTCAGGCGACACATCGTACGGCATGGTTGAAACGGCCCCAATGCGCTGAAGATCGTCTGCCGTCAGCAGCGAGACCTCACCGCCGCTGCCATCCACCGGTCGCCGCATGATCGTCGCGGCACCGTTGCGACTGGCGTGGTACAAGACCTCGCGGCCATCAAGCGACCAGGCGGGATAGCGGCTGGGGCCCTCGTAGGTCAGGCGGGTCAGCGTTTTGCGCGCAAAGTTGTAGACGTGAATTTGATCTTGGGCTTCCGCAATCTGAATCGCGAGCTTCGATCGATCGGGGGAGAGCTGAAAGGTCCCGTAGATGTTGCGCTCCATCGACAACGCCTCTTCGCCCCCTTCGCGATCAATCCACGTGGGCACTGTCGCTGCGAAATCTCCGCCTCGGAGGTAGACCAGCGAGCCGTCGGCGGCCACGTCGTAGAGGGCGGTCGCCCAGACCGAATCGGTGACAATCCCCTCCACGACCTGCACTTCGGGCCCGGTGACTTCGAGGCCCTCGAGATCGAAGGGTGCCGCAAAGAGCGATCCCTGGCGCATGAAGAGCAGGTGGCCGCTCGCCACAAAACGCGGAGCGTAGCCGTTGTCGATCAGCCTCTTGACGGAGCCGTCTGCCGACAACGCCGAGATCACCCCCAGATCCTTTCGGCCCGAGGCCGTACCGCCAGGAGGAGGGTGGTTCACCAGCACCCCGCGGCCACCAGGGAGCGCGTGCGGACCGAAAGCATCCTCCAATTGAAGGTTCTCCGGCTCGCCGCCGTCTTCCGGCACCCGCGCGAGCCGGCTCTCGCCGTGTGTGAAGTAGATCCAGCCGTCGTCGGACCAGGTTCCGCCCAGGGTCACCCGTGCCTCGCAGATCACAGACGACGGCCCCCCATCCACCGGCATCTTGCGGAGCTCGTCGCCGTCGAAAAATGCCAGCCACTCACCATCGGGCGAGAAGAACGGAAAGATGCCGCCCTCGGTCCCGGTCAGCATCGTGGATTCAATTTCATCGAGACGGCGGAGTTCGAGAGGGCCCCGACCGCCATACTCCTGCCCCAATGCGACAATCCTGGCATCGGGCGAAATGGCGAGGCCCAGGATATTTCGCGGCCCTCCGATCGGGGCCGGGATGAGGATCGAGCGCCGAGGTGACCGGTCGACGACGGTCTCGACAGGTGCCTGCCGCGCGAGGGCGGCATACAATCCGGCACCCAACACGAGCCCCAGCGCCGCTCCCAAGAGACCAACGCGCCAACCAGGCCGTTCCGTCCGTTGACGGTCCCCGACCACCACTACGTCATTGTCGTCCTCGGTCTCAGACAGCGTGAGCCGGACATCACCCATGTCGCGCTGCCGCATCTTCGTATCCCGGCGCAGACAGCGGCCGATCAGCGCTCGAACGCGGTACGGCGTTGCCGCCGGAAGCGCGTCGAGGTCCGGATCGCTGGTGAGAATCGCGGCCATCACGTCAGACACCGTCTCGCCCTCGAAGAGCTTGCGTCCGGTCAGCATCTCCCACAGCACCACACCGAATGCCCAGATGTCCGCTCGGCGGTCGACCTTCTTACCCCGCGCCTGTTCGGGCGACATGTAGGCCGCGGTGCCGAGGATCACGCCTTCGAGGGTCGCGTGCTGGGTGAGCGTTGGCGAGAACGACGAGCTGAGATCTCCTGCCTCCGTCTCCCAAGCCTTTGCCAAACCGAAATCCAGCACCTTCACCGCGCCGTCGTCGGTGAGCTTGATGTTGGCCGGTTTGAGATCTCGGTGCACGATGCCTTGCTCGTGCGCCGCCTCCAACGCCTCGGCGATCTGCAGCGCGATGGGTATCGCTTCGCCGACCGGAATCGCCCCCCGCGCAATGCGTTCGGAGAGATCCTCCCCTTCCACCAGTTCCATTACCAGAAACGTGACAGCGCCCCCTGCCAGTTCTGAGCGAGCTGAGTTCTGCGTTCGCCGCGTCGAGGATCCCCGATCGAAGAGAGATGCGACATCCGGATGACTCTCCGGAGAAGCCCAGGAACGCTTCGACTCCGGCGCCTCGGAGGCGCCGTCGGCTGCCATTTGGATGACAGAGTTTTCCAGGCCGTAAAGGTGCGCGATGTTCGGGTGATTCAGACTCGCCAACACCTTCGCCTCGCGCTCGAACCTCGCCATCCGATCAGGGTCGGCGGCGAACTCCTGCGGCAGCACCTTGAGCGCCACCTCGCGGCCGAGCTTCTCGTCGGTCGCCCGCCACACCTCCCCCATCCCGCCGGCGCCGAGCTCGCCAGTGACGCGGTAGTTGCCGAGAGTCTTCCCGATCATGAAAAAACCTCACACATCCAACTGCTCCCATTCCAGTCTGGCCCGCTCCATTGCAAGGCCGAACCGTTCATCGCCGCGGATACTGTCCAGGTAGTGGTCGTGCTCGGAGAGGAAGGGGTAGTTGATCATCCCCTGATCGATCGCCCGGTCGAGCCAGTGCAGCGCCTCATCGGTGGCGCCGACTGCCGCGTGTGCACTGGCCAGAGCCCAGGGGATCTCCGCGTCCCACGCGGCCGCCCGCTGATACGGGCCGTCGGTGAGCCGCAGGACCTCCGAGCGGTCCTCTCGCCAGGCCGCCCGGCAGAGCCCCATCCACCACGTGCCGATGTCTGAATCCGGCTGCGCCACCACCCCCTCGGTCAAGGCCTCAGCCTCGTCGAGCCGCTGGGCGTAGCTGAGGGCCATGACATAGTTCGAGCGCCACACCGGGGTGACCGGATCGAGTTCGAGCATTCGGCGCCCGGGTTCGAGCGCCTCGGAAAACCGGCCGGCGAAGAGCGGCACCGTCATGCTCATCAGGCGGCTCATCGGATCGAGCGGTTCGATGTCCAGGAGCTGTGCCACCAAAGGCGCGGCAGCGTCCGGCTTTCCACCGAGCCACCCGAGGATGTGGGCGGACAGCTGGAGCGCCTGGACGTCCTTCGGAAAGGCCTGCAACACGCGCCGCCAGCTCCGGCGGCAGCCATGAATGTCGCCCCGTGCCAGCTGCAGGTGTGCTTTGACGCTGTCGCCGCGCGGCGAATCGGGCTCGAGCGCGAAGATTTTTTCCGCGCACCTCTCGGCCTTCGAGATGTACTCCTCTTCCCTGCCGCCCGCGACCCCAATATTGATGGCCTGAAAGTAGGCCTCACCGAGCCCCTGGTAGAGCAAGGCGTTATCGCCGATCAGCGCCAGCCCGGCCTCCAGATGGCTGATGGCTCTGTCCACGCCGTCGGGCAAAAAGCTCCAGATCTCACTCCGCGCACGGAGGTAACACTCTTGGCCGCGGACGTCTTCGATCGGCCGCTCGGCGAGTTGCGCCGCTTCTTGCGGCGTGAGCCGGATTTCGAGAGCATCCACGATCGATCGCGACACACGCTCCTGGATGTCGAAGACGTCGTCGAGCGTGCCCGCAGACTTGTCGGACCAGAGTTGCACGTCATCCGAGGCATCCACCAACCGTGCCGTGATCCGCAAGTTGTTTGCCGCCCGCCGCACACTGCCTTCGAGGGCATACCGGCAGGCGAGTTCTCGGCCTATCTCCGCGAGGCCGCGCTCGTCACCCTTGAGACGCATCGCCGAGGACCGGGAGATCACGCGCAGCGCGCGGACCCGAGAAAGATCGGTGATGATCTCGTCGGTGAGACCGTCCGAGAAATACTCGGTGTCGGGATCTGGGCTCAGGTTGGCAAACGGAAGGACGACGATCGATTTTCTTTCATCCTCCGCCCGCTGACTACCCGCGGTCTGCCCCTTTTCTCCCTTCGCTGCGGTCAACTCTTTGAGTAGAGCTTTTGCGGCTTGAAGATCCGCGGTGTCGAAGCCTTCGGTAAACCACGAGTAGACCTGCTCGAGCTTCTCGTGGGCTTCAGCGAGGCGGCCCTGCTCCTGCCACAACCGAGCCAGGCTGAGGGTGGCTCGCAGCTCCCACGATTTCGCCTCTTGGTGCTGTGCGACCTCGATGGCAGAGATGAAACATCGCTCGCTCTCCAAGGGATCGGACGAAAGCAGAAACTCGCCTTTCAGCCGGTGAAGCTCCGCCTCGTTGAAATGCTCGCCCGTCCCGCGAGCGTGATCCAAGGCTTTCTCGATCAGCGTGAGGGCCTCCTCGAATCGTCCCGCGAAGGCGCAACCCCGGGCGACAACCCCGAGGGTGAACGACCGCGCCCACCCGAACTCGACGGCCGCGAGCCGGTCGACGCCGGTTCGCGCCAGCTCTGTGCCTTCTTCGACCTCTCCCTGGCTGATCAAGGTCTCACCCAGGCAGACACGGGCGAAATCTCCAAACATCGGAAAGTCGAGCTCCGTGCACACCGTGACGTTCCGTTCTAAGAGCTCCCGGGCCTCCTCGAGCGACCCGGTAAGCTGCCGAATCCAGGAAGCGAAGATCGGACCGAAGGTCATCGATGCAGGATCGGTGAAAGTGCCCGAGAGATCGGCGGCCGCCGTGCCTTCCCGGATCGCGCGGTCGGGGTAGCCGGCCAACCACAGCGCCAGCGCTCCCATGCAATGGGCCGACACTGCCGGATCGTAGCCGAAGAGCGAGCCGAGCGGTCGATGCTCCTCCGGCACATAGAGGTCGAGCGCCCGCGCAGCATGTTGGATCGACGGCACAGGATTTCCGACACAGACCAGATTGTCGGCCATGACCGCGTGGGCGGCCACCATCTGCCCCAGGTCGTCGCCTCGCTCGGCCAGCGCGAGCATCTGTTCGCCCACGTCCACCGCCGCTCCCAGGTCGCCCTGGTTCTGGAAGAACTCCCAGAGTCCAAAAAGAACCGGGAAAAGCTGAGGAGCGTCTCCGATCTCGTGGCACAACTCGCGCGCACGCGTGTACGCGTTCCCGGTTTCGTAGTGGCCGAAACCCTCGACCGACCGCAGGGCCAAACCGAGAGCCAGCTGCAGCTCGAGCTCGCATGCGAGAGCGCTCGGGCGAAGATTCGAGCTTCTCCACCATCGCGAGACCTTGGGCCGCGAGTGTGGCAGCCTCCCGATGAGCGAAGACGGAAATGGCCTGGTTTGCAGCCGTCAGATAGTGCTCCGCTGCCCGGGCGAAATCTCGTCCGGCCTCGAACAACGCGGCGAGCTCGTGCGCCACCTTGCGGGTGTTCTTCTGCGTGAGCCGATTCAAGGGCCTGCCCAACTTCGTTGCTCAGCCTCGCTTTTCGGGTCGGTTTGAGCCCCGCATACAGTGCGTCCTGATAGAGCACGTGGACGAAGCGATAGCGCAACGTCATCGTGCGGTCCGGAAGCTCGGTCTCGCCGGTGAACTTGACGAAGGCATAGACGCGCTCCAGAGTCTCGAAGTCGCTCCTCGATCTCCTCAGGAGGAAGACCCAGGACCTGAGCGGCAATTGCCGAGTCGAAGGCATAGCCCTGCACGCTCGCCGCGGTGAGGAGCTCGCGATCGTCCTCGCCGAGCTGCCCGATCTTGCGCTCGATCATCCCGCGCACGGACTCCGGCAGCTCGCGCTCGATCTCCGGCAGCCCATGCGTAACCTTCCACTCGCCATCCGCCTTGACAATCGAGCCCTGATCGCGGAGATACCGGACAAGGTCCGCCATGAACAACGGGCTGCCCTCGGTTTTTTCGTGGATCAGGGCCGAGAATTCGGACGGGAAACGATGGTTCGGGAACTCGAGGGCAAGGTACTCAGCGATCTCGGTTTCCTGCAGAAAGCCGAGCTGGAGCTCACGGCACACACCACGGGTCTGGAGATCAGGTTTGATCTTGAGGAAGGGGTGTTTCGCGAGCTGCATATCCGAGGGTCGGTAGGTCACCACCACGAGCACGTTGGTGCCGTCGAACTTGCCGGCCAGAAAGCTCAGCAGATCGACGGTCGATTCGTCCGCCCAGTGGAGGTCGTCGAGGAATAGGACCAGTGGGCGAGACTGCGACACCTCCTGGACGCACGCGACGAAACTCAGTTTCAAACGCTCCTGGGTTGTCTCCTTGACCTTTTCACGAAGACGTTCCGTCTCATCGCTGTCCCCGCTCGACGGGGCAATCTGGGCGTACCAGGCCGGAGCAGCCCGTTTCATGACCGCCGCGATATCTGCTCCCTCGCTGGTCTGCAGCAAACTGCCCAGCGCCTCCAAAACGGGAAGATAGGCATCCGAGTCGCCGATCCGTTCGGAAGAACGCCCACGGGCGACGGTGCAACCGCCGTCGGCGGCGGCGTCAGAGAGAAAGTCCTCGACCAGCGTCGTTTTCCCGATGCCTGGCTCTCCCGCCACGCACAAGATCGACCCGCTTCCTCCGCGCGCCGCCTCGAGGGCCGTGCGCAGCACGTCGAACTCTGCCTTCCGTCCCACTGTGTGCGGGCCGGCATGCGCCTCGACACGTGACCATGGTCGCGAGGATGTCGCCGCCTCGGTTTCCGCAAGGTTCGGTTCCTCCGGCTGGATGGCCGCCAGCTCGAGCCCCGCCTTGCGGAGCCCTTCGACGAAGTGCTCGACGAGCTCGGGCTGGAACCACAGCTCCAGAATCTGTCGTCCCGTTTGAACGAAATCGGGCTTCAACGCCAACAGATCGTCGAGAGCTCTGCTCGCGGCCTTCGACTCACCGAGCTGGCCGTGGGCCGCGGCGAGCAGCCAATGGGTCCAGAAGAGATCGCCGGCATTGGACGCGATCGCCGCATCCAACGCACCCTGGTAGTTTTCCTTGCGGTATTCATCGAGGGCCAGTACCGAAACATACCAGCGAGGATGGTGGGGGTTGAGCTCCATCGCCCTCCGGATCAGAGCGCAGCCCCGTTCCCAGTCGCCAGTGAAGCAGGTCAGGAAGATGGCCTCGTTGCTTCCGTCGAGCGGGTTGAGGGTGAGCGCCCGCTCGCAGGCGCTGCGACAGGCTGCAGTTTCGCCGCGGAAGAAGAAGACAACAGCCAGAACCTGCTGTGCGAGGTGGTTGGACGGCGCGAGATCGACGGCCTTACGAGCAGCTGCAAGCGCTCGATCGAGTGAGCCTGGTCGCGGATTGAAACCGTGTGCCACCTCGTGCGCGCAGACCCACGCCAGCATGGCCTGGCAGTCGGCGTTGCCCGGATCCTGCTCGACCGCCCGTTCCAACGCCTCGCGCGCCTGCGCGTGCTCGCTAGGGCTCAATCGGAAGTGATAGCCGAAGCCTCGCATGAGTGCTTCGTAGGGGTCATCTCGGCAACCGGCTTGCCCCGGACCGCCTCGCTGATCGCCCGCGCCAGCACCCCGAAGTGGTCCGCGCAGGTCGAGACGATCCTCGGTACGAGATCATCCTGCAGGGCAAAGAGATCGTCCGGATCGAAGTCGCGATCGTAGGCTTCGGCCCAAAGATGAGCACCCGAATCCGTGTCGACGAGCTGGACGGCGACGCGCAACCTCTTGCCCGCCCGACGCAGGCTCCCTTCCATGAGGTATCGGGCACCGGTCGTGGCGGAACCGCGAGCCATCACCCTGATGTACGAAAAACGCGACAACCCGGTCACGATGTCTTCGGACAAACCGTCGGCAAGGGCGTTGAGGTTCTCATCACCGCCGGTGGCCTTGAACGGCAGCACCGCGACCCAGAAGCCTTCATCCGCCCGGTGCTCGCCCGAAGCTTGATGGACCGCTGGAACGTCTCCAGATTCATCCTCCTCGGCGATCTCGAGCCCTGCTTTGCGGAGCCCGTCCATCAACCTTTCCACCAGATCCGGTTGAATCCACTTTCCGTGGAGCTGGCGAGCAACCTGGCCGTAGTCCGGTTTGAGGGCGAGCATTGCCCGGAGTGATTTGTGTGCCGAGTCCATCTCGCCCAATTGGGCATAACACATGGTCAACACGGCATGCTGATAAAAGCTGCCCGGGGTGTTGAGTTTGAGCGCCAGCTCCAAGGCACGGCGGTAGTCTTCCTTGCGATAGGCGTCGTGCCATGCGGTGTAGTGGAACATGCCCGGAAGATTGGGATTCAGCTCCAGGGCCCTTTCCGCCAGAAAACAGCCGCGCTCCCATTCCCCCGAATAGGCGATCAAAAGTCCCATGAACGCCGCTGTCGAACCGTCCATTTGGTTCAGGGCGACGGCCCGTTCCGCCGCCGTCCGTGCTTCGGGAAACTCACGCCGGAAGAAATGGGCCTGCGCCAACGCGTAGTGGGGCAAGGAATGGAGCGGCGCAGCCAGGACCGCCTTCCGCGCAGCCTCGCATCGCCTTATCGAAATACACCGGGTCCCGGTTGTCCCAGTGTCCGAATTCATTGGAGTACATCACCGACAGCATCGCCCAACAGTCGGCGTTTTCGGGAGACTGTTCGACAGCTCGCTCGAGACAGGTGCGCGCTTCAGCAAGCGCATCCGGGGTGAAACGCTCGTTGTATCCGAAGCTGTGCAGCAGAGCTTCGTATGGGGTGAGTTGATCGGAGGGCTTCAACCGCAACGGTTTCACTCATGCGGCGCGGCAAGATGCCGTGCATGTCCGAAACCGTCGACACGATTCGCGGGACCAGATCGTCCTGCAGCTCGAAGAGCGCCTCGGGGCTGAAGGTGCGGTCGTAGGTCTCGGCCCAGAGATGGGCCCCGGTCGCCGCCTCGACGAGCTGCACCGCGATTCGCAGCCGGGCGCCCGCCTGACGCAGACTCCCCTCCATCACGTAGCTCGCGTCAATCTTGTCGCCGATCGAACTGACGATCTCGCCCGACTGCAGCTCGGTGGAGCCGCGGGCGATCACCCGGAGATAGGAAAAGCGCGACAGGCCGGTCACGATGTCCTCGGACAGCCCGTCGGCGAGGGCGTTGAGATCCTCGTCGACGCCGGTGTACTTGAACGGCCGCACCGCGACCCAGAAGCCCCCGTCCTGACGGATCGTCTGCGATGGCGACGAGGGCTGTGCGTCCGGCAGAGAAGCGTGCGAGATCTCCGGCCGTGATGCCGCCGGCAGAGAGGCCATCGAGGACGCCTCGCGCTGCAGAGCTTTGAGTTCATTGAAGACATCGCGCGCCGTCTGGTAGCGGTCGCGGCGGTCCTTTTCGAGACAGCGGCCGATGATCCGCCCGAGGTGGCGGGGCAGATCGCTGCGCAGCTCGACCACCGGCGTCGGCACGTCCTTGAGGATCGACGACATCAGCGACGGGGAGCTCTTGCCCTGGAAGGGCCGTTCGCCGACCGCCATCTCGTACAGCATCACCCCGAGCGAGAAGATGTCGGTCCGGTGATCGACGATCTCGCCCTCGATCTGCTCCGGCGACATGTAGGGCACGGTGCCCACGATCATTCCGATTCCGGTCAACGCCTCGGTGGGCAGCTCGGTCGAATCGGAGACCTCCCCGGCCGCCTGCACCTTGGCGAGCCCGAAGTCCATCACCTTGACCCGGCCGTCGAGATCGACCATCACGTTGGCGGGTTTGAGATCGCGGTGGATGACGCTCTTGTCGTGGGCCGCCGAAATCGGCCTCGGCCAGTGGGGTCGCGAGATCGAAGAAGCGTCTCGATGTCGAATCCGCTTTTCGGGAATCATTGATCGAGGGTGTGGCCGTCCACCAGCTCCATGGTCAGGAAGCGAACACCCTCTGCCTCCTCCACCGAAAAGATCGTCACGATGTGGGGGTGGTTGAGCGAGGCCACCGCCCGCGCTTCGCGCTCGAACCGTTCGAGCCGTTGCGGATCGTCGGAGAACTCCTCCGACAAGACCTTGAGCGCCACCTCACGGCCGAGCTTTTCGTCGTGGGCCCGCCACACCTCCCCCATCCCGCCGGCGCCGAGCGCCGCCGTGATGCGGTAGTGGGCGAGGGTCGTGCCGATCATCTGGATTCGAGTTCCTGTTGCCAACCCTGCACGAGGACCAACGACCTCTCGTCGGTTTCCGTCACCATGCGGTTGAGCAGGAAACGCTCACCGTCGGGGAACACATCAAAGCTGTGATCGCCCGACCGGAGTATCACCCGAAAGAGAGGCGTCGGTCTGCCAAAAACGGGTCTCCCGCCGGTCCAGGTCACCGGGACCGCCGTGATTTCTGAATCGGCCGAGTAATAGAAGAGCTCGCTGCCGTCACGGCTCCAGATCGGAGTTCTCCCGCCGCCACCGGAGATCACGAACCGCTCTTCGCCGCCGGGGAAGCTCCGCACGTGGATCTCGCTCGGGCCGGACTCTTCCGACCCATAGGCCACCCATCGACCATCCGGCGAAAACTGCCCATCGCGTTCAGCGTACGGCTCGTCGAGCCACGGCCGCTCCTCGCCGGATTCCAACTCGAGCACCCACAGGTCCACGTCGTTTTCCGACTCGAGGCTGTAGAGCAAAAACCGACCGCCCGGATCGATGTCGTCAGGCTCGGAGTTGAGGTCGTTCGATGTGACGGCTCTTTCCGGTCTCGCTCCCTCGACATCGCGAACATAAATGTCGGGCACGCGCCGGAAGAACACCTCGCTGTCGTCGGGGCGCCACACCGGGCGGGACTCATCGAGAGGGCCGGCCGCGAGACGGGTTCGGGTTCCGCGTTCGAGATCGAAGACCCAGACGTCGCCCTGCGTCTTCTGAATATCGGTGATGTCGACCGCCACCCGTCGCCCGTCGTGCGAGACCGCAGGCGAGTAGTACTCGGCCAGAGACCCCACCAACGAAATCTGGCGCCCGGTCCGATCAACCGTCACGATCTCCGTATCACCGAATTGACCGGTCCCGCGCTGATAGACAAGGATCCCCGACGGCGATGCTGCAAACCGGCCGGAAAACGAAAACGAGGACCAGCCGACCTCCGCCAGATTGACGCTTTCCGAGCCGATCTCGAGTCGTTCCGTATCGAAGGGATAGGCCTTGAGGTACCCCTCCTCCCAGAAAAGCAGCCAACCCGGATCCACCAGCTCGACTCGGGACATCGTCCGGGTCAACAACACCGGCTGTGGATCGCCCGTCAGCGCGGCCGCATAGGTACCGGATCTCGAACCCCCGAGGTCTTGCAGAACAAAGAGGTAGTGCGTCCCCCCGGGGATGATCCTGGGCCACGCATACCACGTGGACAGTAAACCCGGAAAGGGAACCGGCAACTGCCGCACGTCGCCACCGTCGGCTGCAATCAACCCCGGTGGTGAATTGTAGTCACCGACAAAGATGATCGTGTCGTCATCCGCCCACGAAGCCCCGAGCGGCTGCGGCGCCTCGGCCAGGACTTCCGCCCTCGCGTCCTCCAACCCGATCTTCTTGAGCTTGCCATCGGCAAAGAACCCGAGGGACCGGCCGTCCGGCGACCAGAAGGGCATCTCCGCCCCGCGCGTGTCGTCGAGCCGGCGGGCGTCGGCGTTGTCGAGTGAGCGCACAAAGATATAGCGCCGCCCGTCCGGTTCACGTGCCGGAAAGGCCACATTCCGGCCGTCGCGCGATATGGTAGGCGGACCACCGTTCAGGTCAAAGGAATGACCTTCGGGTGCGGAGAGGTTCGACACCACCCTTTGCGGCGAAGTCGATTTCGAGCCACCGAGCCAACCAGAAAAATTTGCCCCCGCAAGCATCAGTCCTGTCACCGGTCCGCCGATCGCCGCGATCCACAGCAGGGTCCGCCAAACGGGCGAACCCGTGTTTCCGCGCACCTGGAGCTGAGGTTCGGACGGTTCCCGGAGCTCGAGGCCCGCATCACCCATGTCGCGCAACCGACGCTCGGGGTCTCTCGCGAGACACCTGCGGAGGAGTCGTTCGACCGAAAAAGGAGTTGATCGGGAGAGCTCGTCCCACGGGATCTCGGCCCGCAACACCGCGGCGAGCACATCCGACACCGTCTCGCCCTCGAAGAGCTTCCGGCCGGTGAGCATCTCCCACAAGACGGCGCCAAAGGACCAGACATCGGCACGGCGGTCAACCTTCTTCCCACGCGCTTGCTCGGGGCTCATGTAGGCGGCGGTGCCGAGGATGACGCCCTCCATCGTGGCGTTACGGGTCATCGTCGGCGACATGGAGATGCTGGAGTCGCCGCCGTCGCTCTCCCACGCCTTGGCGAGCCCGAAATCGAGCACCTTGACCATGCCGTTTTCGGTGAGCTTGATGTTGGCCGGTTTGAGATCGCGGTGGACGATGCCCTGCTCGTGCGCAGCTTCAAGTGCATCGGCGATCTGGAGCGCGATTGGGATGGCCTCGTCGACCGGGATCGCGCCCGCGCGAGATGCGCTCTGAGAGATCCTCCCCTTCCACCAGTTCCATCACGAGGAATGTGACCCCTACGCTGTCATCCTGAGCGAGGTCGTCCGTCGACCGAGTCGAAGGATCCCCTGACTTCTCCGGAGAGTGATGAGATCGGCTTTTCGATCTGGCTTCGGGAATCCTTCGACTCGGCCCGGGGCCTCGCTCAGGATGACAGAGCTTTCCAGCCCATAGAGATGCGCGATGTTCGGGTGGTTCAAGCTCGCGAGGACCTTCGCCTCGCGCTCGAACCTCGCCATCCGCTCCGGGTCCTTTGCGAACTCCTCCGGCAGCACCTTGAGCGCCACGTCGCGTCCGAGCTTCTCGTCGGTGGCCCGCCACACCTCCCCCATCCCGCCGGCGCCGAGCGCCGCGGTGATGCGGTAATGGGCGAGGGTCTGGCCGATCACGTCCGCAACTCTCCCTCTCTCAGTCCTCGAAATTCAGTTTCTTCAAGAGCGCAACGAAACGCGGGTCCTACGCGAAGCGGATCGAAGATCCGGTCGTTCTTGAGCCACCCGAGCCACTGCGAGTCCAGGGCGTAGGCCTGTTCCAACAAGCTCACCGCCCGACCGTATTCACCCAAGCCGAGGGCAACGAGTGAATTGTCAAACGGGGTGACTACACCGTTGAGCGACATCTTCGTCAGGTCCTCCACCTCGGCCAATGCGCGGTCACGATCTCCGGTGGCCCCATAGGCATACGAGAGCCAGGCGCTGACGAAAGCCGGCGCACCCATCGTCTTGGACTGCTGCAGATGAGGAATGGCCTCCCCGGTATTGCCGGCCTGGATGTCAATCCACCCATACGCAAAGGGGGGAAAGAAGAAGGTTGGATCGATCTCCTCCGCTCGCTTGACCTGTGTCCGTGCCCCCTGAAAGTCGCCGCTCCATGCATGGGCGAAGATGGAATCAATGTAGATCTGCGGATTCAGTGGATCGAGCTCCGCCGCGCGCGCGCTCTCGGCAATCGATTCCTCGAATCTTCCCTTGAAGGCCAGACAGAGCGAGAACTGGTCGTGGGCGAAGGCATAGTTCGGGTTGAGCTCGAAGGCCTTTCGATACGCCGCCTCGGCAGATTCCCAGTCGTACTCATAAAAGTGTCTGAAAACGGCCAGCGAGGTGTGGCCCTCGGCTGAAGTGTTGTCGATCTTGATCGCTTTCTCGGCAGCCGCCTTGGCTTTCGGTCTCGCCTCGGAGGCGGTGATGAACCCTTCGTTGTACCCGGCCCAGAGATAGGCATCGGACAAACCCGAGAGGGCCGGCACGAAGTTCGGACTGATCGCGAGGGCGTCTTCGAAACCGTTCGATGGCCTTCTTCAAGTTCTCGTCGCTCGGACGGTTGAAGAAATAGCGGCCCTTGAGATAGGCGTCGTAGGCCTCCGGGTCCACGCTCTGGGCGCTTCCGAGCTGAGACTGCTCGGCCGGCGTCAGCTGGACGTTGATCTCCCGGGCGATGGCCGAGGCCATTTCCCCCTGAAGCGCCAGCACGTCCTGCGGAGCTGCGATCGAAGGTCTCGGCCCACAGGTGCCGGTCGCCTCGGGCATCGATGAGCTGGGCCGTGATTCGAACCCTGTCGCCCTCTCGAAAAACCGACCCCTCGACGATCGCATCCACGTCGAGAGCCTCGGCGATCTCCGGAGTCGACGGTCGATTGTCACCACCGAACTGCATGGCAGAACCACGCGAGATGACCCGTATTTGACTGATCCGGGCGAGATCTGCTGTCAGAGCGTCGGTCATCCCCTCTGCAAAGTAGTCCTGACTGGGATCTCCGGAATAGTTGTCGAGCGGCAGCACCGCGATGGATCGGATCTCCGGCCCGGCCGCGGCCTGCCGTCCCGTCCCAAACGGGCCGATCACCTCGAACTGAACGAGCAGAAATGCCACGATCGCCAGGACAGTGACACCGGCCGCCAAAGTAAGCGCGTGTGACGGCGGCCGCGAGCTGCGCGGCGGCGCAGCCACCTGGTTCTGTTCACCTGAGAACACTTCCCGCAGTGCAGTCTGAATTTCCTGCATGCTCTGGAAACGAGCATCCGGCTCTTTCTCGAGACACCGGTCGATGACCTGCATCAGTCCGTCCGGCAGTCCCTCGCGCACTGCCGCCAGCGACGGCGGTGCATCGCGAAGAATCGCCGAACTGAGCTCCGCGGTGGATCTGCCGGTGAACGGGCGTTGCCCGCTCGCCATCTCGTAGAGCATGATCCCCAGAGAAAAGACATCCGTCCGGAGGTCCACCGGCCGGCCCGAGACCTGCTCCGGAGACATGTACGGCGCAGTCCCCATGATGACTCCGTCGCGGGTGTGGAGATCGGTCTCCATCTCGGAATCCAAAGGCCCGTCCGCCTGGGGAACGGCGACTTTGGCGAGCCCGAAATCGAGCACCTTGACCCGACCGTCGCCCGCGACCATGACGTTTGCGGGCTTGAGATCACGATGGACGATGCCCCGTTCGTGGGCGGCCGCCAGCGCCTCGGCAACTGCGGAGCCGATCTCGAGAACCTGTTCAATCGGCATTCCGTCGTCCGGGATCAACCGGTCCAGCGAGTCGCCCTCCACCAGCTGCATGGTGAGGAAGTGCCGCCCGTCGCTCTCCTCAACCGAGTACACGCCGACCACACCGGGGTGGTCGAGCGAGGCGAGCATCATCGCCTCGCGGCGGAATCGGTCGAGCCGCTCGGGGTTTGTCGCCATTTCGTCCGGCAGCACCTTGAGGGCCACTTCGCGGCCGAGCTTGGTATCGGTGGCGCGGTACACCGCCCCCATTCCGCCGGTGCCGAGCTCGCCGGTGATGCGGTAGTGGGCGAGAGTTGTTCCGATCATGGGAGATCTCCATTCGGCGGCAACGGCAACCCGAATTTCTCGAGCACCGCGCGGAACCGCGGGTCGTGGTGGTACGCCTCATAGCGGGGCCACAAATAGGGCTGGAATGCGATATCGGAACCTTCAGCCTCCTCGAGGGCTTCAAGCACACCAGCCCGGTCGTCGAGCCCGAGGAGGATGTATGCACGTTCAGTGGCGGGCGCGCTGTTTTGCTTGAGCTCCTGCAAAACCTTGACCGCCTCCTCGCGGCGCCCTGAGAGGGCCAGGATGTACCCGCGGTACCAGTGCACCGAGTATCCGCTCGGCACCTCATAGAGCTCCAACTCCGTCAGTGCCTCTTCGTAGCGCTCCTGTTCGGCATACGCGATTGACAGCAGCCAGTGGGCCTCTGCAAAGGAGGGGTCGATTTCGAGCGCGAACTGCGCTTCCTCGATCGCCCGGTCATAGTTGCGCGCACCGAAACACCACCACCCGAGATCGCACCTGAACAGCGGCGACCTGGGGTCGATGGCCACCACCTCCTCGAGGATTGCCACCGCCTCTTCGTGCCGGCCGCTCTGGCTGAGCAACCATCCGAACTCGAAGAGCGTGTAGGCATTCGACTCGAGTTCGGCGGCCTTGCGGTAGCTTTTCTCGGCATCCGCGAGATTCCGCCGGATGTGGAACTGCACATTCGCCAGGGCTCGGTACGCGCTTGCCGACTCCGGATCCATCCGTTGGACCGCTCGAAGCGCATGCTCTGCCAGGGGCGCAGCCTCTGCTCTCGAGACCCAACCGAACTCGACGCCGATCCCATAGGCGGCTGCGAGGCCCGCGCAGGCGGGTGTGAACTTCGGATCGAGGGAGGTGGATTCTTCGAAGAGCTCGACGCTCCGTTTGAAATCGGTCGGGTTGACGCGATCGAAATGGTGGAGCCCGCGGACGTACGCGCGATACGCCGCCGGGTCGACTTGCTGAACCCGGGCGAGGCGGAGGTTCTCTTCCGGGGTGATCACCACCTGGACCTCGCCAGCGATTTCGCGCGCCACTTCATTCTGTTGAGCGAGGATTTCGCGCACATCGTTTTCATACTGGTTCGCCCAGACCTGCTGGTCCGTTGATGCGTCGACCAGGCTTGCGGCCACCCGCACCCGTTCGCCGACCCGGGTCACCGAGCCTTCGACGAGCCAGCCGACCCCGAGCTCACTCCCGATCTCGCGCAGTGACAGCGTCGTGCCCCGGTATTGCATCGACGAGGTGCGCGAGATCACACGCAACCCGCCAATCTTCTGGAGCGCGGTCAGAAGTGCCTCGTGCGTCCCGGCCGCAAACCATTCCTGATCCTGGTCTGACGAATGATCGGTGAACGGCAGGACCGCAATTCTGGGGGCCTCCGCTGCACCTTTCGAGGATCGATTGGAGGGCGACTGCGATCCCCTCCCAAGGCCAGCCAACTCGAGACCGTCCAGGAACTCTGCCAGGAGCATTTCCGGCACGATCAATTTCTCGGCCTCGCGGCGAGCATCTTGGACCGGTTTTTCGAGCAGCTGTTCGAGTCGATCAAGCGCCTGCCGCGCATCTTCTTCGAGACCCAATTTTCCGGCGGCCGCCGCTGTCATCAGGTGGGACCAGAAGAAGTCGGGCATGTTCATGCTCTTTGCGGCATCCAATGCCTCTTCGAATCGGCCCGCCTCGAAGTGATAGAAGAAAATGGCGATCTGGTACCAACCGGCAAATCCAGGGTTGATCTCCATCGCCCGCTGCGTGAGGTCGAATCCCCGCTGCAAATCGCCCGACAGCGCGAGCCATGTGCCCATCGAGCCGATGGTGGTAGCGTCCCTTGGGTTGATCGCCAGCGCCCGATCGACCGCCAGCCGAAACGACGTCATGTCGCGCCTGAAGAAATGAGTGTCGGCGAGCGATTCCTGGGCCAGAGAATCCCGAGGGTCCAACCCCACCGCCCTGAGCGACGCCTCGAGCGCGCGGTCGAGGCTGTTCGGCAACGGGTTGAATCCGACGCGGTACTCATCGAGAAAGGTCTGGGCGAGACAGGCCCAGACAGCCGAGCGGTGCGGATCGCGCTTTACCGCCGACTCGAGCCCGCTCCTGAGATCGGCATGCTCGTCCTCTCGCATTTGTTTCCAGTAGGCGAAGGTCCGTACCACCCAGTCGGTAGGTGTGTAATCATGCAGAGCCTTCAATCGCAGCCGACCCGCCATCGAGTGGACGAGAACCCCGTTGCTGTCGGCAACGGTCGCAACGATACGGTCCGCGAGGTGGTCTTGGAGCTCGAAAATATCGAGCTCGGCCAATGACCTGTCGTAGCTCTCCGACCACAAGCGCCGACCGGTCGTGTTGTCGAGCACCCGCACCCTCAGCCGCAACACATCGCCGACTCGGTGGAGCCTGCCCGTCACCAGATAGCGCACCCCGGCGGCGCCCCATGCCTCGCCGACTCCCGAATGCTCGGATCCCGACCCCTTGACCGCGTCCGTCTCGCGGACCGAAAGATAAGCAAACTGTGCAAATCCCGAGGTCAGTTCCTCGGTGAGCCCATCCGCAAGGGAGCACAGATCGGCGTCGTTCGGGTCGCATTCAATAGGAGCTACAGCCAGATCAGAACCCAGCCCGCCTCCAACCGTGGGCCGCGAGAGCACCTGCGCGGAGTCGGACTGAGGGGCGGCGATGGATGGCGATGGGGACAGACCAACACGTTCGACCAACGCCTCGAAACGCGGATCGCCTCGGAGGTTGTCGAACATCGGGTGCACCGCCAGGTAGGCGAACAGCGGATCCAGTTCGTCAAGGCTTTGCTCGACGTCCGCAAACGCCTCATCCATCTCGGAGAACGCGGCGTGCACGAGGCCGCGCGCGAGCGGGCTCCTGTATCCCGTACCGGGCTCCGCGGTCTCGCTGACCAGATTCAAACGCCTCGTCGCGCCGACCGGCCATGCGTAGGAAAGCGCCAGGGCCTGCCTCGGGGCGTTGACGGGGCCGTGGGTCTCGACCGCCCGTTTTCCGATCGCGATCGCCTCGTCGAACTTTTCCTGGAAGAGCAGGGCGTAGATGAGTTCCACCTGGGCCAGCAGCTGCCCCGGATCGAGGGCGAGGCCTCGCCGGCACGACTCCTCGGCTTCAGCAAAATTCCGCGAGCACGTCAGGACCCTGCCCCTGTTGCCGGCGTAGAGCGCCGACAGGGGATCCAATTCGATGGCGCGATCGAGCTCCGCGAGGGCCTCATCAAACCGGCCCTGTCCGAGCAGGCAACACAGCCCGTACAGCTCATGGACCCTTGCTGACGCGGGTGCCAATTCGAGGGCCCGGCGGAACGAGATTTCGCTCGCCGACCAATCCCGGTCCAAAAATACCTCCATGACCGCCACTGCGGCCTGGGCTTCTCCGTGATCGGGATCCCTCTGCAATGCCCTCTCGGCGAGCGCCCGCGCGTGTGGGAGCTCGTTGCGGGGGTCGGAGAACATGTACGCCATCATCACGTGATAAAACCCGTGTTCCACCAGCGCATCGGGGTAATCGGGCTCGAGCGAGAGCGAGCGCCGGAGACAAGCGAGGGCACGCTCGGCCGCCTTGGGCGTGAACTGGAAGAAGTAGTAACGACCCTCGAGGAGCGCCTCGTAGGCCGCGACGTTTTCCGTTTGACGCCGTACCGGCGCGGAAGAACCGAAGCTCACGTGGAGTTTTTGTACGATCGCGTCGGCGATTTCGTCCTGGATCTCGAAGACATCGGTCATCTCGCGATCGAAACGCTCACTCCAGATATGCGAATCGTCGGCGACGTCGATGAGCTGCGCCGTGATCCGCAACTGCTCGCCCGCTCTGCGGACGCTCCCTTCAAGCACGTTGCGGACTCCCAGCGCCTCGCCCACCGCACGCAGGTCCTGCTCGCCGCGGAAGCGAAACGCCGAGGTGCGCGCGATCACCCGCAGATTCGGGATCCGGGTCAGGGCGTTGATGATCTCCTCGGACAACCCATCGCTGAAGTACTCGTCCTCCTGGTTGGCGCTCATGTTCACGAAGGGCAGGACGGCAATCGATTTCTCGGCGACCTCGGTTGTTTCAACCGGAGGATCTTCTATCGCTGCGGAGGGCGACGGCGGGAGTCCGAGGCGTTCTACCAACTCGGCAAATCGTGGGTCGGTGCGGAGAGGGTCGAAGCCGGGCAGCCCGGTGTAGTAAAGCCACAGCTGGTGCTGGTCCTCGGCCCGAGCGAAGACCTCGAAGGCCGCGTCGGCCTCCCCGAGCGCGCCGAGCAGCCAGCCCTCGGACACGATCTGGGGGGCGGCCGCCGGCCGCGTTCGCAGCTCCTCGAGGAGCGTCCGGGCTTCGTCCTTCCGTCCTGCGCCGGCAAGCGCCCACCCCAGCAGGCCGAGGAAATCGCCTCCCCGGTGCGAGACGGAGACGCCGAGCTCCGCTGCCGCGATGCCCTCGTCGAACCGGCCCAAGGCGACATTCGCCAGACTCGAACAGAACAGCGCCGACGCATCCTCCTTTTCGAAGGTGAGCGCCTGCTCGGCGTAGCCGTGGGCCTCCTGCGGCCTCCCGGAGGTCAACAGCCCCAGCGCTGTGAGCATGTAGGGGAAGGACGCGAGCGGATCGGCCTGCCGGGCGCGCTCGAAAAACGGCTCGGCCTCGTCGGGCTTCTGGTGCAGAGAGAGGCACATCCCCAGCAGGCCCAGGGACGGAACGTGGGACGGTTGGAGCTCGATCGCTCGACGAACTGCGGCCTCCAGGTCTTTCCATCGTCGTTCGATGAACGCCACGAAGGCCTCGCCGTGGAGGCCGTCCGCCGACTCTCCCTGCAGTTCCTTTGCGGTCGAGAGCGCCTTTCGTGCGCCCGTACACGCCTCGTCCGCGGGAATCAGGCTCATGTGCGCCGACAGCGCGAGGCTTTCCGCGAGCCCGGTCCACGACGGCGCATGGGTCGGATCGAGACGGAGGGATTCCTGGAAGGCTCGAACGGCCCCGCCGTGGTCCTCTTTGGCATACCGCAGATGCTGCCCCAACAGGTAGCTCCGGTAGGCTTTGAGGTTGTGTGGCTGAGGACGGGAAGGGATGGTTCCCGCATCCGGAGCGAGCCGTGCCTCTTACTGCATCGACGACGCCGGCGGCGATCTCGTCCTGCACCGCAAAGACGTCCTCCAGCTCCCGGTCAAAGCGCTCGGACCAGAGCTGGTGGCCGCTGACCACATCGGTCAGCTGCGCGGTGACCCGCAGCCGGCTGCCGGCCGTTCGCACGCTGCCCTCGAGAACGTGGCTCACGGAGAGCAGGTGTGGCGATCTCCGCCAAACCGTGGCCCTCGTGTCTGGCACGGAAGGCGGAGGTGCGCGATGCGACTCGGATGCCCTCGATCCGGACCAGGGAGTTCATGATCTCCTCGGCCATGCCCTCACAGAAGTAGTCCTGATCCTTGGTGGGGCTCAGATCGCTGAAGGGCAGCACAGCGATCGTCACCGCACTTTCGGCCACGTCTCTCGTGGTCTTTTCACTTTCCCGTGATGCCAACCGGGTTTCGACGCCCGGCAACGTCAACCCGGCCTTCCCGAGTCCCTCCGTGATGGACTCGACGAGGCCGCTGGCAAAATGCCAAACTTCGAGATTCTCACGAAGAGTCGACGCAATGTCCGGATCATGGGCCAGGAGGTCCGCGACGGCCGCCTCGCCTTCGGCACGCCGGCCGAGGTGACCGCAGGCGGCGGCGACTGCGAGGTGCTGCCCGAACATGCCGGGCATGTTGACCTGCTTGGCATGCTCCAACGCCTTTTCGTAGTCACGGTTGTGGAAGCTCTCCCAGATCGGACCGAAGTGGTACCAGCCGGCGTGATTCGGGTTGAGATCCATGGCCCGGCGCGAAATCTCCGCACCCTCTTCGAACTCTCCCGAGAGAACGATGAGAAGGCCGAGGATCCCGATCGAGTTGCTGTCCCTCGGATTGAGTGACATCGCTCGATCTGCCGCCGAACGAAACGCCTTCAGGTCTCGGAGGAAAAACTGGCTCTGCGCCAGCACCTGGTACCCGAGCTGGTTCGCTCGATCGAGATCGACGGCACGCTGGGCGGCCGCAAGAGCCCGGTTCGGGGCATCCGGGCGAGCGTTGAATCCAAAACCATGCTCGTCGAGGTAGATCTGTGAAGGCACGCCCAGGCATCTGCAACATTTGGATCCCTGTCAACAGCTTCTTCGAGGCTGTCCCGGAGTCTCGAGTGCTCGGCCGGGCGTGGGCCGCTGGCGATACCCGAAGAGCCTGATAAGCCATTCCCAAGGTACATACTCCGTTTCGGCCTTGCCCTGGAAACCGGCCTCGATCGAGTGCACCAGAATTCCATAGCTGTCGGCCACGGTGGCCACGATCCGACCGGTGATCTCGTCCTGCAGCTCGAAGACGTCCGCGGCCCCAAGTCACGGTCGTAGGTTTCGGACCACAGGTGAGTGCCGGTCGCGGCATCGATGAGATTCATGCCGATACGGATCCTCGAGCCCGCCCTGCGAATGCCACCCTCCATCACGTATCGGGCGCCCAGCTCCTCGGCCGCCTGTCGGACATCGATCGCCTCGCCGCGATAGCGTTGGGTTGATTTGCGCGACACCACGAAAAGGTACGAGAAGCGTGAAAGCCCGCTTGCGATGTCCTCTTCGAGGCCGTCGGCGAATGCTTCCATCTCCGCGTCACCACCGGGGCAGCCAAACGGAAGCACGGCGATCAAAAGCCTTCGTCGGCTCGTGATGCTCCCGAATCCGGCGAACTCGAGGCCTCAACCGCTGTCGTCGAAACAGACCGACTCGGACTCCTGCGGCATCTCTAACCCGGCCTTCCGGAGCCCGTCGACCATATGCTCGACAAACTCCGAATCCCACCACTTCTCGAACTCCTGTCGGGCGATTCTGGCGAAATCCGGCCGGATCTCGACGAGCCTCTTCAAGGCTTTTCCCGCCGCCCTGTGATCTCCGAGCTGCCCGTAGGCGATTGCAGTCGCCACGTGCTGGCCCCAGTGGTCGGGCAGGTTCACCTTCTGAGCCACAGCGAGCGCGGCAGGGTAGTCGAGCTCGCGGTAGGCGTGGAAAAAGTCGGCATACCAGTACCACCCAGGGTGATTCGGATTGAGCCGTTTGGCGCGCCCGGCGAGCTCGAGGCCCCGTTCCGAGTCGCCCGCATAGGTCAGCAGCTCGCCGAGAAACGCGATCGAGTTGCCGTCCATTGGATTGAGCTCAGCGGCCCGCGCCGCCGTATTACGAAAAGTCCCGTAGTCCTTTTGGAAAAAAAGCACCTGCGCGAGGCTGAAATGGGCCAGGTGGTTGGACGGCCCGACTTCGACAGCCCGGCGCGCCGCGGCCGCTCCGATTTCGAGGGGATCATCCAGGAGTTTGAATCCCTGCCCGTGCTCCTGGGCGCAAAGCAATGCCATCATGGCCCAGGCATCGGCAGAGTCCGGCGCCTTCTGCACCGCCAGATCGAGACCCGCCCGCGCCGCGGCAAGCTCTTCGGCGGTCACTCGCTCGAAATAGGAAAAGCTTCGCAGGACCGCCTCGTAAGGGGTCAAATCCCCTGGAGAGCAACTGCGCAACGCCTCGCCCATGCTTCGGGGCAGAACTCCGTGTGTGTCTGCCACCGTCGAAACGATCGTCGGGACGAGCTCGTCCTGCATCGCGAAGAGATCTTCGGCGTCAAAACCGCGATCGTAGGCCTCCGCCCAGAGGTGTGCGCCAGAGTCCGTGTCAACCAGCTGCACCGCCAGGCGGAGCTTTTTCCCGGCCCGCCGGAGACTCCCCTCCATGACGTAGCGAGCTCCCAGCTCCTCACCGACCGCCCGCACGTCGAGGCCCTCGCTCGCATATTTGAGCGTCGAGCCGCGTGCGATCACCCGAAGGTAGGAGAAACGCGACAGTCCGGTCACGATGTCTTCGCTCAGACCCTCGGCCAGTGCGACGAGATCCTCATCAACCCCGGTGTACTTGAAGGGGAGCACCGCCACCCAGAATCCCTCGTCTGTCTTCACGGCGCTCGAGGAGACCGCGGCATACGAAGGCGCACGGGGAGCGGTCCGGGTCCGCGCGGCTGCCGGCCGCGTTCCAGCCGTACCCATCGAGCTCACCTCTCGTTGCAGCGCTTTCAGTTCATTAAAGACATCGCGGGCCGTCTGGTAGCGGTTGCGGCGGTCTTTTTCGAGACACCGGCTGATGATGCGGCCGAGGTGGTTCGGGAGATCATCGCGGCGCTCGACCACCGGCGCCGGCGCATCCCGCAAAATCGACGACATCAACCCCGCAGAGCTTTCACCCTGGAACGGGCGCTCGCCGGTGGCCATCTCGTATAGCAACACGCCGAGCGAGAAGACGTCGGTCCGGTGATCGACGATCTTGCCCTCGACCTGTTCGGCGACATGTAGGGTACCGTGCCCACCACCATGCCGACCCCGGTCAGGGCCTCGGTGGGCAGCTCCGAGGAGTCGGAGACCTCGCCGGAATCCTGCAGCTTCGCGAGACCGAAGTCCATCACCTTGACCCGCCCGCTGCCATCGACCATGACGTTCGAAGGCTTGAGATCGCGGTGGATGACGCTCTTGTCGTGAGCCGCCGAGATCGCCTCGGCGAGCGGGGTCGCCAGCTCGAAAAAGGTCTGGGATTCCAAACCGTTGCCGGGGATCATCTTTTCGAGCGTTCGCCCCTCCACAAGCTCCATGGTCAGGAACCGAACGCCGTCCGCATCCTCGACGGAGAAGATCGTGACGATGTGCGGGTGGTTGAGGGCCGCCACCGCCCGCGCTTCCCGCTCGAATCGCTCGAGCCGGTGCGGATCCGCGGCAAACTCTTCCGACAATACCTTGAGCGCCACCTCGCGGCCCAGCTTTTCATCAGTGGCGCGCCACACCTCTCCCATTCCGCCGGCGCCGAGCTCGCCGGTGATGCGGTAATGAGCGAGGGTCGTGCCAATCACCCGCCCTCCAGGCTCTCGAGAGCCGCCTCGAGCCAACCGATGACGACCCTCAAGGGTCGCTGCTCGTTGGCCCGCGGGTCGGGGCGGATCATCGCGAATACATCTCCGGCCGGGGAGATGTCGTACTGGCGCTGATCGGGATTGGCGCCCGTCACCCGTTCAAACTGATCGTCGAAAAGTGGCGTCGGCGAGCTCACTCGGAGGCTTCCGGAGGATTCAGTCACACCGGCTTCCCAGATTTTGCCGTCGGCGCGGTAGAACAACCCGGTCCCATCAGGAGACTCAGAGCGGTTCCGTGCCTCCATCGGTGGAAACCTGTACTCGACCACCGGGACCCGGGTAGGGTCTGACAAAGACTTCCCAGTGACCCGACTCATCCGAGGAATAGGCGATCCAGCGCCCGTCCGGCGAAAAGACCGGATAGCGCTCACCAAACCGAGAGTCCAGGAATGGAAAAGGATCGGATTCACGATCCAGATCGAGAACCCAGACGTCGTCACCGCTGTGCTGATTCACGACACCCAGGACGAGGCGCCGGCCATCGGCCGACCACGACGCCGGGTACATGGAGACGTCGGCGTCGATCATCACGACCGGAGCAGAAGATCCATCCGACGCGACGCGAAACACCGAACGCCGCGCACCCTGGTCTCCCGCGTACATGACGTTGCCTCCTGACGAGTCCCATAGCCGGTTGTGGGTGTCGTGTTCAAAGGTGATTCGAGTCGTGGTCCCGCGTTCGAGGTCTCGAGTCCAGAGGTCGCAGTTCGGTGTTTCGATCCTCCGAAGCAGGAGTTGATCTCCGTCTGGAGAGAACCGCGGCTGCGACCACGAGGCCTTCTCGGCATCGAGCTCTTCGATCCCGCCGGCTCGATCGACCAGGACGACATCTGCCAAAAAAAACTCCGAGCCACCCGTGGAGGGCGGATCGTAGATCAGCGTCCCATTGTCGGCGAGCACGTACTGGCCGGTGCCTCGATTCGTCTCACCGACCGGCGAGAGGACGGACTCGGGGCCTCCCAGGAGAGTCGCTGAATCCGGGTCAAACGGCGCGATCGCCAGATCGTCGAACGCAGGACGGAAGACAAGCAGATGCCCCGACTCCAGGAAACGAGGCGTCGAGGCCCCTTCGAGCATGACCTTCTGTTCTCCGGTCTCAAGTGACACCGCCGCGACGGACTGGCCGTCAAGGGTGGAAATGGTGAACAGAACCCACGGCGACCCGTCAACGGCCTCCGGCAGATAGTGTCTCCGTTCGAGTCCAGACGGTGACGTCAGGATCTGTGGCTCTCCGCCCGAGTCGGGCACCGTCACGAGGCCCTGCCACTGATTCCCTTCGATGACTGCTCCGCTGAGGATCAGAAACCCGTCCGGGTGCCATGTGCCGGAATTGAAATAGCCCGAGACCTGAACGCCCGGCAAATTCTGGACGGTTCCATCCTCGATGGACGCCTTCCCGACGGCTCGCTCATTGGGCGCGAAAAACGCCAGCCATTTCCCGTCCGGCGAGAAGAACGGGTTTTCTGCTCCTTCGACACCGGATATCGGTCCCGGCTCAAAGCTGTCGAGGCGTCGCGTCTCCAGCACCAGGATCGCGTCCGAGTCGTTCGTGCAATAGGCCACCATCTGGCCGTTGGGTGCAATCGACGAATTCGAAGAGCTCGTGAATCCGGCGTCGGCCAATTCGAGGTGAATCGGTTCGCTGCTTCGCCCCTTCGGCTGCAGCACCGACCACGCGATGGCTGAACATCCGATGACGATGGCGACAACCGCAACAGCCCATCCGATCCACGAACGGGAGGGCGGTGCATCTCGCTCATGCGGCGGTGGGTCGTTCACATCCTGGAGCTCCAGACGAGCGTCTCCGATCCACTGGAGACGATCTCGAGGCTGTCTTTCGAGACACCGGGCCAGCAACCGCCTCAGGGAAGGCGACGCGGCCGGCGGAAGGACATCGAGATCCACCTCTCGCGTCAATACCGCCGCCAGCACATCCGTCACCGTGTCGCCCTCAAAGAGCTTGTGTCCGGTCAACATCTCCCACAGCACCACACCGAAGGACCAGATATCGGCGCGACGGTCGACCTTCTTGCCGCGCGCCTGTTCGGGGCTCATATAGGCCGCGGTGCCGAGGATCACCCCGGCGGCCGTGGCGTGGGCCGTCATCGTGGGAGACATCGAGAAGCTCGAATCATCCTGGTCGGTTTCCCATGCCTTGGCCAGTCCGAAATCCAGCACCTTGACCGTGCCGTCAGGCCGCAGCTTGATATTGGCCGGCTTGAGATCGCGGTGGACAATGCCCTGTTCATGGGCCGCTTCCAGCGCCTCGGCTATCTGTGTTGCGATGGCGGTGGCCTCGTCGATGGGGATTGCACCTCTCGCGATCCGCTCCGAAAGATCCTCTCCCTCCACCAGCTCCATCACGAGGAAGGTCGCAGGGCTTGGGGCTTGAGGCTTGAGGCTTGGATCCGATCCCGTTCCTGATTCCGACTTGTGGACCGTCTCCAGCCCGAACAACGTCGCGATGTTCGGGTGGTTCAAGGCTCGCCAGCACCTTCGCTTCGCGTTCGAATCTCTCGAGCCGCTGCGGGTCGGACGCAAATTCCTCCGGCAGGACTTTCAGCGCCACCTCGCGGCCCAGCTTCTCGTCGGTGGCCCTCCACACCTCACCCATCCCGCCGGCGCCGAGCTCGCCGGTGATGCGGTAGTGGGCGAGGGTGGTGCCGATCATTCCTGTTCCAGATTCAGGTGCTGCGCCCAGTTGAGGGCGATCTCGATCTGGGCGGCCGATTTCGACCGGCGTTCGAACTCCACGAACACGAAGCTGTCGCCTGCCGGCGACACGTCCCAATTGACGGCCGGAGCGGTCGAGGTCACGAACGAGCTTCCCAGGTTCTCGACGACGACACGCGGAGGCCCGGCCTGAAAGCTGTCGCCCGTCGAGATATCGACCTCCATCAACGGCCGCTTCGGAGTCCCGATATCGATGTAGAAGATCTTGCTTCCGTCCCTAGACCACCGCGGGTAGCTTCCGAGGCCTGGCGAGACCTGCCACTTTCCATCGCCCTCGATCGGCCTCACATAGACCGAGGCCATTCCGGCGCCGGGCGAGTTGTACGCGATCCATCGTCCGTCGGGCGAGATCGACGGGCTGCTCGCCTGGCTTTCAAACAACTTCGCCTCCTCCCCCACGGTGACGAGGTAGATGTCCGCGGTCTGTCCGACCCTCGTATAGGCCAGCGTCCGGCCGTCAGGTGTGAATGACTCGGGAAAGATGGCGGTGGAATCTCGTCCTGTCAGTTGTTCTTCGGCCCCACTGCCGTCCGCCGCCGTGGCCATAACCGCGGCATCCGATGAATAGCTCAGATACGCGATCCGCCGACCGTCGGGAGACCACAGCGGATACAGCTCGTTGCCGCCGAATGTCAGCCTGCTGAGCGCCTGCGTGGCCAGCGTGTAGACCCAGACGTCGCCAGCAACTCCCGAGTAACCCTCACCCACGGTGAACGCCAGGCGAGAACCGTCGGGAGAAAACCGCGGTTGGAAGAACCCGCGAGTCGAGAGTGGAAGGCGTTCCGCGACGCCGTTCTCGTCCACGACGGTCAACAGGGCATCCGCAGCCGTCACAGCGCCGGCGAGCCAGGCTATAGTGCCGTTTTCAGAAATCGAGAAATAGCCGGCACCACTCGAGGGATCTCCTCCCACATCTTCTATCACCGGAGACGGCTCGCCAACAGTCCGCAGGCTCTCGGGGTCGAAACCGACCGCATAGAGGTTGCCGGCGCGGGCGAAGACGATTCGGTCGCGCCCGGCGAACCGGGCCATGTTCGCGCGCTCGATGATCGTTCTCCGCTCTCCGGTTCCCATCGAGTAGGCTTCGATCACCGCGCTGTCGTAATTGTTCGGACTGTCGAGACTGCCCACAGTGAAGAGCAGAATCTCACCATCGGGTGTGGCGTGAGGAAAGCGAAAGGTGCGTTCGTCGCGATCTGCATCAACATCGACAAGCAGAGACGCTGCGCCCCCGGTGTCCCCGACCTTCCAAAGGCCGCTCGCATACTCCGGCGCGAAAACGATGGTTCCATCTGCGAGCCACACGCCGCCGCGTGGGGTGGGGGCATCGGCCAGGGTGACGACCGATCCCCCGACGACCGAGGCTCGTTTGAGCTTGCCGTCGGCGAAGAACCCGATCGCCGAACCGTCCGGAGAAAAGAACATCTCTCCGGCTCCCTCGGTACCGTCCAGCCGAATCGGATCGATCTCATCGAGGCGCCGGAGCACGATTACGTCGCGGGCCGCTTCGGGATCGGTCACCGTCATGGCCAGCGCCTTTCCGTCCGGAGCGACGGCGAGAATCGGTTGATCGAGGAATGACAGGGTCTGCTCTTCGCTGAGCCCGAGACTGAAACGGGTCAGTGGCTGCACCACATCCGGCGGCTGCCTCAACCCGAGAAGAACTGCCGCTCCAATTGCAGCCGCAGCAGCCGCCCACGCAAGCCATTCGCTCCTCCGACGACCCGATTGAACCGGCAGCTCGTCATCAATCTCTTCGAAGGGCCGCGGTTCAGTGGCCTCTCTGAGATCGAGCCGGGCGTCCCCTATCCACTGCAACCGGTTCCTGGGGTCTTTTTCGAGACACCGGGCCAACAGCCGGCGGACACTCCGTGGCGTGCTCGGCGGTACCGCCTCGAGGTCCGGCGCATCCTTGAGCACCGAGGCCGAGGACATCCGAAACCGTATCGCCCGCAAAGAGCTTGTTGCCCGTCAACATTTCCCACAGCACGACCCCGTAGGCCCAGATATCAGCCCGGCGGTCCACCTGCTGACCTCGAGCCTGCTCGGGGCTCATGTAAGCTGCGGTGCCGAGGATTACTCCTGCGGCGTCGCGTGAGTGACGGTCGGAGAGAGCGACAGACTCGAGTCGCCGGAATCCGATTCCCACGTCTTTGCCAATCCGAAATCCAGCACCTTGACCGTGCCGTCTCCCGTGAGCTTGATGTTGGCCGGTTTGAGATCGCGATGGACGATGCCCGCCTCGTGCGCCGTCTCCAACGCGTCGGCGATCTGTCGTGCGATCGGAATCGCCTCGTCGAGGGAACCGGCCCACGTGGAATGCGCTCCGACAGGTCTTCTCCCTCAACGAGCTCCATGATGAGGAACATCGTCTTTTCGGCGCCGTTGCCCGCGTTTGTATTTTCCGCCGTTTCGAGTCCGAATAGTATCGCGATATTGGGGTGATTGAGCGATGCCAGGACTTTCGCCTCGCGCTCGAACCGCGCCATCCGCTCGGGATCCTCGGCAAATTCAGAGGGCAGCACTTTCAGCGCCACCTCGCGACCGAGCTTGGTGTCCTCTGCACGCCATACTTCACCCATCCCACCGGCGCCGAGCGCCGCGGTAATGCGGTATTGAGCGAGCGATGTCCCGATCATTTCCTCACTCTCACCTTCGCCAATTCACGACCACGGTCGGCGGGTCCGGCGGGTCTTGGCTGGACAGCATCCGAAACAGAATGCGTTCGCCATCCTGTGTCGGATCGTAGAGCTGGTAGAGCCTCGTTCCCGGGTAGCCGTCGAAGAGCACCTCCTGCTCGCCGATCTCGACCTCGGCTTCGCCGGTACGAATCGCGACCGCCATGAATCGTCCCGAGGCATCTTGATACAAGACCTCACCGGTCTCCCGAATCCACCGCGGCCAGATCCCACCATCGGTGGAGACCTGCCACTGGCGACCGGCTCCCGATGACGACGACACGTAGATCTCGGGCCTGCCTGATTCATTCGACGTGTAGGCCACCCAACGGCCATCCGGCGAAAAGACCGCATGCTCCTCTGCGAAGCGCGTCGCTCGGAAGACCTCGGGTTCACCTCCACGTCCGAGGTCCAGGATGAGAATGTCGCTCGCACTCTCCGGGTGTTCTCGAGAGATCAAAAGACGCGATCCGTCAGGGGACACCGCCGTGGCAAAGAGGGACAGCTCGCCGCCGAGAACAAACTCTGGCTCGGTAGATTCTTCGGGTTTCAGTCGGTAGATGTTGAGCGGTCCGGCGCTGTTGGCGCTGTAAGTAGAGCTCGCGGCTGTCCGGAGACCAGACCGCCACGAACTCCTCGCCGTCGTCGAAGGTGACCCTCGAACGGAGGTTTCTCGCCGACGTCGTAGATCCAGAGGTCGTGGGTGCCGATGGTACCGGTCGTCACCGGCACCGCAACCTGCGAACCATCAGGTGACACCGCCACTGAATAGTACGACGCGACATCACCGAGCACCCCGGTGCGATTCCCGGACGGTCCAACCACACCAACTCGCTCGGGTTTCGGAATCGCCCCGTTGGTAGACGAGAACATCGTCAGTTGCGGAGAAAACAGCCCTCGCCGCGCCCCCGACATCATGATGCCATCGGCCAGCATGACCTCGTCGCCCGTGAACTCCAGGTTGTCAGCGTCAAAGGGTCGCGCCATGAGATTCGTGCCGCGGAGATAGAGCAGCCGTTCCCCGGCGAATTTGACCGCGACCGGTGACCGCGTGAGTTCCTGACTCAGTTCGCCGTCAATCGAACCGACCATAACGGTGTTGCTGTCACTGCCGAGGACACTGCGGGCCATATACAGAAATCGTCGACCGTCGGGAAGAAATATCGGGTGACGATGTGAATTCTCCCCACGGCCCATATCAATGGTCGTCAGCTGCCTCGGTTCACCACCCTGTGCAGAGACGGCAAAAAGTGGAGTATTGGAGTCCGGCGTGAACACGATCGTGCCGTCTTTGTTCCACGTACCTCCCTTGCCGTTGCGCGAGGCACAGATCGTCCTCACGGCCCCTCCGTCCGCTGGGATGATCTTCATCGAGGCGCCAGAACGGGTGAAGAACCCAATGACTCTCCATCTGGAGACCAGAACGGGTACTGGGCGCCCTCTGTCCCTTCCAGGCAGACACCTCGACAGCATCGAGATCCCTCACGCAGACGCGGATGATTCCGTCGGCGTCCCGGGCGGAGTATGCGATCCGCCTACCGTCGGGCGAAAGCTCGGCCGGTCCGGGACCCAGGCCTTCGAGATGAAAGACCATTCCTGCGGGTGGGGTCACCGGGAAATGGACCGTTCGATCTTCGGTGGCGGGTCGGCGGGTCGCCCAGAAAACCGCCGCGCAGGTCACCAAGGCCAACAGCATCACGATGAGCCCGGGAACCACCTGAAATCGACCCCGCTCCATTCGCGGTGTTCCCGCGGGCTTGTCCCGCTGAGGGTCCTCGGCCAGTTCGAGCCTGGCATCACCGATCCACCCGCAGCCTTTCTCTCGGCTCCCTCTGAAGACATCGAGACAGCAATCGACGAATCGGGGCCGCCGTATCTTTCGGCAGATCCTCGAGATCGATCTCCCGTGTCAAGACCGCTGCCATCACATCCGAAACCGTATCGCCCTCAAAGAGTTTTCGGCCGGTCAGCATTTCCCACAGGACAACCCCGTAGGACCAGATATCAGCACGCCGGTCGACCTTCTTACCCCTCGCCTGTTCGGGCGACATATATGCGGCCGTGCCGAGAATGACGCCCGCGGCGGTTGCGTGATGAGTCAGAGTCGGCGAGAGCGACAAACTCGAGTCAGTGACCTCGGTTTCCCACGTCTTGGCGAGACCGAAGTCGAGCACCTTGACCACGCCATCGTCGGTGAGCTTGATGTTGGCAGGTTTGAGATCACGGTGGACGATGCCGGCTTCGTGGGCAGATTCGAGGGCTTCGGCGATTTGCAGCGCGATGGCTGTCGCCTCCTCGACCGGTATCGCACCTCGCTCGATGCGATCGGAGAGATCCTCCCCCTCCACCAACTCCATCGCAAGGAAGGTCGTATGGGCTCTGGGGCTTGAGGCTTGAGGCTTGGGCTGCGATCCGATCCCGTTCCCAATCCCGACGAATCGACCGTCTCCAGTCCGTAGAGCGTCGCGATATTCGGATGATTCAGGCTCGCGAGCACCTTGGCCTCGCGCTCGAAACGCTCCAGCCGCTGCGGATCAGCCGCGAACTCCTCCGGCAGCACCTTCAATGCCACCTCACGCCCGAGCCTTGTATCTTCGGCGCGCCACACCTCTCCCATGCCACCGGCACCGAGCGGCGACAGGATGCGATACCCACCGATCGTCTCCCCCACTTGCATTGTTGAAGCCCCTTATGCGACCGAGATTGTATCTCGGTCTAAACTACAACACAAGTCGAGCCACGCCTATTCTCGGTATCTCGCTGTCGATTCGAGAAGATCGAGAGCTCAGTCGGTGGCGGATTTCCCTGCAGCCCGCGCGACCCACAGATCGGCCTCCTCTTCGAGACGGAGGAAGAAGATCTCGTTGCGATCTTCCGCCATGTGCGGAGCCACGAACAATGACCCGGGGATCGGCTCGAGGAGCGTCTGCGCCGCTCCGTTTTCAATGTCCAAGACCATTATTCTCCCGCTGTCAGCGAACAGGAGGTGCCGTCCGTCGCCGAAAGGAACCGGCAGGCCATAATGAAAGTCCATCCTCACCCGCCTGTCGCTCACCAGGCGATACGCTTCCCGATCGAGGTCGTAGACATAGACCGTCGACGCCGTCACGTCGTACTCCTGCCCGGCGACGATCACGCCGCGCCCATCCGACGTCCATCCGGCGGGCTGAGTCCCCATCACGTTTTCCGGATCGGGAAGAAGCCTCGCTTTGGTGATGGGTCTCGCGCCCTCGAGATCGACAATCATCACCTCGCCGCGAAGGTTCCCGGTGAAAACCCGGTCTCCATCGGGAGACCAAAATGGAAGAACCGTCCCACCTTCGAGGTCGGTGATCTGTTCGAGACCGCTTCCGTCGGGCCGGATGAAATGGAGCTGATAGGTTCCGGACCGGTCGGAGTAGAAGAGCAGCTTGTCACCGTCCGGAGACCATGTCGGGCCACGGTTGTTGAATGCGTCGTCGGTTAGCCTCCGCACAACGCCCCCATCAGCACGGATAAGAGTCAGAGTCTCTTGAGCCTCGCCGGTGCTGGCGGCAACCCACTCGCCATCGGGGGAAGGGTCGATTTGGACATAGGTTGTCGCTCCACGAGTCACCGGAACCGGATCCCCGATCACCTGCATTGAAGAGGCGTCAAACGCCACCCGGTAAACATTGGACCTGAAATCGGCATTGGAAAACACCATCGTCCGCCCGTCTCGCGACACCGTCATGTGCCCCGCCCAGGTGGAAGGCACCGTGAACGGCTGCGGTTCGCCGAGCACCTCGCCTGAATCGGATTCAATCTCCACCCACCACGGGCCCAGAGTCCCCCCGCGATCGCTCGAGAAGAGAAGCCTGCTCCCATCGGCCGACCACGCTGGGCTCCAATCCATGGGCGGATCGGAAGTCACGGTCTTCACCTCACTGCCGTCGGGCCGGACGATCCAGAGGTCCCGTTGGCCCGTGCCGACGGGCAACCCCCAAAATGCAATCCACGATCCATCAGGCGACCATGCCGGTTGCACGGCATCTTGATCTCCGGGAATTCGTGTCACCACTCCGGTCTCGAGATTGACGATGGAGAGGAAACTCGTTGAGAGGCGCGAATTGGGCCGAAAGTCAACCACCTCCGTCGCAAAGACCAGCATGGAGCCATCAGGAGACCAACTCGGGTTGTAGCCGAAATCCGTCGCCCGGCGCACCGACTCACCGGTAGCGCCCATGACGAAGATCCCGCCGCCCTCTCGGTCGGACTGGAAAGCGATCCTTTCTCCATCCGGCGAAAAAACCGGCGAGCGATCCGCGCCGACGTGGTCCTCAGTCAAATTGATCGGGTTGTCGCCCCCAAGCCGCAGCATGTAGATGTCCCAGTCGCCGTCGATCTCGGAGGTATAGACAACGAACCGGCCGTCCGGGGAGAGGCTCGGTTGGATCTCCATTCCGGGAAGGCGGGTCACTGCAGTGAAATGCCAGGCGGTCTCAGCGGCCGACCGCCCTCTCCCGGACGCGTTCCACCAGCCGAGCGCGGCTGCAACGACGGCAACGGCTGCTACGGTCGCCACCCACCATCCCATCGCATGACGCCTCTTTTCGGCTGGGACCATTCTGGTATCAATGGCGGCTGATTCGGCTTCTCCGGTCGATGCGAGAGCGATCCTCGCCTCTCCCATGGCCTGAAGCCGGAGCCTGGGATCGCGCTCGAGGCAACGTTCGAGCAAGCGGCGGAGTATCGCCGGGGTCTTGCCGGCAACTCATTGAAATCCGGGCTGTGGGTCAAGACCGCCGCGACCACGTCTGAAATCGTCTCACCTTCGAAGAGCTTGTGGCCGGTCAACATCTCCCACAGGACGACGCCGAAAGACCAGATATCGGCACGACGGTCGACCCGCTTTCCCCTGGCCTGATCCGGCGACATGTAGGCCGCCGTGCCCAGTATCACGCCCTCGACGGTGGCCTGCCTGGTAATGGTCGGAGAGAGCGACGAGTTCAGATCTCCGCCCTCGCTCTCCCACGCCTTGGCGAGCCCGAAATCCAGCACCTTGACAACGCCATTCTCGGTCAACTTGATATTGGCCGGCTTGAGGTCGCGATGAACGATGCCCTGCTCGTGCGCCGCTTCGAGAGCCTCGGCGATTTGGTGGGCGATCGGAATCGCTTCCTCGACCGGAACCGGCCCGCGTTTGATCCGCTCGGAGAGATCCTCGCCCTCCACCAACTCCATCACTAAAAAGGTCGTCGGGCTTGCAGCCTGGGGCTTGGGGCTTGCTTCAGCCGTCTGGGTAGATTCGGAACCCACGGCTTGCACACGGGACGCGTGCGCCACAAACGGCTCCGAAGATCCTTGGCTGCCTTGTGGGGCAGCCGTCTCGGCTGCCGGGTGGGCGGGCGGCGTTTCTACCGTCTCCAACCCGTACAGGTGGGCAATGTTTGGGTGATTGAGCGAGGCCAGAACCTTCGCCTCGCGCTCGAATCGCTCCAGCCGCTGCGGATCGGCTGCGAACTCCTCCGGCAATACCTTGAGCGCCACCTCGCGCCCGAGCTTTTCGTCGGTCGCCCTCCACACCTCGCCCATCCCCCCCGCGCCGAGAGCGCCGGTGATCCGATATTGAACGAGTTGGGATCCGATCATGGTCCGGCCAATCCATCCTTCCAATCCGTAATCACATGAACCCGCCACTGTTCCTGCCCCTCGATGTGAGCTCGGAGGGCCAGGAATCGATCGCCCTCGAACGGCATCGAAAACGTCATGTTGTATGGGGGGCCGATTTGTCCGGGTTCGATGAGAACCGGTCGGCCCGCGCGAAATCCCTGCCCGGTGTCGATATCCACGTATTTGAATCCCTCGATCGATCGGTAGTACAGCCGTCTGCCGTCCGGGGTCCAGCGGGGCTCGCGGGCAGCGACCTGAGAGACCTGCCATTTACCGTTGGCCGAGGGGAAGGGCCGTACGTAGATCTGGTCGACACCGGTCTCGCGGGACACGTAGGCGAGCCATCGGCCGTCCGGTGAGAAAGCCGAGTACCGGCAGCTCTCCTGATCCTCGAAGAACCGGAAGGGCTCGTTCTCACCATTCAGGTCGACCAGCCAGACCTCGGAACCCGTACCGTCATCGGCTTGAAGGCGATTGAGCTCCACTGCCAGCCAGCGGCCGTCTCGTGTAATGTCCGCCGGATAGACATCCTCTACCGAGTCCCAGAGGAGTTCGACCTCCCCGGTGCCGTCCGCGTTCTTGATGTACGGCTTGGGGGTGGTCCCGCCGCGCGTTGAGGCAAAGATGATCCTCCTGCCATCCGGCGTCCACACCGGATCCTGGTTCGAGCCTTCAAAGGTCAATCGGTTCAAGCTCTGGCTTGCCATGTCGAGAATCCAGAGGTCGGTGTTTTCACGGGTTGAACTCATCAGCACCACTCGATCGCCCTGCGGTGAGACGGCGGCCTGAGTGAAGTATCCGGGTTCCGACGACGCAATTTCGAGCTCCCCGTCAGCGGTCATCCAGACCAGGTCGAAGATATCGGTGGTCTTGCCGCCGGGAACGTAGGCAAGCCCACCGGTGTCCGAGATCGCGAATTGAACCGCTCCCGATGCCACGACCGTGAGCACTCCCTGCAGCGCCAGATTCGGGGACCCGACAACCTCGAGCCTGTCGAGGTCGAAACCGACCGCGTAGAGCGCCCCGTCCCGTGCGAAGACGAGGTGGCCGTTCGCAGTTGCAACCGCCCGGCTGGAACCCTCGAGCACCACCTTTCTCTCGCCGGTTTCGATATTCACTGCCTCGATCCGCGCATCGTCGTAATACTCGGTGGATTGGTGGGTGTCGGACGTGAAGAGAACGGCCTTCCCACCGGGAACCACGGACGGCCAGCGATGCGTTCTTTCCAGCCGATCTCGATTCAAGGTCGTGACGGGGGTCACCTCGCCCCCGTTGCCGGAAACCTTCATGATCGCCGTCGTGCTGCTCGGTGTGAAGTAGATGTTTCCGTCGGGGTGCCAGACGGCGCCGCGTCGATCACCCGCCGGCGCTAACGGAATCGAACTTCCGCCGTTGATCGAGACCTTGCGGAGCTCATTGTCCGAGAAATATCCGATCCACTGGCCGTCCGGTGAAAAGAACGGTGCCCGCGCATCTTCCGCCCCCGCGATCACCCGGGGTTCGGCATCCTCCGCCGTTTTGACGTAGAGCACCGACCCAGAGCCATCTTCCTCAGTCCCGACAAACGCTATCGATCGTCCGTCGCGCGAAATATCGAGACCGTTGGTGTCCTCTGCGCTCACGATCTGTCCCTGGACCGGATGGATGGCGTACCGCAACCCACCACTCTCGATCTCCGGCTCGCCCAGAAGACCGATCAGGGTGGCACCCAGCACGCCAACGGTGGCGCCACCGAGGAGCCAGACCACGGCGGTCCTCCACCTGGAGGTAACAGTCGCCCGTTGGATCGTTTCCTGAGCGGTGTGCGCCTCGACCGCTGCAGGATCGGAGAGCAGGGACTGCAGAGCAATCCGGGCTTCGCCGACGTCGCGCAGCCGGGTCTGAGGATCCCGGTCGAGACAGCGTGCGAGAAGATTCCGGAGGGTGTTCGGTGTCGCCGCCGGCAAGAGATCGAATTCGATCTCCTGCCGAACCAACGCCGCCATGATGTCGGTGATCGTCTCACCTTCAAAGAGTTTTCGGCCGGTCAGCATCTCCCACAGCACGACACCGAAGGCCCAGATGTCTGCGCGACGATCGACCCTCTTGCCTCTCGCCTGTTCGGGTGACATGTAGGCCGCCGTACCCAGGATGACCCCCTCGACCGTGGCGTGGCGGGTCATCGTCGGAGACAGTGACAGGCTGGAATCGGCACCTTCGCTCTCCCAGGCTTTGGCCAAACCGAAGTCGAGGACCTTGACCACCCCATCCTCGGTGATCTTGATGTTGGCTGGCTTCAGATCGCGGTGGACGATGCCCTTCTCGTGGGCCGCCTCCAGCGCCTCTGCAATCTGGAGCGCGATGGCAGTGGCCTCTTCGATCGGTATGGCACCCCGCTTGATGCGTTCGGAGAGATCCTCCCCCTCCACCAACTCCATCGCCAAAAAGGTCGTGGGGCTTGAGGCTTGGGGCATGGGGCTTGATTCCGTTCCCGATCCCGACGCCTCAGCAGTTTCAAGCCCGTAGAGCGTGGCAATGTTGGGATGATTCAAGCTCGCCAACACCTTCGCCTCGCGCTCGAAGCGCGCCATGCGTTCGGGATCTTGTGCAAATTCCTCGGGCAGCACCTTGAGTGCCACTTCTCGCCCAAGCTTCGTGTCCTCGGCTCGCCACACCTCCCCCATTCCACCGGAGCCGAGCGCCGCGGTAACTCGATAGTGGGCTAGAGACGTCCCGGGAGCGATACTCATCCAGAGAGGTGCTTTCTCAAGAATTCGACCGTCCGTCCCCACGCCAGATCCGCCGCCGCCTTGTCGTAGCGAGCGGCGTTGGTGTCATTGTTGAACGCGTGGTTGACGTCATCGTAGATGTGAATCTCATATGTTTTACCGTTGGACTTCAGCGCCGCGACATACTCGTCGATGCCGGCATTGATCCGTTTGTCGAGACCCGCATATTGGAGGCACAGGGGAGCCTCGATCTTCGGCACGTCTTCGACTGGAAGTTGACGCCCGTAGTAGGGCACGCCGGCCGCCAGGCCGACGCCCGCCGCCGCGAGCTCGTTGACCATGCCTCCGCCCCAGCAGAATCCGACCGCTCCCACCTTGCCGGTGCAGAGTGGGTGAGATGCGAGAATCGAAACCGCCGCGGCGAATCGTCCCACCGTCACATCAGGGTCGAGCTCGTAGATCATCTCGCGCGCGCGGTCCTCGTCGGCAGGCGTTCCGCCGACCGCCGCCAGCGCATCGGGGGCGAATGCCAGAAATCCTTCGAGGGCCATCCGCCGGGTCACGTCTTTGATGTGCGGGTTGAGACCGCGGTTCTCGTGAACCACGATCACGGCCGGCCTCAACGCCGAATCGGTCGTTCGCGCCAGGTAGCCTGACATGGTCGCCCCGTCGACGTCATAGGGCAACATCTGAATCCTCAGACGTTCGTCGTCTTCGGGCACGATTCCCGCCTCAGCATAGTTGTTCTGCAGGATCGGCACCAAAGCGGCCGCAGCCGCGGCCCCGCCGGCGGCCTTCGCCAACCGCTCCATAAAGACCCGCCGGCTCATGGTGCCGTGGGTGAAATTGTCGTAAAGCTCGATCCATTCCTGTTTGAGTTTTGTATCAGTCATTTCATCTCCTAACGTCCTGCTGCCAGCGTGCCCATGTACGAGTCGCTCGCTGATTATCGATTCTCCAGCGCCTCGAGTGCTACCTTGCGGCCGAGATTTTCATCCTCGGAACGCCACACCTCGCCCATCCCGCCCGCGCCGAGGGCGGCAATCACCTTGCAGTGGGCAAGCGTGGTACCGATCATCGCCGTGCCTCCAAAGCAGTCGGCCAGTTCACCAGGAGATGGAGCAACGAATCGGCCCGCTGGGTGGTCGGAGGGACTACCAGAAACCGTTGCCCATCGCCGGACACCGAAAAGTAGGGACCGCCGATCTGAGGCGACCCGATCGCGAACAACTGTTCTTCGCCATCGATGAAGAACGAGTCGCCTTCCGCGCGCACTGCAGAAGCCATGATGGTGCCGTCAAACCGCGTGTAGATGATCTCCGCACCGTCTGCCCGCCAGATCGGATAGACCCCGCTTTCCGTCGAAACCTGCCACCGTCGACCGGGGCCCGGGAAGGGCGCGACATACACCTCGAGGTCTCCCGATTCGTCCGAGTGATAGACCACCCATTTCCCGTCAGGCGAGAATACGCCGACCGACTCGTTGAACTCGGTCGGACGGAATGGCTGCAGATCCGCGCTCCCGTCGAGCGCCACCACCAACAGGTCGGTCCCGGCCCCATCCACCGGACCGAATGACCATGAGTGGGCGCCGTCGGGAGAAACGCTGGTCGAAAACAAGTCGTCACTCGTGTGCGGACCACCTCCTCCACCTCCCCGGCCCCTTCGAGACTCTTCTTGTAGATCCCGAAGTTCCCCTGGCGATTGGATGCGAAGTAGATGGTCCGCCCATCCGGTGACCAGACCGGCCAGATATCCTGGGCGGGGTCGAACGTGAATCGGGTGCGGAGACCGCGTTCGATGTCGAAGACCCAGAGGTCCTGGGTTCCGGTCGCCTCATCGATGACCTCGGCAATCGCCAGCGTGCCGTCAGGAGAGAGCACCGCTGTACGGTAGGGCGCCTCGTCGCCGACTGTGCCGCCGTCGTCCCCCGCCCGGTCCCGCCATTCGAGCTGGGTCTGTTCTTCGGACCGGCCGGTGGCAAAGCTGAGGATCCCGGTGTCTGACAATGAAAAATCGGCCAGCGAGGCCCCCTGGATGGTCAGCACGTCTTCGGCGAGGGGCACCGCTTCGCCCTCGAATTGGGCGGTCCCGGGGTCGAAGGGCTGCGCCATCAACGCGCGTTCACGAACGAAGAGCAGATGACCCGACGCATACTCGGCCTGGGTATCCGTCGCCATCACCTCCCGTGTCGCCCCTCCCTCGAGATCGGTAACCAGCAACGACTCAGTTGCGGGGTGTTGCCCCGGGCCAGGAATATGACCTGGCGCCCGTCGGGCAGGAAGCGCGGATGCCGGTGCGAGTTGTGCGACCTCGCCGTCGATCTCGGTCACCGGTTCCGATTGGCCGCCAGCCGATGAGACACGATGCAGCGGTGTGCTCGCGTCGGGAGCAAAGACGATGACGCCGTCCTCGTTCCAGGTCCCTCCCTTGCCGTTGGGCGCCTGGGTGAGCGTGACCGGCGGGCCGCCGTTGGTGTCGATCTTCTTGAGCGTGCCTTCCGGACGGTTGAAATACCCGATCCATCGCGAATCGGGCGACCAGAACGGGTAGGCCGCGTTGTCGGTGCCCGACAGGGCCTGCGCCTGCGGCGCATCCAACCGGCGCACATAGAGCAGGATGTCGCCGTTGAGGTCCTGCGCCGAAAACGCGATGCTGCGGCCATCGGGAGACACCGCCACCGGTCCCGGACTGTTCGGGTTGAGATAGAACTCGGCGTCCGCGGGAGGGGGGATCGTCGCCGAGATCACCTGCGGTGTCCTGGCCGAGACCGACCACAACAACCCGCCCAGCGCCACGGCCAAGCCGGCCGCGACCGCCCAGGGCATGAGACGCCGCCAGCGCGGCACGGAAGCGGCGACGGGGATTCCATCGGTTGCCACCGCTGCCGAAGCCTCCGGATCCGCCAGGTACTCCTCGAGCACGATGCGGGCGTCGCCGATGGCCTGAAGTCGCTGTTGAGGTTTCTTTCGCAGACATCGACCGATGAGCTCTCGGATCGTCGGGGGCGTGTCCGCGCGGCAGCTCGTCGAGATCCACCTCATCCTTGAGCACCGAGGCCAGCACGTGGGAGACGGTCTCGCCCTCGAAGAGCTTGTGGCCGGTGAGCATCTCCCACAGCACGACTCCGAACGCCCAGATATCGGCGCGCCGGTCGGCCGCGATGCCAGCCGCCTGTTCGGGCGACATGTAGGCCGCGGTGCCGAGAATCACCCCGGCGGCGGTGGCGTGCTGAGTGAGGGTCGGCGACAGCGACAGACTCGAATCACCGTGATCCGGACTCCCACGCTTTGGCGAGCCCGAAATCGAGCACCTTGACCGTGCCGTCGGGACGCAGCTTGATGTTGGCCGGTTTGAGATCGCGGTGAACGATTCCCTGCTCGTGCGCGGCCTCCAGCGCCTCGGCGATCTGCAGTGCGATGGCCATCGCTTCTTCCACCGGCACCGGTCCGCGCTTGATGCGCTCGGAGAGATCCTCGCCTTCCACCAATTCCATGGCCAGAAATGTCGTGGGGCTTGAGGCTTGGGGCTTGGGGCTTGAATCCGTTTCCGATCCCGTTCCCGACGCATCGGCCGTTTCAAGCCCGTAGAGCGTGGCGATATTCGGATGATTCAGACGACGCCAGAACCTTCGCCTCACGCTCGAACCGCGCCATCCGTTCGGGATCTTCGGCGAACTCCGCCGGCAGGACCTTGAGCGCCACCTGGCGGCCGAGCTTTTGTCCTCGGCGCGCCACACCTCCCCCATCCCGCCCACGCCGAGGGCATCGACCACGCGATAGTTGGAGAGGCTCATTCCCGGTTCGATGCTCATTCAGAGACTCCTTCGTGCACACCTGAATCGGTAAAGCCGGTTCGTTGCATCAGCGTCTGGAATCGTGGATCGTTTTCGAGCCCCGGCACGTAGTAGGCCGGCACTGCCGGCAGGAAGACCGCCAGGACGGAGTGGTCGTCGACCGCCCGTTCGAGTTCGTCAAGAAGACGATTGGTGTCGCCGAGCGCCGCGTAGATGATTCCGTAGGCGAACGGATCGACCTCCCTGTCCTTGGCAAACTCGTCGAGCGTCTGCAGCGCTGCCTCGGCGCGTTCGGTATCGCCGCACTTGCCGTAGGTGTAGCCCACCCACGAGCGGGCGAGCGGGGTGTCGCCACCGTGGAGCTCGGCCTCGGCGTTTTCGGCAGTCGCCAAGGCCTCCTCACACTGGCCGTTGTCGGCGTAGGTCTTGGCGAGCTTGATATAGCCCCAGGTCCAGTTCGGGTTGAGATCGAGGGCGGCGCGGAACTCCGCCGCCGCCCGGTCGTACTCGCCTTTGCCCATCAGCGAATAGGCCACCAGGTGGAAGGCGGAGGGCGACAGGGGGTCGAGCTCCTTGGCGACCGTCGCCTGCTCGATGGCGTCGTCGAACCGGCCCACCGCCGACAGAAAATAGCCGTAGGACACGCGGGCGAAGTCGCTGCCGGGGTTGAGCTCGACGGCTCGCTTGAGATCGTTCTTCGGCGCCCGACCCAATCCCACTCGAAGAGGTACTTCCTCTCGGCCGAGGCGGCGAGAGCCTCGGCCAGGTTGGCGATCGATCTCCAGCGCCTTTTCCACCGCAATCCTTCGACTTCTCGATGGCCTCCTTCTCGACCCATGACCCCGTGAAGGGCCAGGGTAGTATAGACGTCGGCGAGACCGGCGTACGGCTGGGCGTAGCCGGGGTCCATGGCGATGGCCTGCTGGAAGTAATCCACCGCTTTGTGCATCTCTTTCGCCGAACCGATACTGAACTTGCGGCCCTGGAGGTAGAGACGATGGGCCTCGGGATCGACGGCATACCTGCGATCGAGCTTCTCCGCCGTATCGGGTGACAACTCGATCTTGAGCGTCTGCGCGATGGTCTTCGTGAGCTCCTTCTCGATGGCCAGGACATCGGCCTGGTCACGGTCGAAACGGCCACCCCACAGCTGGTGGTTGTCGGTCACATCGACCAATTCCGCGCTCACTGCGAGCTGATCGCCGCGTTGGACGAGACGACCCATCAGCAGCGCCTGGACGCCGAGCTTGCGTCCGATCTCCTGAGGGGTTTCCTTGCTGTCTTTGAAAGCGTAGGCGGAACGGCGGGAGATCACCTTGAGCTCCGGTATCTGGGACAGAGTGTTGATCAGGCCTTCGGTCAGGCCGTCGCAGAGGTAGTCGGATTCGGCATCGCCGGTGCCGTTTTCAAACGGCAGGACGGCGATCGACTCGATGGCGTCGCCGCCGCTCGATCCCCACAAGTCCGAACGAATCAACGTGAAACCCGTAACGACGACCATGACCACCGCAGCGGCGACGACCGAACGATCGCGGCACGCGATGGCGGCCCGGTCGAACCGGGTGCAGTTACGGCAATGCCCGGATTCGGTGTCTCGTTTGAGATTTGCGAGATCGACGGCCAGCTCGCGGGCACTCTGATAACGGCGTGAGGCGTCCTTTTCCAGACACTTGCGGATGATCCGCTCGAGTTCCGGCGGCGACGCCGGGCTCAGCTCGGAAATCGGCTTCGGGTTCCGAGCGCACGATCTCGGTGATGGTCTCGGTGGGAGTCGTCACCCTTGAACGGCAGCCGACCGGACACCATTTGGTAGAGGACCACTCCGGCCGAGAACACGTCGCTGCGGTGGTCCGCCTCCTTGCCCAGAGCCTGCTCGGGGCTCATGTACTGAACTGTGCCCATCACGACGCCCGGCTGAGTCATGGTCTGGGTGGTGCCCTCCGACTCATGCACCCGATACCGGCTGCAACTTGGCAAGCCCGAAATCGAGGACCTTGAGCCGCCCTTCAGGCGTGACCATGAGATTCGAAGGCTTGATATCGCGGTGAGTGACTCCCTGCTCATGCGCAGCAGAAAGAGCGTCGGCAAGGCTGTCCGCCGAGATCAACGATTTCTGCGTGTCGTGCAGTGCGTCCCGCTCGCCATCCGCTGATCGAGGGTCTCGCCTTCGACGTGCTCCATCGCAATGAAGTGAATACCGTCCGCCTCGCCGACGTCGTAGATATGGGCGATGCCCGGATGGTTGAGGGCCGAAGCAGCCCGCGCCTCGTCTTCGAAACGGCGCCGCCGGTCCTCGCTCTCGGCACGCTCACGGCGGCAGGATCTTCAGCGCGACCTTGCGGCCGAGCCTGGTATCTTCGGCCAGCCACACCTCGCCCATCCCACCCTCGCCGAGCTTTTCGGTGATCCGAAAATGCGAAAGTGTCGTGCCGATCATTCCGATCCCCCCGAATTGCCGGATTTTGCTCGGTCGTTCGAGCTCCTTCCACAATACGGCCAGCCGTTCGTTGTGCGTCACCGCACCCGGAAAATCAACCGCTCAGCTTCGTTTGTCCGTCACGTTGAATGGACGACCCCACACTATAACGCACATGAGACGCAGGCGCATTTCATTTTTGAAACATTTTTTTTGAGATTGCCGCGAATGCTATTTCGGAGCTGTCGGATCAGCTCCCGAGGCGCCGGATCAGAACCAGCGTCCGGTCGTCGAGGAATGGGACCCCACGAACGAATTCGTAAAGGTCCTTTTCGATCGCCGCCATGATTTCACCGATCGGCTCTTCACGATGCTTGACGCACACTGCGCCGAGGCGATCCTGCCCGTACTCCTCTTCGTCCGGGTCCTCCGGTTCGGTGATCCCATCAGTGTAGAGGATGAGTGTGTCCCCGATTCCGAGCGTCTTCTCTTCGGCGGTGAACACACCTTCCGGGAGAATACCGAGCGGCATGCCGGTGGATTCCAACCACTCCGTGGAACCATTGGCCCGCAGCAGCAGTCCGGGGTTGTGTCCTGCGTTGCAGTACCTGAGGAAACCCGTCTGCGGTTCCACCGAAGCCAGAAAGGAGGTCGCGTATTTTTCCGGCGGTGTCCGTTCGAAGAGCAGATGCGACACCGAACGAAAGACATCTTCGACCCTCACGCCGTCGTGGATCGGGCCCGCCGAGAGGGCCTCGAGTGAAGCCGTCAAAAGTGACGCGCCGATGCCCTTGCCCGACACATCCGAGAGCATCAGGACGACCTCGCTCTCGTCGTGGCGCAGCTCGACCTTGAAGAAGTCACCCGAGACTCCGCGCGACGGCATGTTGCCGGCGACGATATCCCAGCCTTCGACCTCGGGCAACGAGTCCGGCAGCAGGCCGACCTGGATTTCCCGAGCCAGCGCGACCTCCTGCTCCAACCGACGGTGTGCCTCCGCCTCCTCGGCGAGGTGGACGTTTCGGATCCGCATCGCCGCAACCGAGGCGAGCGACGCCAGGAGCTGCATGTCTTCCTCTTCAAACTGCCTCAAGGTCAGCCGCGAGCCGAGGACGATCAAACCCAGGGCGCCGTCGGGATCAAGCAGCGGCGCAGCAACCAGCGATCGCACCCCGGCGTCGAGCAGACTCATGGCTTCGTTGAACCGCTCATCGGTTTGGGCGTCGAGCACGAGCGCCGCCTGACCTCCCTCCACGACCTGCTCCATCAGGCTCTTCGAAAAGAGAATCTCCGGATCCGCCTTGCTAATCGACCGGCTCGCTGCGCGGTCATATCCGCCCTCCTCGTTGCGAAGGTAGATCGCCGCCTCCTCCGGGCCGAGGTGTTCGAAGGCACGATCGAGGATGAGCTCGAGCAGATCTTCGAGCGACATCGTGCGATCGAGAGCCTGGTTGACCTCGGTGAGAAGCCGCAACCGATCCGCATATCGGCGAAGGCCTTCGCCCATCGGCGTCACCGAGTCGGTACGGATCTCCTCCGGTTCCTGAAGCAATTCGGCGGCGGAACGAAAAATGGTATGGCTGTCGGATTGCGCGGGAGTCCTGCTGGGACTCGCCACCGGTTTCGTCGATTCCCGAACCGTGACCGAAGTGCTGCCAACCTGCATGACCGATCCGTGGCCGACCGTCGTCGGAGTCTCCACCGGACGCCCACCCAACAAGGTCCCGTTGCGTGAACCCAAATCCTCGACAAACCACGATCCGTTATCCTGGAAAAGGCGTGCGTGCATACGCGACATCGAGCGGTCCGGGATCGTTAAATCGGCCTTTGAAGACCGGCCGATGACAAAGCTCTCACCGTCCAGCGCGTGATCAAACGGCGAGCCGTCAGACGTCACGACGTGGAGGTTCAGCGGCGGGACAGACAATTCAGTGTTGGACATAGCTGCGCACATCATACATCCCAACCCGAAAACTCAATGAATTCTTCCGACAAGGACCGAATTTCCAGCCCGAATTGAATCAATCACACTCCAAGAGTATCGACCGCGGACGCCGGCTATGCCGGCTCAGTCGAGCCAGCGGATCGCGATGCCGTGGCACACGACCTTCGGTTGGTTGGCCAGCGAGGGATCGTCCTCGACCGGCCGGACGTATCGCCCGCACTCGAAGACGATGACCGCATCGGCGTCGATCTCGGCCGCCTGGCGCCGCATACGGCTCTTCGCCGATTCAATGGCGCGCGCCTCACCGTTATATCCGACAATGGGCTCTTGTTCTTCGATACCACCAATGTCTTCGTACTGGCGGTCTGCAACCTGATCCGGCGTCATTACACGGACCTCTTTCGTCCAGGCGTCGACATTGGGATCGGACGAGTTCGACGACGAACAGCCCGCGATCACGGCCATCAATCCGACAAGAACAAAGGCTTTCTTCATTTCACTCTCCCAGGTGCTCACACCGCGTGGTCGTTCTCAACTCTGTCTGACTAGCAAGGTACTCCGCACTCGCCGAACTCGCAACACCCAACGACTTGACAAAACCCCGCTCAGATCGCAAAATGTCCGGCCATCGACCAATTTGTACGGTCGGTTCCGGAGGAATCCCATGCCACTCTACGAATACCGCTGCCAACAGTGTGATTGTCGCTACGAGCGGCTCGAACGCGCGTCTGAACTCAAGGACGGAACGTGCCCCGAGTGCGGCGGAATTTCTCATCGGTTGATCGGCTCGCCGGCTCTTCAGTTCAAGGGCAGCGGCTGGTACGTCAACGACTATGGCAAGGGCAACGGGAACGGCAACGGATCGCAACCGACTGAGAAAGAAACCGATACCGCGACGAAAGCCGCCGGCGAGAGCACCGCGCCGCCTAAAACCGAGACCAAAAAAACCGAAAAGAAGGCGGACGCGAAAGTAGCCTAGCCGCCCGGCCGCCCCTCCCCTTTTGGATTTCGAATTTTGGATTTCGGATTTCCGCCCCCGCCCAATTCGTAAGAACGTTTGGCTCATCCGGAATTTCGGGAGGTTGGGAAATCAGGTTTCCACCCCGGATATTCCTCGTTCGGACGCGTGATCGCGAAGGAATGAACCACAGAGACACAGAGGACACAGAGCCGCACAGAGGAGATTCTCTGTGTTTCTCTCTGTGTTCTCCGTGACTCCGTGGTAACTGACTCCGTGGAAGGACGAGAGTCCACGAGTTCAGGCAAAGACGATCATCCGTCGACCTCACGGCCTCTCGTCTGTTCGCTGCTGCTGACAACCGTCGCTGATCGCTGTCTTCTGCCATCGCCGCTATCACTGCTATCTGACTCCGGGTGGGTGGAAAATCCGAAATCCGAAATCCGAAATCCGAATTCGGTCCATTTCACCTCACCGAATTCCGGATGAAGCGAACGTTCAACGTTTGAAAGTTCAACGCGTCATCGGACAATCTTCATAAACTCCTGCTGTGAGGGCCGGGGTGCGTCACCGTCTTGCGGTCGACACCGGGTGTAGCCGCCGTCCGGCTGCAGATCCCAGGCCGAATAGTTGTCATTTTCGGCGATCGTGAGAATCTCCTCGACGTCAACGATCAGGGTCAGCTACGTGCACGTCGCCGTCGCGCAGTCCGCCTCATCGAGTTGTGATCAACTTGGCATCATACGGAAAAACGACGCATCCTTGGATGCTGATTGAAACGATCGTGCACGCAGCATGTTAAGATCTTTTTATCAACGAGTTAATGTTCAAACACCACTAGGAGGATCAAAATGGCGAAAACCAAGAAGACTGCTGCGAAGCCGAAGGCTGCAGCGAAGAAGGCTGCACCGAAGAAGACCGCTGCTGCGAAGAAGCCGGCCGCGAAGAAAGCTGCCGCGAAAAAGGCTGCGCCCAAAAAGACTGCAGCCAAGAAACCGGCCGTCAAAAAAGCCGTGAAAAAGCCGGCCGTCAAGAAAGCTGCCGCGAAAAAGGCTGCGCCCAAAAAGACCGCAGCCAAGAAACCAGCCGTCAAAAAAGCCGTGAAAAAGCCGGCCGTCAAGAAGGCTGTCGTCAAAAAGGCCACCGCAGCCAAGAAGAAGGTCAAAACCGACGTGAAGGCCGTGAAGAAGAAAGCGACCGCAGTCAAGAAAAAGATCGCCGCCAAGAAAGCCGCCGCGCAAGAAACCCGCCGCCAAGAAAGCCGCACCCAAGAAAGCAGCTGCGAAGAAACCCGCCGCGAAGAAGGCTGCGCCGCAAGAAAAGCCGCAGCTGCGAAGAAACCCGCCGCGAAAAAGGCTGCACCGAAGAAAGCCGCTGCAAAAAAACCCGCCGCGAAAAAGAAGTAGCGTCTGATTTCATCGAGGCGCCGGCATTCCGTACGGATGCCGGCGCCTCGTTTATTTTGTGTGCGGCGCCAAATCCACGAAGTAACGCAATGCCTTCTCCAATCAGCTTGCATCGTTCACCGAAGTGAACATCCAAGATGCCGGATTTGTCGGGTGACTGAGTATCGAATCGCAAACCGCGTCCTCAGCATCGCTGAAGAGACACCGCTTCTCCAGCTCTTCCTGCTGGATCCAAATCAGCCGCTGCAGCGAACCGTCGAGATTCCGAGCGGCCCCATCACTGCGCAGTCGACCACCCGGGCCACCGGGTTCGTTGCCGGTCGCGACAGGGAAGTGACATGCCTCTCCGGTCCCGACTCGATCCTGGTTGTGGTCGAAGACCTCGCCGAGTTTTCAGTCGCACGCGACGGGAGCTCCATCGAGCTCGCGAAGGGTACAGGGTCTGATGGCGAGATCGACCAGGCTATCCTCGGTCCTCCCCTGCTTCTCGCCCTGGCGTTGCAGAGCGTCGCAGTCCTGCACGCCGGGTCGGTCGCGACGAAGAATGGCGTCGTTGCCTTCCTGGGACCATCGGGTGCGGGCAAGTCCACACTCGCAGCCTTTTTGGATCAGTTGATTGGGGAGTGGTCACGCTGCACCGATGATCTGCTTCCATTGGATCGGGGAACTGACGGTATCGACGCTCTGCCCCATTTCCCGCAGCTCAAGCTCTCGACCAACGAGCAGTGGTGCCCACCGCGACCCGATCGGATTCCACTGCGCGCCCTCTTTCTACTCAGTGGAGAATCATCGCCAGGAACGGGGATCACGAGCACCGCACTCTCGACAACCGATGCGACCGTGGCCATCCTCGAGCACTCCGCCGCCTGGACCTTCTTCCCACCCGAACTGACACAGCAACACCTCGCCTTCTGCGCCCGGATTGCGCAGACCGTCCCGGTCCACCGTCTTTCCTACCCGCGACGCCTCGACGCCCTGCAAGAGGTAGCGGCTGCGATTTTCGACGACATCGCACGGGACGGTTGACGGCCACCTCCGGGTCGTTCGCGGCGCCGCAGCTGCATCTGGCTGCCGCCGCCGTCGCTGTTCTCTGGCCCGGGCGCTGATGGCTGATTGCTGCCGCTGATTCTGAACGCCGTCGCTGAGGTTTGGTTCCGGGAACGGGATCGGGATCGGGATCGGAAGGAGCCCATGTAAACTACGGCGTCCGAAAAAGGCTCAGGGAGCACACATGGATCACGAAGCTGCTGGAAAAATCGAGGGTCTTCCCGAAAATGCGCGTCGGCCGCTGAAGCCGGGCGAAACATACGTTCCCGTCGTTCCGGATGAGACGGGGGTCTACGAAGTCACGCCGCGCGCAGTCACGATGGGGCTCTTCTTCTGCGCCATCTTCTCGATGGCGGCCGCCTACCTCGCGCTCAAGGTCGGCCAGGGCATCGAGGCGGCGATCCCCATCGCCATCCTGGCCATCGGCCTGTCGCCGCTCTTCTCCCGCCGCAGCACGCTGCTCGAAAACGTCATCGTCCAGTCCATCGGCGCCAACTCCTCGCACGTGGTCTCGGGCGCGGTCTTCACCATCCCGGCGCTCTACATGCTCGCCGCCGAACCGGGCTCCGGTGTCGTCGAGCCGACAATTCTCCAGGTGATCATCGTCTCGTTCCTCGGCGGTTGCCTGGGGATCCTGTTCCTGATCCCGCTGCGCTACCACTTCATGGTCGAGATGCACGGCAAGTTCCCCTGGCCCGAGGGCACGGCGACCACCGAGATCCTGCTCTCCGGCGAGAGCGCCGGCGGCCAGGCCAAGATCCTCGCCATGGCCGCCGGCCTCGGCGCCGCTCTACGACGGTCTGGCCACGACCTTCCACGCCTTGGCCGAACAGATCGACCTTCCGCGCCGTAGGTCTCGGCCAGGTGCTCGAACGCCACTTCATGACCCTGCGCATCCTCAACAACGCGGCCATCGTCGGCATCGGCTACATCGTCGGCATCCGCTACGCCGCCATCATCTGCGCCGGCTCGTTCCTGTCCTACTTCGTGCTGGTGCCGCTGGTCCACGCCATCGGCACCACGTCCCAGCGATGCCTCCCCCCGGGCTCGATCCCGATCGCCGAGATGAGCATCGACGAGGTCTTCAGGTACTACGTGCGCATCATCGGCGTCGGCGGCATCGCCGGCGCCGGCATCCTGGGCATCCTCAGCTTCACTGCCCTCGATGGTCCGCTCCATCGGCGCCAACATCGTCGGCATGAGCAGCCAGGACGAACGCGCCGTGACCGAGGTGCCGCGCGATCGACCGCTCGCTGCCGGGCAGCTTCACCATCGTCGGCCTGGTGATCTTCGCCGTCGCCGCCTTCCTCTTCTTCTCCTTCGGCCTCGGCATCGGCGGCTCGTTCGCTCTACGCCGCGGTCGGCCACCGCCCTGGTGATGCTCATCGCCTTCCTGTTCGCGCCGGTCGCGGCGCGGGCGATCGCCATCGTCGGCACCAACCCGGTGTCGGGCATGACCATGCTGACCCTGATCATCACCGGCTTCGTGATGCTCGAAGATGGGGCTCACAGGCGGCAACGGCATGTTCGTCACCATGATGGTCGGCGGCGTGGTGTGCACGGCCCTGGCGGCGTCGGGCGCGCTGGCCTCCGACCTCAAGGTCGGCCACTGGATCGGCGCCACGCCGGCCGACAGCTCGGCCTCAAGTTCGTCGGCACCGTGGTCGCCGCCATCTTCTGCGGCATCGCGATGTGGGTCATGGCCCAGGCCGACCCGGCCAGGGCTTCGGCACGGCCAGCATCCCGGCGCCCCAGGCCTCGGCCATGAAGGAGATCCTGGTCGGGATCTTCGGCGCCAGACCGCGCCCCTGCAGTGGTACCTCTTCGGCCTCGGCGTCCTGCTCGCGCTGATCCTGCGCATGGCCGGCGTTCCGCCGCTGGCCTTCGCCCTCGGCATGTACCTGCCCATGGAGCTCAACACGCCGGTGCTGCTGGGCGGCATCCTGTCCTGGTTCGTCGGCCGCAACGAGGCGAGGAGACAGCGACGCCGACGTCAAGGCGCGAACCGATCGCGGGGTTCTGATGGCCTCCGGGTTGATGGCCGGCGGCGCCATCATGGGCGTGTTCGACGCCATCGCCAACGCGATCATCAAGGAGACGACCGGTCCACCGCGGCCAAGGACGTGGTCCACCTCCTCTCCGACCACGCCTTCGAGGGCATCACCGGCGAGGTCATCGGCACCATCGCTCTGGTCGGCGCTGTGCGTCTTCGTGGTCGTGTTCTCGAGACGGGCCAAAGCCAGCCTAGCGCGACGCGCCGTCACGACCCGATTCAGAAAGTGCCCTTGGGGATGATCTGTACTGTGATCACTCGACAAATTCTATAATTGCGCATATAACCATATAGAAGTAATGGTCACGAGGAACCATATGAGACATCACCTTCGCTCACAAAATATAATTGGCGCAACCCTTCTGATCGTATTCGTTCTCTGCCCGATGCCGGCCACAGCCGAAGAAGAAGAACACGCCGACCTCGTGTGGAAGGGACCCGGCACCTGCCTCGAGTGCCACACCGAGGAGGCGCACGAGGTCCACGGATCGGTGATGTACCAGTGGCACGGGCGATGCGCCGCAGATGACCACCGGACCGGCGCAGCAGGGCAAGATCTCGGGCGGCGTCAACAGCTACTGCATCAACATTCTCGGCAACTGGAATGTCTGCGGCAACTGCCACGTCGGCCTCGGCGCCATGCCGCAGTCCGAAGCCATCAGCGGCGCAGCTCGAGAACATCGACTGTCTGCTCTGCCACCAGCAGGCCTACCAACGCAAGAAGGTCGACGGTGTCTTCGTACCCGACACCGACGCCATGGCCATCACCGATGGACGAGGCGGTCAGAACGGTTCACGTGCCCGAGCGCGCACAACTGTCTCCAGTGCCACGCCAAGGCCGGTGGCGGCGACGCGGTCAAACGCGGTGATCTCGCCCTCGCCCACGTCGCCACCACCGATGACGCACTTCGATGTGCACATGGCGACCACCGGCGAGGATCTTCGCTGCCAGGACTGCCACACCTTCACGGACCACCGGGTCGCCGGCCGGGGTTCGGATCTTCGGCCGACCGACTCGGACGGCGTTGCTCGAGTGCACCAACTGCCACGCAGACATGGCGACTCCGGACGGCCACGAAGGCTCGACCATCGATCGCCACCTGGCGCGGGTCGCGTGCCAGACCTGCCACATTCCCGCTACGCCAAGAACGCCTCCGACACGACGCCACCGAGGCCACCGAGACCCACCGGACGTGGCTCGCCACCCACAGCACCGAGCCGCCCTTCCACCCGGCCGCGAAAGCCAACGACCTGATCCCGGTCTACCGGTTCTGGAATCGGCGCAGCCGCAACTACCTCTTGCACGAAGACGGCCGAGATCGATCCCGGCCACCGGGCGATATCCGACCTCACGACCCGATCGGACACGTCTCCGACTCCGGACAGCCAAGCTCTACGCCTTCAAGTACAAGACCGCCGAACAACCGATCACCAATGTACACCACCAGCTGATCGCTCTCGACACCGCGGTCTTCTTCGCCACCGCCGACGCCGGCAGCCGCCACCGAGCAGGGTCTTGTCAACATGGGCTCTCGGCCGCCGAACCCTACTCGTGGATCGAGACCGACACCTTCCAGATGCTCAACCACCAGGTCAGCCCGGACGGGTCAGCCCTGCGCTGCAACGACTGCCACGGTTCCAATCGGCCCGCATGGATCTTCAGGCCGATTTCGGTTACCGGCTCAGGGATGACAGAAAGCACCATCTGCTTCCAGTGTCACGGGGCCGAGGAAGACAAGAGCTTCGAGGAGATCCACGACAAGCACGTCAAAGACAAAGGCTATCGACTGCTCCTGGTGCCACGGATTCGGCCGCCCGGAGCGAGGGCTCACACCGTCGGCCCTGATCTTCTTCGACGACTTCGAAAGCGGCACCGACGCCTGGTCGCAATGAGGTGTTGAACCTCACCTTACCCGCACGTTCGGATGCCGGATGCTGGATCCGCCCGCCCAGTCCCCATTTCGGATTTTGGATTTTGGATTTTGGATTTCCGCCCACCCTCCCAACCCCGGGTGATAGGAAGACCTGATTCGAGCCGCGTAGTGGCGAAACATCATGAGTCTCGGGCGTGAGGCCCAGGAATCGGGCCCAAGCAAAAAATCAGAGCCCTGAAGGGGCGGCAGAGAAGTGCTTCGTCAGGTGAGACCTCACGGCCCGAACCACCACAGAGTCACAGAGCGCACAGAGAAGTCTCAGACGCCGGCGCCAGGTACCAGGCAGATGATACGTTTCAGCATCTTGAACGGGTCCCCAAGACACCGAAAAGAAAAACCTCTGTGATGCCCTCTGTGGACTCTGTGCCTCGTGTTTATCAGTCGTCACAAGAATCCTCATGTTGTGGGCTTGGCCGAGACAAGCCGGGGCTCGCTTCGAGGCTCCGTTCGGTCTCACGCTTTCCCGAATGCCCCTAACGTTCAGACGAGCTCGCAAGGACCTGGCCGAGGGGATCAACCTCAACGGTGGTGCCGCGCTCGACCAGGAATGAAGCACGGCCGTTCGGCATCTCGAGGCGCTGCGGCTCACCTGCAACAGCGATCGGAAGCGGCAGCTTGAAATCCGAATCGTCCCAGGTAATTTCCACCCGCTCCCGGTCGCCTTCCGGGCTTCGCGTCAGATGCCAGCGCGGCTCTTCTGCGCGGTAGAGATAGCGGTCCCAAAACCAGTCAAGTTCCTTTCCACTCACCTCGCCGACCAGGGCCGCGAAATCCTCGCTGGAAACCAGGCCGTAGGCATACTCATCGTCGTTGGCGAAACGCCAGATTGCACCGAAGAAGTCCTCATCTCCGAGGACCCAGCGAAGGGTGTGGAGCACCCAGGCGCCCTTGAAGTAGATATCGCCCGTGTAGGCCCCATTCGAGGTGAGATTCTCACCCTGCACCAGGGGTTTCGAGTTGCGGACCCGTAGCCGCAGATCCGCATGTAGTCCAGATATCGCTCTTCACCAAGGGTGTCGAGAACGTAGACGGCCTCGGCATAGGTCCCGAAGCCCTCCTGGATCCAGAAATCCGCCCAGTCGGAAACCGTGATCTTGTTGCCCCACCACTCGTGCGCCACCTCGTGCAGCAACAGTTGATCGAAGCCGTAATCGTTGTCGGTGAAAAGAGCTCCGTACGCCACCAGGGTCTGATGCTCCATGCCGTAGTAGGGGGCATGGGCGACCGCGAACTTGTCATCAAAGAACGGGTACTCGCCGAAGCGCTTGCCGAGGACCTCGAGGATCCGAGGCATCTGTTTCCACATCACACGCGCGTGCGGTTCGTACTCGGGCACTGACCAGAATGTGAGCGTCTCGTCGAGGGTCCCGTCGATACCCTGGTAGGGCTCTTCGATCGCGACGTAAGGCGCGATGTTGACAGTTACCAGGTAGTTGTTGATGGGGTAGTGCACCCGCCAACGCGAGGTCCACTGTTCCATCGCCGTTTTCACTCTCACCGAGGAATCGTCCGTTCGTGAGACCGACCAGCCCGTACGGCACGGTCAGCGCAATGTCCATCCCTTCGTCGGGCTCGTCGGATGGGTGGTCCTTGCACGGCCACCAGTTGTCGCCGCCGTCGCCCTGTCCGGTGACGCCGATCCAGGGGTCGCCTGTGGGCGTCTCGGACCAAACAAAGCCGTCTATCCACGGGGGGCGCAACGCGACCTTGGGCGCACCGCTGTAGCTGATCGCCACCTCATGCCGCTCTCCGGCAGCCCACGGCGAGGGCAACTCGGCGGAGATCACCCCAGCGCGATGGCGAAACGAACAGAGGTCGCCGTCCGCGAATACCGATTCCACTTCGAGGCGATTGTCGAGGTTGATCTCGAACCGTGTCAGCTTCGCAACTGCCTCTACGGTCATCGTGTTGCTGCCGTCGATCTGCTGCGTTTCGGGGTCGATGCCCACCGAGAGGTCGTAATGTCGCACATCATAGGCGGCCATTTCAGGTGATATCTCCCCGCCGGAATCAAGCATCTGATTCTTGACGTACCATCCCATTCCGATCAAGACGGCGAGCATCGCGATCAGAAGCATCGCCACAACGATGCCGAGAATCTTGAGCCACCGCGGAAACTTCCTCATAAGACCTCACCTCGCACGTTCACCGATTTCAGAAATGTCTCGAATTCCTCGGCAACCGCCGCCGTATGCATGTAGGTGTTGGATGGGCACATCACCGCCGTGCCGGCAGGGATCGCATCGACGATCCTCCGCACCTCGCCCTCTCCGTGCAGGCTGTCCGATCCGGCGTAGGCCACGGCCACCGGCGCCTCGATCGTTTCGAGCCCGGGCAGCACCGTGTAGCCCTGCACCGCTTTCGCCGACAACTTCAGACGTACCGCATCGGCGGCACGCACCGTACGGACATAGCTCGCCATTTGCTCCGGATCGTCCTTGGCGTTGACTCTGAATTTCTGCAAATACCAGATCACAAAGCCCTTCAAACGCTGGATCAACCACGCGGGCACCACGTGCACCGCCACACGACCCCAGGCGGGAAAATGAAATTCGACGTTCGGGCCAACAAGAAACGCCGCTCGTGCCGGCAACCTCCCGTTCTTGAGAGCTTCGAGAATTGCGTTCGAGCCCATGGAACTGCCGAAGAGCACGGTACCGTCATTGTCCAGCCCAAGCCGGGCCGATGCCACGATCAGATCCTCGGCAAGTCGTGGAATGGAAAAGCCGGACGTCCGCATGAGATTGCGATCGATTTCGGCCGAGCACTTTTCTCGTGTTTCGATGTAATAGACCGGGTGTGTCTCGACCATCTTTTCGAGCAGCGGCCGCCACCCGGTGACGAGTGAAATCCACCCTGCCACAAAGAGAATCGGATCTGCTCCGGTCTCGCATTCCGGATGCCACTCGAAGACCTGGAGGCGGACGCCGTCTTCGACCGATATCCACCTCTCGGAGAACCGCACGCCCTTTGCGGGGATCAAGTCATTCACTTCCACCACCCTTGCAAGTTAGGATAGACTCGCCGAATGAGCAACGACGAACCGCTTCTGCCGGTCATTCAGGACGATCTTGAGGTTGACGAAACCCCTGTCTGTTCGCCAAAAATCTACGTCTCCAACGAGGAGGCAGCTCTCCTGGCCGCGATGCGCCGGATGCGCGAACAGTCATTGGAGCTGAAGCAGCAATTGAAGACCGCCGAGGGCGGGGAACGGGCCCGGCTCGAATCCGATCTCCAAGAGCTTCGTACGCAGTGGAAGGACCTGCACGCCCGACGAGAGCGGGCGTTCATTCAGAAGATGATCATGCTCGGACATCTTCCGCCCGACCACCCACATTAAATTTTGGATTTCGGATTTCGGATTTCGGATTTCCACCCGCCCTCCCAAACACCTTGAACCACGAAGACTCGAAGGACACGAAGAACTCACAAAGATATTCTCAATGTTTTCCTGACTCATCAGAAGTGCGAACTCTGAAAACGTGGAGATTCCTACCTCCGCGAACTCCCGTGAAGTGATGAGTCAAAAAACTCCTTCGTGTTCCCATGGTGTCTCTGTGACTTCGTGGTTGCGACGGCAGCGGTAGCGCCCCTTCGGGGCTCACCTCGTAATTCTCTTCGATCTCACGAAATCCCGGACGAACCGAACCTCTGAACTTCATTCAGCGAGCGCGACGATCTCCGGGTATCGATAACAGCCCACGATGTGATCATTGACCATCCCGGTGGCCTGCATGAAGGCGTAGACGATGGTCGGACCGACAAAGCGGAAGCCGAGCTTCTTGAGGTCCTTCGAGATCGCCGCCGCGAGTGGTGTCGAGCCGGGAATATCGGACAACGCGTGCCACGAATTCTGAATCGGCCGCCCATCGACATAGGACCAGATGAAATCCGAAAAACTCCCGTGCCGCTCCCGTACCTCGAGAAACGCCTGCGCGTTGGTGGCTGCCGAGGCGATCTTCAGCCGATTTCGTACGATGCCCGGGTTCGAGAGAAGTTCTGACGTCTTCCGCTCGTCGTATTGCGCCACGAGTTCGGGATCAAAACCGTCGAAGGCGCGGCGGTAGCCGCCGCGCTTGTTGAGGATCGTCGACCAGCTGAGACCGGCCTGCGCCCCTTCGAGAATCAAGAACTCGAAGAGCGTGCGGTCGTCGCGGAGCGGAACGCCCCACTCGTCGTCGTGGTAGGCGACGTAGACAGGATCGTCACCGCACCAGCCGCACCGTTGAAGGTCCATAGGCTCCCCCTCACGTCCCCTCGATCGGCTGCTCTTCGCCAAGAAAGCGGAGGCCTATCTTGCGATCGAAGATCTTCTCGAACAGATTTGCCTTTTTTCTCAGAGTCCAGCCCTCGAGCAGAACTCCGGCGGTCCCATCGAGCCACAGCGACACATCGTCATCGGTGATTTTGGCGATCACTCCGGTGACTCGCTGCGTATGTTCGCGATCGAGTGAATCCGCCACGCGGAGAATTGCGGCCAGTCTGGCGACCCTTTCCTGTTCATCTTCCGGCAGCGACATGTAGTCGAGGTGATGGGGCTGTGGGTGGGCTTTGCGGTGGTACCTCGCCACATTCGCCACCATCAGCATTTCGCGCTGGCTGAAGCTCGGGAGTTCGGAATGAGCGATCAGATAGAGAGAGTGTTTGTGGTGTCCGTTGAAGCTGACAAACTGCCCCATGTCGTGGAGGATGGCTGCAGCCTGCAATATCTTCCGATCTTCTTTCGAAAGGCCGTGCAGCGATTTCATCTGGTCAAAAAGTGAGAGCGCCATGGCGGAAACGTGCAGCGCGTGCGATTCATCGAAGAGGTATTTTCTCCCCAGCGCGACGGCGCCGGTACGCACATCGCGCTCCTGGCGATCCTCGTGATCATCGCACCGCACCAGGCGGTTCACGAGGTCGAAGAGAACCCCTTCTTTGATCCCGACACGGGGGACCACGATTTCGCCGGCGCCGACCAGATCTGCGAGGCGCTCGTAAACCATCGCCGCAGGGAGAATCACATCGGCTCGATCATCTCGAAGTCCGAGATCATCGACCCGCTGCCGGTAGGAGAGCCGAGCGAGCTGTTCGATCACCGACCGAAGCGTGTCAACCGGCAGCTTGGAGACCCCCACCTCGTCCGGGAAACCCGCCAGCTTTGCGAGGGCTTCGATATTGCCGCCGGTCGCGATATAACCCGCCACCTGCTGACCGTCCGCCATGGCCGGCACGTTGAGCACCGAGATGTACTCCGCCAGCAGGCGCCGGAATCTCCCGGGGTCGGCTCCCGACTCGGTCAGTTCCTCGAGAAGCCGCACCGACCCCATTGTGTGGGACTCGCTCCAATAGGCGCCGTGCTGATCAACCAGAGAAACCTCGACGCTGCCTCCACCGAGATCCACCAACAACCATTTGCGGCTGCCGAGGGGGATACACGTGGCGACCGCTGTGTGGACCAGCCGCGCCTCCTCGGATCCGCTGATAACCTCCAGCTCGAGATCCGCTTCCTCGCGGATGCGCGCGACGAACTCGGTTCCGTTCTTGCTTTCGCGGACGGCACTGGTCGCCACGGCGCGGTAGTGTTCGATCCCAGAGTCATCCATCTGGGCTTTGAAATCGATCAGAGCCTGGACCGCCGCATCCATGGCCTGTTGATCGAGCACTCCTGAGAGAAACACGCTGTGCCCGAGGCGCACCGGGCACCGTTGGGCCGCCAGCACATCGTACGTGACCTCATCTGAGAACTCGGCGGCGAGAAAGCGAATGGCGTTGGAGCCCATATCGACGCACGCTACCCGTATCGGGAAGTCCACCGAGATTTCGTTGTTGGCCTTTTTCTTTGTTTTCACCATCTCGTCAATAGTACCCGGCCCGTTCTGGTTGCGAACCGTTCAAACGCTGAGGGTTGAAATCTGCAGCATTGGATTGCTCAACCTGCGCCGGACTTTCGTAGTTTGAGCATTTTGGGCGTGACGAACCACCGCAGCTCGCAGGTCCCCTGAGCCAGGTCGGTCCAGTCGCCGTGAGGAAAATCGAGGCAGGCCACGGCGGCGGTCGGCATTCCGACCCGACCTCCACCGATGAGCCAGGAAACGAGCATCGACGAAGTCGGCTCGTGCCCTGCTATCAGCAAACAACCGATCCCGGGCTCGATGCCGGCCACCACATCGAGGACATTTTCGATGTCGGCCGCATAGAGATTCGGGTCGGTGCGAAGCGGGCATCGCCAGCTTCCGGCATCGGTGGCGAGGGCAGCGGTGGAGTGCGCACGGAGCGCCGTTGAACTGAGAATCAACTGCGGTACGGTTCCGGAGTCGGTGAGAAACCGCCCAATGAGCCGGGCAGCCTTTTCGCCGCGACGCGCCAGCGGGCGATCGTGGTCGGCTTCGAAGGGAGCGCCCCAATCCGATTTTGCGTGCCGCATGATGAGAAGGGTCTTCATGACTTCACTTTAGACGGTCCCGGTCACCCTGTCGGCAACCGGCTCCTGGACAACCCGGCCGTCGTCGAGGCAGAGAGCGGTCAATCGTCCGCCATAAACGCACCCGGAATCGAGGCACGCCACATCGTTCGCACGGTAGAACCCGAACTGCGCCCAATGGCCGAAGAGCATTTTGTAGCCTTGATGGCGCGCGGCTGAAGCTCGAAACCAGGGCTGCCAACCGGCAGGGGCCGCACCGGGTGGGCCGCCATACGAAAGCTGGGCCGTGCCATCGGGCCCGACCATTCGCATCCGAGTGAAGACCGCCGCCGCCGAGGCCAGTTGCTCATCACCCCTCAGCCCTTCATGCCATCCCGTCCTGCGGCGCTGACAGATCATCTCGATGATGGCATCGCCACGAGGCCCGGAAATTCCGGCCGACACCGCGTCCGCAAGATGGGTCGCCATTTCGATATTCCACTCTGGTGCCAGTCCGCCATGCACGACGACGTATGGACCGAAATGGTGGATCAGCGGCCACGTCCGCACCCAGTCCAACAGCGTCTGCCGATCCGGGGCGGAAAACATCTCATCGAGAGTGTCCTCCTCCCTGGTTTTTGCCACCCCCACCGACCTCGCCAGCATGTGGAGCTCGTGGTTTCCGAGGACCGGCGTGACGCGATCCCGGTTGTCGTGCGCCCACCGCAGCACGTCGATGGACGAGGGTCCGCGGTTGACCAGGTCGCCGACCAGCCACAGGCAATCGCTCTCCGGTTTCCATTCAATGCGTTCGAGCAACTTCGTCAACGTCTGCCAGCATCCGTGAATGTCGCCTATGACCCATGTCGCCATATACCGTGCTCGTCTCCGTCTCCGTCTCCGTCTCCGTCTCCGTCTCCGAGGTTAAGGGTTCATTCTGAAGAAGTGAAGAGGGACCCTCTTCCGTTCGACGCTCGATCTCCGATGCGCTGGCGGTGCGGCTTGTGACCGGGCTATGATGCGTACCCATGACGACGGAAGTCACCTACAGTTTCGTCTACGACCGCCGGTCGGCGGATACGGCGTTCCACGGCATCGCCCCCGAGCAGCTTGCCCTCTCGATCCTCGCGGGAATCCCCCCTGAGCGTCAATGGGAAGGATGCCTGGTCTACCTGGGGCCGAGCCCGATCGACGAGACCACTGTGTGCATCGCCACCCGTGGACCGGGCGCCGGCGCGGTCCAGCTCCACCTCATCGAAGCTTTCGAGCGGCAGGGGGTGCGCATTCTCGAGGTGTACGAAGGAGGTCCAGAAGTATCGAATCAGGTCGCCATTGCACGGGGAGGGCGCTGGTCGCTCCCGTAGCATGGGCCTCTTTCCAAAACGAGACCAGGCGATCGCACGCCGGTGAAACCCATTAAGAACAGCGCTAGAATTCTCGTACGGAGGAGCCGATGCGCCTGCAACTCATGACCTGGCCCGAAGTTGAAAAATACCTGAAATCCTCAACCGGCATCATCGTACCGATCGGGGCGACAGAGCAGCACGGTCCGACCGGACTGATCGGCACCGACGCCATCTGTGCCGAGACGCTCGCATGGAAGACGGGAGAACTAGCGGACGCGATCGTGGGGCCCACCCTGCCGGTCGGTATGTCCGAGCACCACATGCACTTCCCCGGCTCGGTCACGCTGCGACCCACAACCCTGGCCACGGTGGTTTGCGACGTGGCGCTGTCGCTCGCCCGCCATGGTTTCAGACGCATCTTCTTCCTCAACGGCCACGGCGGCAACACGTCGTCGATTGACACCGGCTTTTTCGAGGTCTACGCCAAAGCGCCGAAGCTCGTCGATGGCGGCGACGATCTGCGCTGCCTGTGCGCGCAATGGTGGGACATGGCGTCCGCCCAGGCGCTGAGCGAGGAGCTCTTTGGAGACAAGGACGGCGACCACGCCACAGCTTCCGAGGTCTCGGTGGCTGCCGCCGCTTATCCGGAGTACCTCAGGACCGCCGAGATGGCGGACGAACCGCCACCGACAACTCGAATTTTCGGTCCCGCCGATTTCAGACGCCGCTACCCCGAAGGCCGGCTCGGCTCTCATCCCAACCTCGCCTCGGTCGAAGCCGGCCAGCGGATTGCCGAAGCGGTCGCGGCGGATCTTGCGGACGCCTACCGGGCGTTCCAAGAGGAGGAATGACAAAACGTTAAACGTTGGAACGTTGGAACGTTGGAACGTTGGAACGTTAAGTATCAGGAGTGGGTGGTTGGGTGGGCCGTTCTAATCTTCAAACCTTCGGCTCATCCGGAGTTCCATGAGGTGAGACGGTTTTCCACCTGTATTGGGGCGACAGCGGCAGAGAACAGCGACCGCGGCCGAAGGCAGCGGCAGGTGCAGCCGCCAGCGACAGCTTTCAGACGACCGGTGCGGATGTCAGCAATTCAGGGATTTGGGTTAAGCAACCGCCAGGTCATCGCACGCACCTGATCGAATGCCTCCAAGGCATCGTTGGTTCGAGAGCGGTTGATCGCTCCAGAGTAGGCGAGCAGCCTCAGATGGCTGTCGACTTCCTTCGCCGAGGCATACGCAATTCTCCAGTAATTCATCCGAACTCTTCCGGTACGGCCGTGGCCTTCCGCCAGGTTGGCAGGCACCGAGGATGCCGAGCGGATCACCTGTTCGGCTATCGACTTCAGCGGTGCAGGCACCCTCACAACGAGTGCAATGGCGACGCCCGCTGCTTCGAGGGCCTTCTCGTGGGCAACGAGTTTGGTTTCTGCGACGGCGTTGGACATGGTCACCTCCGGGTCGTTCATACCGCCCTTCACAAGCCGGTGAGGAATCCGATGTCAAGGGTGCCCCGCACCCTGCTTGCCCTTGACATCGGATTCCTCAGCGGCTACGCGTATGTTCTGAACGACCCGGAGGTGACCATTCCGTCGCAGATACTGTTCGCTGCCGCGGAGCGCTGCCGCGGATCGCCGCTGCTGTCCGCAGTCTCCTGAACCTGACGCAGAACGCCGACGCTGCCGCTGGACGTCGGGCACGGGTACGGTTCGGGCACGGGCACGGGCACGGGCACGGGCACGAAGAGGAGTACAATTCCCGGCAATACGGAGGTTGGCTTGGACTCATTCTTTCGCTTTTCTGCGTTGGCCGAAAAGATGCAGCCGTCACCGATCCGGGAACTCTTCCGGGTCATCCAACAACCCGGGATGATCTCTTTCGCAGGCGGGCTTCCCGACCCGGACACGTTCCCGGTAGAGGGCTTCGCCTCCTGCGCTGACGTCCTCGAGCGGGACGGACGAACGGTGCTTCAGTACGGAGCGTCTGAAGGATACCCGCCCCTGCGCGACGCCATTCTCGACATGATGGCCGTGCGTCTCGGATACCGTCCCCAGGCCGGCGAGTTGCTGGTCACATCCGGCTCACAGCAGGCGGTGGACCTCATCGCCCGCGCCCTCCTCGACCCGGGCGACGTGGTTGTGGTGGAAGCGCCTACCTACCCCGGAACGCTCCACTGTCTTCGAAACGCCGGAGCCCGATTCGCGACAATTCCCACCGACGCGGATGGGATGGTGGTCGAAGAACTCCCCGGGGTGATCGAGCGCGCACAGGCAGCGAGCGGCAGACTGCCGAAGATGATCTACACGGTGCCGGATTTTTCCAACCCTTCCGGGGCCTGCATGAGCCTCGAGCGCCGTCGCCGGCTGGTCCAGATATCGGCGGAACTCGGGGTACCGGTCTTCGAAGACGATCCCTATGGCCGGCTTCGTTTTTCCGGCGAGGGATTGCCGAACCTCAAGGAGCTGGCAGGCGACGCCCCGAACATCATCTATGCGTCGTCCTTTTCAAAGGTCCTGGCGCCCGGCGTCAGAGTGGCGTGGACCGTCGCCGCCCCCGATCTCATCCGCTCCATGGTGCTCATGCGCCAGGGCGAAGACCTCTGCACCTCGACCGTCACCCAGGCCCTGGTCGCCGAGTACTGCACCCGGGGTCTGCTCGAGGAGCACCTCCAGCACATCATCGACACCTATGCCCGCAAGAGCAGCGCCATGCAGACCGCGCTGACACGACATCTGACTCCCGGTGCGGCCTCCTGGCAGCAACCCCAAGGCGGGTTTTTCTTCTGGCTCGAGCTCGCCTCGGGTGACAGCCGGGCGCTCTTCGACCGGGCGGTGGAAGCCAAGGTCGCGTTCGTTCCAGGCGGAGCCTTCTACCCTGACACAGACGAACAAGTTGGGACGGTCCTCACTGGTGCGCGCTTCGCAAGGTTGTGCTTCACCTTCGCCAACGACGAAGCCATCGACGAGGGATGCCGGCGGCTCGGAGGAGTCTTGACATGTTGAACGCCATACTCGCCTTCTGCTCCTTGGCAGTCGCTCTCGCGCTCCGTGCGGAACCGCTGCGCCGCCTCCGTCCTCTGACCCTGCCGCTGCTCTTGACGGCGGCTGCGGCATTCGCCAACTTCATATCCAAGAATGTCGTGTTGGACGACGACCTGACGAGATGGACCTCCGTCGCACTGGTGCTGGCGCTTGCCTTTGTGATCGCGCGTGGCGCCCTGATGGTGATCTTCGATCTCGTGCTGGTGCGCCGCATGGGAGTCCGACCGCCACGTCTCATGCGCGAGGTCGTGGCGCTCCTCGTCTACCTGAGCCTCGGCACGATCATCCTGCGAAGCATGAACGTGGAGGTCACCGGCCTGGTCGCAACCTCGGCGGTCATTACGGTGGTGGTCGGCCTCGCGATCCAACAGACACTCGGCAATCTACTGGCCGGGCTCGCCCTGGTATGGGAACAGCGGGTGACGATCGGAACCTGGGTCGAAATGGACGGCGAGGTTGGCCTCGTCGAACAGACCGGTTGGCGGTCCCTCATCGTGCGGACTCGGCTCGGTGAACGGGTCTTGATTCCGAACTCGGACGTGGCCGCAGCGCGCGTTACCATCCTTGGTTCTGGCATCGAGCCGGTGGCAGTACCCGTGCGGCTCGGAGTGGCCTACGGAGTGCCTCCCGACGCAGTAAAAGAGGTGTTCCGCCGCGTAGCCCTCGACATCCCGGGCGTATTTGCCGACCCGGCGCCAAGGATTCTGACGTCCGAGTTCGCCGACAGCGCGGTCGTATACGAATGCCGCTTATGGACCCGGACTCCGTGGCGCCGAGACGATCTGACCGACGAATTCCTGACCCGCGCCCACGCATCGCTGGCCCGGGCCGGCATGGAGATTCCGTTCCCCCAGCGCACCTTGCACCGGCCTCGTCCCCAGCAACCCCTGGACACTACCGAACGCCGCCGCAGCGCGCTCGCCACCTGCGAACTGTTTTCCGATATATCCGATGCGGCGCTGGATACGCTGGCCGAAACCTCCCGGCTGCATCGATTCGCCCCGACCGAGTCCGTCGTACGAGCTGGCGAAGAATCCACTGCTCTCTTCCTGATGGCCGCCGGCCGGGCCGTTGTCGAGCAGCATGGCCGCGAGATCTCCACGCTCGAACCGGGGGATTTCTTCGGCGAGACCGCCTTCCTTTCCGGCAGCCCCAGGACCGCGACGGTGCGGGCCTTGGGCGGGCCGGTCGAAGTTGTCGAGATCAACGAAGAAACCTTGCGTCCGCTGCTCGAAGACCACACCGAAATGGCCGACCACCTGGCCGAGAAGATGGCGACACGACAGCTCGAAGGGGAAGAGCTGCGGGACGAAACAGGAGCCCTCATCTCACCGGCCGGTCTGGTCAACCAGTTCCGCCGGCACCTGTTGAAGTTCATCGGAAAATAGAGCCGGTCAATCGATGTAGCCGAGCGCCCGGAGTCGCTCCTCTTCCTCCGCGCTCAACTGGACATCCACATCACCATCCCCGGAGTCTGCTCCGACGGGATAGCGGTCGACCATGCTCCGAGCGGGGCGCTCGCGCCATATGTCGCTCAGAGCCTCGCCCTCGAGCTCTCGAGAAAGGGGGATGGCCAGGGCCTCCAATACAGTCGGCGTCACATCGAGGATCGAGGTTCCGTGCAAGCCGCGAGCTTCGTGCACCAACGGCCCCGAGACGATGAGAACACCATCCGGCGAGCCGAAGTGTTCATACCCCGAAAAGGTCCAACCGTGGTCGGACGCGATCACGACAGTCGCGGCGGGAAAGGTGTCAACACATCGCCTGATGATCGAGTCAGTTTGAATGTACGAGCGAAACAGCCTGTCGTCGATCCGATTCCGGACCAGAGATTCCCACTGCGCGTCCGTCATTCCGATGGGTAGGTCCGTGAGCAGCACCTTTTCTCGCGCCCAGAAATCCCAATTCATGTGTGAGACCGTATCGGCAAACCGCGTGTAGTAGACCAGTAGCTCGGGATCGAAATCGGCCGCCAGCTGGAAGGTGATCTCCAACCCGGGCTCCAATCGCTCGAGCAGGAGATCGTAGGATTCGTCGGTTCCTCCCGTCGCGAGGGGCATCGGATCGATTGCCCACTTCTCCTGCAGCGCTCGCGGATACGCGGTCGCGATCCCCGGATCCAGGGGCTTCTTGAAATCAATCATCGCCCCGTTGACCGGCTTCACCGGAAGGTTGACCAGCGGATTCACGACGACCACCTTGCGGTCGAAGACCGAGACGATGTCCCACAACATCGGAGCACGGCGATCGTAGGCGCTGGCGTGCGACAACCGCCAAAACCCTGGCGAAGGAAGACGCTGCACGAGGTGGGAAAGGCCGTAGAACGTGTCGATCGTCGGTTGCATCAACAGCAGGTTCATCGCCGACCGCCCTGATCTCGGGAAGACCATCTTGCGGTATCCACTGATGCCGTGGTGGTCCGCCGACCGTCCACTGAAGATCGACGTCCAGACGATCGGAGACAACGAGTCATCGCCGTTGTCCAGATACCCGTAGGCACCGCTATGAACGAGAGATGAAATCGCTGGCAGGGCACCAGCCTCCATCAACGGCACCAGCACGTTCCACGAGAGACCGTCGATCGCGAGCAGGATGACCTTACCGTCGCCTTGCGTTACCGTTTCACCGAAATCTCCGTGGAACCCGGTTGAGGCCGCGGCAGCGATGCGCTCGAGGGAGTATGAACGGACCCGCCGCTCTTCCCATCCGTTCCACCCCAGGAGCCCGACGACGGAAAGCAATGCAGCGGAAACTCCGATGGCACCCGTCGTTCGTCGGCCCCTTCTCCAGAACAGGGGCGCTGCCACGATCGCAACGAATACGGCGACAAGGACCACCAACTGGCTGATCCCGGCAAGGGTGATGAACGGCCTCACCGAGAGCAACTGGTGCGTCATGGCCAACCGGTTCCACAGAATCCACACCAGGTTCAGGGCAATCAGCGCCGCCCACGAGAACGTGGTCCATCGTCCTCGAAATGCGATGAGGTTGAGCTTGACCAACGCCAGCCAGGCCAGCACAACGGGAATCATGAGCAGACCGTTGAAGACAAAGCTCACCCAGAACATGGAACTGATCAGTTCCGGCGCGCCTGCCCAGCCCACAGTCTCCCAGTTGGCGGCCAGCACTGCCGCACCCAGGGCGCAGCCGATCAACAAAGACAGAACTACATACGGCACCGCAGAACTCAACACCGCCTTTACCGCCGTCGGGGCGCTTTCCTGCTTCATGGGATGAATTCTATCGCGATTGGCGCAGTACACTGTCTGCTGCGAATCAAATGGAGGAAACATGATGACCGATCGCATCAACCGACAGTGGCGCCTGGCCGCGAGGCCCGAGGGCCTGATCGAGGATTCCGATTTCGAATGGCTGGAAGAGCCGGTCCGACCGCTCGAAGACGGTGAGATCCTGGCGCGCAATATCTATCTGTCACTGGACCCCGCCAACCGCGGATGGGTCAACAAGGGGCCTTCGTACGTGGAACCGGTGGAGATCGGCGACGTCATGCGCGGGCTCACGATCGGCGTTGTCGAAGAATCGCGGAACAGTGCTTTCTCGGTCGGCGACATCGTTTCCGGGACCATCGGATGGCAGGACTACGCGATCTCGGATGGCAGCGACCAACGAATTATCGACCCGGGACAACTGCCGCTGACAGCCTTTCTCGGTCTCTTCGGGATGGTTGGTCTGACCGCGTATTTCGGTCTCCTCGATATCGGCAAACCAAAGGCGGGCGAAACTCTCGTCGTGTCCGGGGCCGCCGGCGCAGTGGGTTCCATCGTCGGCCAGATCGGCAAGATCCTCGGCTGCCGCGTTGTCGGCATCGCGGGTACGGATGACAAATGCACCTGGCTCACCGAGGATCTGGGCTTCGACGCTGCGGTCAACTACAAGACTGAAAACGTGGTTCGCAAGCTCCATAAACACTGTCCAGACGGGATCGACGTGATCTTCGAGAACGTCGGCGGCGAGATCCTCGATGCCGAACTCGGTTGGATCAATAATTACGCCCGGATCGTCATTTGTGGGCTGATCTCCGGCTATAACGACTCCGAGCGGGTGCCCGGCCCATCAGCTTTCCCAATGGTCCTGATCCGAAGGGCCCGGGTCGAGGGTTTCATCGTCATCGACTACATGGACCGCACCGCCGAGGCCATCGAAAAACTCGGCGAGTGGTACGCCGAGGGCCGGCTCAAGTACCGGGTCGATGTCTACGACGGCCTCGAGACAGCGCCTCGCAACATCAACCGCCTCTTCGACGGCTCGCACGACGGCAAGCTCATCATCAAGGTTTCGGATGAACCGTGAAAACACCGGAGGTCTGGCTGCCGGCGAGCGAACGTCTCTTCGGTAGATGTTGCCTAATGGCCATCACGCCAACCAAAGATCTTGGAATCGAGAGAAATGCGGCCCGGTCCTACAGCAATCAAGAGCACGGCCACACAGAAGTAGAGTGCCGCGAGCTCAAATGACGCACCTCCTCCCGAAGCGACGAACGGATCACCCCGCATGAAGGCGTGAAGGTAGAAGGCGACCAGCATCGTGGATGCGATCCCCGCCGACGCAAGCGGGGTCAGGAGTCCAATAATCCACGCCAATCCACCTCCGAACTCTGAAACGGCAGCCAACGCCTGGAAAACACCTGGTGCAAACGCGTCAGGCCCCATCCAACCGAAGGGGTTCTGAATTTTCCCCCAGCCGTGGAGCATGAATGCCAGTCCACCCACACAGCGGATCAGCAGCAGCGACAGGTCTGAAGCCGTCGATTGTCTGGGAACCGTGAACATCTTGATGAATTCCATACCTTCTCCTCCAAAATAATCTCGTGCCGAGTCTCATGATTTGTCAACACGAGACCTCGGACGATTGTTTCTTTGTCCGTCCACGCGGGCGACATGGATGATGCGTGAATCGCGCGCACTAGCGCGGCGTCCGCCTCCAAGCGAGGATCGCTCCGATTCGCCCGCGAACAGTCCCATCGAGCGGGACACACAGCCAAATCAGCGCGCCGGCCATGAAGAGCAGGCCAACACCGGGGCCGAAGGCTGTCGCGATTCCGAATCGTGCAGCGTCAGTCTGGACCGCTGATCCGGGAACAAAACCCGCAAGGTCAAGGAACAGTCCGGTGAGCGCCAGTCCGAGCGCCCGCGCGGTCTTCGAGGCCATCCGCCAGACGCCAAAATAGACCCCCTCTCGGTGGACGCCGGTGACCGCCTCGTCCCAGTCCACCACATCGGCCACTGTGGCGTCGAATAGAAAAACCGAACCCACCAAAAAACCACCCACCAGCCCCCACACGACCGGTCCCAAGAGTTCTCCGGCGGGAAACAGCGGATAGACCACAGCTGTCCCGGCGCCGAGCAGGAAAACACCTGTGAAGGCAACCCGTCTGCGACCGAATCGCCGGGCGAGCAATACCCAAGCTCCGATCGACAATGCGATGACAAGGGCGAACGGCAGCAGGATCCAGAGAAACACCTCACTCTCGCTCAGCAACAACCGGTGTTCGTAATAGAAGAGAGCCAGCGAACCGTTCACGGTCAGACCGATCGAACCGATCAGATACGCCAGCACCAGAGGCCGAAACGGCCGGAATCTGGCAACCGCGGCGATCGAATCAACGAAAGACCGCGTTGAAAACCCGTCGCCACTTGGGTCAGCAAAATCCCGGCCTCGGGTCGCGATCACCGCCATTGAACCGGAGAGCGCGATCGACAGCGCCAACCATTTGACGCCCGACGTGACGTCGGCACCTCCCGCGAGTGCGACCGGTACGACGATGCCGAACACGAGACCCAGGTTCGCGAAAAGAAACCGCCAGCCAAAAATCTCATTGCGGGTCCCCGGATCGGAGCTCAACTCGCCGCCAAGAGCGGCATGCGGGACAGCGATGATTGTCAGAGCGGTGTTGAAGGCCAGGTACGACAACAGCAGGTAAACACTCTTCCACATCTGACTACCGGCAGAGGGCGGCGCGAAGAGGACGAGGAAGGTCACCGCTGTCAAAACTGCGCCAAGGCCGATCCACGGCCGTCGTCGACCGTAACTCGAGCGGGTATGATCGGAGATCTCTCCCATCAACGGATCAGTGATCGCGTCCCAAAGCACCGCCAACGCGAGCACAAGACCCGCCGCCGATGCCGAAAGCCCGACGTCCTCGACATAGAGTTTGAGGAGATAAACACGAATGAAGAACTCGGCCGCAGCAATGCCGAATTCACCGGCGCCGTATCCGACCTTGACCGCTCCAGGAATTGAAGTCACGACACTCATGATGCATCAGAAAAAAAACGGTCCGCTCTTGGGCGGACCGTTTTCGAAGATGTAAACTCTCCGCGCCTAGGCAGACGGAACAATCACGGTATCGATCACATGGATGACGCCGTTGGACGCCATCACATCGGCCTTCGTGACCTTGGCATTGTTGATCATCACCGTACCGCCTTTGACGGCAATCGCGATGTCCGAACCTTGGCAGTTGTCGCGCTGGAAAGACCGACAACCTGTTCTGCAGTCACTTTGCCGGGCACAACGTGGTACAACAAGATCTTCTTCAGCATCTCAGGATTTGCAAGCAGATCATCAACTGTACCGGCCGGCAACTTGGCGAAAGCCTCGTCGGTCGGAGCAAAGACCGTAAATGGACCTTCGGACTGCAGGGTCTCCACGAGGCCGGCCGCCTTGGCCGCGGCAAGCAGGGTATTAAAGCTCCCGGCGGAAGATGCCACTCCGACAATATCCGAAGCCGAGGCCTCGGCAACATGGTCATGCGCCTCTCCCGCACCACACTTGCCGCAGTGGGCAAATGCCGGAACCGAGGCCATTAATGCGATCACAACAACAGCGAAAAACACTCTCTTCATTCGAAACTCCCTTCCGCGATTACGCGGTACTGTTCTAGATGCATGGATAGCGTTTCGTCCCGGCCGAATATTCCAAGGGCTTCGATTCTCTCTGCTCTCTGCGCGATTTTTTGTCTCGGTGAGGTGCGGCAATGCAGCCCAGGAATATATTGGTCGGCGGGTGTCTATTGTCAGCGAAGAAAAGGGGCACGAATCATCGTGCCCCACGGTAAATCCTGTTCTCATTCAGGGCCAGGACTACATCTCCGGTGTCATGCCACCAAGGTGAACGATGAGCATGACCTGGTCCCAGTGCGCCGAGGGATCGAACATCGGACCGATCTCGGCCGCCATTTCTTCGGTGAAAGCGGCATCAACTGCAGCTTGCACTTTGTCGATGGATCCAAGGTTCGCCATCGTGTACCAACCGGTGTGGGTCCAGTCACCGACACCGTGGATCTCCTGGGTGGAGAGACCGTAGCCGGTGATCGTCCCATCGGCGAGGAGCTTGTCGTAGACCGGCTCGAGGTGTTTCTTGTAAAACGTGGTGACCTTGTCGAAATTGCCGGGCGTGGCCTTGTAATAGCCGATGCGGAAATACTTCGGAACCTGATCGCCCGAGCCCTGCTTGTAGATCTGGTGGCGGATGATCCAGTCGTGGTGAGAGTCCTCTTCGACCGACGCGTTGTAGCTCTTGTTGAGCTCGGCCATCTGTTCCGGAGTGCGGGTTGCAAAGAGCTTCGAGAAACCCGCCTCGAGATCGCTCACCTTGCTCCAATCGGACATCGTCGCCCACAGCATGTAATTCATCTGGTCATGAGGCGTGTGGGTAATTGGAATCATGATCCCCCACGACAACAGCGTTCCGTCTGCGAGCAGACCGTCATACATCGGGCCGTCTTCTTTGACCGTGGCGCCAATCAGTTCCCGGCTCTTCCCGGACTTCGTCGTTTCAAACGACAGCCAGGAGATCGGGCCCGCCTCCTGTGCGGTCGCGAGCGGCGCAGCGGCGATCATCAACAGTCCTGCCAAAATCATCAGTCGTTTCATTCTCATCCCCCTTGATTGCCTCGAGCGCTCCAACAGATCCGGACTCGGTCTTGCGAAGCCCGGTGACCACCACCGGACCTGCCCTTTGTTTTCGCGCTTGAGATTCAATATCGTAACCCTAACACCGATCTGCCACCGAATCAAGAAAGACGCGAAACGCTTCAGGAATCCGGGCTTCGAGATGCGTATCGCGAGTGTCCTCAGCAGTCGCATCTGCGATATCCTGGATAGAGTGTTTGTCCAGTGTTCTCATCATGAGATGAAATCTCCGAATTGGTCGATTTCCAGACAGATATTCCAGCATCTAGGGAGATCTGCGCACGCACCTCGCCCAACGAGTCGAAGGGGGTTCGAATGACCGCAAGCCGAATCCGGCAATCAGCACTCTCGATACTGCGGGGCTCCTCGTCCTCCTGGCCCTCGTTGCCGCCGCGGCAACAACGAAGCGCAACAGCCAGCGCCTCGACCAGTTCATTCTCGACGCCATCAATAACGGCTCGCGCTACACCAACGCGGACCTGCTTCTGCTGACCCAGGATCTCAAGTGGTATCCAGGACGCGATCAGGAGGCATCGACCCCGACCTCCTCACGGATATCGATCAGGTCAGAGTCAACATGGCGGCGCGAGCAGCAGCAGCTCGCGGCGTTGGAAGATGAGTGAACCATTCGGGAATTTCCTGCCGACGGGCTCGTGGGGTCCGGGCGCGATTCGACTTCCTCTATATCGGACCAAGACGAAAAAAAGCCAAGAGATGTTCTCGCTGAGGCCTACGAGGAGTCTCCGCCGAGCTCATCACCGAGGGCCAGCAGACACCGCGGCATTCTGACCACCGTTGGCGGAACCACTTTCGCCGCGTTCCGCGCAGCCTTTCAGCTGATCGATGTCGATCGTCGTCATCGGATCTCCCCGACTTCGGCTACGCGGACCTCGAAGAGCTCAGAGAGTTGGGCCCGAGCGCAGCTCGCGGCGGAGCCGACGCCCGGCTGTTCGAGGAACATCTCGCCGAGATGCTCCGGGAGAAAATGCACAAAAATATCCAGGCCCAGCTCGATGTCACACGGGCCCCGATTATTACCGGGGGGCCGACGGACAGCAGTGGTGGGTCGACAATTACCTCAACAACCCGACAAGGTTCGGCTCTTCGGCTTCGATCCCGAGACAACAGAACGCTGTATTCATGCCGGGAGGGATAGACGCCATCCCGGAGAGATGGTCGAGCGTCTCGGATACGCGCGTGTGAGGGGTCGTGTGGACACCGACCTTCTTCCAGTGAATCGGCCTCCGACCTGGCGCTGTTGTTCAAACACGAGGACGGCGGGCTCGTGGAGACCGGCCAATATGTCGACCGGATTGCCGGGGACATCAATCTCGCCACCCTGGTGAAAATGGAAGGGGTAAACATCGAGGCCATCTTCGCGGCGATGCTGATCGCCTGGAACCCTGAAGACGCGTCGAAGATCCTCGCCAATTTCGGCCTGACCGAAGAACAGGTGCGCGAGCGCGTGCAGGATTTCCTCTACAAACGGTCCGCGACCAACTCGTTGAGGATGCCGTCAACATCACCGAAGAGCTCAGGCAGGTCGATCGCCGCCGGCGGAGCGATCGATGATGTCGAAAGGGTGATCACCAACCAGAACTCCGATTACGAGCTCAACGATCTCGCCAACGGGCTCGCCGCACTCAGTGACGCGCCGGATGAAATCCGAAAACACTTGATGAAGGCATTGGAAGAAGGCCTCGGAACGGATGACGCCGCCCGGGCTGTCTTTACCTACCTCAGACAACAGATGGGGCTGCTCGCCGACGAAGGCGGGAAGGATCACCTACCGCGTCCTCGAGGTGCTCCGGGACATGATAGATCACCTAGCAAGAGTACATCGAGGCCAGGGTCCAGTTCACGCAGAAAGGATCAAATGCCCGACGGACGTCACAAAAAGGTCAAGCGGGCCCGAGCAGAAATGATCTTGATGTCCATGACCATGGCGATGGAAGGGGAGGTCGGTCCCGAGTACGTGGAGGCGCTTCTCGCCGAGTGGAAGCAGGACACGTCCGGACGCCATCTTGACCGGGCAGCAGCCGGCGCCTGCTGGAGTTCCATGGACGAACTCGCCAACACGCCCCCTCCGAGCTCAAGAAGCGGGGCTGGAATGACGCAGAGACAGATCGACATGTCAGAGATGCGCCGCCGCCTCCAGCTGCAAGACCTCGAGCTGGCACGGCTGGCCGGGGGCATCGACGGCAAGATTGGCCAAGATCGGCCTGACCAAGCTCGATTTCCGCCAGAGAATCCGCCTCATCCTCTTGAACCCCGAGTACACCCAGTTCGGCGAGGCGGGCGATCTCGGGTCCATCGACGTCTTCTTTCGCGTCGCCTCGGGCTACTACCAGACCTACGACATCCTCTTCAACCAGAAACTCTCTCCGCGCAGGACAACTGCTGGCTCTTCGGACGGCGTGGGCCAAAGTACTGCCCTTCGTCGGCGAGCTGGTCGAGGGCGCACTCGTATTGAACGAGGCCTGGTTCGAGGAAGACGAATACAAGCAAAAGCGAAAGGTGCTCGAGGCCGGGGTCTACATCTCGATCGCATGGATGGGCGTGATTCCAGGTGGGCAGATCCCTGCCCTGGTCACGAGCATCCTCATGGCGGGCCTGCCGGCTGCCGAAGGCGTTTACGACGCGAGCCGGGCCCAGGACCTGGTGCAGGCCTGGATCGAGTCCGGGATCTGGACAGAGAAGAAGCCCTACAAGCTCGAGGGCCTGTGGGACCGAGCCAACGTACGGCACGACATCACCTACGACTACCTGCTCACCGAAAAGGGAATGGTCCCGTACCTCTCCCCGCGCGCCGATGGCCTCCTGAGCGGGTGGTTCGAGGAATTTCAACGAGGCCCGGGTGCTCCCACCTGCACCCTCCCCTATTTCCGACTACATCACCGACGTGCTCAGGAGGAACTTCGGCTCGGCGGTCACCATCAACGGGTCGATCCGGCTCTACGCCGAGAAGTACGTTTTCCCGCAGCTACCCGGACATCGCCAATCTCCGGCGGGCACTCAAGCTGATCTTCCCCGATTTCGACGACCGGATCTGGAGTGGACGAGAATGCCGGCCACTAAAATCTCGGCAACATTCCGGGTGGCACGCCGCGGCATTGCAATTCTTCTAGCCCTACAACAAGCAACGAACGGCGCTTCTCACGCAGACGATCGCCCACCTCAAGCAGTGGGCGGAGGACGAACGGCGAGCCGCGGAAGACTACGAAGATGAAGTGAAGCAACTGCGCGGGGAGCTGCGAAAGCTCGAACGCGAGATCGGCGTGACGAGCCTCGTGCGTCACGCCGACCAGAGCGTCGAGGCCTACCTCAGAGTGGCCAAGAACTCGTGGGAGCAGGAGAGCCTGGCGCTCTCGAAGATCCGCATCTACGAGCGCTACCTGCGCTCCTACCGCGCCATGTTGCCCAAAATCACGAGATCCGCGCGATCCTCGACGAGGTGCCCGAGTTCCCGGGCGCCTGGCAGCTCACCGGCTTCCCCGAGCTCGACAAGCCTCTCGTCGAGACCCTCCTGATCCGCCTCCAGAACAGCCAGCGAGGTGTCATACAACACATCGACGCCATGCTCGCAAGCCTCGAGACAAAGACGACTCAATACGACAAGAGCAACGAGTGTCACCGAGAGGTCTTCGTGCTGCTCGCGAGCGCCGCCTACAAAATGCGGCTGGCCGAACACTACGGCGAGTACTACAACTCGCTCTCGGGCCAGGTCTCGGTGTGGGAGGAGAGCTTCGAGGAGGGTCTCGCCGCCTACACCGCAGTCCAGAAGAAATTCGCCGAAAATCCCGACGCCTCACCCTTCGAGGACGACGGCTTCATCGCGGCCTTCACCCATTTCATCACCGGCGTCACCTACAAGCTCGCGGCCGACGAAGCGGGCCAGTACGCCGACATGGCCAAGCAGTTCGAGCTGACCCACCTCCCCAGGGCGATGAGCGAGTACGAGCAGAAACGACGATCACCGCGCCCAACATGCTGAGAAAGTGCACCGAGAACACCCTCGAGGTCGAGCTCGAGCTCGTTCCCTGGGTGCCCGACAAGGGCACCGTCATCAAGGCACGGGCCCGAGTCTCGCGGGGCGACCCGCCCAAGGAGTATTTCTGGTTCTGGCGTTTCGAGGGCGCCGTGTCCTCTCCAAAACCGGCTGGCCCCGAGATCGAGGTATTGGTCAACGGTCCCGGCACAATCACCGTTCACCTCGTCGATGACCTCGTCTTCGCGAGGATGACCGTCCTGGCTTCGGACACCGCCAATGTCGTGCCCGAAGGACCCGGATCTGCCGGCCGAGGAACCGCCGCAGGTCTGTGACGACGAAGACGGCGATGAACCGGATCACCGGCACCAGAGGCGCGGACGAACCCAAGATGATCCGTCGGAGCGACGACGGCGGCGACGCGGCCGCAGGACGACACCGGAGCCGGAACCGGCGCGGCGGCGGGAACCGTGACGATCGACACCAGAAAGCTGAGCTTTGCCGGGACCGCGCCCGACATCTGGGAAGGCGGCAACTACGACAACGGATGGGACCGGGGCTATTACGCCAAACGGGCGGAGGCCAGGAGAAGCAAGACCGAAGGTCACTGCCAGTGGGACGGCTACGTCAATGGCGAGATCTGGGCCACCATCAATCCGTCCTTCGCCGCGAGATCCGAGGCGGAAATCGCCAAGAAGGTCGAGGACGAAGTCGCGGAGAACAAGCGTTGGAACAGGGAGTCCGAGGTCAACGCCATCGCGTTGGGCGCCTTCAAGGGGCAGATCATCCACACCAAGGTCAGGTTCAAAGGCGGACACGGTTCCATGGAGGGATATCGCGGATCCTCCGTCGAGGCCTTCGGCCGCGGGTGGCTGATCAAGGGGGACGATGCCGTCGAGCTGAAGTACAACATCACGGGCGGCGGCTGTTTCGACAATTCGCACCGTCCCTTCCTCGAGTCTCAAGCGAGGGCAGCGCAGAATGAGGCCAAATCGATCCTCTCAAGCCTGACGCTGGTCCAGAGCGGTTCGGTCACGACGATCCCCTACACCGGGCCCAAGCTGGACGGCTCCGACATGCTTGAGGTGAGTCTGACGGCCTCGCCCGACGGCCCCGGCTTCCTCGGTCAGACGATTGACCGTCCAGACCGCGGTCAAAGGAGGCACTCCCCCCTACAGCTACATCTGGACTGGCGACCACGCAGGCTCAGGCTCCTCGGTGAGTTTTGCCTCGAGGGAGGCCGGCGACCACGCGCTTTCCGTCACCGTCACCGACGCCAAAGATCAACAAGCCACAGCCCAGATCACGATCAAGGTCGAGGCTGTCTCGGTTGAGATCCGGCAGACCAGTCCCGCATCCGGACCGGTACCTTTCGGCGCACCTGCCGGTTTCGAGGCCACCCTCGAGGGCGGCGCCGCGGGTCTCATCCTGCTGTGGCAGCCACACCCCGAAGTGCAGTTCACGCCGTTCGAGAACTCGACGACGACCTCCGCCCTCTTCCCCCAGCCGGGGCGATTCAAGGTCTGGGTGGAGGTCTTTCGTGAGGAGTCTGGACAGCGGGTCACGATCGGCGAGTCGAACCAGCTCGAGGTCGAGGTCACCGCGCCACAGCTCGCGCTCCGAGCTGAGCCGGCCCAGCCCCTCGTCGGGGAAACGGTCGCGATCACCGTGGAAAGCAACCCGGAGATCTCCGAGGAGCTCGCGAGCTTCTGGTGGGAACTCGACGGCCATGCCCTCAACGCCGGCCCGCTCGCGAACGACCGCGAGTACACCTTCAAACCGAAGGACACCCAACCGATCACCGTCACGGCCCACGGAAAGGCAGTCGATGGTGGTGACGATCTGGGTGAGGCGGCGCTCACGATCACCGCCAAGCCGTATCAGGTGACCGTCAGTGAGCCGAAGCTCCAGGGACCCAAACCACGGATCTGGAAGGACGGCGGTCTCGTCGAGGTCGACAATGCCATCGCCGTCTTCCAGGACGTGTTCATCAAGGCCGACATCAGCCCGGCGCCCGCCAACCCACCCGCACGCTACAGCTGGACGGTGAGTCCGGAGGGGTGCACCCTTTCGAGTCCGAGTAGCCAGGAGACGCGCGCACAGGCGAGTCGCACCGGGAACTATACCGTCCGGGTCGAAGTCGAGGATTCCAAAGGGCTCCTCCTCGGTACGGGAACCGGTCAGATCCCGGTGACAATCTCCCAGGACCAGTTGGCAAGCCCTATCACTCAGGGGGGCATGGATACACTCGACGCGGCGACCACCTCTTGGCAGCAAGGCGACATCGACCATGCGGTCACGATCCTGGCCGGTGCGGCTGCAGTCGCACCCAACGACCCCGCGATCAAGCGCACCCTCGACGAGTACCGGGGAAAGAAGGCCCGCATCGACAGCGAGATGCAGCAGGCGAAGGAGAACGCGCGCCTTGGCAAGCTTGACGAGGCCATCGCCAACGCAGAGGCCGCGCTGAGCGAGAACCCGGGCAACCGGAAGGTCGTTGACTTCATCGAAGAGATGCAGAGAACCAAGGCCCACGTGCATCGCGAGCTCCTCGAGATCGAGGGCCTCATCGGCGAGGCCGAGTTCGTGGCGGCCCAGAACACGCTCCATGCACTGATCAACGAGTACGCCTATTACCCGCCCGTACAGAGAATGCAGAAAACCCTCGGCGACGAGTGGACCGCCTGGCAGGCACGCACCAATCGCGCCTTGGGCGAGGTCCGCCTGGCCTCAGAGCGCAGGGATTTCAAGGAATGCCTGGATCTGGCCGAACAGGCGCGACAGTCATTGCATCTGCTTCCAAGCCAGCTCGAGACGCTGGCCAATTCGGAAGCATATTGCCGGACGATATATCAGAAGAAGGAAGCTGCACGGCGCCTTTTCGAATCCGGCGAGGCCAAGCTCCACGCCTACGACTACCAGGGCTGCATCGACGACATAACCGAGGGCCTCAAACAGACCGGCAATCTGTGGAACGTCAACACGGACTCGACCCCGCATGATGCCGAGAAGGTCCTGCGCGAAGCTCGCGAGAAGAAGAAGCGGCTCGACGACCACCTCGCCGCCATCCGCTGGGCCGTCGACCAGGACCCGATCCCCGGGCGCATCGAACGATTCGAGGACGCGATCGTCCAGTGCGGACAGGTGCGTGATCTACAGCCCGGCAACCCCGACGTTTCGGATTACGAGCGCCAACTCGAAGAGAAGCTGCGCCTCGCCCGGGCTCCGGGTGCCGGTACCACAGCCGGGCCCTCGTCTCCCTTGTGGCCCAAGACCTACGACGGTTACCCATCGATCGGAGGCACCTGGCACGAGGAAAGCGGCGCGACACCGCACATCGTGACCATCCAGCAGACTGGAAATCGGTTTGTTGCCAATTGCACCTACAAACTCGGCGCGAGTGAAATCTCATGGACCCAGACCGGAACCATCGACCGCTCTGGGAAGAGCGTTTCTGAACTGCAGCACCTCAATATCCCAGAAAGTTCCACCGGATACCGCCAGCACCGAGAGATGCAGCTCAGTGCAGATGGCGACACCCTTGATGGATATTCGTCATTCGAAGGGGGTGGTCATCGCCTTCACTGGACGCGGGCAGCAACCGCGGATACTCAGCAGACCCCGATTTCGAGAATACTCGGCGTGTGGGAGCACACGATTCACACCCACACGGGGTGCGACAAAATAGAGAGCTTCTGCAAACGCTACGACCTCGGCATGACCTTCTCGCGAGGTACGGACGCCGAGTTGGAGGCGCGCAGCGACAGGGTGCTCATGAAGGGATCGCTCGTGGACCGGGACTTCCGGTTCAAGATGTATTGGACCCCTACCGGCGCATTCCACGGAACAGGTCACTTTGTCTTCAATGACGATTTCAGCACCTTTGACGGCTCGTTCGAAGACATCAACGGGCACCGCGGGACGTGGACCGGGAGCCGGTCAGGAAAACCTCCGCGTCACCGCAAGGCTCCTCAACAGACCGCAATACGGCGGTCAGGCAAGACAGAAGAAGCCAACGCCCTCTATAAGCAGGGTAAGAACCAGGAGGCCATCGACGCCTGCAACGCGGCCCTGAAGGCCGACCCCACCTACGCAGAGGCCTACCGCCGCCGGGGCTGGGTCCACTGGAGACTCAAGAACTACGAAACAGCGGCGCAGGATTTCACCCGGGCCATCGAGCTCGATCCCGACAACGCCCTCCACCACAACGGACGCGGCAGCTCGTCTATAACCTTGAACGTTACGACGAAGCGATCCGGGACGCCACCCACGCGATCAAGCTCGAACCGGATTACGCAAACGCCTACATCACTCGGGGCCTGGCCCGAATGGCAAAGGGCAACAACCGGGGCGCGATACAGGACTTCGACCGGGCTCGCGAGCTCGACCCGGACAGCGTCTACGCCTCCTACAACCTGGGCCGCGCCAAAGAAAACCTCGGTGATCTCGAAGGCGCCAGGACGGCGTACAAACGGGCCATCGCGATCATGTCAAACTACAAACTTGCGATTGACGGTCTGGCTCGCGTCGAGGAGAAGTTGGCCCCGCGGGCCGCGCCGGTCCCGACCAGCAAACCAACAAAAAGACCGACGAAAGTTCCGACGCCGGCTCCAACACCCGCCAAACCCGGAAGAAGCTCGGCCGCCGAAAGCCGCTGGTCCGGCTCCGTCGTCTTCGACGAAGCCAGCGCTCCAATGGAGATGACGATCCACGGGGACAACCGGATCACCGGGAGCATCACGCCACCGGACGATCGGAAGGCGGAGTTCACGGGCCGGTACAATCCAGACAGCGGTCGGATCACCGCTTCCTTCGAAATCGTCGATCACATGGAGGGTGTATTCGTCACCATCGAGGGGCAGTTCAAGGGCCGCCTCAGCTCGGATACGACGGCGGAGGGCACGCTGTCCCTCACCTCGACGGCATCCGACAACACCGGCGCCACCGTCGAGGACAAGGTCACCGCCACGTGGAAGATCAAGCGGCAGGGTGGCAAGGCTGCCGCCCCGGCGCCCAAAAAGACGATCGATCCAGCTCGATACAAGATCGTCTCAGTTCCCGGAGACATCACCTGGACGCGGGCCCGGAACAGAGCCGAAAAAATGGGCGGACACCTGGCGGTCATCACCAGCAAAAAGGAGCTCGACCTCGTCTTCAAGCTCGCCAAGGCCAACCCGGACGTTTGGCACAGCGCCTGGGGTCACCAATTCGGTCCGTGGCTCGGCGGATACCAGAAGACTGGTTCCCGGGAGCCGAACGGGGGCTGGACATGGGTCACGGGCGAGCCCTGGAAATACGAGGCCTGGTCTCCGGGAGAACCCAACAACCTCGGTGGTGGGCCTCAGGACAAGCTGCACCTCATCGACTACTCCGGCGCAGGTGCCGGTTGGAACGACACGAACGACGCCGAACGGGGGGATGTCCCCATCCTTGGTTTCGTGGTGGAGTTCGAGTGACCGCATCATTGAGGCAGAGGCTGACAATCGTTGAATCGTCCAACGTTGGAACCTTCGGGTTTCGCAAGCCCTCTCGATTGGTTAACTTTGAACCTGGAACTCTTCAACGTTTCAACGAAGACCCGAGCGCCCCGGAAAAAAACGGCGGGGCCGAAGCCCCGCCGTCATTCTTTCTGAAATTTCGTACTACCTGACGTTGCCCACGTACTTGGTGGTGAGCTGGCGTTCGCGGATGCGCTTGTCGGTGTACATCGGCAGCAGCGCCGGGGCGACCCGGCCGTCAGCCACGCCGGCGTCGTTCGACTTCCTTGTTGTAGGCCGCGACGTGATCGAGGTTGAGGGCGCCGTCCTCGGCGGAGTTCAGCGCGTACTCGGCGGCGTTGGCGCCGGCGATACGGCCGAAGACGATGATGTCGAGCAGGGAGTTGCCCATCAGGCGGTTGGCTCCGTGGATGCCGCCGCCCACCTCGCCCGCGGCGTAGAGGCCGGGGACGCAGGTCGTGCCGTCCGATTCGAACTCGAGGCCGCCATTCTGGTAGTGCAGAGTCGGATAGATGAGCATCGGCTCCTTGGTGATGTCGATGTCATAGCGTTTGAAGAGGATGTACTTGCCGGGGAACTCCCTCTTCACCGTGCCTTCACCGTCGAGCATTTCGATCATCGGCGAGTCGAGCCACACCCCGAGGCGGCCTGCCGGCGTCGGTACGCCGAGTCCGTCATTGACACACTCTTTGATGATCGACGCCGCTTCGATGTCGCGCGGCTCGCGCTCGTTGACGAACTGGTTGCCTTCGACGTTGACCAGGTTGGCGCCGGCGCCGCGGAACTTCTCGGTGATCAGAATGCCCTCGGCCTGCTCAGGAAAGACCACGCCGGTCGGGTGGTACTGCACCGTGTGAAGGAAGGAGACCGGCACGCCGGCACGATAGCCGAGGACGATGCCGTCCGCCGTAGCGCCGTAGTGGTTGGTGGTCATGAAGCCCTGGATGTGGAGCCGGCCGCAGCCGCCGGTGGCCAGGATCACCGACTTGGCCTTGACCAGGAAATACTCTTCGGTCTCCAGGTTATAGAGCACCGCGCCCGCACAATGGCCGTGCTCGTTGAGGACGAGTTCGACCGCCGGTGCAAACTCGAGCACCGTAATGTCGTCGCCACGATTACGCGCCTCATCGCGGATCGTCCGCATGATCTCGGCACCGGTGATGTCGGCGGCATAGTGCATGCGCTTGCGCGAGGTGCCGCCGCCGTGAATGGTCATGAGCTTGCCGTCGGCATCCTTTGTGAAATTGACGCCGTGGTGTTCGAGCCAGCGGATCGCGTCGGGGGCGTTTTTGACCAGCGCCTCGGCAAGCTCCGGGACATTGGTGAAATGGCCGCCGCCCAATACGTCGAGGTAGTGATAGTACGGCGAATCCTTCTCGCCCTTGGAGGCAGCCTGGATCCCGCCCTCGGCCATCATGGTATTGGCATCGCCGTGGCGCAGCTTGGTGGCCATGATGACTTTGGCACCCTGCTCCTGAGCGAGAATGGCGGCCGAGGTGCCGGCGCCGCCGCCGCCGATGATCAGAACGTCGGTCTCGTAGGCCGGGTTGGAGAGATCGACCTTTTCCGGCGCCACACGGCTCGTGGCCTCGAGCACATCCGCGATCTCGTGCGCGATGGCGTAGCCCTTGGAAGGCCCGACCTGGAGCTCGCGCCGTCCCTCTTCCTTGAAATCGGGGTGAAATTTGAGCCGCTCTTTGCGCTCGTCGAGGCTGAGGAACGGCACTTCTTCGCCACGCTTTTTGCGTTCGACCCGTTCAGCGCGGGTGGCTTCGACCTTCTTGATGAGCTCCTGGAGTTCAGGCGTATACGGCATCTTGCACCTCTCAGGCCAGGCCCGCGGACGATTCGGGCTTCCACCCCTCGTCCGACATGGCCGGTTCCATTTCGCGTTCCGTGTAGATCTTTTTGAGCTCGTCCTCACCGAGAGTCTTGAGCTTCGTCAATTCACCGTCGAAGGACCCTGACTCGATGTCGTCGCACATTTTCTGCAGGTGCTCGGCCTTCGGGGCCAGCTTACCGCCATACATCCTGCGGGCCAGCTGGGCGATGTGGTATTGGGCCATCTCACCCATGCAGCGACTCGCGCAGAGCCCGCACTGGATGCAGTCGAAGGAAATCTCGGTGGCGGCCGCGATGTCGCCTCGTTTGAGCGCCGACACGTAGTCGAGCACTTCCACATCCATCGGGCACACCTTCGAGCAGGCGTTGCAGGCCACACACCGGAAGAGCTCGGGATAGAGCTTGAAGATGGACTCCGGAGTCGGGTCGAGCGTCTCGAAGTCGTAGCTCGCCCGATTGGCCGGGTAGAACGGGATCTGCGTCAGATACATCTCCGGTTCGACCACCGTCTGGCAGGCAAGACCGGTGTAGATCTTGTAGTCGCCCGCCTTGCGGTAGACCGTGGCGCAGGCGCCGCAGATACCGCCCCGGCAACCGCAGCCGCGGATGTACTGGTATCCCGCGTACTCCATCGCCTTCATGATCGTCAGCGTCTCTGGCACGTCGTACTTTTTGCCCATGACAAAGATGGGAATTGTTGTGGTCTCAACCTCGGTGACTGTTGCTGAAGCCATCTTTCACCTTCCTCAGACCGCGGCCGCGGCCACGAAGTTTTTTTCGGTCAGAAGATCGCGCGCCGCCGGACCTGCCAGATCGAGGCGGTAGAGGTCGGGCTCGAGCCCGAGCGCGATGCCGAGAAGCTGTGTGAAGTAGAGGGTCGGGACGGGTTGCAGGTCCCCGCTCATGGCGACCACATCTCCCTGCCGGCTGCCGAGGTTGTATTCGCACAACGGACAGCTCAGAACCAGCGCTTCGGCGCCCGCCTGGTTGGCCGAGCCGATGACCTTGGCGGCCCGCTGCATGCCCTCTTCCGGGTGGGCCAACATCTGGTATGAACCACAGCACTCGGTGGCCGCCGAAAAGGGAACCGGTTCGGCGCCCAGGGCGCGCAGAAAGTCTTCGAGCAGACCGGTGTGGAGGGGATCGATCGACACTTCGTCGGGACGCAGCAGCGTGCAGCCATAAAATGGCGCCACCTTGAATCCGTCGAGAGGCTTGACAACCTTGGCTTTCAGCGCTTCCCAACCCACCTGATCTCGCAGCAGCGACAAATAGTGGACCACCTCGATGCCGCCGTCGTAGTCGGGCTCTTCATCCATGAAGCGGTTGATGGTGTCGAGCTTCTCCTCGTCTCCCTTGACCAGCAGGTTGGCGCGGGCGAGGGTGTTGTAGCACTGGGAGCAGATGGTGACGACGGTGTCGCAGCCCTCCTGCTGAGCGCGGATCAAATTGCGCACCGGCGCCACGTGGTGGATGAGGTCATCCTCGGCAAGCGAGAACACCGCGCCGCAGCAGTTCCAGCGCTCGAGCTCGGTGAACTCCACACCGAGGACATTCAGAGCTTCCACGGCGGCCAACTCGAGGCTCGCCGCCTTGGTCTTCATCGTACAACCGGGGTAATAGGCGATCTTCATCGTCACCTCACGCAGTCAACTTGCGGAAGGCGCTGACCATGGCGATCTGCGGCGCCCCCTCGATGGTTTCGTCAGAAAGCTCCCTGAGCTTGATGAAATCCTCGTTCTGGCGCAGGGTCAAGAGCCGCACAGCCTCGAAGACCTTCGGCACCTCGATGCCGCGCGGGCATCGCACCTGGCAGGTGTGGCACGACGCGCAGTACTCGCCGATGCGGGCATCGATCACCTTCTCGACCATTCCGAACTGCAGGTAGTGGATTCCCTGACGGGTTGTGAAGCCCATCGACTCGACCATCGGGCACACGGCCGAGCAGGTGCCACACTGCATGCATTCCCAGACATTCTCCCCGGAGAGCTCGGCGATTTTCTCGAGCGCTCGCCTCCGGGTCGGGTCGATCGAGGGTGGTATATGAACCGGTTTTTGGGTTGTCGTGGGTTCGCCTTCCATGGGCACTCCTTCCCATTTCGTGGAAGCCATCATAGCCGAATGTGAAATTCTGCACAAGCCTGCGACAGCGTATCTATTTCGAGATCAGAGGCGGAATTGAAAGGTCGTTTTCGCGTTGGTGCAAAGGTGGGATCGAAGGCTATTCTTCGCGGTCGATCACGTCCAGAATCTTGCGGCCGTACTTGCGGGCCTTCGCCGGACCAATTCCGGAAATTTCGAGCAGATCTTCTTCATCGACCGGCCGGGCGCGACAGATCGCAGCCAGGGTCTTGTCGCTGAGAATTCTGAAGGCCGGAGTCCGCCGGCGCCGCGCTTCCTCAAGGCGCCATTCACGCAGCTTTTCGAAGAGCACAGATTCTGAGCCATCGAGCGAAACCCGGCCGGCTGCAACCGGTTTCGGGGCGGCCTTCGCTTTCGCCCGCTTGTGCCGTTTCGAAGGGGCATCGACTTCCTCCGCCACCAGTACCTCGTCGAGGTCCCCCTGCTTGACGAACCCGCCCCGGCGGGTCAGCCAGACGCGCTGGAAATGGATTGTGCGGCCGCCCTTCTCGAAGCTATCCCCACGCACGTCGACCAGTCCGGAGCGCACCAATCCATCGAGAAGCAGTTCGAAGCGCTTGCGCTCGAGGTCCGAGTCGGCGGCGGTCTCGCCGTGGAGTTGCCCCGAGGTCCGCCCATCCCGTTCCGCCAGGAGGCCGAGGACGGCTGCCAGGACTTCAATTTCGATCCCTTCGGGCCGTCGGTAGGAGTTGATCAGACTGTCGCCCGGTGCGCACTGATCGCAGGTCCCGCACCCCTCGCCCGAATCGTGTTGGTCGCCGAAATGGCGAACGAGATGGAGCATTCGGCAGCCACGCCCGGAAGCGAAGGAGGTCATACGCTCGATCTGCTCTCGCCGGTGGGCCAACTGCGCCTCGTAGGGCGCCCGCCAGCCCGGATCGCCCTGTACCGCATTCTCTTCCGGGTCGACCCGCGCCCCGCGGTGAATCCACAGCTTCTCCAGCGCGGTCGCGAAGACCTCGTCGTCGAGATCGAGCTTGGCGCGAAGCTCGTTCGCGGACTGGGGCCACTCGGTCAACGCACCGTAGAGCTTCGCCAGCACTCCTGGTTCCGGGTAATCTCGGTCGAGGAAATACTCGTGCGTGCGCCGGTCCGCCCAGGAGTAGAGCAAGATGGCGCGCGCCGGCTCGCCGTCGCGACCCGCCCGTCCGATTTCCTGGTAGTAGCCCTCGAGAGTTCCCGGCAACCCGGTGTGAATCACGGTCCGGATATCGGCTTTGTCGATGCCCATCCCGAATGCGATGGTCGCCACAATCACTTCGACATCGCCGTCCTGAAATGCGCGCTGCGCCTGGTCGCGCGCATCAGAGGGCATGCCGGCATGGTAGGCCGCTGCAGAGAAGCTCTGGTTCAGCTCGGCGCCGAGGGCCGCCGCCTCCTTGCGCGTCGGTGAGTAGACGATCGCCGGACGACGGTGAGCATCACGCAGGACCTTTTGCACCAGGGCGCCCCTCGCGGACGGTTTTGCCTCCACCACCTCGACCGCGATGTTTGTCCGCCTGAAGCCGTGGATGAAATTCCTGGCCCCGGGGATCTCGAGCTGTTCGACGATGTCCCGCTGCACCAGCGGGGTCGCGGTTGCGGTCAGTGCGATGATTGGGGCGGGTCGGAGCAGCGGCAACCGTTCCGACAACATCCGGTAATCAGGGCGAAAATCGTGACCCCAGTGCGAAATGCAGTGGGCCTCGTCGACGGCGATCAGAACAGGCGGCCGTTTTGCGAGCATCTCGGGAAAGCCCGGGACTGCTAGGCGCTCCGGCGCAACGAAGAGAAAATCGAGCTTGCCCTCGAGGTAGTCTTGGCAGACATTCCGCGAGTCGAGGCGATCTCGACCCGAGTGAATCCTCTCGGCCGCGATGCCGCGCTGTTTGAGCGCCGCCACCTGGTCCTCCATCAGCGCGATGAGGGGTGAGAGCACGATGGTCGTGCCCGCACGCGCCAGGCCGGGGAGCTGAAAACAGAGCGATTTGCCGGCGCCGGTCGGCATTACCAGCAGTGCATCGTGGCCCTCGGTCACCGCGCGGCAAACCTCCTCCTGAAGAGGGCGGAATGCCGTATGACCGAAGGCCGACCGCAGAAGCTTCCCGAGGTCTTCAACCGGGGTCGGTGTCCGTGTCATCCGAAGACCCTACCATGCGATCGACTCCGGCCCGTACTGCTGACACAGAACCTTAGAGGGCGGCCGCAATCCGGCGGGCCGCCTCGGCCAGACGCGCTCCGGAGGTCGATCCGAAGCTGACACGGATCGATCCTTCCCCACCGGGGCCGAACGCGCTCCCGGGCACGGCCACAACGTGCTGCTCTTCCAGCAGTCTCTGACAGAAAGCCCACACATCCGAAACCCCGGGAAGCCGCAAGAAGAGGAACAGCGATCCTTCGGGAGCGATGACGTCCGTCATTCCCGCGGACCTCAACGACGCAACCAACGTGTCGCGCCGATCACGCAGAGTGCCGCGAAGCCGCGCAACATGCTGACCGGCCTCTGGGAGAGCTGCCAGGAGTCCCTCCTGTCCGGCTCGCGCCGCGCAGATCACCGAGCAATCCTGGATCTTCAGGACTTCTCCGACGAGTTTTTCCGGGCCCGCGAGAAACCCGAGCCGCCAACCCGCCAGACCAAGTGACTTGGAAAACGAAACCACTGTGATGACAGACTCCCTCGCGCCGGGAACGGCCGCCGGGCTGAGAGGAGGATGGTTCCCAAAATGGATCTCGTGATAGGTCTGGTCGGAGAGGATCCAGAGATCGCGCTCGACCGCGAGCGTGACCAATGATTGAACGTGGTCAGCGTTGTACACGGCGCCGGTCGGATTGTTGGGATTGACCAGGGCAATACCGCGTGTCCGTGAGGTTATCGCGCGGGCCACCACGTTCAGATCGGGTGCGAAGCCTCCCGCGGCGGTCGTCGGAACCGCGACCGGGACCGCGCCGATGGCCGTCAGCATCATCTCGTGATTGAAGTACCACGGGGACGGCAAGAGCACCTCATCGCCCGGCTCGACCAGTGCCAACAGAGCCGCAAAACACGCCTGATTCGCTCCCGTTGTCGCCATGATCTCGCGGTCGGGGTCCCACTCGACACCCAATCTCTCCGAGCCATAGCGGCTCAAAGCCGCACGCAACTCCGGAAGGCCGGGGTCCGGCGAGTAGCGGTGACAGGTGGGGTCTTTCAGAACCTCGGCCACTCGTTCGACGAATACTGCCGGCGGAGGCACATCGACCGCGCCCTGGTCGGCTCGAATGACGTCGATCCCCTGCGCGGCAAGCTCCCCCGCCCGCCGCGCCAGATCGACCAGCGGGGGCATCTCCGTCCCGAGCACATTCCTGTTGAATCGCATCAACACTCCCTGCCACTTGAAAACAAGTCTAGCGCTCTCGCGATTCTCCGGCCCGTCGCAAACACCAAGTCACAAAGGAATTCACAAAGATAGATCTTGAGCTGGAAATCGAACAATACGGTGAGGCCGGGTGTCCCCCGCTTTGAAAATGACTTCGTGTTTTTCTTCGTGTCTTCGTGCCTTCGTGGTTGCGGTTCTTTCACCGCCCAAGGAAGTACAGCAACAAGAATCCGAAGAGCCCGAGCACCGCCCAGAACGCGATCGCGCCGGTGTTCCAGGTGCGGGCGAAGACACCTTGCGGGCCGTGGAATCGGTAAATCAGCCGGTAGCTTCGGTCGAGAAGCCCCTGAGCAATCTGAACAAATCCCCGGGTGAAGCGGCCGCCGACGGAAGCGATCTTACGGATCAGGGACGGCAAAGCCTTGCGGTAGGCCCAGTCGAAATCGAGGTTAACTCCCGCCTTCTCCGGCGGGTAGATGCCGGTACGAACCAGCACGGCAAAGGCGAGAATCGCAAAGACCAAGCAGCTGGAACGAGGTCAGGACGTGGCCCGATGTGTAGGGTTCGTAGTCCACATTTTGGAAGGGCAAGATTTCATAGAGCGGCGCCGGGTAAAGGCCGATGAACAGACACAGCGCGGCACCGGCGATCATTGCGACCAGCATGTTCCACGGCGCTTCCTTGACCCGGATGCCCGAGTCGTGGGCAAAGAAGGCGAAGTACGGGATCTTGATGCCGGAGTGCTCCATCACACCAGCCGAGGCCACCAGAAGCCCGACGAAGATCCAGGTCATGTGGTGGTGCTCGACCGCCGAGATCACCATCGACTTGGTGACGAAACCCGAGAAGAATGGGAAACCGGAGATCGAGGCCGCCGCGATGATGCAGCACACAGTGGTCACCGGCATCGACTTGTAGAGCCCACCAAGCTCGGTGGCCTTGATGGTGCCGGTTCGGTAGAGCACCGCGCCCATGGTCATGAAGAGGAGGGCCTTATAGAGAATATGGGCGAACGCGTGGGATGTCGTTCCGTTGAGCGACAGGGCGGTTCCAATGCCGATCCCGACGACCATGTAGCCGAGCTGGTTGTTGAGGCTGTAGGCGAGGACCTTGCGGAGGTCGTTCTCGATCACCGCGTAGAAGACCGGGAAGAGGGTCATCACCACCCCCATCGGAATCAGAATCTCGGTCCCCGGAAAACCGCGGGCAAGTGCGTAGATGGCGAGCTTGGTGGTGAACGCGCTCAGGAAGACCGTGCCGGTCACGGTGCCGTTGGGGTAGGCGTCCTGGAGCCAGTTGTGGAGGAAGGGGAAGGCCGACTTCACACCGAAGGCGAGAAAGATCAGCACCACCCCCGGGCCGGCCGTCGACAGGAGGCCGTCGTCGCCGATCAGCTTCTCGAAGGCGATCGATCCCGTTGCCGACGCGTGGATGATCACCCCGGCGAGCAACAGCACCCCCGAGCCCACCTGGATCACCAAGTAGCGCATCCCCGACCGGTAGGAGGCCTCGGTGCGGCTCGCCCAGACCAGAAAGACCGATGAAACCGCGGTGATTTCCCAGTAGACGAAGAGGGTGATCAAATCGCCGGCAAAGACCGCACCCACCGCCGAACCGACGTAGATCATCGCTGCCACGTGCTGCACGGTGTCCTTGACGTGCAGCGCATAGATGGCGGCGAGGAAGGCGGCGAGGTGGAAGATATAGCCGAAGACCAGGCTCAGCCGGTCGACCCGGACAACAGTCAGCTCATAGTCGAAGAGCCGAAGCTGGTGCGAAACGCCGGGCTCGAGCATGAGAACCTGGGCAAAGCCCACAACCGGCAGCACCACCGCAAAGGCGGACCGCCAACGCTCGGCCAGCAGCGGGATGACCAGGGCCCCGAGGATGAGGATGACGCCGGGAGGGAGCGCATCAATCATCGTAGTAGTCCTCGGGCCGCCACAGGATGTGGCGGAGATTCTTGCCGATGATCACAATGCACCAGAATGCGGCAAAGCCGAAAAACCCGTAGAAGTTCGGGAACCCCTCCCACGCTGCATAGGCGTGACGGTGGATCAGAAAATCGGCGAGGCCGAGCACGACACACACGACTACCAGGCCCCAGTAGAGCTTGTTCGCGCTGCCGGGCTGATCCAGCCAGTATTTCTTCTCGTCACTCATGGCGTCACCAGGCCAGTCAGGAGAAGATAGATCTCGTCGGCGTAGAAGAACAACACCACACAACCGATTCCGGTCAGCACCGGAGGCAGCACGCACAGAAACGGCGCCTCATGGATCCCTCCACCGGGGTCGTGCCCGTGCCCGTCATCATCCGGCGGCGGCCGAAAGAACCCGCGTCCGACAACCGGCATGAGATAGCCGATGGACAGCAGTGAGCTTGCCATCAAGACGCCGACCATAGCCGCCCGCTCGGCATCTACTGCACCCAGCACCAGGTACCACTTGCTCCACGAACCGCCCATTGGCGGCAGTCCGATGACGCTCAAGCTCCCGAGCAGGAATGCGCCGAAGGTGAACGGCATCCGGCGGCCGAGCCCGTCCATGGTCGAGATCTCAGATTTATGGGCGCCGACCAGGATGGCGCCCGCACAGAAGAAGAGAGTGATCTTGCCCATAGCGTGCATCGCGATGTGCATGCCGCCGCCGAGCACCCCGGCCGAAGTCGCCAGGGCGCCTCCAAGGACAATGTAGGAGAGCTGACTGATCGTCGAGTAAGCGAGCCTCGCCTTCAAATTGTCCTTGGTGAGGGCCACGATCGATGCGGCGATGATGGTGAAGGCTGCGACCCAGGTCAGCCATCGGCTGGCGTCCGTCGCGGCCAGCAAGTCGATGCCGAAAACGTACACGATGACCTTGAGGACCGTGAACACCCCGGCCTTGACCACTGCCACCGCGTGCAGCAGCGCGCTGACCGGGGTCGGCGCCACCATTGCCGCCGGCAGCCAGCGATGGAAGGGCATCAGCGCCGCCTTCCCGGTGCCGAAGGCGTAGAGCGCCAGCAGCACGACGAGGTGCCAGCCCTCGACGCTGGCCCGCGAGGATGCCTCCGGGTCGGAACTCAGTCGTCCCCGCCGCCAGATAGGTCCACACCAGCGCAAACAGGAGGAAGGCCACCGAGGTCCCCATGAGGATTCCCAGATACACCCGTCCCGCCCGTTTCGCGGCTTCGGTCCCGTGGTGGGTGACCAGCGGATAGGTGGAAAGCGTGATCGCCTCGTAGAAGACGAAGAGCGTGAAGACGTTGGCCGCAAAGGCGACACCCACCGCACCGGAAATCGCGAGGGCAAAACAGATGTAGAAGCGGGTCTGGTTTTCTTCGTGGTGGCCGCGCATGTAGCCGATGGCATACAAGGCGGTGACGATCCACAGCCCTGAGGCCACCAGGGCGAAGAGCATGCCCAGCGGCTCGACCTCGAAGGCCAGATCGAGACCCGGCAGCACCTCCACCAGATCCAGACGGGGCCTGCCGCCGGCCAGCACTGCCGGGAGGATGACCGCGGACACGACGGTGAAGAGACTCGTGGCAGTCAGCAGGCTCGCCGTTTCGCGGAGATTCGGCCAGCGCCTGAAGAGGACGATCAGCACGATGCCCGCGAGCGGCCACAGGACCGCAAGCCCGACCGCGGCTTCGACCGTCACAGACCGACTCCCAGAAGCTCCCGCGCCGCCGCTGCGGCCGTTCCGGCGCTCAGGGTCGTGAAGATTCCGAAGAACAGCGTCGCTCCCGCCAGAACCCAGATCGGAACGAGCATGCTCAACGGCGCCTCTTTGACCTCTTCAGCATCCTCGGGCGGCTGCTGGAAATAGGCGACCTCCACGACCCGCCAGATGTAGATCAGCGCCAGCAGCGAGCTCAACAGAATCAGAACCGCAACCGGCCACAGCCCTGCTTCGAGAGCGCCAACCACGAGAAACCACTTGCTGACAAAACCAACCGTCAACGGAACGCCGATCATGCCCAATCCAGCCACCACGAAGGCGGCCATGGTCAGCGGCATGCGCCGGCCGAGACCTGCCATGGCTTCGAGCCGAACCGAACCGGTGCGAAGGAACACGGCCGCCATCACGAGGAAGAGCGCACATTTCATCAACGCGTGGTTGAAGAGGTGCACCAACCCGCCGGTGAGACCGCTCACCGACACCAGGCTGAGACCGAGCACCATGTACCCGATCTGGGCGACGCTGGAATACGCCAGCATCCGTTTGACGTCATCCTGGAAGATGGCGACAAAGGAACCGGCAAACATGGCGGCGATGGCCAACGGCATGAGCACCGCGTCGAGCCGCAACGCTCCGAATGCGAGTTCGGCGCCGAAGATCGAGAAGACGAAACGGACCAGGACGTAGTACGCAACCTTGGTCGCAGTGGCCGCGAGAAATGCGGTCACGATGGCCGGCGCGTAGGTGTAGGCATTGGGGAGCCAGATGTGAAGCGGGAAGACCGCCAGCTTGATGCCTGTTCCGATGCCGATGCACGCCAGCGCCACCAGCACCGTCCGATTCGGCCCCACGGCGGCCAGCTGAGCCGCCATATCGGCGATATTGAGGGTGCCGGTGACCATGTAGATCATGCCGATACCGAGCAGGATGAAGGTGCCGCCGATGGTGCCCATCACCAGATACTGGATGGATGAGGTCAGCGCCCGCCTCGTGCTGCCCTGCGCAATCAAGGCGTATGACGACAGCGACGAAATCTCCAGGAAGACGAAGATATTGAAGGCGTCGCCGGTGACCGTCATGCCGGCGAGACCCGTCATGCACAGCAGATACAGGGCGTAGAATATGTGGTGGTTCTCCCGCCACACCTCCTGGTCGAGGCTGCGCGGGCTGGCGGCCAGCACGACGGCGCTGATCCCCGTCACGATGAGCAACACCAGCGCGTTGACGAGATCGATGCGGAGTTCGATACCCCACGGCGCCCGCCAGCCGCCCTCGGCGTAGCTGATCGTGCCGAACCGGACGACCCGACTGAAGATCACACAGGCACTCGCGAAGCACCCCGTCGCCACAAGCATGGCAATGGCCCACGCGGCACGCGCGTTTCGAACGATCAGGCACACCGCAGCCGACAGCAGCGGCACCGCAATCTGCAGCGCCGGGAGGTCATCGGAAAACCGGGCGAGGAGTTCGCTCACGCGTCCTCCTCCCGTTCGAGCTCGCGCAGCTCGTCCTCCTCGATGGTTCCGTAGGCTTCGTTGATCCGGACCACCAGAGCCAGGGCGAGCGCCGTCGTCGCCACCCCGACGACGATTGCCGTGAGCATGAGCACGTGGGGCAGCGGGTTGGAGTAGACGGTGATTCCCTCGGCCTCGATTGGCGCAGTTCCGCCACGCACCTTGCCCATCGCCACGTAGAACATGATCACCGAACCTGGAAGATGTTGAGTCCGATGATCTTCTTGATCAGATTGTCGCGAGAGATCACCACGTACAGGCCGGTCATCATCAGGAAGATGACGATCCAGTAGTTGTAGAGACCTCCCTCAAACATCGCTGCGTCCCCGCCCCGCAAACTGGTAGAAGATGGTGACCATGACCGCCGTCACGGTGATCCCGACACCGAGTTCCACGAGCAGGATTCCGAGATGCTGGCCGTGCACCGCGTCGTGCGCCAGCACGTCGTAGTCCAGAAAATTGCCGCCAAGGAAAATTGCATCGATGCCGACCGAGCCGTAGAGGAGCACACCGAATGCCACCAGAAACTCGAGCACCCGCGGCGGGAAAACCCGTTTCGGCCGACTCGAGACCGAACATCAGCGCGTACAGGATGATCGCCGCGCCGAAGATCACCCCCGCCTGGAATCCGCCACCGGGACCGTAGTCGCCGTGGAACTGGACATACAGCGCGAAGAGCATGATCAGCGGGATCAGAAGCTTCGAGAGAGCACGGAGGATGACGTGGCGGATCATGAGCCGTCACCGCTCTCATCGCCGTCGTCCCGATGGCGCCAGCGGTAGAAGGTCCGCGCCCCGCCGAGCAACATCAACACGCCGACACACGCCGTGAAGATCACCGTCGTCTCACCCCAGGTGTCGTAGCCCCGGTAGGACGCCAGGACCGCCGTCACGATGTTGGGCACGCCGATCTCGTCCTCGGTGTCCTCGATGTAGTGGTCGGCCACGTGGTGGTGGATCGGCGCCGCCGGGTCCCCGTAGCGCGGCATGTCGAAGGTGGCGTAGACCAGCGCAGCCCCGGTCAGCACGACGGCGACCAGCGCCAGCGGCTGCGGCCGGGCTGAACCTGGTGCTCTCCTTGCTGGTCGTCAGCGACAGGGTCGCGAGCATCAGAATGGTCGAGATGCCGGCGCCCACCGCGGCCTCGGTGAAAGCCACGTCGACCGCGTCCATCACCGTGAAGAGCGACGCCGAGAGCAGGCTGAAGATGCCCATCAACATCACCGCCGCAAAGAGGTCGCGAAGCCGGATGATGGCGATCGCGATCACCGCCAGGAAGGTGAAGAGGACGACGTGGATGACATCAATCATCGTCACCCTCCCGAACCAGGTCACGGCCGAGCATGGGCTCGAGACCGCGCATGAAGGCAGCCTTGGCCAGAGCGTGGCTCGACAGTGGGCTCGTGATGACGAGGAAGAGCAGCAACATCACCAGCTTGACGGTGATCAACGTCCAGCCGGCAACGAACATCAGCCCGACCAGGATCAGCCACGCACCCATGGTGTCGGTGATGCCGGCGGCGTGGATCCGGGTGTAGAAGTCGGGCAGGCGCAGCAGGCCGATCGCCGCCGATCAGAACGAAGACCGACCCCGCACCGATGAACAGCCCAGCTCAGCACTTCGAGGATCGTGGCGCCGCTCACAGCGTCGTCCTCCTCGTCGTCCTCCATCCCGGCGAGGTCGCCGAAACGAGTGAACTTCATGACCGCGATCGTGCCGATGAAGTTCATCAGCGCGTAAACCAGCGCGAGATCGAGAAACTCCGGCCGTCCGGCAAGAAACCCGTGCACCGCGATCAGCAGCACGGTCTTGGTGCCGAAGCTGTTGACCGCCAGAATTCGATCGAAGACGGTTGGGCCGGCAATGGAGCGCGCCAGGGTCATGGCCATGCAGACCAGAAGGGCCGCGGTTGCCGCACCGAAGACCGAGATCATTTGGCGATGCCCTCCAGCCAGGTCACCCGCCGATCCATTTCGCCGTCCCCGAGACCGTCGGCCACTTCCTCGGCAATAGCGTGGACCGTGATGGCCCGCCCGTGAACCCAGATCGACACCGTCCCCGGGCGTCAGGGTGATGGAGTTCGCGTAGATCACCCGCCCGAGGTCCGAGCACTGCGTGGTCGGAGCATCGAAGATCTTCGGGCTGACATCAACCCGGCCGGGCTTCACGGCCCTCCAGGCCACGTCCACATTGGACTTGAATATTTCCTTCATGAGCCACGGGGCATAGATCATCGCCCGCGGAATCAGGTGAACCGGAACACCCTCCTCGTCGACGATCCCCATCCGCCAGCTCAACCACACCACCAGCAGGCAGGATGCGATTCCGAAGCCGATCAACATGGGGGTGTAGTGGCCGGAGTTGAGGAGCCACACGCTCATCAGGACGACGAATAGGGCGACGGCGGACTTCACAGGAGCGCCCCTCCGCAAACCGGGCTGGAACTCGGCATCGACACCGCCCCGCCTCCTTGAATCCGCACCACCGTTGATGCCCGGTGCGGTGATCGCCATCCTGTCGGCGAGGGACAGAATAACCGATCCTCGCTCAGGGTGTAAGGGCCTGGTTTTTTCTGAGTCATAATCGAGCCATGGCGTGGAAACCAGAGGATCGTTGGTGGGATCCGGAAACCCGAAGTGCTCTTCCAGACGAGGCAGACACAATCTGTCTTCACTGCGAAAATGCACTGGGGCGATCGACGGTCAAAGTCTGCCCGAACTGCGGCGTGGTCCTGCACGCTGAATGTTATGTAGACACGGTCGGCGGCCACGCCTACGCCACCGAGGGTTGCGAAACCTGTCGGCATCGCACCTACTGGCGCTGAGGGTTCCGCTGGCGTATTAAGAGGCCCGCGGTCCCGATTTCACCCGATTCCTTGCGAGAACGTCACGGCAGCTTCATACTGTCTTTGAACACAAAATAGACACGAAACCTGCCGGGGGACCCATGCGGACTACTGTGGCCCTTGTCCAGATCACGCTTCTGTTCGTGGCGACCCTCTGCTTCTCCCAGGAGACGACCGGCGAGATTGCGGGGGTGGTCACCTCGTCCGATGGTGCACCCCTTCCCGGAGTCACCCTCGTTCTCGAGAACCCGGATACCGGCTTTCGGCGATCGACTGCCGCAGGCTCCGACGGGAAATACCGTTTCGTGGCCCTCCCGCCGGCAAGATACCAGCTGGCCGCGAGAATGGATGGCTTTCGGTCGGTGACAAAACAGATCCGGGTCGAGCTGGGTCGGTCGGTCTCAAGCGACATCATGATGGAGATCGGCGAGTTCACCGACACGATCGAGGTCGCCGGTGAGGTGCCGCTGGTCGATCTCAGCTCGACGGTGTCGGGTTTCACCGCCAACGCCGACGAGCTCAGCGCACGACTGCCGATCTCACGCGATGTTCTCCGGGTGGCGATGTTGGCGCCGGGGACGATCGCCGCCGACCCGCGCTTCGCAGGGAACAACGATTCGGTGTACAACTCCACCTACACGCCGGGTCAGCAGGTCCCGGTGATTGCCGGCTCGTCCGCCGCCGAGAACGGCTACCTGGTAAACGGCCTCAACATCACCAGCTTCAGCCAGATGATCGGCTCGAACTTCGTGCCGATGGAGTTCGTCGAGGAGGTGCAGATCAAGACCGGCGGCTTCCAGGCCGAGTTCGGCCGCTCGACCGGCGGCGTCGTCAACCTGGTGACCAAGAGCGGCACCAACACGCTGCGCGGCGGTGCGAGCGTGTACTGGAGCCCCAGGGACCTGCAGAAACTCGAGCCGGATACCTACCAGCGGGACTTCGACGGCGCCCTCAGCCTGTATCGCGCCAACTCCAGCGAGGACCGCGAATCGCTCGAGGCCAATCTGTCGCTCGGCGGCCCGCTGGTGAGGGACAAGCTGTTTTTCTTCGCTTTGGTCAGCTATCGGGACTGGAGCCGGCTCGACGCCTACGACCCGACCCTGGCACGGCGCAGCGGGGCGGGCGATCCGTACTGGGGCGGCAAGCTCGACTGGAGCATCAGCTCGGCGCACCGACTCGAGGGCACCGTCATCTCGGACCTGAGCGACATCGACGAAACGGTGCACGCGGTCGATCCCGAGACCGGCGCGGTGGGCGGCCTGCTGTCCACCGGCTACAGCTCGCGCGGCGGTACCAGTTGGATCCTGAAATACACCGGAGTCATCAGCGACAATCTGTTGCTGGCGGCGCAGGCCGGAATCAACCCCTTCGAGCGCATGACGCCCGACGACCCCTGCCCGCTGGCCCTTGATTACCGCAGCGGCGCCCCGAGGCGCCTCGGTTGCTGGATCAACATCTTTCCGGGCTACTCGTCGGACGAGCGCACCGCGGCCCGACTCGATGTCGACTTTTTTGCCGGCAAACACAGCCTGCGCGCCGGTGTCGACGCCGAGAGCAACACCTCCGAAGGCAGCGTGCGCTTCTCGGGCGGGGCCTTCTACCGCTACTACCTCAACGGTGTCGAGGGCTCGCCTCCCGAGAACTTCCTCTTCCCCGATCTGCCCTGGGATCAGACCCTCGTGCGGGTCGAGCACCAGGATCGCACCGGGAGCTACGAGGTGATCTCCAACGCTGCCTACATCCAGGACAGCTGGACGGTCAGCGGCAGCCTCACGCTCAACCTCGGTGTGCGCTGGGAGCGCTTCGAGTCGAAAAATACGCTCGGCGAAACTCTGATGGACGTCGGCGACCAGTATGCGCCGCGGGTCGGCGCGATCTGGGACATCGGCGGGGACGGACGGTCCAAGCTCTACGGCCACCTCGGCCTCTACCACCTGCCGATGAGCACGGAGGTCGCAATCTACAGCGCCGGTGGGTTGCACTTCGACCGGGGCTGGTACCCGCTGGTGGGCGAAATCAATCCAGACGGCAGCCCGGAGGGCTTGGGTGACGAGCTGCAATACACAGTGCTCGCTGACGGCGAGGTCTCAGACAAACGAGAGATTTTCGACTCTGAATACGAGCCGATGTCGCAGTCGGAGCTGATCATCGGCTTTGAGCGCCTGGTCGGAGAGCACTGGTCGCTCGGCGTCCGGGGCGTCGCGCGACGCTTCAACGAGATCATCGAGGACCTCTCCATCGACGAGGCGCTGTGGCGGAAGTACGGCATCGCGTGCCACGGTCCGGATGCCATCGCCGCCGGCGAGGACTGCCTGTTCACCTTCCGGATCACCAACCCGGGCACGGAGTTCAGCGGCTGGTACGACCTCGACGGTGACGGCGAGCTCGACCCGATCTCCTTCACCGCCGACGAGCTCGGCTACCCGGACGCCGACCGGACATACCTTGCGCTCGAGCTCACCGCCCAACGCCGCTTTGCCGACAACTGGATGCTGCAGGGCTCCTACACCTGGTCGCACGGCTACGGCAACTACGAAGGACTGCTCAACTCGGACCTCGGACAGGACAACCCATATCTGACGCAGACCTTTGACGTGGCCGCGATGCTCGACGGGGGTGCCGGCGACCTGCCCAACGACCGGCGCCACAACCTCAAGGTGTACGGCAGCTATGCCTTCGACTTCGGCCTCCAGCTCAGCGGCGGCACCTGGTACCGATCCGGCCGGCCGGTCAACGCTTTCGGCTGGCACCCGACCGATCCATGGGCGCGGGCTTACGACAACTATGCCTTCTTTAACGAAGGCGAAGCCTGTCCACGCGGCTGTGCCGGCAAAACGGATGCCGCCTGGGCCATCGACCTCGGCGTCAGGTACGACTGGAACTGGTTCGGCGCCGACTGGCACGCGCGGGTCGACGCCATCAACCTCACCAACAACCACGCGGTGGAGGTGGTCGACGAGGCAACCGACCTGTCGAACCGTCAGCCCAATCCGAGCTACCTGCTGCCGCGTTACTACCAGTCTCCGCGCACGGTGCGCTTCGGCTTTGGCCTGAGCTTCTGACCGTGAGAGTTGAGAAAGACACGGCGTGCTGGGATATGCTGCCCGGGAAGACTCGGAGCTGAACATGGCGTTGTCGAGCGGGGATCGTCTTGGGCGGTACGTGGTGCTCGGCCCGATCGGGGCCGGGGGGATGGGCGAAGTCTTACCGGGCGCGGGACACCGATCTCGCGCGCGAGGTGGCGGTCAAGGTGCTGCCCACCTCCGTCGCGACCGATCCGGACCGGCTCGAGCGCTTTCAACGTGAGGCCAGAGCCGTGGCCGCCCTGTCGCATCCAAACATCCTCGCAATCTTCGACGTCGGGACGCACAACGGTGTCCAGTACGCGGTGACCGAGCTGCTGGAAGGCCAGACGCTTCGCGAGCAACTGCCGGCCAAGGGCCTCCCCTGGCAAAAGGTGGTCGAGATCGGCGCCGGCATCGCCGACGGCCTGGCCGCGGCTCACGGCAAGGGCATCGTCCACCGCGACCTCAAGCCGGAAAACGTCTTCGTGACCTCGGACGGTCGCGTCAAGGTGTTGGACTTCGGGCTTGCCAGGATCGAAACGGAGGTCTCGCCGGAGGCCGAGACCGCCACCCTGACCCCTGCCGGAACCGTGACCGGAACGATCATGGGCACGCCGGGCTACATGGCGCCCGAGCAGGTACGGGGCAAGACGGCCGATCACCGCTCGGACATCTTCGCCCTCGGTTGCGTCCTGTACGAATTGGTGGTCGGCAAACGGGCTTTCGGTGGCGACACGACACCGGACACGATGGCGGCGATTCTCAAGGAGGAGCCGCCGCGACCTTCCGCAACCGGCGTCGCCCTGCCGATCGACCTCGAGCGCACCATCCACCGCTGTCTCGAGAAGAGTCCGGAAGCGCGCTTCCAGTCGGCCGCGGATCTGGCCTACAACCTGAAGTCGACCGCTACCGGCTCTGCGGTGCCGATGGCGACGCCGACCGGCGAGGTGCGTCCCGTCACCAAGCGGTGGTGGCCGGTGGCCGTGGCCGTAGCTGTGGCCGTGGTGATTGCCGGAGCCTCGATTGTCGCCTGGCTGACCCTGAGGTCCGGAGGAGGGTCGACCACCGAAGCCCCGGTCCCCCTGGAGGTCTCACCGAGCCCATTTCTCGAGGGGTGGCGTGTGGTGGTGGAGCCGTTCGACAACCGGACCGGAGATCCCGCCCTCGACTCGATCGGCCGCACGCTCACCGATCGCGTGATGGAGAGCCTGGCGCGGATCACCCAGGGGCTGGAGAGCCTGACACCGGTCGCGGTTCTGGCGGCGGACGCGAGCGGCATTGCAGGCCTGCCGGATGAGAGTCCATCCCAGAGAATCGGCCGCCTCCTGGTGACGGGTTCCTACTCGAGACGAGGCGAGGCGCTCGAGGTCAGCGTCCAGGTGCGCGATCCGGACACGCTCGGGGTGCTCTACTCCACCGGCGCAGTTGTTGTTTCCCAATCCGCCGGTGACGCCGAGCTCGAGCCCGTGCTGGAAAAAGTAACGGGCGCGGTGGCGATCCACGTCCACGTAAGGTTGGAGAACGTTTCTTACGTCCCGGACTACACCGTGTTCCGGGGGTTCCTCGGCGGAGTCGAGGCCGCGTGGTCGCGGGGGAATTTCACCATGGACGATGGCATCGACCGCGCCTTCGAGATGGATCCGGAGTTCCTCGAACCGGTCTTCTGGAAGACGGGCGTTGCGCTCCTCCTCTCGCACCCCGAGGAGGCAGCGCCTTGGATCGACCTCATCAGACTTCGCCTCCAGCGCCTCACCGAGTACGAAATCCTCCGCCTGACGATGCTCGAAGCCGAGCTCGACAAAGCCCCGGCACGGGCGATCCAGGCCGCCCGCGACCTGCAGCGGATCGCCCCCTACGACTTTGCGGTTCGGCTTTACCGTGCCCGGTACGCCAAGGACCTCGGCGCGAACGAGGAGGTGGTGGAGACGCTGGCCGACGTGATCGAACACCTCCCCCGTCCCTACGGATATCTGCGGCGGATAATGACGCGGCAGCTCATATTGTCGTACCACGAGCTCGGGCGTTTCGAGGAATCAATGGCGCTGGCCCGCCGGTTGCGCGGCGAGATGCCCGGCAACACCCAGATGTACACGTATGAGGCCAACGCCCTGGCGGCGCTCGGCCGGCTCGACGAGATCGGCGAGATCGTCGAGGCGTGCGACGGGGTGCCCGGTGGAGGGTGCGACGCAGCCTTCGTCTTGGGCCAGGTAGCCTGGAACCTGGCGGCGCACGGACATCGAGAGGCGGCACGGAGTCACGCACTCCGCGGAGTCGAGATGTACCGCTCGAGGATGGAGGAGAGCGGGACCACGGGTTTCGACGAGGCCTTTCTCCACACCCTCCGTGCCGCCGAGCTCTGGGATGAGTACAGCCGACATGCCCGCCTGGGGTTGGAACAGCTTCAAGAAGGGAGCCGTGGGCACACATATGCCCGCTGCGCCATCGGCATGGCGGCGGCCCACCTCGGCGACCGGGCCGAGGCCGAAGCCATCATGGCGAAATTCGTGACCGAGGAGAATTTCGTCTACGCCGGTTACGTCGCCGCCCACCTCGGCGAGCTCGATCGCGCAGTCCAGTACCTGAAGCTGAGCGTGGCCTCCAAGTCGAAGGTGAATTACGATCAGTTCGTGCGATGGGACCTCGACATCGAGCCGCTCTGGGACTATCCGCCCTTCAAGGAAATGGTCGGCTGGGACGACTGATCGCCGCAGAAATTCCCGGGACGCGGGAAAATTCCGCCATCATTTCTGATATGGGCGGGCACGGAAAACTCACGAATCTGATCTTTCGGAACTTCCGACCACGCCGCCCTGTCGTCGCTGCCAAACGTTCAACCGTTAGACCTTCTAAAGTTCCACCGATCTTCGTTCAAAACGGCGGGTCATCGAGAGGGACGTTGCCGCCGGAGAAGGCCAATTCGAGGCGGCGATCGGCGAAGTCATCGGACCTCACTCGCAAGGCCTCGGTCTTTTCGACCACCTTCCTATCCAACGTGTCAGTCCCTGCGTTCAACCAAGAAGGCGGTCGGTTCGCGATCATTTGATGGGAGATCCACTCGAAGGGTCCAGCGGCTACCACTTTCGAAGAACTCTTCGAACTGAAATTCCCCGAGCACGGTCGAATCGCCCCTCACGAGTTCGACCTCTATCAAGTGACTTCCTCTCGAAATCTGGACCGAGTGTTCGAACCGTCCCCCGAGCGCACGCGGGAAATTGAAGGTGAACGCATCGGGTTCTCTCACCTCTCCGTCGACCCGAAATCGTATCTTTCCGGAACTGAGGGGAGATTGAAAAACGACATTGACCCATGCCGTACGATTCGCGGTCGCCGAGTTTTCATCCCCAACCACCTCACTACTGCCGTAGCCCTCGCCTGCAGCTTTTTCGAGAGCGAGACGCCCGCGTGCAAGCTCCAGGTAGTCGGCGGCGATTTCGTCGGTGGGGTCAGCCGCAACGATCTGCGCCAGTACCGCGGCCGCACCCTCATACTCCCCTCCCTTGTAGAGAATCCTCGCTTGTTCTCTTAACGCAGAGAGATCGACCGGCCGTTCGGCCCTCCTCTGATCAACGTCGGACGAACCCGATCGTGCCCGGTCGGGCAACTCTTTACCTTCATCGGCCATTCGCTCAGCCGCACGTTTTCGCGCAAAATCCTGAATTGTCATCTCATTGTCGAGAACAATCGGCAGGGCTGACGAACCGTCGTCATCCTTGTCCCATTCGTGGCGAGCATTGATCCGGTAGCTATGCTTCGCAACTTCCTTTCCATGGGAATCGTTCAACCGAATTTCCGCAATGTAGCTCGGCGCGGGTTTCTGGCTCGCCGGTGGCTCCGGAAACTCGAGAACGGCCCGCCACTCGTCGTCGATCTCTTTCAGCGTGTAGGTCTTCTCGGGTATGTCAGCCCCCGACAGAGTCACCGTACCTCCTGCGGTATCTCATCGATCAGGGGCCCCGCATTCACTGAAAGCAGAATCGGATAGCGTTCCTCACTGACATAAGGCGGCCTGAACTTCGTTCGAATAAACTGGGATTGAATAAAACCCCAGACCCGGGGGGAGCGATCGCAAACCCGATCTGGGCCCCGCCAGAAATGGCGGAGTACACAACGCCTATTAACTCCCCCCTGGAATTCAACATTGGCCCGCCGGAATTTCCAAAGTTGATGGCCGCGTCGGTTTGAACAGCGACGACCCGCCCACTATCGTCTCTCCGCAGCGAGCTCACGCTGCCCGTGTTGACACTCACCTCCGGATAGCCGCCGGTTCGCGCAGCCAGACCATGCTCATCCATGGTCAACATTTCGCCGAAAGGGAAACCCACTACAAACACATCGTCGAGGAGGGAAGCGACAGTCCCTTTCTTGAATTCTACGTAGTCTGTCGGTCGATAATTGACTTTCAACAATGCGAGGTCTCGTCCGCGATCCACGGCTACGACTCGGGCAGGCAAAATCTTCTGTCTCGATGTCCTCGGATAGATCACTACACGGACCTGGATCACCGTTAATTCAACCCAGACGCTTTCCCCACGGACATACCATTCGAGCCAGTCGCCGGCAACATGCGAGTTCGTCAATATGAATCCGTCCTCGTTGAGGAAGAAACCGGTACCGCTGTTCCACCACTGAGAGCTGTGGTAGCTCCGCTGCACCTCGAGAAATACCGTCGAGTTCACCGCTTTGGTGAGAATCTCATTCGATATGCGAGGAACCGCCTGTCCGTGTGCGTTGGCGCTACAGGCGAGCACAACTGAGATCGTGAGCGCTGCCTCGAGGATCCCGACGGGAATTCTCGTCAGAAACAGGAAAGGAATTGTGGGCTTTTGAGTCGATTCTACGGCCATGGATCCTCCATATCGGGAAATCACCCCGGGTATGCTCGCGCCTTTCCAGCTAACGGCACTCCCCCGGGCTGGGAACTCTGCAGCCCTTCGTTCCCTGCCTCCATTTTCCGTCCTCGCATTTTCCGACGTTTATACGGCGCAGCTTCGTGTAGAGAACATCTACTTTGTCGGCTATTTCCACGAGGTACCGGGCCCAGTTGCGGGCGTCAATCTGCGCTCGTTGATACTCCTGAACCAGCCGGTTGTACTGAGCCTGGGTCATCCCCGGGCGTCTGATCGGAGCCGGTATCTTAGACACTTCGGTGAGGTTGCAGAATTCTCTGTAAACACGATCGTACTCGGCAGCGAGTTGTTTCTGCTCGTCACTCTCCAGAAGATCATAAGCAGGTGAACTCAGCGATCCGAAAGACAACAGCGTATCCCGGTCGATAACCAGAGTTCCGGATTCCGAACGCCGCATTTCGGAATCTCCGAACCCATCGGCCATGGATTCATCGCGTTGATTCAACACCTCGGCGACGTCGCCGAGGGTCTTCTGTTTATTGCTATACAGAGATTCTTCGCCGGTCCAATAGAAATCTTGCCGAGTTTCGATTTCGACATAGGTGTCGGTTGCAGGGAGTCGATAACGACGCATTTCCTGGCCGCGGCGATTCTGCAGACGAAAAAACAATGCATGGCACTTCCCTCTCCGGGATTACCACGGCAGGTGGTCGAGGTCGACGTTGCCTCCAGAGAGGATCAAACCTGTGCGGCGGCCCTGGAAACGATCTGGATGCTCGAGAACCGCCGCCAATGGCACGGCTCCTGACGGTTCGACCACGATCTTCATCCGCTCCCAAAGCAGGCGCATCGCGCGAACGATGTTCTCCTCGCTGACCGTCAGGATTCCCTCGAGGTGCTCCGACAGAATGCGGAAGGTCCGATCCGAAAGCGACGTCAAGAGGCCGTCAGCGATAGTTGCCGGCTGAATCGACGGGTAGATCCGAGCGTCGCGCAGCGACCTGAAAGCATCGTCAGCCCCGGCAGGTTCAGCCCCGAAGACCTTGATGTCCGGACGCGACCCTGCGACGGCGATTGCAGTCCCCGACATCAACCCACCGCCACCAACCGGCGCCATCACGACCTCGATATCGGGCACATCGTTCATGAACTCGAGGGCCGCCGTCCCCTGCCCGGCGATGACCATCGGATTGTCGTAGGCATGGATGAAGGTCGCACCGGTCCGAGCGACCACCGCCTCGAGCGTCCTCTCTCGAGCCTCGAGGGTCGGTTCGCATTCCGTGATCTCGGCGCCGTAACCGGCCACTGCCGCCTTTTTGACCGGCGGCGCCGATGACGGCATCACAACGTGAGCTCGGATGCCGCGGCCTGCCGCTGCAAAGGCGAGAGCCGCCGCGTGATTGCCGGAGGAGTGAGTCGCCACCCCGCGCCCGGCCGCTTCGTCGTCGAGCGAGAGCACCGCGTTCGTCGCTCCGCGCGCCTTGAAGGCGCCCACCTTCTGCAAGTTCTCGCATTTGAAGTACAAGGTCGCGCCCGCAATCTGATCGATCGCCCGCGAACTCATCACCGGCGTGCGGTGAACGCAGCCCCGGATCCGCTCCGCCGCGGCTAGGACATCCTCGAAAACAGGATCACTTCCATAGCAGCCATCCTAGCCGAAGACGATGATGAGGGGAAAGAGAGAGTAAGAGGGAAAGGGGGAAATCGGATGGAAACAATCTCCCTGCTCCACTGCTCCCTTGCAGCGCTGCTCATCGATCGCGGTGCAAAGCCAGAATGACTTGATCGCGATACGCGCCACGTTTCCAGTAACGCGCGGGTACCCGGCCGACCTCCTCATAGCCGGCTTTCGCGAGCATCGCCATCGATCGCGAGTTATCGGCAATCAGGGTCGCAATGAGGAGCCGCAGGCCGAGAACCTCGAAGGCGTATCGATTGCGCACGTTCGCCGCATCGGTACCGAGCCCTTTGCTCCACAGGTCCTTGCGGCCGATGACGCTCCCCGAAACCGCAACCCGGCTCTGCCAGTCGATGCTGCGGAGTCCAGAGAACCCCACGTGCTCGCCCTGCAGGCTCTCAACGGCGAAATGGACAGAGGTCCGATCCTGCCGTTCGGCAGCCCGGAAAAACTCGTCCTCCGCACCGCGCGTCAAGGGCCAGTCACCCGTCTCCAGCCACGCGGTGATGTCGGGATCGTTGAACCAGAGCAACGCATTGTCGAGGTGCTTTTCGCGGTCCATCGGCACCAGTCGGACCTTTTCGCCTTCCCAGCCGTAGCCCATCTTCAACTCCTTTTCGGGTCTGGAGATGAGGTTAAGGGTAAAGGGGTTAAGAGTAAAGCCACAGGTTGAATTCTCAATTCTGAATTCTCAATTTTGAATGCCGCCCGCCCACCCACCTTCATCGCAAAGTTTTGAGTTCTTAGTGTTGAATTTTGAATTCCCACCCGTCCTCCCGGAGTCACCGGTCGCCGTGCCGGTGCATCAACCGAACAGCGCGTTGATCGGGCGTGCCACTCTTGACGATTTTGGGAGTCAACGCGAACACGTCGTGAGGGCTTCGGATCCATAAGATCGTCTAGGGTGGCAAACCGCCGGTGGCTGCGATCCGCGGCCCAAAATTCGTCGTGAGACGAGTTCATGGGTCCGCTCGCAGGCGACGGTGCTTCACGGCGGCCCTGGGCCGCCAGTAACCACGCGGCGGGGAGCCCGCAGAACAGCGCGCTCGCCGGAGGTGCCATCTTTTGCATTGTCCGAACCCGATCGCTCAAACCGGCCCGTCCTTTTGGTCGGTCAATGCGAAAGGTGGCTCCTTTGCGGGAAGGGCGTTCGAAGAAGAGCGCCATCAACCCAGGAGCGCCATGCGAAGCCCGCAGCAGCGGTCTCATCTGCCCTTTACCGCCACCGCTCGGGATCGGAACCGGATCGGACTCAACGTCAAAACGTCTGCTGCTCGGTCCTCTCGATGATCTCGTCCTGCAGCTCGGGCGCAGATGTCGCAGAAGTAGTCCGCAGTAGCCGGCCACCCGGACGATCAGGTCGCGGTGGCTCCGCCGGGTCGGCCTGGGCCTCGCGCAGCGTATCGGCGGTGACCACGTTGAACTGCACGTGGTGGGCGTCCATGCCGGAAGTAGCCGCGCACCAGGTGGCCATCAGGTCGAAGCCCGGTCTCGCCCGCCAGCAACTGGGGGGTGAACTTCATGTTGAGCAGGGTCCCACCGGTCGCAGCTGGTCCATCTTGGCCGCCGACTGGAAGACCGCGGTCGGCCCCTTGCGGTCGGCGCCCTGCACCGGCGAGATCCCCTCGGACAACGGCATTTCCCGCGCGGCGGCCATCGGGCGTCGCGCCGATTACCGCGCCGAAATACACGTGGCACGTCGTCGGCAGCATGTTGATGTGGTACTCGCCGCCGCGGAGGTTGGGCCGTCCGTCGACCGACTCGTAGATAGGCCTCGAAGCAACGAATCATCAGGTCGTCGGCACGATCGTCGTCGTTGCCGTAGCGTGGTGTCTTGTTGAGCAGACGTTGGCGCAGCGCCTCGCACCCGTCAAAGTCACCGTCGAGGGCCTGCGAGCAACTCGCCCAATGGCGACGGCACGATCTTCGAAGACGTGCTGCTTGATGGCAGACAGGCTGTCGGTGAGGCGTGCCGATGCCCACGCCCTGGATGTAGCTCGTGTTGTAGCGGGCGCCGCCGGCGTTGTAGTCGCGGCCGGTGGCGATGCAGTCGTCGGTGAGGATGCGAGAAACGGCGCCGGCGCCTAGTCGGCGAACATCCGCTCGAAGACGAGGTTGCCGCGGATCTTGATATCGACAAAGTGACTGACCTGGCGGCGCCACGCGTCGAAGACTCATCGAACGATCGAGAATTTGCGGCGGATCTCCGGTCGCCGGACCGAGCTGTTCGCCGGTGCGCGGATCGACACCGTTGTTGCAGAGCGAGCTCGAGCATCTTCACCAGATTGAAGTAGCCGGTCAGGATGTAGGCTTCCTTGCCGAAGGCACCCGCTTCGACGCAACCGCGAGGTCCCGCCTTCGCGCGCGTCCTCCACGGTCTTGCCCTGCCGCAGAGCTCCTCGACCACGGCATCGGCATTGAATACCGAAGGGAAGCCATAACCCTTGCGGATCACCCGAGCGGCCGCCTCGAGAAATGTGTCCGGAGTCTTTCGCGACAGCTGGATATTGTTGCTGACGGCTGCAGGAGGTGCATCTCGTCGATGACCTCGAGCAGCAGGTACGACACCTCGCTGACCGCATCGGACCCGTCGGCGCGCACGCCGGCCGATATTGATGTTCGCGAAGTCGATGTAGGTGCCACTTTCCTGCGGCGGTGACGCCAACCTTGGGCGGCGCCGGGTGGTTGTTGAACTTCACCCAGAGGCACTCGAGGATCTCCTTGGCGGATTCGCGATCGAGGCTGCCGTCGGCAAGGCCGCGTTGTAAAACGGTTCGAGATGCTGATCGAGGTGGCCGGGGTTGAAGGCGTCCCAGCCGTTGAGCTCGGTGACCACACCGAGGTGACAGAACCAGTAGGTCTGCACGGCCTCCCAGAAATCTCGCGGCGCGTGGGCGGGAACGCGGCGGCAGACCTCGGCAATGCGCACGAGCTCGGCGCGTCTCTTGGCATCCGTCTCGGCCTCAGCCAATTCCTCCACAGATCCGCATGCCGTTCGGCGATACAAAATCGTCGCGTCAGCCGCGATGTCCATCGCCCTCGAGCTGCTCACGTTTTGCCAGAGCTTCAGGGTCGCGCGCGAGGTCGAGAGAGGCGATCGCATCGGCGATCTCGGCTTTGAATTCGAGCAGGCCTTTCCGGAAGATCTTGCCGTCGCCCACCGTGTGGCCGGGGGCGCGCTGTTCCATGAACTCTGTGAAGATCCCAGCCGCGAACGACTGGTGCCATTCCTCGGGCAGGAGTCCGAATATCCGATCTCGAAGCGAGCGCCCTTGCCAAAACGGAATCACCTCACGCTCGTATCGCTCGATATCCTCGGCCGCGACGCGATAACTGGTCATCGCACGGCTGTCGAGGATTCGCAGATCTTCGACGCTGTGGCAGATGATCTCGGGATAGGTCGGCGCCGCTTTCGGTTCGTGGCCGCGTTCACCGACGATCAGTTCGTCATCTCCGATGTAAATGGTCTTGTTGGCACAGAGATGGTGATAGGCCTTCGCGCGCAATACCGCCTGCGAGTATTTGCCGATGTTCTCCCGATAGAACTCTGTCAGCAGCACCGCCCGTTCGATCGAAACCGAGGGAGGTGTCTCGACGCTCTGCTGCCTCAAACGTTGTACCCGGTCGTTCACGGAGAACCTCCAACCGTCACCTCGAGGTCGTACTTTGTCAGTCTTTCGCTCACCGCGCTCAACGCCTCCGCACCTGGAGGCCGCAGATCGGACCGGGGCGGTGATCCACCGAGCTTCGATCGCTTCCCATCCGCGATTCCGTGATACGGCAGCACGAAGAGGCGGTGCCGCCGCGGCAGGTCCGCGAGGAACGCGCCGGTCGCTTCGACATTTTCCGGATCGTCGTTGAACCCGGGGATCAGCGGAAACCGAACCCATACATCCGCCTGGCTGCCGCTGAGCGCCCGGAGATTTTCGAGGATCGCTCGGTTGTCGGCGCCAGTCTCCGCGCGGTGTCGAACCGGGTCCATGTGTTTGAGATCATAGAGCACGAGATCGGTCAGCTTCGCCACGCCGAGAAGTGTTTCCCGAGGCGCCAGACCGCAGGTGTCGACCGCAGTGGACAGGCCGCGCCGGCGGCACTCGCGAAGACACTCGACCAGAAACTCCGGCTGGGCGAGCGGCTCGCCGCCCGAAAACGTCACGCCTCCGCCCGACGTCGTCGAAAAAGACCCTGTCCCGCTCGAGAACATCGACCAGGTCTGCGACCTCGTAGTCGGTTCCCGCGAGATCACGGGCATCTGTCGGGCACGCCTCGACGCACGACCCACAGCGGATGCAACGGCTGCGGTCCCACGGTTCGCCTGCGGGCACCGCCCCGCCCTCATCGAATGAACAGGCATCGGAAGCAGGCGCCGCAGCTCAAGCACCGGTCGGCGTTGATCATGAGATCCGGGGCGCCGTCGATGCCCTCGGGGTTGTGGCACCAGGAACAGGACAGCGGGCAGCCCTTCAAGAAGACAGTCGTCCGGATGCCCGGTCCATCGTGGACCGAGCATCTCTGGAGGTTGAACACCCGGCCCAGAAGCGTGGTCGATTCTGCAGAAACGGCGACAGTCATCGTGCCCTCAACTGAATAAGATCATCCATTTCAAGAGTTTGGTCTTGTATGATTGGAAAGCAGGACTTGAGAATCGGCACAACGCTTAGTCGTGAGGGAAGCGGAGATGAACTCGTTGATCCAGCGGTCTTCCTTTGTGGAGACATTGTTTGACCGCATTCCGGAGGTTGTCTTCTTCATCAAGGACGAGGAGGGTCGCTATCGGATGGTCAACCAGACCCTGGTCGTCCGCTGTGGACGGCGTTCCAAGACCGAACTTCTCGGGCGGACCGCACGCGAGGTCTTCCCCTCCCCTCTCGGCGACCGCTTCCTCGAACAGGACCTCAGAGTTGTCGAGACAGCCGCACCCATTCATCAGAATCTCGAGCTTCACCTGTATCCGACACGAATCGAAGGATGGTGTCTGACCGACAAGGAACCCCTCCGGGACGCGGACGGGCGAGTCATCGGCCTGGCCGGCACCTCGCGGGATCTCCAGGCTCCGGGGGAATCAGGCGTCGGCTACAGCGAGCTCGCATCGGTTGTCGAACACATCCGAGCCCACCTCGGTCGAGAACTCCGAGTTGAAGATCTGGCCCGGATCGCCGGGATGTCCGTCTACCAGCTCAACCGCCGCCTGCGCTCGATCTTCGGCATCACCGCAAGTCAATTCGTCACCAAAACCCGAATCGAGCACGCTTCGGAGAGACTCCGTGAGGGTTCGGGGGCCGTGGCCGAGATCGCCCAGGCCTGTGGATATTGCGACCAGAGCGCGTTCTCCAGGGTCTTCAGGAGGACAGTCGGGCTGACGCCGCTGCAGTACCGGGAGAGACACCGGGTTGAGACGAAAGCCTAGAATTCGGAATTCGGAATTCGGAAATCCCACCTTTCCCCACACAATTGAAACCGCAAATCACGCAGATTGACGCAGATAGAATTCGGAAGTTCCACCTACCCGAGATCAGAAGGCAGATCCAGAGTCAGAGACAGTCACAGCGCCAGTGCTCGGCGACAGCATCAGATGCAGAGATGGTGAGATCTTCCGTCACGACGTTCGATTGATCAGCTTCCACGTCATGGCCCGGACCTCATCGAAGAGTCCAAGCGTAAGGTCCACATTCTTTCCGGTGACCGCTCCTGCCCGAACGAGGAGCCGCAAGTGGCTGTCGACCTCTTTGGCCGATGCATAGGAGATTCTCCAGAAGTGCAGTCGGTCCCGTCCGGCCCTTCCCTGCCCTTCGGCGAGGTTTGCCGGTACCGAGGATGCAGAACGGATCACCTGGTCGGCGATCGACTTCAGCGGGGCCGGAACCCTCATGACGAGGGCGATGGCGCTGCCGGCTGCTTCCAGGGCCTTTTCGTGGGCGATGAATCCGGTGTTTTCGAGGGCGTCGGACATGGTCACCTCCCGGGTCGTTCATGCCCTCCCCTCAGTCGGTGGGGCAGCCGATGTCAAGGGTGCTCCGCACCGGGCCCCTGGACCGGCTTGCCCTTGACATCGGCTGCCCACCGACTACTCCTACTCGTTGAACGACCCGGAGGTGGCCATAACGCCCACGCAAACCCTGTTCTCTGCATCTGAACCTGCTGCTGCCACTGGAATCTGATCCTGATTCTGAAGACCGTCACTGTTTCTGCCATCTGCTTCGTCTGATTCTCAACCATCCCAGTGCGCGGTTGAGCCTATCGTTAAACGGTTCGAAATTCCGTCGGAGTCGAGCCCGGCACCGTATAATAGAAACGCACACGCACCGCGTGGAATAGGACGGCATGGCCAACCCAGATCATCTCAATCAATTGCGCTCGGGTCGGTGGAACGAGTGGCGTGACGCCAACCCCACTCTCGCACCGGATCTCATCGACGCGGATCTGGCGGGTCAGGATCTGCATGGACTGAATCTCTCGAAAGCCCACCTCCGCGGTGCGGATTTCAGGGGAGCCAACCTCAACAATGCCGACCTTTCCCGCGCGATTATCGAGGGAGCGCAATTCGCCAATGCCACCCTCGTCGAAACCAAACTGGAAAGCACGCAGCTCGACTTCCTCAACCTGTCGGACCTCGATATGACCGGCGCGTCACTCTTCAGATCAACCCTTCGAGGAGCCAACCTCACTCGCACGAATCTCCGTCGAGCCGACCTCTCGCAGTCGCAGATGGATAGTGCATTGTTCGATAGCGCCGATCTTTCCGGGGCCAAAATGCACGGAGCCTCGTTGCGCGGCGGGCGTTTTGATGGTGCGATCCTGCGTGGCGTCGAGGGGAAATCGGCCCTCCTCGACGGCGTGGAAATGCAGAACCTCAGCATGGAGGGGGCGGATTTCTCCGACGCCCAGGGCGACAATGCACAGTTCAAGGGCTGCAGGCTCCAACGAGCCTCCTTCCACAGCGCCGCCCTCCGTGCGGCCAACTTCCACGGATCCCTGTTGTCGGAAGCCGTCTTCGACAAAGCCCAGTGCGAGGGAGCCAGCCTGAGCCACGCCGATCTCGAAAATGTCAGCTTTGTCGGCACCAATCTTTCCGAAGCCGATCTCAGACAGTCGAGCATCATCGGCGCGATTTTCGACGGCTGCAACCTGACATCCGCACAGCTCTCGGAACTTGATTTCCGCTCACCAAGCCTCGGCCGGGTCTCGTTCGCGACCGCCAACCTCAAGAAGGCGATTTTCTCCCGCTGCCAGCTTCGCGCCATGGACTTTCGCGAGGCCAACCTCGAACAGGCGGATCTGCGGCACGCATTTTTGGAGGGAGCCAATCTTCAGCGCGCCAACCTGGTGGACGCCAACGCCCGCCACGCGGATTTCAAACAGGCCAACCTCGAGGATGTGGTGGCCCAGGGCGCCGACCTCTCCGGCACCAATCTCATTCTCGTCAAGGCGAGCGGGTCCAACATGATCGGAGCCGATTTCCGATTCACGGATGCGGTCGGAATCGATCTCGACAAAGCCGATATCCGCTATTCGGACCTGCGAAATGCCGATTTCACCAAGGCCAACATCGCCACCGCCAAGCTCTGGGGCTGCAAGATTCGAAACACCAAACTCCCATCGACGGTGGGCCATTTCAAAATAATCTTGAAGATCAGCCAGCTCTTCCAGGGATTCGGCAAAAAAGCCAGCAAGATGAAGCAAACCCGCGAACAGAAGCGCATCCGGCAGGTCGCCGAGTTGGTGCGGGAACGCGAGGCCGCTCGAAAACGGCGAGCCCGGTGACCCATTCGACGCGGGTCTGGTTTCTTCTCTCCGCGTTCATCATCCTGCCGGCAGCCGCTCACTCTGAAGACGAGGATCTCGAGGGCTGGCCGATCGTCGCCATTGAATTCGAGCGATACGACATCTTCGACACCACCAACCCAAAAACAAAGGCCTGGTTCTACCGCTGGGCCAACGCTCTGCACATCATCAGCAAAGAGGATTTCCTGCGCTCCATGTTGCTGTTCAAGGAGGGAGACCCTTACTCGCAGGACATCGCTGATGAAAGCGCCCGCATCCTGCGCTCACTCGGCATCATGAATCCGGTCGAGATCCGGGCGAAACGGGTCCCGGGCGGAGTTGCCGTCACCGTCGAAACTCACGACCAGTGGACTCTCAAGATCGGTGGCCAACTGGGCCTGTTCGGGAACCGTGCCGACTACAGCTTCGACGTCGAGGAAGAAAATCTCCTCGGTCTGGGGAAGGCGGCGGGCGTCGCCTACGCCTCGGACAGCGAGCGTGACACCTGGTCGTTCTATTACTTCGACCCGAATATTTTTCGCAGCCGCTGGCAGCTCAGGCTTCTGCACGAAAACCTCTCGGACGGATCTCGAGATCTGGTGAGAATCGACCGTCCGTTCTACTCGTTGGCGACTCGCTGGACGTGGGGTGTCGAGGGCCGGCGCGAGGAACTCATCGACTACCTCTACTCTGAGTCTGAGTCGGTGGTGCACGGCAACCGCGACAGTGAATCCTGGCGCATCTGGGGGGGCGCACGCCTGCCCAGCGGGGCGAAGATCACCCGGCGGCTGGTGGCCGGCTGGGAGCACCAGCAAAACACCTACTCGGACTGGATCTGGGAGGATTCCGCCACCCCATACCCGCCGCCCGAAGACCGATTCATCGACGGCCCGACGCTTTCCTACGAGCAAATCGCCGATCGATTCATCGTCGTCAAGGGCTTCAGAGCATGGTCCGTTCAGGAGGATGTTGCCCTCGGTCCGAATTTCTCGATCTCGTCGCTGTGGTCCGCTCCCGCTTTCGGCGGCGATCGCAAGCGGCTTCTCCTCGCGGGCGGATTTCACGCGGCGCGGCAACGGGACGGGTGGCTGGTGCTCGGCGACGCCTGGCTCTCCGGTCGCGTGGAAGATATCGGCGTTCGCAATATGGTGGCGGGGGTGCAACTCGGCGCCGCACAACTCGGGTCCAATGGATGGCAGATCCGTCTCCTGGCCGAGACATCGCACGAACTCGATACCGACAGGCAGCTCACCCTCGGCGCCGATGTCGGCCTTCGCGGTTGGGACCCCGACTACTTCGACGGCACCGGCCGTGCGGTGCTCAACATCCAGTGGCGCAAACTGATCAAGGAAGAGTTTCTCGGCCTCTTCTCTGTTGGCGTCGTGATATTCGGCGATGCCGGCGTGACCTGGCAACCGCGGGTTGGGCCGGACACCAACGGAGTCCGCCTGGATGCCGGCGCAGGTCTTCTCTTCGATCTCGCCCACCTCGGTCGCAGCACCCTGCTCCGGGTGGATGCGGCGCTCCCGGACGACGGCTCGGGCCTCACCGTCACGGTCAGCACCTCGGCGATATTCCGGCTCCCCAGACGAAATCGCTAGTTCGGCTCAGTCGACGTATTTCAGGGCTCTGTAAATATCGCGGTACTTCTTTGCCGCCCTGTCGATCTGGGGAATCGTCTTGATCACGCCGTCGGGGACCTTTCTCGGTTGAGCGAGGTGCTCCAGGATCGACCGCGCGAGACCGTCCGCCCCCTCCGACAACTCGACGACCCCACCGACCTTCCAGAAGACCAACCGATCTGCCACCGCTCCGTGTTCGAAGGTAATCACGGGCACCCCGGCAGCGAGGCATTCGTCGGCCACCAGCCCGTATCCCTCGGGCCAGATGGATGGCAGCACCGCAACCTTGATGCTGTCGCGTGCGAAAATCGAGGCCAGCGTGCCCTGCTGGTAGTAGCCTCGGACGCGAACTCCCTTGGATTTCCCGAAATGGCGGAAAATCTCCGGGGCGCCATGACCGTAGACGAAGCCCGTCACCTTGGAGAGACGGCTCCGAACGCGGTCCATCGTCGGCACGACGAGCGCCGCACCATTCGCAACGGTGGCACCGCCAACGAAGGCCACATTCGGTCGATCCGGGCCGAATTTTGTCGGCGTTTCCGGCCGCGGCAGTGCCGGCGCCATCACGATTTCTTTTTTCCCCACCTGGCGGCGTCTGACGAGCGTCTGATACTGGCCCTTCAAGAACACCGAAGGGTAGATCAGCACCCTCGCACTTTGCATGGCTCCAGTTGCCGCTCTCCGATAGTCGGTCTGCGGATAACGACGTTCGGGGTCGATGCTCCGGAGGCACCTGGCGCATCGATCCATGTCCTGACAGTAGCCGCAGAATTTGCCGGTTGAGGCCTCGATCAGTTGTGACCGGCGGCAGAACAAGGTGAAGTCGTGGATCGAAAGCACGACCTTGAGGTCCCGCTTGGCGAGACCTTCGACGAGGTTGATCGGCAAACCGCGCAGATCTTCGATGTGAACTGTCTTGGTCCGGACCAGACGGGTCGCCTGAACAATCATGTCGAAGACATTCGTCTTGGACCCGAGTGACACGACTCCCTCGTTTTCGTCGAGCCACATCTCCAGCCACCACTCGCCATCGCGCGGGAACGCGATCGCAATCGGCCTCAGCGTTCGTTCCACCGCCAACCGGCTCAGTGTCCGGACGGGCGACCCTCCGATACCGGGCACCGGTGGATCCGGCAGGATGTTGAGCACCGGCGGCGGGTCGATGAAGAAACTCTGCTTGCCACCTACGATCTCGACCGGTTCGATCTTCCGCTGCCGTTTGGTTTCGTCGTTTTGATCCGCCTTCCGGTTTTGATACGACTGCCAGCCTTCAGTCCGGATGATCTGGAATGCAGACTCTTCAGCGGCCTTTGGCTTCTTGCTCATGGTGTGATTTTCCGCAAAGCCGAATGCCCCCCTCCGGAGATACGTCTGCTCGGCGGCACAGACCGTGAACCGAGCAGCAGTTCATCCCTTTCAAGAATATCCCCTCCGTTTGAAAACCGGCAACTTTTTGGATCTCCCTGACGTATGATGAGGCCGGTGAAATCGAGATGAAGTCGCACTGTTGCAGCCGTTCCATCGCCGTAGCGGTGGCTATCGCGGGTCTCACTCTGTTGCTCGATGCCGCGGTGGCGACTGCGGCGACGCAGCGAGCGGCGCCAGATCGGCAGACCGTTTCCATCCACCTCGAGATCCAGAGTCGCTCGGAGTTGGCACTGCTCACGCGTCTGGTGAGCATCGACGATGTGCGCGGAACAGAGGTGCGCGCCTCCGCCACGCCGGAACAGCTCGAAGCGCTTCGCTTGGCAGGCTACGGCTGGCGTGTCGTTTCGGAGGCCGAGAAGGCCGACGGGATTGTCATGTGTCCCCCTGGGTGGGTGGAGAACACCGACCGGTCATGGACGTGTTATCCCACCTACGACCAATACACGGCGCTCATGCAACATTTCGCGTTCAACCATCCCGATCTCTGCCACCTGGTGGACCTGGGTCCAACAAACAGCGTCGTCCTGCCCCACCGGCTGTGGGCCGTCGTCGTATCCGACAATCCCGGCGACGAGGAGGACGAGCCCGAAGTCCTGCTGACCTCGACGATTCACGGCGACGAGACGACGGGTTTCGTGCTGATGCTCCGGCTCATTGATCGCCTCGTAGCGGGCTACGGCGACGACGACGAAATTACCTCATTGGTCAACAACACCGAGATCTGGATCAACCCCCTCGCCAATCCCGACGGAACGTACCGGGGTGGAGACCATACCGTTGCCGATGCCATCCGCAACTACACAACGACCACGGGAGCCAATTCGGGCGTCGACGGCAATCGGAACTTCCCCGACTTCGAGGACGGCGACCACCCGGACGGCAGATCGTGGTGGCCTGAGACTCTGGCGATGATGGCGCTGGCCGAAGGCGAGACATTCGTTCTTTCGGCGAACTTCCACGACGGTATCGAGGTCGTGAACTACCCCTGGGACACCGTCGAACGCCGTCACCCGGACGACAAGTGGTTTGAGGCGCTCGCGCGGAACTGGGCCGATCTCGCCCAGAGCGACAGCCCGGGCGGCTATATGACGGATCGCGACAACGGCGTCACCAATGGATACGACTGGTATGAAGTCCACGGCGGCCGCCAGGACTTCATGACCTTCTTTCACGGCGCACGCGAGGTCACAGTGGAGCTCTCCAAGACCACCCTGTTGCCGGCCGAAGATCTCGACGACTACTGGCAGTGGAACCGCCGCGCGATGCTCGATTTCATAGCCCACGCTCATCGAGGAATCCGCGGCACCGTCACCGATCGCAACGGCAACCCGCTTGCAGCCACCGTCGAAGTCGTTGGAATCGACCGGGCGGAGGACGGTTCGACCGTACGCACCGATCCTGCGGTCGGCGATTTCCACCGGCTCCTGCTGCCCGGGCTCTACGACCTCAGAATCGAGGCGCCCGGTTACGTTTCCGTGGAGTTCTACGGTGTCGCAGTTTCCGAAGGTGAGGCCACCATTGTCGACGTCGTGCTCTACCGCAACCAGGTGCGGAGATCCGGGCGACGGATATCTCCGATTCTCTCCAAAGGGCCTCGATAGGTTGATCGCGCTCTTCTGCGGACGTTGTCCCGCGTGATTGCCACCCTTGACATTGTCGGCCCAGATCAACCAGGCAGCTTCGACACCCACCCCGACAATGTCAAAAGTGGCACGTCCGATCAACGCGCTTTTGTGCCGGCGCCCCACAGCTGTCAGGGTCTGTGCATCGATCTGCGCGATCTGCGGTTCCTCATGGGGGTGGGTGGGAATCCGAAATCCGAAATTCGAAATTCGAAATCTCATCGGGAACATGGATTAACCGCGGATTGTTCTCTCGGAGGTTGGCACACCATCTGCTACCGTGTGCCACCGATCAATGTGAGGGAGTTCAAATGCCTGCGACATCCGGCCTCAAACCCGAGACACGAGACCGCACCGAGATTGCCGAGAGCTTCAAGTGGGACCTCAGCCACATCTACCCGAGCTGGGATCGCTGGGCGGCGGATCTCGAACGGCTCAAGCAACTCATGGATTCATACCAGGAACTCAAAGGCACACTGTCACAAGGGCCGGAGCAGATCCTCGAGGCCAGCCGGCAGTCCGACGAACTCGGCCAACTCGCATATCGCGTCTACCAATACCCCGGATTGATGCAGAGCCAGGACACTCGCGACAACTCGGTGCAGGCCAGGCTCGAAGAGGTCAAGCTCGCCCTCGCGGCCTTCGGCCAGGCCACGGCCTGGTACACACCCGAACTCCTCATGATCCCTGAGAAGACCATGCAGAAATGGCTGGATGAAACTCCAGAGCTGGCGCCCTACCGGTTCGGCATCGAGGAAAGCTACCGCATGCAGCGGCACGTTCTCGATGAGGACGGCGAGCGACTACTGGCTTACGCTGCAACGCTCAACGGGACGCCGTCCCAGACCTATACGATGCTTGCCGATGCCGACGTCGACTTCCCGACCGTCACCCTCTCGGACGGTTCTGAAATGGTTGCGAGCCACGGCAACTACTCTCAAGGTCTTCACACTCTGCGCGAACAAGCCGATCGCGAAGCGCTCTTCAAAGGTCACTTCACGGTCTACAACGACTACCCGAATACCTATGCCGCGATCTACAACGGCGTGCTGCAGAAGGACTGGTTCACCGCGCGTTCCCGCCACTACGAGTCCGCACTCGAAGCCGAACTCGATGACGACAACATCCCGACGGCAGTGGTGGAAAACCTGATCGACACCTCGCGGACCGGCGGCAGTCCGCTCCAGCGCTACCACCGGCTACGAAAGGGTGTCTCGGGCTCGAACGCTACCGCTACTTCGACGCCTATCTGCCGCTGGTCGAGGTCGAATGGCCCCTCCCCTACGATGCGGTCGGGCGGCTGATCGTGGAATCTGTGGCGATCTTCGGCGACGGACTACCAGCGAACCGTCGAACGAGCCTTTGACGAGCGCTGGATCGACGTCTACGAAAATGAGGGCAAACGCTCGGGAGCGTTTTCCGCCGGCGTCTACGGCGTCCACCCCTACATGCTGCTCAACTACGCCGACACCCTCAACGATGCCTTTACCGTCGCCCACGAGATGGGCCATACGATGCACACCGTGCTGTCCCACGAGACCCAGCCGTTTGCCACCTCCTCCTACACGATCTTCGTCGCCGAAGTGGCGTCGCATGACGAACGAATCTCTCTTCCTCGACCTGCTGCTTGGAAGAGGAATCCGACGCAGCGCGTCGGGTCGCTCTGCTTCAGCACGCCATCGACGACATCGCGGCCGGCTTCTACCGTCAAACGATGTTTGCCGACTTCGAGCTTCGAGGCCCACCGCGAGGTCGAGAACGGGCGCAGCCGATCACCGCCGAAGTGCTGCAGAAGTTCTACCTGGAACTCTCGAAGGATTCTTCGGCGACTCGCTCGACGACCAGGAATGGTACCGGAACACCTGGGCCCGGATCCCCCACTTTTTCGGCTCGCCCTACTACGTGTACCAGTACGCCACCTCGAAGGCCGCCGCGAGCCTGCTGCACCGGAAGCTGGTCGACGGGAGAGGGCACCGAATGCGCCGCCACCGTCGAGGCCTACCTCGAGTTGCTGAGGTCCGGCGGCAACGACCATCCGATTTCACTCCTTCAAAAAGCCGGCGTCGACTTCACCACTACCGAGCCGACAGAAGCGCTCGTGGCCGAGATGGACGGCCTGGTGGATCGACTCCAAGTAGAGATCGAAAACGATTTAAAGTTCCAACGTTATACGTTCAACGTTGAGTATCAGGGGAGGGTGGCTGAGCGGAACGTTCGGTTCATCCGTGATTCCATGAGGTGAGCATTGCGTCCTTTGTGATCCGATTTCTTATTTCGGATTTCGAATTTCGAATTTCCACCCGCCCCGGATCAGATGGTAGAGACAGCGGCAGAGAACAGCGACCGCGGCCGAATACAGCGCAAGCTGCAGCCACAACCGCCAGCGACAGCTTTCAGACGACCGGTGCGAATGTCCGCAATTCAGCGCTTCGGGTTGAGCAACCGCCAAGTCATCGCCCGCACCTGATCGAACTCCTCCAATGCGTCGTTGGTTCGAAAGCGGTTGATCGCTCCGGCGTGCGCGAGCAACCTCAGATGGCTGTCGACTTCCTTCGCCGAGGCATAAGCGATTCTCCAGTGATTACTTGCGCCCTTCGGGCACCGTGACTCGCCCCCACCAGCGAGCAGCCGATGGCTGACCTTCCGCCCACCCTTCCTTTTAAGCCGTCGTCTGCGGATCGCTGCCGGCGACGAGTTCATGCGATCCTCAGAGGCAATTCAGGAGGCCCATCAACCCGGAGGTGGCCATGCCGCCGCTGAAACTACTCACTGCTGCGGATCGCCGCCGCTGTTTGCTGCTGCTGATTGCTGCCGCCGTTCGCTGTCTACTGAACCTGCCGCTGAACGCCGTCGCTGACGCTGTCAACTGAACCTGCCGCGGGGCGCCGACGCCGAACGCTGCCGCCGTCCGCTGGCTACTGTGCCTGCGGCTGGACGCTGATCGCGGTCGCTGTCGCTGATCATCGGGCACGGAGACGGAGGCGGGCACGGGGGAAACCCCTCCCCCACGGAATTCCGGATGAGCCCAACGTTTGAACGTTCGAACGTTTAACGTTTCAACGTTTTGTGTTTTCTGGTGCCCTCGTACTCGAACTTCAGCAGCCGGCACTCGATGGGGCCGTTGAACAAGGGGATCTTGCGGGCTGGTTTGAGGCCGATACTTTTGGCGAGTCCGGTTCTCCAGCCAGTATCCACGCCGTGGCGCCGGCAGCCTGGGTCTTCATGCTGTCGCCGAAACGGCGGTAGAGCCCGAAGAGTTTCTCCACCTCGCCCACGCGTTTACCGTACGGCGGGTTGGCAACGATCATGCCGCCCGAACCCCACGGAAGCTGGAGATCGAGCGCGTCCCGTTGTTCTAGTTCCACCCACTTGTCCATCCAGGCCGCCTTGAGGTTTCGCTGGGTTGCACGCAGTGCGCGATCGGCGCGGTCGCGAGCAAGAATCGGTTGCGCCGCCTCGCGGTGACCGCGGCTCGCTTCGTGTTGGACTTCCTCGAAGATCTGCAGATCATGGGCCGCCCACCGCTCGAAGGCGAATTCTCGACGAAGACCGGGAGGGGTTCGCGTTGCGATGAGTGCGGCCTCGACAGCAAAGGTGCCGGTACCACACATGGGATCGAGAAGCGGCTCGGATCCGTCATACCCCGCCAGAAGAAGGATGCCGGCTGCAAGCGTTTCTGCGAGCGGCGCCGGACCGCCCCGCGGCCGGTAACCGCGGTGCGACAGCGGCTCGCCACTCGAATCGAGGCTGAGGGTCACAGGGCCATTGTCGACCAACCGCAGGTGGAGGCGCACATCCGGGTTCTCACGGTCGACATTGGGGCGGCGGCCGCGAATCGTACGCAACCGGTCAACCACCGCGTCCTTCACTACCTGCCCCGCAAAGGTCGTCTGGCGAAAACTGCGGTGCTTACCGACGACGTCGACCGCGAGAGTCTGTCCATCGCCCAGGACCTCGTTCCACGCCACTGACGCCGCAAGTTGATAGAGCTCATTGCGGTTCGAGACGGCCCCACGGACCAGTGGCACCAGGACCCGCATCGCCGTGCGGAGGCGGAGATTGACGTCGTACACCGTTCGCAGATCGCCGGAAAACAGCACCGAACCGCGGTCCGGCGCCACACCGTCGACCCCGATTCCGCGCAACTCGTCGGCCAGCACCATTTCGAGACCCCGGGCGCACGTGGCGACGAGCGGCTGGGATTTAGAAGGCGCGATCATGGGCGAACATTACAGGCGCGCGCTGCAGAGAACAAGTGTTATTGCACAAGATTTTGGAATTACGATTTTGGATTTTAGATTTTCCCCCACCCATCCTGAGCATCGTCCGGGCGGAGGGTGGAAATCCAAAATCTACAATCTAAAATCCAAAATTCGTCACTTCTTTTCGATGAACTCGATCGCGTAGCCGTCGGGGTCCTTGACGAAGGCGATGACGGTGGTGCCGTGCTTCATCGGCCCGGGCTCGCGGGTCACCTTGCCCCCGTACTCGCGCACGCGCTCGCAGGCGGCGCCAATGTCGGGCGCGCCGATGGCGAGGTGGCCGAATCCGCTGCCGAGGTCGTAGCTCGAGGTGTCCCAGTTATGGGTCAGCTCGACGACGGAGTGTCGCCCTCGTCACCGTAATCCGACGAAGGCCAGGGTGAATCGGCCGCCCGGGTAATCCTGGCGCCGACAGCGCATGCCCAGCGCCTCGGTGTAGAACGCATCGACTGGTCCAGGTCGCCGACCCGGATCATGGTGTGGAGCAGCCGCATGCTGGATCTCCTTTCGTCGCATGTCATCGTCGATTCTGATTCCGGAGTTACACCACCCTGAACGGCGACCGCGTATGTGCTATGCGCCGTTCGGGGACGGGGACGGGATGGGGGTCAAGCAATCCAAGATCTCAGATCAGTAGTCGCTGGTCATGATGAACAGCGGCGTGGCCTCAAACTTCTTGTACAGTGGGCGCAGGCGCTCGGTGTTGTAGAACTTGCGCGACGTCCACGACCTTCTTGCGGCTGGTCACCACCTCGATCGGCACGTTGTCGTAGCGGCCGTTGCGGACGTTGACCAGGCGCCCGGAGACGCCGTCGAGGATCAGGTCCATGGCCAGGTTGCCGAAGGCCATGGGCACGATCGAGTCGACCGCGTCCGGGTCGCCGCAGCGCACCAGGTAGCCCAGCCGCTGGTTGATGACGTTGACCGGCGGCCGTTGTTGAACTTCGGGGCGAGATCTCCTTGAGGGCCCGCGACACCCGGTCGCCGATGCCGCCGAGCTTCTTGTGGCCGTACATGTCCTTCTCCTGATCCTCGAAGACCATCTCGTCCATGCCCTTCAACATGCGCCCCCTCGGACACCAGCACGACGCTGTAGTTGCTGGGGTTGCTGTCGCGATCCCGCGAGAGCAGCTCGCACAGCTGTCTCGATGTCGAAGGGGTGCTCCGGGATGACGCAGCGGTTGGCGGCGCCGGCCATCGTCGGCAGCAGGGCGGTGAAGCCGGCGTAGCGGCCGAAGACCTCGATCACCAGGAAACGCTCGTGACTGCCGGCCGTGGTGCGCAGAGCGTGGGTCATCTCGATGGTGCGGGTGACGCAGGTCGAGAAGCCGATGCAGTAGTCGGTTCCCGGGCACGTCGTTGTCCATGGTCTTCGGGATGGCGATCACCGGCACGCCCGTTGTGTGCAGGTGGACCGCGTAGCGACAGGGTGTCGTCGCCGCCGATCGGGATCAGGGTGTCGATGCCGAGCCACTCGAGGTTGGCCAGCACCTCCGTCGGTCAGATCGTTGATCTCGTCGGTGTAGCGGTCCCGCAGGTGGTCCGGAACGCAGTCCTGGGCACGTGGCTGGGCCGGGTCCGCGAGGTGTGGAGGAAGGTGCCGCCGGTGCGCCCGACCTTGTTGACGACCTCCTCGGTGAGCTCCATGACGTGGCGCGTGGTCGGCGCTCTTCTGTTCTCGCGGTCGATCTCGATCAGGCCCGCCCAGCCGCGGCGGATGCCGAGCACCCGTAGCCTTCGCGCAGCGCGCGTACGGTCACCGCGCGGATCGCCGGGTTGAGCCCCGGCACGTCACCGCCGCCGGTCAGGATGCCGATCGTACCTCTGTGTTTCTTGGTTGATGCCATCTATTTCTCCTTGGTCATTTGCCAGGGCGCACTCCGCCCGGAGCTCAGCGGCTCGACGCGAAATAGGAATCTAACCCGGATTCCCCGGATCTTCTACCCGCCAACGTATGGTGCCGCCCGCTCGCAGCGGCACGACCTCGCCATCGCCAAAGGCGTAGACCGGTGGAACAGTCCATTCTTCCCGAACCAGCGTGAGGGTTTCCCGGTTGCGCGACAATCCGTAGAAATCGGCGCCGTGGTGGGATGCGAAACCTTGCAGCAGATCGAGGGCACCTGCGTCTTCGAATGCTTCTGCATAGAGCTCGAGCGCAGCGTGGGCCGAAAAAATACCGGCGCACCCGCGGGCGCACTCCTTGGCGTTTTGCGGGTGCGGTGCGCTATCGGTCCCGAGGAAGAAACGTGGGTTGCCGCTCGTGGCCGCCCACACCAACGCCTCCCGATGGATGTCCCTCTTGAGGACCGGAAGACAGTAGAGATGGGGGTCGATACCGCCGCTGAAGATCGAGTTGCGATCCAGCAACAGGTGATGAGGGGTGATGGTGGCCGCGACTCGTGGCGGTGCCTGCAAAACCCATGCGACTGCCTCCGCTGTCGTGATGTGTTCGAAGACCACCTTGAGACCGGGCACCCGTTCGACCAGCGGCGCCAGCACCCGATCGATGAAAATCTCCTCGCGGTCGAAAATGTCGATGCCCGGGTCGGTCACCTCGCCGTGGACGAGCAACGGCATGCCGATCTCGGCCATCGACTCGAGCGCCGGAATCACCCGATCGATATCGGTGACCCCCGCGTCCGAATTCGTGGTCGCGCCAGCCGGATAGAGCTTGGCCGCCACCACCCCCTCCTCGGCCGCGTCGATCATGTCTGCCGGTGAGGTCAGGTCGGTCAAATACAGAGTCATCAAAGGTTCGAAACCCGATGATCCTTCGGGCAGGGATTCGACAATTCTCTGGCGGTAGGAGCGGGCGATTGCAGCGGTCGTCACCGGTGGTTGAAGATTGGGCATGACGATCGCCCGCGCGAAAACCCTCGCCGAATGCCGCACAACATCAGCCATCGCCGCGCCGTCTCGGAGATGGAGGTGCCAGTCGTCAGGCCTGGTGATTGTCAGCTGCATGATTCACCCCGCGGCATGATCGCACAATTGCTCCGACGCGTGGCGTCAATCTCAACGAAATATCAGCTAGAATGCTCAGCGAACACACAAGGTGAACCATGGAAGAACAGATAACCACCAACGAACTCGAAAAGGCCGCCAGAAACCTCGAGCGGCTGGCGGCATTCCTCGGCGAACGGCGAACCTGGGCTCTCGGTTCGGGAGGTGAGTCGGCGGCGACCGCGACTCGAGAGGCTGCAACCTTTCTCGCCGACACAGTGGCCGGCATGATCGAGGTCGACGAGCCGGCGGGCGTCACAACCCGTCAACCGGAGGCCCTACAGCCGTCCGGCGACGTTTCCGCAAACCGATTGCAGAAGTTTGCCGACTTTCTGAACGATCTCGGCGACTGGTTTTCAAACCACGGCGAGGCCGAACTACCCGAGAACGCCGACTCGTATGTCCTGGCGATGCGAGAGTCTCTCGCCAGCGCCTGCGAAGCGATCGATCAGCTCTTCCAGCCCCCGGCTCAGTCCTCACAGGACGATTCACCGCTTCCACAGGAGCCCCTGACGAGCTCCGATCTGGGGCCTGTGGCCGCCGTGGATGCCAAGGCATCTCTGATCCTGGAAAACAATTTCGCCCGCCCGTTACTCGAAAGCTTCAAGGGCGTCAAAGAGCTCTCATCGCACACCAGAGGACAGATCGACGACTTCCTCGCAGCCCAGTCGGTAAAATTCGACCAAGCCGAGAGCCGGCGCCTCCACGACAAGGTCCTGCGATGGATCGAGGCAACACCCGAGGGCAGGGTGCTGGTCATCAAAATCAGCGGCCTTTCCGGAAAACCACAGGCCTACTCCTCGTATCAACCAAAGGGGACACAACCCGCCAAGGAGAAGGCTGACTGAAATGAGCCTGCCCGCGCGCTCACCCGTGGCTGCTCTGGTCGGGCGGTTTCTTCCGAGGCTTCGGTATCCCTATCTTTTCCTGATCCTCGGTTCGTTGTTCCTGATCGATCTGGTAGTCCCTGATCCGATCCCGGTGCTCGACGAAGTTCTGCTCGCCGTGCTCACCTTTGTTGCCGCCACCCTCACGACCAGAGAGGAATCGAGACCGCCGCCCAGGGACGTCACCCCTACTGACGACGAAGACCTCGTTATCGGTCCCGGCGACGATCATCGGCCCACGGACGGCGTGTAGGATCCCCCTCCTCGATCAGCTCGAGCGAGCTGATGGTGAGTCGAGCCGGCTCCGGTCCGAACCTGGCATGAACCCGAAACACGAACTCTCCCCTCCGTCCGTGGAGCGGAATGCGGAGGCGTCCGGATGGGTCGGCCTCCGCATCCAGGAGCCGCTCGACGTCGGCGTCGCGGCCCGCGCCAGAACCTCGCGGCCGACCGACAACGACTCTGGCCTCGCCATTCGGCGCGCGAAATCGATATCTCATCTTCAGGGCGTCGATGCTGTCATCGACCGAAAACGGAACTTCGACGACCCCGGATTTTCGGATTGTGATCGTTTGGTCGTCGAAATCCAAAGAAACCGGATGGCGCCGCCCGGCGGCCGACGCATCGGTATTCACATCGAGAAAGAGACCGAGACGTGTGAGAAGCAGGGTCCGTCGAGGCGGTGCATTCCGTCCGCGTCCCTGGAACTCGAAGACGATTCGGTTCGATCCCGCGGCAAGCACGGATTCAGGAACCTCGAATCGGTAATGGCGCTGCCCGGGAACACAAGCGATCGAACCGCAGTTCGTTCCATTGATGTGAACCTGCAGACGCCGGCCTTCACTCTTTGCACCCGCCGCCGCGCCTTCGAGAACGAGCAGCCGCTGCCCACCGATCGCCAGGTCGACCTCGAGTTCGCCACCGCTCCCCATCAACCAGACTCCGCGACGATCGGGCTCCGACCACAGATCGCCGAGCAACCGGGCGGTTGGAAGACGGACAATTTCGGAATCCGCAGGATCCACGGCGAACTCGATTTCCGGTTCGGCGGGCTGGAACCAGACGGCACCGGGTTGAAGAAACGGTGGGGTCGGCTGCGGGTCCTGATTGAGAGTCCCGACGAGGTCGACTATGGCTACGGTCGCAAACAGGAAACCGAAAAACAGCGGCAACGGATGGAGCAGTTGGCGCGGTTCCATCACTCTACCGGCCGCCCGCGAAAATCCGCTCGAATTGCCTCGAGAAAGGCGCCGACCCGGTAGCCCGAATTCGCCGCGGTCTCCACCATCCGCTCGTAGTCGCCTGCGATTTCCAGCACCCGTGCGCCGGGGTCACCGTCAGCCTTCGCCACGGCATCGACGGATGTCTTCAGCGCCCACCAGCCGGCCAGCTCCTCGAAGGCCTCGCGATCAAACCACACCGTGTCTTCGAATGGATGGATACCGAGGAATCGCTCTCCGGCATCCGTCGCAAACAGCTCCTCCAGGAGACCGGCAATCTCTGCGTCCCGCCCTGCCGGTACTCCAAAACCTGCGTCGCATGCCAACAACAGCTCCACTGCGTCGGCAGCTCGTCGAGATTCCGCCTCGGCCTGGCCGGACCCCATCAGCAGATCGACGAGGGCCGACTTCAGATGCCACTCCTCGAAGACTCTCGTTGGCTTCAGTTCGGCTTGTTGTTTCACCGACAACCCGCCAAGGTGTCGAACGAGGATCCACATCAAGGCCGTCGACCAACCACTGACTTCGGCGGGTGCCGAGGGTGGACTCCCCGGACGAACACCCTCGCCCGGCCCTGAGATCGAATCCACCTGTCGGACGTGGGTGACGAGCCCGAGCAGGGCTTCCACATCGTTGAGGATTGCCTGCTCCACCGTGCTCGTTTCGTGGCCTTCGTCCGCGAACTCAGCTGCGCGGGCCAGATAGGTCTCGATTTCTGAGCTCGCCAAGGTCCGCAACTCAGCGGCGGCTGCGGCAAAGGTCTCCTGAGCCGTCAGGTCATCCATGAGGTTTATGGCGAGCAACCGTCGTACCGGCTCGAGGATCGGCGCCATCACCAACTGGCCGAGCGCCTCGTCCACATTCCGCACCCCACGCCCTCCGAGCTGTGAAGCGAGCCGGCTGTACGGGTGGCTCTCGTCTTCGGTCACGTCCCGGAAATCGAGAAAAACATGGAGCCGGTAGGCATCGAGGTGAACCCGGAAACCTTCGGAACCGAGATCCCGGCACGAATAGAGGTGTTCGAGCCCGGAGACCGCGTCCCGCACGATCACCCAACCGCCGTCAGCACTCGACAGGTGCAGCCCGTCTCGCAGGGTGGTCCTGACCAGCCGCTCATCACCGTCTCCCGACCGCTTGGCGACGGCCGTGGACAACCGAATCCTGCCATCAGTTTCGCCGAATCTGTTGTTGTAGACGACGAGGCTCCGCTCACCATCGACCACGTTCGAGTATGCAAAGACGTTTTCGTCCACCGATCTGATCGTCAGTCACATAATCGTAGAGCAGGAATTCGTCCACCTCGGAGAAGATCCTGCGGCGTCTCAGCAGCGGGAAGAGCTGCAGTTCGTGCCGCCACACCAACCCCTCGTTGGGTTCTTCCTGCCACCGCGGACGCTGGAACTCCATCCCGTACTTTTCGGCCAGGCCTTCGATCTGTCCGTGGCCGAACATCGGCAACCCCGGCAGCGTCGCCATCAGCGTCGCCACTCCGAAGTACTTGTCACCGGTGTCGAACTGGTCCACGGCAGTCCCTTCGTCCGGGTTGGACATGAAATTGACGTATCGCTTGAGAATCTGCGGATCGAACTCGAGGGTCGACCGGATCAGCTGCCGGTATTCGGCATTACGCTCGTCGCGCAGCATGTTCATGAATGCGGAGTTGTAGACTCTGTGCATGCCGAGCGTACGGACGAAATAGCCCTCGAGAATCCAGAAAGCCTCCGCCAGCAGCAAGGTGTCGGGAGCTTCCTCGGCCACCCGGTCGACCACCTCCCGCCAGAACTCGCGCGGCATCGCCGCATCGAATTCAGCCCGCGTCATTCCGTACTCGGCCCGTGAAGGCACCGCGCCTGCCGCGCCCGGTTCCGGGAACCACAGGCGGTGGTAGTGCTGCCGAGCCAGGGTCATCGCTGCGTCGAAACGGATCACCGGAGAACGTCGCGCGACCGCGAGGATGGTCTGGATGACCGCCTCCCGCACCTCGGCATGGAGGTAGTCGAGCTGGGCGGTGTCGTTCCACGGCATGGATGTGCCGTCGTTGCCGTGGTAGATGAACCGCTCGTCTCCGCTCGCGCGGTCAACCCGCTTGAAGACGACCGCCGCGTCGGATCGCTCCCAGTAGTGGTCTTCGATGAAGATCCCGACGCGCTCGTCGTCACAGAGATCGGGCCCGTTGAAGCTGTAGGACGGATACGGTGATGGTCGAGCGACAGGAACCAATGCGGGTGCTCGATCACCCAGCGTGAATCGATCCCCATGTGGTTGGGCACCATGTCGGTGGAGATGCGGATCCCGTGGCGCCAGGCACGAGCCTTGAGATCCTCATACGCGTCCTCACCCCCCAGGGCATTCGCGATGCGGTAGTCCTCGAGCGAGTAGGCCGAGGCGACCGCGTCCTCGTCTCCCATCTTCTTCTTGATTCGCTCCGAAGCCCGACTGCGCTCCCAGACGCCGATCAACCACAGACCGGTCATCCCCCACTCGGCCAGGACCGTGAGCTCTTCGTCTGGAATCTCGTCGAGAGTTCTGATCTCGCGGCCGTATTTCCCGCTCAGCTGAGACAGCCAGACGTGGGCGTTCTTGGCCAACAGGACCAACCGCGGCATCCACTCGCGATCCAGAGAGTAGTTCTCTCCCTCCTCGGCCAGCACGCGATAGTCAGGCGGTTCCTGCGCCGGGCCCGGGCCGGGAGGAAAGTACACACGCTGCTCCTCGGCCAAAAAATCGAGGCTGCCCAGGACCCTGTGGAGATCCGGTCCGAGGAGTTCTACCCAGACGCGTCGGATGAATTCCAACTGGCCCTCGATCGAGGTCGGCGCTGCCCTCATCGGCGCATAGAGACGATCGAGGAGGGTCTCCCCGGCCCGCACTCCTGTCTCCGAACCGCCGAGAAAGGTCTCCACATGTTCCAGCGCTGTCTCGTAGTCAGTTTCCTGCCGCAACACCCGGTCATCGAAGAGCTCTCGAAATCCGGCGAATGCGGGGTTGCGGTTGGCCAGCCACAACATGACCAACTCTTCCATGGCGGTCTCACGGTTCGGCACGCCGTCGGATTCGCCGTTCAGGTACTCGGCGCCACTCAATTCACCTCGATAGACATTACTCGGAGGGAACTCGTCGACGAACACGCCGAGAAGGCGATCAACCGCTTCTTCGCTGAGGTCGCGGCTGAGCAGGCCCAGGACCTGATTCCACAACTCAGGAGCTCGCTCCCGGCGGTGGCGGGCGACCACGAGGTGCAGCACCTCGTCGATCAGGCCCAAAGCGTAAATCCTACTCGCACTCACTGCGAGCTCTGGGTTGTTCTCTGTATCCCGCTGTTGGTTGAGACGGTGGGCGAACTCCCGCGCGGCGCCAAAATCCGCGAAGATCACGTTCCCGGTTACCGAGAACAGGCTATCCGGCAACTGGAATGCATCCCGGATCTTCCGCGAAACGTGGAACTCGCGGAGCGCAGAATCAACAGGGAAAATTCGAATTCTTCTGTTCATGATCTCAGCAAACCAGCCTCATCATACAGACCCACCACGAATTCGGAATGCCGCCCACACTCGCCCAACGAACACTGTCATCTCGAGCGAGCGACTTCCGATGCCGAAGCCAGCAGCGCAACCAGCCGCGAGTCGAGAGATCCCCTCCTACAGGAGAGTGATGGCAATCGGGCCTGTCTCCTGATTCAGGGGATCCCTCGACTCGGCCGTCGGACGGCCTCGCTCGGGATGACAAATTCTCAGGGAGGGGGCGGATGGGAATTCCTCATTCCTCATTCCTCATTCCTCATTCTGACTTTCGGGCTGCGTGTCACGCAGTTCGAAAGTCAGGGGGCAGTGATCCGAGACATCCCAGAAGGTGCCATCTTCCGCGCCGGGACGCGAAACGAGCTCCGAGCACTCGAAGCGAGCGCAGTGCAACCACGCTTCGAGCGGCCGGGCTACGGCATCGTCGCCAAAACCGCGGAGGAAGACGTGGTCGAGGAGAGAAGGGTGTTGGACGCCATCGGGATCGCCTCCTCCTTCCCAGTATGAAGAGCAGCCCGTCACGTTGGGCAAGCGCTGCAACCCGGCGCTGCCGAGGATCGAGTCCATCGATTGCAGCTCACCCTCGAAACCGCCGCGCGGAGACCCGGTGGTGTTGAAATCCCCGAGGACAACGACATCCGGGTCGTCCACTTCTTCAACCCATCCTTTGATCCAATCAGCCAGGGCGCGATTCTGCCGCCTACGATCACCAAAATTCCTGGGGCCGGATTCGTGGTGAACGACGACCACTGTGAAATCGAGCCCCGACGGACGCCTGCTGCGCAGGTAGGCTGCGAAGGCGGGACGCATCCCCTCTTCGAAGACGGTGTCGGTGACGTCCACCGGCTCATCCACCAACTCCAGAGCCTCAACATCCCATGCAATGGCCAGGTGCTGGCCGAATCGCCCGCCACCGGCGGAAAACCGAACACCCATTTTTCTGTCGCCGGAGGCACGACGCAGAATCGGCGGGAATCGGCGCGTGTCGTTCACTTCCTGCAAAACCAATACATCGCCGTCGAGACCGGCCAGAACCTCTTCCAAATCACAGATGTTGGTTCGGCGCGAGTAGCCGAGTTCGGGATCCTCAGGGCGCTCGTCAATCGGGAAGTTGCGGACGTTCCACGACACGAAGCGGAGATTCCCGTCGCCCGGCGGTACTCCGGGCACCTCCCCGGAGAGGACCCCGGGACCCGGAAAACCGGCGCACCGCATACGATCTCGCAAAACAACTGCGGCAGCAGCGACGATCAGTATGACAAAAACGACCGCGATGACCAGAGGTTTTGACCGACTCACCATGGACGGCAGTGTCTCCCGAGACGCCGTGAAGTGCAACACCACTCTCAACCCCTCTTTCCTACTGCAATCAATTCTCAACAATATATCGGTTTGCCAACAGTTGTCTCAGTCATCTCGCGATGATTCAACTACTTGAAATCAAAGGCTCGATCGGTCTCTTTTCGGGACGCTATATAACCGTATGTGGATTCGCTCATTTGAGTTGACATGAGAATGAAAGACGCGCATTCTGTCACAGTGATGCAACGATTGAGAAAACAAGCAATCATTCAAGTGCCCCCAACAGCGACATCCAAACCGTCGCATTGCCTCTGCGAATCCGTCGAAAACAGCCCTGATATCTCTCCCCATCACGCTCCGTCGAAGGGGTTCTCTATGCCGAGAATGAAATGGTTCCTGATCCTGATAACAATGGTTGTCTCAGCAACTGGACCGCTCTCGGCCCAGAACTGGACCGGCGCGATCGGCGCCGCCTATCTGTGGCAGGACGTCGATGGAAACGAGGACAGCTTCCGCAGTCAGATCAACCTCCAGGAAGGGTTCATGCTCGAGGATCTGTCGCTGCTCTACCGCAACGACGGCGCCGTTTCCGAGTTTTCGATCGATGCCTGGGGATTTGGAGACGCCAACCCGGCTGAAGCGGCGAAGCTCGGTCTTGAGTTTGGGGCGGGCATCAGGGTCTTCTTCGACTACGACCGCCGGACCTCCTTCTTCAACCTCGCGGGCTCCGATCTCGCCAACCGGACCGACGACTGGGAAATCGCCCGCTATCACGGGGGCGTCGTAATTGACTCGTGGCGGCCTCTGGAGATCACTCTGGGCTACCGTGCTGTGGAGCGCGAAGGAACTGTCGAACGGCCGATCTACGGTCTCAACGAAATGTACCCGGTGGGTATCGATCTCAACGAGACGATGCAGGAATGGACCGTCCGGCTCGTTACTCGGACGCTCCCGGTGCGGCTCGAGTTCGAACAGTCGATGGCTACCTACACGCGAAAGAACAGACCGTTCGCAACTGGCGGACCCGCAATCGGCGGCGACCCGGATGAGCTCGGCAGTATCTCGTCCAGCGTGGTCGAGGAAATGGACAACGTTCCCACCACCCGGTTCATCGCGAGTTACAGCAGCAAGCGCTTCGAGGGCGTCGCGTCACTTCTCTGGCGATCGTCCGAGCTGGACGTCAGCGGTTCCGATTCGCAGAGCTACCTCATCGGCGGCGGCGACATCGGCACCTGGGAAATGGTGGATAGCGCCCTGGGCGCCGCCGAACAGGACACCTTTGCAGGTGCGTTTTCATTGGGTTTCCGCCTCGGCAACCGCTGGACACTACGTCTGAACGGCGATTATCGCGACGGCTCGTCGAACTCGTCTATCGTCACCGACCGTCTGTCGAGAGTCACGAGTCCTCTCGGTGCGGATATTACCTGGCGCACCTCATTTGACGACCAAGGGACTTTCGACTTTACCGATAGCCGGACGCGCCTGACCGTCGAGTACCGGGGCAATAAATTTGCCGTCTGGGGCGGCGGTAGCAGCGGCAGCCGGGAGTACGACTGGCGGCTCAGTGAGGACACGGGTCGTTTCGACGTGAAAAGAGACAGTACCGGCTATCTGCTGGGCGCCTCGTGGAACCCGAGCAAGGCCGTCGACCTGACCCTCGAATTCGACCGCGGAGACTTCGACCGCTACATCTTCCGCGTCGACCCGGAAACCGTTGATCGGGCAACTCTCAAGCTGCGGACTCGCCTCGGCAAAGGCTGGCGCCTCGATCTTCACGGCCGGCACGTTCAATCCGACAATCCGCCCGAGGTGGCCGCGCTCGATACCAAGGCCACGCCGTTCGGAATCGCCTGTTCGTGGACATCGGCAGACGGCAATTCCTCATTCGGCCTCGACCTCGAACAGTACAATTTCAAAACCGACACTGGACTGGTGCTTCCTACCGGCGGGACCGGCCGATCGATCTACGAGCTCGATCTCTCGACTGCAACTTTGTACGGCCACACGCGGTCGGGAATCTTCGGCGTCTCCGGCTCGGTGACCTACCTCGAAGATGACGGTGACAGCTGGCCGATGGACGCCTGGAACGGCCGCCTCCGGTTGACCCTCTACGGCGCCAGCGGACTCGAGTACTCGGCACTCTTGCAGTACTGGTCCTACGACGAAGTGGCCACAGACCTCGACGATTTCGATGTCTTGCGATACGGCCTCGCCGTGAACTGGAGATTTTAGATGACGCGCCTTCAATTTCTCGCTGTGGCGGCGATCCTCGCCCTGGCGACGGTGGCGACGGCGCAGGAGCCGATCACGATGGAAACCTGCGCCATGTGCCACGACGACGTGGCCCCGGCCTTTGCCTCCGGGGCTCACGGACGCGCCATGGCAAAGGTCGATACCGCGATCCTCGACCGCTCATGTGTCGGCTGCCACGGGCCCGCCACCGAGCATGTCGACGACCCGACCACCGAAAACATCAACCGCTTTCCGGACGCAGCAGCGTGCCTCAGCTGCCATCCCGGCCGCGAGGCGATGACCGATATCACGGCCTCGGCCCATGTCCGCAGCGGTGTTGCGTGCCTTGATTGCCACGGCACCGGCCACGCGGAACTCGGGACCGATCACCTGCTGGCCTCGGCGCCCCACAAGCTCTGCGCCGAATGCCACCTTTCGGAGTCCGGATCTTTCGAAATGCCGTACGCACACCGCGACGGCACCCGGCCCTTCGAGTGCACCAACTGCCACTCGCTGCACGGGGACAACCGCCAGGGACGTCTCGCCATGATCGGCAGCGGCGGCGCCTGCCTCGACTGCCACACCGAGAAGACGGGTCCTTTCGTGTACCCCCACCCACCGCAAAACGCAAACGGATGCATCAACTGTCACGCGCCGCACGGATCGACCAACCCGAAACTGCTCACCCGGCATCGGATGACCGCGCTGTGTCTCGAGTGCCACACCAACGCACCGTCGTTCCACGACATCAGCCGGCCGCGTTATCAGCAATGTCAGAACTGTCATGTCGCGGTTCACGGTTCCAATCGTGACCCGCTGTTTTTCAAGGAGTGAAGTTTGTCTATTCATGAAAAAACCCCTTTGGGGAAGGAGGCAGCGATGAAGACTGCAGCGAGTTTGTTCATTGTTCTGGGACTGGTGTTGGTGCCGTTGGCCGAGGCCGCCGGTCCTGACATGGAGGCCAGCCATCGAAGAGGAGGGGCGCGGGTCACTCCGAACGGCCTTCCCGCCGACATGATGGCGCGTCTGACCAGCATGTACACCAAGGCCGAGCTCGAGGAAACCCCGACTGTCGTCGGCGACGAGTATTGCATCGCTTGCCACAGTTGGTCGGCGATCACCCACGAGGTCAAGCACCGCAAGGCGCTGAGGTCACCGATGGGCAAAAACAGCCTGATCGACGGCAAGGGCGTGGTCGCAGATTACGACAAGAATGGAGTCGACGACTTCATGGATGGTCTCGATTTCAACGAGATCAGCTCGGTCTTCGACCCCTACAAGCCGAACGCACCGGTTCTTTCATACCGCGCGGCGTCCGACACCTACTGGATGACGATCGGTGAGCTCACCGTCAAAGTCGTCATCACTCAGGGTGGAACCGGCGATTGGAAGCAGCGATTCCTGGTTCGTGTCCCGGTCACCGGCACCGCCGACGGCTGGACTCGCGACAACTACGTCTCGCCGCTGCAGTACAACGAGAAGACCGATGAGTACGTGGCTTACCATCCCGAGCACTGGTGGGATCCCGACACCATGCAGCCGAATTTCAGCGCCGAACCGGCTGTCCAGGACGTCGCCGCAGTCGGCCGTAGCTACTCCAAACGCTGCATCGGCTGCCACACCACCGGTTTCCGCAAGCCGATGGCGCAGAACGGCAAGGGCGAGTGGCTCTACCGCCCGTTCCCTGCGTCCCTGGTACCGCCTGACTACGCCGAGCAGTATCCGGACTACGACCACGACGGCCTCCCGGACATCGTCAACATCGGCTGCGAGGCCTGCCACGGTCCCGGCTCTGCCCACATTCTGGGCGGCGGCGATCCCGAATACATCCTCGCACCGAGCTCCCTCGACACCGAACGGTCCAACGAGCTTTGCGAGCAGTGCCACGTGCGTTCGACTTCGAGTCCAAGCGGAACCTTCGGCTTTCCGTACCGCGACGACGTTCTCGAGAACTGGATCCCCGGCTGGACCGAAACTCCCCTCGAGGACTATTACGAAGACCACGCAGGCTTGTGGCCGGATGGCGTGACCTCGAAGCAGCACCACCAGCAGTTCGAAGACCTCTACCAGTCCTCGAAACCGACCTTCCCGTTCCACCCGATCAAGTGCGTCGAGTGCCACAGCCCTCACAGGGGTGGCAAGCACATGGTGGTGACCAGGATCGAGGATGACGGCCTGACAATCGCGACCGAGAACGACAACAACACCTTGTGCTTGGCCTGCCACGCGACCCATGGAGCCTTCGAGGAGATCACTCCGGAAATGGTCGCCGAGTACGACGAGAACGTCGATGAGATCGGGGCCATTGTCTCGGCTCACAGCTACCACCCCTATGGCCCCGAGCGCTCGATGGGGCTGTCGCGCTGCTCCAAGTGCCACATGCCGAAGACCGCCAAGTCGGCCATCAACTACGACATCCATAGCCACACATTCGAGCCGATCGCGCCCGAAAAGACCCTCATGTACCAGGAACAGGGCGGCATGCCGAACGCGTGCGCCGTCAGCTGCCACGGACAGAAGGTGAATTCACTGGGTCTTGGCTATGACCCGGATATCGGCGTCTGGGACGCCCAGTTCGACGTCGACCTGGCCGAAGGACTCATGATGTTCTACGGCCCCGGCGGCTACTGGTGGGATACCGACCACGCGGAATCGGCCACCAAACGCGCCATCGAAGCCTCGGCCTATCCCGGCGATTACGTCGCACCGTCGGACGATCACGCGGGCGCCGAATAGCCGCCTGATTCATATCTTCAACCCAGGGGGCCGAAAGGCCCCCTTTTTTAATTCGGAATTCTGAATGCGGATTTTGGAATTCCCGACTCCTCCCCCAGGATTGCCTGTCATTCCGAGCGAGCGACTTGTCACGGTGAAGCTGGAAGCGCGGCCAGATGCGAGTCGAGGAATTCCCCGAAATCGGAGAATGCCGAATTGTCATCAATCTCCTGTCAGAGGGGATCCCTCCACTCGCTTCACTCGGTCGGGATGACAGGGTTTTGTGGGCGAGTGGGCGGCATTCCTAATTCCTAATTCCTAATTCCTCATTCTGCTGTTATTCTCCCGAGCCGATGAGCGACGAGTCCCTCTCCCTGCACCGGATATTCCGTTTCTGGGTTCCATTGGCAGCGACCTGGTTGATGATGGCCGTGGAGGGCCCCTTCCTGGCGGCCGCGATCGCGAGGCTCGCCGAGCCCATGTACAACCTCGCTGCCTACGGGGTGGCGTACTCGCTCGCGTTGGTGATGGAAGCACCGGTGATCATGTTCATGAGCGCTTCCACCGCCCTCGCCCGCAACCGCCTTTCGTATCTCCGGCTGCGAAATTTCGCCCACACCGTCAACGCGGGCGTGACCGGAGCGATGCTGATTTCGCTCCTGCCACCGGTCTTCAACTGGCTGGCCGGCGACCTCATCGGGCTTCCCCCCGAGGTGGCATCCCGCACGCACACCGCGCTTCTGATTCTGCTCCCCTGGCCCGCGACAATCGGTCTGCGGCGCTTCTACCAGGGCGTCCTCATTCGGCACAACCTCACCCGGTTGGTGGCGTACGGCACCGTGATTCGGCTCGTGTCGATGGCCACAACGGCCGCAGCCCTCGCAGCCTTCAGCCATCTCGAGGGGGCCTCGATCGGAGCCGCCGCCCTGACCGTAGGTGTCTCGGCCGAGGCCGTCGCAGCCGCTCTCATGGCTCGCGGACCCGTCAAGCAGCTGCTGAGTAATCTCGATGAACCGACCGGGGCGGCATCGAGCTATGCCGGACTCACCCGCTTCTACTACCCCCTTGCCCTGACCACCCTGCTCAGCCTCGGGATCCACCCGGTAGTCACCTTCTTCGTCGGGAACAGCAGAGCGTCGCTCGAATCTCTCGCCGTACTTCCGGTCATCGGGGCTCTGGTCTTCGTCTTCCGAAGCCTCGGTCTTGCCTACCAGGAGGTCGTCATCGCCCTCATCGGCGACGATCACGAGGGATACCGCTGTCTGCGTCGATTCGCCATCATCCTCGCGCTGGCCGTCGTGCTGGGTTTGTCGCTGATTGCGTGGACACCGCTGGCGAGCGTGTGGTTCCGGGTTGTTTCCGGTCTTCCGGATGCGCTCGCGGTTTTTGCTCTCCCCCCTACCCGCATCCTTGCCCTCATTCCAGGACTCACCGCAATCCTGTCATTCCAGCGCGCCATTGCCGTTGTTCGAAATACAACCAACGCCATCACCTGGGCCACGATCATCGAAGTGGTCGGCGTCGTGGCCGTGCTCTGGATAGCGATCGCCTATCTCGACGTGGTCGGAGCCTCGGCTGCCGCGGCAGCGCTGCTCATCGGCAGGATCGGAGCGAATCTGTACCTGATACCCGCTCTGCGGACGCGAGGGCCTGGGGTCTGAGGCTTGGGGCTTGAGGCTTGGGGTTTGAGGCTTGCCCCCACCCCCATCCAAACCGCCCGCAGGAGAGCGCGTTCGCCGGAGGTGCCATCTTTAAATTGTCCAGATCGTAAGCCCAACCAGTCCACACCCCCGGTCGGTCAATGCTAAAGGCGGCTCCTTAGCGGGAAGCGCGTCCGCAGAACAGCGCGTTGAACGAGGTTGCCCGCCCCAGAATCTGAAATCGGACGCGGAAACAGAGAGACGGATACGGAAACGGGCACGGATTGACACGGTATTGCTAATATCGAGGGTCCTGAAAGGAGATCGGTGATGGAGTATCGGTATCTCGGGAACTCGGGTCTCAAGGTTTCGGCGCTGAGCTTCGGTTCGTGGGTCACATTCGGCCCGCAGATGAACGTAGATCTGGCCGCCGAGTGCATGGAAGCCGCTTGGGAGGCAGGCGTCAACTTCTTCGACAACGCCGAGGTCTACGCGAACGGTGTCTCCGAAGAAATCATGGGATCGGTGCTCAAGAAAATGGGCTGGAAACGCTCTGACTATCTCGTCTCGACAAAGATATTCTGGGGCGGCGAGGGCCCCAACGTTCGAGGCCTCTCGCGCAAGCACATCGTCGAGGGAACCGACGCCGCACTTGGCCGCCTCCAGCTCGAATATGTCGACCTCATCTTCTGCCACCGACCCGATTTTCACACACCGGTCGAAGAAACCGTGCGCGCCATGAACCACGTCATCGACCAGGGCAAGGCACTCTACTGGGGCACGAGCGAGTGGCCTGCCGAGCGGATCCTCGAGGCCTATCATGTGGCGCGACGGGAGCGGCTGATCCCGCCGCTGATGGAGCAGCCGCAGTACAACCTCTTCCACCGCGACCGGTTCGAGCGCGAGTACGAGCCCCTGTACGAACGCATCGGTCTCGGGACAACCATCTGGAGCCCGCTCGCGAGCGGCCTCTTGACCGGCAAGTACAACGACGGCGTCCCGCCGGGGACTCGAAGCACCCTCGAAGGCTACGAATGGCTGCGCTCGCGTGTTGCGGGTGAGGCGGCAGAACCGAAGATTGAAAAGGTCAGAAGGTTGATGCCGATCGCCGATGAACTGGGATGCAGCATGGCCCAGTTCGCCATCGCGTGGTGTCTGGCCAACCCAAATGTCAGCACCGTCATCACCGGCGCCTCGAAACCCGAACAGGTCCGCGAAAACATGAAGGCAATGGACGTCTCTGAACAGCTCACGCCGGAGATTCTCGAGCGGATCGAGAAGATCGTGGATAACAAACCCGAACCAGAACCGGACTTGCGGTAAATGCGTAACTGTTCGGGACAGAGCTCCGGCGAAACGGTGTGGAGGTATCGAAATGGCTGAACGTCTCGCCCTGACCAATCCGCTGACCCAACTCCTCGACAAGGAGCGCGACGACTTTACGCGCGCAGACATGTTGCGGGTTCTCAAAGAAAAAGACATCGAACGGATGACGTTTCACTACACGAGCCTCGACGGAAAGCTCCGCGAGCTCAAGCTCCCGGTCTCCGACCACGCCCAGGCGGAGCGCGTCCTCGCTTCAGGTGAGAGGGTCGACGGCTCATCGCTCTTTCCCGGACTGGTCGACACGGCGTCGTCGGATCTCTACGTCGTGCCGAGCTATGCCACCGCATTCCTGAGCCCCTTCGACTCCGGAAGCCTCAACTTCATCTGCCGCTTTCTCGATCGAGACGGACAGCTCGCGCCCTTCACCCCAGACAACATCCTGACCATCGCCCACCAGCGTTTTCGCGATCGCACGGGGCTCGAGCTGCACGCCCTCGGAGAGCTCGAGTTCTTCCTGGTTCGCGAAGGTGGTCCCGAGTACTTCGCGGCCCTTCGCCAGACCGGCTATCACGCATCATCGCCGTTCTTCAAGGGCGGCGGCGTGGTCAACGAGATGGTCCGGTATCTCACCCAGATCACCGGCGCCGTGAAGTACGCCCATGCCGAGGTCGGCTATATCGACTCGGTACGATCGAATCTCCCGCTGCTCTCCGGGCAGGCGCGCCGAACAGCACGAGATCGAGCTCCAGACCCGCCCCATCGAGGAGATGGGGGACCTGGTCGGCCTCGCGCGCTGGATCATCCGAAACGTCGCCCACCAGAATGGGATGCTCGCCACTTTCGCTCCGAAGATCGAAGAGGGGGTGGCCGGCAATGGGCTCCACTTCCACCTCGAATTGATCAAGGACGCTCAGAACATCATGGCCTCTCCGGACGGCTCGCTGTCAGAAGACGCGCGCAAGCTGATCGCCGGATTGGTGCACTACGCCTCCACACTCTCGGCCTTCGGCAACACCGTGGCGTCGTCGTTCCTCCGTCTTGTCCCGAACCAGGAAGCGCCGACGCGTATCTGCTGGAGCCACAACAACCGATCGGCCCTGATCCGCGTCCCCCTCGGCTGGACCCAGAAGAGCCATCTCGCGAGCGTGGTCAATCCGGCCGACACCGAAGAGTATGTCGACCCCCGCGGCCGGCAGACCGTCGAGATCCGTTCGCCCGACGGCTCCGCCTCCTTTCACCTGCTTCTGGCCGGGTTGACGACCGCCGCTGAATACGGATTGACCAACAAAGGAACGCTCGACCTGGCCGAAAAGACCCAGGTTGACGGCAACGTCTTTTCGGACGAGAAGAAAATGAGCCACCTCGAAGCGCTTCCCAACAGCTGCGTCCAGTGCGCGCGCCTGCTGGACGAACGCCGCAGTATGTACGAAGAATTCGGTGTCTTTCCGCAGCAGGTGATCGACCACCAGATCGCCCTCCTGACACGCGAAAACGACGAGCATCTCAACAGCGACTTTTCGAAGCTGCCGGCCGAGGAGCGCCTGACTGCAACCCGCGAGCTCATGCACAAGGACATTCACCGGCACTGAGAACCCCCGACCAGCTACTGGTTACTGGTTACTGATCACTGCGCCGGACGACGGCCACCGCTTCTTCGGGTCCTGGCAGCGGGCTCCGTTACGTCCAGATACTGATCGACAGCGACCATCCGCAGGATCTGCACCTCGCCGCTGGGCCAGTGGATCGCGAGCCTCTGGATTTCTGTTGCCGATCCGAGTCCGGTTCACAGCATCCCGTTCTCGTGTTGACGGCTCGATCGGGCCGCCGTAGCATGAAGTGTCGATTCAATCTTGAGAACGACATTGCCAGCAGGGGAAGGAGGTTCGATGTGATCGCTTTGAATCGCAAACGAATTCTTGTTGCTGCGGCGGTGCTTCTTCTGGCGCCGTGTATTGCATGGAGCTCCGGTTTCGCCCTCTTCGAGGTCGGAGGCCGATCAGGAGGTATGGCCGGCACGATGGTCGCTGTGGGCGACGACCTGTCGACCCTTTTCTGGAACCCCGCCGGCATGGCCTTCCAGACCGACGAGGGCATCCAGCTGATGTTCGGCGGAACGGTGATCCAGCCCAAACAGGATTTCTGGGGTCAGTCCCCGTATCCCGGGGACGGCTACACCGCGTCGCAGGTCGAGCAGACCTTCGTCGTGCCGCACATATTCCTCGGCATTCCCATCAACGACCGGCTCGAGGTCAGCTTCGCGTTTCTCAACCCGTACGGTCTAGGGACCGAGTGGGAAGACGACTTCCTCGGGAACTACCTCGCCAAGAAGACCGACCTCATGGTCTTCGATCTCGGCGCCAGCATGGCCTATCAGATCAGCGAGAACTTCGCCTTCGGCCTCGGCGTCGATTACATGACGGCCACCATCGAGCTGACCCGGGAAGTCGGTCTCATCAACCCCTTCAACCAGCAGCTTTCGACGGTGGCGGAAACCAACCTCAAGAGCGAAGGGTTGAGCTCGGCCTGGGCCTGGAACGCCGGGTTCCTGTGGAAGATGGGCGGAGGGTTCAGCTTCGGCGCTTCCTACCGCTCCGAGTTCACGATCAATGGCGACGGCAATGCCGTTTTCACCCAGGTTCCAACCGGCAACGCGGAGTTCGACGGGTTGCTGGGCAGCATTCCTTCCATTTGACGACAAGCTCCCCATCGAGGCCTCGATCGCGTTCCCCGATTTCTGGAATGTCGGCCTCGCCTGGCAGAATGAGAAATGGACCATATCGGGCCAGTATGGAGTCCAGGGTTGGAGCGTCTACGAGGAGCTTCCAATCATCTTCCCCGAGAACCCGGAGTTCAGCTCGGTGCTCGAGGAGAACTGGGAGGACGCACCCCAGTGGCGCATCGGCATCGAGCTTCGGGCCACGCAACACTGGGATTTTCGGATCGGTTATCTCGAAGATGAAACGCCCCAGCCTCCCGACGCGATGTCGCCGCTTCTCGGTGATGCTGACCGTGTGGCCTACATGGGTGGCCTCAGCTATCACACCAACCGCTTTCGATTCGACATCGCCTACGAGCAGGTCGAAACCGATCCCGCGCTCTTCCGAGGGCCTGAACCACGACAATTTCAACGGTACGTACGAATCCACCTCTCCACTGCTCCACATGAGCATCACCCTCAAGTTCTGAAAAGGAGGACGCCAATGAAGAAGACGATTTTCGCACTCAGCCTGGTCGCCCTCCTCGCGGCGGCGCCGGCGACGGCCCAAGTGGACTTGACGAACTATGTCGCGCTCGGTGACAGCATGTCGGCCGGCTTCGCCTCGGCCTCGATGATGGACTGGTATCAGGACCGGTCGTTACCCGGCGGTCCTGGCGCAGCAAGCCGGCGCCGGGACCTTTCGAGCAGCCCATATATCTCGACGCCGGGGATTGGCCCGATCTTCGAACTCGTGAGCCTGGTACCGACAACCCGTGATCCAGCCGGTCGGTCTCGTCCCCGGCATGCCCTACAACTACGAGTATCCGCTCCCGTACAACAATCTCGCCATTCCGACCGCCACACTCTGGGGCATGCTCTTCCAGACTGGTGACCTGAGGAACCTCGAACAGGGCAATTTCGATACGGTCTTTTTCGATGTCGTGCTCCGGGACGGCATCTATACCGCCCTCGAGCAGGCCATCGGCGCACAACCCACGTTCATGACGATGTGGATCGGGAGCAACGATGTGCTACCTGCCGTCCTGGCCGCCACTCCGATCGACGGCATCACGATGACTCCTGTGGATCTGTTCGCGGGTTATTTCGGAAATGCTATCGGAGCCCTAGCCACCAACACGACCGCCGACATCGTGATTCTCAATCTGCCGTATCCGACCGACATCCCCTTCGTGCACAGCCTGGACCCGTACGTCGACATCCCGGAAATCGGCCGCTGGTACCTGATGGCCGACACAGGACCGCTGACTGACGATGACCTGGTGACACTGGGCGCAGGCGCGCTGATCGCCCAGGGATACGGGCTGCCCGGCGGTCCGCCACTGCCCGACAACATGAACATCTTCACCGGTGAGCCGGGTTATGTCCTGCGCGAGGCCGAGGTCGATCTCATCAAGAACTCACATCGACGGGTTGAACGCGGTCATCGAGCACACAGCAGCGGCCTTCGGATACCCGGTATTCAACGCCAACGCGATGTTCGAGGCGATCGTCGACGGCGACTGGGTGCCGACCTATGGTGGCGCAACCCTGTCGACGGATTTCCTGCTTGGCGGAATCTTCTCGTTCGACGGCATTCATCCGCAGCGTATCGGCTACGCCATGATCGCCGACGAGCTGATCCAGTTCATCAACGACCAATACGGCTCCGAGATCCCGCGGGTCGACATGGCCGAGGTGCTCTTCGAGGGCGACTGGCAGACGCCGGGGGTCTCACCCACCAAGGCCAGGACGACCGTCATGTCGGCCGAAGCATTCCAGAAGCTCTATGAGCTGTTCCCACCGAAGCTCGAAAATCGCCCACGCATGCGCCGGCCCACGGGAAATCGACCGGATGTGTCGGCCGGCGACCGCCGACTCAAGCCAGATCGAAGAAACTGACAAAGGCACGCATCAATCAACAATCGCCCGGGCTTCGCGCCCGGGCTTTTTTCGATTCAAGATCAAGATGGGTGCAGGATGCGTTGTATATGAGACGTCAAATGAGAACGTTCGAAGCGAATCAAACGGGATTGGACCCGGTCGGATCCTGCTCTTCATCTTGCATCTGGTCGGGTGGGCGGGTGGGTGGGCTAGTGGATGTAATCGTCCTTCCCACCATCGATGACGTCGAACTTCCGTTTCTTCTTCAACCGATCGAGTCTCTTCTGCAGGATGAAGGCTTCCGCGCGTTTCCGCCAGTTGCGCAGGACCCCACCGGCGCCACCCATTTTGAGCCCGGTGTACGTGAGAAAGACCGCCACGCTGATTCCGCAGAAACCGGCGAAGTCCTTCGACTCCAGAAAGCCGATAAAGGCGAAGAGCACCTCCAGCCACAGAAACCAACGGGCCTTCACGGGCAGCACGAAGAACAGGAGAATCGTCGCCTCCCCCCACAGAGTCGCAAACGCGGCGATCACGACGGCGAGGAGGATTCGCTGGCCCTGCATCAGTTGGAAGGCCGCAATGCCGGTCGCTCCGGCCCCGGCCAGCGACTGGACCAGCTGCACCACCACCGCCACCAAAGCGGCACCGATGGCGGCTCGTGCAAGGAGCGGCCAGAATCGCTGCCGACCGAGGCGCCAGAAGACGTCGCGGCCGAACCAGAACAGAATCAGGAGCTCGACCAGGAACCAGAGGCCGTTTGCGCCCCACCCGATGAAGGGGTAGGTGAAGATCTGCCACACAAAGCCCTTGAAGACCGCCGGTGTCAGCCGGAGCAGGGCGGGCACGACGGCCATTCCTTCGAAGAACTGCATCGAGAAGGTGACGAATAGAGCGACCAGAATTCCGACGATGTCCTTCGGAACGGGCAAACCCGAACCCGAAAAACCACCGAACGCCATGCCGCCTTGCTGTTTCGGCCGATAAATCACCTCTTCCTCCGTCGGCAAATAGTAACAGGAGTGCGGAGGAGAAAAGGAGAAAAGGGGAAAAGGGGAAGAGCGGGCGATCCGGGTTAAAAGGTCGAAGGAAAAAGTAGGATGGTTTGGTTCATCTGGGAAGCTTGGGGTCGAATAGGAACTCGACGCCTCACTGGAACCTAGAGCCAGCTTTTGAGTTTCTCCGTGTCCCTCTCTGTGCGCTCTGTGACTCTGTGGTAATTCTGGCCGTGATTCTCAACAGCCGACAACCGGCTCACCTCACGGCATTCCGGTTGAACCGTAGGTTTCCAGTCACCCCCGAGACTCAACGTTCAACGTTTCAATGTTTGAACGTTTTGTAGTCACACCTGGAAAAGCCAATT
>CAVYKX010000007.1:0-117888 GCA_963769215.1 Candidatus Sulfomarinibacteraceae bacterium | reverse complement strand
ACCACTCGAGGATGACGGCCAGCTTGCGCAGGGCCTCGAGGCTGTCCTCGATGACGATTTCTTCGCCGTGGGCGGCGCGGTTGCGGACGAGCTGGATGTCGCGAATGTAGTCCTGGACCAGACGGTCCATTTGCGCCTGTTCCTTGACCACGGAGAAAAGCTGTTCGATGGTTTTCTTTTTTCCTTCTCCCTTGATGCCTTCGCGCTGCCAAATATCGCGCAGCATGGCCTCGATAATGGAGCCGGCATTGGTCAGTGCGGCCTCATAGTAGCCGTCGCGCACGGCGTTGATGGGACGGGCGAGATCGCGACCGAGGCCCGTCTCCATCACGTCGACGAAACGCTTGAGCTGCTCCTCGAGACCCGCGAGTCGTTCTTCGAGCTGCTTGTCCATCGCGCCTCCAGCCCGCGACATCAAGCCGCGATATTTTGGGAACCGCCGGTCTCCCTGGGCCGGAGCGGCCCAAGCGCCCGGCGAGATGTCAGGCGTAGTGTCGTTGCGCATTATAGCCCGCGATGTCGAGGAGAGGGTTATGATGGGTCACCCAAATCTGAGAAGGGACACGCGAATGGATTTCGAGATTCCTGAGCCCTTTCAATCTGCCATCGCTCGCGGTGAGCCGGCGGCGGTGTCTGACGCGCATGCCGAGAGCGGGCTCGAGCTCTTCGCCCGCGCTACCGCCCGGATGCTGGTCGGTCGAGATGACGATGCTCGAGAAGATTACGAGGCCGCGGCTGACGATTTGGGTGACGCGTGCGAGATCCAGCTAGGGTTCCTCGATCTCCGTGGGGGTAGGAACCCAGCGGAGGTCGTTGAATCTGCCCGGTCCATTGTCGGGCGAAATCAGGACGATTCAGTACTCAAGGGCAGAGCGTTGCATCTTCTCGGTTTGGCGGAGATCAAACGTCGCGGCACCTCAGAGTCGCTCGATGCTCTGCTGCGGGCAGCCGACATCTATCGCCAGCTGAATCGACGCGATTTGCTCGCTCAGGTGCAGGACACGTTGGGTATGCAGGCGGCTGCCGAAGGGAGGCTCGACCATGCGTTGAGCTGGTACGCCATGTCGATCGTCGGCAAAAACCTGAGCGGTGATCGGTATGGCACGGCCGTCACGCTCGGGAACCTCGGCCGGCTGCACCTCCGTGCTGGGCGATTCGAGGAGGCCGACGACTGTTTCGGCCTCGATCTCGAAATGGCACGTTCGATGAGCGATCGCCGGGCGGAGGCGAGGTTGCTCAACGATCTCGGCAGGCTGCGACTCGACCAGGGAGAGTTCGATTCGGCGAGGAAGAACTTCGACGCGTCCCTCAAGATCTCGGAGGCGGATGGGTTTCGTGATCTGGTTTTCTTCAACAACAAGGATCTCGCGCGGCTCCTTGTCGCCATTGGCAGATTGGGCGATGCCAAGGTCGCTTTGGAGCGAGCCGAAGAACTTGCCGAGGAGGCGGTACCCGCATATCGACACTCGTTGATCGACTCCATCCGCGGTCTGCTCGCGTTGCAGAATGGGGATCTCACCGGACTCGACATGCTCGAAAAGGCTGCGACCGCCTTCAGTGAGCTTCGCCTCCCCGACGACGAGATTCGCGAGAGGCTCCGGATTGCTGATGCCTTGTGCGGACAGGGACAGCCTCGAGCCGCGGAGCAACATCTTTCGCGCGCCCTCGACCTGGCCCGGCGGGACGGCTACGCCCGACATCTCCCGGCGATTCGTGAAGCCATGGGTCGATTGACCCTGGTCGAGAGCGCAGTCGAAGAGTCTGGCCGGACACTTCGGGCAGGACGCTCGAAGACCCCGAGCCCCGAAGGGTACGTTCTCTTCGAGTCTCTCGGCGCCGGCGGGTTTGGAGAGGTATTCCGCGCCTTCGATTCAGAGAAAGCGCAGATTGTCGCGCTCAAGCGCCTTCGGCTGGAGGAGCTGTATGACGTGCACCTTCGCGAAAGGCTGCAGGCCACCGCGAAGCTTGAACTCGAGGCGGCATCGAGGATTCGCCACCCCGGCGTGGCGAGGGTCCACGCCGTCGGCACCGATTCAGAGGGCGGCACATATATCGTCCAGGAATTCGTGGACGGAGTTTCGCTCAGAGAAACGATGAGGTCCGATTCGGATCGTCCGCTTGTCGAGAAGCTGGAGCTGTTCCTGCACATCGCGCATGCGCTCAACGCGCTGCACGACCGAAACGTGGTGCATCGTGACCTCAAACCGGAGAACATCCTGTTGCGGACTGCGGACGGGAGCCCAGTTTTGGTGGATTTCGGAATCGCCCGCCTTCCCGATGTCGATGACGTGGTGGGGCGCGAGTCCATTGTCGGCACCCTCGGCTATATGGCCCCCGAACAGCTTCGCGCCAGACCGGTCGACGGGAAAGCGGACGTGTATTCGTTCGGTGTGATCGCATTTGAGTGGTTGACCGGCACGCGCCCCAACCCACCCTCCCAACAAGGCCTTTCGGACGCGATTACCGAAGTGCTCGAGCGTCGGAAGGCCCTGATCGAAAAGAACGTCGTTGACCTACCTGAGGATTTGGCCCAGGTGGTTCTGCGGATGCTGGCGTCGCGGTCGCACGACCGTCCGTCAGCTGCGCACCTCGCCGAGTGTTTCGCTCGCCTCGCGAGGCGGAAGTGGGGCGCCCAGAAAACCGTGATCCGTGACGTCCGGGGTAGCTCTGCCACGGATGACGGGAAAGAGGACGCCATCGAGACCGAGTGGCTTGAGTCGTGATGCCTGGTTTAGACAGGTTCGACGTCGTGCGGAGAATACCGGGGGAATCAGGTAGACCTCGCTCGTGTTCTTACTGATGCAAATACACACAGCCATCGAGGAGGAGATGATGAACGAGTCGAGTGGAGGAGCAGCGGGCCGCAAGGCGCCGGTACACCTGTGGATCGTGGGTGTTCTGTCGCTTCTGTGGAATTCGATTGGAGCGTTCGATTACCTGGCGACGCAGCTGGGGCTCGAGTTCTACATGAGCCAGTTCACCGAGCAGCAGCTGACCTATTTCAATAGCTTTCCGGCTTGGGTGGTTGCGGGATGGGCTTTTGGAGTGTGGGGATCGTTTGTCGGTTCGATCGCGCTCTTGCTGCGCAAGAAGTGGGCGTTTCATGCCTTTGCCGTATCGCTCGCCGGTCTGTTCGTGAGCTCGATCTACAACTTCGGCATGTCGAACGGGGTCGAGATCATGGGTACAGGCGGAATGGTATTCAACGCGATCATCTGGGTCGTCGCCATCTTCCTGCTTCTGTACTCGAGGGCGCAGGCGAAGAGTGGCGTGCTGTCCTAGCGGCAATCTCAGAAGGAGAACTCAGGCCGCCCGCAGCAGGTTTGCTCAAGGGGAGAGACCCGCAATTGAATCCATGGTTACGGCTCAGGTGACGGGGAAATTCGGAGAAAAAACCGGATTCCAGAGGTGCGGGTGTTGACACGGCGCGCGGGAAGCGCGAGGCTTCGCCCATGAACAGTACAGTTGACACCAAAGTTCCGCGGTTCGACCCGAAGTCCTTCGGGTCTGAAATTCGAATTGCTCGCATCGGAACCGGCAGCGTCGGCGGCAAAGCGGCCGGGTTGTGCCGGATTCGTGACGAGATTCTGCCGAGATTCGACGCTTCGGAATTCGAGGGAGTGACGGTCGATGTGCCGCTCGCTGTGGTGGTGGCCACCGACGTCTTCTCCGAATTCGTGGACCGAAACCGTCTGTGGGACCTCGCACTTTCCGACGAGCCCGACACCGAGATCGCGCGGGGCTTCCAGCGTGGTGAGCTGCCGGAGGACGTGCGCGCAGAGCTGCGTTCGCTGCTCGAGCTCATGAAGAATCCGCTCGCGATACGTCCTTCGAGCTACCTCGAGGATGTCCAGAAGCGGGCGTTCGCGGGCATCTTCACATCCACGATGATCCCCAACACCGAGGGCGGTTCCGAGGCGCGTTACCGGCGGTTGGCCGGGGCTCTCAAGCTTGCATGGGCGTCGACGTTTTTTGACAGCGCAATCACCTCGCGGCGCGCGGCCGGCATTGAACAGGACGCCGAAAAAATGGCGGTCATCATCCAGGAGGTGAGCGGGGAGCGTCACGACGGCCGCTTCTACCCGACGATCTCCGCGGTCGCCCGCTCCTACAACCATTATCCCGTGCCCGGAAACAGCCGCGAGGATGGTGTTGTGACAGTGGCTCTCGGTCTCGGCAAGTCGATCACCGACGGCGACCACGTGTGGAGCTACAGCCCGCACCGCGCGACCGCCCCTCCGCCATTCAAAAGCACCGGTGATCTCCTCAAGTACACGCAGAACAGCTTCTGGGCCATCAACGTTGGTGATCCGCCACCTCCAGATCCGCTGCGCGAGACAACCTGTCTCGTGCGCCTCGGACTCGCCGATGCAGAGTCTGATGGCACTCTGCGGTTTCTCGCGTCGACCTACGATTCCGACTCCGACCAACTGCGATCGGGAATCGGTGAACGCGGTCCCCGGGCCTTGACGTTTGCTCCGTTGCTCGAGGCGCGCGATCTTCCCTTCACACCGGTCGTGGAGAAGTTGCTGGAGATCTCCTGCAACGTCGTCAACGGCGAGGCCGAGGTGGAATTTGCGGCGATTCTCGACCGCGACCACGGCATGCCGATGCGTCTCGCAATTCTCCAGTTGCGTCCGATGCTGACGCCCGGCGAACGCTCGCCTGTGGAGGACGACGATCTCAATGCCGCATCCATCGTTGTGGCGTCGGACAACTGCCTCGGTCACGGATCCCGGGACGACCTCACCGACGTGGTCTACCTGAGGCCTCAGTATTTCGATCGCGGGCAGACCCGGATGATGGCCTCGGAATTGGACGCGGTCAACCGCGGTCTGGTGGAGGAGGGAAGGCACGGCATTTTCATCGGTCTCGGTCGCTGGGGAACCACGGACGATCGATTTGGAGTCCCAGTCAAGTGGGGCCAGATCTCGGCCGCGAGAGTGATCGTCGAGGCGACCATGCCGGACGCTCCGACCAATCTCAGCCACGGCACGCATTTCTTTCACAGACTCCTGAGCAACCAGGTTCTGTACATGTCGGTGGAGCACGACGGGCCGGGTCGAATCGACTACGACTGGCTCGACGACCAGGAAGCCGTGTGGGAGAGCCGGAACGTGCGCCATGTGAGGGTAGAGGCGCCGCTCGTTGTGAAGATCGACTGTGCGACCCGCCGCGGGTTGGTGCGCCGCCGGGAAAGCTGAGGAACAGCCTGTGATGCGCGTTCGAATGACGGCGTTCATCCCGGTGATCGTGTCGATGTCGGCCCTGGCCGGGTGCGGAACACCGATCCCGGACGTCCCCGAAGGGCAGTCCGTTTCCTACTCGGAGCACCTCGAACCTCTGGTCATTGCGCGTTGCCTCGGGTGCCACACGGCGGACGAGCCCAAGGCCAGGCTCGTGCTCGAACAGGGGTCCGGATACGACAGCCTGGTAGGCCGAAGGTCGGTGCAGATTCCGACCCTGTTCCTGGTGGAACCCGGTGATGTGGAAGCCTCGTATCTGTGGCTCAAGTTGCAGCACCGGGCCGCCGAGGGCAAGGGGATGCCGCGCACCGCCACGAGCGTCAAGAAGCTGCGTGCGGCCGAGCTCGAGCTCTACCGCCGGTGGATCGAAGAGGGCGCGAAACCATGAGCAGTTTTGAGTTTTGAATTTTGAGTTTTGAATTCCACCCTCCCGCCCGGAACTCCACGGATGGGCGGGCGGCAATTCAAAATTCGAAAATCTGCGTTCATTCAGCATAATTCGATTTTGGTGGGTGTTGCAATTGCCAACGAATCCAAAATCCAAAATCATTTGTGTACACTTCCCACGGTGCATACTTGAATTCTGAAAACCGTGATATCGCAGGGGGTCTGAATGCGCGTGATCGTAGTCGGTGGCGGCCTGGTGGGTTCTACTCTTGCCGACAAATTGGCTGGTGACGGCCACGACGTGGTGATTGTCGAACAGAGCCGCGAGCTGATCGCGGATCTCAACGAAAACCTCGACGTGCAGACCATTTGCGGTAACGGCGCGACGATCCCGGTCCTCATGAGTGCCGGCATCGAAAATGCCGATTTGCTGCTGGCGACAACCGACTCCGACGAGGCCAACATGGTCGTGGCGCTGGTGGGCTCGGTCATCTTCAAGGTGCCGCGAGTGGCGGCGCGACTCCGCGATCCCGGGCACGAGGAGGGATTTCGGCGGATTGCGCGGGAGCCCGGCGGAGAACGGGTGGCCATCAACCCGGATATGGCTGCGGTCGAGAAGATTCTCTCCCTGTTGCCGGTCCCGGGCGCGGTGGATGTGGCGTCCTTCTTCGAGGGCGAGCTCTTGATTGCAGGTTTTCACATCAAGGCGGGGAGTGAGTTCGACGGCCTGCTCCTGTCTCATCTGCGCCTGCTGTTCCCGGCGACGCCCATGCTCGTGGTGGCGATCCGGCGAGACGGCCGCTGGCGCGTGCCCTACGGCGACGATGAGATTCGTGCGAACGATCTCGTCTATTTCGTGATGGATCCAAACGAGCTCGACAATGTCCTGGTGCTGCTCGGGTTGCATCGCGGCAAGGAACGCCGGGTGATGATTGCCGGCGCCACCCGTATTGGTGTCAACCTTGCGCGCCGCCTCGAAGAGCAGAAGGTCCCGGTCACCCTGGTTGATGGCGACCGTCCAGCCTGCGACAAGGCGGCGGCCGAGCTCGGCGAGACGCTGGTCATCCATGGCAGCCCGACCGATCGGAAACTCCTGCAGGAGGAGGGTGCGGACAGGGTCGACGGATTCGTGGCCTGCACTGATCGCCACGAGGAAAATGTCGTCGCGTGTCTGCTCGCTGGGCGCATGGGAGCTGCCCATACCTTTGCCCTGGTGGACAACGCTGCGCTGTCGAGTCTGGTGGGTGAGCTCGGAATCGACGCCATCATCTCTCCGCGGTTGCTGTCGGTCAGTCACGCCCTGCACTTTGCCCGCAAGGGCCGGATCAAGTCGGTGGCGGCGCTGCTCGAGGATTCGGTCGAGGTCTTCGAGGTGGAGGCGGCGGAAGGCAGCCGCCTTGTGGCTTCGGTTTTGTCCGAGCTCGGGCTTCCGCGCGGAATCCTGATGGTCGCTGTGAAACGAGGGGACCGCATTTTCATTCCAGGGGGCGCCGATCGCATCGAACCCGGCGACAACGTTCTCGTGGCCGCTGCCGCCGAGATGGCATCCAAGCTCGATGACGTGCTCGAGGCCTAGTCGGTGAATCAACGATTCGTGCTCTACCTGCTGGGCTGGCTGTTGCTGCTGGCGTGCGCCTTCCTCAGTCTCCCTCTGGTGGCGAGTATGGTCTTCGGGGAGTCGCTGGAGCCCTGGGTCGCGGCCATCGCGCTGGCCGGCGTCATCGGCGGGTTGCTGGTTCTTCTCTATCCACCCCTCAACCGCAATATCCTCCCCCGCGACGGTTTTCTCGTGGTCAGTGGGGCGTGGATCGCGGTTTCGTTGGTCGGGGCCATCCCGTATATCGTCGCGGGAGCGCTCGGTCCGGTCGATGCGCTCTTCGAGTCGGTGTCGGGATTCACCACCACCGGATCGACGGTCATCCCCGACACGACCGTCATCCCCCGTGCTCTTCTCCTGTGGCGGGCGATGAGCCAGTGGCTCGGCGGCATGGGGATCATCCTCTTCACCATAGCCATCTTGCCTTTGCTGGGTATCGGCGGCATGCAGTTGTTCAAGGCCGAGGTCCCGGGACCGGTGGCGGACAAGGTGAAACCGCGGCTCGCGACCACAGCGCGGACCTTGTGGATGGTCTACGTTGGATTCACGGCGGCCGAGTGGATCGCGCTTCGCCTCGCCGGGATGAGTGGCTACGATGCGCTGTGCCACTCGTTCACGACGCTCGCCACCGGCGGTTTCTCGACCCGAAACACATCGGTCGGTGAGTTCGGATCGGCGACGATTGAGTGGATCATCATCTTCTTCATGCTGATGGCGGGCATCAACTTCGTGCTTCACTTTCGCATTCTGACGGGTCGGGGGAGCGAGGTGTGGCGCGACTCGGAGCTCAGGTACTTCCTCGGCGTCGTCGCGGTGTCGACGATAGTCCTGTTCATCACCGTCCACGAGGACGGATTGCGGATCGGCGAAAGCATCCGCCACGCAGCGTTTCAAACCGTCAGCATCCTCACGACGACCGGCTACTGCACGACCGATTTCGAGACGTGGGCGACCCTGCCATTGCTGGTACTCCTATGTCTGATGGTGCTCGGAGGCATGTCGGGATCGACCGGGGGCGGTATCAAGAGCCTGCGGGCGCTGCTCGCGATGTCATCGCTCAGAACGACCCTTCACCGGTTGATCCATCCGCACGCGATACGGCCGGTGAAGTACGGCGGAGTGGTGGTCTCCGAATCCGTGTTGTCGGGAATCTGGGCCTTTTTGACAGCATATTTGTTGATTGCCCTCATCGGCACCGCTGTCGTGGCTGCGCACGGCTATGACCTGCTGACCGCGATCTCGGCCGGACTGACCTCGATCGGCAATGTCGGCCCCGGTCTCGGCGAGATCGGTGCGTACGACAACTTCGCCCACTTCCCGGGTCTGGTGAAAATCGTCCTCGCAGGCTGCATGCTCTTCGGCCGCCTCGAGGTCTTCACGCTGCTCGCGCTGTTTTCACGGGAGTTTTGGAGGAGGTAGGCGACTCTTTCAGCGCGCTCTTCTGCGTTGGCTGTACCGCGTGCACCGTTGCCGACCCCTGACATTGCGGGCCTCAACAGGCTGGCGATTCGAGCGAATCTCCCGACAATGTCAAAAGTGGCACGCCCGATCAACGCGCTCTTCTGCAAGCCTCGATGCCCCAAGGAAGCCTCGCCCGGTGGGTGGGTGGAAATCCGAATTCCGAAATCCGAAATCCGAAATGGGTGGTGGGGTGGGTGCATGTAGAATGCCGCGGGTTCGCTAGGAGTCATTCTTGAAAGAACACCGCGCGAAAATCGGCATCGTCTTCCTGATCGTCTTCATCGATCTTGTGGGTTTCGGCATCGTGATCCCGATTCTGCCGCTGTATGCGGAGGAGTACGGCCCCTCGCCGGTGATCTTCGGTTTACTCATGGCTTCCTTTTCGATCATGCAGTTCATCTTTGCCCCGATCCTGGGCCGCCTGTCCGATCGCGTCGGCCGCCGTCCGGTGCTCCTGGTCTCGCTGATTGGATCCGCAGTCGGCTACGTCCTCTTCGGGATTGCCGGGTCTCTCGGGATGCTATTCGCCTCGCGCGTTATCGACGGCATTTCGGGTGGCAACATTGCCACTGCGCAGGCGGTGATCGCCGATATCACGGGGCCCGAGGACCGAGCCAAGGGTATGGGCCTGATCGGCGCAGCCTTCGGACTCGGGTTCATCCTCGGACCGGCAATCGGTGCGCTGCTGGTCACCGTGGCGCCGTGGATGCCCGGCATCGCGGCCGCGGCCGCGTCGCTGATCGCCTTCGTCCTTGTGCTCACCAGGCTTCCCGAGACTCTCGATACGACGGCGAAGGGTGAGGCTCGAAAACACCCGCTCAATTTGAACAGCCTGGCCGAGGCGCTTGCTCACCCGTTGGTGGGTTTGTGTCTGGTAATGGTCTTCTGCACCATCTTCGCCTTTGCCAACTTCGAGACAACCTTCGCGCAGTTCGCCAAGCTCCGGTACCAGTTCACCACCTCCACGATCGCGTGGCTCTTTGTCTACGCGGGCGTGCTCGGAGCGATCGTCCAAGGTGGTCTGGTGGGCCGGCTTTCGAAGCGCTTCGGAGAGGGCAGGCTGATTGTCGCCGGGACATTCATGTCGTTTGCCTCTCTGGGCTTTCTCCCCTATACGACGAGCCGCGGCCCGTTGCTCGCCACGCTGGCGGTGTTGGCACTGGGACAGGGAATCGCCCACCCGTCACTTTCGTCCCTGACCTCGAAGCTCGCAGATCCCGATGATGTCGGCGGTGTGATGGGTCTCTACCAGGGGATGTCGAGCCTGGCCCGGATCTTTGCCCCATTCTGGGCCGAAGTCGTCTACGGCGGGCTGGGCTTCGCCTGGCCCTTCCGAACCGGGTCGGTCTTCATGCTGATCGCATGCGCGGTCGCAGCGCTGGCTCTCGTCAGGCTGCGCGCCGCGCGAGTGAACGCTGTGTCCGACTGACTCAGCCTCCGTGTCGTTTCGACCCGCCACCTCGCGACGAAGGACCGCGAAGCCGCCCCACCGGACTGTCCTCCCGCACCCATGCCGGACGTTTGTTGGCCGCTGCCCTGGCCCTGGCCGGTCATGCGCCGGCCGCGATCCCAGTCGCCGGCTGAGAGACCGTGGGCCTTCGGCGCGGAAGCTTCCTTCCCGCGTCTGATTCTGGTTGATTGGCCTGGGCCAACGCGGAGGACCTGGCCGATCCCACCCAGATCCCTCACCTCCACGGTCCCCTCGAAGACCGCGACGGCTGTGTCACCGTCTTTTTCGACGTCGACCCCGTACTCCGTCCCGCGGACGGCAAGGACAGCCGAGGGTGTAGTCACGAGGCGCTCCTCGTCCTGGCCGCCGGGAAGCGCACCGAAGACCGCCCGAAGGCTGCCGCGCTCGATCTCGAGGAGCACGCCCGGTCGATCATGGGCAAGGCGAAATTTTGTTTTCGCGTCAAGGTGGAAGCGGGCCGCCCGCGCCGGCACAGAGAGCTCGGCGCTCGATCTTGAACCGGTTCGAAGGATGTCGCCGGAGTGGGCGAGGTCTCCGACCTGAAGCTGTTGTTCTCCGTCGGGCGACTCGAGGAGCAACTTTCGTTTGACCGAGGTCACTTCGTACTCGAAGACTTTCTGTCCGGGTGTGGGCGCAGCGCTGAGAGCAGCCAGAACCATGATCAGTGCGATCGGTGCATTCTTCACGAGGCCTCCTCTCCCGGGTCGAGTGGTATCCCGAGGCGTTTGGTTTTTCTATAGAGCGATTTGCGCTCGATGCCGAGGATTTCCGAGGCCCGGGTCCGGTTGCCTGCGCAGCGTCTGAGCACCGCGGCGATGTGATGTCTTTCGAGTTCCTCGAGCGTGAGGTCGTCGCCGATTCCGGGCCGGGTTGTGGCCTCGGACCGGTCTTTCTTTGCAGTCTCGAGGATCTCTCGGACACGGCCGGCGTCTGAGAGCGACCCTGTGTCGACCAGGGCCCGCTGCACGACATGCTCGAGCTCGCGCACGTTCCCGGGCCACGCGTGCGCCTCGAAGAGGGAAAGAACCTCCGTGCTTGCAGCAGTTTGCGTTTCGATTCCGAGCGATCCGGCGTGACGTCGCCGGAAGTGCTCGGTCAGCAGCGGGATATCGGATCGCCGCTCTCGCAGGGGCGGGAGTTCGATTTCGTAGGCTGCCAGCCGAAAGTAGAAGTCCTCCCGGAACGCCCCCGCGTCCACCTCTGCACGAAGATCGCGGTTGGTGGCCGTGATCACCCGAGTCGGTATTTCCAAAGCCGTGTCGGAACCGACCGAGCGCACCTCGCCCGATTGCAGGAAACGAAGGAGCTTGACCTGCAGGGAGACCGGAAGCTCACCGATTTCGTCGAGAAACAAGGTTCCGTTTCGTGCCGCCTCGATGGCGCCGCGATGATCGCGGTCGGCGCCGGTGAAAGCTCCTTTGCGGTGACCGAAGAGCTCGCTTTCGAGCAGCGATTCCGGGATGGCCCCGCAGTTGAGGGGCACGAACGGCCCGTCAGGATTGGATCCGAATTGGTGAAGTGCGCGTGCGATGAGCTCCTTTCCGGTACCGGTTTCGCCGTGGACCAGGACCGGGATCGGGAGTGGGGCGACCCGCGCCACCGCGTTGTAGACCTCGACGATCGCGGGGTCGTTGCCGATGATGATCGACTCGGGCCCCATGTCGACTTTGGACTTTCCGGCCGTCGATTTGCGAAGGGCGGCACTCACTCGATCGACCAGGGTCTGGACCTGAAAGGGTTTGGCCAGATAGTCAAAGACCCCGAGCCGGCGCGCCGAGGTGGCGGTTTCGACCGTCCCGTGGGCGGTCACCAGGATGACTTTTGCGTCTGGACAATGGTGGCTGCAGTGTTCGAGGAGTTCAATCCCGGTGCCGTCGCCGAGATAGATGTCGGTGATGATGAGGTCGAAGTTTTCTGCCGCGACAGCCGTCATCGCCGCATCGGAAGAACCTGCGGCCTGCACCGAGAAACCCTCTTTGGTGAGGGCGAGGGTCATCATCTCGCGCATGGCGGTGTCGTCATCGACGACCAGGATTTTGGCGGTTGCCACTCGTCAGTCCTCCTCGTGGGCCGGCAGGTCGACCGTGAAGGTGCTCCCGGCTCCAACTTCGCTGTCGATTGTCATGCATCCTCCGTGCCAATCCACCACCTCTTTGGCCAGGGCGAGGCCGAGACCGGCGCCGGACGCCTTGGTGCCGGGGACGCGGTAGAAGCGGTCGAAGATTCTTTCGAGGGAATCTCCAGGGATGCCGGGGCCATGGTCACTCACGGTCATGATGACCCGCTGTTCGTGGTGTCGAAGTGAAATTTCGATCAGATCGCCGTTCGATGAGTATTTGACGGCGTTGCCGACCAGATTGTCCACCACCCGGTCGAGAAGGGCCGGCACGCCTCGAACCAGATAGGTGTCGCCGCCCGTGAAATGGATCGCTTGCCCTTTTGATTCAGCGGAAGCTCTGAGGATTTCGAGCCGACCGGCGATCAGTGCTCCGAGATCAACGGTCTCGATTTCCTCCTTCCACTGACCGGCCTCGAGGCGCTCGAGATCCAGGAAGGCGGAGACCATTTCCTGGAGCCTGACGGCCTCGCCGCGAATCATGCCCGCGACCCGGTGGATTTCTTCGCTCGACATTTCGTAGCGCTCGAGGGTTTCACCGAACCCGGCAATCGACGACAGCGGCGTCTTGAGTTCGTGCGAGACCAACCGCTGAACCTCGCGCCGCCTCCGATCGAGCTCGAGCTCGGCGGTCACATCGCGAATCAGGGCCATGGTGCCGGTCTCGACTTCGGTGAGGTAAACCGAGAGGTCCTTCTGCGCGCGGCGGATGATTTTGGTTTCGCCGGGTGATGTGTGAGCCGCGACCTCGTCAAAGGAAGGATTTTCGCCCCAAAGGCGGTGTGCCGCAGGGTTGGCCTGGACCAGTCGGCGCTGGTGATCCCATAGCGCGACACCTTCCTCCATTCCCGCCAGAAGTGCCTGCCGCGCGGCATCCTCGGCGAGGACGCGCTCCTGAAGCCGTTGCAGTGATTGCAGGCGGCGATGGGCGGTCCGCGGCTCCGTTTTCGCAGGTGCGGCGCCCAGATGACGGAGGAGACCCTGCAGGAGCCTGCCGCTCTCGAGCTGGGCGGCTCTCGACTCTACCGCTTCACGCAGGAGCGCCGACACCACCATGGCGGAAAAAAGAAAGGCTGCCGGCAGCATCACGCGCGCGAGTTGTAGAGCAATGACCGCAAGCACTCCGAGACCGCCCGCAAGAGAAGCGAACCGAATGAAGTCGAACTCTCCCCGGCGGCCGCGCAGAACCTGGATGGCGAGCGACAGCACGAACCCGGAAACCAACATGAAGATGACACCCGGTGTTCGGATCAAGGCCCCCGAGAGGATGGACGCGGCTGCGGAGGCGTGCGCCAGCACGCCGGGAACAGGGGTATGGCGCGGTCCGGTTGGAACCACGAACTGATCGCCGGCGCCGGTGGCGGCGATTCCGAGAAAGACCAAACGATCCGTTAGATCACCTTCCGAGAAGGCTCCCGAGAGCACCTGGGATGCACCGAGTGAGCGAAGTTCCTGAGGTGCGGGTCGAAACGCCGGACGCAACTCCGCCCCCGGGGCGGTGAAGATTTCCGGCTGCACCAGCCGCGCCGCAGCCAGCGAAAGGGCCGGAAGGGCAATACCGTTCGCCTGTTTGGTGGCAGCGAAGGATCTGACAACGCCATCGGGTCCGACCTCTCCATAGGCATGAGCCGCGACGTCGACACCACCGAGAACGTCGAGGGGCAGAAGCCAGTCGCCGTCCGCATCGAGGGCGGATGCGATGGCCACCGGAGTTGCTCCCAACGCTTCGGCAAGTGCGAGGTCCCCGTTGGGATTGACCTCCTCGCTGAGGATGAGGTCGACCACCACGGCTCGCTGCGCCAGCCGATCGAATCGCTTCGACGAGCCGTGCAAGCCGCTCCCGTGGCCAGGGGAGGGGGCCGAAAGCAGCAACCGCCGCATCATCGATCAGAACGACCGCCACCGGAGAATCTCCGCCGCCCCCGAAACCTCCTGTTCGAAGCAGGATGTCTCCGGTCGCTCGTTCCACGGCGGGCAGCCACCCCACAGCCCAGAAAGCCGCAGCTACAGCGACCGCGAAGAGAGCGAGCAGGGCTTCCAGGCCCCGGCGGGACAGGTGGAGTGATGCCATACGGTGAACATGCTACCTGGGAAGTCGCAGAAACGACGTGACCAGCGTGACAATCGGCTTCGAATCGGCACAGCATAATGGTAATGCTACGGTGTTGAAACGGACAATGGCAGGGTTGTGAGTGTTCGATAGGCCCCGATTGGCAGGGTCGGGTCGGGAAGGGAGTCGCGGGTTGAAGATCGTGTCGGTGGGCTCGGCCCTTCCCCAGCACTTCTACGACCAGGAGGCGCTCCTCGGGGCTTTTCGCGACCAATGGTCCGAGCGCTACTTCAACATGGAGAGGATCGAGCGACTCCACCGAAATGTCCTCGTTGGCGGCCGGCACCTGGCGCTGCCACTCGAGGAGTATCCCAAGATCGAAAATTGGGGCCAGGCCAACGATCACTGGATTACTGTCGCCCAGGATCTTGGTGGAAAGGCGATCACCGAATGCGCTCACTGAGACCGGCCTCGCTGCCGACGAGGTGGATGCCCTGTTTTTCGTGACCGTGACCGGGGTCGCAACACCGTCGATTGACGCGCGACTGGTGAATCAACTCGGATTCTCCCCGCGAATCAAACGAGTTCCGATCTTCGGGCTTGGCTGCCTCGCCGGTGCGGCCGGTGTTGCACGAGCGGCGGACTATCTGAAGGGGCACCCGAAGGACGTCGTGGTGTTGCTGTCGGTGGAGCTCTGCTCTCTGACCCTGCAGCGCGAAGACCTTTCGGTGGAAAATCTGATTGCCTCCGGGCTCTTTGGCGACGGCGCTGCGGCTGCGGTCCTCGTCGGAGCGGAACACTCACTGACCGGACCGAGGGTCGTGGACAGCCGTTCGTCCTTCTACCCCGGCACCGAGCGGGTCATGGGCTGGGATGTTTCGGAACGAGGCTTCAAGGTGGTGCTGTCGGCCGAGGTCCCGGAGATGGTCCGACGTCATCTCCGCCGCGATGTCGATGGTTTTCTTTCCGACCACGGTTTGGAGAGGCACGACATCTCGGCATGGATTTCTCACCCGGGTGGGCCGAAGGTCCTGGAGGCCATGCAGGAGGCGCTCGAACTGCCGGAAGGTGCGCTCGATGGGGCCTGGCGGACGCTCCGCGAGGTCGGCAATCTCTCCTCGACCTCGGTCCTGCTGGTGCTCCAGGAGTTCCTGGCCTCGCCGCCGGCGCCCGGCAGCTGGGGCGTGATGTCGGCCATGGGGCCCGGATTCTGCTCCGAACTGGTGCTGCTGCGATGGGACCGGATCCTTTGGAATGATTCTCGGCGTTGACTCGCGGATTGCCTTTACGGTCTTTATCGCCGTTATCGCCGTTCAGCGGCTGTGGGAGCTGGAGATATCGAAGAGGAATCAGCGCCGCCTGCAGGCTCTCGGCGGGATCGAGACCGGCTCCCGCCACTATCCCTGGATGGTGGCTCTGCACACCACATTTTTGATCTCCTGTGTGGTTGAAGTGTGGGTTTTGGCGCGGCCGTGGCTTCCTCTGATCGGCCTGGCGTCGATGGTCGTTGTCACCGCGGCCCTCGGTCTCCGTTGGTGGGCGCTGACCACGCTCGGTGCTCGCTGGACGACCCGCGTGGTGGTGGTGCCCGGCCAGCCGCTGGTCACCACGGGGCCCTATCGCTGGCTGCGCCACCCGAACTATCTGGCGGTGGTGATGGAGATCGCTGCGATTCCGATGATGCACTGCGCCTGGATGACGGCGGCCGCGTTCAGCGTCGCCAATCTCGTCGTGTTGAGGGAGCGTGTTCGCGTCGAGGAGGCGGCGCTCGAGGGAGCTGTCATTCCGCCCTGGCCACAGAGCGGGAGCGCGCAGTGAGCCCGGCCGACAAGGAAGTGCTCGATGGCATTACCGAGGTCGCGCGCCGGCATCTCGACTGGATAGGGAAGCTCGATACTGATCAGCGGTTGGTGGAGGATCTCGGGCTCGACTCGCTCAAGAGCCTGACCCTGGCTCTCGAGGTCGAAAACCACTTTCGGGTGTGCCTCGATGAGGAAGAGGAAATTGTGACGGTTGGTGATCTCGTGAAGACGATTCGGCGGCAACTCGATGACTGAAACCCTCAATCAGCTGTTGGAGAGAGCGTCGGACCATCCTGACGAGGGTCTGAGGGTCCTCGATCGGCGGGAGCGGGAACACTGGCTGCCCTGGCCCGAGGTTTATGCCAGGGCGCTCCAGGTTGCCGGCGGGCTGCGTTCGGCAGGGGTTGAGGGGGGCGATCGGATCGCCGTCATCTACCCCACCTGCCCCGGTTTCTTCGACGTATTTTTCGGCATCCTCCTGGCGGGGGCGGTGCCCGTGCCCTTGTATCCGCCGCAGCGTCTCGGGCGGCTCAATGAGTACCTGCGGCGCACCGCAGCGATGTTGCGGGCTGTGGAGGCCCGGTTGGTGCTTGCGGATACCCGCGTCCAGCGTCTGATCGGACCGGCGATCGAGGGAGCGCGACCACCGCTCGGCTGCCGGACCGGTGAGTCGCTGCCTCGCGCGACCTGTTCACCCGTAGCGGTCGATGGCGACGACCTGGCACTGATTCAATTTTCGTCAGGTACGACGGTCGATCCAAAACCGGTCGCCCTGAGTCACCGGGCGGTGGTTGCGCAGACAGTGATCCTCAACGGTTTCTGGCCGAACGGAAGCGGCCGGACGCACAGCGGCGCCAGTTGGCTGCCGCTCTATCACGACATGGGTCTCATCGGGTGCGTTTTCCCAGCTCTCGAACGGCCCGCGACTCTGACTCTGATCCCGCCCGAACTCTTTGTGACGCGGCCGTCGGTGTGGCTGCGGACGATTTCCCGGTACGGTGCCACGGTATCTCCGGCCCCCAATTTCGCCTACGGTCTCTGTGTGGACAAGATCCGCGACGAAGAGATGGAAGGGGTCGATCTCGGATCGTGGAGGGTGGCTCTCAACGGCGCCGAACCCGTTGCACCGGAGGTGCTGCGCCGCTTCAGCCGGCGATTCGCCCGCTGGGGTTTCCGAGCCGAGGCGCTGACGCCGGTCTACGGTTTGTCGGAAGCATCGCTCGCGGTGACCTTTTCGGACATCGATCGTCCCTTCGTGAGCCGCCGCTTCAATCGCGAGGCGCTGTCTGCCGATGCTCGTGCCGTCGAGGATCCTGCCGGGATGGAGATCGTTTCCGTTGGGCGTCCACTTCCGGGCTTCGGCCTCAAAGTCGTGGATCGCGAATGGAGGGAGCTCGAGCCGAAACACCTCGGGAGGGTTGTGGTGCGAGGTCCATCGCTCATGGCCGGGTACTTCGGGCGAAGGGCGACTACCGGGCCATCCGCGATGGCTGGCTCGATACCGGTGATCTCGGTTTCGTGACCGAGGGTGAGCTTTACCTCACCGGGCGGGCCAAAGACGTACTCATTCTGCGCGGCCGCAACCACTCCCCGGTCGAAGTGGAGCACGCGTTGGACGAGGTCGAGGGTGCCCGCGCCGGATGCGTGGCGGCCGTTTCCTTCCTGCCGGAGGGCGCCGAGGGGAGTTCTGGTCCTGCTCCTCGAAGTCGAAAAGGGATTCCCGAGGACCGTTTTCAGGATGTCGGCGACAGGGCGGCGATGGCGGTCCGTGCGGCGACGGGGCTCGCGCCCGACAACGTGGAGGTGTTGCCCCCCGGAACCCTCCCCGGACCTCGTCCGGCAAGATCCGCCGCGGCGAATCACTACGGCTGTGGCGGGAAGGGACCTTGATTCCGCCCGCTCCCGTGAACGTCGCGAGGCTCGCGAGCGGCCATCCGTTCGACCCTGGCGATGGCGAGATCGGCAAGGAACCGTGACCGCCACTGATCTCGTGGTTGCAGGCGGTGGCCCCGCCGGGCTCGCGACCGCGATCCGGGCGCGGATGTGTGGACTCCGGGTTGTTGTCCTCGATCCGCTGAAGCCCCCGGTGGATCGGGCATGCGGTGAAGGTTTGATGCCCGACGGACTGGAGCGACTCGAGGAACTCGGCATCGATACCCGGGGATCGAGTCGATGCCCTTTTTCGGTGTTCGCTATTTTGAAGCCGGCTCATGGCGGAGGGGCGGTTCCCGGGAGACCGGGCCGCGGCATCCGCCGGACGAGGCTCCACAGGCTCTGGTCGCAAGGGCCGAAGCCTCGGAGTCGATCTTCGGTGGGGTATTCGTGTCACGGAATGGATGACGGTGGTTTCAATACGGACGACGGGCCGGTGCGGCCGCTGGTTGGTCGGCGCCGACGGCCGCACCTCGAGGGTGAGGCGATGGGCGGGACTCGAGGGCGGCGAAGCCAGGTCGGCGAATTGGTCTTCGCCGACACTTTGAGATCGAGCCCTGGTCGGAGCTGGTCGAGGTGTATTGGGCGGATGGGTGTGAGGCCTATGTGACGCCGGTCGGGGAACGGCTGGTTGGGGTTGCGATGCTGGGAGACGGCGTCGGCGCCGATTTCGACCGGATGCTGGCGCGGTTCCCGAAGATCGAAGGCGACTGGCGAGTCGCGCCAGTCGCTTCTAGGACCGCGGTGCGGGGCCGTTCCAGCAGCGGGGTCGAAAGGTCGTTCGAGGCCACCTGGCCCTGGTTGGAGACGCTTCCGGTTCTCTGGATCCTATTTCGGGCGAAGGGCTGGCGCTTTCTTTTCACCAGGCCTTTGCTGTGGTGGACGCGGTCCTCAGCGGGGAGATCTGGACCGTCTACGCCGCCGCTCACCGAAAAATCGTTCGTTTCCCGAGGGCGATCACCCGGCTGTTGCTGTTGATCGAGGGTCGCCCCCGTCTCCGCCACCGGGTGATGCGGTCGCTCAGCCACGATCCGACGTTGATGAGCCATTTCCTCGCCCTCAAAATGCGCCCGGGTGGGCGACGAGTGATCGGTGGTGGCGGGTTGATCCTTTATCCGTCGCTGCATTGCGGGGCAGATAGAGCCATATGGTCGGTGAAAATCTCATCTTTCCCTTGTCGCCGGGTCGAGCTACACTGGCCGTCAAACAAAGGGAACGGGGGAGCGGATGAGCGCTCTGGAAGAGATCGGTCGCGAAGTCACGGTTCTGATTCTCGGCGGCGGACGCGGTGCGCGGTTGGCTCCGCTGACCATGCGGCGCAGCAAACCTGCGGTGCCGGTGGCGGGCAAGTACCGGTTGATCGACATCCCTATTTCGAACGCTATCAACTCGGGGATGGAGCGCATGTACGTGCTCACCCAGTTCAACTCGGTGTCGCTCCACCGTCATATCGGTCGAACGTATCGCTTCGACGCCTTCTCCACTGGCTATGTGCAGATCCTTGCCGCGCAACAGACACCGACCGTCCAGACCTGGTTCCAGGGGACCGCCGATGCGGTGCGCCAGAACCTCCATGTTTTCGCCAGATCCACGGCGATCACGTGCTCATCCTCTCCGGCGACCACATGTACCGCATGGATTACCGCCAGCTTCTCGGCGACCACATCGATTCCCAAGCGGACATCACCATCGCGGTCAAACCGTGTTCGGAGGAAGAAATCGCAGGCTTCGGCGCGGCCATGGTTGACGAGTCCGGACGGATCATCGAGTTTCGCGAGAAACCTTCCACCAGAGAAGCGCGCGCGGGGATGGAGGTTGCGCCGAGTCTGCTCGAAGCAAAGGGCGTGTCCGCCGATCTTCCGTACATCGCCTCCATGGGCGTCTATATCTTCCGGAAAGACGCGCTGGTCGAGGCTCTCGACAACGATCTGGTGGATTTCGGCGGCGATATCATCCCGGCCGAGATCTCTCGTCGCAGGGTGCAGGCGCACTTTTTCAAAGGATACTGGCGTGATATCGGGACCATCCGCGCGTTCTTCGACGCACACATGGATCTTGTCAGGGAGGATCCGCCATTCACCTTCCACGACCGTGATTGGCCCATCTACACGCGTCCGCGATATCTCCCCGGTGCGCGTCTGCACGGCTGCCAGTTCGACAACGTGCTGCTCGGAGACGGGTCAAGGGTACGCGCGACGGTCGCCGAGAACGCAGTGATTGGTTTGCGGGCCCAGATTTACGGATCGACCATCAGCCGCAGTCTCATCATGGGTGTCGACAACCACTACCCGGAACCGATGCCAGGCGAACCGGAGGTGGGTGTGGGCGAAGGCTGCGAGATCTCCAACGCCATCATCGACAAGAATGCGAGGATCGGTCGTGGAGTGCGCATCTGCAACGAGCAGAACGTTCAGGAGGCCGACGGCGACGGCTGGGCCATTCGCGACGGCATCGTCGTCGTGGAAAAAAATGGCGTTATCCCTGACGGTACGGTGATCTGACTCTTCGAAATCAAGGGCCTGGGAACCTCCCCCGAATACAGCCACCGATGGAAGTCTTGGTTTCCACCAGCATTTGAGCGATTGTTCATTTGATATTTTAAGTCACTGTTTTTAGGAACATTTAGGTGTGCAATACTGAGCCGTCCGAAGGGGGTTTCGCGTGATCAGTCGTTTGGCAGTCCCTGTAGTGATGAGTGTGATGGTTGCAGTGGCGGTGGGTGGCGCCGAGCCGGAAGGCGCGGCGGCTAGGGTTGAAGCCGTTCAGCGTGCTGCGGTCGCTTCGTCTCCGGCGCTTCAGGCTCGGCTCCACGAGGCGGCCTCGAGGGGGGCCGAGGCGAGGTCCGAAGCGGCGGCGATCAACCCCTACGTGGAATGGCAGAGCGAGGGGCTCGGCTCGGATCGCACCCTGAATGCTCAGGACAGCCTCCGCGTCGGAACGCCGTTCAATTTCATCGGCCAGATGGGACCGGCCCGCGACCTCGCCCGGACGACCGAAGAGGGTCTCGTGGTGATCCAGCGAGCTGAAATGCAGTCGACAGCTGTCGCGGCGACCCGGCACTGGCTGGATCTGGCCGCGGCCATGGAACGGTTGCAGGTGCGTCAGGCCCGGCTCGAGCGACTCGACATCGCGCTGGCGCTCCTCGAGGCCCGCCACCAGCTTGGCGAGGTTGCCGGTACCGAAGTGGCACAGCTCGACCTCGATCACACCGATGCGGTGTCGCTTGTGGCACTGGCTGAGGCTGAGGTGGAGGAATGCCGGCTGGCTGTATTCGAGATCTGCGGTGCCGAATTCCCGGAGCCCCTCCCCGGTGACCTCGAGGCTCTCGCCCAGGCCACCCGATCGCCTGATGACTCCGAGATCCACAGCGAAGCACTGGCGGCCGGCGTGCCGATGCGCAGCGCCAACACCGAGGCCGACATCGAGGACACCAGGGCAAAAATGTCGGCTGCTGCCGCATGGGGGCGTCCGATGATCGAAGCGGAGTGGGAGCACTTCCCGGACATCGGACCGATACCTGGTTACGACGCCTGGGGGTTCCGCATCGCCGTGCCTCTGCCCTTGGGGAGTGTCGGAGCGCGGCAAAGGGCCGCCGCACGGGAGCGTCAGGAAATGGTCGCGGCGTCCAGAAACGCCGCGGCTCGTGAGTCGCTGAGTCGAGCCCGGATCGCCTCGGCGCGGGCCGAAGGTGCGGAAGCGCGGCTCGTCACGCTGGCCTCGGCGGTCAAGCAGTTACCCCGAATCGAAGAGTCTCTGTTCGCTCAGTTCCGGTTGGGGGTGCTGTCCTATCTCGAATATACCTACGGCATGGTGCGCCACGACGAGCTTCTCTTGACAACCATCGATGCCCACGCCGATCTGCTGTGGGCGCGTCTGGAACTGAGTTATTTGCTGGACGACTCGTCGGTCTTTCCGACCGCGACCTCTACGACTGGGGAGGACTCATGATGCGGTACCTGGGAGCCTGCTTGATCCTGCTGTCTGCGCACACCATCGGCGCCTCTGATGTGGTTCGTTTGTCCGCCGAGCAGCGGGCCCGAGCGGGGATCGAGGTGGAGGCTGTGACCACCGAGAGTTTCAGCAGCATGTTGCGTGCCGTGGGGATGGTGGTGAGGTCTCCGGGCTCGACGCTGGTTCTCAAGACAATCGCGGGCGGCAGGGTGGAGACGCTCGAAGTGGCCCCGGGCGAGAAGGTCGTTCGCGGCCAGCCTGTGGCGACGCTCCATTCCCACGAGATGCTGACGATGCAGAGCGAAATCCTGTTGGCGCTCGATCAGGTCAGGATGGCGGAGCAGCGGATCGAGGCTGGAAGGGAACTCCTGGAAATTGAAGGCATCAGCAGGATCGATCTCGAGCGGCGTCTGCAGGAGTCGCTGTCGGCGAAACTCCGTTACAGTACTCTGCGCGAGGAAATCCTCGATCATGGCTTGCCGGAGACCAGCCTCGATCGAATCCTCGAAAGCCAGATTCTCGACCCCCATCTTCCGGTGACGTCTCCGATCGACGGGGTGGTGCTGGAAGTCTCCGTCCAGGAGCAGGAGTGGGTGCAGCCCTTCGCACCGCTCATGGTGGTGGGTGATCCGGCCCGGATCGAGCTTGAACTGCAGCTGGCGCCTGATCAGGCCACATCGGTGGCCGTCGGCGATTCTGTGGAGTTCGCGCCGGTGGGCGGTGCCGACGAAAGAGGACGGGCCACGGTAATCACCCGGGTCCCACAGATCGACGCGGCGACCCGGACGGTCCTCATTCGCGCGAAGATCGATCACGAAACGGCCTCGTACTTTCCCGGTGCATTTGTCGAAGCCACAGTGAGGACCGGTTCTGAGAGGACCTCACTCGCGGTTCCGAGATCGGCGGTCATCAACCTGGACGGCGACGATGTCGTATTTGTGGCGACGGGCGCGGATGAATTCACGGTTCGAACGGTTGTTCTCGGCCAATCTCATGAGGATGGCTACGAGGTCGCACGGGGCCTTTCTGAGGGCGAGGAGATCGCGGTAGCCGGGGTCTTCCTGCTCAAATCGGCGTTGCTGAAATCCGATAGTGGGGAGGACTGAGATGCAGCGTCTGGTCGAGCTCTCCCTCGCTCACCGCCTGGTGGTTGTTCTGCTTGCGGTGCTTCTCGTCGCTGCCGGATGGATGTCTTTTCGCAGTCTGCCAATCGACGCTTTCCCCGACGTGACCAATATCCAGGTGACCGTCATCTCACAAGCCGCAACCTTGTCGCCCCTCGAAATCGAACAGCTTCTGACCTATCCGATCGAACAGGCGTGCACCGGTCTCCCGCACTCGACCGAGGTGCGTTCTCTTTCCAAGTTCGGTCTATCCATGGTCACCGTGGTGTTCGAGGACGGGACTGATATCTACTTTGCCCGGCAGCTGGTTCTCGAGCGGATCTTTTCGGTCCAGGGCGAGCTTCCGGAGGGAGCCAGCAGCGGGTTGGGTCCCATCTCGACCGGTCTTGGCGAGGTCTTCCAGTACACCCTGGAAAGCCCGGGCCGAGATCTGATGGAGCTGCGGTCACTCCAGGACTGGGTCCTGCGGCCCATCCTGCGAACCGTGCCGGGTGTCGCCGGGGTCGATAGTTTCGGCGGTTTTGTCCGGCAATATCATGTTGTTGCCGATCCCATGGCGTTGCGCCAGTTCGGACTCGCTCTGGAAGAGCTCGCGGCGGCTGTGGCGGTCAACAATGGAGTCGCAGGCGGCGCCTATGTCGAGCGCGGCGGCGAGCAGTTCGTGGTCCGAGGGGACGGTTGGGTGAGGGACGGGGAGGACCTCGAGAACACCGTGGTTGCGTACCGCAACAACGTGCCGGTCCTTCTCCGTCAGGTGGCCGCCGTGGAGCTCGCCCCGGAGATTCGTCAGGGCGCCATCAGCCGCGACGGCCGCGGCGAGACCGTGGCCGGGATCGTTCTGATGCTGCGCGGCGGGTCGGGCAGAGATGTGGTCGCCGGTGTGAAGGAGAAACTCGAGTTGGCCCGCCAGTCGCTCCCGCCAGACGTTGAAATTGTGCCCTTTTATGATCGAAACGAGTTGGTGACCACCGCCCTCGGCACGGTACGCGGCGCGCTCTTTCAGGGGGCAATCCTCGTCTTGTTGGTCCTGCTCTTCTTCATGGGACATTTGAGGTCAGCCGCGCTGGTGGCGTTGCAGTTGCCGCTGGCGGCTCTCTCGACCTTCCTCGTGATGGGTCTTTTCGGCATGTCGCTCAATCTCATGACCTTGTCGGGCCTCGCCATCGCAATTGGAATGCTCGGCGACGGCGCCATCGTCCTGATCGAAAATGCCGTCCGGCTGCTCGCCCGCCCGCAAGACGCCGAGGGGCGGCGATGCGAATTGATGTGCCAGGCAGCCACCGAGGTCGCCCGGCCCGTCACCTTCGGAGTCTTGGTGATCATCGTGGTGTTCATCCCGATCGCGGCGCTGCAGGGGATGGAAGGGAAGATGTTTGCGCCGTTGGCTTACACCATCGGCATCGCCCTGGGTTGCTCTCTGCTGCTCACCATGACCGTCATCCCGGTTCTCGCCTCGGTGCTGCTCAAACCGGCGCCCGTCTTCGGCGGCGGCCGGTTCCCTCATCCTGCAGACGTTGTGCGGAAGATGTACCGGCCCCATCTCCGTTGGGCGCTCGCCCATCCGTGGGTCGTGCTCGGCACCGCGGTCGGACTGCTCGTGGTGGCTGCAGCGATTGTGCCGACTCTGGGGACAGAGTTTCTGCCGACCATGGACGAAGGATCGATTGTCGTCCAGCCGTTTCAAATCCCATCGGTGTCGTTGGAACAGTCGTTGGAGACGGTGGCCTTGATCGAGGCCACCATCATGGAGTTGCCCGAAGTCCGGCACGTGGTCAGCCGTACCGGCCGCTCGGACATATCATCCGATCCAATGGGCGTCGGCGAGAGCGATACTTACGTATTGCTGGCCCCGCGTTCGGAGTGGACCACCGCGCGCACGAAAGACGGACTGGTCGCCGCAATTCGAGAACGGCTCAACACGATTCCGGGGGTCGAGTTCGGCTACACCCAGCCCATTCAGATGCGGGTGGACGAACTGCTTTCGGGAGTCAAATCTCAGATCGCGATCAAGATTTTCGGCGAGGATCTCCACGAGTTGGCGCGGCTCGGCGATGAGGCATCTCGGATCGTCTCGGAGGTCCGGGGTGCGGCAGATGTCAAGGTCGAAGCGGTGGAGGGCCTGGGTTATCTGCAGATCGACATGGTTCGACGGAGGATGGCGCGGATGGGGATCAGCGTCGCCCAGGTGAGGACCCTGATCGAGACGGCGATCGGCGGCAGGGTGGTGACGACCGTGCCGGAGGGTGACCGGCGCACGGACGTGGTCGTGCGATTGCCCCGGTCGTTCACCGCAGAGATGGAGAACCTCCGCGACCTGCCGCTCTCGAGCCCGGCCGGCGAACGGGTCTTGCTGCACGAAGTCGTTGATATCGCGATTGTGGAAGGGCCCGCGCAGATTTCCCGTGAAGACGGGAAACGAAGGGTGGTCGTGGAACTCAACGTGATCGATCGCGACATCGGCGGCTTTGTCGAGGAGGCCCAACAACAGCTGCAGGAGAGGCTGGATCTGCCGACCGGATATTTTGTGACGTGGGGTGGCCAGTTCGAGCAGCAGCAGCGTGCCATGGCCCGCCTGCGGTTGATGGTTCCGGTGGTCCTTGTGCTGATTTTCATTCTCCTCTATCTCAACTTCCGCTCGACCCGGCCCGTCTTCCTGATTCTCGTCAACATTCCGCTGGCTCTCGTGGGCGGGATATTCGGCCTCAAGGTCTTCAGCCTGTATCTTTCCGTCTCGGCATCGGTTGGATTCATTGCACTCTTCGGAATCGCCGTTCTCAACGGACTCGTGATGGTGGAGTTCTTTCGAAATCTCGAGGACGAGGGGATGTCCCGCCTTGACGCCGTGCTCGAGGGCGCCGAGCTGAGACTTCGTCCGGTGCTCATGACAGCAGCCACCACCGCCCTTGGTCTGGTGCCCATGGTGTGGGCGAGCGGCGTCGGTTCGGAGGTCCAGCGTCCGTTGGCGGTGGTCGTGGTCTTCGGAGTCGTGACCTCGACGCTGTTGACACTCATGGTGTTGCCGGTCTTGTACCTCAGATTCGGCGGCGACCCCCGGAACCCGGTGGAGAAAACCGGGCTCGCGGAACTCTGCTTCAAAAAAAGAGGCCCCACCCTGGAGGGTGAGGCCTGAAATGGGGTGGGGAGGAGAGATTACCGTCGGCCGCCGCGACCGGAGCCGCCGCCACCGCGGCGAGATCTGGCGCCCGATCCCGTGCATGTCCCGGAGCTGGAGGTGCCCGGGGTTCGGTGCTCTCGAACGTATGAGCTGGCCTTTGCCTGAAGTTCCGGACCCGGAATTGCCTTTGGCGTTCTTGGTGGCTGTTCCACCCGAGTTGGCCTTGCCACTGTTTTTGCCTTGGGCCCGACCCTGAGCAGTGCCTGCTCCGCGCCGGCTTGCGGACCCGTTTCCGGGGCCGTCCTGGGGCTTCACGCCCTGGTTGCCCGTGCCGTCACCGGGACCGAGCTTGCGGGTGGCGTCTGTCTGGTCGTGCGTGCCCTGGGCCTGGCCGCCGCCGTTGGCTTTCTGTGCGCGGGTCTGGGCCTGCTCGTTCCCTTGTGTCCCCTGGGCGGGATCCTGGCCGATGCGGGGCCCGCCGCGCAGAGAATCAACGCCGCTGCGGCAAGAGTGGTGAGTGAAATATGCAGCTGAGATCTCATTGTGTCCTCCTGGATCGTCGTCTGGAACCAGCGAAATCAGTTCTGACAATGCCGCCCGAGCCGTCGCCGTTGCCGTCGCCATTGCCGTTCCCGCCGTTGCCGCCGGAGCCGGTTCCGTCGCAGTCACCCGATCCCTCGCCGTCTCCTTGACCCTGACCTTGACCCTGACCGACCCTGACCGTTACGTCCTTGCTGGTTGCGGCCATTGCTGCCGAGCCAACCGCCACCGCAGGTGGGAACAGGCTCGCCGCCGGCGTTGTAGACGGTGCGGCGTTCCATTTCGGCGGCGAGGATGGCGTCATATGTGTCCGGATCGAGATACTGCGGGCTGTAGACCGCGTCCTGTGCCGCAAGCGCGCGCACGAAAGCTCGCAGGTGGTTTCGCGAACCCTTGGCCAGGTTGTGGGCAATGAGCTTGATGTGGTCGTTGTCGGTGTTTTCGAGAAGTTCATAGAGATCGGCCAGATCCATGTCCTCGATCTCGGCGCCGACCAGCAGGGCATCGACGAGAGAGATCTCGCCGTTGGCTACGAACTCGGCATAGAGGTCGCCAAGAGCCGCGTCGCTGAAAATGCCCACCGCGTCGTCAGTGACCGGATCTTCCATGCCGTAGAGTTCGATCAGATCTCCCACGCGATCCATGTGTGTCTGCTCGGCGCGGGCGATGTTGGAGAAGATCGGGAGCTGCCATCGTTCGGAGAGGGTGAGGTAGACGTCACGCGCCAGCTTCTCCTCTTCCCGGAGAAAGATCAGATTCGATTCTTCATACTCGGTGAGCGTTACCTGCTCGATTTGATCGAGGAGATCTCCAATACCGCCGACGCAGTTTGGCCCGATCTGACGACCTCCGTGACGTTGGGCCTCGGCCGGTGCCGCGGCGATAAGAACAGCGGCGATGACGAGTGCCGCGGCCAGGGACGGAATGGAATGACGATTTTTCATGAGAGCCTCCTTGTGTGGGCGATGTGCCCGTTGAGGTCTGGTAGAGCAAGGGCCGTGCCAGGCTGAGGTGTGACAAAGGACCGTTTTCTGGGGTTTTGCGGGTCCGAATGACTCGGAGCTGTGGCCGATGGACACACACGAGGGCTTGAGGCTTGAGACCACACGCCCCAGTACAGAGATTTGATGTTAGATCCTGATCTTGGATCCACGGTCCGTCCCCTGACTCAGCAACGGGGTCGATGACCCGCAAACACCCAACATCCAACATCCCCAGAGCATCCAGCATCCAGAAAAAAAGCCCCGCCCGAAGGCGGGGCTCGAAGTGACTTCAGGGAAAGCTAGAAAATGTAGCCGACCGCTGCGGTGGCGTACTGGTACTTGCCCGAGGTGTCGTAGAGATAGGGCGCGTCGTCCTGGAAGTCCACGTAGTGGTACCGGAGGCGCAGCCACCAATTGCTGCCGAAGAAGAATTTCGCCCACACGTCCGCATCGACACGAGTGCTGTCGATGTCCGAGTTCAGGTGGGAGGTGGAGAAGTCATACGCCATCGGCGGATGCGTCGCCACGTAGTCGTCGGCGGAGAGGTCGAAGGGGTCGAGCCCGGCTTCGGCCGTCATGTAGCTGAGATCCAGGCCCAGCTCCATCTTGTCTTTCTTGCCGTACTTCAGACCGGCCATCAGGGTGTTCGATTCGGATTCGTAAGCGAGCATGTCACGGGAGTAGCCATCCTGGCCACCCATAATCGTGCCTGCTCAACCATCGAATACGACGATACACACCGGCAGGCCGAGATCACTCTCCATCATGGTATAGGTCGCATACCAGTTGAGATTCTCGGTCGGCGCCGACCACACGGTCACGAGAGCGGTGTTGCTCGTGCGGGACCAGTCCGTCATGTCGCCGTCCTTGTTGTCACCGTCGTAATAGATGTACTTTCCGAAGACGGTGGTCTTGCCGGTCGAGTAGCCGAGTCTCAGATCGGCGCGGCCCCAACTCGAGGCGGAGGCCGTGGTCTCGGCCACACGGGCCTCGTGGAACTCGGTGTACTGCGGAGTCTCAGGATTCCACGGGTTCGGATAGGAGCCCGAAACGAGCGTCGAGCACGCGCCGTCGATCAACGTGAAGGCGTTGTCGATCTTGGCGTACTTGAGGTTGGCTTCGAACTGCAGGCCCTTCGCCGGACGCGACCGGTAGTTGGCGCCGATCAGATTCGTGGTGGTCTTGAACTCACCAGGAAGCACCTCGTAGTTCTCGCGGTCGATCGTGTCGTAGTTCCAGTTGAAGCGCAGCGTGCCGGCCTTGCGACCGAAACGGTAGCTGACGTCGGCTTTCGACTCGAACGCGTCGCGGTTGAGCGCCGACTCGCGCACGTGATCGAAGTTCCGGCCGTAGACGTCTTCGTAGGTCTGGCCCACGTGCGGGCCTGCGATCGAAACCCGATCGTTAACGTCAACAAAGATGTCGTCGTTGTCGATGGTGTAGGCACGGCCCCGCCACCGGAACCGCCAGCCGTTCTTCCAACCCTTCGCCGCCGTCAGGATGTAGCCCTTGTAGTCGGACTGGAGGTTGGTGTACTTGTTTTCGGTCTTCGACCATACCCCGTTGGCAATGAACGAAAAGCCGCCGATGTCGTTGAAAACGAGGTCGAGGCGGGTCTTGTCCTTATCGGAGTCGGGCCACAGGTCGGCAGCCAGGACGCCTTCCGCTGAGTCGTACTGCAGACGGTTGTCGAAAACCGGCACCTGCAGCTCGGGGTGGAGCGCGTCGTCGAACTGGAGGCTCACCGACGAGGTTCCATACTTCAGACTGCGGCTGGTGAAAGCGGCCTTCGCGAAGCCGCCCTTCCACGCCACCTTGGCGTCGAGGGTGGCATCCGAGGTCTTCTCGTCGACCTTGTGGGTCTGGCTGTAGATGTGGCAGTTGTCGCAGTGCGAGGTGGTGTAGGCCTGAGCGTGGCCGTCACGCTTCTGCGCACGGAACTCCGCGCCGAGGGTGAGCGCCCGGATGCCCGGAAACTGGAGCTCGGTGCGGCTCTCGAAGACCGAGTAGGTGAGGTCGTACTCTTGGTCAGGGTCGAGATCCGTGTTCCACACCACTTTGCCGTTGGTGGAGGTGGCTTCGAGGTTGTGCATCGGATCGTGGCCGAGGCGGTGAATCAGCGCCGTAGGTGTTGTGAGACCGAACGGTCCGCTTGATGTCGAAGTCGAGCTCACCGGCGTTGGTGTCGCTGCTCTGGAAGGCGCCCATGAAGAACAGGCTGCCCCAGTCCTGGTGGGTCGCAACAGTCGCGTTGACGGTCGCACCCGAATCGACATCGTAGTACTCGGCCGCCATATCGGGCGAACCGTCGATGCTGCCGTTGAATCCACCGAGCTTCGACGCTCGACTCGGTGTCACCGGCCGCATATTCCGATCCGGGGGCGGCATACGGGACGCCGGTGAAGGTGTAGATCCATGGTCCGGGCTCACCGAGGGTCGCGGCTGTAGCCCTCTTCCTGGGCGAAGCCGGTCATCGGCACTGTGGTCAGGGCCACGATCAGCGAGAGGCGAAGAATTGCTTTGATATTCATGATTCCCCCCTCACCGCACCAGGGCGTGGCCGCCGCCCGGGGTCGTCTGGCCTGGCAGATCGCTGCCGTGGACCTGGGAGTGGCACTGGGTGCATTTGGTGGTCATCGACACGTTGAAGCTGTCTGAGCCATAAGGGTTCTCGAACTCGCTTCCACCAACCTCGGTCGTCCCATCGGGACTCAGAAGACCGGCGTGGAAATGGAACTCGTGGCACTGCAGACATACGGTGGGCTCGTTTGCGGTCAACAGATTGTTGGCGATCGCGCCGTGCGGCGTATGGCACAGGCTGCAATCCTCGACGACCGGGGCGTGTTCGAAGACAAAGGGGCCTTCTTTGCCCTGGTGGCAGGTGTAGCAGAGGTCGTTGAGCCGCATGTGCGTCTTGAGCTGTGACTCGGTGGACGAGTGCGGATTGTGGCATCCGACGCAGCTCATTTTGCCTTCGGGCACCGGGTGGTGCGACGGCAGCTGGAACTCGGCATAGACCTGCTGGTGGCAGTCTTTGCACGTGTTCAAGGGATTCGTCTTCTGGTGAATCGAATGGCAGTCGAGGCAGCTGATGTTTTCCATCGCGTGCGTCGACGCATGCCACTCGCCCTGTTCCTTGAGGCCGTGGCAGTCGAGACACGCGGCGGTGTCCTCGACGGCGTTTTTGAAGGTGCGGATCAGCGCAGGATCCCCCTCCTCCATATGCTGTGTACCGTCACCGTGGCAGCCTTCGCAGCCCACCTGGCGCCCGTAAACCTCGAAAGGTTCGATGCGCATGTGGATCTGGTTCGCCATTCCGGCAGCGACATCGTCGTGACAGTCCACACATGGGCTGTCCGCGGCCACCGCCGGGAGGGCCAAGGCGCACACCACGCTGACCAGCGCCAGCAGGATGCTCCTCTTCATTCTGTCCTCCTTATCCCCAAAAATTTTCTCTCAAAACGACGGAAAGACCCCTTCCGGGGTCTGACTTTCGACGCAGTTCGAGCCTCTGCGGCTCTTCGAAATCAAGCGCGTTGCCGTCCGCCCGGGACGGCTGGAAGAGCTTCAATGATATGGGATGAAGCTTGCCATGAAGGTGCAGCTCGTGCTCACAACTACAACCTACAAATCTCAAAATCTTCTGTCAAGCTTATGTCACTTTGGTCATATGAATAGACGTGCAAACGTTCAATTCACGATTTTAAAATCCTTTCATTGCAGATAGATAGCGAATATTGAATTCGGTGCATTTCAGAATTTAAGGAGACTCTTGTATACAAAATTTATACAATCAGTCTCAAAATAGAAGAGGATTCGTAATTGTTCTCATTCTTATGAGAGGTTGAATTGAGCCAAAAAAAAGCGGGCCCGAAGGCCCGCCGGAATTGAAGGGAGGAGATGTCAATGCGACGGACTCAGTGCCGCCGCCAAAGGATCCGTGTCGTACCCGAGATCGGCCCAGTCGAGCCGGCCGTCGGGACCGTGGCAGTCGAGGCACCGGAGCGCGTTGTCGGCCGGTTGCACCTCATGGAAGATCCCCATGTAGCGCTCGACCGGCATCCATTCGTACTCGAAGTCCTCGATGCCGTAGAGCACGTGTGACGCTTCTCGAACTGCGCCGTCAATGTTGCCGTCGGCGAAAAACTCTTCGACGTTGATCGGGAGCAGCCAGCGGCTGTCTTTCACCACCGGCATCATGCCGCGGTGGACCTTGAACGGGAAGAGCTTGGCGTCGGGATCGTCTTTTGAACCCTGCGGCACGACCATGGTGATCACACCGTCGTCATTGGTTGTCACAGGAACGCCAGGTAATTGGGCCCACACCGTACCGTTGTACCAGCCGATCTCGGGCTCCACGTTGGAGCCCATTGTGAAGGTCGGGATGTGCTTGTCCTTGGCCTCACTGTAGGCTGGGGTGGACCAGTCCCGCACCATGTCGGTGGCGTCCTCTTTGGCGAAGACCGGGATGTGGCAGGTCGTGCAGTCGACCCGTGCCGCGTGCCGATTCAGCAGTTCCTTCCCGTGAGGGTCCGCCTCGTGGCATGCGCCGTCGCCGCATTGCAGCCGGTCGGGAGAGTCCGATCCCATGAGATCCACCCCCCGGCCGCGCATGCGGTGGCTGGCGCCCGCGTGGCAATCCATGCAGGCCATATCGCCGCCGTCCGCGCCCATGTGGACGTCGAACTCACGGTCGGTGTCGGCGAGGGTGTACTCGATGTCACCGCGCTTGAAGTTGGGACCGCCGCCGGAGCCCGAGTGGCAGCGGAGGCAGCTGGTCCGTTTCGGCATGGTGATTCGTTTGGAGACCGAGTCGAGGCCTTCCTGGTTTTTCCACAAAATCGGCTTCCACTCGAGGCTTCCGTCGTCATTCTCGACCAGCGTGCGGTTGTAGCCGGACGCGTGGCAGATCAGGCAGTCGATGTTCTCGAGCTGTTCCTGACTCATTTCGGCGGAAGGCATCTTCCCGAGGCCGGCGTGGCACTTGGAGCATCCCTGCGAGAGAATCTCGCCGCGGGAGTTCTTCGTGATACCGATCCACGCCGGGATCGGGTTGGTGCAGAAGTCGTTGATGGTGTTCTTTTTGCCGAGGGCCTTGCCTTCGGAGTTGACGATCGCCGGAGTTTCACCGGTCCACTGGTAGTGCTGCGAGTGGAAGAATGTCTCCGCCTCGTCCTGGTGGCATCCAAGACAGGTCTTGGTGCCTTCGTAGTGCTCGAAGTACTCCTGGTGGGAATAATCGGCCGCGAGCACCGGCACAGCGACCAGGGCGAGCAGCGACATCAAGGTGATCGTTCGCCGAATCATAGGTCCCTCCCCGTTCATTTTTCTCAGAATCGCGCCTGCAATCCTAGCAGGAACCGGTCAGCATCGGAAGGCGAGGGGAAGCCGAGAATCGGGGTCGAGCCGAGATCCTTGGGCGCACCCATGTGCCAGCCCGAGCCGGATTGATTGAAGGTGTACTTCATGTAGTCGAGCTTGAGGATGAACTTGTTGGTGATGCGGTGGGTCAGGTAGATCTCCCAGACGTTGCCGCGCACCGAGGTTTTGGGTGCGTAGAAGCTGTCTTCGGCCACCGCCATGTTGAACCAGTACTCGGAGCCGTAGTTGTACTCGAGGCCGATCTTGGTTTTGTCGTTGGGCAGGTTGAAACGCGCGCCGACGTAGTAGGAGTAGCCGTCCTGTTTTTCGGGGGTTTCAAAGGGGTCGGAGAAGAGACCTCCGAAGGGAGACGTGACATTGTTGGGGTCGGATTCCATGTAGCTGAGGCTTCCGAAGATGTCGAACGCGCCGGGGTGAACGACAGCGACGACACTCGCCCAGCTGATATCACCCAGATTTTCCGAGGGGGAATACCGCAAGACAACCGGTGCCGGTACATCCTGGCCGCTAACCGGGTCCACGGGAAGGACCACGAGACCACCGAAACCGTCGGTGACGTCAAATGCCCGCATGACCGTGGTCTGAACAAACAGGTCTTCGGTGTTCCAGATGTCCCAGTTGACACCCAGGAAGGAAGCGTCCTTGAGCCGGTCGGCCGGCCGCTGGAGTTCCTGCGCATTGCCCCAGCCGGACTCGAATCCGACGCCGTAGCACAGCCTGAAGGTGGATGTGTCGCTGATTTTCCAGCCGAGGGTGGCGCCGTCGAACTGGAAGTTGACGAGGGTGCCGAGAGGTGAGCCGCCCCTGGGTTCGTCGTTGCGGAAGTTGAGCGGCACGCCACCGGTTGACGGACGGCGTCCGATCGAGAGATAGAACTTGTCGCCGCGCCAGTTGAAGTAGGCGCGCTCGACGCGCACGACATCGGAGTTCGGGACGGATGCGGTCGTGCCGTCGATATTGATCGAGGTGGGGAAGCCGTTAAAGGTCTGCACGCCGGTCGAATCTCCCCAAACCTTGTACATGGAGAGCTGGCCGGCGAAATCGACATTCTTGGAGACCTGGGCGTCCATCCGCAGGCGAAGCCTGTTGGTGTAGAGAAAAGTTCGAGTAGTCGTAGCCTTCGTTGAAGGTGTAGGGGAGCAGCTGCTGCATGAGCGCCTGTTGCATCTCCGGCGGGAAGGACGCCATGGCCTCTTTCAGCCAATCGAAGGTGACGACGTTGTCGAGGTAGTAAAGATACTGGGCGTAGTTCTGTGCGATCAGGTTCTGCACATCCTCCGGCGACTGCGGGGGCATACCGGTTGCACCGAAGTAGAACAGGGTATCAACCAACATGCGCTGCAGCATCATGCCGTCGAAGTAATCGTCATAGGACGCGCTGATGGAGTTGGCCTCGAATCGGAAATCGCCCGTGAAGTTGATGCGATCCTTGGCGGTCTTGATCTCGTTCTTCATGACCCGCTTTTCGAGGTCATTGATCTCTTCCTTGAGCTTGTCAATCTCTTCCTGAGTCGCCGCATCCTGGGTGAAGGCGACCGAGGTCAGACAGAGCAGGCACATTCCGAGCACTGCAAGAGTCTTGCGAAACATAGCAATCTCCTCCTTGAATTTGGGTTATCAGCCGCAGGTCATGGGCTGTTCGGAGTCGGCCGCGTGGTCGACCGAGAACTTCATGATCGTCTCGAGGTCCTCTTCGCTGATGACCTCGGTGACCGGCTTGTTCTCGTGGTTCGGATCCATCACGCCGGAGTGGGAGTCCACGTACTTCTTCTCGAAGAAGCGGGTCCACTGGTCCTGGATGAGGGTCATCGGGGTGTACTCACCGTTTTCCGAATCGGCCTCGTGGCAGGGCTTGCAGTACTCCTTGAAAAGGTCGTTGCCCTTGGGCTTTTTAGCCGCCGTGGCTACATTGGCCAGGCTGAGGGCGAGGACCGCGATCAGAAGGGTCGCGACAAAGACTTGGGACTTGGACATTTCGTACCTCCTTGTACAATTTTTCACATATGGGTTGATATATTTCCGAATAACCATAAATTCTATATCACCGGAAAAGAATATTCTCAGATCCCGAAGTTGTCAAGGGTGTTCAAGTGATAAACTGTCAGTTATAGAGATGAAATCTCAATACCGAAGAAGGTATTGGCCCGAACCAAGGAGGAGGATATTCCGCATTTCCGTCCGCAGCCAGACGGTCTTGGCGGCCAGTAGTGGCGACCACGCTCTGTGAATTGCCGTCTCCCGACGGCGATTCACTGGTCTTTCGAGACTATCCCACTGGTGGCGGCGGTGGTGGAGCCTGTTCAGTATGAGCTGCCTGGGGCTGCACCTTGAAGACCGAGCCTCCGATGAGGCCTCCGAGAGTGCCGAATATGGCTCCGAAGAGCAGGGCGAAGAATATCCCGATGAGGACCATCACCAACGAGCCCGAGCTCTCCATGAAACTGGAGACCTGATTCAAGACCTCTGGATCGATTTCGGCGCCGCTGGCCTGGATCTGCTCGATGACCTCCTGCCAGTCACCCATCCCGAATGCCGCGGTGATAATGCCGCCGAGGACCCCCGAGACAACGCCGTACACGAGACCCGACATGAGACCGACCGTGGCCCCGTTCCCGGCGCTGAAGGCGAAGCCGGCCCGTTGGCTGTCCTTCGAGTAGAGAAAGGCCGCGAAAAAGCCACAGCCGATGATCAGCGCGCAGCACGCGCAGTTGATCCAATTGATGACCGGAATGGATCCGGCCACGCCAAATGCCGCACCCGAAATCAGTGCCGGTTTGAGCATCGAAGGTGCCTGATTCATGTTCTCCTCCTTGACTGTGGTCCTATCCTACCGAATCCTTTTCCAACGTGGTCGGATTTTTTCCAGCTGAATTGAGGCGCACGATTTCGATCAACGCGTCACCGACATAAAGGCCTGCAAGGAGGCCGAGCGGGAGCGCCAGAATGAAACGGGGCCAGTTCTCCAGGCCTGGCAGGCCGACGAGACCGGCTGCAAAGTCGATAATCGAAGGGATGGCAATGATTGCCAGCCAGATCGGTCGCGGTCGGGAAGATCTGTTGCGCGCTGTGGTCCAGAGCAGGCCGAGGCACCCACCGGCGTAGAGACCGATACATCGTGCGCACACCGCAAGCGGGCCGAAACCGAGGTCGAGGCAACGCTCCGGCATCTGGTGGCACCCCGGTCGATAGATCAGGCGCAGCCACGGGGCGATGAATGAATCCTGCGCCGCCAGCCACGGTATGGCCATTGCGCCGGCGGTCCACACCAGCGCGAGGCCGGTGACGATGGCAGGGACCAAACGGCTCGTTCGTTCGGGTTGGGGTGATGCATCGATCATATGACGGCCCGAGTGTGCCAGAACGCGAGTCTGCCGACAACGCGGCGGAGAACCACAGAGGCACAGAGACGAATTTCGGATTTCGGATTTCGGATTTCGGATTTCCGCCCACCCATCCAGATAGACCGCAGATGGCGCAGATGGACGCAGATCCCACCCAGCCACCCACGTCGCAACCACGAAGGCACCAAGACACCAAGCCCACCCACCCGCCCCGCAAAGACGCAGAGCCGCAGAGAAGTGGTCGCTGAGTTGGAAAGCCGCCGCCAAGAACGGCCGGCAGAATGGCAGGCGATCGAAATCGCCTGCCACCGGCGAGAAGCTCGTCTGCTCCGAACGCGGGCGTTCGTCTCAGCCGATCTTCTCACCGACCGCCGCGCCAGAGGCGCGTCGGTTCTGCCCAGTGTTCTGCCAATTGAAATGGGGCACGGGCCCCTCCCAACTTTCTTTTAATGAAAGAGGAGGAGCGAGGCCTGCGCTCTCTGAGAGCGCAGGCCGCTGGGATGAAGTACCAAACGATCGCTAGCGTTCGTTTGGTACTTCATCCCAGTGGTCCCCGGCCGTACGACGGCCGGGACCTCGCTCTGGTGTCATGTGGTGATGAAAATCTGCGTTATCTGCGTGATCTGCGGGCAAATCTGGGCGGGTGGGTCCGGCTTCGCTGCCGAGCAGTTTCGCCGTGACAATGGGGTGGATTTGTGATTCCTTGGTGTCTTTGTGCCTTCGTGTTTGCGACGTGGGTGGGGGTACTGTGGATTGTGGTGGGGTGGGCGGAAATCCGAAATCCGAAATTCGAAATCCGAATTCTCGTTCTCTGCGCCTCTGTGGTTGTGTCGACTATTCGTCGAAGAGGGTTCGTTGGCCGAGTTCGGCGGGGACGAGGTTGCTGACCCCGACGCCGAGGAGGCGAACCGATCTCTTTGCGGCCTCTGTCCGGCGCACGAGCTCGCGAGCGACCGCAGCGATGGTGCTCGCGTCGAGGTGGGTGCGGGAGGGTGTGCGATCTCGTCGGGGTCTTGAAGTCCGGGTAGCGTACCTTGACGACGATCGTGGAGGCGGCGAGCTCGCGGTCTTCGAGCCCGCTGGCGACCTCTTGCCGGCCATCTTTCCGACGATTTCGTCGATCTCCTCGACCTTCCGGATGTTTTCGGCGAATGTCCGCTCGGTGCTGATGCTTTTTCGCACATGGTCGGTGTGAACCGCCCGGTTGTCGATACCCCACGCCCGTTCCTGCATCGCTCGCCCCCACTTCCCGAATCGGGTCATCAGAAGATCGACCGAGACGTGGCGAAGGTCCGCTATGGTCGTGATCCCCATCGTGTGCAGAGTTTTTTCGGTGGCTGGTCCGACCCCGTGAAGTCGTCGCACCGGCAATGGCGCGAGGAAGTCCTGCACTCCACGGGCTTCACTACGGTGAGCCCGTCGGGTTTGTTGAAGTCGGAGGCGATTTTGGCCACGAGCTTGTTCGGACCGACGCCCACGCTGACGGTGAGACGCCGTTCCTTCTTGACCCTTCGGCGAATGTCCATCGCGATGGCGGTCGCACTTCCGAACTCACCGAGATGTTCGCTGACGTCGAGGTAGGCCTCGTCGAGCGAGAGAGTCTGGATCAGCGGCGTGTAGTCGCGGTAGATGGCGAAGATGGCCTTCGACTCCTCGCGGTAACGGCTGAAGTCCGGTTTGAGAAAGATCGTCTCCGGGCACAACCGCCGGGCCTGTGCGGCTGGCAGCGCGGAGTGGATTCCGAACTTTCGGGCCTCGTAGTTCGCGGCCGCGACGACTCCCCGCCCCGACGGATCGCCACCCACCACGACCGGCTTGCCGACCAGGCTCGGATCATCCCGCATGTGGACTGCGGCGTAGAAACAGTCCATGTCGCAGTGGAGGATGCGGCGGAGGAGTGATGCGATTCCACGTGTCCATTTTACGCCTTATTTATTCCAGTGTGATCCAAACACATCCGAACCCGTTCCCGATCCGCTCCCGACCCCGAATTGTGGCTCTGCAAAGTCTGCATGAACCTTCGGGGACGGGAACGGGAACGGGCTGGGGATCGGGATCGGATTCCTTGTACACTTCATCCATGAGCTCGTTCCTCGAATGCGGCCCCTTCTCGGTGTCCGACGGTGAGGGTCGCGTTCTGCTCGACGGTGTTTCGATCGCGCTCGAGGCGAGCCAGTGTGTCGCCATCGAGGGACCGTCCGGAGGCGGCAAGTCGACCTTATTGCGCCATCTCAACGGCCTCGCATGGTCCCCCGAGGCGGACCGCAGATTGGACGGCGAATCGTATCCCTCCGCGAGGCTGCCCGTTTGGCGTTCGAAGGTGACCCTGGTGGCGCAGGACGCCCCGATGATCCCAGGCTCGATCTTTGACAACCTGTCGTTTCCGTTTCAGCAGAATGCCGGATGCAAGAAGATCCCTGGATGAAGCGAGAGTAAATGAGCTCATGGCCGCCGTCGGCCTCGGCAACCTCCCAGCGGATCGCGAGGTCCGCACGCTCTCCGGCGGGGAGCGCCACCGGCTGGCGATGATTCGGGGTCTGTTGTGGGACCCGCCGGTGCTGGTGGCGGACGAGCCCCTCTCCGGGCTCGATCCGGAGGTCGCTGAAACGAGCTACGAACTCCTGTTGGACTTCGCCCGACGACCCGGGAAGCTTCTCCTTTTGGTGCTTCACGATCCGGCGATGAACAACCGTGCCGATCGACGTCTTCGCCTCGAAGGCGGCCGGCTCCTGGAGACATGATGGCGAGCTTCATCGAGCTCGGCCCGCTGCAGCTTGCCGTCGCGTCGCTGCTCGTCGTCGCCGCGGGCGTAGTGTCGGTCCTCCTCCGGCTCGGCGTCGAGCGCCGGTTGGCGGTTGCCGCTCTCCGCACGGTGATCCAATTGGGTCTTCTCGGTCTGATCCTGGAGAGGGTGTTCGCGGTTCGAAATCCCGTGTTGGTCGTCGCGCTCCTTTTGCTGATGACGGTTTTTGCGGCCCGCGAGGCGGTTGGCAGGTCCTCTCGCAGGTACCGCGGCATCCTCGCCGATGCCTGGCTCACCATGGCTGCAACCTGCCTCACGGTCGGTGGGGTCGTCACCCAATTCGTGGTTGGTGTCGATCCGTGGTGGGAGCCGCAGTATGTGATTCCTCTGCTGGGCATGATCCTCGGGAACTCGTTGACCGGCATCTCGCTCTGCCTGGACCGCTTTCTCGATCATCTCGAGACTCGTTCGGCGGAGGTCGAGCTCCGCATCACCTTCGGGGCGACACGACGCGAGGCGCTTGCCGAGCCCCTGAAGGAGGCCGTCCGCACCGGCATGATCCCGATCATCAACTCGATGGCCGCGGCCGGAATCGTGTCCCTACCCGGAATGATGACCGGCCAGATCCTTGCCGGCTCGCCGCCGATGCAGGCGGTCGCCTACCAGATCGTCGTGATGTTCATGATCGCCGCAGCCGTCGCCCTCGGCGCGATGATGGTCGTCGTCCTGGCCGGACGGCACTTCATGGGGGTCGATGCGACGCTGAGGCTGGATCGGTTGACGGTGAAGAAGTCGTAGTTTCGTCGCGCTCTTCTGCGAGCGCGCTCTCCTGCAAACGCCTCTCCGCTTGGTGAGCTACGGATCGGCGTTATAATCCGTACACAACATGAGCCGATGAAATCCCGGACGGAGTTCAAAATGCGAAACGCTTCGTTGGTGTTGCTCGTCGTCCTTTTCTCAGCCCCGGTATTTTCCAGCGAGGAGGGAGCGCCGCTTGAGGGCATCGCATATACCGAGGCCGCCGCGAAAGAGATCGGGATCCAGGTTTGGGCCATCGGCGATCAGGTGGCGAAACGCCCCGATTGGCAGATCGAAGCCGTCTTCGACGGGGTCGTCTCTCCCGGGAAAGCCTTCTCGGTCGATCTGGGTGGCGCCCAGCTCCCGGTGCTGGTTGAGCTGTCGGCCAAAGACCACGCGGCGGTCGCTCTGCAGGTCGTCCACCCGGTCGCAGCTGCTGATGCCGCCGGCGTGGCTGCGTCGAGGCGAGCCCGTTCGAATCAAGGTCAGCCGGCCGGCGGCGCAGCGACGAGCGCGTGGTCATCTGGGGCACGACCTTCGTCGACGGCTGGGGTCTGGACAACCGGCGGTGGCAGGTGCTGCGTCCCGCCACCTCGAGGTCCCAGACGAGTGGGTATTGGATGCCTCTCTGCCCGAGTTGACCCGTGCCATCTCGGTCGCATGGGGCGAGCGAGAGCGGGAGCGTTCGGTACGGTGCGCGTCAGGTGGCGGTTCGCCCGGACAGGTCGTTCATCTGAAGGTCGACTCGGTGCCGCTCGCGGTCCGGGTCTGGGACGAGACAAAAACAGCCGGCGGCCGGTGTGGCCGTGAGGGCGGTCGAATCGCTGCTCGATGCGGTGGCCGTGACCGATGATGAGGGGCGCGCCACCGTCCAGGTGCCATCCTGCGGCCTGGAAGATCGCCGCCCAGGGCGCGGACTCCCAGGGGCTGAGATCCGGCCGGGGCGCCTCCGATGACGAGGTCGACGTCGACCTCGAGCCGAGAGACGACCTTCAGTTTCACCTGGCCCGACGAGCTGGGAGAAATTGTCATTCTTCCAGCTCTCGAACCGTGCGCGCGGACGGCGGGCCGCGGGTCGGTCCTCGGCGAGGCGTGGTCAACGCTGCCGAGACTGGCTGATTCCGGCACGCATCGAGTACTCGGGGGCCCGGAATCGCACCGGGACGGGCCCAGTACCAGCGACCCCACGGGTCCGACGCCGTTAGCGGCCCAGGCACCGAGTGCGGATCGATGGCCGGGTTGGTTTCGCCATCAGGGATCTCCGCGTCGATCCTGCCGGTGTGGATGCGAATCAGCCGATCGGCGATGTCGGCTCGGCCGAGCATTCGGACCGGGCGGCCGGACGATGCCGCTCGAGCCGACGTGGCTGCCGTGGGCCGTGACCGATTCCAGCGGACGGTTCATCGATTGAAGGCCTGCCACCGGGCGAGTGCGAGGCCGAGGTGCGTGCGCCCGGGTTACCCGGCCGCCCGCAGTGAACGGCTTCACGGGCAAGCCGGGTGCGTCGTACGAGACGCACGATCACGCTGACAGCCGGCGCGGCGCTCGACCTCTCGCGTGGTCGATCCCGACGGAGCGCCGCTGCCAGGAGCGCGGTCGTCCATCTCTACCGCGCGCCGGAGAAGAGCGAGAGGTCCATGGGTTTCATCGCGATGGGCCGCCGTGAGTCGCCCGGCCGATCCCGAGACGACCGACGTCAGCCGACGAAGAGGGCCGGGTCCGGCTGGAGTCGGCGCCGGTGGGCGCGGTGAAATTGCGGCTTTCGCGCCGGCCGGGCTCGGTGACCCGGATGATCGACGGGATCGAGGTCCCATCCAGAAGGGGCGGACATCGGGGAGCAGGTGCTCAAGCCCGGTGTCACCCTCGAATGGCACTACGGTCGGCCCTGACGGAGAGCCGGTTGGAGAGGCCGAGGTCGCCCTCGAACGCAACCCCCAGGCGCCGTTCTACCAGGCGACGGTCGACCAGCCGACGAGGACGGCCGATTCGAGATTCCGGACCTCGAGCCTGAAGGCGCGGTCGTATCTGTGGGCGCGGGCCGACGGTTTCGTGCCCGATCGACCCGCTCAAGGTCGAGATGCCGCCGGACGGCGAGCTCGAGGTGGCCGATGGTGGAGGAGCGGATTCTTCGAGGGACTGGTCGTCGACGGCCGCGACGACGCACCCATCGAAGGCGCGAAGGTGCGTCTTGCCGTCCACCTGGACATCGCCCTTGCCGGGCAGCCTGACCTACGGGCGCACATCGAGATCCGCCGGGAGCGGCGGAGACCGGATGCCGATGGGAGATTTCTTGATCGATGGGCTCGGTGCGGGCGAGCACGAGCTCCGCGTTTCGGCGGATGGCGATGCGGCCTCTTCAAAAGAAGATCGTGATCGCTCCGGCCGCATGCCGAGCCCTTGGTGATCCGACTCGATCCAGGGATTGCACCCTCCGGGGCAGGGTCGAAAATGCCGACGGCGAGCCGGTCGCCGGGGCGTCGGTCGGCGCGAGCCCCGCGTCGCAGAGCATGGATGATCCTCAGGCGAGTTATTCCCGTGCGGAATCGGACGCGGAGGGACGGTTCGAGCTCGATGGCCTCGCGCCCGGTCTGCAGAGGGTCTTCGCCCGGTCCGGGAGTCCGGACAGACGGCGCACGCGACGGCGGAGGCCGGCCAGGCGGGACGATGTTGTCCTGCGACTTCCCCCGCGGTGCCGTGATCAGTGGGCATCGTGTCCGAGCCCGGACGGCTCGCCGGTCGGAGACGCCGAGGTGTGGGGTTCCGAGCGGCAGCGACAGCGGCAGTTCCTACGGACGCAGACCGAGCCGGACGGCCGCTACGAGCTCGAGAATGCGGGGCCCGGAGAATGGCAGTCTCCGGGCGTCGGCCGAGGGTTTCGCTCCGGCGACGAGGAGATCGAGGTTAGCGAAGGCGTGCCGGCGACGGTCGATTTTCGGCTCGAACGGGGGGCAACGGTTGTCGGCCGGATCCAGGGCCTTCTGGAATCCGAGCTCGAAAGCGCTACGGTTCAGGTCGACGGATCGCTGGTCGGTCCGACCCTCGAGTGACGGTTCGTTCCGCGTCGAGGGGGTCCCGCCGGTAAACGCCAGGTCATCGGCCAGCGAGATGACGTCCCGCAGGAGCCGGTCGGTGACCGTGGAGGTGCCCGTGTCCGGCGAGAGCGAGCCGGTCGTCATCGATTTCGCCGCCGGGCTCGCCTGTACGGCCGGGTGCTGCGGGGCGGAGCCGGCGTGCCGGGACGTGCGGGTCGTCGGTGGTCGGGGTCGCCGCGTCGGCCTCGGCGCGAGACGCTGAGCGGGTCCGGAGGGCTCGTGGCGGGTCGAGGGCCTCGAACCCGGCGAGTACCAGGTTGCGGCATACTCGCAGTCGGGTAGCGTCATCGCCGGAGATCACGTCATTCTCGAAGCCGACACGGAGATCGACCTCGTGGTGGCCTCCGGGACGATCACGGGCCGCGTGCTCGAGGCCGGCACCGAGCGGCCGATCGAAGGTGCGAGCGTGGTCCTCGACAGGTCGTCCCTTCCTGCCGTGCACCGCGAACTCACGACCGACGCGAGCGGGTCGTTCCTGGTTTCGGAGCTGACAGAAGGGGAGTTCACCGTCCGGGCGATCGCGAGGGAGCGCATGCCGGCGCAGGAGATCGTCACGCTGGCCGACGGGGGCGAGACATGACGTCACGCTGGTCGCTCGAAGACGCAAACGCGTCCGTCCTGGTGACAACGGACCTCAATGGTTCCCCGGCGCGGCGCATCCTCGTTCGAGACGATCTCGGCGGTGCTGCTCGGCCCAGTCGTCCGTGCGGAGTGCGGCCTCGACGGCCGGTGCCCGATCGACGACCTGCCGCGGGGACGGTGGACGCTGCTGGTTTTTGGAGAGGGGACGGCTCTTCTGGTCGCGGACCTGCCCGCCGAGGAAATCCCGGTGCAGCTCCGCGCCGCCGTGGAGACATCGATGATCAGGCCGCCGACCGACCCGGACGGAACGTCGCCTACCAGGTGCGTCTGGTCGAAGCCGTCGACGGGAGTCGTCGTTCCGATTGCACCTGGTTACGCATACACCCGGGGCGCAGCGAGTGGGCGCCCGTTTCGAACTCGAGGCCTGGATGCCACCGTGCCGGAAGGCGCCTACCGGCTCGAGATCTTCGCGCCCGGACGGCACGATCTCCACCCGTGACCTCACGGTTCCCGGTGGAGGAGAAGGTCGAGGTGACACTGGGGGAGTAGGGATTGCGATGCCACGTTTCTCCGATTGCGCTCCAGTTGCGCTGCGGAGGCGCTTCCCGAGAGTTGCCAGCCTTCGCATTGACCGACCAGACGTTGAGACTTGTTGAGCGCGATTGTCCGGACAATGCGAAAACTGGCACGCTCCGTCGAGCGCGCTTTTCTTCGACTGCAATTGCAAGTACGATGTCCGACTGATCTGCGTGACTCTGCGGTATCTCTCGTGCGGTGGGCGGGTGGAAATCCGAAATTCGAAATTCGAAATCCGAAATTTACCGGGAGGAAGGGTGGGAATTCCTCATTCCTCTTTCCTCATTCCTAATTCAGCTTCCTCTTCCCACGACATCTGCGGCCGCTGTTCCTGTTCGTCGGGAAGCGACCACTTCTTGACCTCGACGACCTCCTTCATGTGATCGATGACCTGGAGGCTGATGTCCTTTGCGAGCGATTCGAGCTCCTGAACGGCAGGCCCGGTGAACACGGCGTCGATGATCGAGGCTGCCACCGCTTGCACCGCGTCTTCGCCATCCGGGCTGTCGAGTGTGGAGCTGATCGTCTCGAGGGTGGTGTTGAGGATGACCTCGCCAACGGCTCGCACGACCGGCTTGACGACCACGCGTGGCAACGGAAGCGAGCGCAGGCTCTCCGACTCCTCGACCGCGTTTTCGAGGTTGAGCTCGAGCAGTTGCCGGAATCGCTCGAGGGTTTCCTCGTCGGTGAGGATCGACCTCAACTGGCTCACCAGCACCCGTTCGATCTCCTCGCGGCGTGGTTGGACGACTGAGCGGGTGATCCGCACGTGGGTCCCGTCCTCGATCTCCTCGCGGTACTCGTCGAGGATCCGGACTGCCACCCGATCGGAGACCTCTTCGGTGATGATGTTGGAGATATAAGCGACGGCGCGGCTGAGGATGTCCCTCCCGACTCGCGAAAGCTCTGACTGTCGGAGGCGCATGTAAATCGAAACCACTCGAAGGAGCCGAAGCGGACGAAGCGCGGTGACCGGGATCAGGCTCAGCAGGTCGTACCAGTAGAAGATCGGAAAGAAGTACCAACGGGCGTAGGTGTGGCGGCGAATGGCGATGATCCACCGCACCCAGAACTCGATCCAGAAAAGGATCAGGAAGGGCAGGTCGATCTTCCAGAAATGATTGATCAGGTGTCCGTTCAGGTCATACCCGCGGAAGTAGTTCACTGCGAGCAGCGGTTTCATGTGCTCGATTCGAACAGCTCGAAACGGTGGCGGAGGAGCTCGGGCGGCAGACTCCAGTACTCGGTCGAAATGATCGCGAGCTGTTCCGGGCTGCCGAGCTCGCTGGTGTGATGCTCGGTTTGCCGTGCCATGGCCTGCTTGATCAACTCGAGCTCCCGGGTCTGACCGGAGCGCTCGAACGGGTTCTCCGTGAGGACGCGCAGGGTTTGCACGCGGAGGTCCTCAACCGCGATTTCGAGCCGCAAGGAGTCGGGATCGGAAGCCAGTATCCGCTCGGTCTTCTCCGCCTGTCTCGATCAGACCTTCCGTCAGGGGGTGCGGCTCGATGCCGAGCACTGGATCGTAGATTCGGGTCACGATCGGTACCCACTTGAAATAGGTGGGTCGGAGCCACAGATAGGAGAGGTCGAAGAGGATGAGGGTCAGGTTGATGATGACCACCCACACCATGAACAGGTCCCACAGGGCCGCCAGTGTGACCTTGCCGTATTTCTCTCTCCACTTTCGGAATGAGTACATCCTTAATCCTTACGTGTGGCTATTCTACTTCTTCCGTGCTTTCATTTCTGAAATGCACCGGCGCCAGTGAATGGGGTCGGATCGGAGAGCTGCGATACAATTCCCGTCGGCAGCCGCGCACCCGGAGGTCGTCTCATGCCGCCACTCTCCGCCAAGTCATTGAAGCTTCAGGCCTCGCCGATCCGCAAGCTGGCTCCGCACGCGAGGGACGCCGAGGCCCGCGGCACCAACGTGATCTATCTCAATATCGGACAGCCGGACATGCCGACGCCGCCGGAGATGATCGCCGAGCTCCACGGATTGTCGCTGGCGACATTGGCGTACGCGCCGAGCGAAGGGCTGCCGGTGGCGCGCGAAGGCTGGAGCGCGTTCTTCGACAGCTGGGGCATCCGCTTCGCACCCGACGAGATTCTGGTGACCGCCGGCGCCAGCGAGGCCATTACCTTCATTCTTTCGATCGTCGCCGGCGGGGGTGGCGAGGTGCTGGTCTTCGAACCCTGCTACACCAACTATCTGAGCTTTGCCGCGCAGGCCGACGTCGCCATGGTGCCGATCACTCTCAAGGTCGAGGACGGCTACCACTTCGGCTCGATCGACCGCTTGCGCGCGTGTGTCACTCCGAACTCCAAGGCGATTCTCTTGTGCAACCCATCGAATCCAACCGGTACCGTCTACACCGCCGAAGAATTGGAGGCTGTTGCGCAGGTTGCGATGGAGAACGACCTCTTCGTGATCTGCGACGAGGTCTACCGCGAGTTCGTGTTCGGCGGCGGCAAGGTCAGGAGCTTCACCGAATTCTCAGATCTCGCGCAACGAATCATTGTGGTCGACAGCGTGTCCAAGCGATTCAACGCCTGCGGCGTCCGCATCGGCTGTATGGCGACGCACAATCGAGAAGTGCTCGATGTGGCCCTTCGATTCTGCCAGGCCCGGCTGTCGGTACCGACCGCCGAGCAACTGATGGTGGTGCCGATGCTCGAGAACGGCCGGGCCTATTCGGAACGACTCTGCGGTGAATACGAAAACCGCCGGGACGCTGTGTACACGGGGCTCGGTTTGATCGACGGCGTCGAGCCGCACCTCTCCGAGGGCTCTTTCTACACCATGACGCGGTTGCCGATCGACAGCTGTGAGGAGTTTGCCGTATTCCTTTTGCGTGACTTCGCTCTCGACGGAGAGACGGTGTGCCTGGCCCCGGGCGAGGGATTTTATGTCACTGACGGACTTGGTGTTGACGAGGTTCGGGTGGCGTTCATGTACGACGCCGACACGCTAGGGCGAGCGATGGGAATTCTCGATGCAGCGGTTGCTGCGTATCCGGGCAAGCTTGCCGCCGCCGCGGCGGCAAATTCTTAATTCTCAATTTCAATTTTTAATTCCCCGGTCGCCCCAAATACCCCGGGAGGGCGGGTGGGAATTGAGAATTGAGAATTCAGAACTGAGAATTCAACGCGCTACTGAGTTGCCTTCTCGATGCTTTCGAGTGCATGGATCGGTCCGAGGGCGACGAGAACATCTCCGGCCTCGATGCGTTCCTCGGGCCCCGGGTTGAAGATGCTCCGTTCACTGTTTTTGAGTGCCACGACGATGATCCCGAATCGTTGCCGGACGCCGGCACCCGCCAGGGTCTTGCCGGCGAGCTCGCTCGACGGGTGGACCACGACCTCGGCCAGTTCGAGCTCCACGGACGAGCCCATGAGGGAGGCCTCGAGGAAATCGGTGACATTGGGTTTGAGGGCTGTGAGCGCGAGGCGGGTCCCGCCCTCCCGATAGGGGTTGAGCACCCGATTGGCGCCTGCCAGCTCGAGCCGTTTTTCGGCCCCGTCTTCGACGGCGCGCGCGATGACTGTGATGGAGGGGTTGAGCTGCCGGGCGATCAGGATCGAGTAGACGTTGTGGGCATCGTCGGCCAGGCAGGTGATCAGGGTCTTTGCGCGGTCGATCCCGGCATCGCGCAGCACGTCCTCATGGGTTGCGTCTCCGCGGACCGCCGGCAGGTGTGCCTCGGTGAGTTCGCGAAAGCGGTCGGAATCCAGTTCGACCACGGCAAAGCCGATGCCTCTCTCGCGAAGAACCTCCACCACGGCTCGTCCCATGCGGCCGTAGCCGCAGACCACGATGTGGTTGCTTATCTTCTTGATCATGGTCAGGTCCCTCCGCAAGCCGATCATACGGCTGATATCGGTGTCGATGATGGTCCGCGCGAACTCCGAGGCGATCAGGAGAATGACGCCGACCCCGCCGAATGCCAGCAGCACCGTGAATGCCTGCCCCTCCGGCGAAAGCGGGAATGCCTCTCTGAAACCCACGGTGGTGACGGTGATTGCCGTCATATAGAAGGCACTGACGAAGTTCTGGTCCTCGATGAGCATGTAGCCGACGGTCCCGACACCGAGCACCGACAGGCCGAGCCAAATCGATCTCAGTACATGGCGTCGTCGTCGAATGTCCACGGGACTATCGTACATGGAGGAAAGCCCAAAATTTTGGATTTTGGATTTTAGATTTTGGATTTCCACCCACGCCGCCCGTGGAGAAACCGCAGATCACGCAGATGAACGCAGATACACGGAATCCTCACACAGGAAGGGTATCCGCAGAAGAGCGCGTTGATCGGACGTGCCACTCTTCAGAGTGGCAATCACGCGACGGGTCGAATGGAGAAAAGCGCCCTTAAGCGAGCACACCGTTCGAAAGCTGTTGATTCTTCCCGCTACACCAACTCCAGCATCTCTAGCGAGTGCCGGTCAGCATCCCGACCGTGGCGCTGGATTCCTTCCGCCGTGATCACGAAGGTCGCGTGCTCGCCGGCCGTTCGGGAAAAATAGAGGCGGTGGCTGACGCCCTGGGTGGCCATATCGAGTGCGCACAGCTCCGGAGCGAAATCTGTGGCCAGGCTGCGGCCGCACACCGGGCACGAGAAATCCCACGTGGATCCCTCCTGGAGTTCGAGGCCTGGAGGAAGATAGCCCTGGTAATTGCCGGGTTCCGGGTGAAATCCCATCAGGACCCGGTGCGGTCCGCATTCGCCGATCAGGACAATCGTTTCGTCAGGATTGAGCATGGCTTCGCAATGTGGACATGCATAGGTCCAATGCATGATGAACCCCCCTTCTGTTGTCGATTGCTTCTGTTGAAGAATATGGGTTCGTAATGGCGCTTTGCCAAGGCCGCGGTCGAATTCTCAGTTCTGAATTCTCAATTCTCAGTTACGAACCCCGGGGATCCGGGGAGGGTGGTTGGGAATTCAAAATTCAGAATTGAGAACTGAGAATCATCAGGCGTTTTCCGCCTCGTGGTACATCCTGCGAATCTCATTCATATCCACATCGGGCTCGGGGTAGCGCATCTTCAGTTTTTCCATCGCATCAGCGACTATGCGCGCGATTAGGAGGTTGCGCGCCCACTTGCGATTGGCTGGAATAACGAACCAGGGTGCGCTCTCGGTGCTGCACTTCGAGAGCGCGTCCTCGAAGGCCTCTGTGTAGGCATCCCAATGGGGTCGCTCGGAGTAGTCGGAATCGCTGATCTTCCAGTTCTTCTTCGGGTTGTCGATGCGTTTTTTGAATCGCTCGAGTTGTTCTTCACGGTCGATGTGGAGATAGAACTTCAACACTGTGGTGTTGTTGTCGGCGAGCAGCCGCTCGAACGCGTTGATGTGTTCGAAGCGTTTCGACCATATCGACTCAGGCACCAGACCGTGAACCCTCACCACCAGAACATCTTCGTAGTGGGAACGATTGAATATTCCCACTTTGCCTCGACCGGGCGCCGCCAGGTGGCAGCGCCACAGAAAGTCGTGAGCCAACTCGATCTTCGACGGAACCTTGAAGCTGGTCACCTTACAGCCTTGAGGGTTCATGGGTCCGAAGACGTGGCGTATGGTTCCGTCCTTGCCGGCAGCATCGCGCCCTTGGAGGACAATCAGCAGAGAGTGCTTGTCCTCGGCATACATCAGATGCTGGAGATCGCGGAGTTTCTCGGTCAGATGCCGGAATTCCTCGTCGGCGTCGTCGCGGCTCATTCCGTCCGGCTTCCACCTGGCATCGATTTCCTCGAGGTTGATCTTGTTTCCTGGCTCGACTCGAAATTTTCCGGTGAAAGTCAATTGCCGCCTCCTGCATCGCACCTCGTTGGCTTTGCATGGAGTGTATCGGATCAGGCCGGCCACCGGGATGCTACGATGAGCGAGGAGGTCGTGATGGTCGAAGCGGAAGGTAGAAATTTCTCCTTTAACGGCGTCGAAGTGCTGACGCCCGAAGTTCTCGAGACCTTTCCTTACGAGTATCCGGCCAGGGACGCGCTGGTCGAGATCGAGACCGACGAGTGGAGCTGTGTGTGCCCGTTCTCGGGTCTGCCCGATTTTGGCACCTTGACGGTGAGCTATCTACCGTCGGATGCGTGCATCGAGCTCAAATCGCTCAAGTACTACCTCACCAGTTTCCGCAACGTCGGCATCTACCAGGAGCACGCCGCCAACCGTGTTCTCGACGATCTGGTGGCTTGCTGCGCGCCACAATGGATGGAGGTCGAGCTCGACTATCGGCTTCGCGGCGGACTGCATACCACTGTCACCGTTTCCTTCGGAAACAGTGACGACGTTGCAGGTTAGCAAGTCAAGAGGTTCGAAGGTTTGGTTCATCCGGAAAATTTGAGGTGAGGACTGAGCCTTTCATTTCCTGTCATCCCGAGCGAGGCCGTCCGACGGCCGAGTCGAGGGATCCCCCGAAATAGGAGATTAGCTGCGATGCCTGCACTCCCCTACAGGAGGGGGTCCCTCGACTACGGCGTCCTCACGGCACAGCCGTTCGGTCACCTCCGCTCGGGATGACAGTCAATCCAGGTCCGCTCGTTTAGAGTGCCAAAGGGGTATGGAACCGCCGTATTCGAATGGCATCTGGGCAACTAACTCACCGAATTCCGGATGAGCCTAACGTTCTGACGATTCTCCGACGATCGTGTAAATCGCTGTCGCGACGACAATCACGGCGCCGCCGAGGAGCGCGAGTGATGCCGGCTTCTCACCGTGAACCAGCCATGCCCAAACCGGGCTGAGCACCGGTTCGAGGAGAATGAGCAGAGAGGCCTCGAGAGCGCCGACTCTACGAACCCCGCGGATCAGGAACATATAGGCAACGGCGACCTGGAATATCCCGAGAAAGGCCACAATTGCCAGATCGGACGGTTTCGCGCCCGGAATCGGTAGCGCGGCGGGGAGAGTGACGAGACAGGCGATGATATTTCCGCAGGCGACGGCAGGAGCGGCGCTGGAACCGGCTGCTTCATCGTGTTGCTCGCGACCGAGCCAACGCAGCCCGATGATCGTCAGGGCCCAGAAAATCCCCGCTGCCAGACCCACGACATTGCCAAGGAATGGATCTGGGGCTGTTGCCGACGCCGGTTGGCCGCCGGCGAGGATCAATCCCATCCCGATGGCGAGGGCCGCCAGGAACCACAGCTGGCGGCGGCGAATTGGTTCGTGCAGGAGCAGAGGGCCGAGAATCAGAATATAGAGCGGCGCCGCACTCTGCAGGAACACCGTATTGGCGGCCGTAGTGAGCTTGTTTCCGATCACGAATGTGATCATGGTCGCCGCGTAGGCAAAGCCGACCAACCACGTTCGCCAGCTCCATCCTTTCCGTGCAGATGGGAGGAGGAGCAGGAGGGTCGCGACGGCGATTCCCGAGCGAAGCGATGCCACCTGCCAGCCGGTGATTGAGCACGCTTTGACCGCAGCCCCGCCGGTGGAAAACAGGAACGCCGCGACCAGAACCAAGAGGCGATCGCTGGTCCGAACAGGTGGCTGCGTTGTCATCGGGAGATATCATACCGGCAGATATTTCGGATTTTGGATTTCGGATTTCGGATTTCGAATTTCCGCCTATCCATCCGCAGCCATAATGGGAGGGTGGGTGGAAATTCCTCATTCCTCATTCCTCATTCCTCATTCAAAAATCCAACGGATTTTTCTCTGTGTTACTATTTCGCGGATGGGAGTTCAAAACACATGAACCCGCACAGCCGCTTCCCGCATGGGGAGCTTTTTTGTGTGATCAATGTGGGGGTGCGATGACTTCAGACACATCGACGCGCACCGTTCTTCACGCGGTGTTGGATGAGGACGGTATGGTGCGCACCGTGGCGCGGATGGCTGCGGAAATACTCGAGCGCGACGGCGACGACGTAATGCTGGTCGGGATTCACACCCGGGGTGTGCCGCTGGCGGATCGTCTCGCCCGTGCCCTCGAAGAAGCCACGGGGCGCAAGGTGGCGGTGGGAAGGCTCGACATCACCCTCTACCGTGATGATATCGGGCCGTGGCGCCCGGCCCACCAGCAGCCGGTGCTCAAAGAGACCGTGCTCCCGGATTCGATCGACGGTCGAGTCATCTATCTGGTGGACGATGTCCTCTTCACGGGCAGGACCGTACGAGCTGCGCTCGACACCCTGCTGGATTGGGGCCGCCCGCTGGCGGTGCGTCTGGCTGTGCTGGTCGATCGCGGCCATCGCGAGCTGCCGATCGCGGCTGACGTGGTCGGGAAGATCGTCGACACGACTCGGGACGAGGACGTGCAGGTGCACATGGAAGAGGTGGACGACGAAAACGGCGTTGTGATCGGTCGGGAGGTTGACGATGCCCGTTGAAACAGCCGCCGCCCTGTCGAGCAAGGATGTTGTCGGAATCCAACAGCTCAGCCCGGGCGAGATTCAGCTCATCCTCGATACCGCGGAGGAACTCCTGGAGGTCGCGCAGCGGCCGATCAAAAAGGTCCCGGCGCTTCGCGGCTCGACCGTAGTGAATCTCTTCATGGAACCGTCGACCCGGACCAGATTCTCGTTCGAGGTTGCCGAGAAGCGGCTCTCGGCCGACACCCTCAACTTCGCCGCTTCGGGCTCTTCGGTCAGCAAGGGCGAGACCCTCTTCGATACCGCGCGGAACCTGATGGCCATGGCGCCCGACTACATCGTCATGCGCCACCCCCAGTCCGGGGCGCCTCACCGCCTGGCGAACGAGGTTTCCGCGTCAATCATCAACGCTGGTGACGGGATCAACGAACACCCGACCCAGGCCCTTCTCGACGCGTTCACGATGCGTCAGAAGCTCGAGAGTCTCGAGGGCAAGACCGTTGTCATCGCGGGCGATATCCGGCATTCGCGGGTTGCGCGTTCGAATGCGTTCCTGCTGACGAAAATGGGCGCCGAAGTGCGCTTTGTGGCGCCGGCGTCTCTGCTGCCTCTCGAGGTGGAGGAGCTCGGCGTTTCGACATTCCTCCGGCTCGAACCTGCGCTCGAGGGGGCGGATGTCGTGATGATGCTGCGCATTCAGCTCGAACGTCAGAAGAGTACGAACTTCCCGTCGATGCGCGAGTACTTCGACTTTTTTGCCCTCACGCCCGAACGGCTCAAGCTCGCCGGCGACCACGCAGTCGTCATGCATCCGGGTCCGATGAACCGTGGCGTTGAGATCGATTCGTTGGTGGCGGATGGCGTTCAGTCGGTGATCCTTGAGCAGGTCACCAACGGCGTCGCGATCCGCATGGCCATTCTCTATTTGCTCGCCGGAGGACGCAGTGCAGCCGATTCTGATTCGTAACGGCAGGGTCGTCGATCCGTTGCAGGGCCTTGACCAGGGCATGGATATCCTCCTGGAAGACGGCGTCGTTTCTGCGGTGGGTGAACGGCTCGATACTCCCGCGGACGCAGAGGTTTTCGACGCTGCTGGGCTCGTGGTAGCCCCGGGATTCATCGATCTTCACGCCCACCTGGGCGAGCCGGGCTTCGAGTACAAGGAGACGATCGAAACCGGAAGTCGTGCGGCGGTGGCCGGCGGATTCACGGCGGTTTGCTGCATGCCGAGTACTGATCCAGTCAACGATGATCCGTCGGTGACGGAATACATCCTCAAACGCGCCGACCGAGCCGGTCTTGCCAGGATCTACCCGGTGGGTGCCCTGTCCAACGGCCTCGAGGGCGAGGCGATGGCCGAGATCGGTGAGATGGTCGCGGCCGGCGCGGTGGCGATATCTGACGGCCACCGGCCCGTCGCCAACGCCCAGCTCTTCCGTCGAGCGCTGGAGTACGCGCGCAGTTTCGACGTTCCAATCGCAGCGCACGAGGAGGATCTCGCTCTCTCTGACGGGGGTTCGATGCACGAAGGCTCCGTCTCGACCAGAATCGGCCTGCGCGGCACCCCGTCCACAGCCGAGGAAGTCATGGTCGCGCGGGATGTGCTGCTCGCCGAGCTGACCGGGGGGCGTCTCCACCTCTGTCATCTTTCGACGACTATCGGTCTCGACCTGGTTCGAATCGCGAAGAGAAGAAACCTGGCGGTGAGTTGCGAGGTCGCGGCCCACCAATTCGTCCTCACTGACGAGGATGTGGCCGGGGCTGCGTACGATCCCAATTGGAAGACCAACCCGCCGCTGCGCAGCGGCGCCGAAGTGGAGTCGATTCTCCAGGCCGTCTACGACGGCACGGTGGACGCCATCGTCTCGGATCACTCACCCCATCACGCAGATGAAAAAGAGATGGACTTCGCCGTCGCGCCGGCCGGAATCGCCGGTATCGAAACAGCGGTGCCCCTGGCTCTCGATCGGCTGGTGCACGGGCGGGTCATTGGCCTCATGCAGTTCGTGCGGCTCATGGCGACCCGTCCTGCGGAAATATTCAGCCTTCCCGGCGGCAGCCTTCGAGAAGGATCCCCTGCAGATGTGACGATTCTCGATCTGCGGGCGTTGCGGACGGTTGATCCGGGGAAATTCCAGTCGCGCTCGCGCAACACGCCGTTCGCCGGGATGCGCCTCAAGGGCTGGCCTGCGGCGACCATCGTCGGCGGCAAGATCGTCTGGAAAGCCGGCTAGCGCAAGCGTTCGAATTCGAAAATCGGAATGCCGCCCGCGTACCGGGGATGGAGACCTCAAAACGGGGGGGTGGAAAGGAATTCAAAATTCAGAATTCCGAATTCAAGATTTGATCTGTGCTATCCTTTCGCCTCCCGTGCCAGAGAGCAACGGATATTCCCCTGTGAGGCCTGCCATGACCGAGGATTCCAACAATATCAATGAGTTTGAACGAGCTCTCCAAGAAAGCCTGAGTGCCCGCGAGCTGAAACCGGGAGACGTGATCGAAGGTACGATCGTCGCCATCCACGGTGATGTGGCGCTGGTGGATGTTTCCGGGAAATCGGAAGCCGTCCTCGAGCGTTCGGAGTTGGACGAACTCGGGACCGGCGATCCGGTGGAGGTCGTCGTTGTTTCGGCCGGCGAAGAGCTCCGGGTCTCTCGCCGCATGGCTTTGGAAGCCAAACTCAAGGAAAAGCTGAACGAGGCCGTGGCATCCGGAGAGCCTCTTGAAGGCAAGGTCATGGGACGCCGCAAAGGCGGTTTTGACGTCACCGTGTCAGGCGTTCGGGGATTTTGCCCGATGTCGCACATTTCGGATATCAGAGTCGAGGATCTCGACAGTCACCTCGGCCAGACATATACCTTCAAGGTCCTCGAGTACGAACCCGATGGGCAACGGTTGGTTGTTTCCCGAGCCGTCCTGCTCCGCGAGGAGAAAGAGAAGCTCCGCGCCGAAGCGTGGTCGACGCTCGCAGTCGATTCTGAGGTTGAGGGGCGTGTCCGATCGATCACCGACTTCGGAGCCTTTGTGGATCTCGGTGGCGTTGATGGTCTCGTTCACGTGACGGAGATCGCGCACCACCGCATCGGCCACCCACGCGACGTACTCGCGGAGGGTCAAGAAGTCCGGGTCAAGATTCTCGAGCTGAATCAAGAGAAGAACCGGATCTCTCTCAGCATCAAAGCTCTCGAAGATGATCCGTGGACGGATGCGAACGAGCGGTTCCCGGCGAAAAGCGCCTTCAATGGAACAATCGTGCGCAAGGCCGACTTCGGGGTTTTTGTCCAACTCGAACCCGGAATCGACGGGTTGCTGCACGTCAGTCAGCTGCCACCGGGTCTGGAGAAGAATTCTCCGGAGCTGGAAGTCGGCGAAACCATCCGTGGATGGGTGCGCGAGGTGGATTTGGAAAACCGTCGTATCGGTTTAACGATGCGCCAGGTGCCGGATCGTGATCCGTGGGAGCGCATCGAGATGCGCTACCAGGAAGGCCAGACCCTGGAAGCTACGGTGGAAAACGGTACCGATTTTGGTGTTTTCGTCGAGCTCGAACCCGGCCTGAGTGGCCTGATTCCGATTTCGGAGATGGGCATCGAGAAGGGTGACGATCCCCGGACGGCGTTTGCGCCCGGCGAGAAGCTCACACTCAAGCTCATGGTGCTCGATCCCAACCGCCGGCGGATCAGCCTGTCGGTGACCGCAGTCCAACGCGACAAGGAACGGGATGAGTACCTCAGGCATATGGATGCCGGGAGCGGCGGGGAACCTTCTTTGACCGGCTTCGGCGCCCAACTCGTGGCGGCATTGGATAAGGGAAAGCCGAAGAAGGAGAAGGCGGCGAAGAAGGCGGCGCCGGCCAAGAAAAAGAAGGCGGCCGAGGACGAGGCGCCCGCCGAGAAAAAAGCGGCCCCGAAGAAGACCGCGACCAAGAAAGCCGCAGCGAAGAAGCCGGCGGCGAAGAAGACTGCAGCCAAGAAAACGGCAGAAAAGAAGCCGGCAGCAAAAGAAAACCACGACAAAGAAAAAGGCTGCGCCCAAGAAAGCATCTGAGGACGAATAGACCGAGGAGTCGGCATCATCTGACGATTACAACCCGGTGCTCGCGCACCGGGTTTTTTCTTTTCCGATCGCGATCCCGAACATGCATGCCACCTCGGGCTTGGTACGGCGCCCCGCTGTTCTTCGCGCTTTTCTGCAGACGCGCTACCCGAGAGGAGCCAATCTATGCATTGACCGACCTGAGGTTCAATGTTGGTTGGGTGGTTCGATCCGGACAATGCAAAGAATGGCACCTCCAGCGAGCGAGCTGTTCTGCTGCCGTGTCGATCCGTAGCGTCTCAAGCCCCAAGCCTCAAGCCCCAAGCCCCAAGCCCAACGAAGCCTCGGGTGGGTGGGTTTATCTGGGTCAATCTGGTTTATCTGTGGACTGTATGGACGGGTGGGTGGAAATCCGAAATCCGAAATCCGAAATCGGGACGGCCGGGTGGGTGGGTGGTCGGGTTAGAATACCCAGCGACCAAATGGAGTGGGGGATTGCATGTCAGACCAGGGAAAGCTGAAGCTGCCTGAAAACGCGTATCGCGAGTTGGAGCCCGGTGAGACTTACACTGCGGTGATCCCTGAAGAGCGTGGCGTTCTCGAGATCACTCTGCGGTCCATCGCGATTGGCTTCGGAATGGCCGTGCTGTTTTCGGCGGCAGCGGCCTACATCGCGCTCAAGCTCGGGCAGGGCATCGAATCAGCAATTCCGATCTCGATCCTCGCGATCGGCGCATCGGCTCTTCTTGCCCGCAAGTCGACCCTGCTCGAAAACGTCAACATCCTCACGATTGGAGCCACCTCCGGGATCCTGGTCGGCGGCTCGGTATTCACCATGCCGGCGATCTTCGTGCTCGGGCTTCAGGATCGTTCGTCGTTCTTCCAGATCTTCATCGTGCCGTTTCTCGGTGCGATCCTCGGCGTGCTCATGCTGATTCCATTCCGCCGCTATTTCGTGGCGGAAATGCACGGCAAGCTGCCGTTCCCAGAGGGCACTGCGATCACCGAGATCCTCATGACCGGTGAACGCGGCGGCCAGCAGGCCAAGGTCCTGGTATCAGCCATGGGCATCGGGTTTCTCTTCGACAAAATGGCGCTCAGTTTCGGCGCCTGGCGCGACGTCTTCACGACGTCGCTGGTCGGCTCGCTCGACGGTCTCACACACAAGGTCAAAGCGGTCTTCGCGATCAATACATCGGCGGCCGTGCTCGGTCTGGGCTACATCATCGGCGTACGGTACGCGTCCATCATCTGTGCCGGATCGTTCCTCGGTTACTTCGTGCTCATTCCGCTGGTCGCGTGGTTCGGGAATTTCGTGCCGGGACCCATCACCGAGGGCCTCGCGCCGATCTCTGAGATGACCGCCGAGGACATCTTCTCCAATTACGTGCGATTCATCGGCATCGGCGGCATTTTCATGGCCGGGATCATCTCGATCGTCAAGATGTCGCCGGTGATGGTGCAGGCTCTGGGGAAGGCATTTGCCGAGATTCGCAAGCTCGCGTCGGGTGGACTCGAGCGTTCATCCCACCGAACCGATTCGGATATTCCAATGGGCGTGGTGGCGGTGATGATGGTCGTGGTGGCCGTCGCCATCTGGATCTACTTCCGCTTTTCGGTCCTGGCCGGTATCCCGGGAGCGACGAAACTGGCCACTCTCAGCTTGCTCCTGACCCTGTTGATCACATTCCTTTTCGCGGCGGTTTCGGCGTGGGCGGTGGCGATGATTTCGGTGACGCCGATTTCGGGAATGACGCTCACGACTCTCATCGTGGCGGCGGTGATTCTTGCCAAACTCGGCCTCTCCGGGCCCGACGGCATGCTCGCAACGCTGCTGATCGGTGGTGTCGTGTGCACCGCCTTGTCGATGACGGGATCGCTCGTGACCGAGTTCAAGGTCAGCTACTGGCTCGGTGCGACGCCGCGCCGGATCCAGTGGTCGAATATCATCGGTGCCGCGATTTCTTCGGTCACCGTCACAGCGATGATCATGCTCTTCGCCAAGGTCTACGGCTACACGATGTCCGCGCAGCATCCAAACCCGATGCCGGCGCCCCAGGCCAACGCGATGGCCGCGGTCATCCAGAGCGTGATGTCTACGGCTGAGGCGCCGTGGTTGCTCTACGGTGTCGGTGCGGCGATTGCCCTGATTGTCGAGATGCTCGGGGTGTCGGCGCTGGCGTTTGCGCTCGGGATGTACCTTCCGATCGAGCTCAATACGCCGATTCTATTTGGCGCCCTCGTCGCCGAATACGTTCGGCGCAAGGCGCCGACCGATGATTCCCGTAAGGCCCGCAACAACCGCGGCACCCTGATTGCCTCGGGGCTGATAGCCGGCGGCGCGTTGGCCGGGGTCAGCGACGGGGTCTTGCGGATGATCGCTGATTGGCGTGGATTCGAGGTCTGGAGTCTGGGGATGAGCGGCCCCTCGGGGAATTGGATTGGTCTCATCATGTTCTTCCTGCTGGCGGTCTGGGTCTTCTGGGACGCCTCCCGGGCGAAAGCGGAAGAAGGCGCTGGGCCCTGAAATCTCGATGTAGCAGCCCACCCCCCAGACACTAGATACCTGTGCGGATATAATCTGACCAGGAAAGGGCTGGGTCGATCAGGATATCTGCAATCAGGGATACTGATATCGCGGTACGGATTGAGGATCGCACGGGAGATGCGATGAACGCATCACCGTACGAGTTTGAGACGGGTGTGTACTGCAGCGGTGGGGAGTATCTCGCTCGGCGTCCTGAAACCTTGGTCTGGGTGTATCTGTCGAACTCTTGAATCTTGAATAGCCTTTGTAATCTGGCTAGGGCCTTCGTGGTGTCGGTGGTTGACACTCCGCCGGGAGATTGCTAGATTAACGCTCCCCGTTGAGGGGCGCTGGGCGGGAGTAACTCAGTGGTAGAGTGCAACCTTGCCAAGGTTGATGTCGCGGGTTCAAATCCCGTCTCCCGCTCCAATAACCGCGAATTTCGCCCGGCCAATGGCCGGGCTTTTTCATTCCCGGTTTTTGGAAACTTGAATATGGGGGCTGGGATTCCGTTCCATCTTGACCCTCGATTGGCCGTGGACTAAACTGTCGGCTCGAGAAGGCGACGTGGCCAAGTGGTAAGGCAGGGGCCTGCAAAGCCCTTATCCCCCGGTTCGAATCCGGGCGTCGCCTCCAGCAGCAATTCTCAACCCTTCAAACGCCAATTCAATTGATGACCCGTCGATGATCTCGAACTGAGCGCTGACGACGCCGCGTTCAGGGTTGAGAATTGCTGGAGGACGTTACAACGTTCGAACGTTCGACGATTCATAGTTCTATCGTGCCGCTCAGGTCGATCCGTCTTCGATCTTCGCCTTGGCGTCGGCGATGACCGTGACCGACCCCTCGACGACGACCCCGGTGCCGAAGGTGACATCGCCCTCGACCTCGAGGCTTTCACATCGAAGGAGCGACGGTGGCCCGGATTGAAACCGTTTTTCGAATTCGTCGATCATCTTGAAAAAACGGTCGTCGAGCCGAATCACCGGGGGATCGGTTCGATCCGGATGGAGGACCACTCGCGAGTCCGCGGTCAGGACAAATGCGTCCGATCGGACTCCGAGCAGATCGTTGGTGTTCTTGACCGGGGAAAAGCGCCGCCGGGGAACACGTACCGACGCGGCTTGGTGGAAGAACGAAATCGCCGATCCCATCACCGTCTCGAGCTGAATGATCGTCGGCGAAGTGGCGTCTCTCGGATCGAGCGTCTTGCGATTGACGAGGGTAGCCAGTGGAAGAAAACCACCATGTTCGGCGAGTTGCTCGGAGAGGGTCGGCAGGCGCAGCCACAGGTTGTTGCTGTTGAAGTAGCTGTGGCGCTCGACGTTCTGGAATGCCTCCTTGTCCTCGGCCGGACATTGCGCCGATTCGCGAAGGGCCAACCGACCGTCCGCGAGCCGGCAGAGGTGGCCTCCCTTCCGGTCGGCGGGAGTGCGGTCGGCTGCCTCGAGGAGAAAGTCGAGGCCTTCGTGGACCATGTATCCGAGGAGATCCGGGTCGAGCACGGCACCGAGGTTGTCGGCATTTGAAACGAAGGCGTATTCGATCCCGTGATCGAGCAGGAGGTCGAGGAGACCGGAACTCGCGATCGATGTGTAGAGATCTCCGTGGCCCGGTGGGCACCACTCGAGTTCGGGATTTTCCCCATGCTCGGCGGGTGTGAAATCCGCTTCGATGATCTTCGGCACCTTGCTCTGGAGAAACTCCAGGGGCAGATCGTCCACCGCCAGTTCCGCGTAGCGCCGGAGAACTTTCGCGGTGTCCTCGGCTGTGCGAAAGCTGTTCATGAACAGGAGTGGGATCGCGACGCCGACATCCCTGCGGAGAGCAAGCGTCTGCCGGACGATGATGTCGAGGAAGCTCAGTCCGTCACGCACCTGCATCAGCGATTTGGCTCGCTCCAAGCCCATGCCTGTCCCGAGGCCGCCGTTGAGTTTGATGACGACCACCCTATCGAGCGCGGATCTGCCGGTTTCCCGGTGTTTGGCAAGCTGCTCGGCGTCTGCGAGAGCTTCCACCGGTTGGATCTCACTCTCTGGGAGAGTTCCCCGTTCTCCCTGGACAAGACGATCGAGATGGAGCCTGAATGAGGCGATCGCCGATTCGGGCATGTCGGCCTTCCGCATTTTCTCCGTAAACAGCTTCAGGGATTCGATTTGGCGACTTCTGTGCAGCAAGGTCGACTCCTTCGGTTCGGATGCTGTCATAATAGAAGCGTGAGAACACGGCGTGTCATTGTCGTATGTTCCTTGGTCCTCCTGTGCTCGATCAGGGTTGGAGCCAATAATGCTGTGACTCCGGCCAAGGCCAAGACAATAACGCAAAATCGTGTCGAACTCGAGAAGCTTGTCAATTCCGTCAGCCTCGAACACGGGGTGGATCCCCGACTGGTCGACGCGCTGGTGCAGGTCGAATCAGACTATGATCCTGCTGCGGTCAGCCGCCGCGGCGCCATGGGTTTGATGCAGTTGATGCCGGAAACCGCGAAGCGGCTCAACGTGGACGATCCTTTCGACCCGGAGAAGAATGTCCGCGGCGGTGTCCGTGAATTTTCCCGCCTGGTGGGCCGGTACTCCGGCAACCTCCAACTCGCGCTTGCGGCATACAATGCGGGCGAAGGCGCGGTCGCCAAATATCGCGGAGTTCCTCCGTACGAAGAGACCCGAAACTACGTTTCGAAGATCCTCAGTCTCTACACCGGGAGGCCCTATCGCCTGACCGGCGCCTACCGCGCGAAGCCTGTTCGCCTTGTGCGCGACCCGAAAGGGCATTCGGTCATCACGAACATCGGCGGGGCCTCTGCCTCTGCCGGTGGTGGTGGAGGCGCCGCTGGCTGGTGGACCGCTTCGGGGTGGATTCGGCGGCAAATAGCGGTTTCCCAACCGGCAACCCTAGCCAATGCCGTCGCGGCCCGCTAGAATCTCCGTATTCCGGTGTTGATCTTCGAGAGCAAGTGGGAGAACGATGAGCGTGAGGGTATCGCATATCTGGATGAGTCGCTGTTGTGCGGTCGTGGCGATCGTGTCGACGCTCGGCTGTTCGTCGATGATGTCGTCAGCCACTTCCGGTCTGGCGGACAGTTTGACCACCGCGGTCCTCAACCAAAACGACCCGGAGACGGTTCGTCAGGGCGCTCCGGCCTATCTGCTCCTGATCGACGGCTTGATCGCGGATGATCCGAAAAACGTTGATCTGCTGCTCGCAGGAGCGAGCCTCTACTCGAGCTATGCAGGCGCCTTCGTCGACGATCCCGAGAGGGCCTCCAGGTTGGCTGAAAAGGGGCGTGACTACGGTTGGCTGGCGATGTGCCGCAGCGAAACGAGGACGTGTGAGAGCTGGACCGGGCCCTACGATGAATTTGAGGCGGTCGTATCGAAAATGACCGTCAAACAACTTCCGGTACTCTATGGCGCAGGCTCCGCCTGGGCGACATGGATCCGCGCCAACTCCGACGATTGGTCGGCTGTAGCGGACAAGGCCCGGGTCGATGCCATGATGCAGCGTGTGGTGGCCCTCGATGAGTCCTATGACGATGGCGCGGCCTACGTCTACCTCGGAATACTCGCAACTCTGCTTCCGGAAGCGATGGGGGGCAAACCCGAAGAGGGCAGAGAAGACTTCGAGCGTGCGATCGAACTCTCGGGTGGTCGAAACCTGATGGCGAAAGTCCTGCTCGCCCAGAACTACGCCCGTTTGATCTTTGATCGGAACCTGCACGACCGTCTCTGCAGGGAGGTCCTTGATGCCGATCCCGAGGCTCCGGGCTTGACCCTCGTCAACACCATGGCCCAAGAACAGGCGCAAACCCTGCTCGATGAGTCGGACGATTATTTTGGAGAGTGATCAATGAAATTGCAGAAGATCCTGGCCACCTTGATCGTAGCGCTCTTGGTGCCTCCCACGCTCGCGGCCCAGACCGAACGTTTGAAGATTGCGACCATGGTTCCCGACGGTTCGTTCTGGATGAACCGTTTCGAGGCTGCGGCCGACGAGATCGATCGGCGCACCGAGGGGCGCGTCAATCTCCGTTTCTATCCCGGCGGCACCATGGGCTCCGATACCGCGGTTCTCCGCAAAATGCGCATCGGCCAGCTGCATGGCGGCGTCCTTCTGGCAGGCGGATTGGCTTCCATTTATCAGGATTTCGATATCTACAGTCTGCCGCTCCTTTTCAGGTCCTACGATGAGGTCGACCACGTCCGTGGCGAATTTGACGAGAAGTTGGTTGCCGGCCTTGCGGAACACGGGATCGTGGCGTTCGGTATTTCGGAAACCGGATTCACCTACCTGATGTCGGTCGAGCCGACCCGCTCCTTCGAGGATCTCAGGGGCCGCAAGACCTGGGCGCCGCAAGATGACCCGATCGGACTTGCCATTGTCCAGGAGGCGGGTCTTTCGCCGGTGCCGCTGCCCATTTCCGACGTGCTGACCGGATTGCAGACCGGTTTGATCGATACCGTGGCGGCCCCTCCCGTCGGCGCGATCGCCCTGCAGTGGTTTACCAAGGCGCCCTACATCACCGATTTGCCGATCACCTACGTGTGCGGTGCGCTGGCCTTGACCGAGAAAAGTCTGGCGCGGTTGAGTGCGGAAGATCGAGGCGTTGTATACGAGGTGCTCAACAAGGCGATTGCAGACCTCGATAGAAAGATTCGCGCAGATGAGCAGGCGGCGCGAGAGGCGCTTGTCAAACAGGGAGCTACGTATCTCGACCCGACCGAAGAAACCTATTCTGAATGGGAGGACATCGCGGCCGCGGCAACCAAGAAGCTTCTCGCTGAGAGGGGATACGACGCCCAGACTCTTTGCAGAAATTCAGCAACTTCTGACGGATTTCCGGGCCTCGAAAGACTCCGGTGGAGCCGACGAGTGATTCATGGCTGATGGCGAGAAATCCACTCTGGCCCGACTCCTCTGGTTGACGGAGCTTGTCGAGGACGCACTCCTGGTGCTCCTGCTGGCGTCGATGATCGTGCTCGCCGGCGCACAGATAGTTCTCCGCAATTTCTTCGACAGCGCCATTGTGTGGGCGGACCCGTTGCTGAGAGTCGGCGTGTTGTGGGTCGGGATGATCGGAGCCATGGTTGCGACCCGGGGCGATAAACAGATCTCGATAGACGCGGTGTCGAAGTTTCTGCCGCCGCGGATGAAGGCCGGCATCAGGGTTGCGACGGACATCTTCACTGCCGTTGTATCGGGGGTGGTGGCGTGGAGCGCCTATCGGCTGATGCTCGAAGATCGGGCGGCAGGAGGAATGACGATCGGCTTCGTGCCGGTCTGGATCTGTGAAGCTGTCATACCGGTGGCATTTGCAGTGATCGCTTTTCGCTACCTCGTCTATGCCGTTCGCCACGCCCGGGCTAGTGTCGCGACGTTGGAGTTGCCGTGATTCTGGTCGGCATTCTCCTGCTGCTGTTTGCGGTGCTGGGCGCGCCGCTGTTCGCGATCATCGCGGCCAGCGCGCTGATCGGTTTTGCCCGCGCGGACATCGACATGATGATCGTCCCAATGGAGATCTTTCGGGTTTCTGAAATCCCGGTCTTGATCGCAATTCCGCTCTTCACCTTTGCCGGATACATTCTCGGCGAAAGCAATGCGCCGCGGCGCCTCGTTCGGCTATCCAACGTGCTCCTGGGATGGATGCCCGGCGGACTCGCAGTGGTCGCTCTTTTTGTGTGCGCTCTTTTCACGGCCTTCACCGGCGCCTCCGGCGTGACGATCATTGCTATGGGTGCGTTGCTTTTCCCGGCCATGGCGGAGGCCGGTTATCGCGAGCAGTTCAACCTCGGTCTCATCACGACTTCAGGAAGCCTCGGGCTTCTGTTCGCGCCGTCGTTGCCGCTGATTCTGTACGGAATCATCGCCGAGCAGTCGGTGGACGACCTCTTCGTCGCCGGAATCCTCCCCGGCGCGTTGATGCTGGTTCTCCTTTCTCTGTGGTGCATGCGCGAAGGGCGTTTTGTGCAAACCCGCAAACCGCGCCAGCGTTATGCCGGTCGCGAGGCGTTTTCGGCCCTCCGCGAGTCCATCTGGGAAATCCCGCTGCCGGTCATCGTCCTCGGTGGTGTCTACAGCGGGTTCTTCGCGGTCTCCGAGGCGGCGGTCGTAACGGTTTTCTACGTTCTTGTCGTCGAAGTGTTGATTAACCGGGATATACCGATTCGAAGGGTGCCGAAGATCATGCGCGACTCGATGATCCTGGTTGGTGGCATCCTGATCATCCTCGGCGCGTCGCTCGCCTCGACCAACCTCATGATCGACCAGCAGGTCCCGATGAAGCTCTTCGATCTCGTGACCACCCACATATCGTCCAAACTCAGCTTCCTCATTCTGCTCAACATTTTCCTGCTCGCCCTCGGGATGATGCTCGACATCTTCTCCGCGCTGGTCATCGTCGTGCCGCTGATCCTCCCGATCGCGGCCGGCTACGGAATCGACCCGATCCACCTCGGGATGATCTTCCTCGCGAACATGCAGATCGGCTATTGCACCCCACCGGTAGGCATGAACCTCTTCATTGCCAGCTATCGCTTCGACAAGCCGATCATGCTGCTCTACCGATCCGCACTTCCGTTTCTCGCGATACTCCTGATCGCGGTGCTGATCATTACCTATTGGCCGTGGCTGTCGTTGGCGCTCGTCCGCTGAGGGAGAGGGCGGCGCGCCTTCTCCCGGTCTTCGCGGTGGCCGGGATGTGTACGCTGCTCGCGGCTTGCGTATCCACTCCGCCCGACGGGATGGTCGAGCGGAAAATCCTACGAGCCGTACCGGCGGCGGAGTGGCCGGTCTTTGGCGATGATCTTCCACTCGAGGGGTTGATCGAGGCGCTCGACCACTCGGTCGATTTCTTCGAAAACACCGCCCAAGACACGGTCTTTCGATTCGGCTCCGAGGAACGAAGCGCCTCCGAAATGGCGAGTGGGAGTACGTCGTATGCGAGAGCTGGTGCGCGCCGAGTCCGATCTCGGTGCGGCTCACCGATCTCGTGAAAAGGGAGTTCATCCTGCTCGAGTCGGTGGGCCGAGACGGCCGGGGTACGGTGCTCTTTACCGGCTACTATGAGCCGGTGGTGAAGGCGCTCCGCCACGCCGAGCCACCCTACGAGTACCCGGTCTACGGGATCCCCGAGGACCTCGTGTCGGTCGACCCGGAGATCTTCGGTTTTGACAGTTTCCCACGCTCGCTCGTTGGGCGGGTCGAGGGGAGGGAGCTCCGACCCTACGCAAATCGAGGCGAAATCGATTTCGGGAACGGGTTGTCCGCCCCGGCTCCGGTACTGGGCTACCTCGCCGACCCTGTGGATGTCTTCTTCCTCCATGTTCAGGGTTCGGGGACGCTGGTGTTTCCGGACGGATCGAGGCTGCGTGCCGGCTACGCGAGCTCCAACGGATGGCAGTACCGGTCGATCGGTAGATTGCTGCTGGACGAAGGCCTCGTCAGCCGCGAGGAAATGTCCATGCAGGCGATCAGGTCATATCTTGCGGCCCATCCGGAAGACCTCGAGAGAGTCCTTTCGTACAATCCGTCGTACGTGTTTTTCAGCACCGCTCGATGATGCCGCCGGCCCGCTTGGGTGTTACGGGCTTCCGGTGACCGCGGGCCGATCGATCGCCACCGACCGCGGGCTTTTCCCTGGTCCGGCCGTGGCTTATGTGACCGGCAGCATGCCGGCACCCGACGGTGGTGAAGTGGGCTTTGCGAGGTTTGTACTCAATCAGGATACGGGTGGCTCGATCAAGGGGCCGGATCGCGTGGATCTCTTTGTCGGCACCGGCGATGAGGCCGCCGAGATTGCCGGCCGGATGCAGCACTCCGGCCGCTTTTACCTGTTGTTGCCGATCACCATCTGACGATCGATGTGCGACTGAAGCCGCTCCGCACCTTCTCCCCGGAATGCCGTGAATCGGGTGCCAACGCCCTCGATGCCTTCCCGCATCGGGTTGGTCTGGCGAACCACCTCGGCCGTGCCTTCGATCAATCCACCGCCCGGGAGGCGAAAGAGGAAATCGAAATTCTGGCCCGGTTCGAATTCATGCCTTCCCTGAAGGAGGGCGCCTGACACCGATACGTTGACGGTCTGGAAGATCGTCCGGTTCTGGCTGTCGACGACCTCGACCTCGGCGTGCATCAGGACTCGCATGAAGATCCGGGGCGCGATTCGCAGCAGATCGCCGACCGCCTGCCACAGGCGAGCTTCGCTCCAGTCTGTGCAGATGGCGCGATTCGCGCCGAGATCGACCAGGGCCTGCGCATCATCGATGAGGTCAGGGTCTGCAAGCAGGAGAATACCGGCGTTATGGCACGCCGATCCGTCATCTCGGACGGCATCGAAAAGGTCATCCAGCGACACGTTGTCCATCGGATACGACACGATCAACAACTCGAAGGACGTGCTCAGCACCAGATCGAGCAGAAAAGGCGAGGGGTCCACCGTGTGGACACTGAAATCAGCTCGCCGCAGCATCGGTGCGACGCTCTCGAGGCCGGCGGTTTTTGCGCCGACGACCAACACGTGTTGCCGGGTGTCGGGCATCAATCCATGATACCTCTAAATCTGCCGAAGGAGCTAAATATGTTAGGATTCGACGATTCTGAGGGCCGGCGCGCACTTCTGTCGAGTTTCCAGCCCGAACCGCTGTGAGGGATGATGGATCGAGATGAACCGGTGTTGAACGCAGACGTCCGCGCGCGCCCCAGGGTGAGCGGCGTCATCACCTCGTTTAACGAGGAGCACAATATTGCCGAGTGCATCGAGTCGCTCGACTGGTGCGACGAAATCATTCTGGTCGACAGTTTTTCGACCGACAGAACACCCGAGATTGCCCGAAATTATGACAAGGTCCGTTTTTTTCAGCGCCGTTACTACGGGGCCGGCGCGCAGAAAAACTGGGCGTTGCAGCACGTGAACAATGATTGGATATTCCTCCTCGACTCGGACGAGCGGTGTACGCCGGCGCTGCGCAGCGAAATTGAGGAGATTCTGCACGGTGATTCCCCGAATGACGCCTACATGGTCAACCGTGATGTGTACATTCTCGGCAAACGGATCAGATTCTCGGGCTGGCAGCACGACCGGGTGGCACGCCTGTTTCGCCGCGGCACCGCGTATTACGAGAACCGCCGGGTCCATTCTGTTCTCCACACCACCGGGGAGACGCCGATTCTGAAGAACCCGATGGAACACCACATGGTGGACCGGAGTTTCGACGAATATGCCTTCAGACTCGCCAAGTACGGTTACTGGAACGCAGCGCAATGTTGGCGCGACGGCGTACGGACGAGTGCGTTGGAGGTGTTGCTCCGACCCATGTGGCGCTTCTTCCGCACCTACTTCTTGCAGCTCGGGATTCTGGATGGGGCGCTCGGTATCGTATTCTGCCTCCTCCAGTCGTACAGCACCTACATGAAGTTCGCGATCCTGTGGGGCTGGCAGGTCAATGACGCCCGCGGCATTCCGCCGGCGCTTCCCGACTTCGACGAAGACGAGAGCACCTGGCAAGGGCTCAAGGAACTGCGGGAAAAGGTAGCCGACGGGGAGTAGACCTCGAACGTTCAATGTTTGAAAGTTGGAACGTTCGGCTCATCCGGAATTCCGTGAGGTGAACTCGTTGCAGCGAGGTCTGCGGACCAGTGGCACCCCCCGATTACCGGAAATGTCAGCCGCGGAGCGGCGCCAGAGTTTAGCCCGGGGCGCGAGCCCCGGGTATCAAGGCCCCCAAATAGGAACAAGCCCCGGAGGGGCGACAGAACCGGATTGCGAGGAAAATCGCAGACCCACCGGTTCCCATCTGTCGCCGCTCCGCGGCTTTGACTTCTTTTTCGCTGGGTTCCCGGGGCTCACGCCCCAGGCTAAGTTCTTTCGCCCCTGCGGGACTCGCCGCAGCCGACCTTCGACCTCACGCTTTTCCGGATGAGTCGATCGTTAGAATGTTCCTCCCGCCCTTCCGAACACTTTGAACCACGAAGACTCGAAGGGCACGAAGAACTCACGAAGGTCTTCTCAATGTTTTCCTGACTCATCAGATGCTCGGACTCTGAAATCGTGGAGATTCCTGCTTCCGAGAACGCCCGCGAAGTGATGGGTCAAGAAACTCCTTTGTGTTCCCTTGGTGTCTTTGTGTCTTCGTGGTTGCGACGGCAGCGATATCGCCGACTCGCGGCTCAGATCGTTATTCTCTTTGATCTCGCAGATTTCCGGATGAGCCAGGCGGCTTAGCGTCCAACGTGTCCGCCGACAAGAGTCCTGCGAAGAGGGCGAACGTGACCAACGGGATCTGTTTGTGGAGGTATGGCTCGCCGATGAAGCCGACGAGATAGACCACCCCGAGAATCCAAGCGATGGATCTCGTGTGTGGATCTGTGTACGGCCCGCGGAGAAGTTCCCAGAAGATCCATGCCAGCGACAGGAGGCCCACCATTCCGAGTTCGGTCGCTATCTGGGTGTACTGGCTGTGGAAATGACGGTACCAGTAGATTGCCGGTTTGAGTTCATCGAATTCGGAGTCGAGAAGAGCCTTGAAGGCCGCCATGTTGGCCCCGACGCCGGTGCCGAATATCGGGTGCTCGCGGACGATCTCGCCCGCCACGATCGTCGCGGCGACTCTGCCTCCAAGACTTCCGTTGTATCGCTGCTCGGTGAGTGCTGCGGTCAGATCGGCCTTCGATTCGGCAATTCGCACCTGCAGCCTGGGCGAAACAAACCACAAAATTGCGGCGCAGAAGTACGACGGCGGCGACCGCTCCTAGGACCGCACGGATGGGACGTTGACGCGCCCAGAATACTGCGAGCGCGAAGAGACCGCAGATGAATGCCAGCTGTCCACCGCGGCCGATATTGATCACCAGTCCGCCCGTTACCACGACAAAGCAGCACGCCCAGGCCGCACGGAATCTCGGCGTTAAGTCGGAGTAGAGAATCAGCGACAGGATGAGCAATGCCGCGAGGGCCAGCAGCAGACTGGAATCGAGGTGAGCCATGAAGACCGAGGGGTTCCCGGGATGGGCGTCGGCGAGACGCAGCCCCCAGACCAAGACCGCGAAGCTCGTGAGTGCCGATACCACGGCCGCGATTGAAAAAGTCGCCAGGATCGAGCGGCGGAACGCGGGCCGGAGTGAGGTTGCCAGCACCGGGATCAGCAACAGGTAGTGGTACTTCGTGAGATAGCGGACGCCGCTGGCCGGATCGCTGGACCACGCCAGTGAGGCGATGTTCAACGCGAGAAAAACCACGATCGCCAGAGTCAGCCGATGGGACCGGAGCCGCGCGAAGTGTTGGCGAAGTCCGCCGCCGAAGATCCACACGAGCAGAATCAAGGTTGACGCAAGGGCGATCCACGGCCGGTACAGCACCACGGATCCAGCGAGAATCAGTGCCAGCCACCCGAGATAGACATCGCGTCGTTCTCCCGGCCCGGAGATTGTTCCGGAGGAATTCGAATCGGAGTTCTTCATGTCCGGAGGCGGACTATAACAAAGCCGAGGGACGGTGTCCCTCGGCTCGTGCGAAATCGAAATCGTGAAGCGGTGGTTTTACGCTTCGGCCGGGGCCTGCTGTTGTTTCTCGACCTCGGCGCGAACCTCGTCCATGTCGAGCTCGCGGACCTTGTCCATCAGCTCGTCCAGGGCTTCCGCGGGGAGCATTCCGGGTTGGCCGAAGATGCCGATGCCCTCTCGGAACACGACGAGGGTCGGAATCGACTGGATCTTGAACATCGAGGCCAGTTCGGTCTGTTCCTCGGTGTTACAGGATGCAAACGTCGCGTCGGTGTGTTTTTCGGAGGCATTTTCAAATACGGGCTTGAATGCTTGACAGGGCCCGCACCAGGAAGCCCAGAAATCAATGACGACGATGTCATTGTTGTTGATGGTTTCTTCGATATTCTCCTGAGTCAACTGAGTTACTGCCATGGGATTTCTCCTTTGTTCGTCGTAATCAGCGATCTATGATTCGCTGTATAACCATTCAAGTATATTCTATTAGCAAACAGATGATATGTCAAGCGGGGCTTCGAAGTTACCGGCGATCAGTTGATGTCGTCGTCACCGGATGCATCATTCACAAACGGAGGAAGGGTGTATCGACCACCGCCGGGCAGGGCATCAAAGCCGTCAGCCGGCCGCTCTTCTGCGATCGTGACCAGCTCGCGAAGCTCGACCGGCAGCTCCGACAGAAAGCGGGACGGATCGAGAATGGTGTCCACACGGTAGCGGTCCCGGGCGATCTCCGGGCGGACCAGGCAAAGCCGGTCGCGAGCGCGCGTCACGGCGACGTAGAAGAGCCGCCGCTCCTCTTCCTCGTCTTCAGCCCTGAAGCTCGGAAAACGACCTTCGGACAACCAGATGACAAAAACCGCGCGCCATTCGATGCCCTTGGCCTGATGAACCGTCGACAGCGTCACCAGGTCGTCAGGCGGGCCGGCGACAGCCTCCTCCCCCGAGAGATCGTTGAGTAAGGTGACCTCGGAGAGGAATGCATTGACATCCGGGTAGCCGTCTGCGAACAAGGCGAGCTGCTCGAGATCTTCAAGGCGCGATCCCGAGTTTTCCAGGTGGGCGCGCGCCCACGGTCCGTAGAAGGATTCCACTACCTGGCGAATAGCCTCTCCGGGCTGACCGAGGATCTTCGGTGCGGAAAGGGCATTGACGAGTGTTTGCAGCTGGGCCAGAGACGTCCGAGCGGGTCGTGGCAGCCCGAGCGAATCGGCATCGAAACCGAGCAGGCGCCGCAGGCTGTCGGCGCCGGCCAGTCTGTCCCAGACCCTGGCCGCGAGCCGGGGCCCGAAGCCATCCCGAAGCTTGATGAGGCGGGCGAAAGCCACCTCGTCCCTGGGATTGTCGATGAATCGGAGGTGGGCGAGCACGTCCTTGACGTGGCGGTGCTCAAAAAAGCGCAGCCCCGAGCGCACGCGAAACGGGATGTTCCGCCTGGCCAACTCGACCTGGAGGTCGAGCGAGTGGGCGTGATTGCGGTAGAGCACCGCGACGTCCTCGAGTTCGAGGCCTTCCTCGACGAGTTCCAGGATCTGTTCGGCGACGTAGCTGGCCTGGATTTCGGGTGTTGGCACCGCCACTTCGGTGGGCGGCTCGCCGCCTTTGCGATCCGGACGAAGGAGTTTTTTGAATTGACGGATGTTGTGCTCGATCGAGGCGTTGGCAAGACTGAGAATGGGCGGTACGGACCGATAATTCGTTTCGAGCCGAAAGACCTCGCACTCGGGGTGGCGCTCCGGAAAACCGAGGATGTTCTCGAAATCCGCCCCGCGAAATGCGTAGATGGACTGGGCGTCATCGCCAACGACCATGACGTTGCGCTCGGGACCGAGCATGGCGTCGACGATATCCGCCTGAAGACGATTGGTGTCCTGATATTCGTCCACCAGGATGTGGCTGAAGTTCTCCTGCAGTTCCTGCCGGGCTCGTGGAAACCGGGTCAGCAGCAACAGCCAGTTGAGCAGGAGATCGTCGAAATCCATGAGATCTGCAGCTCGTTTTCTCTCCAGATATCGCTTGAAAACCCCGGCGATCACCTCGCCCTGATCGATGAACTGAGGAGCTCTTTCCGACAGCACATCCGCCAAGTCGTGTCCGGTATTGATCACGAAGCTGTAGAGATCGACGAGGAGCCGCGGTTTCGGCATCCTCTGGCTGGGGACTTCGGGGCTGACGTCAGCGAGGGCGGCGCCCATGAGATCGGTGGCGTCTTCGCGGTCGAGAATCGAAAAACGCGGAGAATAGCCGAGAAGCTCCGCGTATCTGCGGAGAATGCGGTGGCCGGCGGAGTGGAATGTGCCTCCGGTAACTCGAGTCATGCCGTGCTCCATGAGCTGTTCGACCCGCCGCATCATTTCCCGCGCCGCCTTGTTGGTGAAGGTGAGGAGGAGAATGCGGCCCGGCGGCACGCCGTCCTCGATCAGGCGGCAGGCTCGGTAGACGAGGGTGCGTGTCTTGCCGGTTCCCGCGCCGGCGAGCGCCAGCATCGGACCGCCGGGATGCATGACGACCGCGAGTTGTTGCGGATTCAGTTCGTCTTCGTATCGCACTCGACTTGGGGATCGGTCGGTTCGCCTCGTGAGTCTGTCGCTCATGGGAGGCAAGGTGGGCCGAGGATCAAGCGATCGAAATTCAGCGAAGTTCCTTTGCCGTAGAGGAGGAATGTGGCTGTGAGGTGCGCATCAGAGTCGAGCAGCGCTTCAATTGCAGAGCTGAATGGGGCGGGGACCCGCAGCTGGAGATGGCGAGATGCACCCGACTCGATCGCGCTGTCGAGCGCCCAGCCGACGGCGGCAAGAGCGGCATCCTGAGTGCTTCCGGCGACCGGGCCCACCTGGTCGATGCCTCCATAGGCATAGGCTGCGATGCGCTCTCCTTGTTGAACAAAGGCCGCACGCAGCTCCCGGTCCTTCAGCCAGAATTCGTGGTCGGCTTCCCGGGTGATGTTGCGGGTGACGCGGTCGAGCCGGTCGACATCTGCCTGTCCTCTGCGATTGAGGAGATCATTGGTGGCGTCTTTGCCCGGCAGAAGGCGGGTCAACGTTTTTGCGAGATCTGCCGCCGCGCTGACGCTCAGGGAAAAAACGTACACGGGCGTCAGCGGTTTGAAACCGTGGCCGAGCAGCAATGCCTGAATGCCGGGTTCGGCGGGCACAACCGCGAGAAATTCCCGCGCGCCGGATCGTTCGCCATACGCGATGATGCGAGTCAGCAGGGCATCACCGGCTTTGCGGCCGTGGTGTTGGGGCAGGATCCAGAGCTCCGAGAGGATGCACTGCCGGGTGCGCACGTGTGCCGCGGCAAAACCGAGGGTTTCGTCGCCTTCGAATGCTGTGAAGAACCCATCTGGGTCGTGGGCCAGCAAGTGTCGCAGATCGGGGTCGATCTCCATGTCCAGATCAAGGGTTCCGTGGCTCTCCGGGTAGGCCGCGAGGCCGGCCGCCGCGGCGTCGCGAAGAATGACAATGCCTGGCAGTTCCTCACGATTGATTCGTCGCACCTTGATCTTCGCCATCGCCTCTCCAGTCGCTGAGACGAGGATTCTAGCAGAGCGTCAGGTCCGATTTCGTTCCCGACGCCCGCCAGCTGATGTCGGAAACCGGTAGGCGTAACTTCGTTGAGCGCGCTCTGCTGCAAACGCCACACCGCGTGATTGCCCCCCTTGACGATCTTATGGACCTAAAGCGCTCACAAATTCGAGGCCGTTACTCCCAAAATCGTCAAGGACGGCACGTCCGATCAACGCGCTTTTCTGCCGGCGCGCCTCCCGCAAAGAAGCCACCTTTGGCATTGACCGACCAGTAGGGAGGACCGGATTGAACGTCTCGGTCCGGACAATGCAAAAGATGGCACCTCCGCCGAGCGCGCTCTTCTGCGAAGGGTGAAGAGTGAAGAGGTTACCCCGGGGGGCGTGGTTGGGCTTTACCCTCTACCCTTAACTCTTGACCATGCCAAGGTCGGCGGCAAGCCTCAAGCCCCAAGCCTCAAACCCACGGCAACCTCCCGCCATCGGCCCCGTATTTCTTCTGGTGGGAAAGGTAACCGGTTTCGATGTGTTGCATAGATAAAGCTGAGGCCGGCACTGTGTCGCAGAATTGCCGCCGGCACGGCAGCGAAGAGTGTGTGCCGTGACATCTGGACTACTGCGCAAATCGCGCTACCCTATTGAGGTGCAGATCGAGATGATAAAGAGAGACGGCGGACATGGCGGGCGGCTGTGGAGCATCTTCATCGTCGTCTTCGTGTGCCTGGCACTTTTCGGCATCCCCTGCACATCGGAAGCCGACCAGAAGAAGAAACAGAAAAAACAGGAAGAGCTCGAACACCGGCTGTCGATACCCCAGTACTGGATCACCTGGCTCGATGAAGAAGTCTACCCTCTGATCACCAAAGAACAGAGACAGGCCTTTCTCGCACTCGAAACCGAAGCGCAGAGAAAGACTTTTGTCGAGAGACTGTGGGTCTTGTGGGGCAGACAAACCGGGTACGGTACCGCGTTTCGCAGCATGTATGAGGAACGGCTGCACTTCGCCCGCCTCGAGTTCGGCAACACGACGGACGACCGCTCGCGGGTGCTGCTGATCCATGGACCTCCGACCTATCGGCACAATCCTCGATGTCAGTCGATCTTCTCACCGATGGATATTTGGGTGTGGGCGTATGTCGAAGGTCTCGGAGAGGATGTGGTGTCCCTCTTCTACCGGCCGTATCTCTTTGATCGTTGGGAAATGTGGACCGATCTCGACGGTATCGATGATCTCTACAACACCTTCAGTGCCACGAGCGAATTCGGCCGGATGGGTGAGCGAACCTCGCTCAGGGACGTCGAATATCAATGTCCCAACGGCGATGTCACCCTCCGGCTGATCAACATGGCCCGGATGTGGAGTCGAGATTCCCAATATCTGAAGTCCATGTACCAGCTCAGAGATACCGCAGCTGGGAGGCGGACCGGAGTCGACGTCGCACCGTTTCATGGAGTTTTCGGCGTTGCTCGATGACGACGCGGAGCCGCTCGACTTTGGCATCGCGAATGACTCGCGGGGTGCGGTCGGGGGTCTGGTGGAGGTCGGATTCTCGGTCGACGTCGATGTCGACGGATCTGGGATCCTCTCCGGTGGGGGATGTGGATGTCGTTCAGCTCGATGTTGTCGGTGAAATCACGAGCGGCGGCGAGATCATGGTGGACCGTTTCCGCTATCTTTTCTCGGTGCCGCAGGCCGGCGAACGGGTCGGCCTGTCGGTTGAGCGGCTCATCCGCCCGGGCGACTACAAATTGCGCCTCAAGATCGAGGATGTCCATTCGAAGCACGGAGCGGTGTTGGAACACGACTTTTCGGTGGTCGCGCTCAATTTCTCCCAGGCGGCGCTCGACGCCTTCGTCGATCCTTCGGTCGCCGCGATCGAGGCAGAGCTGGCAGCCGATGATGAGCCGGAGGAGCAACCGATGCTGCGAATCGTCGGGCCCGAAGGCGACGCTGTCAGCGGACTCCACCGCTTTGAAGCGCTGGCTCGCGAAGAGGTGAGGAGGGTCAGCTTCTTCCTCGACAACGAGCCGATTCTGACCAAAAACCGACCGCCCTTTGACATCGATCTCGACCTCGGTCCACTGCCGAAGCTGACGACCGTGACCGTGGTCGGATTTGACGCGTCCGGGAATGAGATCGCGCGCGACGGATACACCGTGAACGTCGGGCGGGAACGATTCTATGTGCGGCTCAAACCGGTTTCCGCGAGCGAGGGCGCGGGAGGCCGGGTGCGGATCGAGGCGGAGCTCAACATCCCGAGTGATGCCGAGCTCAAACAGCTCGAGATTTTCTGGAACGACGACCGCATCGCGATGCTGTATGAACCGCCATACGAAACCGTGGTTTCGCTGGATGTCAGCGAACAATTCGGGTATTTGAGGGCCCTCGCCACGTTAACGGATGATGCGCAGGCGGAGGACATCCAGTTCGTCAACTCTCCTCAGTTCGGAACCGTGGTCAAAGTGACCGCGATCGAGTTGCCGGTGACAGTCCTTGACGGGCAGGGGAAACCCGTCGAAGATCTCGCGATCGACGATTTCACGATCCTCGAGGACAAGGTGGAGCAGACGATTTCGCATTTCAGCCTCCACCGGGATCTCCCCGTTCGGATGGGTATGGTGATCGATACGTCGGGATCGATGGAAGAGACGCTGCCGACGGTGCAACGCGTCGTGATGGGATTCCTGAGGGACCTCCTGAGGCCGCGCGATCGAGCGTTTATCGAGACGTTTTCCGATCGCCCGGACCTCCTGGCAGGGTTCACGGCAGATTTCTCGATCATCGAAAATGCCCTGCTCGCGCTCTATCCCGACCGCGCGACGGCGTTGTACGATGCGGTGATCATGGGTCTTTTTCAGTTTTCCGGGGTCACCGGGAGACGGGCGATGGTGGTCCTGTCGGATGGAGACGATACGGCATCGGAGAACGCGTTCACGGATGCACTCGGCTACGCCCAACGCATGGGTGTGACGATCTACACGGTTGGCGTCGATGTGGCGGCGACCAAGATTTCGACCAGATGGCAGCTCAGCAAGCTCGCGAGCGCCACCGGGGGCAGAGCGTTCTTCGTATCCGAGGATTCCGAGCTCGAGGCGATCTATGAAGAGATCAACCGCGAACTCAGAACCCAATACCTGCTCGCCTATACGTCCAACTCGGAAGAACCGCCGGACAAACTGCGCAAGATCAAAGTCGAGGTGAACCGGAAGAACGTCAAGGTGCGAACCATTACCGGGTACTACCCGGTCGGGAGCTGATGACTCGGTATGCGGCATCGCGAGTGCGGCGAATTGAAAGAGCGGAGGTGAGACCCGGTGCTTGAGCACAGAAGACTTTTGAAGGTGGGAGCGGTTATTGTCGTGGCGCTTTCATTCGCCGTCGGTCCGGTGGCCGGAGGTGACGGCCGGGCCAAAGAGGCCGGGGCGGAGATGGACTTCGGATACAAGGCGGCGCGGCATGGATATTGGCAGGAAGCCCTGTATCGGTTCGAACGCGCCAACGAATTGACGCCAGATCAACCGAGAATCCTGAATAACATCGCGGTGGCTCAGGAGGCCAATGGCCTGTTCGAACAAGCCATGCTCACCTATCAAACCGCGATGGCGATTGCGCCGAACAACGACGCTCTGCGCAGGAATTACACGCGGTTCCAGGAGTTTTATGCCAGTTTTGTTGCTCCACCGGAAGAAGGACAGGACGAGGCTGAGGAAGAGGCGGACGATGCGCAAGAAAATAGCTGAGCTGTTGGTATTGCTGGTCGCGTGTGCAGCGGTGGCAAGCGCCGGTGCGCGAGAAACGCGGATCCAGTTGAAGTTGAAGCCGGAGCTCGATCTCGATGGAACTGAGAGCGTATTCGTGGGGCCGATCTTGATTGAGCCAAGACAGGGTGAGGATATCCAGTCCGTCGACCTGTCGGCGGCAAGGGAATTCGAGATCTACCTGCGCAAAGTGCTGCGAAGAGAGGCTGCACTGCACCTTCTTCCGTTGCAGGACGATCTGAGACCGCCGTCGACCCATCTTGCCGCGCTTGCCGAACAGGCCGATTTCTGGAGGGCCATCAACGAGGAAACCGGCGCCGACCTCGTCGTTGCGGCGTCGATAGATGTCAGGGTCCTCGATCGTGAGGGCTACACCACCGAAGAATATGTCTCACCTCAGGACGGTAAGACCTATTTCAGGCAGGTGCTGGTCGAAGAGACGGGATTCAGTTACGACATTCTGTTGATGGTTGTCCAGGCCGCAACCGGCGAGGTCCTCCATCGTGAACAGATCACCGACTTCAAACCGAGAGACGAACGGAAGCTCGAGGAATACACCGACATGTTCACCGATCTGTACAACCTTCAGGGTCGCCTCGTCGGCATTTTCGTCCCGCGGGTCATTCAGGTCAAACGCGCCCTGTACTCCAACTGATGAGGAGTCTTCTTCTGGAACGCCGAACCTCGCTGTGCAGTGATGAAGATCGCAGATTGCAGGTTCGCAGAACCGACCGCTCATAGCCCCATTTGGAGGATCGAGATGAAGATCTGGACCAAAGTGCTGGTGATCGCATCGTTCGCGATGAGTATCGCCGCTCCAATGGAAGCCCAGCTGAACCCGTACAACCCCTACGTCGGTGGCAAAAACAAGGTCCGGTGGGACAAGTTCAAGTGGTACACCTACGACACCCCGCACTTCAAGATCTCGTACTACGACCGGGTTGAGCCCAAGTTGGAGACGATCGCCTCATTTGCGGAGAGCGCGTACGATGACGTCGCCCGCAAGCTCAACTTCCAGATCATGAAGCCGATCCCGATGATCATCTACGCGACCCATGCCGAGTTCGAGCAGACCAACATCATCGTCGGTTTCATCCCCGAGGGTGTAGGAGCCTTCGCGACCCCGGTGCGCAACCGGATGGTCCTGCCCGTGGATCTGCCCGACCGGGAGCTGCAGGCTCTGATTCAGCACGAGTTGACCCATATCTTCCAGTACGAGATCTTTTTCGGTGGCAGGCGCGGACGGGCAATCTACGCGCGTCCTCCCCTGTGGTTCATGGAGGGGATGGCTTCCTACTTCGGCGTTGACGAAGATTCGCGCGACGAGATCTACATGCGCGACGCCACATTGTCCGACCAGGTTCCCTCGATCATGGCGGCTCCCCAGGGTTTTCTGGCCTATCGATACGGGCACAAGGTCTTCGAGTACATCGAGGAGGAATGGGGAGAAGACGTCGTCCGTGACTGGGTGTTCGGATTCCGCGGCAACTTCGGCGGGCAGGTGGGGAGGCCGCTTCGGAAAGATCCTCAATATGGATCCGGAAGAGTTCGACGCGGCCTTTCGGACCTGGCTGCGAAGGAAATACCAGCCGTACGCGGACCGTGGTGTGCCGGGTGAGTTCGGCCGCAAGTTCAGGGTTCCCGGCTTCGTGAACTCGAACCAGACCTCGCCCGCCATCTCCCCGTCGGGAGACCTGGTCGCCGCCTTCACGACCTACAAGCGGGATGTCGACGTCGCCATATTCGGGCTCCCTGATCGCAAGCTCTACAAGAACCTCACCAAAGGGCTCACGACGAAGTACCAATATCTCGTCGCCCAGGGATTGACGACGGCGCCCGCGGAAGGACGGGACCTCTCTTTCTCGCCGGACGGCAATTACGTCGCGGTGTTCGCGAGAACCGAAAGGGTGCGGTCGCTCCTGCTGCTCGATGTTCGCAAGGGCGGCATCAAGAAGAAGTACGAGATCGAGCTTCCGGTGGATCAGGCTTCACAGCCGGCTTACTCGCCGGACGGGCGGTACGTCGCATTCAAGGCGGTCTCGAATGAGCAGTTCGACATTTTCATGCTCGACCTCGAGACCGGTGAAGTCTCGAATCTGACGAACGATCCTGCGTACGATGCCTCGCCCGCGTTTTCACCTGACGGCACCAAGATGGTCTATACCTCGGGCAGGGGCGGCACGGGAAAACTGGTCGGACTCAATCTGGCCGATCCGACGATGCGCGAGCAGTTGACATTCGGACCGGGAGAGGACGAAGGAGCCGCTTTCTCTCCGGATGGAGAGCGCCTCTACTTCTCGTCTGATCGCGACGAAGGGGTCTTCGACATCTACAGGCTCGAATTGGACAGTCGGGAGCTGACGCGTCTCACCGACGTTATCGGCGCGGCCATCAACCCGGTTCCGGCGGAGACCCTCGAGGGTGAACGAGTAGGATTCCAGGCCTATTCGAACGGCGTCTGGGGTCTGTACGGCGCTGACGCGAACCAGGGCGAATACGTTGGTATTTCAGAACCGCCATCGCTGGAGATCGATCTCGAACCGTTTGTCCCGGCGGTCAGCGTGGCCGTCGACCCGGCAGACGGGAAGAAGGTCAAACGGCGGAAGTTCTATCTCGAGGACGCCGGGGCTTTGGTTGGAGTCGATACGGTCAACCAGGTCCTCGGTCAGGCATATATCACCCTGGCCGATCAGTACGGCGACCGGCGGATCCAGATCATCCTCGACAGCGTCGATACTTTTGCCAACTTCCTGGTGAGCTATTACAACCTCGAACCCCGCCTGCAGTGGGGGGTGACGCTGTTTGACAGCCGCAGTTATTACATCACCGGGTATGATCCGACATTCGGACGGATCACCGAAAAGCAGCAGGCCTACCAATACACCATGGCGGAATTTTCGGTTCAGTATCCCCTCAGCACGTACTTCCGGCTGACGGGCCGCGGCGGTTATTTGTATCGACGGTACGACCAACCCGTCGGACGGAACCCCGATACGGGGGAGATCATCACGGTGTCGTCCCAGAACCAGTCGCCGTACCTCGGAGTTGGTGCTGCCGGTGATACGACCTTCTGGAAAAACTACGGCCCCCACAAGGGCGCGCGCTGGGAAGCCCGTTACTACTATGCGTTCGACACGGACGAAGGTGGGACATTGACCCAGAATGTTGTGTTGGATGCGCGGGCCTATGTGCCGACGTCGCAGCGGTCGGAGTTTGCCTTTCGAGCGTGGGCCGGAATGGCCGAGGGTAACCAGCCCTGGATCTATTCATTCGGTGGACTGGATACCCTGCGCGGGTACCCCACCTACTCGCTGTCCGGAAACAGGGCCTGGTTCACCAACTTCGAGTGGCGCTTCCCGCTGATCGATCGGATGGACATCGGCCCGCTGAGGATCGGCGGCCTTCGGGCGCGCATATTCCTCGACGTCGGCGCTGCGTGGTATCGCAGCAAAGCCGGTACCGAGGCCAATATGTTCGGTGAGCCGGGCTTCACGTTCTGGGAGGACGGCGCGCTGAAGGACGGCGTGTCCTCCTATGGCTGGGGTCTGGACATCAGGCTTTTCGGCCTGCCGATGCACTGGGATTGGGTCAAGATCTGGAACTTCGATGAGACCCTGACCGACTGGGAGACATACTTCTGGATCGGGACACGCTTCTGAGTTCTCAATTCTCAATTCTTAATTCTCAATTTCCACCCGCCCTCCCGGTGTTTCCGGGGGGTAGGGCGGGAATTCAAAACTGAGAATTCAAAACTGAGAATTGATCACTTGCCGGGGTAATACCCCGAGATGGTCCTGACCTCGGCTTCGGGATCCTCGACCGTGACCTCGATCTTTCGGAATGCCTCCGGTGGTTTGTCCGATGGTGAGGTGTACCACATGAGGTACTGGGATCTCAGCATCTCGGCGATTCGAGCGTAGACCGCCGGGAGTTCGTCAACCGTCTTCGGGTAGAATGCCTCGCCTCCCGTTTCTTCGGCGAGCCCGTTGAGTACCTTCCGACTCGCAGAAAGCGAGTTTGCCGACGCCCAGCCCGATCGAAAAGACGGGAATACGCATGGTGTGGGCGAAGCGCTCGGCCACCTGCCAGTTGGTTCTCGAGGTCGTGTCTTCGCCGTCGGTGAGGAGCACCAACGCCTGTCTTCCGCGGCGACCCCTGAACTGCTCGAGCGAACGCACGACGGCGTCATGGAGTGAGGTGCCTCCTGCTGGCTGCACAGTGTCGAGGCTTCCCACCAGGGCGTCGATGTTGTCCGTCCAGTTCACCTGGACCGCGGCGTCCCAGGAGAAACGGATCAACACCGCCTGATCCCCCTCCTTGAGGAGTTCATCGGTGAAGCCGCGAACGGCGGTCCGTACCTTCGGAAAATCTTCAATCATCGAACCCGAGGTGTCGACCGCGATGGCGAGAGACAGGGGCAGATCATCGGTCGTTCCGAAACCTTCGACTTCGACCCTTTCGTCATCCTCGTAGACCTTGAACGTGGACTGATCAAGCCCCACCACGGGCACCCCGTTGGCGTCGAGTACCACAACAGGGAGCTCGACGAGTTCGACCCGCACAGAGCCTACAAAACCGCCGCCGCCCCCGAGGGTGAACACGGCGTCGCCCCGGGCCCCCTCGGCGTCCACCACCTCGGCCGAAAGAATGGCGGCTTGCTGCAGCCTGGCGACGGGGACGTCGATAACGCATGGGCAGACGGCCCATCTGGCGACCATATCGGCATCGAGATGGAGGTTGACCTGGTGGATTTCACGATTCGAGCTCACGGCAACCGTGATCTTCCGCATGCCGTTCTTGATCGAAGTCTCTGGAGCGAGCAGAATCTGGACACCGATCTGCCCAGATGGGTTGTTGAGCACAATGGCGTCCTCGCCGAGGTAGATTCCGTCGGAATCCGCCGCCACCGCCCTGACCTCGGTTCGCTGGATGATGTCTCCGAGGGGAATGGAAACGGTCCACGGCGGCCGATTGCGCCGGCCAAGCGCTTTGTCGTTGTGAAAGAACTCGACCGACGCCGTGTTTTCGGGAGCTTCGACTTCGAGTTGAACAGCTCCCAATCCTCCGAGATTCGGGGGCGGTTGAAACTTCACACCGCCTTCGCTGGGCGGTGTGAGATCGAGCGCCACGGCTTCGACCGAAGCCCCTTCGGGCGCATCGAAGGGGGAGTCGGCCTCCGGGACATCGATTTGCCCTATCCACACTCCGGTGGCCGTACCGTTGAGGTTGGCGATGTTGATCGCAAGGTCGTAGGTGCCGGGGTCCCAGTCGCGGTAGATCAAAGCGCTTCCGTCGGGTTCAAGCGCGACCACGGCGCTCTGGCGGTCTGCGATTTCTTCTCCGATGCGGAGCGTCGTGACCACCCGGACCCTCTCGCCCGCACGTTCGCGGTCTTCCGGCGCGATCTGAAACACAACGCCCATGACGGTTCCATCCACGCCGCTGCCAAGGGCTTCTACGCTCGCACTCAGCGCGAGTGGAGTCACCTGGGCGTCGGCGGGAATTGCTACGAGCATCAGGGCCAGGATCGGTGCCAATTTCAGTTTCATCGAATCACCTCGAAATGGGTCTCTGTTGATCGATTTGCCGAAGGTGCCGGTGGGTTACTGCGGCCTGCCGCCGAAGCTATTCACCCACACGTGACGACCTCGGGGGATATTATGCTGCACTCTCCTGGAATTGCATCTCAATTTTTGTAAATAGTCCGGCATCTTCTTACCGAACCTCGATCGAGGTCCGGGCGAGGACAGCTAAATCGGAGCCGGAGATGTAACGGACTTCGAATCGTCCCTTTTTGAACCCTGCGGCGAGGGTGAGCGGACTTCCAGCGGTGGTGTACGACCAGTCGATGAATTTCCGCGCATTCGATCCCTCGACGGCGATGGCGAGAAAATCACCGGCGCCTGGCGTGCCGGTCCATTCGACCTCGAAGCGTGTTCCGACCTCGACTCTCTTAGGTACGGAGATCTTCACGGCTTCGGCGGCTACCGTAAGCGGTTTTCGGGCCAGGATTTCGCCGTCTCGTGATCGCACGTAGCGGAGCTCGAAGTCGCCGGGAGTGCCGGGTGCGCGCAGTTTCGCCGGGTTTCCTTCGTGTGTCGGAGCCCACGCGAGATAGGCTTCATTGGCCGACTCCGTGCTCGCGATGCTCAGAAAATCCTGTGGCCCGTCCGGCCCCCACCAGCTCACTTCGAGTAACGCCCCGGGCGACGTCTCTTGAGGAGCATCGATGGTTGCGAGGATTTCGAATACCTCGAGAGAGGTGCGGGCGAGGGTTTTTCCGAACGCCGTGACATATCGGATCAGGTAATTCCCGGGAGCCGCCGGCGAATCCAGAGTGAGGGGCCCCACGTGGATTGCGGGCACGCAATTCGCGGTATCGTTGGGGTCGCCATCGGATCGGCCGATCGTGATGTGATCGCCTGGCAACGACGGGCCTTCCCAAGTCAGGTGAAGAGCAGTCTTGTTCTCGGTCCTCTCGGGGGCTTCGATCGAAGCGGTGCCGAGTCTACTCGCAAAATGCGTTCGACCGAGCAGAAGAACGACTCCGTGGCTCAACTGGTGAACAAATCGCGCCTCCATCGTGGCTTCTGAACCAGGGAGTTCGAGCTCAACCTCCCCCGTCCCGGCAATCGCAGCGCTTCGCACCAAGTAGTCGCCGAAAGGCGCGTCGGCAAGGGCGAGCTCCACCCAGTTGGTGCCGTCCGGCGCCCCCCAATATTGGACATAGGCTGATCCGCCGGCGGGCGGGGTTTCGGGGTCGACCGAAAGAGTAACGGGCGGAATCTCTGGAAGATCGAGCTCGAGGATCTCTTCTGTGGGGCCGTGCCAGATATTCGCGAGCTCGAGCTGCTCGACCTCCAGGCTGGAAAAGGTCGCCCTATAGCCCCCCGGTGGCAAACGAAGCAGCGCCTTCCCGCCGGCTATCGATGCGGAGTGCGGCTCGTCCTGCACCTGGTGGCGGACTTCGAACTCGCCGTCTTCGATTGGTTCTCCACCTCGACTCAGGTGAAGTTCAAGGACACGTTCCTTGCGGTCATCCTCAGTGCCTGAAAACACCGCCCAATCGACGCTTTCAAGAAGCGCCGTCGCGTTGAGTGCGTTCCGGGTGGGTGTGATGAGGGTGGCGGCGTTCGCAGTTTCGCTGTCCAGTCCGAGGCCGACGATCCGAACCTCGATGGCGTCCTCTCCGCTTGTGAGTTCAGTGATCGCTTTTCCGATGTCCTCGAAACACTGGTCGCCACCGGCGGTGATGATCACCAGTCTTCGGCTGTGGCTCGAGTCTCCGAGATCGGCGGCTGCCGAAACGACGGCGCGAACCAGAGGCCGCTTCCCTCCAGGGTGCAGATCCGCCGTATTGGTGCGCAGGGCCTCCGAATCGATCGGGCCGATCGGGATCAGGAGATCAGTTTTTCCGCACTCGGTGTCAGACCACCCCTGCGCCCTGCCCCCGACGGTTCGGAGCCCGATTTGAGGAGTTTCCCGGTATCTCTGGGCCGTCTGGACGAGCTCGTCGAGAGCCTGTCGAACGGCGACCAGGCGAGGCTTCCCCGTACCGAGGTTCTGCCACATGGCAGCCGAGTTGTCGAGCACGATTTCAACGCGCTCGGCGCCGCCGCAAACGCCTGTTGCCAACAGGATGACGGGAATGACGGTGCGGAATGCTCGTCCCATGGTTGGGATAGTAAATCACCCGAGCCAAATTCGTCCCCTTTCCCGTCTCCGTCTCCGTCTCCGTGCCCGGTCCCACTCAAACGCTGGATTTTTACCACCTACCCACGGAGGAACCGCAGATGGCGCAGATGGACCCAGATCGAAGTCGAATTCGGAATTCGGAATTCGAATTGCCACCCGCCCACCCAAGAGGAACCGCAGATCACGCAGATTACGAGATTCATTTCGGATTTCGGATTTCCGCCCTCCCGTCCGGCTCGCCCTTACCACCCCGGAAAAACCAATGGATTTCAGCGTCTTCGGAAGGTGAAGCACCAGAGGGGTGGAGATCACTACCTGATCAACGTGGGGGTTTGTGATGAGGCAATGGATCGTTGGGTGCACGGGCATCCCATTCGGACAGGGAGACGGAGACGAGCGCGGGTGTGAGAGAAAAGACCTCGCGCAATACCGAATGATGTAAAAAACCGCCCGCCGAATGGCGGGCGGTATTGTCAGATGACCTTGGATGCTCAGGTCTCCTTGAGTGCGGCCAGAAGATCGAGCATCGCCTTCTTGCCGTCGGAGAAGAACATCAGGGTGTTGTCGGCGGCAAAGAGGGGGTTGGGGATACCGGCGAAGCCCGGGCTCAGACTGCGCTTGACGATGACCACCGTCCGCGCCTTGTCGACGTTGATGATCGGCATGCCGGCGATCGGGCTGCCGGGATCCGTTCGGGCCACCGGGTTGACGACGTCGTTTGCGCCGAGCACGAGGGCCACGTCCACCTGTTCCATGGTCGCATTGACCTCGTCCATCTCCTTGAGCTTGTCGTAGGGCACGTCGGCTTCAGCCAGGAGCACATTCATGTGGCCCGGCATGCGGCCGGCCACCGGGTGGATCCCGTATTCGACGTTGATGCCCTTCTCCTCGAGGAAGTTCGCGATGTCGCGCACTGCGTGCTGTGCCTGCGCCACAGCCATGCCGTATCCGGGGACGATGAGAACGTTTTGTGCGACTTCCATGGTCATCGCAACCTCGTCCGCAGAGGCGGCCTTGACGGTCTTGTAGACCTCGTCCGCATCCGGCGTGTCGGCGGTCGGGCCCATGGTTCCGAAGAGCACGTTGGCCAGCGAGCGGTTCATGGCCTTGCACATGATCTTGGTCAGGATGAGGCCGGAGGCGCCAACCAACGAACCGGCGATGATCAGCACGGTGTTGTCGATGACAAAGCCGGTGGCGGCCGCAGCGAGACCCGAATAGGAGTTCAGGAGGGCGATGACGACCGGCATGTCGGCGCCGCCGATCGACAGGGTCAGCACGACGCCGAGGACGCCGGAGACACCTACCAGAACCCAGAAGAGGGCCGAATTGGCCGGATCGAGCACCAGCATCACGCCGAGCCCGATGGCTGCGATGGCGGATAAACCCTTGAGGATGTCCATCCCCGGGAAGCGGTCCTTCTTCGGCAACAACATGACTGCGATGATGATCATCGACACCATGAAGGCTATGGCAAGGGGGCTGAACCCGAGCGACTGCGCGTACCAGACGCCGCTGGCAGCCACCGCGAGCGAGAACCCGTACTTGATGATCTTCTGCCAGGTGTAAAGCTTCCACTTGACGCAGAGGAACTCGGCCAGCTTGCCGAAGGCGACGTAGGAACCGAAGAACGTCACCGAACCGATCAGGCCGGAAAGCACCGTGGCGACCTTCATCTGCATACTGCCTGACGCGGCGTCCGCGCCGACCGCGTTGAAGGTGGCGACCAGCGCCGAGCCGGCGACCAGAACCGAAGCCGCGCCGCCGAAACCGTTGAAGAGGCCGACCAATTCGGGCATGGATGTCATCTTCACCCTGAGTGCGGCCACCGCTCCAATCAAGGAGCCGATGCCGATGCCGAGGAGGATGTATGTCCAATCCCACTTACCGCTGGCGAGAGTTGCCACAATGGCCAACACCATGCCGAGTGCGCCGAGTTGGTTGCCGCGCACCGCGGTCCGCGGGTGGGCCAGCATTTTGAGGTCGAGGATGAAGAGAACAGCCGCGATGAGATAGACGATGTTGACGATATTTTGATCTACCATGTCAATCCCCCGCCTATTTCCGTTGGAACATCTTGAGCATGCGGCCGGTCACCAGAAAACCGCCGACCACATTGATGGTCGCGAAGATCACCCCGACAAAGGCCATGATCTTCGCGAGTTGATTGAATGTCGGGTCGCTCTCCAACACGCCTGCGAGAATCAGCGCGCCGATGATGGTGATTCCAGAAATGGCGTTGGACCCCGACATCAAGGGGGTGTGCAGCGTTGGCGGCACCTTGGTGATGATCTCGAAACCGACGAAGACCGCCAGCACGAAGACCGTGATCAGCATGATCAGGCTACTCATGTCATTCGCTCCCTTCGACCGAGGCGCCCATAGCCTCGAGGACTCTCTCGTGCACAACCTTGCCACCCTGTGTGATGAGGGTGCCAACAGTGATTTCGTCTTCGGTATCGATCTTGAGGGTGCCCTCGTCAACCATGTGGAGGAGGAAGGTGGCGATGTTCTTGGCGTACATCTGGCTGGCGTGGAACGGGATGGTGGTCGGGATGTTCACCGGTCCGACAATCTTCACACCATTGTGGACAACGGTCTCTCCCGCCTGTGTGAGCTCGCAATTGCCGCCCCGTTCAGCAGCCAGGTCGATGACCACCGAGCCGGGGTGCATTCCCTCGACCATCTCGGTCGTTACGAGGATCGGCGCCTTCTTGCCGGGAATTGCGGCCGTGGTGATCACGACGTCGCTCGCGGCAACCACCGACAGCATCATCTCGCGCTGTTTCCTGTAGAAGTCCTCGCCGAGCTCCTTGGCGTATCCGCCGGAGTCTTCGGCGGTGTCGGTTTCGAGCTCGAGCTCGACGAATTTCCCGCCGAGGCTCTCGACCTGCTCTTTGACTGCGGGTCGTACATCGTAGGCCTCGACGATAGCGCCGAGCTTCTTCGCGGAGGCGATGGCCTGCAGACCGGCGACGCCGGCGCCGACCACGAAGACCCGGGCGGGGGCGATGGTGCCCGCCGCCGTCATCATCATGGGGAACATCTTCGGTAGCTCGTTGGCCGCGAGCAGGACCGCCTTATAACCCGCGATGGTGGCCATCGATGACAGAATATCCATGCTCTGAGCGCGGGTGATGCGCGGCATCATCTCCATCGAAAAGAGCGTCACACCCTTTTCCGCCAGGGCCTTGTTGGACTCATGCTCGGTCAGCGGTTCGCACGCGCCGACGACGATCTGCCCATCCTTCATGAGCTCGAGGTCGGCTTTCCCCGCATCGGGGTTGGCACCGAGTGCGCGTACCTGGGCGATGAGGTCGGCCGTTTGGAAGACCTCCGCGCGTTCGGAAACAACCTTGGCTCCCTTGGCGCTGTACTCGTCATCCAGAAAACCCGCGGCATCTCCGGCACCGCTCTCAATCACGACCTCCATACCGGCCTTCGCCAGTTGAGGCACGAGAGCGGGAACCATCGCGACCCGGGCTTCGTTCGGAAAACTCTCTTTGACGATTCCGACGATCATGGGCGTCCGTCCCTTCTTCCGTGATCGAAGCCTGGTGGCTTCGACACACGGTCTATGGTTGAGGAGGTATGGCGGGGGAGGAGCCCACTCTGAAAACCACCGTCGCAAGATCCTACCATTTTGTTTAACCGGGGAAAAGGTCTCTTGCAATGTTCTTCACAAGGTCGGAGATTCCAAGGGCTACAATATCTTCACGGCGGAATTCGGACCGGTCCGGCGGGCCATGACGAGCCGCGTTCCCGCCGGCATTCGCATCGCGAAAACACTGAGATGGATTCAGAAAAATCCTGTGATGATCTCGGCGGCGAGTGCCGCTCCGCCGGATCGAGACATTTGGCACAGACGTTGGAACGTTGAACGTTTGAACGTTCGAGAATCTTGCGCGCTCCCGAACCCAACGTTCTAATGATTCGCCAATGGGAGCACGACGATCATCTTGGTTCCTCCTCCGCCGCGCGGCGCGGCCGAGACCTCGCCGCCCATCGCTTCGACGATGGCTCGAACCAGGGCCAGACCGAGGCCGGTGTGCCCGGGGTCGGGATCGCCATCGGGTCGATAGCTGAAGAATCTCGCGAAGACGCGGTCGATGTGTTCTTCGGGGATGCCCGGGCCTTCGTCGGAGACTGTGACTTCCGCCGCATCAGCGGCGGCCCGGAGAGCCACTGAGATCCGACCCTGAGGGGGCGAAAAGCCGACTGCATTGTCGATCAGATTCTCGAAAACCTGGGTCAGACGGTCAGCGGACGCAAAAACCGCAACGTCGGCATCAGCGAGGGCGAGATCGAATTGAAGTCCCGTATGGGTGTTGCGGAGACGGAAACTCTCCATCAGCGCCGCCAGCAACTCGTCGAGCATGACGACCGAACGTTCTTCGTCGTCGAGCCGGGCATCGATGCGCGAGATCTCCCGCGCCTCGCTGAGCAGGCGTTCCATGCGCGCGACGTCTTTCTGGATCATGCCCAGAAAGCGGCGGCGTTCGCCCGGTTCGACGTCCTCCAGGGCCATGTCGGTGGCGGTCCGAATCGAAGCGAGCGGGTTCTTGAACTCATGCGAGACATCCGAAGCAAAAGCCTCGGTTGAGCGTAGGTGCTGTTCCAACTGCCCGGTGAGCTCGGCGAGAGCGCGTTCCAGATCGCCGATCTCGTCTCGGCGTGTACTGGTGCTGAATCCGCCGCGCAGGCGTCCCCTGCGATCGAGAATGTCGCCGGCACGGCGGCGAAGGCGGGCCAGGGGCCGGGCGATCGTAGTGGCCGCGAGCAGGCTGAGGACGACCGCGGCGCCGAGGCTGACGAGAAAGACTTTGAAGACGTCGAGGCGGACGTCGTCGAGAGCCTGCAGGATGCGGCCGGTCGACTGTGAAACGAGAACCGCCCCGTCGACCACACCCTCGATGCGAACCGGAATCGCAATATGCAGCGTCACCGATCTTCGCGGCGCGGGACTGATGCGGGTGACGGCACCGTAGCGGCCGGCCAGTGCGCTCTCGATTTCGGGTCGCGAGAGTAGGTCGTCCGAAATGTCGGGATCCAGCTCGGATGAAAAATCCTCAGAATGCCCCCGAATGAGACGGAAGGGGAGCGACCCGATTCGGTACAGCCAACTGGTCTCGGTCCCCGACGGGGTTTCCGCGGCGGCGATCTCCTGATCTCCGTTTTCGCGGCGCGGACCGAGGACTGCAGAATCAGCGAGAACCGCGCCGTTGACATCGACGACTCGAAGACGTGCCAGATGCCGCTGACCGAGTTGGATCAGGATTCGTCTCGCATCTTCGCCCTCGAGGCGGTCGCGGGCTTCGAGAGCGGCGGCCAGCAAACGCCCTTCCTGGGCCATGGTGCGCTCCTGGGCCTCCAGGAGATGCGATTCATAGGTATCGAGGAAGAGAACCCCGCCGACAGGCAGAAATACCAGCAGGACGTTGAAGGCAAGAAGCCGGAGAGAGATCCGGGATGGGAGATAGAACTTCATTGGTCCCCTCCGGGGCAGTCCGAGGCAGGAGTTGTCTTCCGGCGGTTCACCATCATTCCGACGGGTTCACGAGGACTCTTCGGTATACCGGTAGCCGAGACCGTAGACCGTCTCGACGCCGTCGAAACCGCCGTCCAACGCCACAAATTTCTTGCGAATCCGCTTGATATGAGAATCGATGGTGCGATCGGAAACGAAGGTGTCGTGCGGATAGCCCTCGTTCATCAGCTGCTCGCGCGTCTTGACGTGTCCCGGACGTTTCGCCAGGGCATGCAGGATCATGAACTCGGTGACCGTCAGCGGCACGGTTTTTTCGGCCCATCGGGCGGTGTAGCGCCTGAGGTCCAATTCGAGATTACCGATTCGCAGGAGTTCTTCATCGGGTCCTGAAGAAGCTTCACGTCCGAGCGCGATTCGGCGGAAGAGCACCTTGACCCGTGCCAGCAACTCCCGCATGGAGAACGGTTTGCAGAGGTAGTCGTCGGCGCCGAGTTCGAGACCGAGCACTCGGTCGAATTCTTCGTCGCGCGAGGTCAGGAAGATGATCGGTATGTTCTCAGACACGGTTCGGAGCCTGCGGCACAGCTCGAGGCCATCCATGCGCGGCATGATGATATCGAGGATCACCAGTTCGGGCAGCTCCTGCTGAAACGCCTCCCACGCTGCCGCCCCGTCGGCGTGGGTCTCGACGCGATAGCCTTCGCGCTCGAGAGCAAAGGCGACATTGTCACGGATGTTCTGCTCGTCTTCGACGACCGCGATGAGTTCAGCCATACCTTGAGCGTAGCCGACTGCGGCGCTGTTCGCAATTTGCCCGCAACGAATTCGGAATTCGGAATTTCCGCCAACGTATTCCTGGCTATGAATTGAAGAGCACTCTGAGAAGAGTGCGTTGATCGGGCGTGCCATTCTTAACAATGTCGGAGATTCAGGGCTGAAATTGGTTTGGCGACAGGTCCGATCATTGTTAAGGGTGGCAACCACGCGGCACATCGTTCGCAGAACAGCGCATTGATCCGCGGGACAACGCTTGGAGAAAAACCCGCAGAACCCGACAGGGCGTTGATTGTCCCATACGCGCTGACGAGCACCTCGGGGACGGGTGCCAAATCGATCATTGGGCACAAAAAACGGCGCCGCGAGGGCGGCGCCGGTGCAAGGTGGGAAGGCATCTTCCCGGAATTACTTCTTTGCAGGGGCCTTTTTGGCCGGTGCTTTCTTGGCCGGGGCCTTCTTGGCAGCGGCCTTCGGCGCGGCGGCGCCCTTGGTGCGCAGGTTGTCGACGGCAACGGTGAGCTGCTCGACCTTCTTGGTCAGGGTCTCGATCTCGTCCTTGGTCGGCACACCGATGCGATGAATGACCGCAGTCACCTGCTCGTCGATCGTCCGGCCGAAGGTGTCCCAGTAGCTTTCGGCGACGGTCTTCATCCCGGAGACGGCGCCCTTGGCCTTTTCGACCTCGTCCTTGCCCTTCTTCTCGAGCTTCTGGCCCTTATCGACCAGATTGGAGAAGAGCTTTCCACCCTCCTGCTCGGCCATGGCGACGGCGCCGAGACCGGCAAGCCAAACCTTGTGGGCCGAATCCATAATGTCGTTTTGTATTTCTTTCGTCTTCTTTTTAGCCATCTCTGTCCTCCTTGCCGCTTTCGAGCCGGCGTTGGTGGCGTCTAGCGCCGGATTTTCTGTTGCCGCCTTGCGGCATTTCCTTCGACGATTAATTTAACGCGCTGCGGCATAAATGTCAAGGATTTTTTGCCGCAAAGCGGCAAAAATATATTAAATAGCTGCAAAAGAGCGAGTTGAACTGAGCATTCGATGATCGAATTGGAAGATTTTCAGCAGTATGGATTTGCCGCATGGCGGCAATCCTCGAAGATAATCAGTCCCAACCGTCGGGGAAGGAGGTGTCGACGTCGATCGCTGACTGCACCAGCTCTTTTGCGGCCTTCGCGTAGGGGAGGAGGGCGAAAAGACTGCCCTTGGCGAGCTTGAGCTTGCCGCCCATGAGACCGACGATCGGGTCGGTTTTTCCTCCGAGGACGCTTTTCCAAGCTGTGGGTTCGGCCTTGATCAGATACGGCGTATCGTCGAGATCGGCCGCGGTGGCGGCTTTGGCGCCCCGGCAGTCACCGTGCCACAGATCGGCGATGACGATGCGTTCCTCGGGAACACCCATGTCGGCGTCGGGTGTCATCACCATCCCGATGGCGCCTTCCCATTTGGTGGCGGCCTTCTTGTAGTCGTCGTTGGCGTTGATGCTGTTGCTCCACAACTCGGCCCAGTCATTGCTGAAGATCTCCGCAGCCATATGTCCTCCGTCATCTGATGCAGACAGGATAGCCGACGATCGTCGCCGGCTCAACCGTGTCCGGTTACGTAGCCGACGGCGTCATCGCGGAAACGCCCGACATAGCGGCGGAATGGCTCGGTCACCCCCTGCGGAACCGGCAGGTACATGAGTTGGCCGGGAGCTTCCTGAACAGCTTCGAAAAGCCACGACGCAACCTGGTTGACGTTGACCCTCGCGATGTCCCTCCGGCCGAACGCGTTGGCGAGATACAGCGGGGCGAGATTGCGTCCTTCGGCTTCGGCGAGGCTCACGGTCCACGGCTGCGGCCGGTCGTCGAGTTCAAATCGCTTCATGACCTTGGGTGGGCGGTTTCGGATGGCGTAGAGGAAGAGACGGTTGAACGCATTGGCCATCAGTCGCGGGTTGATGCAGCGGATGGCCGGTACGTAGAAAAGGTGTTGGCGATCGGGGGCGTCGTCGCCGATCTGATCGAAGGTCCCGTCAATCCCGTCTTTGAGGCGCATGAGATCGGTCAAAACCTGGTTGTCGCCCGTGCGAAGCTGGAGCGGGAATCGCCAGAACGGAACGAGGTCCCACCCTGCTTCGTCGGGCAACGGAATATGGCCGTAGGGCACGTGCTCTTTCCGGCCCTCGGTGACGGCGCACACGCGGTGGCAGTTGTGGCAGAAATGCAGTACGGCGTCAGGGTCGAATGCGAATTCGTGGCCGCAGGTGGGGCATTCCATGGGAACGAAGCGGAGCCCGGCGCCCGGGCGGCGGGCGTTCGGGGGAAGATCGACGAGGAGGTCGGGGTTGATGTACGGCGCCGGCCCGACCACCGAACCCGATGCGCCGTCGAGGAGCACTGTCTGATCGATGTCGGGTCCCCGAACCTCGGCGATCCACCACGGCCGCCACACGACCGCCGTGACTTCGCGGGTGAACCTCGATCCGAGCTTGATGACCTGGATGTCCCGCACCAGACGTTTTCGGTCCAAATCGCCGAAAGATTTCTCGAGGTCGTCGTCGGTTCCCTCGATCGGCAAGGTCATGATCTCGGACGGCAGATCCACCGCCGGCCGAAGAGCTCTGAGGTAGCTGAGCTTTCCCATCGCGGGTAGATCCACCGAAGGGGCCGCGCTGACCGAGGTCTCGACGGTGCCGACGGCGAAACGCAGAAGCTTTTCATGGTCCTTCGGCGACCTCCCGAATGCCGCCTGATAGAGAGTGCCCATTCCATGGCGGTAGGGGGTCAGGAAATGCAGCGTGAAACCGACGTGGAGGTTCTGCGCGAGCCTGGAGCGATAGGCGTCGGCCTTTCTCGAAACAGCCGCCTCGGCAACATTGGTGGCGGCGTCGAGTTCGGTTCTGCTGACCAGCGCCCCGGTCGGACTCGCCTCGGTCGCGCTCCGTGCGATGGGCGCAACGGCCTTTCGGTAGAGGCTGAGGTAGTGCTGATATCGAAAGTGGTCGAGCAGGGCCTCTCTCAAAACGTTGGCATCGTAGATTCGTTCCGGGAGGGTGACGAGCAGCGTTTCCTCGTGACCGATGACGAGGTGGTCGCTGTTACAAAATGAACAGCGGGCCATATGATGCAGTACCGGCACCGGAACAGCTGCTCCACACTCGGTGCACCGGACTTCGACGCAGTAGTTCGTCTCGACGACGGTTTCGTCCTCATCCTGGCTTGCCATGCCGGTGGGAGACGGTTTTTTCGATTTTGTTTTTGCCGGTTCCACGGCGTCCCGTATCTGCTGGTCCAGATGATCTTCAAGGGGCGTCGAGCTGTTGAACAAGGGGCTCAACGGTGTGTGGAAGAGGGCCCAGACACCTCCGACGATCATGCTCGGGAGGTACATCCAGAGATTGTGGGCTCCTCCAGTGAGGATCAAGCTCACCTGCGCAAAAAGGACCGCTATCACGACCTCGAGCGTCGGCCGAGCGAGGGCGGCGAGACCTGCGCCCGGGATTGCGGTGTTGAGGCCGATGCTCACCACAGGGTGCGGGCTGAGAGGACGGACAAAGACTGCCGCCAACACCGCAGCGAGTGGCGGCAGCAGGAATGCCGTCAGGACCCAAACCGGCGTCACAGGAGGTGCTCCACCGTGATCTGTTTGCGGGCCAGGGCCTTGAGGAGTTGCACAACGTCCCGTGTTTCGGCGATTCCGTAGAATGGGTCGGAGAGCGCACCCTCGAGCAGAGTGAAGAGCGCCTTGAACTTCATCTCGCTGTCTTCGGCGGATTTGAGCACCGCACGGCAGGCATCGAAGTCCTTCCCGACAGGAATACCGCCTGCGAGGATGCGTTGCACGAGGTGTTGGTATTCGTGGATCGAGTCCGGCGTTTCGTTCGTCATGGTCCATTCCATGATAGCTGCACCGGAGACGAAGCACTGCAGAGCAGCTCGGAAAAGGGGACATCGGGTCATGACAAAACTACGTGGAAAACGAATCGTTATTTCCGGAGCGTCGAGCGGCATCGGTCTCGAGACCGCCCGGAGAGTGGTTGCCGAAGGAGGCGAGGTGTGCCTGGCGGCTCGGCGATCGGAACCGCTGGAGGCTGCTGTGCGCGAGATCGGCGATCACGCCTGGGCATGGCCGTGTGACGTGGCGGATCCGGAGTCGGTTTCGGCGCTGGCGGGCGAAGCGAAGAGGCGATGGGGAGCGGTTGACGGCCTGGTCAACAACGCCGGCATCGCTCCGATGGCTCGACTCGACGAAACCAAGGACGATGTCTGGGAAGACACCTTCGCGGTCAATGTCAGAGGCCCATTCCTTCTCTGCCGGGAGCTCGGAGATATGCTCCACGAAGGGTCGTCGCCATCCGTGGTCAATATTTCGTCGACCCTCGCCGCACGGGCGATACCCGGTATGGCCGCATACAACGCCTCCAAGGCCGCGCTCAACCAGATGACCAGATCTCTGGCCCTCGAGTGGGCGCCGACGGTGCGGGTCAATGCGATCATGCCCGCTGTGGTCGATACGCCGATCCACGCTTCGAGAGGGATGACCTCTGAACAGGTCCAGGAAATGGCGGCTTTCCACCCGCTGGGTCGAGTCGGTCAACCGGAGGACGTCGCCGCGATGATCGTCTTCCTGCTTTCGGACGACTCGTCCTGGATGACAGGGACCGTCATTCCGGTCGACGGGGGAGTGATGGCGGGATAGCCCAGTACCAGGCACCGAGGTTTAGCCATGGGCCATCGCGTACGCTCAGATGACCGCGTTGATCGGCGTGCCACTTTTACCGATATCGGATGCTTCACGTCCATATCGGTTGACCGTCCGATCATTGATCAGAACCACAGATTGACCCGCAGAGGGCGCTTTCAACTCTGGAGTGCCTAGCAGAACTTCGTCGTAGCGCGCATGATCGGACGTGACGTCCTTGAGCGATTTTGGGAGTTCTGACGTTCTCATGCTCTTCTCGAATTCGCCTCCGCAAGGTCCATTAGCATCGATCACCAGGGGGCCGAACTCACTCGGGACAACTTGATCGGCAGCAAGATGGCACCGACGCAGCACGCTGGCGTGCCGACAGAAGCATCTGCGTCGACCTCGTGATCTGCACTGGCGGGCACGTCGGGAACGAGATCGGGATCGGAATTCGGAACGTGGTGGGCTGAGCATTGCGGATTCAGGAATCGGGGTGGGGTGATCTCGATCCGTCTGGAATCATCGTCTTCGGTCGTGAGGGCGATCCGCCAGGTTCGGGCGTCAGCCGGGATCCAGGTGGCGAGCGTGTCCTTTGGCCACTCGACGGCTACGACCGCCGCCTGATCGGAGAGGATCTCCTCGACACCGATCTCACGCAGATCTGCGATGCGTTCGCCGAGGCGATAGAGGTCCAGGTGGTGCAGCACGTTGATACCGTTCGAATCGCAGTCGTAGGACTGGAGCAACACGAAGCTCGGCGACGAAACGACGACGGGATCGCCGCCGAGACCGTCCAGGAGACCGCGGACCAGGGTGGTCTTGCCAGCAGCGAGATCGCCTTCGAGCAGCAGCACGTCGCCGGCGCGAAGATTCGCGGCCAGATCCTTGCCGAGACTTTCGGTCGCGGCGGCCGACTCGGTCCGCAGGATCTCGGATCCACTCACAGTTCTTCGAGCTCTCGCCAGGCCTCCGCAATCAGCTCTGGGAGCTGTCCGGCGGGCACCGCCGCCGGATACTCGCTCCCGCCGATTTCGCCGGCCCGCCCGTGCAACCAGCAGCCGACCAGGGCCGCTCGCACGGGTTCCAACCCTTGCGCCAGCAGCGCACCGACGCACCCGGTGAGCACGTCTCCCGAGCCTCCCGACGCGAGCCGGTGATCGCCGGTCGGGTTGATCCACACTTCGCCATCGGGATCGGCGATGACCGTACGGTAACCCTTGGCTATGACCACCGCCTGGGCTTTCGACGCCGCCTCCCGCGCCGCACCGACCCTGTCGGCAACGACGTCCTCAGAGGAGCTCTCGATCAGACGGGCAAGCTCGCCCGGGTGAGGAGTGAGGACCGGTGGAATCTCTCGCCCGGCGAGACGCTCGGGACGGCCGGCGAGAATATTGAGGGCATCGGCGTCGAGCAGCAGGGGACCGGCCCATTTGTCGATGATCCACTCGAGGGTCTTCCGGGCTCCTTCGCCCGTGCCCATGCCCGGTCCCACAGCCACGGCAGTCATCCGGGGCAGCAGATCTTCGAGTCCGTCCGGTCCCTCGACGGTCCCATCTACCAAGGTCTTCAAGGGATGGGTCATGGCCTCGAGGCATGCCCCGTCAACGACCGGGACCGCCGGCTTCGGGACCGCCATGGTCACCAGGCCTGAACCGGAGACCACTGCGGCATTCCCCGCCATTGCCACCGCACCGCCGCGTCCCTCGGCGCCGGCCACAAGCAGCAAATGCCCGAATCGTCCCTTGTGGGCATCGGGCCGCGTTCCGGCAAGAGGATCGCGATGTCTTCGTCTTCGACCCAGCGCACCCTGCAGTCTGTTTTCAAGGGCGCCGGGCGGAATGCCGATATCGACGACCGCGACATCTCCGCAGCGAAGACAGGCTGGCGGCAGCACGTGACAGAGTTTGAGCGAAGCAAACGTCACGGTGAGATCGGCTGGCATCACCGGTCCGGGCACATCCGATGCGGAGCCATTGAGGCCGGTAGGGACGTCGACCGCGACCACCGGGACATCCGCTTCCGAGATCCGCTCTGCGACCTGTGCGAGCCGTCCGGCGAGCGGCCGGTCAATGCCGGTTCCAAGCAGAGCATCCACCACCACGTCGGGGGGTGACGGGTCGAGCGCCGCGTCGAGAGCGGAGAGATCTTCGCCGTTGACAACTTCAACAGGGACGCCGAAGGTCATCGCCAAGCGATAGTTGGCACCGGCATCCGGGCTCAGTTTCTCGGGATCGGCAAAGAGCAGGACCTCGACCTCGTGCCCGCCGTTCGCGAAATGGCGCGCGGCGGCCAGTCCGTCGCCGCCGTTATTGCCGCGCCCACAGAGAATCAACACGCGTTGGGCTTCCGGGAACTCTGCCCGGAGCGCGTCGACCACTCCGGTGGCGGCGTTCTCCATCAGGACGAGGCTGGGGACCCCGAGATCCTCGATGGTGTGACGGTCGGCCTCGCGCATCGCATCGTTGTCGAGTACCGGTTGCATCGCCACCTCCTCTGACGAATTGTACTCCGCGAAATGGATCCGGGGGTCAGTCGACCCAGTGGAGTACGTTTCGGATCACCGACCATCGCGGTTCTTTCGCGACAGCCGTTCGACCGAGAATCCAGTGGTCGTAGAGTTGGTCGATGAGGCCAGAATAGACCTTGAGATCGATCCAACGATCGATGAAGCGAAGAAACTGATCGTCGCCGGGCGCAACCGGATAACCCACCGGCCATCGAATCTCGCGCTTGAAAGGGGCTACGACGTGGTAGGCGGGGTGGAGGAGGGTCCACGCGGAACCGGCTTCGGCGCTGATGATCAAGACATCGGCCAGAGGGGTTTCCGCCTCGAAAAATGCTGCAGCGCTGGGGATCTCGACCAGCTCTGCGTCGGGAAGGCGTTTGCTTGCGATGCGGATGAGGTGGGGATCATTGATGATCCCGAGCCTCAGATCTTCGGCCTCGAGAAGCTCGTCTATCGTGTCGAGCGTGGTTCGTTTGAAATCCGGTACCACGAGGGCCGGGGTCAGATCGATATAGCTCTTCGAGAACGGATACGAGAGATAGTGCGTGGCGGTCGCACTGACGCCGGACATGACCAGATCACAATGGTCCGCGGCGAGATGGCTTTCGATGTCATCGGGCCGGCCGATCGGAACGAACTCGACCGCGACGCCGAGGTCGAGCGCCAGTTGATGGGCCATTTCCACGTCGAAGCCGACCAGCTCGCCGGCGGCGTTCTTGAACGAAAACGGGAGGTTCTCGGTGATATATCCGACCCGAATCGCCCCCCTCTGCCTGATGCGCGCGAGGATGGAACCGTCATCGCCAACGGGGATGGGATTCGGCGTCGGCTCGTCGAGAACCGTGGCCTCGGCCACGTCGCCGACAGGCTGCATGCCGGCGACGATCTCCCCGGTGTCCGCCGAACGTTCGAGGACCCAGCTCAGATACGATCGGGTCGAGCCGACACAAACGATGATGAGGCTGACGGACATCGCGGCGGCCGCCAGAGCATAGCGCCGGCGAAACTGCAGGCGCCCGGAGACCGCGGCGGCCGTGACCGCGGTGAAGGCGAAGAGGTGCATGGCGCCGGTGAGCGAAGACAGGTGCCCGTTGACGATGCCGGTGAGAATGAAGAGGTTGAAGAGGTCCGCCGGGAGACGCATGAAATCGAGGAGGAAGGGAATTGCGATCGTCACCTTGGCGACCAGGCTCGGCAGACCGACAAACACGAGCTCCGGGTAGTCGGCAATTTCCATGGGCCGCCCGATGAACCACGCGCCGAACGGGATGAAGAGCAGCGCCAACAGCCGGCCCACGTTCGGGAACGGGAACCCGATCGGCAGGCTGATGTCGATGGCCTGATCGACTTCGTCGCCCCCCATGTCGTGTTTGTCGAAGAGCTCCTTCAGATTCGCGATGAGCATCGGGAGGACGATGAAGTAGTTGTCGGCGGCAAATGCGGTCAGAAGAGGCCCGCGTGAGGCGAAGAGGATTTCGCGGTAGGTGAACGGAGTGAATGCGGCCACCGCTACCGGCAGGACGAAGAAGGACAGCAGCAGTGCCGCCGAGATGTAGATGATCATGTAGCCCTGAAGGCGTTCGATTTGACTGAGGGTGATCGACCCGGCCGCGTTCGCCGCGATGGCGAACACCCCGTATGGAGTGACCTTTGCGACGGCGACGGTGACCTTCGACATTGCATCGAGCATCACCCGCATCGGCTCGATGATGCTGGCCTTCCGGCTGATGCCGATCAACGCGACGCCGAGGAAAATGCAGAAAAGAACGACTGCCGGGACGAGGTTGTCGGAAAGGGATCGAAAGGGATTCGCGGGGATGTAGAGGTTGATGAAGTCGACCTTCTGCTCGGCGTGCAGGAGGGACGAGCTGAAGAATCCGCCCGTGGGCCATTCCGGGAGGCCGAGGCTGAGAGCGAAGATCACGCTGATCGCCACGCCCCAGAGCGCGAGTAGAACGATCGCTGCACGAACGGCCAGGTGACGTGCCGTGTCAACGGTCAACGAGCCGATGTTGACGATGAGGGCGAGTACGATGTACGGCAGCACGGTCATCTGCATCAGGGCGACAAAGGCCTCGCCGAGAAACCTCAGCCACGAGCAGTATTCGCCGAAGAACAGGCCGCAGACTATCCCCGCCGTCAGTCCGATGACGATCTTGCGGGAGAGCGTCATTCTCTATCGGCGGCCCAGGGTGCGACGTCGGAGGCCGCGACCAGGTCGAAGAACACCATCTCCTCACCGCGTTCGGCAACGAGCTCCTCGATGTGTTGCACGAGCTTGTCGCGGCGTTTCAGGACGGCGTCGATCTCGCCCGGACCGAGCTGCGAGCTGACAGCGGACTGCAGATCGTCCTTATTCAACTCCTTGAGCGCCTGCCAGACGGTCTTGTCGCAGTGAGTGATTCCCTGCGGCGTCAGCAGGTCCGCGTTCGTGCCGAAGCAGCGGGTGCAGTCGATGAACCACAACCGCCAGTTCTGGTCGATCAACGAGTTGCCCTGGTTGGGGTCGCGGTTGGCGACCAGGTTGTTGAAAAGCCGCAGGATCTGTTGCTGCTGGTTCCAGAATGCGAGGTTCGGCGGTTCATGTCCGTTCTCTCTGCGATAGTGCTCCGTAACCGTTCCTTCGAGCCAGATCTCGAACGCGCCACCTCGGCGATTGAACTTTCGTTCCACGATCGGAGGCATCCTGTTCAAACCGAGGAGCCTGTCGACCTTGTAGGCGGCCACGTCGTAGCCGTACCAGTCTCGCCAGTCGAGAGATACATCCGCGTCTTGCCGCCGATGTGTTCTTTCTTGTTTCGTTTCTTCTGGTCGTCGTACTTGAAGACGGCGTGGGCACGCACGCCATCGCCGGCGAGGATCGCCTTCTTTGGACTGGTGACCCCAACCGGTATCTTCGCCATGGTTTCGACCTCGGCCGTTGTCAGAAACGCCTCGATGGCCTCGTCCGACTGGAACGGGAGGGGTTGGCCTTCGACGTCGAGGAAGACATAGCCGCCGAATCGACTGGCGTCGGTTGACGGCGCTGGATCCTGGGACCAGATGGCGGGTGCGTGAACAAGCAACAATGCAGCCACCGCGAACCGAAATAGATTGTTGGATCTCATAGCAGGCAGGCTAATGACTCCGACACACCCATGTCAAGAAGCAGAACGGCTCTGCAACACGTGGTCGCTCACGAGACACATGGCCGCCAGCGTCAGGGCGGGGAACATCGGCTCCACTCCGAAGGGATAGACGCCGCCGTCGGAGGCGAGGATCCAGAGAGTGGCGGTGGCCGCTCCAAGCAGCATGGCGGCGACGGCGCCACCCTGACGAGGTCGCCATTCCGGTGGCAAATGGATGGCGAGGACCGGCAGCAGGAGGGTCGCGGTGACCACCGAGCCCACGTGGTGCCAGACCTCGACCGCCGAGTCGAAGACCATCGCTCCACCCGCTGCGATGACCGCCGACAGACCGAGCCCCATGCGGGTGCGCCGTCGTTCGATTTCGGGGTCGTTCGGCTCAGGAGACAGGTCGTGGCCGACGGTGGTTGCGGCGATGAACAAATTCGAATCGAGAGTCGACATGACGATGGCGAAGAGGGCTACCGTGAAAAACGCTGCGGCCCACGGGGAAAGCACCAACTCGGCGAGAGCCGGATAGGCTGTCATCGGGTCGCTGAGATTGGGCAGGAGAACCCGGGCGGCCAGCCCGGAAAAGACGGTGAGGAAGTCGAACACGACCCACAGTGCGACCGAAATCAGGACGCCGTTGCGTGCGACCCGCGGATCGCGGGCGGCAAAGACCCTCTGATAGAACGACGGTTCGACGACCGTCTGGAAAGCGATGAGGTACCACACGACGACGGTCTGCCAACCGAGGCCGCCGTCCCAGCTGCGGTGGCTGTCGGGAATCGCGGCCCACAGTTCGCCGAAACCACCGATGTGATCCAGAGCAGCCGGCAGCAGGATGAGAAAGCCGCCATACATCAAGAACAGCTGCAGCACATCCGTCCTTATGACGGCTCGAAAACCGGAGAGCCCGACATAGAACGCGGAAAAGCCCGCGGCCACGAGGACCGTTGTCAGAACCGGCCAACCGGTGACCTGCCGGAGCAGGGCGGCGAGCATCAGCAGATAGGCCACGGGGACGGTCGAGGCGTAGACGGCCGCGGCTCCGGTGAGGGAGGCCTTGCGCCCGTAGGCGGAGCTCAGAAGATCGGGAATCGTGATTGCGCCCGAACGCCGCAGCCGAGGGGCGAGCCAGAGGGCGAAGACGACCGCCGCCAGATAGTAAGGGACACCGAAGACCAACCACGTCGAGATCCCGAATCGCCAGGCGTATTCGCCGATGCCCAGAATCCCGCCGTACCAGGTCGTCACCAGGGTGGCGACGAAGACCGGAAGGGTCAGCCGTCGTCCCGCGAGAAGGTAGTCAACGCCGCCGCCGCCTCGCCGGCTTCCCGAGAGTGCGAGCAGCACGACGGCGTAGATCGCCACCAGGATCACCACGAGCCAATTCACCTCGAGAGTGTAGCGGGTCGAAATGTTGAAACGTTAAACGTTGGAACGTTAAAATGTTGTGCTCTGGGTCGCTTGGGGTATTGCGGTACACTTATAAAGACCCTAGGGGGAACTATGCACATCAACGATGTTCTCAAGGTAGCCGTGGAGAGGAAGGCGTCGGACGTCCACATCAAGGTCGGCGCCCATCCGGTCCTCCGGATCGATGGACGCTTGCAGGTGCTCACCGAGTTCAAGCGCATGATGCAGGAAGACACCATCGCGATGGCGTTTTCCATGATGTCGTCACGCCAGAAGGAGCGATTCAAGCACCTCCTCGAGACCGATATTGCCTACTCGGTCCCCGGCATGGGCCGTTTTCGCTGCAACATCTTCCAGCAGCGGGGATCGGTCGGCCTCGTGTTGCGTCTGATTCCCGCGCGTATTCTGACCTTCAAAGAGCTGATGTTGCCGACGGTGTTGGAAAAGATCTGCGAAGAACAACGCGGTCTGGTTCTGGTGACCGGAACAACCGGTTCCGGTAAGTCCACCAGCCTCGCCTCGATGATCGACTTCGTCAACACCCGGCGTGTCGAGCACGTCATGACGATCGAGGATCCCATCGAGTTCCTCCACCGGGACAAGAAATCGATCATCAACCAGCGCGAGGTCGATGTCGACACCAAGCAGTTCTCCACTGCGTTGCGGTCGGCCATGCGCCAGGACCCCGACGTGATTCTGGTCGGTGAGATGCGAGACTACGAGACCATCGAGACGGCCTTGCTGGCCGCCGAGACCGGCCACCTGGTGCTCTCCACCCTGCACACCGTGGATGCCACCGAGACGGTCAACCGCATCATCTCGGTCTTCCCTCCCCACCAGCAGAAGCAGATTCGAATTCAGCTCGCAGCTGTTCTCAAGGCGATCATCTCGATGCGCCTGCTGCCGCGCGCCGACGGCCTGGGCCGGGTTCCCGCCGTCGAGGTGTTGATCTCGACCGGCTATATCCGCGATTGCATCGAAAACAAGGAAAAGACCAAGCTGATCCGGGACGCCATCAACCAGGGGACCAGCCAGTACGGCATGCAGACTTTCGATCAAAGCCTGTATCTGCTGTATAAAAACGGTCTCATCACGCTCGAGGAAGCCCTTCGCCGGGCGACCAATCCGGATGAGTTCAAGCTCAAGATCCAGGGTATCCAGTCGACGTCGGACATTTCCCGTGAGGAGATGGACGGGGTTCTGGAACTGGGGACCGAGGGCGATCTCGATCCGTTTGCCGACGATTCGCCGTTCGAGTTCGGTGGCGGCTGAGCCGTCTTCCGAATGGATGAGCTGATGGAGTGCAGCCGGCCCGGGCCGGCCGGTGGCGTTCGATGAAGCGACCCCGGAAATCCGCCTACCAGACCGCCCTCGACCTGTTGTCGCGCCGCGATCATTTCCGGCGCGAACTCGAGCAGAAACTCTCTCGAAAGGACTTCCCCCGAGAAGAGATTGTTGATGCGATCGATCGCTGCGCGGCCATCGGGCTCGTGGACGATCTGAAGGTTGCGAAACGTTTTGTCGAGGTGCGCGCCTCGAACAGAGGCTGGGGACCCCACCGGTTGGCCGCGGAGTTGAAACACCGGGGCGTGGCTTCGGCGGACGCCGAGGAAATTTCCCGGCTGCCGCCCGATGTTGCTGAAGAGGCGATGGCAGACTGCTATTCGCAAGCTTCAGATTCGAGCGCCGGATGAATGGTGGCGGGATGGCCAGCGCAGGGCACGGATGGTAAGCTCCCTCATCACGCGCGGTTTTGAAGCCGATACAGCGATCGCCGCCGTCGAAAAGCTGGCGGCCTCCCGGGAGAACCACAGCCATGGGCTCGATGACCAGTAAAGAAATCCGACAGGCCTTTCTCGACTATTTTGCATCCAAAGGGCACCAGACGGTGGCCTCGTCACCGTTGCTGCCGGCCGGCGACAGCACCCTGCTTTTCACCAATGCCGGGATGAACCAGTTCAAGGACGTCTTTGCCGGCCGTGAGCATCGCGACTACTCGCGGGCCACCTCGACCCAGAAGTGCGTCCGCGCGGGCGGCAAGCACAACGACCTCGAAAATGTGGGCTACACGGCGCGCCACCACACTTTTTTCGAGATGCTCGGCAACTTTTCCTTTGGCGATTATTTCAAGAAGGAAGCCATCGAGTATGCGTGGGAGTTGATCGTCGATGTCTACGGCTTGCCGGTGGAGCGCCTGTGGTTCACCGTCTACACGGACGATGACGATGCTGCAAAGCTGTGGGAGGAGGTAGGTGCGCCGCGGGAGCGGATTCTCCGCTTTGGTGAAAAGGACAACTACTGGTCGATGGGCGAGACCGGACCTTGCGGCCCGTGCTCCGAGATCCATTACGACCGTGGGCCCGACCCACATGCCCCGGGCCGCGCCGAGTTGGTCAACGGCGAAGGTGACGACATCATCGAGATCTGGAACCTGGTCTTCATGCAGTTTGATCGCGATGCCGAGGGCAACCTCCACCCGCTGCCGCGGCCGTGTGTCGATACGGGTGCCGGGCTCGAACGATTTGCAACCGTCCTGCAGGGGGTGGAGACCAACTACGAAACCGATCTCTTCGCGCCCATCATCGAAGCCGTCGCAGAACTCGCCCAGCGTCCGTACGATCCGACCAATAAACTCGCACCCGCGTACCGGGTGATCGCCGATCATTTGAGGGCCGCGACCTTTCTCATGACCGACGGCGTTGTGCCGTCCAACGAAGGGCGAGGCTATGTCCTGCGCCGGATCATACGCCGGGCCCTGCGGTATGGCCGTGAGCTCGGGCTGGACGGCGCATTTCTCCACACGTTGATGCCGGTCGTGGTCGAAGAAATGGGCGATGTGTTCCCGGAAATTATCGCCCGCCAGGACGTGGTGGCGACCCAGCTCCGCCAGGAAGAGGAACGTTTTGCCCGGACCCTCAACGCCGGAACCGATGTCGCCGGACGCGAGCTCGATCGGCTCAAACGCGGGGGCGAGGAGGTCGTCCCTGGAGATGTTGTCTTCAACCTCTACCAGACCCACGGAATCCCGGTCGAGCTGCTCGAGGAATTTGCACAGGAAGAAGGTCTGACACTCGACCGCGAAGGATACGAAGCCGCGCTCGAGGAGGAACGGAAACGCGGGCAGGCTTCGTGGCGCGGCGATCTGCTGTCCCACTTTCGTCCCGAGTACGAGTGGTTGGCCGAAAAGGGAATTCGATCGGCGTTTGACGGATACGACAAGCTCGAGCTGAAGACCGAGGCCGTTGGGTTGATCGGAGACGACGGTCTCGAGGATCTGCTCGAGCAAGGAGAGAGCGGCGAGGTCGTGCTTGCGACGACACCCTTTTACGCGGAGTCGGGCGGTCAGATCGGCGACCGCGGAGAGCTCCACTGGGACGGCGGCCGTGCGGTCGTCGTCGATACGCTCAAACCCCTGGAAGGTCTGATCGTGAGCAAGATCGTGGTCGAGGAGGGCTCCCTCGAAATCGGCAAGGACGTCTCCGCCACGGTTGTGGAGGGCATGCGCTCCGATACCGAGCGCAACCACACCGCCACCCACCTGCTCCATGCGGCCCTGCACGAAGTGCTCGGCGATGCGGCACAACAGGCGGGTTCGTTGGTCGAGCCGGACCGCTTGCGTTTCGACTTTTCGTGGGGCGAACCGGTGACTGCAGAACAGCTGCGTGATGTCGAGCGGCTCGTCAATGCCGAGATCGTCCGCAACGAAGAGGTGAGCAAGCAGACCATGTCCATGGACGACGCCCGCGGGCGCGGCGCGACGGCTCTGTTCGGTGAGAAGTACGGCGACACCGTGCGGGTTGTGACGGTCGGAGACGGTGATTTTTCGACCGAGCTGTGTGGCGGCTGCCACGTGGATCGGACCGGTGATATCGGTCTGTTCTCGATCGTATCGGAGCGGGGCGTTGCGGCCGGGGTTCGGCGCATCGAGGCGATGACGGGGCGCGGGGCGGTCGAGCGGCTTCAGGAACGTGAGCGTCTCGCCGATCGACTCGCCGGCAGCTATCAGACCTCCTTCGAGCAGCTCCCGGACCTGCTGGCCAAACGCGACGAGAAGATGTCGATGCTCGAGGACGAGGTTCGCAAGCTCAAGCACCAGCTTGCATCCGGTGATTCGGGCGGCAGCGAAATCCGACAGGATGTCGACGGCATCGCCGTCCAGGCGCGGCGGGTGCCGGAGATGTCTCCCGCCGAGCTGCGAAATCTCGCCGATACCCTGCGCCAGAAGCTGGGCTCGGGGGTGGTTGTGCTCGGAATGGAGTCGAACGGCAAAGCCACGCTGTTGGCGGCCGTCACCGACGACCTCACCGATCGAGTGCGGGCCGGTGATCTGGTGCGCGAGCTGGCTGCGGTGGTCGGAGGCCGTGGCGGAGGGAAGCCGAATCTCGCCCAGGCGGGCGGACCCGATGTCGCCAAGCTCGATGACGCGCTCAAATCCGTGCCCGACACGGTGGCCAAGATCGCAACTGCAGGCTAGCTGGCGAGAGGGCGGGAAAACAGAGGCTCATCAACCGGCCCCGACCAGATTTCGAATTTCGAATTTCAGATTTCGGATTTTTGCACACACGCCCGGATTGCCCGCAGATCACGCAGATGACGCAGATTCCGCCACCCACCCATTTTGGAACCGCAAAGAACGTGAAGCTTGCCCGTCCACCCAACCCGCAACAGCGCAAAGCCGCAAAGAGGCGGTTGCTGAGTTGGACGCCGGCGTCGGTCCTGCCTCACCTTTTACCTGACTCCTTCGTGTCTTTGTGTCTTCGTGGTTGTGGCGGGGGCGGGCGGAAATCCAAAACCCAAAATCCGAAATCCAAAATTTCTCATCTGGGTTCTCTGGGTCATCTGTGGAATCTTCGGGATGCTGCACGGTGCCCGACGGAATTTTCATCGACCGCTGCAGCTTGACATACAGGGCGCGTCAGAAGTCTGCAGACAGCAAACGAAAGGACATGAAGTGAAGAACGGTACGAAGATCGCATTTGTCGGCCCGGGAGTGATGGCTGAGGCCATGATCGCCGGTCTGATCAACCAGGGAGTGGTGCCTGCGGATTCAATAGTGGCTTCGGGTCCGAGCGCTTCGAGGGCGGAAAAACTGCGCGCGCGCCACGAGATCCGTACCGTGACCGACAATGCACGAGCTGTTGAGGACGCGGATGTTGTGGTGCTGGCGGTCAAACCGCAGCGGCTGGACCATGTCATGAACGACCTCCGCGGGTCGATCAAGCCGTCGGCGCTGGTTCTTTCGATCATCGCGGGCGCATCGATCGAGAAGATGGCCGTGGGTCTCAATCATGACGTGATCGTCCGATCGATGCCGAATACACCCGCTCAGATAGGCGAGGGCATTACCGTCTGGACAGCGCATCACACGGTCTCCGACCAACAACAGGAATACGCCAGGGAGATTCTGACTGCGTTTGGTGACGAGGTTTTTGTCGAAGAAGAGAGATTCCTCGACATGGCGACGGCCCTCTCCGGAACCGGACCCGCCTATGTCTTTCTCTTCATGGAAGCCATGGTGGATGCGGGTGTTCACCTCGGCTTTTCCCGACGGGTCGCCGAAATCCTTGTTGCCAAGACGGTGCGGGGGTCCGTGGATTTCTACTCGAAGCCCGATGATCCGCTGCACCTCGCGAGACTTCGCAACCAGGTCACGTCTCCCGGCGGTACCTCGGCTGCGGCGCTGTACTACCTGGAAAAGGCGGGCTTTCGTACGGCCATTTCACGGGCGATCTGGGCCGCTTACGAGCGCTCGCGCGAGCTCGGCGTCGATTCGAGCGCCCATTCTCCGGAGACGCTCACGTAGTCGTCGTCAGCCGTCGAGATGGGTGATGCGGTTCGCGACTGTCTCGAGCGCCAGCTCGATCATCTGGTCGAAGGAGGTCTGGCGGTCGGCCGAGGACAGCGCCTCGCCTTTGCGGATATTGTCGCTGACCGTGCAGATGGCGAGAGCCTCGGCGCCGAGTTCCGCGGCAAGGGTGTAGATGCCGGCGGTCTCCATCTCGATACCGAGGACGCGGTACTTTTCCATGAGATCGAACATCTCGGGCTGGGGCGTGTAAAAGAGGTCGGCTGAGAAGATGTTCCCGACGTGGAAGGGGAGTCCCTTCGCCTCGGCCGCGCGGACCGCAGTACGCAAGAGGTCGAAGTTCGCGAGCGGAGCCAGGTCGTGGCCCCCGAAGCGCATCCGGTTGACGCCCGAGTCGGTCGAGGCGCCCATCGCGATGATGATGTCCCGCAGCTTGACGTCCGGGTGGACGGTGCCGCAGCTGCCGACTCTGATGACGCGTTTGACGCCGAAGTCCCGGATGAGCTCGGTGCAGTAGATGGATGCCGACGGGATCCCCATGCCGTGGGCCATGACGGAGACGGGTCGGTTCCGATACTCGCCGGTGAAGCCGAGCATGTTGCGGACGTCGGTGACCTGCCGGGCGCCATCGAGGAAGGTCTCTGCAATGTACTTCGCCCGCAGAGGATCTCCCGGCATCAGAACCGTGTCCGCGAAGTCTCCCGGGGAAGCGTTGATGTGAATGGATGGCATGGTTTCTCCGTAATGGCGATCCACGATGGTACTCCAACCCTCGCGCGACTGCAACTCGATCCGTCGGTTTGCGGCGAACGGCGACTCTTGACACCATGCGGCAGAGGCTTTGCTATCCTCGCCTGCGAAGATGACATCTCGAGTTGTTCGAATTTCATGGGGAGGTAGGTCATGGTGAACCCGGTAGCGAAGCGTCTGTTCGGTATCTTGGTATTCGCTCTCATTCTCACCGCCTTTGGCGGTTTTTCTTTTGCTCAGGAGGAACCTGCGGAACCGCAAGGGATACCTGAGGAAGAGATAGATGTGCCGATTGCAGTCGGAGAGATCTCGGTCACGGCGCAGAAACGCGAAGAGAACATTCAGGACGTACCGGTCGCAGTGTCGACCATCACGGCGGAAGACCTGGAGTCATCACGGCAGCAGGCGCCGATGTTCGGGCGCTTTCCGGCCGCGTACCGAGTCTGGTCATGGAATCTTCGTTTGGCCGCGCTTTTCCCCGCTTCTATATCCGCGGTCTCGGCAACACCGACTTCGACCTCAACGCGTCGCAGCCGGTTTCCATGGTGGTCGACGAAGTGGTCCTCGAAAACCCGGTTGTCAAAGGCATGCCGCTGTTTGACCTCGACCGCGTCGAGGTTCTGCGCGGACCTCAGGGAACGCTCTTCGGCCGCAACACCCCGGCCGGTATCGTCAAGTTCGACACGCGTCAAACCGTCGCAGGATTTCGACGCGTTTTGCGCGTGCGTCGTACGGCACCTACTCCACCACCGACATCCAGGCGGCAGTCGGTGGCTCGCTCGGAGGCAGGTTCTCGGCACGGGTCTCCGGCCTCTACCAGTCGCGCGGTCGACTGGGTGAACAACGACATACGACAGGCGGCGACGATCTCGGCGGGTTACAAGACTACCGCCTTCCGCCTGCAACTCCGTGGGAGCCGAACGACAAGTTCTCGGCCCTGTTCAAGTTCCACGGCTGGGAGGTGAGTGACGGTACCGCGCGGATCTTCCGCGCCAACATCATCGAGCACGGCACCGACGATCTGGTGATGGCTTCCAACAGGACCAGGTCACGCTGGACGGCCAGAACAATCAGGAGATCACTTCCCGCGGTGGTCTGCTGCGTCTGGATACGACTTTGGCGGTGCGACCCTGACTTCGATCACCGGCTACGAGAGCATTCGCGACATGTACAGCCGCGGCGATATCGACGGCGGTACGGTGCCGCTTTCTGGGCGAGGGAACTACGGGCCCGGGTTCATCCCCTTCCCGTCGGAATCGGCGGGCGCCATGCCCGAGCTCGACCAGTGGACCCAGGAATTCCGGCTTGCCAGCAACGGCAACGAGGTCCTCAACTGGCTGGCCGGCTTCTTCTACTTCAACGAGGAAGTGAACATCGACAACTTCAGCTACGACACTCGTTGCGCCGGGCAACCCCCAGAATTCGTCTCGCGCCGTCCAGTACCAGGAGACGACGGACTACGCCCTCTTCGGCTCGCTGAACTGGGCGGTCTCGGACGAGCTGGGATCTCGCCGGCGGCATTGCGATATTCGAATGACGAAAAAGATTTCTGGGTCGACATGCCGCAGGACCGCTCTTCCCGGACCAGCTCGACGGAACCGATCACCGAGGCAACTCGAGGACAGCTTCGTGAGTTGGGATCTCAGCGCCACCTAGAAGGCAAGCCAGACGTCAACTTCTACGGTCGCCTTTCGCCACCGGTTTCCGCGCCCCGTCGATCCAGGGCCGGATCTCGTTCTGTCGACCGTGCCAGCGAGAATGCGTGACGACTGCCGATACCGAGACGAATCCTTCGTTCGAGAGTCGGCCTCAAGTCGATCCTGGCGGACAACAAGCTGCGCCTCAACCTGACGGCCTACATCTTCGAGATGGACGACCAGCAGTTGACCGCGGTCGGCGGCGAATTCAACACCGCCACCCTGCTCAACGCAGCCAAGACCAAGGGCCACGGTCTCGAGGCCGACATCGAGTGGGTGCCTCCGGCAACTGGCATGATGACCTTCGGGGCGAGCTGGAACCCGACCGAGATCGTCGACCCGAATTGACGGTTGCAGCCATGCGGTGGTGGCTGCACCGTAACTCGACCCCATGATCGACGGTCTCGCCTATATCAACGGCAACTCGCCTGCCGCATGCCCCCGAGTACATCTTCAACGGCATCATCAACTGGCAGTCCGACCCGGCCGACAAGGATCTTCTTCGCGTCCCTCGACTTCGCCTACTAGAGCGAAAAGCACTTCTTCCTCTACGACTCGGTCGAGTTCAACAGCAGCGCCTTCGAACTCGGTCTGCGCCTCGGCTACGCCTTCAGCGAAGCCAGGTACGAGGTGGCCCTCTTCGGCCGCAACATCCTCGACGCGGAGATCATCCGCAACGGCATCGACTTCAACAACCTGACCGGGATGATGAACGACCCGAGGATCATCGGCGTCGAATTCCTTGCCAGGTTCTAGATCTTCGCCACAGGCGAATACTCGAGCCCCCTCCATCCGGAGGGGGCTTTTTCGTGGGCCGATTTCGAATTTTGGATTTCGGATTTCCGCCCACCCACACTTCTGAGTTTTGAGTTTTGAATTTTGAGTTTTGAATTCCCACCCGCCCCCGGAAAAACCGCAGATCACGCAGATGAACGCAGATCGAAATCGGAACTCCGCCCGAACTCCGCCCACCCGTTCCCACCCACCCGGTCGCAGGTCTCAGGTCTCAGGTCTCAGGCCCCATCCACCCGCCCGGGACGGCGCATGCAGAACAGCGCGTTGATCGGACGTGCCGTCCTTGACGATTTTGGGAGTACCGACCGTCCAAGTCGCCCGAGCGCATCAGGTCCGATACAGATCGTCAAGGGGGGCAATCACGCGGGACAACGCCGGCAGAAGAGCGCGATCGAGCCCAGAGCGCCGCGCCAACCCCATAGATGTTACGCGCTTCGGGCATTCGCCCTTCAGTCGGGCACGGATGCGGGCGGTCCTCTCCCTGCTACCATCACGTCAGGAGGGCCTTATGAGCACGCTGTTCGCCCGCAGGATCCTGTCGGTTACCTTCTCATTCTATTGGCAGCCGTGATATCGGCCTGCGGATCTCCACCGGAAAAATCCGAACCGGAGCCGAACCGTCCACCCGGACATCGTCCTGTTCCTCGCCGACGACCACGGTCAGTGGGCCTCCGGGCCCTACGGCAATCAGGAGGTCGAGACGCCGGCTCTCGACCGGCTGGCGGACGCGGGCGTTTCTGATGGAAAACGCTACCAGCCCGAATCCGGTGTGCTCTCCGGCGAGGACCAGTCTCATGACCGGCCGGTTGCCCTCGCAGCACGGGGTCCACGACTTTCTCTCCGAAAGCCCCGATTTCGACATCGACTGGCTGGCGGACGAGATTCTGCTCCCCGAACTCCTCCAGCAGGCCGGCTACCGGACCGCCCTGATCGGCAAGTGGCATTGCAGTGCCACGAGCTTCGAGCCGGTGCGGGGTTTCGACCGCTGGCTGAGCTACGACCAGGGCCCGAAGACTGGCCCAATCAATACCTCCATCAGCGGCACGGTTCATCTTGTCCGACCAGGGGACGCCGATCAGCGTCGACGGCTTCCAGCTCGAGCACCTGGGCCAGGCGGCGCGGGAGTTCATCGAATCCGGTGACCCTGACCAGCCGTACTTCCTGGTTTTCGCGCCGACCGACACCCATGAGCCGATCACCGGACACCCGGAGGATCTGGTGGAGAAGTACCGCAATGCCGATCTCGGCGGGGTGCCGGTCGGCGAGACGTCGATGTTTCGCCGCCGCCTATCCGGCAGCCGTGGCGCCCGACGATTTCAGCGAGACCCTGGCGCAATACTATGCGGCGGTCAGCCACCAGGACGCCGAATTGGCGCGGATTCTCGAAACTGGTCGAAGCCCGCGGCAGATCTGGACAATACCCTCGTGATCTACACCTCGGACCACGGCATGATGGTCGGCCACCACGGTCTGATCGGCAAATCGAATGCGACGATTCCGCAGAATCTCTACGAGGAGTCGATCCGGGTGCCGATGATCCTGAGCTGGCCCGCCGGTGTTCGCAGATGGCCGGTGTCGGTCCTCGAATCTGCCGTTTGACCACCTCGATCTCTTCCAGACCATCCTCGACGCGGCGGGCGTCGGAGCTCTCCGAGCGAACTGCGGAAGAAGATCGACAGCCCGGGGCAGAGCCTTCTCTCCTGGTTCGGTGATTCGCAGACCGAGTGGCGCCGCTACCGGTTCACCGAGCACGGCAACGCCCGGCAGATCAACGACGGGCGGTACAAGTTGGTCCGACGCTACCCGCCGCTCGACCCGCGGTTCGGCGACGAGCTCTACGACCTCGAGGCCGATCCGAGGGAGTCCATCAACCTCATCGACTCGGCTGGATACGCTCGAGACCAGGGACGAGTTGGGCGCCGCCCTCGACGCCTACTTCGAGCGTTACGAAGAACCGGAGCACAGCGGCCGCACCGTCATGGACCAGCCGTCCTGTCAACGGCATGGAACCCTGGCGCAAACTTGCCGAGCAGGTTGGCCAAAGCTGACAGCGGACACCTGAGCATCTTGCACCTCTGTGTCGCGGTCGCTCTGCGGGTCGTATGAACCGCAACCACAAAGACACGAAGCCACGAAGGATTTCACCAAGATGATTATCTTTGTGTCTTTGTGCCTTCGTAGTTGTGCGTCTCACTGCGCGATCCTGCGATGGGCTGGTACCACCCCGCAGATTTCTCCAGCAGATTCTGAAGTGCGACCTACTTCGGACTTGAACGCGGGCTCTGTGGTCTCTGTGCCTACTGTCAGGTTCCTTGTGGAAAGAAAAAGGGCCCGCTCTCGAATCGATGGCAAAAGGCCGCCTGAGGGCGTCCTGTTGTTTGACGGTTGTTATCTACCCTTTTGGTTTCAGCCAGTAGGCCAGCGCCGGAAGCAGCACGATGGCGCCCGCCATGTTGAGCAGGAACATGAAGGTGAGGAGGATGCCCATGTCGGCCTGGAACTTGATCGGCGCGAAGATCCAGGTGGCGACGCCGACCGCCAGGGTGATGCCGGTGAAGATGACGCCGCTCCGGTGAGCTTGAGGGTCGTGAGGTAGGCGTCGTGGATCGACTCGCCCTCGGCTATAAGGCTCCGGAACCTGCTGTAGATGTAGATGCCGTAGTCCACGCCGACCCCGACACCCAGGGCCACCACGGGCAGGGTCGAAATCTTGAGGCCGATCTCGAGGAATCGCCATCAGGCGTAGGCGAGGATCGACACCAGGGCCAGCGGAATGACGATGCAGAGGGTTCCGCGGATCGATCGGAAGGTGATCAGGCAGAGCAGGATGATGGCGGCGAAGACCCACATCAACATCGGGAACTGGGCCTGCCGACACCGCCTCGTTGGTCGCCGCCATGACCCCCACGTTGCCCGTGGCGAGCCGGAACTTGAGGTCCTCCGATGCCGTGCTCGGCGCTGAATTCCTTGACCGCGTTGACGACCCGGTCGATGGTCTCCGCCTTGTGGTCCTCGGTGTAGATGTAGACCGGCATGACGCTGCAGTCGCCGTTGAGCAGACCGGTGAGGTATCGATGTAGGTCACCGCCTGCGCCATGGTCGAGGTGTTGCGCGGCAGTTCGCGCCACATCAGACTGCCCTCGTTCCAGCCCGCGTTGATGATCTTGGAGACCGCGCCGATACCGAATACCGACTGCACGCCCTGCACGTTCTTGATGTGCCATTCGAAATCGTCGATGACGCTCATGATGTCGTGTTCGGTGCACGCCTCCGGGTGCGACTCGATGATAGTAGTGATCGTGTCGACACCGAGGGAGAAGTGCTTCGTGATGACGTCGGTATCCATGTTGTACTGGGAAGTGGCGCGCAGTTCGGGAACCCCGGCGTGGAGATCGCCGATCTTGATCTGGGTCGCCTTCCAGCCCCCCACGGCGAATAACACCGCGGCGACTGCGACGATGGCCGCGGCGGTCTTTCGGGTCGTCACCTTGCCGAGAGTCGACCACAGGGGGGCCATTTTTTCGGCGCGGTCCACCAGCTTCTGTTGGTAGGCCTGGTCCAACTTGACGTACGAAAGAAGGACCGGGACCAGGATCAGGTCAGTGAGAATGATGACCGCCACACCGATACTCGCGGTGATGGCCATCTCCTGGATCATGCGGATCTTGATCAACATGATCGTGATGAAACCGATGGTGTCCGACAGCAGCGCGATACCTCCCGGGATCAAGAACCTCGGAATGTCGATCGGGCGGCGTCGAGGCTGTTGGGGCTGTCAAAGACCTCGGCTCGGAAGGCGCTCACCATCTGGACGCCGTGGCTGACTCCGATCGCGAATATCAAGAACGGGACCAGGATCGACATCGGGTCGATGCCGAAGCCGAGCAGAGGCAAGAGACCGAGTTGCCAGATAACGGCGATCAACGCACAACCGATGATGATCATCGTCAGCTTGAGGTTTTGCGAGTAGATGAAGACAAAGACCGCGGTGATGGCAAAGGCGATCAGAAAGAAGAGGACCACTCTCGCCACGCCCGAGGCGATGTCGCCGATGACCTTGGCAAAGCCGATGATGTGGTAGTTGAACTCGCCACCGGCTGCATCAGAGGAATACTGGGTTCGAATGTCCTCGAGTTGTTTCGCGACCGCGATGTAGTCGAGCTTTTCGCCGGTGTTTGGATCAATCTCGAGGAGTTCGGCAACCACGATAGCGGCCGAGAAATCGTTGGCCACGAGCCGGCCCATGTAGTTGGACTTAAGGATATTTTCACGGACTTTGGCGAGCCCTTCGGCATCAGGTGCGAAGTCGTCCGGGATGACATTGCCACCCGAAATTCCGTCCTCCACCACCTCGGTGAAGCGCACGTTGGGGGTGAAGAGCGACATGACCCGGGTGCGATCGACGCCTGGGATGAAGAAGACATCGTCGGTCAGCCGCGCCAGGACGTCGAAGAACTCGGGGGTGAAGATATCGCCTTCGGGCGCCCGGATCGCAATCACCACCTTGTTGGCGCCGCCGTAAGCATCGCGATGTTCGAGATAGGTCTGCATGTAGGGGTGCTCGAGAGGCAGCATCTTGGCGAAACCCGCGTCGATCTTGAGGTGAGACGCCTGGTAGGCCATGAAGATCGTGAGCAGGATGAAGAGCACAACCACCAGCCGACGGTTGCCGAAGATGGTGTTTTCGATGAACTTGATCATGGTTGTCTCCCCCCGCTCAATCCGACGTCGTCATGAGATCGGCCACGGTGACAATCTTGACTCCGAACTCGCCAACCAAAAGCAATGAACCGCCGCCCGCGTCGACTATCGAAGAGATGCCGCGGCGGTTTCCTGCTGGTGGAGTTCGAAAGTGGCCCGCCGTCTTGTGAGATGAGGACCGCGCCGCCCAGCCCGGTGACGACGATCGTGCCGTCGGAGAGTTGGATGCCGTCGGTGAGCATGGCGACGGTTCCGGTCTCGATCTCGTCCCATGTTTCACCCGCGTCGCCGGACCGAAAGAGGTGACCGCGGAGGCCGAAGAGGAGAACGTTGTCTCCATCGAGAGGGAGGACTGCAAAGAACGAACCTTCGTACGGAGAAAAGAGCTCCTCCCAGGTTTCACCGCCATCGTCGGACCTGTAACGTAACCTGCCTCGGCAGCGATGTAGAGCCGGCCGTCGGCGGCGCGGGCGATCTTGTAGAGGTGCCAATCGTCCTCGCTGATCCATCTCGAGGACCACGTC
>CAVYKX010000006.1:0-41188 GCA_963769215.1 Candidatus Sulfomarinibacteraceae bacterium | reverse complement strand
ACTTTTCTCTGCGCTTTCTGACCCCACCCGCCTCAGGATCCTCCACGCTCTCACAGTGACCAAGGAGCTCTGCGTCTGTGATCTTGCCGTCCTCGCCGATCTATCGGTTTCTGCGGTCAGCCACCAACTGCGGCTCCTCAGGGATCGTGATCTGGTGCAGGCTCGCCGGGACGGCCGTATGGTCTACTACAGCCTCGCCGATGATCACGTCGCCACGCTGATGGGGACGGGCGTCGAGCACGCGAACGAATAGACGAATCGGAATTCCCACCCGCTTCGCCCTCCCGGATGCCAGATTCCGGATCCCGGATTCCCGATCCGCCCACCCACATCGATTGCCCTCCGCTCGGGCTCTCCAGGCCCTCGGTCGGAATGACAGAAGAGGGCATGCGCTCGCAGGATCGAATGGATTCACGGGTGACGCGGCGGCACGCATGCCGCCCTAGAACGCCTCTAATTGTGATTGTATCTGCGTTTATCTGCATGATCTGCGGTTTCTGCATTGGGAGGGTGGGCGGAAATCCGAAATTCGAAATTCGAAATTCGAAATCGAGTTGATCCCTCCCGGTACAATGATTTCGGGACCTCTGTGATGAAATTTTCGGTCAATACAGCGTCCGAATCGCCATCCGGCTGCGGGTCGTTTGCCGGCAAGGGTGTCGGAACGCTGTTCTTCGGCATCTTTTTTCTGGTGGGCATGCTCTTCGTGGTGCTGATCCTCGGCGAGGCGCTGAAACAGCTCGAGCCCTGGTGGTGGCCCGAGATCCCGTGCGCCATCGTCGCGAGCAGCGTCGAAGAAGGCGATGACGGCGAGAGTCCCTACAGCGCCATCGTGCGCTACCGGTACGAGTTCGACGGCCGGAGCACGAAAGCTCCAGGCTCTCCAGCGCGGAATGCGGCACCGCGAGCTATGATCGAGCACGGACCTCGGCCCTCCGATACCCCGCCGGTGCCGCGGCCACCTGCCGCGTCGTCCCCGACCATCCCGAGCTGTCGGTCCTCGAACGACGGTTGCCGTGGATCGTTTCCTGGTCGTCTTCTTCCCGATGATCTTCGTCGCCATCGGCGCCGGCGGGCTCTGGTTCTCTGGCGAAGCCGCCCGACAACGGAGACGGCGAGGTCCAGTCCATCTCGCAACCGGCCCGCGCGGGCGCCGGCCAACGCCTCGCTCATCCTGCTCGGGTCTGATCTTCGTCGTCGTGGGCGGCGCGGTCTTCGCCTTCCTCTTGCGGTCCCGTCTCCCGGCACTCGCCGGGGCCACGGGATGGGAGCGCGACGCCGTGCACCGTTGTGCGCTCGACGCGTTCGCTCGTGGTCGACCGACGACGGCACCTCCTACCGCGCCGATGTGCTCTACGAGTACCGATGCACGGCGGCCGCGATTGGCGCTCCAACCGCGTCGACTTCTTCTCGTTCTCTCAAACAGGCCGCGGCGACGCGCGGGCCATCCGCGACCGGCATCCAGCGGTTCGACGACCACCTGCTGGGTCGATCCGGAGGATCCATCGAGGTCGGTCCTCGAACGCGAGCTCCGACCCCGACTCCTGCTCGGCCTGATTCCCCTGGCATTCGTCCTCGCCGGTGCGGCGCTGGCCAACCTGGCTCCAAGTGCTCGAGCGCCGCGAGGCGTCCTCGAGGCGCCCGACCATGGCGGAGACGGCTGTACCCGAATGTCCGCTGACTCTCGAGCCGCAGATCGAGCCCGATCGGTAAAGCTCGGCGGGGACGATCTTCTTCGCGCTGTTTTGGAATGGGATCGTCTCGGTCTTCGTGTGGCAGGCGTGGAAGGGATGGGAGAAGGGAAATCCCGACTGGTTTCTCACCATCTTCCTGATTCCGTTCGTGCTGGTCGGTCTCGCGTCGTTTGTCGTGGTCGGCCATTTTGCCCTCGCCCTCGCAAACCCCCGGCCGCGGATCACACTGGTCCCGGCCGCCCCCGGCCTCGGCGACTCGCTCCGCATCCACTGGCGATTCACCGGACGGTCGTCGCGACTCGACCCATCTGCGGATCTTCCTCGAGGGCCGCGAGGAGGCAACCTACCGGCGCGGAACCGACACCCACACCGATCGCGAAGTCTTTGCGACCTTCGACCTCGATCGACACCGCGAACGACTGGGAGATCCCCCGGGGACTGCCGGCCGGTGATGCCGGAGGACACGATGCACAGCTTTGCCGCCCCATCGAACAAGATCGTCTGGGAGATCAAGGTTGAGGGAGAGATCGCGCGCTGGCCCGACGTCAACCAGAACTTCCCGATCAGCATCCACCCCATGCGGGTCGAGGACATCTGATGGTGCTCACGCTCCAGACGACCGATGGCGGCAGCTGGTTCAAACCCGGCGAGCTCATCGAAGGGACCGCCTCGTGGCACATCGACGGCGAGGTCGAAGCCATCGAGGTCCGCCTCTTCTGGTACACCTCCGGCAAAGGCACCCGCGACGTCGAGGTGGTTCGAACCCTCCGCACGCGATGCGCCCGACACCTCGGACCACCGGGAATTCTAGATCCGCATCCCGGAAGGCCCGTACTCGTTCTCCGGCAAGCTCATCACCTTGGCGTGGGCGATCGAGATCGTGGCGCTGCCCGGCGGCGAAACCGAACGGCTGGACCTCGTCGTCGGACCGCAGCCGGTCGAGGTGGACATCTCGTGATCGACATCTCATTGACCCGTTGCCGGCCGGCAGACAACCCCTTCGCCAGCCACCGGGTAAGTTCTACCGCTATTGGGCACCCCGATGTCGATGCCGAGCGACCTCGTCCGCCGTCTCGACCGACTCGGCGGTCGCGGCGCCATCGTCGGCCCCAAGGGCAGCGGAAAGACGACCCTCCTGGAGGAGCTCGATTTCTTCATGGACGGGCGCGTGAAATGGGTCCGAATCCCGGGTTCCGACCCCAACCCGTTGAGGACCGCCCTCGAGCAGCTCGACGGGCCGGTCACAGAGTTGGACACCCTGCTGATCGACGGATCGGAGCAGCTCGGATCGCTCGCGTGGCGGCGCTTCTACCTCGCCACCCTTCGAGCCCGCCGCATCGTGGCGACGCTGCATCGACCGGGTCGCCTCCCGACACTCTTCGAATGCGCACCCAGCCCTGACATCCTGAGCAACCTGGTGCACTACCTCGATCCTGATGACGCCGTCCTCCTCGAACCGCACCTTCCCGATCTCTTCCGCCGCCACGACGGAAATATCCGGCTGTGCTTCCGGGAGCTTTACGATTTGTATGCGGGGAGAACAGAAGCTGAATTTTGAATTCTCAATTCTCAATTTTGAATTTTGAATTCCCGCCCACCCTCCCGCGGAAGGCCTGGGGCTTGAGGCTTGCAGGACAGCGCATTGATCGGGCGTGCCGTCCTTGACGATTTTGGGAGTCAACGCATCCAAGTCGTAGTGACATCCGGTCCATAAGATCGTCAAGGGTGGCAACCACGCGGTACATCGCCGGCAGAAAAGCGCGCCGAAACCCGAAAAACGGCTCATTTGACACAACGGTGGCGTTGACTCATCCCAATTTCCAATCTCCATCGGGAACGGGAACTCGCTGCCGGCATCGGATACCTGCCGCGGGTCGCCGACGCCGCAGACGGACGCTGATCGCTGGTTGCTGGCGCTGTCTACTGAACCTGAAACTGGACGCCGTCGCTGCCGCTGGACGTCGGGAACGGGGACGGGATCAGGATCGGGATCGGAGACTGGAATTACTGCTGCGAATCAGGAGGCCGATCGGCAGACATCTGAATCCCCTTGGCGCCGGCGGCTCGGGCAAGGTCGAGGACGTGGACCACGACGCCGTAGTCGGCGCCTTCGTCGCCCTTGAGGATGATCCCGTCGTCTGGAGCGCGCTCGACGAGCTGCTTGATGCGGTTCTCCAGCTCGCTCTCGGGGACGATTCTGTCATCGATCCAGATGCTGCCATCGGCGGAGACCGTCACCATCGGAGGTCTCTCATCCCGGTTGATCCCGGCGTCCTCGGCCGTCTTCGCCTCCGGCAGCTTGAGCTTCAGACGCTCATCTGCCACGAACTGGGTGGTCACCGCATAGAAAATCAGCAGCAGAAAAATGACGTCGATCAGCGGCGACATCTGGACCTCGGGCTTGCGCCCCGCCACGAAGTGGCGCGAGACGCATCAGGCGTCCTCGTCGTCGTCTCGCGTCATGCTCGCGCACGAGGTGGAGGAAATCGAGGATCTGGGCTTCGATTTCAGACAGGATCGTCACCGCGCGGGCCTCCAGATACGAGTGGGTGAAGAGCGCCGGGATGGCGATGACCAGCCCGGTCGCCGTCGTGATCAGCGCCTGCGAAATGCCTGACGACAGCGCCTCGGTGATCCCCGACCCGGCGGTCGCGACGACCGCAAAGATCTTGATCATACCGATGACCGTACCGAGAAGACCGAGCAGCGGTGCGCCCGCAACGATGGTTGCGAGGGCACCGAGACCGCGCTGCAGACCCATCAACTGGAGACGTCCCGTGTCCTCGAGGATCTCCTTGAGCTCTTCGTACGGCGCATGCCTGTTCTCCACGAGTGCCGTCACCAGGTCGGTGAACGGTCCCGGATGTCTCCGGCAATAGTCGATTGCGCCGCGAAACTTGTTGCCCGCAAGAAGGCCGGACAGGGTTTCGACAGTGGCGTTTTGCATGAAGTTGCTTCGCCTCAGCACCCACAGCCGATCGAGGATGATGGCGAGCGCCACCATCGACAGGATGCCGAGGGGGATCATGACCGGTCCGCCGGATATCAGAATATCGACCACGTATTGCTCCTATTCGTGCTCTCTCATCACCTACGGCTCCGGCGAGAAGAGTTGTAGAAGAAAGTGATGGTAACACCCTCACGAGTGACGCCCGTCAGGTCGGACGGCAGCGGTTCGAAGGGTGAAGCGTGAGCGATGGCGTCGCGGGCCGCGAAGTCCATCGGAGGCTTGCCGGACTCATCCATGATCTGGAGCCCGGTAACTGATCCATCGCGCTCGAGGAAGAACCGGATCTTGACGACGCCCTGGGCGCCCATCATCGCAATTTCGGGAATTCGCCAGTGGCGGCGAATTTTGGCGAGCATCGCTTTGGCGTAGGGCCCCCAGTCATACCACTGGGTATCGAACGACAGGCCGCCCGTGTCGACCGAACCCCCGTCGTCTCGATCGGGCATTTCCAGCAATCCCCCCTGATCGGGGGGCAGGGCCCAGGATCCCGGCGGTGGAAGCTGGATCGCGGGTTGCTCCGGCTGGGGCTCTTCAGCCTCCTCGCCGGCGCCCTCATCTTCAGGCTTGGGACGTTCCTCCTGGGGCTGTTCCAGGGGTTCTTCCTGTGGGCGATCCGGAGGCGGCACCTGCGGCACCGGTTGCCCCTGCAGTTGTGGAGGCGCTCCGGAGCCGAGGAACTGCGCTCCATCGGCCTGCACCAGTTGTTCAGTGGTTCCTCGAACGGTGGGCCGTGCCGCTGCCTCGCCTTCTCCACCGTGGGCACGGCGGTCGAGATCTGACAGCGGAACTCGATCCGAAACCGGAGTTTCCTCGCGGTCCTCCGCGAGATCGACGAACTCGAACTCGAGGGGCGGCGTATCGCTCGCCTGCGCCTCCGGCACGAGCTCCACAGCTGCGGCATCCGACGTCGGAAACACCTGCTGGAGTCGCGGCACGATCAAAAAGATCAGCAGCAGGTGCAGCAGCAGCGAAACCTCGAGGGCCCGGCGGAAAAGACTCTTGTCCTTACGCACGCATCTACCCTAGCAATTTTCCTGCCACAGGTGTTTCACCTTCAGCTCCTCTGCATGCTGGCAACGTGTTGCGCGCCATGATATTCCCGGCACGACGCCCGTCACGGCTCTGTTTTGGCCGTGCGGCACCCGTCAAAGAGATGCCGCATTGGCAGATGGTAGCCACCCTGGCTCGATTTGGCCATCCTCCAACCTGAAGAAATGTTTGCTGGTTCTTCATTTCTCACGAGAATGCCGGGAATTGTTACCGACTTCCGAGCGTTGGCAAAGTTGCTCAAGAGACACGTTCTCGAAAAATCGAAATGGAGAAACAAAAATGCGAAAGACTCTGATACTCGTGGCCCTCGTTGTCGCCCTGAGCGCCGGTACCGTGGCGGCTCAGTCGACCTATGGTATCGATACGGTTCATTCCAACGTTGGGTTCAAGGTTCGTCACCTGGTGGCCAAAGTGACTGGCCAGTTCACCGAATTTGACGGCACCATCACCGCGGATTTTCAGAATCTCGACAACAGCAGCGTGGAGTTCGTCATCAAGACCGCGAGCATTGACACCAAGAACGAAAAGCGCGACGGACACCTACGTTCTCCCGACTTCTTCGACGCAGAAAAATTTCCCGAGATCACCTTCAAGAGCAGCAAGATCACGAAAATCGACAGCGATTCCTACGCGGTTGCAGGTATCTTGAGCATGCACGGAGTCAACAACCCGGTCGTGCTCACGGTGGATTTCCTCGGTGAGATGACCGCCATGGGAGGGACCAGGGCAGGCTTCGAGGTGACGACCACCGTCAACCGGCAGGACTTCGGCGTGTCGTGGAACCGGACGCTCGATCAGGGCGGCTTCGTTCTCGGCGATGACGTCGAGATCAACATCAATCTCGAGGCGGTCAAGCAGGAGCCGATCCACCGACAACTCATAGCGACAACAATGACAACTCAACGTTCAAACGTTTCAACGTTTACACGTTAGAACGTTTAGGATGGGGACCATGACACTTTTCGACTTTGATCTGTTTGTGATCGGTGCGGGCTCGGGTGGCGTGCGGGCGGCGAGGATGGCGGCGGCGACCGGAGCTCGTGTCGCGGTCGCCGAGTCCGCCCGGCTCGGCGGCACCTGCGTCAATCTCGGCTGCGTGCCGAAGAAGCTCATGGTCTATGCCTCAGCCTTCTCGACCGCCGCTGAGGATGCCGCCGGCTTCGGCTGGACCGTGCCAGAGCCGACCTTCGACTGGGCGACTCTGATCGCCAACAAAGATCGTGAGATCGAGCGTCTCAACGGCATCTATCGCGACCTACTCGAAGGCGCCGGGGTTCGGATCATCGAAGGGTGGGCGCGGCTGCTCGACCGAAACACCGTGGAGATCGACGGCGACACTTTTACCGCCGAGAAGATCCTGATCGCAACCGGCGGCCGCCCCTTCAAATCCGACATCCCGGGGCACGAACTCAGCATCACCTCGGACGAGATCTTCCACCTCGACCGGCAGCCGGAACGGATCGCGATCGCAGGCGGCGGCTATATCGCGGTCGAGTTCGCCGGGATCCTGAACGGAATGGGGTCCGATGTCACACTGGTCTATCGGGGTCCGCTCTTCCTGCGCGGATTCGATGACGACGTCCGGGCGACGCTCGCCGACGAGATGAAAAAGCGCGGTATCAGACTGTGCTTCGACACCCTCATCGAGCGCATCGAGACCACCGGTAATGGGCTGCGCGCAACGACCAATCACGGTGAAGTGATTGAAGTCGACCAGGTGTTGAGCGCCATGGGCGTCTGCCCAACACCGCTGACCTCGGACTCGAGGCTCTCGGGGTCGAACTCAGCCCCAGGGTGCAATCATCGTCGATCGAGAACCTCGAATCGTGCGTTCCCGGCATCTTTTCCCTCGGCGACTGTATCGACCGCATCGCGCTCACGCCGGTCGCGCTGGCCGAAGGCATGGCCTTTGTGGAGACCCAATTCAAAGACAATCCGTCCGCTGTCGACTACACCAACGTCCCTTCCGCGGTCTTCAGCCAGCCGCGCGATCGGCACCGTCGGCCTCACCGAAGCTGAAGCCCGCAGCGGCGGCTTCGACGTCGAGATTTTCCGCTCGACTCGTTCCGGCCGATGGTGCACACCCTCTCGGGCCGCGACGAGAAGACGATGATGAAGCTCGTGGTGGACCGCGCAGCAGACCGCGTTCTCGGCATTCACATGGTCGGCCCCGAAGCCGGCGAGATCATCCAGGGGATGGCCGTCGCCCTCAAGGCTGGAGCCACCAAGGCGACCTTCGACAGCACCATCGGAATTCACCCCACCGCGGCGGAAGAGTTCGTGACCATGCGGACACCGGTCGAAGTCTGAATTCGGAATTCGGAATTCGGAATTTCCAGCCCACCCCTGCCGTCGATTTCGGATTTTCAGAGTTTGGAATTTGGATTTTCATCTTCCCACCCGAATATTCGTAGAGTGAGCGACGAGAGGTTCGCAGGATTGATGTTGGCGGCGCGCCGAGGATCGGCGATGGGGAGGTCGAAAGGCCGGGACGAAGATCCCCGCGGCAGCGATGGCTCGGTGACTGCCGTAACGAAGCCTCATGAGGCGAGGCACGGCGAATCAGATCGCGACTCTTGCCGCCAGGGACATGGCGCAGCGCGAGCCCCGACTTGGTCGATTGCCCTCCCATCGCGCGGACTCGACATGTTCGCATCGCTGTCTACCGGTCTGTCCGCACTCGTCAAACACAGCGACTGGGAAGCCGTCGCAGTTCTGCCAGTCGGACCATCCTCTAGTCACATGTCCGAAACCGATTCGCAGCGATTTCCAGACACTCCAGCAATGGCCGCGATCCCTTCGTTCAACGGCAAACACGATCATCCTGTGTGGATCAAGCGCACGGTAGTCGAAAGCATCGTTGATGGAACGCTTACCGGGCCCACTCCTCGCGAGGTCCTGCGATGGGCAAACGCCGTCGATGTGCCCGCCGAACCGGGGCCCTCGCCACCAGCAAGAATCAACCCCACAGCGCGAGGTCGCGCCGCGCGGAGTCGCAGAGGCGAGATTTCTCTCTATCCCGTTCGACAACACGATGGAGACTCAAAACTGACGGCGCTTCCGAAATTGATGCACCAGTCGCCAGCTTCAAAGGAGCAGACGAGCTGAGATAGCTGAGAGCTTGTGCATCAAACACTGGAGTGTTACGACACCGCTCCAGCACTCTGCAACCACAGACTCGTTCTACGAGAATATCCAGCCGGAGGTTGTCAGACGACTGTTGTATTCGATCGGCACCTTCTTCTGGCTTTCCAACGACTAAATCGTAGCTCTCATCAGTTCGTCGGCCAAGGTTGTCGTAGACACCCAGTAATCCCGGTCCTCCATACGCTGTCAATTGCGATCGCGCATTGGCCGCTTATTTCGCTCAATTCGTTCTGCCGTCCACGATCGTTTCCCAAACTAAAATGAACTCCTCTGCTCCTCTGCGTCTCTGCGCCTCTGCGTTGTGTTTTTCACCGCCACAGGCTGACGCGGCGGACGCCGGTGATCTGGTGGGTGACGGCTCCCTGTTCGACCGCCCTGAGGACCGTTTCGGAATCTTCGATGACGGTGCCGCAAAGGACGTCGAAACCGAAATCGAGCAGCACAGGCGTCAGCGGTGTGCTCGGACCCAGCATCATCACGAAAGCATCGGGCCGGACACCTGCCAGGACCGTCGGAAGGGTCTTGTTGAGCAATGTAGTCGCGGTCACCGCCACGACGTCGGCCTGAGGCAGCAGCTGGTCCATGGCTTCGTCACCGAGATCGCCGTCGCGCCGGTTGAGACCGCGTTCGAAGACCCACAGCTGATCGCAGTGCTCGCGGAGCTGATCGGCAAACGGAAAGTGGCCGATCATGGCGACCCGCTTCCCCGCCCCTCGTTCGCACAGGATCTTCACCGCTTTCTCTTCACTCAACCCCGCGGCAACGGAATTCAGCAACGCGTTGGCGGCCGCCATCCCCACCCCAGCTTCGGGAGCCGAACTCGGAGCGCGCCAGAGCCGACCAACTCCAACGGAGTCATCGTGTGCAGTTCACCAGCCCGGACTATTGGTACGCGACCCGTGGAGGTGAGCTTCCGACCGCATCGCAGAAGCCATGCCCGCACCGGCGCTCGTATTGACGACGACCCAGAACCGGCCGACTCGAATATCCAGTAGATCGGCCGCCGGTGACCTGTTTCCGGCCGCTTCGATGATGGCGTCGATGAACAGGCCTGCTCGCTGATCAGCTTCACTCATGGCCGCCACTCTACCATCTCGGACTCCGAGATCCCATCGCTGAACACGTATAATCTCCATGTGCTTTCATAACAGCTACTTAGTCTCAATATTCTTTTGAGTCAACTCCTCGATACGGAGGTCACGATGGCGCGAAATCGTGGGTCAGACGGTCAACAGGAAAAAGGGGTCACTCGGCGCGGATTCCTGGGCACGGTCGGCGCCGGGGCGGCGGCCGTCGCCACCGGCGTTGCACGCCCGGGTGGGGCGGTTCCCGAAATAACCGAACCCGACGAGATGCTGCAGGTGGCTCTTTCCATCAACGGTCGGCTTCACCGGCTGTTGGTCGAGCCTCGCTGGACCCTGCTCTTCGTGCTCCGCGAACGGCTCGGCATCAACGGCACCAAGGCCGGCTGCGAGCGAGGAGAGTGCGGCAGCTGCACCGTGCTCATCGACGGACAGGCGCGGTATGCGTGCATGACGCTGGCGATGGAGGCCGAAGGGACGGAGATCACCACCGTCGAAGGACTCATGGATGGGGAGGAGCTCGGACCGGTCCAGCAGGCCTTCGTCACCCATGACGGCTTCCAGTGCGGATACTGCACCTCCGGCCAGATCGTCGCCGCCGAGAGCTTGCTGCGGGCGAACCCCTCCCCCACCGACGACGAGATCCGACGCGGCATGAGCGGCAACCTCTGCCGGTGCGGCGCGTACGCGCACATCGTGAACGCAGTCGCAGGGGCGGCAGAACTCAAGAAGGGAGACGAATCATGAAACACGAATCTCCCTACTGGCTCAACGGAAACGAACCGGAAACGCCGGAACCCAGTGACGAGCTTTCGCCCTGGACCACGACCGAGGTCGTGGGCACGCGGGTGCCCCGTGTCGATGCCTACGAGCGGGTCAGCGGGACCGCCACCTACCCCCACGATGTGACCCTGCCCGACATGCTGCACGGCGCCATCCTCCGGTGCCCTCACGCACATGCCGTTGATCAAGAAGCATCGACACCAGCAAGGCCGAGAAGATGCCGGGCGTTCGCGCGGTTCTCACGGCGAAATCCCCTGGCACCGACATCCCGTGGTACCAACGCCGGGGCACTGCCTACGGAAGCCTCTTCGACAACCACTGCCGGTGCGAGGGCGAAGAGGTGGCGGCGGTGGCCGCGGAAACCCCGCTGCAGGCCGCCGATGCGATCCGGGCGATCGAGGTCGAGTACGAGGTGCTGCCGTTCGTCATCGACGACGCGGCAGCACTCGAACCGACGGCCCCGAAGGTGCACGAGGGCGGCAACCTCGTCGGCGAACCGTCGGTTCGCGAACGCGGCGACATCGCGGCCGGCTTTGCCGAGGCGGATCGTCGTGGTCGAGCGCACATACCGGACCCCGTGCGAGATCCAGGCCCCGATGGAGCCGCACGGCTCCGTGGCGAAATGGGACGGCAACCGGCTCACGGTGTGGGATTCCACCCAGGGCGTGTACGCGATTCAGGAGAGTCTCGCCCGGGTTCTCGGCCTGTCAATGGCCAACGTCCGCGTCATCGGTCACTACATGGGCGGCGGCTTCGGCGCCAAGCTCGAGCTCGGGAAATACACGGTCATCGCCGCCCTCATGTCGCGCACCACCGGACGTCCGGTCAAGATCTTCCTGCCGCGCGAGGACTGCTTCCGCATCACCGGCAACCGGCCCGGCAACACGATCACCGTCAAGATCGGCGCGAAGAATGACGGCACCCTGACGGCCATCGACTACACGAGCCTCGGGTCCGGCGGAGCCTACCCTTCCGGCGCCGGCACCAGCACCATGGCCGCGTACCTCTACCGCTGCCCGAACCTCCGCACCGAGGACACGACGGTCTGCATCAACGCCGGCAGAGCGCGCCCGATGCGCGCGCCGGGTTTCCCGCAGTCCGCGTGGGCCCTCGAGCAGGCCATCGACGAGTTGGCGGAAAAGCTCGAGATCGATCCGATTGCGTTCCGCCTCCAGAACCTGGCCGAAGAACGTCCAGGCCGGAGACGGCATACCGTTCACCTCCAACCAGCTTGCCGCCTGTCTGGAATTGGGCGCGGAGGCCTTCGGCTGGAAGGAGGCCCGCGCACGGGCCGCCGACGACGGCGAGATCGCGCCGGGGAGTCGGCGTCGCGGCATGCTTCTGGGGCTACTCCGGAGGACCGCCGTCGACGGTGATCGTCAAGCTCTTCTCGGACGGCAGCGCCAACCTCAACATGGGTGCCTCCGACATCGGCACCGGCACCAAGACGTGGGCCGCGATGATCGTGGCCGAGGAGCTCGGTGTCGAAATCGATCGTATCCAGATCGAGCATGCCGACACCGCCACTACGCAGTTCGCAACGCCGTCGGGAGGCAGCAAGACCGTGCCTTCGGACTCTCCCGCCGTGCGCGCAGCTGCGTTCGAGGTCAAGAAGCAACTGCTGCGAATGGCCGCGGAACAACTGGAGACTGACGTCTCCGAGCTCGACCTTCGCGGCGGAAAAATCGTCAGCTCGTCCGATGCCGAAAAGACCGTGGCGATCACCGACCTGGAACGCCTCGGCCGCCAGGGGCTGGTTATCGGCACCGGCTATCGCGAACCCAACCCCGAGGACAAGGCCACCTGGCCCTTCGCGGCGCAGTTCTGCGAGGTCGAGGTCAACACCCGCACCGGCGAGACCCGGCTGCTGCGCTTCCTCGGAGCCCACGACTCGGGACGCGTCCTCAACGCCCTGACCTACGACAACCAGGTCTTCGGCGGGATCGCCATGGGCGTCGGCTTCGGCATGACCGAGGAACGCGTGCTCGATCGTCAAACCGGGAAGATGGTCAACGCCAACTTCCACGACTACAAGATCCCGACCATGATGGATGTCGCCCTCACCCACCAGTCAAAGCCGATCGACCACCCGGACAACCAGTTCAACTCCACCGGAACCAAAGGACTCGGCGAGCCGGCAACCATCCCGACTGCGGCGGCGATCGCCAACGCGGTCTGCAATGCGATCGGCATCCGGGTCACCAACACCCCGCTCAACCCGACGCAGCTGGCGCGGCTGCTGGCCGAGGAAAGAAAGGAGGCCTGAGATGCTTCCCAAGTTCACCTACGCCCGTCCGACCACGCTCGACACCGCACTCAGGGTCCTCGACGACAGACCGTCCTCTCGAATTCACGGCGGCGGCACGGATTTGATCGGCTGCCTCCGGGATGGCGTCCTTTCCGCAGATACCGTCGTGTCGCTGTCGTCGGTCGCCGAGCTGCGAGGCATCCGCACCGCCGCGGACGGCAGCTTCCGGATCGGCGCCCTGACCTCCGTGGCCGATGTCGCTGCCGACTCGACCGTCGCCGAACGCTACTCCGGTCTTGCCGAAGCGGCCGCCTCGGTGGCCAGCCCGCAGCTCCGCAACCAGGGCACGATTGCCGGAAACCTGTGTCAGAAGCCGCGCTGCTGGTATTACCGCGGAGACTTCAACTGCATCCGCAAGGGCGGTGAGCTCTGCTACGCCTACGACGGTGAGAACCAGTACCACTGCATTTTCGGCGGCGAGCTCTGCTACATCGTCCATCCATCCGACACCGCGCCCATGCTGGCCGCCCTCGGCGCCGTGTGCCGCATCTCGGGGAACGGCTCCAGCCGTTCAGTGCCGGTGGCGGCGTTTCACGTGCCTCCCTCTGAAGACCCGCGACGCGAGACCGTTCTCGAGGCCAACGAGATCGTCACCGAGATCGTGATTCCGCCGCCTCCGGCCGGGATGCGCTCCTCGTACCGCAAGGTGCGAACCCGCCAGGTCTGGGATTTTGCGATCGCGGGCGTCGCGCTCGCCATCGTTTTCGACGGCGACACCGTCACTTCGGCGCGGGTATTTCTTTCCGGAGTAGCGCCGGTCCCGTGGCATGCAGCAGGAGTCGAAGCGGCGATCACCGGGAAAACACTCGATTCAGCGACTATCGCAGCCGCGGCAGAAGCTGCGGTTGAAGGGGCGGAGCCGCTTTCCGAAAACGCCTACAAGGTCGCAATCGTGCAGGGCCTGGTCGCCGAGCAACTGGAGGCGATCGCAGCAGGATAAGAGATTCGGCTCATCCGGGATTTGGTGAAGTGAGCCGCAAAGCGGCGACAGAATCTTAGCCTGGGGCGTGAGCTTCAGACTGAAATCTATCGCGCCTCCGGCGCTTGGCACACATCATGCGGGCAAGCGTGCGTGATCCCAATCCCTGTCATTCCGACCGAGCGACTTGTCACGTTAAAGTCGGATCTGCAACCGGTCGCGAGTGGAGGAATCCCCTGAAATAGGAGACGGGACCAATTGCCAGCATTCTCCTGTAGGAGGGGATCCCTCGACTACGGTGCCCTCCAGGCTTCGCCTTCCAGGCACCTCCGCTCGGGATGACAGCCTTACCGTGAGGGCGGGCGGCAAATCCAAAATCCAAATTCTAAAATCAGATTTAGCTTCTCGGACCACAATCTCCTCGAGCCGGGGGCGGGCATCGATCAGCGACTCGAGGAGGGCGAGCTGGGTCCGCGTTCGGTCGAGGTTCTGACCGGGTCGATCGATGCGAAAGTAGACATCTCCCTGCAGATGATCGGTGAGGAAGCGAGCGGCCACCTCCAGGGTCGACACCATCCCCGCCGGCACCAGGCTCTGCGTTTCGACACGGCTCAGGTGTGGGCCCATGACACCGAGATACCCGCGCGTCATCGCCGCAAAGAGAGAAAGATCGACCTCCACAAGATCACCGGGCGCCGCATCTTCGGGGGCGCGAGTCGACATCGATCGAACCATGTCGCCGAAATCGTGGCCGACGACACCGGGCATCACCGTGTCGAGATCCACAACACACAGCGCCTCACCGGTGGCCGTGTCGAAGAGCACGTTGTCGAGCTTGGCGTCGTTGTGAACCAGTCGGATCGGTAAATCGTCTCGACTGAGCGCCGAGCCGAGCGCCCTCCGATCGAGTATCCCCTCCAACTCGGCTTTCACTTCGGCCAGCCTCCCGGCCCGGTCTTCGCGCGCCGCAGCCTCCAGGGCGTCGAGGCGCGCCGGAGTATCGTGGAAGCCGGGCAGGGTCACGGCGAGTTCAGGACCGTCGTAATCCGTCAACAGGCGTTGAAACCACCGAAGGCCCTCGCCGCCTGTTCGACGTGTTCACGGTCCACCCTTTGCGCCGGAGCCGCCCCTTCGATGAAACGAAAGGCCCGCCACCACCCGCCTTCGCGATCACGAACGAAATCCTCTCAACCATCGCCGACCACCGGGCTCAAGACCCGCCGTTCAATATCGCCCACACCGCTGCGCCCGAGGCGGTCTCGGAGGTGCGAAGTGATCGAGCGCGCGTTGCTGATGACCGCCGCTGGGTCCGCAAACACCGATTCGTTGATGCGCTGCAGCAGGAGCCGCCGAGATCCCTCGCGGTGATCGATGGTCACCACGAAGCTCGAGTGAATGTGGCCACGTCGAAGTGACTCCACTTCCGCCACCGTGCCACCCCCGGCAAACCGCCTCGCCATCTCGTTCATATGGGTCCCGGCAACCATCACCCTCATTGTTGCATCACCTCGGGCGCGAAGCACTCCAGGTGGGCTAAGGCCTACCTTTCGACGCCCGTCGCGAGATAAGCGAAGGTGGGCTTCAGCCTACCGGAGCGGATTCGCCACACGATCGGCGCGAAGCGCCACCGTCATTCGTCGGCCGCCGCGGCCGACGAATTACTGGGGCATCACGAAGACCGGATCCTGCGAGCTCGGGTCGATGACGGTGAGATAGGCCGTGTACGGCTTGGTGCCGTTGACCACGATGGCGCCCACCGGGTTGGGCAGCACGAAGCCGCTGCCGAAGAGGTTCTCGACCGATCGCTGGTGGAGCGTTCGGGGCGGCACGAAGAGTGTGGTCGAAGAGCGGAGAGTCCCGTTGGCGTCCCGCAGATCGAAGTCAAAGGTCATGCCCTTGTCACCTGTGACAACACCGATATTGGTCCGGAATCCGTTGCGCAGCCGGACACCCGGAAGGACCATCTCGCCGGACGCGAGCTCCGACTCCGGGATCGTCCGCACACCGTTTCCCGACGATCCTCCCTTCGGCCCATCGGTGAATACCCTCGATGTCACGGTGATCGGCCGGGTTGATTCGATCGACCAGAACGCCCTTGCCGTTGTCGATCCCGAACTGCGAGCGGACGACGTTGTTGAGGGTCCGGGTCGAGTAGGGATCCAGCCGGATCGCCGGAGCCGTCATGCCGCCGCCGGAGTTGTTGGTCCGATCGGGAGATACTCGAGAGTCACCCAGGCTGTCGCGCTGCTCGAGTTCCAGAGCGATACGGATGAGATCCAGAACGTGTCGTCCTTGCCCGGGATATAGGCCACAACCGGCACGATCCAGTTCTTGTCCGGTTCCTTGCCGAGGTAGACCGCCGAATCGGTCGAGTTGTTGTCCGTCATCGAAGCGAAGACAACCCCCGGGTTCGACAAGGTGGCGCGGACCGTCATCGGTACGCCGTCGCGGGCATAGTCTCTGAAGAGCTGCTGGATCGACCACTGCGATCTGGGTCCCTGCGAGGACCTTCTCCTGCACACCACCTGCCACCCGTCCAACGGTTCCCCTGTAGAGCTCGAAGGTGGCCCAGACATTCTTGTCGGGACCGGCCGTCACCGAGACGCTCGAGCGGAAATCATCGTCGTGATAGAGGCCGGGCATCGACACCACATCGGTCGAGGGCTGAACGTCGGCCGGAAGGCCGGAACCGAGGTCGCCAAAACTGTTTTCCGCATAGGCGCGCGAAACCACGACCGGCGCCATCCGGTTGGCTGTCGTGACTTCGATCTCGAGCGGCCCGCTGCTGATGCCGGCGCCAAAGAGACTGGCCGCCAGATCCTCGTAGAGCAGGGATGCATAGCCTCCCAGAGTTCTGGTTTCGGTGATATGTCCCATTCGAGAGGGTCGTGTATTCGAATCGAAGACGCTGCTGAAGGGCATTCGGGTTGGTCACCACCAGATCCGACCGCCACAAGGTGTTGTTCGACCCGGTCTTGTGCACGATCACCGGCACCGTCACCTGCGAGGGGCCGCTGGCGCTCGGCGTCGGCGTCGCTGTCGGGCCCGGCGAGGTCGGAGTCCTTGTCGGTGTCCGGGTCGCTGTAGGCGTCGGGGTCGGGCCTCCGGCGGTCGGCGTGCGGGTTGGGGTTCTGGTAGGGGTTCTGGTTGGAGTCGCGGTAGTCGCCGCCGCGGGAGGATATGCGTATTCAGCGCACGGGATATCGACATCGCTGCTGAAGTTGTAACAGCAGTTTTCGGACATCAGGTCCCCGGACGTCGATGGATGACCAAAACCCAGGCCGTGGCCCACCTCGTGGGTGATCATGATTTCGTAGTCGCTCGATCCCGTGCAGCCCGAGCCGTTGTTGACAACGACGAACAAGCCGGACGCCGTGTACCACGTCGTGCCGTCAAAGGTGTGGGTCGCACCGAACCACGGCCCGCCAAAGGCGAGGGTGCCCCCACAATTCACGAGATTTGGAATGTCGTCGCACGGGTCGTTGAACACGATGGTGTTGGCGCTGCTCGAGGGCGTATCCCAGTCGGACGAGTCCTCGTCGTGGTTGCTATCGCACCAGCTCGTGCCGAGGTTCTTTTTTCCTCCGTAGTAGAGGTTGATGTTCGCGTCGCCAACGGTCGCCCAATTGTCCGGCCGCATCCTCGACATTCACTGTAGCCCCCGCCAGTCAGCGAGGTGTCGCCGGTGTCTTCGGCGTAGACCGCCTGTGAGCCCCCCGAGGCAAACTTCGACCAGCGGATATTTTTGTTTTCATACTCCATGAATGAGCACTGGCCCGGCACAGACTTGATATTCGGCAGCGTGCTCCAGCGTGCGGACCGCTATCCGCGACCAATCCCACCCGGGCTTGCCCGCCACGCGGTTCGTGAAGCGCCTCGACAAACTGCTCGCGACGACCGGCCCCGGAACCAGCGCCGCAGATGGCCGAATCCACGAGTGCCGCTTGAGCTGCGCCGCTTCCTCCACCGGAGACAGCAGCGCCGACTCAGTCGTCGGCGATCACCCTGCGCAACACGCTCTCGGCCATCAAGCGCGGGACGATAGCTCGCATCGGGACCTCGGTCGGAAAACAGAAGGTAGACCTCTCCATCGGCGAACCGCGGCGAACCCGCAACCGCCCAACCGACACCATCGAGCATTCCTCCAGGAGCGGAAACCTGAAGGCTGTCGCCGACCGCCATTTCGCCCTTAATCACCCTCAAGACCTCGAACTCGGTCACGGTGGAGAGGAATTTCGGGCGTTTGACGACCCGGCTCGCCCCGGCGCGGGCGAGGAACACGGCACCTGAGTCCATCGCCAGCTCGCCGGGATCGGCGGCCGGAACGATGGTCGTGGCTGCCGCGGGCAAGGCCACACCAAGCACCGCGAAAACGATGACAGCCAGAGTTGGGCGACGTATTCTCATGAAATCAATTATTGTTCCTTTGCCGTGTTGCGGCAAGCGGTGGCAGGTGAGGCGAGTCACTGAATCGCGGGTTTTCACGCAAGATTTGCGTTTCCCGGCCCTCGTGCCGAAGTTTCAGTCTCTTCCGGCTGGTTTCGGCGCCCTGCCGTACACTTCGATCAACTCCCGCAGCCTGCTCTGAATTCCCTCTCCGAGCATCGGCGGCGTGATACGAAATCTCCAGTTGCCCTCGCCCACCGCCGGAATGTTCATCCGGCAGTCCGACCCGAGTCCGGCGAGGTCCTGGTGGGGCACGATGGCGGTGTCTGCGACCGAAGACATGGCGAGCCGAATCAGATCCCAATGGACCTCGTCGCCGGGCTTCCCCGTGTAGCGGCGCACGAGCTCCCGCTCCCCATCCGAGGCATCCTCGAGAAACCAACCGACCGAGGTGTTGTTGTCGTGGGTCCCGGTGTAGACAACCTGGTTCCGCTTGTGGGCATAGGGAATGAATGTGGACCGCGGTTCGGGCGAGAATCCAAAATGCAGGATCGCCATTCCGGGGAGACCGAGCTCGTCGAGAAGTTCGACGACATCGGGGGTGATTTCGCCGAGGTCTTCGGCCACCAGCGGCAGATCTCCAAGAGCCTTCTCGACCGCATCGAAGAATCCGCGGCCGGGGCCCGTGCACCATCGGCCGTTGATCGCGGTTTCCTCGTCCGCCGGGACCTCCCAATAGGAGGCAAAGCCTCTGAAGTGGTCCAGCCGCACCAAGTCGACCATCCCGAGTGTGTGGCGAAGACGTGAGATCCACCACGAGTAGCCGTCATTCTTCATTTTCTCCCAGTCGTAGAGCGGATTGCCCCACAGCTGGCCGGTGTCCGAGAAGTAGTCGGGGGGCACCCCGGCCACGACCCTGGGCCGGAGGTCTTCGTCGACGACGAAGAGGTCCGGGTGCGACCACACGTCGGCCGAGTCCCTCGCCACGAAGATCGGGACATCGCCGAAGATCCCGATCCCGAGTTCGCCGGCCCAGTCGTGCAACGCCGCCCACTGGCGGAAGAAGATGAACTGACAGAACTCGACGAAATCGACTTCGTCGCGGTGTGCCTGCGCCCAGTCGATCAACGCCTCGGGTTCGCGACGGGCCAGCGGCTGCGGCCACTCGTACCACGGCGCCCTCGCGTGGGACTCGCGCAGGGCGCGGTAGAGAGCGTAGTCCGCCAACCACGAGCGATTGGCCGCGCGGAAAGCGGCCAGGTGCCGCGTCAGCCGCGCGGGTTGAGAGCCGCGAAAACGCAGATACGCGCGTTTGAGAAGGCTGGTTTTGTAGGGCTCGACGTCGCCGTATTCGACCCACTCGGTGGGCAACGGGGGGATTTCGGTTACATCGTCCTCGTCGAGCAGCCCGTCTTCCACCAGAAGCTCGGGGCTGATCAGGAGCTCATTCCCGGCGAAGGTGGAGATCGACGAGTAGGGCGAGTTGCCGGGTCCCGGCGGGTGCAGCGGCAAGACCTGCCACCAGCTCACACCGGCGCCCGCCAGCCACTCCAGATATGCGGCCGCCGTCGGACCGAGGTCGCCGACACCGAAGCGCGACGGCAGACACGTCGGGTGGAGAATGACACCGGCTGATCGAGTGCGTTCCATGATGGGTCAATGGTAGCGCACAAACGACTCAGGGATTTGAATTCTCAATTTTGAATTCTCAATTCTCAATTCCCACCCACACCCCCGGGAGGCTGTCATCCCGAGCGGAGCAACGCACAATACCCTGTCATCCCGAGCGAGGCCGTCCGACGGCCGAGTCGAGGGATCCCCAAAAGCAGGAGACAGGCGGCCAGTGCCAACACTCTCCTGTGGGAGGAGATCCCTCCACTCGGGCCTCGGAGGCCCTCGGTCGGGATGACAGGGGGGCGGTCGCGCGGAAATCTAAATCCAAAATCCGAAATCCGAAATCCGAAATTCCCCCTCTGTGTTACCTTTCATCGTCGCGCAAACGTACAATTGCGGCGCAAGGAGGCGTATGCTCCCAGAGGTCCACATCAAACAGCCGACGGCTGACGAGTTCCGCGATCGGTTTCTCCATTATCTTCGCTACACCTGCGGCCTCGAGTTGCGTCACGCCCGGCCGGTCGATCATCTGGTGGCTCTCGGACGAGCAGTCCGCGAGACCATCATCGACCGCGAGATTCTCACGCGGCGGACCTACGACACGGAGAAACCAAAAATAGTCCACTACCTGTCGATGGAGTACCTCCTCGGGCGGCTGCTCACCGACAACCTGATCGCCACCGGCCTCATGGGCACTGCACGAGAGGCCATGCAACTCCTCGGACTCAACCTCGACACCATCATCGAGGAGGAGTCCGACCCCGGCCTCGGCAACGGGGGCCTCGGCCGGCTGGCCGCGTGCTTCCTCGACTCCCTGGCGACACTCGACTACCCGGCCTACGGTTATGGTCTCCATTACGACTACGGCATGTTTCGCCAGGGTTTCGAAAGCGGGTGGCAGGTCGAACAGGCCGATACCTGGCTCGAAGACGGTTTCCCGTGGGAAATCGAGCGCAATGACCGGCGGGTCGCCGTCCGTTACGGCGGCCAGATCGAGTGGATCCAACACAAGGAAACGGGAAAACACCGGCCGAACTGGACCGGGTGGCGTGAGGTTTATGGGGTCCCTCACGACATTCTGATCGCGGGCTACGGCACCAACACCGTATCGGTGCTGAGGCTGTGGGACGCGAGAGCGGCTTCGGAGTTCGACTTTCAGATTTTTTCGCGCGGGGGATTTGTCAAGGCCGTCGAAGAGCGCGAACGCGTGGAGGCGGTCAATCGCGTCCTCTACCCCGCCGATGATGTCGAGGCGGGCCGCCGTTTGCGACTCACTCAGGAGTACTTCCTGGTCGCCTGTTCGGTCCGCGACATCATGGAGCGTTTTCGTCAGCGCCACGGCGAAGCGTGGGAGATGCTGCCCGAAAAGGCGGCGATTCAGCTCAACGACACCCATCCGGCCCTCACCGTTGCCGAGTTGATGCGCTACCTGCTCGACGAGGCGAAACTGAGGTGGACTCTCGCGTGGGAGCTCACGCGGTCCACCTGCGCCTATACCAATCACACGCTCCTGCCGGAGGCGCTGGAAACCTGGCCGATTTCGCTCATGGAGTCGCTCATCCCGCGCCACGTGCAGATCATCTACGAGATCAACCGGCGCTTCATGAAATCCGTCAAACCCCGGTTCGCGGGCAATCCCGAAGCCCTCAGCCGCGTGTCCATCGTCGAGGAGGAGGGCGAGAAGCGCATGCGCATGGCCAACCTGGCCATCGTCGGCAGCCACCGGGTGAACGGCGTCGCCAAGCTCCACACCGAGCTTCTCAAGACCAGAGTCGTCAAGGACTTTGCCGAGCTGTGGCCCGAGAAGTTCGTGCCGATCACCAACGGAGTGACGCCGCGCCGCTGGCTCCTCGCCTGCAATCCGAGGTTGGCCAACGCGATCACGCAACGTATCGGCGACGGCTGGCCGCGCGACCTCGATCGCCTCGCCGACCTCGAACGATGGGCCGATGATCCCGAATTTCAGGGTGAATTCCTCGAAATCAAAAAGGCCAACAAGCAGGCTCTCACCGTGACCGTCCGGGAGCTCACGGGCATCGAATTGTCACCTGACTCGCTCTTCGACGTGCAGATCAAACGCCTCCACGAGTACAAACGGCAGCTTCTGAATATCATGCACGTCATCTACCTCTACCGGCGCCTCAAGGCCGATCCGACCGCGGACGTACCCCCGCAGAGCTTCATTTTCGGCGCCAAGGCGGCGCCCTCGTACCACATGGCCAAGCTCATTATCAGATTGATCAACGGCGTCGCCGACGTGGTCAACAACGACCTCGAGGTGGACGGCAGGCTCCGGGTTGCCTTCGTACCCGACTATCGCGTGACCCTCGCCGAGAAGATCATTCCCGCAGCGGACCTGTCCGAGCAGATCTCCACCGCCGGCATGGAGGCCTCGGGGACCGGTAACATGAAGCTCGCGCTCAACGGGGCGCTCACAATCGGCACGCTCGACGGCGCTAACATCGAGATCCTGGAGCGGGTCGGGGCCGAGAATATCTTCATCTTCGGTCTCACCGCAGACGAGGTGGTTCAACGGCGCGCCTCCGGACACTACGACCCGAAGGAGATCTCCAAGGCCGATGCCGATATCGCCGGGGTCCTCGACGACCTGCGAAACGGCGTCTTCGCCGGAAGCGATGCGGGACCCCTTCGGGAGATCTGGACTTCGCTCATGCAGCGCGGCGACCACTACATGGTGCTGGCGGATTTTCGATCGTACATCGAGGCGAAGGAGAGGGCTGTGGCCATGTACCAGGACCAACCCGCGTGGGCTGCGGCCGCCATTCGAAATATCGCCGGCGATGGGCTACTTCTCTTCAGACCGGGCCATCAGAGAGTACGCCGACCAGATCTGGGGCATCGAGCCCGTCACCGTTGAAGAAGTTAGTAGGACAGAAAGTTGGGCTCGTCCGGGATTTCGTGGGATGGTCGCCGATTCTGCCTGTCATCCCGAGCGAACTCGCGCTCGAGTGAGTCGAGGGATCCCCCGAAACAGGAGACGAGGCGAATAGCCGAACTCTCCTGTAGGAGGGGATCCCTTGACTCGGCGCGCTCGGACGGCCTCGCTCGGGTGACACGTTATCATTGGCTCCGCCCTCATCTCACGTTATTCCAGATGAACCTAACGTTCATGGTCTCAAGCCCGTTGACTCTCAAGCGACACACCAATAGCCAACGCCCTCCTGAAGGCCGAGCGCATCGAGCTGTTCCCGGATCAATCCGCGCGCCCCTCGCGAGGCGACCGACGCGAGCACGACCGTGCCGTCGCCGAGCAACGCCGGCAAGTTCGTCGACACCGATGATCGGCCGTTCCCGGAGGGTCCGGCCGATCTTGTCCGGATCGATATCGACAAAGGCCTCCACCGGGGCGCCGCCGCGAATCAGGTGCTTTGACAACCGCCGCCCGGTCTGGCCGGCGCCCCAGATCACGACCTTGTCCACCCCGTCCAGCGGCCCGCTCAGCAGGTACTTCGCCTTGCACCGGAGGAAGTTCTCGACCGAGTAACGTCCGTCCACCCGGGTCAGCCGCTCGCCGTGTTCGCGCCAGAAAAAGAGGTAGCGGTTGATTTTCGAGATCCTGACACCCTGCTCGATGAGGCGCAGCCAGAGGTCGTAATCCTCGGGGCCTCCGGTTTCGCTGTAGCCGCCGGCTTCTTCCAACAACTCCCGCCGCACCATGGCCGAAGGGTGGGCCACCGGCGACTCGATGAAGCGTTCGCGGGCGATGGTCTCGGGCGTTGCGAGCGAATTGAGCCACGCCTCGTAAATGCGAAACCCCTCCCCCACCCTGCTCCACCGGAAATGGCGAACCAGAGACGAAACCACTCCGAGACCTGGTTCGTTATCAAGAACCGCCGCCTGGAGTTCGAACCGGCGTGGATGGCTGATGTCGTCGGCGTCCATTCGCGCCACCAGCGGCGCGCTGCAGAGGGACAACCCCGCATTCAGGGTATCGACCAGCCCCGAGGCCGGACGGTGGAGCACGATCACGCGCTGATCGCGCCGCACCCACTCGTCGAGCAGCTCCTCGGACCCATCGGTGGAGCCGTCATCAACCGCGATGACCTCGAAGTCAGCGAGCGTCTGCCGACCGAGACTCGCCATGCAGTCGCCAAGTATGGCAACGCATCACGCACGGGCAGAAGAACGGAGACGGACTGGACTTCCATATCTTGTGATGAGGATAGCCGACACCGTTGAACGTTGAAACGCTAGTCCGCCCATCCACGAGCCGGGACGCTCTCCACAAGCAAGCCGCGGAGCCTCAACAGAATTTAGCCTGGGGACGTGAGCCTCCGGGATGAGCATGTCAAAATTGAAAACGAGCCGCCGGAGGGACGGCAGATCCGACCGAGCAACACCCATCTGTCGTCCCCCGCGGGGCTTGTCACTTGATCGGATGCTGCGATCGGTCCCGGTGGGGAATCCCCGCCCACAGGAGAGTGCTAAAACATTCCTGCGCCTCTCGGGGCGATCCCGTCGACTCGAGCTCGCTTTTCGGATCACGAAATGGGCGGGCGGGTGGGAATTCCGAATTCCAAATTCCGAATTCCAAATTCTCGGATCAGGTATGGTGTCTTCAGTCCCATGCAACGCACACGATCGACCCGCCTCCTCGCTGCTCGCGGCGGTACTGCTGCTCGCCGGGTGCACCAGCGTCAACGTAACCCGGTGCCGATCGATCCGATGGACCGCGCGGTGATCCCCGGCATGCCCGATGTCCGCGACTGGGGCGACCAACCGAGCCCCCATTTCCAGGAGGACCTCTCCAGTCGGTTCGCGACGACGTGGGCCAGTCGACCGGCGGATGACCCGGACAGCCCCTGACGCTGGACGCACTGCTCCTTTCGGGAGGCGGCTCCAACGGCGCCTTTGGCGCCGGCTTTCTCAACGGCTGGACCGTCTCCGGCACGGGCCGGTCTTCAAGCTCGTCACCGGCATCTCCACCGGCGCCCTTGCCGCGCCATTCGCCTTTCTCGGCCGCGACTACGACGACGAGCTCGAGCGCGCTCTACACGACCACAAGGAACCGGACATCTTCAAGATCCGGAACCCGCTCACGGTCTAAAGAAGGACTCGCTGGCCCGCACCGGCGCCATCGCCGCGACGCTCGAGAGAATCGTCGACGGCAGATGATCGAGGACATCGCGGCCGAGCACCGAAAGGGCCGCCGCCTGTACGTCGGCACCACCAACCTCGACGCGCAACGGCTGATGGTCTGGAACATGGGCGCCATCGCCGCCAGCGGCCACCCGAATCGATCGCGTCTGTTTCGGCAGGTGCTGCTCGCCTCGGCTTCCATTCCGGTGGCATTTCCGCCCGCCTACATCGGGGTCGAAGTCGACGGCAGGCGCTACGACGAGATGCACGTGGACGGCGGTGTTATCGCGGAGTTCTTCCTGTGGGGCGCCATGGTAGACATCACGAAAGCCGTGGACGAGTTCGGTCTCGATCCCGAGCACCGGATGGAAGTGTCGATCTACATCATTCGCAACAGCCAGATCGACCCGGCGCACGAGCAGGTGGCACCCGAGCTCGTCGACATCGCGTCCCGATCGATGATCACCATCCTCAAAGCGGTTGCCATGGGCGACCTCGTTCCGTATCTGGGCGCTCGCCGAACGCGACGGCGTCGGCTTCTACTACATCGGCATCCCTCCCGAGCATGCCGAAACCGCCGCCGGCACCTTCGATCCGCCCGACATGCGCCGCCTCTTCGAGCTCGGCCGCGTCCTGGCCCTCGAAGACGAGCCGTGGCGAAGCGAACCGCCGGAGTGCGTTACGGTGCAGTGACTACTCAACGTTGAACATTTCGAGCGTTGAACGTTATCCACGTTGACACGTAGTGATTCCTCGGTGGGCTGCATGCCCATCGGAGTATCATCTGAAGCATCACGGATGACAGCGATTAGTAGAATCAAGGTGACGCTCCCGAGCATGAGGAGAATCGCGACGAAATAGACGCACCAGCAGCGCGGGCGTGGCCGCGGCCTTCGCTGTCGTCCGTCGGTTCGATCGTCGACCGCTGACCTGCCCAACAGCCACACCGACCGCCAGGGTCACCCCGCAGCCCACCACGTTCCACCACAGCCAGGAGATTCCGGGAGCCCACGCGGCGAGCGCCAGGTTCGCGAGCAGGCCCGCGACCGCGCCGGCCACCGCCGACCACCCGTCGGCCCTGCGCGATCGCCACGCCAGCAGGAAGACCGCGAGCACCGGGCCGTACAATGCGCTGCCGACGCGGTTGACCAGCTCGATCGAGGTCTCGCCCGATCTCGAAAAAATCCACGCCGCGCCGGTCGCCAGCACGCCCCAGCCAGCCGTCGCCAGACGCGCCCAGCTCAGGCGCCTCTCCGATTCGCTCGGAACGAACTCCTCGACCACCACAGCCGACAGCGAGTTGAGGGCCGAATCGATTGACGACAGCGCCGCAGCGAGGATGCCGGCGACCACGACTCCCAGCACACCAACCGGCAGGTAGCTCACCAGGAACTGCGGCACCAGCGCGTCGGGCGGCCGGTCGGCAAGCGATCGGGCGAAATCCGGCGTCGCCGCGAGAAAGGACGCGAGCATGAGCCCGAAGAGGCAGTAGGTCGCGACCAGCGGGAAGCGCACGAGGCTCGCGACGGTCAACGCCGTCCGCGCCTGCCGTTCGTCGGCCGCGGCCAGGATCCGCTGCGCCTGGGTCTGGTCGCAGCCGTAGTAGGAGACGTAGAGGAAGAATCCGCCGATCAGCATCGGCCAGAAGGCAAAGGTCGCGCCGTCGCCAAGGCCGTGCCGGCCGAGGTCGAGGACCACCAGCCGTGAAGGGTCGATGCCGGTGAGCAACCCGCGCCCGGCCAGCCGGAAAGCGAGAACGACCGTCACCACCAGGGTGGCCCCCCACAGCAGCGCGAACTGGAGCACGTCGGAGAACACGTCCGCAATCAGCCCGCCAAGCGCCGTGTAGGTGACCGCGACCGCACCCACCACCAGCAGGCTGGTCTCGAAGCCCCACCCGGTGCAGGCGTCGACAACGAGCGATGAGGCGTAGAGGACGACCCCCGCACCCAGGCCCCGGCCGACCAGGAAGAAGGCAGCCAACAGGCGGCGGGCGCCACGACCCGAGCCGTCCTTCGACCACCGAGTAGACCTCGGCGCCCGCGGCCTTGCGGAGAAACGGAACGCCCCACAGGGCCAGCGCTGCCATCGCCAGCGGCACCGCCAGCTCGTACTGCAGCCACGTCAGGCCCCCGCCCGCGCGAAGCGCGACGAAGGCCGGCGCGCCGATCAACGAGATCGCGCTGACCTGGTTGGCCGCCAGGCTCAGCCCCAGCGCCCACGCCGGCAGCCGTCCCCCACCCAGGTAGTAGTCGCCCGTATGTGCCTGCCGCTTCGCCAGCCACCCCGCCAGGGCCACAAGCCCGACGAGCGAGAGGAGGACGATGGCGAGATCGATGGATGACATGTGGGATCGAGGATACCGTCACATCGTTGAAACGTTAAACGTTGAAACGTTTGAACGTTCCACCCGGCCACCCCCGCCTGATTGCCGAACGTTCAACGTGCAACGTTCAAACGTTCAAACGATTTCAGCGCAACGCCTCGAGGATCCGCTTCACCAGCCCCGGTCCTTCGTAGACCAGACCGGTGTACATCTGGACGAGCGTGGCGCCGGCATCGATCTTTGCCTGCGCGTCCTCGGGTCCCATGATCCCGCCGACACCGACGATGGGAATCGAGCCTCCGGTGTGCTCGTGGATCTTCGCGATGATGCGAGTGCTCATCTCGGTCAGCGCGGCGCCGGAGAGCCCGCCTTCTTCCTCTTCGAGCGGGTGGTTCACCGTGTCGCGGCTGATGGTCGTGTTGGTGGCGATGATGCCGTCGAGGCCGGATTCGCGATGACGTCGACCGCGGTCAGAAGCTGGTCGTCGGTAAGATCGGGCGCGAGCTTGACCAGCACCGGCACCGCGCGGCCGAGAGCATCCGCCGACATGTCGCGCCGTCTGGCCACCCGGCCCAGGAGCTCACCGAGAAACCCGCGTTCCTGGAGCTTGCGCAATCCCGGCGTATTGGGAGAGGAGATGTTGACCGCCAGGTAGTCGGCCAACGGCGCAAAGACGTCGACGAGCTTTTCGTAGTCGACCGCGGCGTCCTCCAGCTCGGTCGATTTCTGCTTGCCGATATTGGCGCCGATGATCGGCCCGCCGGAACTGCGGCCGCTGAGGCGCTCGCGCCACATACATCGCCCCCTCACCGGGGAAGCCCATCCGGTTGATGACCGATCGCTCCTCGACCAGTCGGAAGACCCGTGGTTTCGGGTTGCCGGGCTGCGGCTCCGGAGTCACCGTGCCGACCTCGATGTGGCCGAAGCCGAGGCAGGCCAGCCCCCGCCAGCCGTCGCCGTCCTTGTCGTAGCCGGCGGCCAGACCGACCCGGTTCGGGAAGGTGAGGCCGAAGACTTCCACAGGCTCGGCCTCGGGCACCGAATACATCGCAGCCACTGCGGCGCGAAGACCGGGAACCTTCCCCACCCGGGAGATGGTCTGCAGAGACAACCCATGAGCCGTTTCAGGATCGAGCTGAAAAAGAAGCGAACGTGACAGTGGATAGAGTATGCCAGTCATCAGTCGTCGATCATACGCATTCTCGGCGGCAGTGGCGACGGCCGGTGGGAAGCAATTCTCTGTCGCAGCCTGAATCGGTTTGGCCTCCCAGTTCTTGCCGCGCTTCCGCAGATTGAGCATCTCGACAAAGACCGAGAAGCCCATCGCGAAATAGATGTAGCCCTTCGGGATGTGCTGGCCGAGACCCTCCGCGATGAGCGACATGCCGATCAACAAAAGGAACGACAGCGCGAGAATCTTGATGGTCGGGTGGTCCTCGACGAAATCTGAGATCGGACCGGCGGCAAGCATCATCACGAGCACCGCGATGACGACTGCTGCGACCATCACCGGGACGTGCTCGGCCATGCCGATGGCGGTGATGACCGAGTCCAGCGAGAAGACGATATCGAGGACCATGATCTGGGCGATCACGCCCGCGAACGAGGCAGCCGGGCCGCGCCCGTGCTCCTCCTCGTCCCCCTCCAGGTTGTGGTGGATCTCGAAGGTCGCCTTGCCGAGCAGGAAGAGCCCACCGCCCACCAGCACCACGTCGCGAGCCGTAAAGGGGTCGCCGAAGAGCATGAAGAGCTGGTAGGTCAGCTTGGCGACCCAGGCCAGCGATAGCAGGAGGGCGACACGCATCACCATCGCCCCCGCCAGGCCGACAGTCCGCGCTCGCGGACGCTGCTCCTTCGGCAGCCGGCCCGACAGAATCGAGATGAAGATGATGTTGTCGATGCCGAGGACGATCTCGAGCGCGGTCAGCGTCGCCAGCGCGATCCACGCCTGAGGGTCGGTGATCCAGGCGAACATGATTCCCCCGCTAGATGACGGTGAGGAAAGCTTAGCGCAGTCGAAATTCGAATTTCGGATTTCGAATTTCGATTTCCCGCCTACCCACCCCTTTTCGCTGTCATCCCGAGCAAGGCCGTCCGACGGCCGCGTCGAGGGATCCCCTCCTACAGGAGAGTGCAAATTATCCGGCCTGTCTCCGATTTCGGGGGATCCCTCGACTCGGCGCGCCCGGGGCGCGCTTCGCTCGGGATGACAGACAATGTAAATGTAAAGCACACTTGACAATTTGCCACTCATGCCCCATATTGCAAATGGAAAGCGAGCTTGACATGGCACCAACCGTCACAAACCGCGTCAAGGAGCTCCGCAGCGAGCAGGGCTGGACACAGCAAGAGTTGGCCGAAGCTGTCGGGGTCTCCCGCCAGAGCGTCAACTCCATCGAGCGCAACCGCTACGTCCCCAGCCTCCCCCTGGCCCTCGAGTTCGCGCGCGTCTTCGAGTGCCCGACCGATGAGATCTTCAAACTGGAGCAATGAAATGCTGATTCCAATCCTTGGCAAAGAGATCGACGAACGCTTCCTCATGCACCGCCTCAAGAGCACCAGCCTCGCCGGTGTGACCGGAGGATTGGTGGCGGTCGGTCTGTGGGCCTGGAACTACTACGGAAACCACGTCTTCCGCTGGGACCTCTTCGCCGTCATCGCAACCATGGCGGCGGTCAAGATCTCGGCCATGCTGTGGTTCCATTTCACCGATTGAGAAGGGAGTCTCGATGCTGCTCAAAAATCGTCTTCACAACCCCGACGCGCTCATCACCGCCGGGATGACCTGCTGCGCCCTGGCTATCATCGCGCAGCGTTTCCTCCACCCGCCGGGCGACTTCTGGCAGGGCTTCGTCGCCGGCCTGACCGCCGTCCTCATCGGCCTGTCGATCGTCTTCAACATCAGGGGGCTGATTCTCAGACGGGAGCAGTTGAACAATACTCTGTAAGCGGGTACTTCAGTGCCCGCCACCGAGGGAATCACGCGGGCTTTCCACGTTTGCTTCGGTTTGGCGCTGGGGCGGACACACGAATTCAGGCCAATGAGACGCAATCTCCGACAGGGGTGGGATGCCGTCCATTCGGCGTAATCGGTGGCAGGCACTGAAGTACCTGCCTACACGTCAATTTAACAGTGGCCGATCCATGAACCGGGAGGGTGGGCGGAATTCCGAAATCCGAAATCCGAAATCCGAAATCGAGTGGGCGGGTGGGCGGGATTCCTATTCCTAATTCCTCATTCCGAATTCAACCTACTCCCAGAGCTTCTCCGGATAGACGCCCTGGGCAACCAGCTCTCTCAGCACTTCCGCGGTGGTCGCACGGTCCTCCGGCGAGGTCATACCGCACCACCGTCCGCCTTCGTCGAGGACCTTGACCCGCGCCCGGTTCTCGCGCACCGCATCCCCCACCGCCACCGGCAGGTAGTACTCGTCCTTGAGCCCCGGCCCGGCCTCGAGAAAGGCGCGGAAACCGCGGTCGAGATATCCCACCAGACTGTCCGTGAATCCCCACAAATTCATCGACACCAGCGTGTCGAGGCTTTCGATCCGAGTAGAGCCCCGCTCGGGTTGCCAGCGCGCCGAATCGTGGGCCCGTTCGATGGACAGGATCTCCTGCAGCCCGAGCAACCAGCCATCCTCGTCCTGAACGCACAGAGCCCGCGAGACCGAACCCGAAGCGGGAAGGGTTTCGCGCAATCGGTAACCGACCATCGCCCAGTGCGGCGGCTCCGCACCCACCGTATCCGTGAGATAGCCTCGAAGGGCCACTATCGCCTGGCGGCCGTAATAATCGTCCGCGTTGGCGGCCACGAAAGGACCGTCGATCAGGGGCGCTGCCACCAGCACAGCCTGGCCGGTACCCCACGGTTTGACCCGGTCTTCGGGCGGAGCGAAGCCTTCGGGAAGCCCGTCGACCTCCTGATACGCGTACATCGCCTCGATGTGTTTCGCCGCGCCCGGCTCGATGTGGGCCCGGATCTCCGCCTCGGTCTCGCGACGGATCACCAACAACACCCGGTCATAACCGGCCTGGATGGCGTCGTAGATCGTGTAGTCCATCAGCGCAGCACCACCGGGCCCCACCGGATCGAGTTGTTTGAGGCCGCCGTAGCGTGAACCCACCCCGGCGGCCAGAATGACCAGTGTTGTCTTCACTCACCGACCTCCTCGAAAAATAATCTGATCACAGCTCGACGCCCGTTCCAAGGCCCAGCCGCCGCGCTTCCTCGAGAACCACCGTGGCCACCGCCAGATCCTGAACGGCGTTGCCGACCGACTTGAAGAGCGTGATCTCGAGGTCGTTCTTGCGGCCCGGCTCGCTCCCCATCACCACCTGCCCGATCTCATCGGGGATGAAGCCATCGGCCAGCAGCCCCTCGTCCAACGCCAGCACCAGCTCGCCCGCCTCCTCCAGGTAGGCCTCGCGGGAATCGACCACGAGGTGGGCGCGCGCCACCGTCTCGCCCGGGATCTCCCGGGTGTCCGGGCGGTAGGCGCCGATCGCATTGATGTGGGTGCCCGGTGAAATATCCTCGTCCGCCAGCACCGGGTCCACGCTCGAGGTGGCGGTGCAGATGATATCGGCGCCGCGGACGCCGGAAGGATCGTCCAACACGCGCACCGGGATGTGAAGCCGGTCGTTCATTTCGGCCGCGAACATCTCGGCGGCGAGGCGTTCCCGATCGTAGACCAGCGCCTGCTCGATCGCCCGCACGCAGCAAATCGCCTCGAGCTGCCGCCGCCCCTGGATGCCCGCCCCGATGATTGCAGCCACCGAAGCATCCACGCGGGCCAGCGCATCCGTCGCCACACCGGAGGCTGCGCCGGTCCGGACCGCGGTGAGCACCTCGGCATCCATCACGGCCTCGGCACGGCCCGTCTCGGCGTCGAAAACCGCCATCAGCGCCTGGGTTGTGGGCAGGCCGCGATCCTGGTTTTCGGGCACGACGGTCACCACCTTGATCCCCAGCCACGACATCCGCGAGAGGTAAACCGGCATGAAGAGCGCTCCGCCCTGGCCCTCGAGCGCCAGATGGGTCCTCACCGGGACATCCGCAAGGCCCCTCGACAGCTGGACAAACGCGCCGCGCACGGCGGGGATCGCCGTTTCCATCGACAAGCGTCTGCGAAACCTCCGCCGCCGACAGGAAAAGCAGCGTACCGCTCATCGCAGAATGAACCCTTCTCCGAGCTGGTCGTCGGGATCGATCACGAATTCGTGGCGGCCGGTGATCGACGCGGTTCCTTCGACCTCGGGAATCACCGCCGCGTGCGGTCCGAACTCAGTCTCTGACAGCGGAGTAACGCGGAACCGGCTGCCGATGATGCTTTCGATGACCATCGATTCGCCCACCGCGAGCTCGCCCCGCGCCAGGTGAATCGCCGCACGGGCGCTGACTCCGGTGCCGGTCGGAGACCGGTCCACCTCGCCCTCGGCGAAGACGCAGACGTTTCGCGAGTCCGCGCCCTTCGACAGCGGCGGCCCCGTGAAGATCGTGCCGTAGAGAAAACCGAGGTCCTCTTCGAATGGGTGCTCGATCGTCTCGCTCGCCATCACCGCGCGCTTGATCGCCATGCCCTTCTCGATCAGCGGACGGAAGGACTCCGGCCCGAGGGTCAAACCGACCTCCGTCGACTCGACAAATGCATAGAAGGCGCCGCCGTATGCCACGTCGTAGTTCACTGCGCCGAGACCCGGAACAACCACCGTTCGATCGCGCAGGAGCACGAACGACGGCACGTTGGCGAAAGCGATATTCCCCACCCGGCCGTTGTTGATCTTTGCGCGGGCGGTCACCAGACCGGCCGGGGTGTCGATTCGGATGACGGTCTCGGGTTCGCTCATCGGCAGCATCCCTGCCTCGAGCACCACCTTGGTGACCGCAATGATTCCGTGGCCGCACATCGTCGAGTAGCCCTCGTTGTGGAGGAAGAGCACACCGAAATCGGCGGTCTCGGTCACCGGCGGAAGCACCAGGCATCCGTACATATCGGCGTGGCCGCGCGGCTCCAACATCAGTGCGGTGCGCAGGGCGTCGTGGTGTTCGCACACGAAGCGGCGGCGTTCAAGGATCGTCTCACCCTCGATCTCGGGAAAACCGGACAGGATCACGCGGAGAGGCTCCCCCGCCGTGTGGGCGTCGATCGTCGTGATGCGACGCCAACCGGTGGGCGGTTCCCAGCGAATCCCGCGTTCGATGTCCACCGTCATCCTCGCGCGCCTCCGAACCCTCATTGTACGCCGTCCCCGATCCCGACGAGGGCGGGACCTGTCCCGCCCCACTGTAGATTCAGTCCCGACCGAGGACCTGTCCCTTCGTCACGGCCGAAGCTGCCGAGTCGAAGACGGGGACGGCCGAGTGGAGGGATCCCCTCCTACAGGAGAGTGTCGGCAATCAGACCTGTCTCCTATTTCAGGGGATCCTTCGACTACGGCTGCACTTCGTTCCGCCTTCGCTCGGGATGACAGTCTATTTGGCATCCCGACCGAGGTCCCAAAGGGCGCGAGCGGAGGGATCATCGGGGCTGGCGGGCGGCATTCCTCATTCCTAATTCCTAATTCCTAATTCCTAATTCGTCGGCCGGGCTTGTGAATCCGGCACCCCGAGCGCCTTCCTCAACCTCTCCCTCGCCTCCTCGAAGTTCTCCTCCGCACAGATCCGCCCCGCGAAACGCCAGTTGCACGGGCGGCACCCTGTCCCCCCCCCCTTTCATCCCGAGCGGAGGATGCCCAGTTCTCTGTCATCCCGACCGAGGCCGTCCGACGGCCGAGTGGAGGGATCCCCTCTACAGGAGAGTGTCGGCAATCAGACCTGTCTCCTATTTCAGGGGGACCCCCTCGACTCGGGGTCGAACGCAGCCTCGCTCGGGATGACATGGTCTGGGTGGGTGGGCGGATCTGGGATCCGGTATCGGGAATCTGGCATCCGGGCGGGGTGGGCGGGCGGGCGGGCGGGATTCCGAATTCCGAATTCACCCTTCCCCCTCCAACACTCCCCTTCCCGCCACCGTAGAATGAACAGAAGATGCTGCAACAGCCAACGCCGGGGAGCCTCACGACCCGCGCCCTGTTCGCGGGATCGTTGCTGCTGACATCGCAATCCCTTCTTTCGCCGAGTTCCGCCTCCCTCCATCCAGGGGTGAGCAGGGTCAGCCGGATGTCGCCGCCGACGCCAATGGCGGCCTTGTCGTCGTCTGGCGCGAGCATTTTCCTGACTCCGCCCGACCGCTCAACACCATCCGCTTCCAGCGATTCGCCCCCGATGGCGAACCTGTCGGCGGCAGCACCCGCGTCGACCTCCTCCCCGGCGATAACGCCCGCAACCCCGCCGTCGACGTGGCCCGCGACGGCTCCTTCGTGGTGGTGTGGGAAGGTGGCGCATCCGAAGGTCTCGACCGACGAACCATTTGGGCACGCCGATTCGCACCCGACGGCAGCCCCCGGGGCAAGGAACTTCGGATCAACACCGAACGCCTCCACACGTCGGAACTGGGAGTCCGCGATTGGCGTTTCGGCGGCCCCGAAATCTCGATCGCGCACGACGGGTCGTTCGTCCTGGTGTGGCAGGACAACGGCGCCCAGCGGTGCAACAACTCGAACATCATCCTCCGTCGATTCGACGCTGACGGGAAACCCCTGGGCGCACCGTTCCGCGTCAACAGCGACCCCGAGCTCGCCCACTTCTTTCCCGCCGTCGACCACGACGCCGGCGGCAACTTCGTGTTGTGTGGCAGCAGGGCGCCCTGATCGACACCAGGAGAGAGCGCGGGATCATCTGGGGTCAACGATTCGACGGCGAAGGCCAAAGGACGGGCGAACCGGTTCTCATCAGCTCAGGCGAAGGTCTCGCCTCGGCTCCGACGCTCTCGGTGGCTGCAGACGGATCCTACGCCGTTGCGTGGCACGATCGCCGGGCGAAGTCCGACCACTCGAAGATCCTGGTCCGGTATGCGGACGCCGAAGGCAACATCGGCCCTGAAGTCGAGGCCGGCACGACCTCCCTCGGCGCGGAGAGCCAGCCATCGGTCGTCATCACCACCGACAAGACCATCAACGGGCTCTGGTCTTCGAAGACCGAAGATCCCTGGGTCGGCACAGTCATTCATTCGCGCAGTTTCACTCCCGACGAGCAACCACTATCGACACCAACCACAATCCGCCCGGCCACCTGCCGCGACCGCCACATGCCGCGCGCCGTCGCGATGCCCAACGGCGACCTGGTGGCCGTGTGGCAGCTCGATTTCAGCCACGCGGTCGAGGGCGTTCGCCTCCGGCCGTCCGGCCGCAGCGTCCGTATGACAAGCCCCGGCCCAACCATCGCCCAGCAAATACAAGCCCTCCTCCCCACCGAGGATCTCTTCCCGGACGCCGCAGACCGCCGCCAGGCGGCCGAAGACCTCGGCTGCTTCCGCTTCGAGGCGGCGGGCGCCCGATCGACCCTGGAGGCCGTTTTGGCCAATGACCGGGACCCCGGTGTCCGCGGAGCCGCCGCTTATGCCCTCGCGATGGTGGCGCCCGACCCGGAATCCGTCCTGCAACGGTTGATCGAGCGCCGCCCACGACGATTCCGCCGCGGTTCGCGAGGGCGCGCGCGCGCGGCCTCGGCGTGCTCCAGTATCCGGAGGGCGCGAAGCCCCTGGCCGGTATGTTCTTCAATGATCCGTCGCCTCGCGTCGCTGCGACAGCCGCCTCATCGCTTGCAGACATCGCCCGCAGTCCGGACACCTCCGCGAAGCTCCGTGCGGGAATCCTCGACGTGCTGGAGTGGCGTCTTGAACACGGCGAGATCAACGACGAGCGGCGAATCTCGACCTACGGCGCATTGTCGAGGCTGCCGAATCCCCCCGACGACCTGGCCAAAACGATCTTCGAGAACCTCTTCGACGATTTCCCGACCTCCACCCTGTCGCTGATCGGCGGGATGGGCCGGGCGGGAAGCCCCGCCAGTTACCAGGTTGCACAGGTCCTCAAAAACGAAGATCCAGCGCTTCGCGTCCAGGTAATCAGGTGCCTCGCCAAGATTGGATCCGGCACGATCTACACCGCGCTGGAGGATCCATCACCCCAGGTCCGGGCAGCCGCCGCCGACGCCCTCCGACATCTCGGGCTGGGAGGCACCACCGCGGCCATAGAAAAGGCCGCACGGGTTGAGGTGGATCCCATCGCCCTCGAGGCAGTCGATGCTCTGTGGAATACAGCGGCAGACGCGGAGTGCGTGAAGGCGATGAAGAGAACACCGACACCGACTCCCCCACCTACACCCACTCCAGTACCAGTTCGATACAAGATCTCCGTCCTCAGCGATCAAACTCTCAGGCTTTTCGTGAGCGCCCACTGGGAAAGACGGGTGGGATGGTGGCAAGGACCCCAAATGATCGATCTGGACGGAGGTCTTCGCCGGACGCGAGAGCGCAGAGACACGACTGAAGCAGCTCAAGTCGATGACCCAGGAAGACCTCAAGACCCTCGCGGACGAAAAATTCCCCGGGTGGTGGGAAGCCGCTGAGAAAACGCCCGGCCAACCCATGTCCGCCGCCGAAGCCGCCAAACAACGGCAGGAAAACTGAACCACCGTTGTCCCGGAGAAAGGGGCGGCATATACGCGGCCCCCCTTTCATCCCGAGCGGAGGCTGCCCAGTTCTTTGTCATCCCGACCGAGGCCGTCCGACGGCCGAGTCGAGGGATCCCCTCCTACAGGAGAGTGCCGGCAATCAGACCTGTCTCCGAATTCGGGGGATCCCTCGACTCGTAGGACTCGCTCGGGATGACAGAGTGAAGGAATCGCCTCGCTCGCGATGACATGGTCTGGGCGGGCCGGCGGATGCCTCCTCGAAGTTCTCCTCCGTCACCTGGATCGGCTCGTTGAACTCCACGCGGATGCGATTGAACGGCATACGGCATCCGCTTGCGATCCCAACCTCTCAGCTCCAAGTACCGAGCGATCGAAAACCGCACCGGCGCGATCGGCACTCCGCTCTTCAGCGACATGTGCAGCACCCCGTCCTTCAGCACGCAGCTCGGGCCGCGCGGCGCATCGGGAACACAACCGTCGAGTACCCCTGCTTGAGATGCTCGACGATCTCGTCTGCCGCCTCCCGCCCGCCGTGCCCGGTCGAGCCCGGCACGACCTCCACCCCGAAGAGCCGCACCACCATCTGCATGTGTTTATTCAGCCAGCCCGGGTGCTGCATCCACACGTGGCGTCCGCTTTCGCACGAACGCGCTCAATACCAACGGGCTGAAAACGTGCCAGTAGCAATAGATGTGGTTCGAACTTTCTTCGATCCGCTCCCGCCCGACGATCTCTATCCTGCTCGTGTATTTCACCATCCGCGCCTAGGCGAAGAGAAAGAACGCCAGACCATAGCTGAAGATATCGTGAAACGGACGCAGCCACAGCGGCACTGTCGTCCACCATGTATCGCGAGGTGAATGGCCGCTTGTCCATTTTTCTCGCCTGTTGCTCTGACCCGGATTCATCCGTATCGAGGCGGGTGTGCGGACGGTTGGGTGGGCGGGAATTCCGAATTCCGAAATTCGAAATCCGAAATGGGCTGATGGACGCGCGGCATTCCTAATTCCTCATTCCTAATTCCTCATTGGGCGGGCTGGGCGGGTCCGCCCTGCTATCATCAATGGCAACTCCGCCGCGGGGAGGCCAATGTCCACATCCAATCGCTATCAAGCGAAAAACAAGGTGCGCTTCGTCACCGCGGCGTCGCTCTTCGACGGCCACGATGCGGCCATCAACATCATGCGCCGCATCCTGCAGGCGCACGGCGCCGAGGTGATCCACCTCGGCCACAACCGCTCGGTGGACGAGATCGTCGACGCCGCCGTCCAGGAGGACGCCCAGGGCATCGCGGTCTCGTCCTACCAGGGCGGCCACATCGAGTTCTTCAAGTACATGGTCGACCTGCTCAAGGAACGCGGCGCCGAGCACATCAAGGTCTTCGGCGGCGGCGGCGGGGTGATCGTCCCGCGCGAGATCGCCGAGCTCGAGGCCTACGGCGTGGCCAAGATCTTCTCCCCCGAGGACGGCCGCAACGATGGGCCTCGACGGGATGATCGACCACATGATCGAGGGCGCCGACTTCGACCCGGCATCAGATGGACGCCGACCGGCCAGCTCGGCCCCTCACCGACCGCTGGCTGGCGGTGGCCCGCGCCATCACCCGCGTCGAAGAAGGCCTCGAGGTCGAGATCCCCGAGCGCGAGAACCCCGCCCCGGTCCTCGGCATCACCGGCACCGGCGGCGCCGGCAAGTCCTCGCTCACCGACGAGCTGGTGCTCCGCTTCCTCGCCGACTTCCCCGACCGCACCATCGCCATCCTCTCGGTCGACCCCACCAAGCGAAAGACCGGCGGCGCCCTGCTCGGCGACCGCATCCGCCTCAACTCCCTCGGCTCCGACCGCGTCTTCATGCGCTCGCTGGCCACCCGCCAGGCCCACCGCGCCCTCTCCGCGAACATCGAGGACTCCATCGCCGTCTGCCAGGCGGCGGGCTTCGACCTGATCATCGTCGAGTCCTCGGGCATCGGCCAGGCCGACTCCGAGATCGTCGACATCTCCGACCTCTCGCTCTACGTCATGACCCCCGAGTACGGCGCCGCCATGCAGCTCGAGAAGATCGACATGCTCGACTACGCCGACTTCGTGGCCATCAACAAGTTCGACCGGCCCAAGGCGCTCGACGCCCTGCGCGACGTGCGCAAGCAGTACCGCCGCTGCCACGAGCTCTTCGACGGCCCGCCCGACGAGGAGCTGCCGGTCTTCGGCACCATCGCCAGCCAGTTCCACGACCACGGCGTCAACGCCCTCTACCAGGGGCTGGTGCGCGGCCTGGCCGAGAAGTTCGGCGACCAGCTGGTCGCTCGAAGGCACCGCCGCCGAGCCCGCCGGCGAGCCCCAGCGCCACCCGGTGATCCCCGGCGACCGCGCCGGCTACCTGCGCGACATCGCCCACACCGTGCGCGACTACAAGAGCTGGGCGACCGACCAGATCAAGGTCGCGGCCCAGCTCTACCAGCTGGTCGGCGCGCGCGCCATCCTGTCGGCCCGCGACGGCGACGGCTCAGCCTGAGGACCTGTGGAACCTCTTCGAGGAGCTCACCGCCGCCGAGGTCACCCGCGAGACCGCAGTTCGGCCGACATCGACGCCGAGATCCGGCGCCTCGCCCACGAGCTCGACTACGACTCGCGCGAGCTGCATCGCCGCCTGGCCCAAGATCCGGCGCGACTACGCCGGCAGAGAGTTCACCTACACCGTGCGCGGCAAGGAGATCCGCGTCCCCCTGACCTCCGACCATCGCTCGCCGGCACCGAGGTGCCCAAGGTCCAGCTGCCCGAGTGGCAGACCTGGCCCGGCATCCTCCGCTACCTGTTCCTGGAGAACGTCCCCGGCGCCTTCCCCTACACCGCGGGGGTCTTCCCCCTCAAACGCACCGCCGAGCTGCCGACCCGGATGTTCGCCGGCGAGGGCGGCCCCGAGCGCACCAACGAGCGCTTCCACCTCCTCGCCGACGGCCAGCCCGCCAACCCGCCTCTCCACCGCCTTCGACTCGGTCACCCTCTACGGCGAGGACCCCGACACCCGCCCCGACATCTACGGCAAGGTCGGCGAGGCCGGGGTCTCGATCTGCACCGTCGAGGACGTGGAGCAGCTCTACGCCGGCTTCGACCTCTGCGACCCCACGACCTCGGTCTCGCATGACCATCAACGGCCCGGCGCCGATGATGCTGGCCATGTTCTTCAACGCCGCCGCCCGCCAGCAGGCGCGCAAGCGGCTGATCGAGACCGGCCGGCTCGAGGCCCCGCCCGAGGCCGCCTTCCAGCCGCTGGTCGACGGCAAGGACTGGGAGGCCCTCGAGCCCCTGCTCGAAGACGGCGAGTGGGACGAGATCCTCGACGCCACCATGCAGGTCATCCGCGGCACCGTCCAGGCCGACATCCTCAAGGAGGACCAGGCCCAGAACACCTGCATCTTCTCCACCGAGTTCGCGCTGCGCATGATGGGCGACATCCAGCAGCTCTTCTGCGACCGCGAGGTGCACAACTTCTACTCGGTGTCCATCTCCGGCTACCACATCGCCGAGGCCGGGGCCAACCCGATCTCGCAGCTCGCCTTCACCCTGGCCAACGGCTTCACCTACGTCGAGACCTACCTCGCCCGCGGCATGCACATCGACGACTTCGCCCCCAACCTGAGCTTCTTCTTCTCCAACGGCATGGACCCCGAGTACACCGTCATCGGCCGGGTGGCGCGGCGCATCTGGTCGATCGCCATCCGCAACCGCTACGGCGGCAACGAGCGCTCGCAGAAGCTCAAGTACCACATCCAGACCTCGGGCCGCTCGCTGCACGCCCAGGAGATCGACTTCAACGACATCCGCACCACCCTGCAGGGCCTGCTGGCCATGGCCGACAACTGCAACTCGCTCCACACCAACGCCTACGACGAGGCCATCACCACCCCCACCGAGGAGTCCGTGCGCCGCGCCCTGGCCATCCAGCTGATCAACGCCATGGAGTTCGGCCTGCTCAAGAACGAGAACCCCTTCCAGGGCTCGCACATCGTCGAGTGGCTGACCGACATGGTCGAGGAGGCGGTGCTCGAGGAGTTCGAGCGCCTGTCCGAGCGCGGCGACGTGCTCGGCGCCATGGAGACCATGTACCAGCGCGGCAAGATCCAGGAGGAGATCCTCCACTACGAGCGCCTCAAGCACACCGGCGAGTACCCCATCGTCGGCGTCAACATGTTCATCAA
>CAVYKX010000005.1:0-144978 GCA_963769215.1 Candidatus Sulfomarinibacteraceae bacterium | reverse complement strand
GCGTTTATCTGCGTGATCTGCGGTCACTGATGGGTGGGTGGGCGGAAATCCAAAATCTAAAATCCGAAATCCGAAATCCGAAATCCGAGATCTGAGATCGCCACCTACTGCGGTGTCGTCCCGGCCAGATCTTGCGATCACATCTTCGAGCGCCTGATTGAACTCCTCCGGCGCGTCCATCATCAGGAAGTGCCCGACGTCGGCGACGATCACGGCGTCGTAATCGGCGTGGATGGCGCGGTTTGCGTCGACATCGGTCGGCCACAGATCGGCGTTGATCGAGTAGATCGGCACGTCGATCGCGTTGACCGCGGCAACCATGTCGTAATCCTCGAAATCGACCAAGAGATCGACGCCGACCTCGGGCGGCCCCTCGGCCATGTTGGTCGCGGATGGCGGCGATCAGATCAGGGTCGGCGCCATCGTGGAACATGCTGGCAACGAACTGATCCATCGTGCCTGCGAAATCGGCTTCAAAGGCCGCAGCCATGGCCTCGAATTCGCCCGGCTCGTAGCGAAAGCTGAAGTCGTGGAGGGCGTCGACACCGATGACGCCGATCACCCGGTCGGGCATCAACCTGGCTGTCTCGAGGGCGACCGGACCGCCCATGGAGTGGCCGATCATGATGACCTCGGAGAGATCGAGGTGCTCGACGACCGACCGGACGTCGCCGCCGAGTGCCACCATGTCCCAGTCGTCCCGAGTCATCCCCGAATCGCCGTGACCGGGAAGGTCGATGGTTACGACCAGGTGGTCCGCGCTGAACGGCCCGACCTGTTCCGACCAGTAGCTCTGGTCGCACATCCAGCCGTGGATGAAGACGAGGGCGGGCGAGCCGCTCGCCGTCGACGGTGTATGCGATCGGTTCTCCGTCCGTTGCTGCAACGACGCCCGGGACCCTCAATTCGAGTGGGTCGCCTCGATGGCGACGGGGGCTGGTGATCTTCATTAGCGCCCCGCAAGCAAGCAAGACGAAGATTAGAGCGACAGTGACGATATGCTTCATATGACCTCCATGGAAGGAAACAGTCTAGTCGAATTAGGAATGTAGGAATGGAGGAATTAGGAATGAGGAATTTCAGTGCATGAGGACAATTGCGATTCGCCGAACGCGCTTCCGCCGGGAAGAGCCACTCGTCGCATTGACCGACCAGGCCGTCCATGACGCGCCGAGTGGAAGGATCCGCGTTCGGTACAATGCGAGAACGTTGGCAACTCCGCGTGATCACGCCAGTTCGTGGATGCCACTCGACAACGGCTCTTCTGAACGCGCTTCCAACTCTGGGATGACAGCTCAGATCGGGTCGGGCGGAAAATCCGAAATCCGAAATCCGAAATCCGAAATTAAGAATTCTCGCTCGGTCCCGCCTGAGCCAACAGCTTTGCGATCGGGCGAAGCTCCATCCACCACTGCCGCTTCGGCCGCTGGTACTCGGAGTCCACTTGGCGTTTCAAATCCTCGAGCTCGGAGAATTCCACCTTGCCGTCTGTGAGGCCGATGGCCGACGCTCCAAATTTCTTGGACTCGGCCTCGTCGATCAGGCGTTCGACGCATCGCTTGGCGAGGCGGGTGCCGAGGATGCGGTCGAATGGAGTGGGGTTTCCCCCCTGCTGCAGGTGGCCGAGGATCGCCTGCCGAACCTCGAAGAGTTCCGAACCCTCCTCCTCGAAGAGCGAGACCATGAACTGGGTGTTGTAGCACGGGTTGGCCTGTTCGTTTCGGATCATCAGCCCGAGTCGTTTCCCGCCCCTGAAGCTGGCGATGAGGCCTTCGACGTCGGCTTGAAGATCGGCGATGGTCACGCCTTCCTCGTTGAGGTAAACGCGTTCGGCGCCGCTGGCAAGCCCGGCCATCAGCGCCAGGTAGCCGCAGTAGCGGCCCATGACCTCGACCACAAAACACCGGCGGGATGCCACTGCAGACTGTTTGATCTTGTCGACTGCCTCGATGATGGCGTTGAGCGCAGTGTCCGCCCCAACCGAGAGCTCGGAACCCGGAAGGTTGTTGTTGATCGTCGCCGGCAGGCAGACGATCGGAATGTTGAAGGCGGGGAACGCCTCACGTTTCAGCGCCAGCCGGAGACAGGAGTCATAGCCCGACCAGCCGCCGATCATCAGGAGGCCGTCGATTCGGAGGTCTTCCATGTTGCGGGCGATCGTGTAGAAATCCTTGCCGCGAGGGATCTTGCGATTCACGCCGAGCTCGCAACCGCCGGCGGTGGTCCAGCCGCGAACGCTCATCCATCCGAGCTCTTCGACCTTCCCGTCGATGAGGCCCTGGAACCCGCTGTGCACGCCGAGCATTTCGTGGCCCTCGTCGAGACCCAGGCGAATCGCGGCGCGCGCCGCGGTGTTCATTCCCGGCGCGGGACCGCCGGAGAACAGCACCGCCAACCGCAAACGCTTCTGATCGGGGCTCGGCGGGTTTGGAAGCGATCGCAGGAGGGTCTGGAAGGTGTCGAGGTTGTCGGAGAAACTGCCGCCGCGCAGCCGTAGGGCCTCGTTGGCGTCGTTAGCCTCGATCGCCGCCGCAACCGCCCGAGTTTCCTCGACACACTCGGTCAGCGGATAGCGGGTGATTCGGTTGTGGCGCATTCCGACCAGCTGTGGCGGTGTGTCGGCGGTGGCGTTCAAGACGTCGATGACGGCCGCCTGACCAAGCAATGTCCCCATGAGGCGGTCGTAGGCGCTGGGTGCCCCGCCGCGCTGAACGTGGCCCAGGATGGTGACGCGGACATCCTCCTCCATGCGCTCCTCGAGCGCATTCTTGACGTAGTCCGAGGTAATGAGCCGGCCCCGACTGTCGACCGCCCCTTCGGCGAGGATCACGATGCTGTCGCGTCGGCCCGCGTTCCGACCGGCGCGAAGGCGTTTGCAGAGGATATCCTCCCAGGCGTCCGGCTGAAGGCGGCGTCTCCGGGATGATGGCTGCGTCGGCGCCGGTGGCCATGGCGCTCATCAACGCCAGGTATCCGCAATGCCGGCCCATGACCTCGACGACGAAGGTCCGCTGGTGGCTCGCCGCCGTCGCACCGATGCCGTCAACCGCCTCGGTGATGCGGTGGAGGGCGGTGTCGGCCCCGATCGACATATCGGTGCCGAACATGTCGTTGTCGATCGAGGCGCCGAGCCCGGCGAGCGCCAGGTACGGGTGCCGTTCGGCGATCTCGGCGCTGATCCGGCCCTGTTCCACCAATTCGGACACGAGGCCCAACCATTCATGGTGGAATATATCGGCGGCGGTCAGGCTGCCGTCACCGCCGATGACGATGAGGCGGTCGATGCCCCGTTCCACGAGGTGCTGTGCAGCTTGCAGGCGTCCCTCACGGGTACGGAATTCGTCACACCGTGCCGTACCGATGACCGTTCCGCCCTTGTGCATGATGCCGCCGACGCTGTCCCAGTTCATTTCCTTGAAATTGTCGCCGCCGTCAACCAATCCGCGATATCCCTCGCTGATGGCCGTCACCCCGGCTCCGGCGTCAAGGGCGCTTCGCACAGCCGCGCGAAGGGTTGCGTTCATCCCCGGGGCGTCGCCGCCGCTCGTGAGGATCGCAATCTTCGTTCTGTGTTGATGATCGTCAGTCATTCCTGCCTCGTATGATCCAAAGTCGAGGGGGCATTCTACGCGATCGCGGAGAATGCGGCGCGGGCGGCGGCGATCAGAATGATCACGGCAAAGAGACGCTTCAACGCGGCGGCCGATAAACGGGTCTCCGCCAGATGGGCGCCTGCGAGCCCGCCGATGAGGACGGCGACGGCCAGCGGGCCGGCGATGTGGATATCGACGGAGCCGCGAAGCCCGTGCGCGGCCAGTCCTGCCACCGACAGCGTGAAGACGGTGGCCGAACTCATCGCCGCGACTTCACGGGGCGCGGCCCAGCCGAGAAGAAGGACCAGGGGTCCGAGGAAAATCCCGCCGCCGATGCCGAGAAAGCCGGAGGCGATTCCGATGACCAGACCTGCGGGGATTGCGACCAGCCATAACCGGAGGGTGTCGGGAGGTTCAGGATTGTCGGGTGAGGCAGCGGAGCGCAGCATCGCGGCTGCGGCGGCGACCAGACCCACCGCGAGCACCGCCATGAACAGGCGGCGCGGCGCCACGATCAACCCGCCCGCGAACGCCGCCGGAATGGCGATGATCAGGAACGGGAGCAACAATCGCCACTTCAACCTGCCGGCGAGACCGAAACGGAGCAACGCCGCACCCGTGACCACCACGTTGAGCAGCAGGGCGGTGGACGGCATCGACTCGGTGTCCATTCCGAAGAGCGTCATCAATGCCAGGTAGCCGGTGCCGCCACCCAGTCCCACCGCCGCGTACGCCGCCGCCACCAACGCGCATAACGGAGCCAATAACCAGATCGTCGTCACGCCCTGATTGTGCCACGGCTCGTCTCCGATCCCGATCCCGATCCCGAATGGCGATGCACCGCTGACCGCGGACATCGGCATGGCGCTCCATCGTTTGATCGTGCTCTTCTGCTGGCGACTTCCCGAGAGGAGCCACTCTTCGCATTGACCGACCAAGGGGTGCGCTCACCGACGTCCCGAACAATGCGAGAAATGGCACGTCCGATCAACGCGCTCTTCTGCGCGGCGGCCAATTCCGCGTGGATGAGCGTGGATTTCAGGAAATCTCGAAGAATTCAGAAATCGAAAATCCTCAAACTTCGAAACGGGTGGGCGGGCTGGAAATTCCGAATTCCGAATTCCGAATTCCGGATTGGATGGGTGGGTGGCATTCCTAATTCCTCATTCCTCATTCCTAATTCATCTCGCTATACTCCCCCGATGACATCTTCCGGCTTCAAAGCCCTCCTGCTCGATCTCGACGACACGCTGCTGGGGAATCCGATGGATACATTCATCCCGGCGTACTTTGGTGCGTTGAAGGATTTCGTGTCCCACATGGTGCCCGGTGAGTTTTTCATCGCTCAACTGCTGTCAGCCACTCGAAAGATGACCACCAATGATGGTTCGGGCCCGACCAATGAGGAGGTGTTTTCCGAGGCGTTCTATCCCTCCTTCGATGTGGCCCGCCACGAACTCGAGCCTGTCCTCGAGGATTTCTATCGGAGAGCGTTTCCGAAACTGCAACCTCTGACGCAGCCCCGGGCTGCGGCGCCGTGGATCGTGGAGTGGGCGAAGGAGTGCGGATTGCAGGTGGTGATCGCCACGAATCCGCTCTTTCCGCAAACCGCGATCGAGCAGCGGATGGAGTGGGGGGCGGTCGGTGTCGATCGTTTTGACTTCGATCTCGTGACCACGTATGAGAACAGCCACGCCACAAAATCCCATCCGGCCTACTACCGGGAAATCCTCTCCGCTCTCGGACGCCAACCGGGCGAGTGCGTGATGGTTGGTGACAACTGGGACTGGGATGTGGAGCAGGCTGCAGGGGTCGGCATCGCCGGCTACTGGATCGCCGACGGCGGAGACCAGCCACCGAATTCCGCCCTACCATTCCTTGCGCAGGGGAGTCTCGACGACTTTCTCGAATCTGCAAAGAGCGGAGGCCTGGACGAACGGCTGAGCCAGTTGGCGGACGGCGGGGCCGGACGATGAACACCGAGAAGCTGAGGAAACGACTCGCCGACCATGTCGTCGTCATGGACGGAGCCATGGGCTCGGAGCTGCTGCAGCGCCTGCCCGAAGATTCGAGGATGGACGTTGCCAGCCACGAACATCCGCAGACTGTGCTCGACATACATCTCGCCTACATCGAAGCCGGTGCGGAGCTCATCGAGACCGCCACCTTCGGCTCGTCGCGGCCGCGGCTGGATCGTGCAAAATGCGGAGACCTCACGGAGGCGGTGAACGCCAACGCGGTCAAGTTGGCGCGCGAAGCACGGGAGATCTCGGGCCGCGATGTTTTGATTGGCGGTTCGATCGCTCCGCTCGCCGGGGTGCTGGATCTCGATGAGCCCGAGGGACGGGCGGTGATTCCGCAGGCCCATGCCGAGCAGGCGGCGATTCTTGCGGGACGCGGCGCCGATCTCCTGATCCTCGAGACCTTTTTCCGCGTCGACGAGATGGCCGCGGCGGTGGCTGCGATTCGCGGCGTGACCGATCTGCCGCTCATCGGCATGATGACCTTCGCCCACGAGCGGCCCCCGCATCCCTACAAGGAACAAGCGGAATTGCTTGACGAGTTGGCCGAGCTCGATCTGGTCGCGGTCGGGGTCAACTGTTCGCCCGGACCGATGGGCGCTCTCGAGATCCTGCGGCATGTGCGTCAGGTAAAGGTGCCGCTGGCGGCTTCTCCGAACGCGGGCACCCTGGTGCGGCGCGAAGGACGAATTCTCATCCCGCCGACAACCCCGAGCTATCTCGGTCAGTTCGCCCGCCAGGTCGTCGGTCTCGGCGCCGCCGTCGTGGGAGGGTGTTGCGGTACCGGCATCGAGCACACTCGGGTCATCGCCGATGCTGTCAGGGGCCTGGTCCCCGAACGGCGCTCGGCTGCATCCGTGGCCGTGGTGGAGAGTGCGCCGAAACCGAAACCGGTGCAGCCGTCATCGACTCTGGCAGCCAAGCTCGAGCAGGGGGCATTCGTGCGCCTGGTCCAGCTCGATCCACCCAAGGGCACCAACGTCGATGCGCTGCTCGAAGCGTCCACGGCAATCGCCGCCCACCCGCACGTCGACGGGGTGGACATCAACTCCAACCCGTTGGCGCGGTTGCGGATGGACCCGTTGTTCCTAGGCCAGCTCGTTCAGCGACGCACTGGCCTCGAGGCGGTACCCCACATCACGCCGCGCGACGCCAGCCTGATGGGGTTGCAGTCCCAGCTTCTGGGAGCCTGGCGAGGCGGTATCCGCAATGTGCTCGCCATCACCGGCGATCCATCCCAGCTCGGCGATTTCCCAGGGGTGCACGACGTTTTTCACGTCGACATCTTCGAGCTGGTGCGCTCACTGTCGCGGCTCGCCGAGGGATTCGATTGCGCCGGCAACCGCATCGGCGACCCTCCGGGATTCCTGGTCGGCGTGGCCGTGAACCCCGCTGCCGACGATCCGCGGAAGGAGGCGGACCGCTTGCGGCGGAAGGTGGACAACGGCGCCCACTTCGCGATGAGCCAGGTCTTTTTCGACTGGACGGCGTGGGACGATTTCCTCGAGATCTTCGGCGGAGAGCTGCCGATTCCGACGCTGATCGCCGTGTGGCCGCTGCGATCTTCGAAAATGGCGTTGCGCCTCCACCACGAGGTGCCGGGAATCCTGGTGCCCGGGGATCTGTTGGCGGCCATGGAAGCTGCCGGTGGAGACGCCGCGCAGGTTGGATTCGAAAGGGCGGTGAAGATGCTGGGCGAGGCGCCGGGACGCGCAGCCGGCGCGTACCTCATTGCACCCTTCAAACAACCGCAGGCGATTCTCCCGGTCATTGATGAGGCGAGCAAGAACTAGGAATGAGGAATGAGGAATGAGGAATGAGGAATTAGGAATTAGGAATTAGGAATTAGGAATTCGGAATTTTCCCTCACCCACCCCCCCGCGAAGAGAAGCGCGCTTGCAGAAGAGCGCGCTCAGCGGAGGTGCCATCTTTGCATTGTCCGGATCGTACACCCAAGCCGGTCCGGCCTCCTGTCGGTCAATGCATAGGGTGGCTCCTCTCGGGAAGGGCGTCCGCAGGAATTCGCGATCACTGGTTGGTGTTATGTTCGTTCTCTCCGTAACCTCTGTTCTAATGAGGCTTGACAATGTCTGAAACATCTACTCAGGATTGCCTCATCGCAGCCGGATCAGACCGGACGGACGAGCTGCGCGCGGCCATGGCCGAGCGCATTCTGGTGCTTGACGGCGCCACCGGCACGATGCTGCAGTCCAGGGATCTCGGGCCTGGAGATTTCGGGGGTCCGGAGCTGGAGGGATGTAACGAGATCCTGGTCCGCACCCGGCCGGAGGTGATTCTCGACGTGCATCGCGCGTACCTCGCAGCCGGCGCAGACATCATCGAAACCGACACCTTCGGCGGAACGCCGTTGGTGTTGTCGGAGTACGGGCTCGAGGATGAGGCGCGGGCCCTCAACCGGCGGGCCGCGGAGCTGGCTGTCAAAGCGGCGCGGGAGTTCTCGACCGCCGGCAAACCGCGATTCGTCGCCGGCTCCATCGGCCCCACGACCAGGGCCATCTCGGTGACCGGCGGCATTACGTTCCAGGAACTGGTGTGGACCTTCGGCGAACAGGTGCGGGGCCTGCTCGAGGGTGGTGCGGATATCTTCTTTGTCGAAACCTGCCAGGACACCCGCAACACCAAGGCGGCTTTGATCGCAATCGAAGGGGCGTTTGCCGACGCCGGTGTGCGGCGGCCGGTGGTGGTGTCCGGCACGATCGAGCCCTCCGGCACCATGCTCGGAGGACAGGCCGCCGACGCGTTCCTCGCTTCGATCGAGCACGCAGAGTTGCTGGCGGTGGGCCTCAACTGCGCCACCGGCCCCGATCTCATGACCGACCACCTGAGGACGGTGCACGAGAGATCGCGGTGCGCGGTGTCGTGCTTCCCGAATGCCGGGCTACCGGATGAGGACGGCCGCTACCCGGAGACGCCGGAGAGCCTGGCCGCGGCGATGGAGCGATTTGTCGACAACGGTTGGTTGAACATCATCGGTGGGTGTTGCGGCACGAATGCGGAGCACATTGCGGCCATCGCCGACATGGTGGATGGGCGCACGCCCCGTCCGGTCGATCGTGAAATACCCCGGCGGGCCGCATTTTCCGGCATCGAGCTGGTCGAGCCGAGCGAAGACAACCGTCCGCTGCTGGTCGGCGAGCGCACCAACGTCATCGGCTCGAAGAAATTCCGTGAGATGGTGGCGGCGGGCGAGTGGGACGATGCGGTGGAGATCGCGCGCCGGCAGGTCAAGGGCGGGGCGCAGATCATCGACGTCTGCCTGCAGACCACCGAGGGCGATGAGACCGAGGCGGTCCACGATTTCTACGAACGGCTCGGCCGGGCCGTCAAGGTGCCGGTGATGATCGACTCGACCGATGCCGCGGCCACGGAGGTTGCTCTCAGTTATTGTCAGGGGAAATCGATCATCAATTCGGTCAACCTCGAGGACGGTGAGGATCGCCTCGCCGCGATCGCACCCCTGCTCCACCGCTTCGGCGGTGCGGTGATTTTCGGGTCGATCGACGAGGATCCGGAACAGGCGCAGGCCTTCACTCGCGAACGCAAGCTGGAAGTGGCGCGGCGCGGACACCGCTTGCTGACCGAAAAGTACGGTATTCCCGGGACCGACATCATTTTTGACCCGCTGGTGTTTCCGGCGGCGAGCGGTGACGAAAACTACATCGGCGGTGCGGTGGAAACGATCGAAGGGCTGCGGCTGATCAAGCAGGCCTTCCCCGCTTCCACCACGACCCTCGGAATCTCGAATGTGTCGTTTGGTTTGCCGATCCGGGCGCGGGAGATCGTCAATTCTGTCTTTCTCTACCTCTGCACGCGGGCGGGTCTCGACCTCGCGATCGCCAATACCGAACGCCTCGAACGCTATGCGGCCATCCCGGAAGAGGAGCGCCTGATGGCCGAGGCGCTGCTCTTCAACAGCCCGCCGCAGCCCGGCGAAGTTGACGACGAGAAGCTTGTCGAGGCGCCATCTGACTGGCGGCGGCAGGACAGGGGGCAACGGGCCGCAATCCACGCCTACCAGGTCGCGCGAATCTCGGATCACTTTCGAGGCGTCAAACGAGCTGCCGCGGTTCGTCCCGAGCAGCCCCTCGACGAGCGCCTTGCCGGCTACATCATCGATGGAAGCCGCACCGGGTTGATCGAGGATCTCGACCTCAAGCGTGCCGAGGGCACGGCGCCTCTCGACATCATCAATGGACCCCTGATGGCTGGGATGGCCGAGGTCGGAAGGCTCTTCAACGCCAACGAGTTGATTGTCGCGGAGGTTCTGCAGAGCGCCGAGGCGATGAAGGCGGCGGTCTCCCACCTCGAGCAGTTCATGGACGCCGAAACCTCGGCCGCCCGCGGTAAGGCGATCCTGGCGACAGTCAAGGGTGATGTCCACGACATCGGCAAGAACCTGGTCGAGATCATTTTCGCCAACAACGGTTTCGAGGTGGTCGATCTCGGGATCAAGGTGATTCCGGAGACCCTCATTCAGGCCGTTCAGGAGCACCGTCCGGATGCCATCGGTCTTTCGGGCCTGCTGGTCAAGTCGGCGCACCAGATGGTTGTGACGGTCGGAGATTTCCGGGCGGCGGGCATCGAGGTGCCGATTCTTGTCGGCGGCGCGGCGCTCTCGAAACGCTTCACCGCAGAACGAATTGCTCCGGAGTACGGCGGCCCGGTCATCTACTGCGGCGACGCCATGGCCGGCCTGGACACCATGCTGCGATTGGCTGGCGGTGAAGAGTTTCCGACGGCGGAAGCGCCGGAGCCTGCGCTCGAAACACGACAGCCTGCCGGAAAGCGGTCTTTGGGTGCACGAAAAACGCGGTCTGCCGTGATTTCCGCCATCGACCCTCTACCTGCGCAGCAGCCCGATCGCGTCGTGTGGTCGCCGGTCGAAGACGTGCGGGAGATCTGGCGCTATATCAACCCGCAGATGCTGTACGGAAAGCACCTCGGCCTCCGCGGGAGTTTCGGCAAATTGCTGGCCCAGGGCGACGTCAAGGCGGAGAAACTTCAATCGGTGGTGTCGTCGATCATGGATGAGGTCGAAGAGTGGATGCGGGTCCGGGCTGTTTGGCGTTTCTTCGAGGTCGAGCCGGACGGCAATCTCATCCGTGTGTTCGAGCCTGGAGCGCAGACGCCGATCCACGCCTTCGAGTTCGGCCGCCAGGAGAAAGAGGGTGGTCTTTGCCTGGCCGATTTCGTGATGCCTCCTCGAAACGGCGTCCGCGATTCGATGGCGGCCTTTGTCGTGGGTTCGGGAGAGGGTGTGCGCGAACGCTCGGTGGCTGCCAAGGAAGCCGGTGAGTTTCTCGAGAGCCACGCTGTCCAGGCCCTCGCCATCGAGACCGCCGAGGCCGCAGCGGAGTGGCTCCACTCGAAGCTGCGTGGACTGTGGGGTTTTCCGGATCCCTCCGAGATGACCATGAAGGACCGTTTCGCCGCACGCTACCGCGGCAAGCGATTCAGCTTCGGCTACCCGGCGTGCCCGGATCTCGACGACCAGGTTGCACTGTGGCAACTGCTTCGCCCCGACGAGATTGGCATCAACCTCACCGACGGCATGATGATGGAGCCGGAAGCGAGTGTGAGCGCGTTGGTTTTCCATCATCCCGATGCCCGGTATTTTTCTGTCAGCGGGGTGAATCGCTGAATCCAATGAGGAATGAGGAATTTCCGCCCCGCCTCCCGGAGAATTTGCATCCCGACCGAGCGACTTGTCACTGTGAAGCTGGAAGTGAAGCCGAAAGCGAGTGGAGGGATCCCCTCCTATAGGAGAGTGCTGGCGTTTCAGCTTGTCTCCGACTTCGGGGGATTCCTCGACTCGGCCGCCGGGCGGCCTCCCTCGGAATGACAGGTGTTCCAGGTGGGTGGGCGGCATTCCTAATTCCTAATTCTTAACTCCTGATTCAGTTGCATCGAGCTTTCCTTGACCCTCCGCGTTTGAGACGGCACACTGGCACCACCATGAACGAACTGATTCTGATTGTTGATGACGAAGAGGGCATCCTGACGACCCTGTCGCAGATCCTCGGCGACGAGGGTTACCGCACCATCACCACCACGAGCGGCGAGGAGGCCCTGCATCTGTTTCGTGAACAGCACCCGGATGTCGTCTTCCTCGATATCTGGCTGCCGGATTGGGACGGCCTCGAGACCCTGCAGGCGTTGCGTGATGTCGATCCGGAAGCTGCGGTGATCATGATGTCGGGCCACGGCACCTCCGAAACCGCTGTCAAGTCGATCAAGATGGGGGCTCACGACTACCTGGAGAAACCGCTCTCCTACGACCGGACCTTGAAGGCCGTGAAAGATGCCCTCGGGGCGAAACAGACGCGGGTCGGGCCGGGTATCGAAGGCGTGCTCGAGGAGAGCAGAGCACGCATCGAACCCGTCATGAAATTCGAGCCGCCTCCGGAACTGCCGCTGCTTCGGACTGTTGATCGGCCGCAGAGGACCATTCGTGAGTCGAGTGTGATCTACGGGCTTGGGCTCCACTCCGGAGGCCGCACCGGGATGGTTATCCAACCACTGCCCCCGGATACCGGCATTCACTTCATCACCCTGCCGAGCGGGGTGACCATGCCGGCCCACGTGACATCGGTTGCCGAAACCGATTACGCGACCTCGCTCACCCGCGACGGCGAGAGCATCCGCACGGTCGAGCACCTGCTGTCGGCGCTGCACGCCTGCGGCGTCACGAATCTCCTGATCAAGGTCCACGGTGAAATTCCGGTGCTCGACGGGTCGGCCCTCGAGCTTTCTCGACCGGCTCGAGCAGATCGGGATCGTCAACCAGGATGCCCCGGTGAAGGAGCTGGTGATCGACCGGCGCTACGAGGTCGGCGGCGGGCGCGACAAGGGACTCGTGATCGAGCCCGCGGATGGTTTCTCGGTTTCCTACCAACTGCGCTATCCGCCGCCAGTTGGGGATCAGTTCTACGATTTTGTTTTCACCGACTGCGACGCGTATCGCGAGCAGATCGCCCCAGCGCGGACCTTCGGTTTCATGCGCGATCTGAAGATGATCAACGAACTGGGCCTCGGCACCGGCGGCCGGCTCGACAACTTCATCCTGGTCGGCGAGGACAACGTCATCAACACCGATCTCCGATTCCCGGACGAGTTCGTTCGCCACAAGATCCTCGACATCATCGGCGATCTCTACCTCCTCGGCTATCCGATCCGGGGCAAGGTGACCGCCAGCCTCACCGGCCATCGCGACAACATCGAGATCCAACGCCAGATCCTCGCCGCCAACAGCTGATCATCTGCCCGTGCCCGTGCCCGTGCCCGTGCCCGTGCCCGACTTGAACACCGGCCCACCACCGCGGACTGGAAGTCCGCGGCAACTGTCGCTCAATGTCGGGATCAATGAACGCAAGCGTTCCCCGATCCCGACATTTCGCGCCAGAGCGCGCCTACGGCGCGCCGGTGTGCCTCCCACCGTTCCGGATCGCCGTTGGAGGGCGTATCCCGCCCCCGCCCCCCGCCCGCCCACCCTCGGAAACGCGCCGGAGACGCTTTGCGTCGTCCGCCGCGTTTCCAAGAGCCGAGAGTGTTCATAACGTGGCGCCGGAGTTTCTCGGGTGTTCGGAATCGCGCTGTGAGAAGAGTCAGCGGTTCATTGGCTTATCGGAAGATGTGATGCGCGGCAGATAACGATTGGCTGCCTTCGGCGAGGGTCGTATGGTGATGACTGCGGTGGTTGCTCGCCGAAAACGGGGTGCGGTTGGCGAGTGGCAGGGTCTCTCTGCGGACGCGCTCCCGAAAGATTGCAGCTTCGACGTGATCGCGCTCTTCTGCAGATGCGCTTCCCGGAGTTAGGCGAAAACGGCACGCTCCGGCGATCGCGCTCTCCTGCGAGCGCTTTACCGCGTGATTGCCACCCTTAACCATGATCGGACCAATCGACGATCCGATTGCATCTCTTTGGCTCCGACAATCGTAAGAACTGGCACGTCCGATCAACGCGCTGTTCTGCGGGCGGTAGATCTGCCGTCTATCTGCGTGATCTGCGGTCCCACCGATGCGATGTGGGTCGGAAATTCGAAAACTCAAATCCGTCGAAGATTCAAGATTCGGTGTGGCGGGTGGGCGGAAATCCGAAATCCAAATCCGAAATCCGAAATTTTCCGCTTTACTCGATGTATCCGAGCGCCTTCAGCTGATCGACGAGCTCTTCATCGACCTCGGAGGCGCGGTTCTCGCCGTCGGTGGGTTCGCCCCAGGTCGGAATGGTCTGCAGCGCATGGTTGGCGCGGAATTCCTCGGTGAAGAGCTCGGTTCGTGCACGGCCGGCGAAGTTCTCCGCCACCGGCAGGCCGAGGGCGTAGAGGATCGTCGGGGTCGTGTCGACGACCCGGAGATCGGTGGGCGTGAGCTTCGTCTGCAGATCAGGGCCGGCTGCGATGAAGATGCCCGGCGTCTTCCTGCCATGAGTGCCCGAGAGCCGGGTCAGGGAGCGAATGGCGCCGCGGATGTTCTTACCCGAGTAGCGCAGAGGTTTCTGTACTCCCTCGGTGAGTACCTCGACCACGAAGTCGGCGCCCTGATCGAGCTCATCGGGGCCGGCGTCGCGAACGGAGAACGCGGTGCCCTGGTCCGCATAGGTGACCCTGGCGAGCTTCCTGGTGAGCTTTCGGCGGATTTTTGAGCGCTGATCGGCCGGCACCTGTCCGCCGGGGTCTCGGCCGGCGAGTGCAAAGCGAACGTGCTTGGTCAGGGACCGGTTGGGGGAGGCGTAGCTGTAGAGTTGTGTCCGCTCGAGATCGACGCCGTCCTCCGTCATTGTGAGAAAGCCGAGGCGCTCGAGGACGAGGTCGAAGTTGATGAGGATCTTGGTCTCCTCCTCGTCCATCGCGTGAAAACCGTGGTCGGACATCATGACGACGTTCGTGTCCGGTCCGGCCGCTGCCAGTAACTCCCCGAGGGTGCGATCCACGAACTCGTATTCGCGGGCGATGAGTTCACGCTTGAGCACCAGAGTTTCCGGGTCGATATGAGGGAAGTTCTCTGGTTCGAAATACTTCCAGTTGAAGTGGCACGAGATATCCACGCCCCGGACGTAGACCATGGTCAGATCGAAGCCTTCGCCGGCGAAGTCGATTGCAGAGCGTGCGATGATGCGATCCGCCTCGAGCATGGTGATCGGGTCCTTTCCGGTCTCCTCTTCCCGGAGTCGGCGGAATGCCTCGTCATAGGTGTCCTGAAATGCGGGCGGCCACACGCTGTCTTCGATCCCGTGCACCGCACGGTCGCTGATGATGACGCCGTTTACCTCTTCCGCGGGCCAGGTGGCCCACCAGCCGGCCACCGCCACCCTCTTGTCAGTTGCGGTCAGCATGTTCCACATGGCCGGCACCCGGCGGAGTGACGAAGCAACCGGTTGATCGCCCTTGACCGTCGGCACGACAAACTCGGTAATGCCGTGGACCTCCGGCATCACCCCGGTGGCCACCGTTGTCCAGATGACCGGCGATGCGTGGTGAAAGGTGTGGAGAGGCGCTGCGATGCCGCGTTCCGAGAGCGCCTTGATATTTGGAAGGCGACCCTCATCCCACATCCACTCGATGACCTTCCAGTCGGCGCCGTCGACCCCGAAGAGAATGAGGGGGTGCGTGTCGGGCGATACGTCCGTTTGCCGGCAGGACCAGGAGGCCAGGCACAGGACGCAAATCAGCGGCAGCAAATTTGCAATCAGCGATTTCCGTGGATGGTTGTGTCGGGTCGGCATCGGCTCCTCCGGTCGAGGGCCGCAGTCTACCATCCGGCGGCCCGTCGGGATTTGAAGGACAGGCCTCGAAAGGAAGAGTAAAATTCAACGGTTCGATGCTTGAACGGCCCTTTCGGTGGGCACGGGGATTATTCGAGATTCTGAAGGAGGCATCAATGAAATTTTCAGTCGTTCGAACAGCGTCTGCGGTTGTCGCCGCTCTGGTCGCGATCGTGACATCGGCCCCGGTGGCGGACGCCGCGGATCCGTTGCTTCGATTCCCTGATGTCCACGGCGACAGCGTGGTCTTTGTTCACGCAGAGGATGTGTGGACCGCGCCGGTCGACGGTGGTCCCGCCCGCAGGCTGACCGACGACGAGGGCGAGGAGCGCCATCCCAAGTTCTCGCCCGACGGCACGCTGATCGCCTTCACGGCCGAGATCGACGGCAATCCGGACGTTTCGTGATGGGCCGCGACGGATCCGAACCTGCGTCGCCTCACCTACCACCCGTCGACCGATGAAGTCGTCGGGTGGCATCCGACTCGCATCGAAGATCCTGTTCCGGTCATCGCGCTCAGTTCCTACTCGCGGTTCGACCGGCTCTTCCTGATCTCTCCAGACGGCACCGGGCTCGAGGAGCTGCCGCTGCACGAGGCCGGCCGCGGGTCGCTTCTCGCCCGACGGATCCAAGATCGCCTACAACCGGATCGCGCGCGAGGATCGCACCTGGAAGCGGTATCGCGGCGGCATGGCGCAGGATCTGTGGCTCTACGATTTCGAAACCAAAGAGGACCGGCGTCTCACCGACCTATGAGGGCACAGACCGCCTGCCGATGTGGATCGGCGACACGCTCTACTTCGCCTCCGACCGCGAGCGGTGAGCTCAATATCTAGTCCTATCAGCTCGCCGACGGCTCGCATGCAGCAAAATCACCGACCACACCGACTACGACATCCGGCGGCCGAGCCATGGCGGTGACGAGCATCGTGTACGAGGTCGCCGGATCGCATCTGGCTGCTCGACACGGCCAGCGGCCGGACGCAGAAGTGCCGATCGAGATCCCGACCGATGCGCTCGCGAGACCCGCCCGTTCCGCAAGGACGTCACCGACTTCATCACCGAGGTCGACATTTCGCCCGAGGGCGGGCGCGCGCTGGTCGTCGCCCGCGGCGAGGTGTTCTCGGTGCCTGCGGAGCACGGCGCCACCCGCAACCTCACCAGGTCCTCCGGTGCGCGCGACCGCAACGCGGTGTGGTCTCCCGACGGCGAACACGATCGCGTACTTCTCGGACGCCGGCGGCGAGTATCGAGCTCTACGTGGGCGACCCGCTGGGTGTCGAGGAGCCTGTTCAGTTGACTCCGCGCGAGCGGGGATGGCCGCCACACGCCGCGGTGGTCCCCGGACGGCAAGAATATCGCCTTCACCGACGAGACCCTGACCCTGTTCATTATCGACGTGGCGAGCAGAGAAATCACGACGGTCGACCGCGCCGAGGTCGAGCCGATGGACATCGGGCTCGAAGCGAAGCCGATCTCGGATCACAGCTGGTCGCCGGATTCGCGCTGGCTCGCCTACTCCAAGATCGGTCTCGACCACGTCTCCAACGTGTATCTCCACTCGCTCGACACGGGCGAGAAACACAATGTGTCCGGCGGGCTGTTCAACGACTTCGGCCCCGTTTTCACGCGCGACGGTCAACACCTGCTCTTTGTCTCCAACCGCCGGTTCGACCCGACCTTCTGCGATTTCGAATGGGAGATGGTCTACAAGGACGTGGCCGGGCTCTACGCGCTGACGCTGCGGGCCGACGGCGAGCCGCTGCTGCCACTGCTCTCGGACGAGGTCGCGCCGGCTGACGACGAGGATGAGCGAGTCGAAGAAGTCGGAGCCGAAACCAACGGTCGAGGTGCGCGTCGATCTCGAGGGCATTGCCGAGCGCATCCAGGCGCTGCCGGTCCCGGCCTCCAACTACCGGGATCTCGCGGCGAACGACGACGCCATCTTCTTTCTCGACGGCGACGACGGCGATTTCAACCGCTTCGAGTACCGCGGTCTGCCGCCTCGAGCTCTCAAGAAATTCGACCTCGAGGACCGCGAGATGAGCACCGTGCTCGACCGTGTCAGCCACTTCGCGCTCGCAGCGGACGGGGACCACCTGGTGTGGCGGCGCGGCGCGACTGTCGGGATTGTCGAAGTGAACGGATCTTCCCGCAAGAAGTGGAGCGCGAGAGTGCCCCGCAGCGACGATTCCGACGAGCCCGAAACAGAAGATGCTGGACCTCGATGGTCTCGTCGATGACCCTCGACCCGCGTGCCGAATGGCGCCAGGTCTTTGCCGATGCATGGCGGCTCGAGCGCGATTTCTACTACGACCCCAACATGAACGGCCTCGACTGGCCCGCCATGCGGGAGAAATACGCGCCGCTGGTGCGATCGTGCGACCTGCGCCCAGGACATGCGCTTCATCATCGGTGAGCTCATCGGCGAGCTCGCCACCTCCCACACCTACATCACGCACGGGTGACCGGCGTCGCGATGCAGAGGAAGTCTCGGTGGGAATGCTGGGCGCCGACTGGACGGTCGACGGCGCGACCGGTCGTTGGACCCTGGCCAGAGATCCTCCGGGTGCCTGACTGGTCGCGGAGCGTCGTACCGCCGTTGGCCGGCCCCGGGATCGATGTCGAAGGAGGGTGATGTGCTGGTTGCGGTCAACGGCACGCCGGTGGATGGGGAGATTCGGTCCACGCCGCCTTCCAGGGCCTTGCCGGAGAGCAGGTGCGCCTGACCCTGGTCCGACGGCGACGCACCGCCGCACGAGGCGGTAGTGATGCCGCTGGCCAGCGAGCGCACTCTGCGATACCTGGACTGGGTCGAGCACAACCGCCGCGTCGTGGACGAGGCTTCGGATGGCCGCATCGGCTACATCCACCTGCCCGACACCTATGTCGGCTCCGCCATCGAGTTTCCCAAGTACTACTTCGCGCAGACCCGCAAACAGGGGTTGTTGATCGACGGCCGGTTCAACGGCGGCGGTCTCGACCCGGATATCTTCCTGCAGCGATTGGCCAAAGAGCCCCTGACCTACTGGACCCGGCGCTACTCGGAAGACCAGATCGAACCGGTGTATGCGTCGATCGCCCACATGGCGCTGGTGACCAACCGGCAGGCCGGATCGGGGGGCGACATGCTGCCCTCTGAGTTCCGGCAGAAGGGGATGGGGCCGGTCATCGGGACCCGCACCTGGGGCGGACTGGTGGGTGTCTCGATGTTCATCTCTCTGGTCGACGGCAGCGGCCTCACCGCTCCCGACTACCGTGTCTATACCCCCGACGGAGAGTGGATTGTGGAAAATGTGGGCGTGACGCCGGACATCGAGGTCGAGCTCGACCCGGCCGAGATGGCGCGCGGCTATGACGCCCAGCTGCAAAAAGGCATCGAGGTCTTGCTCGAAAAGATCGAGTCCGACCCGCCGATGCCGCCGACGCACCCGCCGATCCCGACGCGCGATTGAATACACGAAGCATCAACCGAATTCAGCCCCGAGCGCGACGCTCGGGGCTTTTTTGTGTTGGTTCCGATTTTCTCGAGTTCGCTTGGCGGTACTCTGTTGATCGCGCTCTTCTACGGGCTCGCTTCCCGAGAGGAGCCACTCTTCGCATTGACCGACCAGGGGATGGTGCCAATTTGGGCGTCACGATGCGGACAATGCGAAAAATGGCACCTCCGCCGAACGCGCCCTTCTGCGGACGGCCTGCCGCGTAGAAATCTCCCCCGACCTCAGCAGACCGGGGGAGGGTGGGCAGGAATTCAAAATTGAGAATTCAAAATTCAGATTTCCATGCTTTCCGGCTCGTAGTACTCCCGCCCGTGCTTGCAGCAGGGACACTTCGGGGGCGGCTCGGTTCCCTCGTGAATGTAGCCGCAGACTGCGCACTTCCAGCGGATCGGTTTCTCGCGCTTGTAGACGGTTCCGTTCTCCACCATTTCGAGGAGTTTTTTGTAGCGGTCACGGTGCTCGGCTTCGACCCGGGCGATCATCTTGAAGAGGATCGCCGCTTCCTTGTTGCCCTCTTCTTCGGCGGCCGCGGCAAATTCGGGGTACATCTCTGTGGTTTCGTAGTGCTCACCGCCGATCGCTTCCTTGAGGTTGGCGACCGTATCGCCGATTCCGCCGAGCAGTGCAAACTCGTCCTTGGCGTGCCGCATCTCGTTGATCGCCGTCTCCTCGAAGATCTTCGCGATGTAGTGGTAGCCCTCTTTGCGAGCTACGTTGGCGAAGTAGGTGTACATGTTGCGCGCCTGGCTTTCACCGGCGAACGCGGCCTTCAGGTTTTCTTCGGTCTTGGACATAGTGCCTCCTTTAGGTGTCCTGTTCGCCCACGTGGGCGATTTCTGTGTGGTGAGCAATTTCCGAGCTGGTTGTTCGGAGGTCTCTGCATTCGAGTTGATGGATGTCCTCGTGGCCGGTGAGACGGGTGAAATCCTCGAGCTCTCGAGTGGTTGCCCGGAGATAGTTCTCGAGTCGTTCGGCCGAAAGATCAATGTCAAAACGCGAACGAAGCTCGGGGTCCTGGGTCGTGATGCCGACCGGACACTTTCCGGTGTCGCAGATCCGATACTGCTGGCAGCCGATGGCGACCAGCGCCGTCGTGGCGATGGCGACCGCATCTGCTCCCATCGCGAGCGCCTTCGCCATGTCGGAGGGCGATCGGAAACCGCCGGTGATGATCAGCGACACTCCCTCGGCGCCCTCGGAGTCGAGAAAACGGCGAGCCCGCGACAATGCGTAGATGGTTGGTATTGCGGTCGAATCCTTGACACTCTTGAGCGCGGCGCCGGTAGCGCCGGGCCGTCCGTCGATCGTGATGAAGTCCGGTCCGGCCGCGAGGGCCACCGCGAGATCCGACTCGATGTGACCGGCGGCAAGCTTGATGCCGACCGGTTTGCCGTCCGAGGTCTCGCGGAGCCACTCGACCTTGGCGCGCAGCTCGTCGGCGTTGGTGATGTCCTCGAAGCGGGCAGGGCTGGTGACATCTTCGCCGGCAGGGAAGCCGCGGACTGCGGCGATTTCCTCGGTGACCTTGTGGCCGGGCAGGTGCCCGCCCATCCCGGGCTTGGCCGACTGGCCGATCTTGATTTCGATGGCGTCAACCGCCTTCAGGTTTTCTTCGGTGACGCTGTAGCGGTTGGGGACATATTCAAAAATATATCGATGGGATGCCTCCAGCGACTCGGGGACAATGCCCCCTTCGCCGGAGCACATCGCCGTCTCGACCGCGGCGGACCCCTTGGCGAGGGCGATCTTCGCCTCTCGCGAGAGTGCGCCGAATGACATGTGGCTGATGTAGACCGGGGTCGAAATGACCAGGGGTTTCCTGGCGTTGGGTCCGATCACGGTGCGGGTGGCGACCGGCTCGTCCTCATTGCGGGGGAGCGAGGCGAGCTGCGCTCCCGCAACCAGGATCTCATCCCATGACACAACCGGCTTCCGCGTGCGCATGGGTTCGATGATCGATTCGCCGGTCACAGACATGTGTTGAATGGTCGCGAAGTCAGCCTCGAGATCGTCGGTGGATCGTTTCCACTCGGACAGGTAGATGTCGAGATTGGAGACCGAGTCGTCGACCGGCTTCTGCTCGGCGGCGGAGACCGACGGCTCTATCCGGGCCTCGAAGTAGCTCGTGTCGGCGCTGCAGATCGGGCAGACCCAATCGTCCTCGAGCTCGCTCCACGGTTGCTTCTCCGAATCCTCGTCGTAGACATATCCGCAGACCGAGCATTCGTACCTCACCGGTGCCCCCTCGACTGTGACCCTCGGTTTGACGGGATACAGGTCACCACCCAAGAAGATAACGTCTGCAGGGAATAAGTCAATGAATCCTGAGATTGCATAGATCGCCAAGAGTTTGGTGTTGTTTCCAGCGTCGATGTCCAGGGCATCGAGTTGGTAGCCCTGGGCGAGTCTATTGAGTTTTGGATCGCCAGGTGCTACAACTGCGCGCCCGCCGTTGCGGCCCGAATGAGGACCCCACCCATGTCAGGATTCAGAAATCTCGCGATTATCGCCCATGTTGACCACGGCAAGACCACCTTGGTGGACGCCATGCTGTGGCAGAGCGGCACCTTCCGATCCAACGAGCGCGTTGCCGAGCGGGTGATGGACTCCGGGGATCTGGAACGCGAGCGCGGCATCACGATCCTCGCGAAAAACACATCGGTGCACTATCAGGGCGTCAAGATCAACATTGTCGACACGCCCGGACACGCCGATTTCGGTGGTGAGGTCGAGCGCACCCTGCAGATGGTGGACGGCGTGTTGCTGCTGGTCGATGCCGCCGAGGGCCCGTTGCCGCAGACCCGATTCGTGCTGCAGAAGGCGCTGGCGCTTGGACTGCCCCCGATCGTCGTGATCAACAAGATCGATCGCTCCGATGCGAGACCGGCCGAAGTTCTGGACGAGATCTACGATCTCTTCATCGATCTCGACGCCGAGGACGAGCAGCTCGACTTCCCGGTTTTCTGCACCGACGCACGCAAGGGCCTTTGTCGCGCCGGTCTCGAAGGCGAATTCGGTGATCTTCGGTCCCTGCTCGACGAAATTTTGAAGACGCTTCCGGCACCCCAGGGCGATCCGGCGGCCTCGCTCCAGCTCTTGGTCACCAACCTCGATTATTCCGACTATCTCGGTCGGCTCGCCGTGGGCCGAATCGTCAACGGCACCCTCGTCGCCAAGAAGACCGTGGGGATCGCCCGCGAAGATGGGGTCGGCGTCGCCAAAGTGGGCGTGGTCTATTCTCACGAGGGCCTGCGACGGGTCGAGGTCGAGAGCGCCGTGGCGGGAGATATTGTCGCCCTGGCGGGTCTCGACGAGGTGACCATCGGCGACTCGCTGGTGGATCCTGAGGATCCGCAGCCGTTGAAGCGGATCGCTGTGGACGAACCCACCATGGCCATGGTCTTTTCGGCCAACAACTCGCCGTTTGGCGGCCGCGAAGGCCAGTTTGTCACCGCACGGCAGATTCGCGCACGGCTCGAGAAGGAAGCGCTGCACAACGTCGCAATCCGGCTCGAGATCATCAGCAACGATGCCTTCAATGTCCAGGGCAGGGGAGAGCTTCAGCTGGCGATCCTGATCGAAACCATGCGTCGCGAGGGTTACGAGCTGTCGGTATCGAAACCGGAAATCGTCGTCCGGGAGGAGAACGGTCGCAAGCTCGAGCCGATGGAAATAGTCCAGGTAGACTGTCCTGACGAATACGTCGGTGTGGTGACCCAGAAGCTCGGCGGGCGCAAGGGACATATGACCGAGATGCACAACCCCGGCCACGGCCGTGTTCGTCTGTCATTCCGCATCCCTTCGCGCGGTCTGATCGGGTTCAGGTCCGAGTTCCTCACCGACACCCGCGGCACCGGAATCCTCAACCACCTGTTCGACGGGTGGGAGGCGTGGCAGGGAGAGATCCCCGGCCGTGCTACCGGTGCTCTGGTTTCCGACCGGACGGGCAAGACCACGACCTACGCCCTCTACCACCTCGAGCCTCGCGGGATCCTCTTCCACGGCACGGGGATCGAGGTCTACGAAGGAATGATCGTGGGCGAGAATGCGCGCGACAACGATCTCGACGTCAACGTCACCCGCGAAAAGAAGCTCACCAACATGCGCGCCTCCGGTGCCGACGAGGCGTTGCGGCTCGCGCCGCCACGCGAGATGACGCTCGACCGAGCGATCGAGTGGATCGACTCGGACGAACTCGTCGAGGTCACGCCATCGGCCATTCGTGTTCGCAAAAGGGTGCTTCCGGCGAATCAGCGACCGAAGACGAGGAAGAGCAAAGAGTAGGCGGACGACCGTCTAATTCTCAGTTCTTAATTCTCAATTCTCAATTACGACCCAGCCCCCCCGGAAAAATTGAATACCAGAGCGGACAGCCCTCAGATTCGGTGTGCCGACTGCGGTTTCACGAAATTGCCGCGGTCTTGGGCGGGGGTGGAGGGGAATTGAGAATTAAGAATTGAGAATTGAGAATTCAGTACGTCAGTACTTGAGCGGCTTGGCCTTGTAGGAGATGATCGCGGCCTGGTGGCGGCCGATCATGGCGTGGGCGGCGATGCGGCCACAGTGTCCGTAGCCATCGATGGGTTCGCACAAACCGCGGCAGAAGGACACCTGGTGCCCGTTGTAGACACACTCAATGATCGTGAAGGCGCGGAAGTTCGAGCGTTTTCGTTGGCTCTTCGGCTTGAGCAATCCCATCGGGTACCCCCAAACGACATCATATCAGGATTGATTCCTGATTTGTTGATCTCAGGAAGAGAACGGGAAGAACAGCACGTCAGTCGGGGTGTAGAATCGCACCATGGATACCGAAAAACTCAACGAATCTGCGATCTTCGCGATCCATCGTCCCGCGTCCAGCCTCATGACGTACTACCTGCTTTCGTCGTTTGTTCTGGGGCCCCTTTTTTTCATCCCTCTGATTCCGCTGTACTTCCGCTACCACACCCTCCGCTATCGATTCGATGAAGAGGGGATCTCCATGCGCTGGGGGATCCTCTTCCGGCGCGAGATCAACCTCACCTACGCGAGGGTTCAGGACATCCATTTGCGTTCGAATTTCGTCGAGCGCTGGCTGAATCTGGCGCGGATCGAAGTGCAGACCGCCAGCGGCAGTTCGGGCGCCGAGATGACGCTCGAAGGTCTGCTCGAGTTTGAAGCCATCCGCGATTACCTCTATACGCGGATGCGTGGCAGCCGCGACCAACGGGGTACCGCGAGTCCAACTCAATCTACGAGCCAGCAGGCTGGCGACGCTGTGCAGAAAGAGCTCGCCGAAACGCTGCGCGATGTCACTGCCGAGTTACGGGCCCTGCGCGAGACGCTGGCCGGCCGCGAACGGAGCAATAAATGATCGGCCGACTCAAACGCCTGATGCTGCGGGTGCTCAAGGTGCCGCCGGAGCCGCACCTTCCCGCGGGGACAGCCGACACGGCGAAGGTTTTTCGGGCCTCGAAACGGTACCTCCAGCTCAAGATTCTGAATTGGGGAGTGGGGCAGGTATTGACGCTCGTTGGTCTCATCTCGGCTCTTGTCGCACTGAGACTCATCGAGGATGGCACGATCGACGTGCTGTCGAATTTTCCCCACCGGGCGATCGTCCTCAGGCTGCTGGGTTTAGTCGAGGCCTTCGGTGTCATCGCATTCATCGCCCAGCTGCCCCTGTCGCTCCTCCCGGTTATTCTTGACTGGGAGCTGCGGTGGTACATCGTCACCGACCGCAGCCTGCGCATTCGTGAGGGCGTGTGGAAGGTCAGCGAGATGACCATGACTTTTGCAAACGTGCAGGAGGTATCGATCAGACAGGGCCCGGTTGAACGACTCTTCGGTATCGCAAACCTTCGGGTCCGTACCGCCGGCGGTGGTGCCGGCGCCAGTCCTCACGATGCCCAAAGCGAGGAGAAGAGCGGCCACATCGGTTACTTCCGCGGAGTCGACAACGCTCCGGCGATCCGGGATTTGATCCTCGAACGCCTCAAGCGACTGCGCGACGCCGGGCTCGGGGATCCAGACCAGCCTGAGGCGGTCACCGAGGACGCCCCGAGCGCACCGCCCGACGTTGTCGAAGCGGCCCGCGCCCTCCTTGCTGAAGCCCGCGCACTTCGGAAGACGGTTGAACCATAGAGCGCGCCCCGATGCCAACGTTCGACGTTGAAACGTCCCACGTTAAAACGTTGCCGCCCAGATTGCCACAGATCACCCAGATTGACCCGATGGATCGCACCATAGCTTCGCCCGCAGATGGACGCAGATCTCACCCACCCGCCCACCCACGTCGCAACCACACAGGCACGAAGACACGAAGAAAGCACGAAGCCTGCACACTCTGAATGTCTACAGAATACCCAGAAGTCCAGATGAGTAATTTCATCGCGCTCTTCTGCCGTCGTCACACCGCGTGGTTGCCACCCTTGACGATCTTATGGACCTGATGCGTCAGCTACGTGATCGCGTTGACTCCCAAAATCGTCAAGGATGGCACGCCCGATCAACGCGCTTTTCTGCCCGTATTCAACTGGGAGGGGGTGGGCTTAACTCTTGACTCTTAACCCTTCACTCTCTGTGGGCGGCTGGGCTTTGTGCCTTTGTGTCTTGGTGGTTGCGATTGGGCGGGCGGGTAACTTTCTAACCTTCTAACCTGCAAACGTTCTCACGATGTGTCGACTGAATCATCACGACGCGCGATGCGCCGCCGGCGAGGTCGCGGACGATCTCGAGTTCAGCTGGCAGAAATCCGGAGACTTCGGCCTTTTCCGGGCACTCGAGGCAGGCGATCGATCCCCGTTTCAATAGATCTGATTCAAAAAGCTTCACGACCACCTCGAGCCCCTCGGTCCAGATCTCGAACGGTGGATCGGCCCACGCGATGTCAAAAGCCTCGCCTCGGCGCGCCAGGTGGCCGACGGCGGCGTCCGCCTTCCGGACCATCAGCTCGACGCGATCTGAGGGAAGATCGAATGATGCGGTGTTCCTGCTGATGAGATTTGCGGCCGCACGATGGCGCTCGACAAAGACGACGCTGCGAGCTCCTCGGGAGAGGGCCTCGAGGCCGTTGACCCCGGTACCGGCGAAGAGATCGAGAAAACGGGCCTCGCGGACCCGATCGCCGAGGACTGCAAAGGCGCGTTCGCGCATGGCGTCCGGGGTGGGTCGAATATGGAGGTTTTTGCCGGGCCCGAGGAGGCGGCGCGAGCGCCATTCACCACCGGTGATCCTCACTGTTGGGAATCCACAACGTGCAGAATCACGTCGTCGTAGCGGTCGGGCGGAACCATCTCGCGAATGTAGGTCTCCTCGTACTCGAGGACCACCAAGCCGTCCTCCCACACCTCGACCACTCTGGCATACGTGTCGTCCATGAGCTGGACGCGATCGCCCTTCTTCGGTTTCCACGACCTGAGTTCGAATGCGGACGGGCTCGACTCACGCACCTGTTGTTCGAGATCGTTGACGGCGCCCATGATCTTCGACAAGGGGAGCGATACGGTGGCCATGGGTGAGAAACGAAGTGTCTTCGGGGTGTCGGGGCCGATGTGAAGGGTCAGCTCGACCACGGAGTTCGAGGTGTCGATGTCGGACGCTATGGGTCTTTCCTCGAGCTCGCCGGCATTCGTTTGCAGGGAGGTGAGATAGACGAGGTACGATTCCTCGGGGATGTTGAGAAGGCGGATGAAGCCCTGAACGCCATTCTCCCGAATCGAGACGACGACCGTGCGGTCGCTGAATACACTTACCCGCGTGGTGACGTCTCCCTGGGTCGTAATTCTCTCCACGATCGGTATCGGAACCTGTGCCGGGATGCTCGCCGCCAGCAGTATGAATCCGGCCGCGAGAGCGGCCCACAACCTCATGGACCCTCCTCGATGTCGAGACAGCGTGCCGTTTCGAGAGCCCATTGAAGGGCATCGTCGTCGGTCACCACGTCGTCGATGAGCGCGTCGCGGGTCAGTTTCATCGTGCGACCGACCTGCGGGCCGGGGCGGATACCCGCTTCAATGAGCTGTTGGCCGGTGATTGGAGATCGAACTCGAGCTCCAGCCTCGGCAGCGTCGGCGATGTTGCGCCGCGCCGCAAGAGGAAGGTCGGCCATGGCCAGCAGCAGGGCCTCGGTGGATCGCTCTTCGACCACCTGCACTCTTTGTGAGCGCGCATGGTTGTTTTCGGCTGCCCGCTTGATGATTTCCGTGTCCTCCGGGAGGGCGAGGAATTTTCCCCGGTCGCCCGCTCCCGGTTGGAGCCGGCGGACCAGATTTTCGACCGCGCCGGCACCAGAGTACAGCGAGATGCCGCCGAGAAACAGCACCCACGGTTCCGGAGACGGCCCGATATGCTCGAGTTCGTACCACGCCAGCTGCCCTTCCACCTCCATCAGATAGCTCTGAACCGCTTCATTCCATACGAGTTCGGGGGAGATCGCTGGCAGCAAACCGAGCTCGGCGATCAGCGCAAGTGCCGGGGTTGGGTGGGGTTCAGCCAGCACGAACTCGAGCTCGCGCCGAAGGCGTTGGCCGGAGAGACGATCGAAGACCCCCTCGCCGAGGGCCGTGGTGATCAGATTCCGCGTATCAGGAGCGATCTTGAATCCCAGGCGGCGGGCGTAGCGCACGGCGCGCAGCGCTCGAGTCGGATCATCGATGAACGAGAGCGAGTGGAGAACCCGGATCTCCTGGCGTTGGATGTCCTTGCGTCCACCGAAGAAATCGACCAGTTCGCCGTGCCGTTTGCCCGACAGCGCGACGGCCAGGGAGTTGATGGTGAAGTCTCTGCGGTAGAGATCCTGGCGGATGAGCGATGTCGCGACCTCGGGCAGCGCAGCCGGTGTGCGGTAGAACTCGGTGCGGGCCGAGGCCACGTCCACCCGCAGACCGTCGGGAAGAGTGACCACCGCGGTAAGGAAGGGCGCGTGCGGGTGGTGCCGACCATCGAGTCTCACAGCGAGGGCCTCGGCGAACGCGATGCCGTCGCCTTCAACAACGAGATCGACATCTTCGTTGGGGCGTTTGAGAAGAAGATCCCGCACCATGCCGCCCACCATGTAGACGGGCACCCGCTGAAGATCCGCGATTTCTCGCGCCGCCTCGAGCAGGCGCTGAACCCAGGGTGGAGAGACTTCTCGCAAGAGGCGGGCAATCGGTTGAGTGACCGGACGTGCGCCGGCCATCCGGTGATCGAGCGAGGCGCCCGCCGTGTGCTGTTCCTCGAACAAGCGCCGGAAAAGCTCCATACGGGTGATGATCCCGGCGGGCCGGCCCGCATCCTCGACGATCACGAACCGATAGGAACGCTCGAGGAAGAGGTCGCGAAGTTCATCAAGTGGAGTTGCTGCGCCGACCATCGGCAACTCGGGTTGCATGATCGAGCTGACCGGGCGGCTGCCCATACCGTGACTGAGTGCCCGGTCGAGGATCTGACGGGTCACGAGACCGATGAGCTCATCGGATTCGGGTTTGCGCACCGGCAGCGCATTGACCCTCAGTTCGTTGATGCGCTGTTTTGTCGCCTCCACGTCAGTGGTGTCGTCGACCGTGAAGATGGTTCGGGCCGCGATATCGAGGGCGGTTATCGGTGGCGGCATCTCCACCGCGAGGGTTTCGAGAAGAAGCTCGCGCAACTCGACCGGCATCAATCCGGTGATTCGGGCCGAGGCTGCTGTCGGGTGGCCGCCGCCGCCGAACTGTTGCGCCACCTTGCCGACGTGGAGTCCCGGGAGCCGGGAGCGGAGGATAAGGTTGATATTCGGCGGCCGCACCAGCATCACGGCGCCGACTTCGATCTCGAAGATCTCGATCCACCGGTGGACCACGAAAGCGGCCTCCTCGTGGTACCGGTCCACCTGGATCATTGCCAGCGCGACCGGTACGCCGGCGATTGTGATCTCCTCGGTGGCATCGACCATCTCGTTCAGGAGTTCGAGCTGCTCCGGCTGGAGAGCTTTGAGTACCCATCGCCGGACCCAGGCGAGGGATGCGCCCTGTTCCATCAGCCACGCGCTGACCCGCAGGTCTTCGGGCGTGGTTTCCCGGTACGACAGGCCACCGGTGTCCTCGTAGATTCCCATGAGGAGTAGAGTCGCTTCGTCAGCTGTCGGCTCGATGCCGCGTTCGCGAAAGAGGTCGGCGATGATCGTGCAGGTGGCGCCGACCGATCGCTCGAATACCTCCTCTGCCTCGAGTCCGTCCTCTTCCTCCTCCATATGGTGATCGATGACGGTGACGGAGCATTGATCTCGTTCGATGAGATCGAAGACCTCGCCGAGACGTCCGGGGCTGCGGGTGTCGACGACGACTGCGTGCTCGATCGTGCCGGCGCGGGCGCGGCGCAGCTTGAGCTCGGGGAAGGTGAATCCGGACTCGGCCATAAAGCGGCGGACCGCTGCTTCCTGCGAGCCGGGGAAGAGGACCTGCGACTCCGGAAAGAGGCGCACCGCGCACACTGCCGCCGCAAAGGCGTCGAAATCAGCCGACAGATGTGTCGTGATGATTCTCACGCGCCCATTGTATTGAAGTTACGTGCCTTGCGCCTCCTACGACGAATCCGATCCCGGTCCCGTTCCCGAATTCCCGCCATCCCTGGCTTTCGCATGGCCCTCCATTTTTTATGGTCTCTTCTGCGAACGCACTCCCCGCAAAGGAGCCACCTTTAGCATTGACCGACCAGAAGGCAGACTGGTTTTCGGGTCACGATTCGGACAATGAAAAGATGGCACCTCCGCCAATCGCGCTGTTCTGCGGACGTACTATATGGGTCAATCTGGGTAATCTGTGGATGTCTTGGGTGGTTGGGTGGAAATCCGAAATCCGAAATCCGAAATCCGAAATCCGAAATCCGAAATCCGAAATTTGAAATTTGATTGGGGTAACTCTCCAAACCTTCCACAATCGCATTCGTATCTCGTCCCATGTGGAAATATTTCTGTGCCGTTGTGTTGTGTCTGGCGGCGGTTCATGCAACCGCTCAAGAGATTCCGGCGCTCGAGGTCCGGCTCGGGGAAATGGTCGAGGACATCGAGTGTTTTTCTGACCCGACCCAGACCTATACCCTGTACGTTCCATCCACCTACACCAGCGATCGGAAATTGCCGGTGTTGCTGGTCTTCGATCCGCGCGGGCGGTCGTTGCTGGCTGCGGAGCTGTTTCGGGAGGCTGCCGAGGATTTCGGTTGGATCATCGTCAGCTCGGACAACACCCGCTCCGACGGGCCCTGGGAGCCCAACCTCAAAGCAATTCAAGCGCTGTGGCCGGAGATTCATACGCGTATCCCGATCGATTTTTCACGTGTCTATGCGGCTGGGTTCTCGGGTGGTGTCGCGGTGGCGACTCTGCTGGCGAGAACGACCGGCGAGATCGCCGGCATCATCGGCACCGGCGGGCGAAAATTCGAAAACCAGTTCGAGAACAATGAACTGCCCTTCTTCGGCTTCGCTGGAGACACTGATTTCAATTTCCTCCAGATGCACCTCCTCGACGAGTTTCTTGCCGAGAACGGGAATCCCCACCGGTTGGCGATCTTCGACGGGACCACTCCTGGATGCCGCCGTCAATGGCTCAAGTGGTGGTTGGATGGTCGAGCTTCTCGCGATGAAGAAGGCGTGCGGGACCGTGACCCCGAGATCATCCGTGCTCTCTATGAAGAAGAGCTGGCCGGTGCCAGATCTCTTATCGCTCAAGGAAGGGCCGTTGAAGCGGTGAGAGGTATTCGTGAAACTGAGAGAACCTACGAAGGTCTTTACGACGTTTCTGAGGCAAAGGCAATCGCCGACCGGATCGAGACGACCGATCAGTACGAGCGCCAGTTCAAGAAAACGAGGCGTATTCAGGATTTCGAGATGAGATGTCTGCAACGTCGCAACGTTGAGCTGACCAGATTACGGAATTCTGATGTCCCTCCGCCGACCCGGAAACTCGCCGGCGATCTCTACCTCAAAGATCTTAAACGGGATGCCCTTCGATCGACGATGAGGTATGGCGGCCCAGCGCTGTCTCAACAGCTTGTACGCAGCACTTGCGTACTACTTCCCCTCAGCGAACTCCCGAAAGGAAATATCCACAGGTGGCAACGTCCTATGAGTTGCACTCATGATCCGGACGACAGCCCCGTGGTTTGTACAACCTCGTTGCGTGCGAGTTCAGCTCGGCCGGGAATCGTTAGCGGTCGAGGCGCTGGCGCGAGCCTTGATCTGGGATTTACAGGTACGAAAGCCGCGGACGCATCTTGATTTCGACGCACTCCGAAAACGCAAGGATTTCAGACTGCTATTGCGTCGATAGCCGATTGAGAGTGTCAATGATCCGCCAGCTCGTTCTTTGCAGTGTGTTGCATCTACATGCGTCGGCTTTGCTGTTAACCTCCGCCGATTCAGGCCGCGGTTGTGCATACAGAGAATATCGCCTGTGCCTCCGATCCGTCTCAGACCTACACCCTCTACCTTCCTTCCAGCTTCAACAGTACCGGCGTTGCCGGTGTTGCTGGTCTTCGATCCGCGTGGGCGGTCGTTGCTGGCTGCGGAGCTGTTTCGGGAGGCTGCCGAGGATTTCGGTTGGATCATCGTCAGCTCGGACAACACCCGCTCCGACGGGCCCTGGGAGCCCAACCTCAAAGCAATTCAAGCGCTGTGGCCGGAGATTCATACGCGTATCCCGATCGATTTTTCACGTGTCTATGCGGCCGGGTTCTCGGGTGGTGTCGCGGTGGCGACTCTGCTGGCGAGAACGACCGGCGAGATCGCCGGCATCATCGGCACCGGCGGGCGAAAATTCGAAAACCAGTTCGAGAACAATGAACTGCCCTTCTTCGGCTTCGCTGGAGACACTGATTTCAATTTCCTCCAGATGCACCTCCTCGACGAGTTTCTTGCCGAGAACGGGAATCCCCACCGGCTGGTGATTTTCGACGGGACTCACACCTGGATGCCGGATTATCTGGCATACGAGGCCGTCGCGTGGATGGAACTCCTCGCCATGAAGACGGGGACTCGCGACCGCGATTCCGAGATGATCGATTCACTCTTCACCACCGACCTGGACCGGGCGGAGGTCCTGTCCGACGATGGAGATCTCCTGGCGGCCGGAAGACGACTGCGGGAGATGGAAAGGACCTACCGCGGTCTGCACGACATCGCGGATGCCAAAACGGCTGCCGACCGACTCGAGGCAAGCGACGAGTATCGGAAACAGCGGAAGCAGTTCAGGAAGGACTGGGACTACCGCAACACGTGCCTGGATCGACGGAACTCAGTGCTGACCGGATTGCGCAACGCGGATCTTCCTCCGCCGACCAGGCAACTTGCCGGCAACCTCCGCCTCCGGGAGCTGCAGAAGGCCGTCGACAAGCCGGAGGGCGAGGGCAAGGCGGCCCAATGGTGCCTCAACGCCATGTACTCCGCACTTTCGTTTTATCTGCCGAAGGACGAGCTGCCGAAGGAGCGGTACGCGCAGGTTGCCGCCTCGTACGAGCTGGCAAATATGATCCGCGACGACAACGCGGTGGTCTGGTACAACCTGGCGTGCGTTCGAGCCCAGCTCGGCCAGAAGAAGGAGGCGGTCGAAGCGTTGGAGCGTGCCCTGGAGAACGGTTTCAACCGCTGGGAGTTGATTCAGACCGATTCGGATCTCGACCCGCTCCGCAAACGCGACGATTTCACCCAGCTCATGGCGCAACTCCCGGAGTAGAGCCACCGGCGAGGTCAAAGTGCGCCAGAAAAACCACAGAGGCACAGAGCACGAATTTCGGATTTCGGAATTCGGGATTTGGATTTCCGCCCACCCACCCAGAACCACAGAGGCACAGAGGGCACAGAGAGAACACAGAGCCCCCACCCGCCCAATTTGCCCGCAGATCACGCAGATCACGCAGATGACGCAGATCCCACCCGCCCATTTTTGAACCGCGAAGAACGCAAAGCCCACCCGTCAACCCGTCCCGCAAAGACGCAGAGACGCAAATACTTCTCGAGTCCGTCCCGAGGACATCGTGGCGAGAAAGCGAATACAATCGAACCGATCATGACTGACGAATCGCTTTCCGCTGCTGCAAACGATACTCCGGGGCGGCTCCGGCGCATCGCGCCGAAGCTCGGGGTCCTGGTCGGCACCGTTGTTTTGTTACTGCTGGCCGGCGAGTTGGCCGTTCGGTCGCTGACCGAGATCGGACCGCTGCTGATCGTCCGCGATTCGCGTGTCGGCAAGCGGTACGTCCCAAATTTCGACGACAGGGTTTTCGTCCCCGAGGCGGGGAAGACGGTGGCGCTGCGATTCAATAGGGAAGGTTTTCGGGGGCCGAACCTCCCGTACGAAAAGCCGGAGGGTGTTCGTCGGGTCGCGGTGATCGGCGATTCGATGACGGTTCTGGTGGCGACCGAGGAAGACAGGACCTGGGTTGCGGAGCTCCAGCGGCTCCTGACTCTCACGACAAGAAACCGCTGGGAGGTGATGAACTTCGGCGTGTCCAGCGCGAGCACGGGCCAGGAATTGGTCCTGTACCAGGAGGTTGTTGCGCGCTATCAACCGGACATCGTCGTTCTCGCCCTGTTTGTCGGGAACGACGTAACGGACAATAGCCGACGACTGACGCAAGCCCCCCGTATTTACTTCGAGCTCGCCGACGACGGCGTCCGGCGACTTCCGTACTCGACGGGAAGCGGTCGCCTTTCTGCCTGGGCGAATCAACACAGCCGGCTCTACGTCTGGTACAGAACCTCGATGACGCTCAGTCGCGCCCGCCTTCGTCAGGCGCATCAGCTTCTCGAGACCCGCCACCTGGTTTTTCGAACCGACGAGCCCGGTGACCTGGCCCATGCCTGGGAGTTGACGGGTCGTCTGATCTCGGTTTTCGCTCGCGAGGTCGAGGCGCGGGGATCGCATTTCGTGCTTGCGGTCCTTCCGACCGGACCGCAAATTTACGACGATTTGTGGTCTGAGATCCGGGAGGCGGGCGGCGCCGATGCTCCGCATTTCGATCCCGCGTTCCCCGAAAAACGACTTCGAGCGATCTGTGAGGACGAGGGCATCCCCTGTGTGGCGCTGCTCGAAAGGATGCGCCGGGAAGCAAAGCAGACTTCTGGGGACAGCGATCAGAGGTTCTTCTACGACCATGGACGAAGGCATTTCAATGACGCCGGCAATGCCATCGCCGCAGAGATTGTCGCCGATTTCCTCGGAGCCAGCACAGACTTGACGGGCGTCGCCGATTAGATGTTGCGGAGAAGCCCGAGGGCGGCCTGGCGGCCGGAGAGCGAGGCCGTTTTGCCCTGAAAGATCGGATTTTTCCCACCACCGCGGCCGCCCAACACCTCGGCGATTCGAGGTCCGGTCTCGGAAACATCGATTCCCGATTCGTCGCCGCCGACGACTACGAAGACCGCACCGTCGTCGGTTTCGGCAGTCAGCAGGGCACGAAGCTGCGGTGCCTCCCCGGCGAGCCGCCGGCCGACCTTTTGAAGGAACGCCATGTCGCGTTCCTCCCAGTGGGCCTCGACCACGGGACCGGGTCGAGTTGCGAGCGACAGAGCGGAGGATTCTGCGAGCTCTTCAGAGAGGCGGCGAACCGTTCGGGCGAGGTTTTTCTCTCGAGCGATGCGCAGGGTGACGACCTCAGCAAGCTCAGCGTCTCCCGTATCGAGAAGCGAGCGAAGTTGGGCCAGGCGGTCTTCATGGCGAGCCATACGGCGCCGTACCCGCTCGCCGGCGACGAAAAAAACGCGGCTCCCACCGCGCATCGTTTCAGCCCCGAGCAAGCAGAGCGTTCCGATCTCGACGGTAGATTGAAGATGGGTCCCGCCGCATGTGTTGAGGTCGAGGCCCTCGATTTCAACGAGTCGGACCGTTCCGGCGAAGCCCTCGGGAAGCCGCCTCGAGCGAACGCCAAGTCGTTCGAAGTCCTCGACCTCCGCCTCCTTGTAGCTGATGGGACGGGCTGCCAGGATTTCGGCTGCGACGGCCTCCTCCAATCGATCGAGATCGTCGCGGTCGAGCTTCGGTGCGTCGAGCTCGATATCGCTCACATCGGTGCCGAGGTGGAAGGCGGTCGTCCGCCAACCGAAATCCCTTAAAGCCACCGCGGTCAGCACGTGTTGGGCGGTGTGCTGCTGCATGTGGTTCCAACGCCGACGCCAGTCGAGCACGAGGTATGCGGGACCGGGTCCCACCGGGTCGCTCAAGTAATGGTGGATGCGATCTCCGTCCTTCTGCACATCGATCACGGTTGAGTCGTTCAGCTGCCCGTGATCGGCCGGTTGGCCTCCGCCTTCCGGGTAGAGGACGGTGTCCGCGAGCACAGCGATACGGCCGGTCTTCGTCCTCTCCGACCTCGATCACCTCGGTGTCGAGTTCTTTGAGGAACGGGTCGAGGTGGAACGCGTGGGTTTTCATCTGTTGTCCCTGGCGGCGGCAACGGCTCGCGGTCCGAGAGCGAAACCGTTTCGACGCGGATCGCCGACACCGTAGAATTGTCCGCTGTGGTCATCATATGCGGTCAGATTCACTCCTCCAAAAAACGCCGAGTCGCTGACCGGGTCGGGTGGGTACTGGAGACGGTACATGTGCTCGAAGCCGTAGCTCTGCAATTCGTCGCCTTCTGCCACAGTCACTGGTGACGCGATCTCCAAACACACTCGATAGGGATCGTGAGCTGTGTTCCACAACACCCGCGGCGCCACCACCGCGTCGCGTGGCGTCAACCGCCGGTCGACCAAATTGCTGATGACCTCGGTCACCGATGCCGGGATACGGTCGCTGCCGGCGCTGCCGAGTGCCGCGGAGGAGCCTCCCTCGCGGACGATAGTGGGCGCCATGGTCGTGGGATAGGTCGCACGCGGCCGAAGGTAGTAGGGGCTCTGTGGGTTTTCGAAATCGAGGAATCCGAGGCAGCTGTTGTGGACAAAACCGAGGCCCGGGGTGGCGACCTTGGCGCCGTACTGGCGGCACAGAGTCTGCGTCATCGAAACGACGTTTCCGTGCCGGTCGGAGACTGAAAGGTGGGTGGTGAAGTCACCCATCACGGAGATGCCCGCAGATACCTCCAGCTCACTCTCGGGGATGGCCCGTCCGGGTGTGATGAGGGCTGCGCGCTCGCGACCATGTTCATCGCTGAGGAACTGGAGGTTTCCGATGGGGAATTGTCCGGTTCCCATGATCGAACTCTGATTGTCAGCGTTTGCGATGCGATAGGCTTCGACCAGGATGTGAAGCCTCTCCACCGAGGGTGCGGCAAGCGTTGCGCTCGGGAAATTCTCGAGGATCTTGAGGGCTGCGATCACCTCGGCCCCACCACCGGGTGGCGGGAATCCGACGATCTCGGCGCCGCGATACCGGGCTCGAATCGGCTGCCGCTCGACCACCCGATACAGGGCGAGGTCGCCTTTGCCAACGAACCCGCCATGTTCTTTCATGTCAGCTGCGATCCGGTTCGCTATGGCTCCCCGGTAGAAAATGTCGGTGCCGTGGGCCGCGATCTTTTCGTATGTAGTCCGAAGATCCGGGCGACAGAACTGTTGGCCGGGCTGTCCGAGTCGCAGGCCCTCGTCGAGGACCAGGAAGCGCATATATCGAGAAGCCAGGATCTCGTCGAGGTAGCCGCGGGCCCACGCAATGGAGTTCGGACTCAGTTTGTAGCCCTGGTCGGCGATTTCGATGGCCGGCGCCAGAAGCTGGCTGAGTTCCATCGTGCCGTAGCGTTCGCGGGCGTGGTCGAGCGTTGCGAGGGTGGTGGGAACGGAAACCGCCGTATATCCGTACGGTTCCTCGGCTTCCCTCAGAGCGAGCAACTTTTTCGGGTCGACGCCGAGCGGTGCTGGTGTCGAACCGTCGATCGCGGTCGATCGCCCGTCAGCAAAGGAGATCAGCACGTAGGTCATGCCGCCGAGACCCGAACCACCGGGTCCGAGACACCTAGCGCGAAGGCAGCGGCAACCGCGGCGTCGATCGCGTTGCCGCCTTGCTCGAGAATCCGGACTCCGGCGCGGGTGGCCTCGACCGAACCGGTGGAAACCATTCCGAAGTCGGATCGTGCCTCAGGTGCGTAGAGAGGGGCCGCCTTCCCCTGACTCCGGCGGGCCTGTGGCGTCGTGCACGAGGTCACGACGCTGAACACAACTACTGCGAGAATAAAAGGGAGGTGACGCACCTCCAGATGATGGGAATGATGATCCAGGGCCATCTGGCGGTAGTCTAACGTGGACCGAACTCGTCGGGTGCTGGAGTTGCTGTGATGGTGCGTGGGCCCATTGCAGATCCCCAACGGCGTGGGTCACCAACGCCGACCCAGGTGCGCTCTTTTTTGTCGTAGGAGAGCGCGTTGACTCCGCCGAAAACCATGATCCTACGGGTCCTGGGTGGATAGTGATAACGCTCCAGACTTTCGAAACTCATGGCCGCTATTGCATCGGCATCGGCGTCGGTGATCGGATCGAGGACCTCGATCGATGGGTGAGGATTAGCCGTACCACCGTAGAGAGCGCGTGGCGCAGCCATCGCTTCGCCGAGATTCATCTCAGCGTCAACGAGATTGCTGACGACAGTTGCGATCAACGAGGGGATGCGGCTGCTCCCCGGTGAGCCGAGGGCCGCAATCACTGTGCCGTCCTCGACCACGATCGTCGGCGCCATATCCGTGGTCACCTCGCTCCGGGGCACCAGGAAGCCCGGGCATTGAGGTTTGTCGTAGTTGAAGATCAGGAGAAAGTTGTTGTACGGGAATCCCAGGCCGGGGGTCGCCACCTTGGCTCCGAAGGAGCTGCCGATGGTTTGTGTCATCGACACCACGTTGCCGTATCGGTCGGCGACCGACAAGATGGGTCGTGCTGTCGCCCGGCTCCGGCCGACATCTGGGATCCAATACTGGTTTGAGATCCTCTTTTGGGATGGCACGACCGGGAGTGATCAGCTGCGCATGGCGTCGCGCGAGATCTTTTTGCTGCTCCGCGGTCAAGAAGGAGTCGGGCCCCTCCGAGTCCGACTCGAGGTACCCGGCGCGGCCGAGTCGGGCGGCCTCGATCATCACCTGCAGTCGCTCGACTGAGTGTTCGGCGAGAAAAGAGCTCGGGTAGGTTTCGAGAATATCGAGGGTGCTTGATGACTGCCGCACCACCCCCAGGCGGAGGAAAGGTGAAGACCTCCCTGCCGCGATAGGTGGACCGCAATGGTGCGACCTCCCGCACCTTGCGTTATCGCGAGATCCGTTTTGCGGATAAAGCCGCCATTGGCGATCATGTCGGCCTCGATGTCGTCGGCGATGCTGCCCCGGTAGAACGACTCGACGCCCTCCTCGGCAAGCCGGCGAAGAGTGTTGGCGAGATCCGGACGGTAGTAGACGGTTCCAGGGACCGTCGATCGAGTCGCCGTCCGCGCCGACCAGGTGCCGAAAATAGTCGTTGCTGGTGACCCGATCGAAGTAGACCTCGGTCCAGATGACCTGAATAGGACTCAGCCGGTACCCGGTTTCGGCGACCTCGATAGCCGGCTGAAGAAGGTCCGCCATGGTCATGGTGCCGTATTTGTCGACTGCAGTCTGCAGCGTGGCCAGGGTCGTCGGCACCGCAGCCATCGGGTATCCGTCAACTACTCCGGTCTTTTGCAGTTCGAGCAACGCGGCGCGATCGACGACCATCGGAGCCCGCGGCGTCCCGTCGATGGCGGTCACCCGCCCGTCGGCAAAACGGATCAACATGTAGGTCATTCCGCCGAGCCCTGACGCGTCGAGGTCCGAAACTCCGAGCGTGAGGGCCGCCGCCACCGCCGCATCGATCGCGTTGCCGCCCTGCTCGAGAATCTCGCACCCCGGCCTAGCGTCGCTTCCGGGGAGCCGGTCACCACCATCCCGAAGTCCGAGCGGGCCTCAGAAAGAACCGGTTGGGATGGGACGGGCATGAGATAGTCAGCTCTGACGATGTATGGCTGGTAATCTCGCAGTCACCGAACACGCCGCGGCGAAGCAAAGAAGTGCGGCGGCCACGAGAAACCTTGGACAACTCGATATCAGGGTGTTTTTTGAGGGGATCACTCGAACTCCTGTTGGTGTGGCGCCGGCTTGTCAGGCATAGCTGGTTCGTGATTTGGCGCGACTCGGGGGCCGAGAGCCGAGCCCCAACGGTGGGCGTCTGCAACGCCGACCCAGCTGCGATCCTTCACATCGTAGGCGAGCGCGTTGATGCCGCCGAAGTTCACGATTTCACGAGACGTCGGGGGGTAGTGATACCGGGTGATCTCGTCATAGCCCATGGCCTGGATCGCATCGGCCTCAGCGTTGGTGGTCGGATCCTTGATCTCGATGAACGGACGGTATCGCCGGACGCCGCCCCACAGGGTCCGTGGCGCGGCCATCGCTTCCGCGAGCCCCATGTTCGAGTCGACCAGATTGACCACGACGGTTGCGATGAAAGACGGGATTCGGCTGCTCCCAGGTGATCCGAGGGCGGCGATCACGGCGCCGTCCTCGACGACAATGGTCGGCGCCATGTCGGTCACCATCTCGCTTCGAGGGAGAAGGAAACCGGGACAGTGGGGTTTGTCGTAGTTGAACATCTGGAGAAAGTTGTTGTATGGGAAACCCAGGCCGGGCGTCGCAACCCTTGCCCCGAACGAGTTACCGATCGACTGAGTCATCGAGACCACGTTGCCGAACCGGTCTGCGACCGAGATGTGTGTGGTGCTGTCGCTCGGGCGCGATTGGCACTCTGGTGGCGTATCGGGTTCGAGCAACTCCTTGGGGATGGCGCGGCCGAGGGTGATCATTCCCGCACGCCGCCGCGCGAGTTCTTTTTGCCCGGAGGCCGTCATCGGTTCGTCCGGCGAAGGATCCGATTCCAGGGGACCGGCCCGCCCGAGGCGAGCGGCTTCGATCATGACCTGCATGCGGTCCACCGAGTGCTCGGTCAAAAAATCGGACGGGTAGGTCTCGAGGATGTCGAGTGTTCGTGCTACCGCCGCACCTCCCCCCGGCGGCGGGAAGGTGTAGATCGTTCTCCCGCGATAGGTGGACTCCAGTGGCGCGACCTCCCGGACCTTCGCCACTGCGAGGTCTGTCTTGCGGATGAAGCCTCCGTTGGCGATCATGTCGGCCTCGATCTCGTCCGCTATCGCGCCGCGATAGAACGCGTTAGCCCCCCCCTCGGCGAGGCGGCGCAGGGTCCTGGCGAGGTCCGGGCGGTGGTGCAGGGTGCCGGGCGGGTCCACCGTGCGGCCGTCCTTCATGACCATGTGTCGAAAGTATGGGTTGACGATGACCCTGTCGTAGTAATCCCGCGTCCAGTTGATCTGGATCGGGCTCAGGCGGTAACCGCGCTCGGCAACCGCGATCGCCGGCTCGAGGAGCGTCGTCAGTGACATGGTGCCGTAGGCGTCGATGGCCGTTTGCAGCGTGGCCAGGGTCGTGGGGACGCTGGCCATCGCGTACCCGTCCGTCACGCCGGCATTCTCGGATTCGAGGAGCGCGAAGCGGTCGACGACCAGGGGTGCGCGTGAAGTGCCGTCTATGGCGGTCACCCGGCCGTCGGCGAAGCGGATCAGCATGTAGGTCATCCCGCCGAGCCCCGAAGCGTCGAGGTCCGAAACTCCGAGCGTGAGGGCGGCCGCGACAGCTGCATCGATAGCGTTGCCGCCCTCCTCGAGAACCTTCACGCCGGCTCGGGTTGCCTCCGGAGAACCGGTGACCAGCATTCCGAGATCCGATGAGGCTGTTGATTGGATCGGTGGAACGGGGACCTCCGGCGCCGTCGTGTTTTCTCCGTTCGAGGGAGTGGGTCGGGTACCGCTGATCGAACATGAAACCGGGAGGAGCGCGACAACGGCGAGTGCGCAGAACACCGAGAGCGCGCCCTTCGGGAAGAAGCCCGAACCCGCCACGCGGCCGCGGCGGGGTGCACTCGCGGATGCTGGCAGCATTTGCATCACTTGACTCTCGCGGGGGATGCGACGACTCGTGGCCCCCAGGCGAGACCACCTCGACGCGGATCGGCCACCCCGACGAAGGTGCCCTGCACGCGGTCGAACTCGACCGAATTGACGGCACCGAGGGACGTCATGTCATATGGATCCGCCGGGAACTGGACGGGCTCGACCGGGTACTCGTAGCCCAACGCGTTGAATGCGTCGACGAATGCTTCGGTCAGGGGTCCTGCGACCTCCATGTCGACGTTGATGTCCGCGCCACCGCCCCACAGGATCCTCGGGGCTTCGATCGCCTCGCGGAGACTCATATCGCGATCCACCATGTTGATGATCACACCGGCGAGGATTGACGGGATCCGGTTGCTGCCCGGTGTTCCCAAAGCCACGATGCGCCCGTCCTCGAAGACCAGAATCGTCGGCGCCATGTCGTTGGCGCACGGAACGTACGGGCGCAGGAATCCGGGACATTGGGGTTTGTCGAACCTGAAGGTTTGAAGGAAGTTGTTGTACGGGAAGCCGAGACCGGGTGTGGCGACCTTCGCGCCGAACGACCTGCCGAGTGTCTGGGTCAGCGATACGGCGTTGCCGGCCGCGTCGATGACCGATATCTGGGTTGTGGTTTCGCCAACCGGAAGACAGTCGGGGTCTACCGGGCCGGCAATTGAAGCTTTCGGGATGATCTTCCCGGGCGTAATCATCTGCGCTCGGTCGTAGGCGTGACGTTTGGTGAGGACGAGCGAGCCCGGCAGGGAGGTTGGCATCATTCCGGCCCCGGTTCCTGCGCGGTCGACCAGCGCGATACGATAGGCCTCGATCAGGGTTTGCTGCCGAGTCAGCGAATCTTCAGCAAGGAACTCGCTCGGGAAATTTTCGAGGATGTTGAGGGCATGGATGAGAGTGTCTCCACCCCCCGGTGAAGGAACCGATTGGACCTCCAGGCCACGGTAGATTGTTCTCACCGGAACACGCTCCGTGACCCTGTACCTCACCAGATCACTCTTCCGGAGGTTGCCGCCGTAACGTTTCATGTCGGCTTCGATTTGATCAGCGATTTTCCCGCGATAAAAGATGCTCGCGCCTTCGCGCGCGATCCGGCGGTAGGTCTCCGCGAGATGCTTGTTGCAGATGCGATCGCCGGGCTCGCCGACCGTCTGGCCGTCGTCCATGACGAGGAACGGCAGGTACGACGACGTCGCGAGGAGGCTGTCGTAATACTGGTGGGTCCAGACGATCTGGATCTCACTCAGCTCGTACCCGTGTTCCGCGGTCTCGATCGCCGGATGCAGAGCCTCAGCCAGTGTGATCGACCCGTATTTTCGAATGGCGAGATCCAGTACCGCCAGAGTTGTCGGCACGGCCACCATCTCGTGGCCGTTTTCCAGGCCGGCCGAGGCGGTCGCCCGCAGGCCCTCGAGATCGAAATGACCCGGTGCCGGCGCCGTACCGTCGACAGCGACGGTCTGCCCGCTGGAGAACCGGATGAGCATATACGTCTCGCCACCGAGGCCGGATGCGTCGGAATCGGAGACTCCGAGGACGAACGCTGCAGCGACCGCCGCATCGATGGCGTTGCCTCCCGCTTCCAGAATCTGAACGCCGGCCCTGGTGGCCTCGGGCGAGCCCGTGACGACCATTCCCAGCCGGGATCGGGCCTCGGTCGCCCGGAGCTGGTCGGGCAGATCATTCGTCGAGGCAGCGATGTTGACAGCGACCAAGAGCGCAAGGGTGGCGCCGGCGGCCCACGTTTGTTCGAGACGGTTCATCGACGGACCGCCACGACCCTGGGGCCTTTTGCGAGGCCGCCCCGGCGGCCGTCGATGATGCCGGTGTAGGTGCCTTCCGTCGGGTTGTAGAGCGCTGCGTTGACTCCGCCGAAGTCGGCGAGATAGGCGGGGTCCGCGGGGAAGTGGATTCGAAGAAGGGGGAGGTCGTAGCCCATCGAGTCGAGAGCATCCACCTCGGTCGCGGTGACCGCACCGGCGATTTCGGCCTCGATGTTGCCCGAGGTCTCACCACCCCAGAGAACCCTCGGGGCTTCAATCGAGTCTTGGAGGCCCATTCCCCGGTCGACCAGGTTGCTGATCACACCGCTCAAAATCGAGGGGATGCGGTTGCTCGAGGGGCTCCCAAGCGCGATGATTGTCATGTCGTCGTGCACCAGAATCGAAGGCGCCATGTCGTTCGCACAAGGTGTGAGGGGGCGGAGGAAGCCCGGGCACTGAGGTTTGTCGACCCTGAACGCCTCGAGGAAATTGTTGTAGAAAAAGCCGAGACCGGGTGTGGCGACCTTTCCGCCGAATGATCGACCGAGTGTCTGGGTCAATGACACGACATTGCCATCTGTGTCGATGATCGAGACCTGGGTCGTGCTTTCACCGGCAGGCAGGCAGTCGGGATCCACCGGCCCTGATATTTCAGCCCTTGGAATCGCTCTCCCGGGGGTGATCATTTGTGCGCGGTCGTAGGCGTGGCGCTTCGAAACAACCATCGCCCCCGGCATTCCGGTCGGCAGCATCCCAGCTCCGGTACTGGCGCGGTCGGCGCGGGCGATTCGCACGGCTTCGATCATGGCCTGGTGGCGGTCGATTGAGTCCTGAGCGAGAAAATCGCTTGGAAAATTTTCGAGAATATTGAGGGACTCAACGAGCGCATCCCCTCCACCGGGCGCCGGGATCGAGAGGACCTCCACCCCGCGGTACGTCGTGCGAACCGGTTGATGTTCAATGACTCGCAACCTCGCGAGGTCGCCCTTCCGCAGATTTCCGCCGTTCGCGATCATGTCGGATTCGATGCGGTCGGCGATGGTTCCCCTGTAGAAGCTGCTGACACCGTCCCTGGCAATCCGGCGGAGCGTCCGTGCGAGATCGTGGTTGCAGGACCGGTCGCCCGCCGAACCGATGGTCTTGCCATCGTCCAGAATCAGAAAACGCGAATAGGTGGGTGCCACCAGGATGTCTTCGAGGTACCATTTGGTCCAGGTGATCTGGATCTCGCTCAGACCGTAGCCGTGCTCGGCGAGATCGATGGCGGGCTCCAGGGCCTCGGGCATGCTGATCGTGCCGTACTTGCGAAGGGCGAGATCGAGGACCGCGAGGGTTGTGGGCACAGCCGTAAATTCGTAGCCGTAGGTCTTGCCGGCCTGGACGGTTTTCCTCAAGCCTTCGAGATCAAAATTTCCCGGCGCCAACGAAGTGCCGTCGATGGCGACGGCGTGCCCGTTGGCGAACCGGATCAGCATATACGTCGATCCTCCGAGCCCCGAAGCATCTGAGTCCGCCACGCCGAGGGCCAGCGAGGCGGTGACCGCCGCATCGACGGCATTCCCGCCGTTTTCGAGCACCCGGACCGCGGCCTCGGTGGCCTCGGGCGATCCGGTGGCCACCATCCCGAGCCTGGAGTGCGCTTCAGTTGTCCGGAGCTGCTCAGGGAGTTCGGCGTGTGCGGGTGAAGAACAAAGAAACGCGATGGCCGCAGCTGTGCCCGCAGATGCAAGCTTCACATGTTTTCTGACGCTTGACCGAGTCATGTGTCCCCACCGAGATGAGCCTGGAATGCGCAGAATCTTGACCACTCGCAGCGTTCGATCCTGCGGTTTGTGTAGTGTACACGGATCGAACGCCCGAGGCGTTCTCAGCTCTTTTCGGACTCGGCGAGCACGGACCCGGTGGGCGACGAAGTCGCCTTTTTCGCGCGGCGGTAGGGGAGAGCGGCCAAAGACGCCGAAAAAAGATCTTCCAGGGTTGTGTACCACACGGGAAGCGCCAGCAGCGTGAATATCGTCGAGGTGGCGAGGCCGCCGATGACGACTACCGCGATCGAGTCGATGTAGGCTCCGGCGACGGTGGCTCGCGCGAAAACCAGGGGAAGGAGCCCGAAGATCGTGGTGATGGCAGTCATCATGACCGGCCGGAGCCGGTCGCCGCACCCCTCGATCAGAGCCTGTCGTCTCTCCACCCCGGAAACCCGGAGCGAGTTGACGTGGTCGACGAGCACGATGCCGTTGTTGACCACGATGCCGATGAGGATGATGATCCCCATGAATGGCGACCGGGTTGAGATCGAAGCCGCCCAACCACAGGCTCCAGAATGCACCGAAGAACGCCAGCATCAGGGTGATGAGAATGGCGAACGGTTGGGTGAAGGACTCGAAGAGGGCCGCCATCAGGAGAATCACCGCGACAAGCGAAAGCACGACCCCTCGAAGCATCGTACCGAGGGCCTCATCGCGGTCGTGCCCCCACTGGCCGAAGTCCCACGAGTAGCCCTCGGGAACCTTGAATCCGAGCATACGGTCCTCGACCAGCTTTTTCGCCTCGTCCGTTGTGACAGCGTCCTTGTCGAATTGTGCGGTGACCTGCTGTGTCGTCTGGCGGTTCTCGCGCCGGATCCTCTCCGGCGTTCGAGCGATGGTGACCTCGGCGACCGAGCTCAGGGGGACGTAGCCGCCGGAGCGGTTGGGGATCGGCAGATCGGCGAGGGCGTCGATGCCCGGCTGCGCCTCTTCGGGAAGCCCGAGCACCATCTCGACCTCGCCGTCGGGACCCTGGAAGCGTCGTAACCGCCGGCCGCGGAACGCAAAACCGACCGCGTCCGCAACGCTGCGCGGGCTGACATCGAGGCTGTGGGCCGCGTCGGCGTCCACCAGGAGCCGCAGCTCCTTTGTGCCCCTCATGGTCGGGCCCCAGATCTCTTCGAGGTGGTCGAGGCCGCGCATCCGCTCCTCGACCTCCATCGCCAGTTCTTCGAGATACTCGGGTTCTTCGCCGTGGAGCGCGATCGACACCATGCGCCGGTCCTGACCGCCGCCGTGCCGCCACCAGTTCTCGCGATCGCCGATCTCGAGGGTGACGCCTGCAATTTCGGGCAGCCCCACCCGCAGTTGCTCCTGAAGGCGTTCGATGGACTTGGGGTTGGCCGTATCCTCGGGGAGATAGACCCTGGTCATACAGAACCCGTGCTCGGTGTACCACGAGTAGACGCTGTCGAAACCGAGCTCCTCCTTGCGGCTGAAGACCCACGCTTCAACCTGGTCGACGATGCCCTCCAGAACCTCTTTGGAAACGTCGTCGTGAACCTGCGCGAAGATTGAAACTTCACGCTTCTGCTCCGGAATGTCTCCTGACTTCTCGATCTTCATCAGCGGCCACGCGGCTGAGCCGGCGACGCGAAAAGGCAGAAGAGCGTCACGAGGCGATGGTCGAGAGTCCAATCGAGGGCCCGTCGATACGCCGGTACGATCTTGCGGACGACGATTCCGGGCTTTGGTTCTTCAGCGGGTGCGAACCGTGCCGCCGCCAGCGGGATGAAGGTCAACGAAATCAGCAGCGAACAGGCAACCGCGAGGCAGATCGTCAGAGCGACCTCGCTGAAAATCGTGACCATGACGTCTCGTTCCGACACGAAGAGCCACGACCACACGAAGATCGATGTGGCGGTTGAGGCGACGACCGCCAGCGCGACCTGCCGGGATCCGAGTCGGGCTGCGACCGGCGCCGGGTGGCCCATGCCCTCGTAGCGGTGGATGTTCTCGATCACCACCACCGCGTTGTCGACCAGCATGCCGACCCCGAGCATGAGCCCGAGGAGGGTGAGCACGTTGAACTGCGATCCGAGGGCGTACATCGCCCCGCATGTGACCAGCAGCGAAAAGGGAATGGCGGTCGCGACGATCAATGTGGTGCGGAATCGCCGGAGGAAGAAATGGAGGACCAAGACCGCGAGAATCCCGCCGTAGATGCCGGCATTTCGGAGTCCGGTCAGCGAGTTTCGAATCGCCTGCGCCTGGTTCTCCCAGACCAGGAGGTTGATGCCTTCGAGCTGCGGATCGCTCTTGATCTTGTCGATGCGTTCGAGGGCACTTTCGACAACCTCGATGGTGTTGGCGCTGGGCTCTTTGTAGACGTCGATCCCGACCGCAAAAGAGCCGTCGAGGTGGCGGCCGTAGTCGAGGCGAGGCTCTCGCATCTCGACCACCGCCACATCGCCGACGCGAAGGCCGTCGTGTCCGACGCGGAGGGCGGCGATCTCGTCGGCCGACTGGAAGCGGGTCGAGTGTCCGAACCTCGTACCGCACCATGCCGCCGCGGATCACACCGGCGTCGACGTCGCGGTTGGCGGCGTCGATGGTCGCCAGAACCTGTGCCGCATCGATGCCGTGGTTCCGAAGCGCATCGAGGTCGAGATCGATCCGGACCTGTTGTTGCTCGACACCGTAGAGATCGACCCGTGCAACGCCCTTGATGCGTTCGAGCGGCCGGCCGATGCGGCGGTCGAGGAGGTCCCACGATTCCGAGAGATCGCGTTCCGCGGAAATTCGCCCCGCCAGAACCTGGGCGCTGCCGCCGTCAGTCTCCCCCCGGATCGAGATGTGGCCGATCGTCTCGGGAAGGAGCGGGCGGGCGCGGTCAACAGCCTCGCGCACCTCCATCTTTTTGATGTCGATATCGACACCCCAGTCGAACATCACTTCCAGCCGCGCAGATCCGGAGTTGGCCCAGGCCGAGATTTCCGTCACGTCCGGGAATGGTGGCGATCTCTGCCTCGATCGGTTCCACCACCTCTCGCAGGGTTTCGAGCGGGTGTGCGCCCGGGAAGGGGATCTCGATATCGATCTCGGGTTCGTTGACAACCGGCATGAAATCGAGCGGCAGCAGAAACACCGCCACTGTCCCGAGCACCGTCAGGCTGAGTAGCAGCATCAGCGTCGCGACAGGACGATCGAGGGGGATGTCGGTCAGGCGCATGGCAGCCTCTCAATTATGGAATTTGGAATTCGGAATTCGGAATTCCCGCCCGCCCTCCGCAGGTGTCGGAAGAATTGTCGATTCGGGAAGCTGGACCAGGGTAATGGGTCGCGAGATTCCGAATTCCGAATTCCGAATTCCATTCCGATTCAGTCTCCTCCACCCTCCCTCACCGGTGCCGCACCGAGGATCCTGTAGATGCAGGGAATCACCAGCAGTGTGAGGAGGGTCGCGACAGTCAGACCGCCGATGACGGTGATCGCCAACGGTGCGCGGAGCTCGTCGCCGGCTCCGAGTCCGAGCGCCATCGGAAAGAGGGCGAGTACGGTGGTGGCGGTCGTCATGAGGATCGGCCTGAGGCGCTCGCTGCCCGCGCCGACAATCGCCTCGTCGAGGGCCTGCCCCTCGCGCCGTCTTCGGTTCACGGCATCGACCAGGACGATCGCGTTGTTGACGACGATGCCCGCGAGCATGATCGCGCCGATCAGCACCAGAACGCTGATCGAAGTCGAGGTCAGCACCAGGGCCGCAACGACTCCGACAGCACCGAGCGGTACCGCCATCAGGATCACGAATGGGTGGATCAGCGATTCGAACTGAGAGGCCATCACCACGTAGACCAGGAAGGTGGCCAGGGCCATCGCCAGCCACAATGAGTTGAAGCTGACCGAGAGCTCTTCATTCTGGCCGGCAAGCTCGAGTCGCGCTCCCAGCGGCAGCTCGAGCTCCGACACCGCCGCGCTGACCGCCTCGAGCGCGCCACCGAGGTCGCGGGTGGTCGGCAGCGCGGTGACTTCGGCCACCCGCGCGCCCGAGTAGCGGTAGATCGCGGCCGGACCGCGGCCGGTCACGATCTCGGCAACCGCCGATACGGGGACCGTCGTACCGCCGGGAAGGATGATGCGCAGGGATTGCACGCCCGAAGCCAGAGAACGGAAACGTTCGCCGGCCCGCAGTCGAATGTCGATCCGTTCTTCGCCTTCCCGGAATTCACCGACTACGTCGCCGCGGATCTTGGTGCGCATCGCGGCGCCGACCTCCTCGGCCGAGACCCCGAGGGCGGCAGCACGCTCACGGTCGAGCTCGACCAGGATCTCGGGGCTCCCGGGTTCCGACGTGGTGGCGACATCGCGGACCTCCGGAAGACCTTCGAGCGCGGAAAGAACCATCGTGGATGCCTCGTCGAGCTCGGAGAGGTTGTCCGAAAAAATCTGCACCGCGATCGGCGGGCTCACCGAAAGCACCGCCGGCCGGACCAGCTCGGCCTCGGCCCTCGGAAAACGAGCGATGACTTCGCGGACCCGGTCCACGGCCGCGGCCTCGTCATCTGCGCCGGCCTCAGCCGAAAGTCGGAAGTTGATTTGAGCCAGGTTCTCACCCAGGGTCCGCCTGCCCGATGCCGCCGATGGCAGGCTGCCGACCATCGAAAAAATCGATTCGAAGGCGGGATCGTCGACCAGCATGCTTTCGATTCGATCGACGGTTTCGGCCGCGGCTTCGAGCGTTGTCCCCTCCGGCAGCCGCAGCTGGAAGGCGAATTCTCCCTGGGCCAGGTCGGGCACCAGATCGGTGCCGAGACGAGGGATCACGAGTAACGACCCGGCGAACACCACAACGGCGGTAATCAGCACGATCCACCGTCGCGTGAGAGCCGCTGTCACAGCGGCTGGATAGATCCGGCCGAGAGCGTCGAGTGCCCGGCTCAGAGGCGCAGTCACGATCTGGAATATGCGGCTGAGTGCCCACCATCCCCCTCCGACCAGCAGCCCCGCAACCAGGATCAGGAATCGGACGGGGAAGGCGACCGCTGTTGCGACGCGGCTGATCCATGTTCGTCCATTCCCGATCGGTGCGAGTTCGAACCCGGCCATGCGAAAAGTGAGGGGTGCCGGCTCGCCGTCACCCTGGCGGCGGACCACCCAGCCCGATGAACTCTCGAATCCGGCCCTGGTCGTGAAGCCCGAAAGCGCGGGAATCAGGGTGAGGGACACGATCAGAGAGGTCACCAATGAAAGACAGACGGTGATCGCCTGGTCCCTGAAGAGCTGGCCGGCCACTCCCTGCACGAAGACTATCGGAAAGAAAACGGCGACTGTGGTCAGAGTTGCGGCGGTCACCGCCCCGGCCACTTCGCCGGCGCCCTTGATGGCGGCCTGGGCTCGCGCCAGGCCTTCGCCCCTGCGCCGGTCGATCGCTTCGAGCACCACGATCGAGTTGTCGACCAGCATGCCGATGCCGAGGGCGAGGCCGCCCAGCGACATGATGTTGAGAGAGACTCCGGCCCGGTCCATGAACAAGAACGTGGCGACGACCGAGACCGGGATGGTGATTGCGATGATGGCGGTGGCGCGAAGATCCCGCAGGAAGAAGAAAAGAACCAGGATGGCCAATATCCCGCCGATCCACGCGGCCGACCACACCATCTGGATGGAGGCGGTGATGTAGCCCGAGAGGTCGGTCAGGGTTTCGATCTGGAGGTCGGGCGGCATTTCGCGGCGCAGCTCGTCGAGCCGCTGCCGAACCGCCTTGGAGACCGCCACGGTGTTGGCCGTGCCCTGGCGGTGGAGGTCGATCTCCACCACCTCGCGGCCGCCGAGGCGGGAGATCTCGTCGCGGTCGCGGTGGCCGCGAAAGACCCTGGCCACATCCTCGACCCGAACCCGGCCCGATGGACTTTCCCGGACCACCGTCCGCCTGATCTGCTCGAGGTCCTCGAACTCGTGCATCGTGCGGACGAGGTAGATGGCGTTGAAGTCCCGCAAGGTGCCGCCGGGCCGATTGATGTTCTCCTCCCGCAGGGCGAGCGCCAGATCTGCGGCCGTCAGGCCCAGTGCCGCGAGCCTGTCCTCATCCGCCTCGACCACGATCTCGGCGTCGAGGCCTCCGCGGACCTTGGCCGCGGCAACTCCGACAACCGACTCGAGCCGGGGTTTGAGCCACCGTTCGGCGAGCTGGCGGAGCTCATCGAGGTCGCGTTCGCCGTGAAAGCCGAGACGCATGATCGGCTCGAGCGACGGGTCGAAGCGCAGGACTCTTGGGATTTCGGCTTCGCGCGGCAGTTCCACCAGACCGAGCCGCTCGCGCACATCGAGCCCAGCGGTATCCATGCTCTCGCCCCATTCGAATTCGAGCACCACCTCGGACAGGCTGGAACGCGATTGCGAGCGCATTTCCCGGACGCCGGGGATGACCCCGACCGCCTCTTCGATGGGTCGGGTGATGAACTGCTCGATCGTCTCAGGTGCGGCATCCTGGTATTCGGTCTGGATCGTCAGGGTGGGGTAGGAAAGGTCCGGAAGCAGGTCGACCGGCAGGTTCTGGACTGCGAGGAGGCCGAAGGTGGATACCGCGAGGGTGGCCATGAGCACGGTGATCGGCCGGTTGACGGCAAATCGGGGCAGCATGCGTCAGACCTCGGGATGGGGGTTTGCCGCGAGAAAGTGCGCCGGCATCAGCCGGCCTCTTTGACGGTGTCGGTTTCGGTGTCGGCATTCATGACCCGTACCTTGGCGCCGTCCGAGAGGGCGGGGGCGCCGACGATGACAACCCGATCGCCTGGTTTCACCGTGGCCTCGGGGTCGGCCGGGTGGGCGATTTCCACGCGGTCGCCGCTCTCGAAACCGAGTATCACCTCGATCTGCTCTACAAGGTCCTCTTCGGCGAGGCGGTAGAGTTGCCAGCGGCGGCCTTCGGCAACCAGCGCTGTCCGAGCCACCACCAGAGCATCTTCGTGGGTATCCGTCACGATGTTGACCCGAACGAATGCGCCCGGCCGGAGACCGGAATCGCCTTCGACGGCAACCGTGACCTTGACGGTGCCCGTTGCCGGGTCGACGGCGGGCGCGATGCGCTCGATGATGGCATTCGCCTCGGTGCCGGTGGAATCGGCTGTCAAACGTACTTCCTGGCCGGGACGGAGGCGGGCGACGTGGCGCTCGGGCACGTTGATGTCGGCGTAGAGCGGGTCGAGATCGGCGAGGTCGTAGACGGAGGTGCCGTCGGACACCGTGGCGCCCACATCGAGGTGGCGGGTTACCACCACTCCGGCTATCGGTGCCCGGATGACGGTTCGCGAGAGCTCGAGCTCGGCCAGCTCGAGGGCGTGCCGGGCGTCTTCGGCGGCAGTCCGGCTGGCCTCGTACTCGTCGATGCTCACGAGACCCGTCTCGTGGAGGCCTTCCAGACGAGCGTAGTCGCGCAGGGCCTCCGCTTCGGTCGTCCGGGCGCGAGCCGCCGCGATCGTCTGCTCGTCATCTTCGAGGTAGGCCAGCGCCTGACCGGCCTGAACGCGATCACCCTCTTCGACCACCAACCGCTCCACGACACCCCGGGTTCGCGCGATGACCGTGGCTTGGCGATCAGCCCGCAGGGTCGCTGAGGTGGAGTAGAGCGACGAGATGGGTTCCCGAATGATCTCTCCAACGTTGACCGAGATGGCCGGTTCCTCCTTGGCATCCCCAGGACCGTTGCCACCGTGACCGTTCCCGCCGTGTCCGCCGGCTTCGTCGCCACCACAACCGGTGACTCCGATCGATATCAGGAGAACGCTGAATGGCACAAAGCGCCGCACCTGCAGCAAGCTCGAGATGGCTTGTGTGATCAATTTTCTTTCCTTTGTTCCCCGGTTTGAACGCGTCGCGTCCGAAGACCTCGAGGATTGTACGGGAAAATGCCGTGGTTGTTGTGTTTATTCCCCACCCACCCACCCGTCCACCCAGATGCAAGATCCAAGATTCAAGATTCAAGATGCGGTGCGAGACGACACCGAGGCATGCCGGCAGAACAGCGCGTCGATCGGACGTGCCACTTTTAACATTGTCGGGAGTTCCCGCGCTGAATTAGCTGCTACGTTGGGTCCCGATCAATGTTAAAGGTGGCAATCACGCAGTACATCGTCGGCAGAAGAGCGCGCTGCAACAAGCAGAAAGCCATGTTGCCCGAGCGCGATGACCGCCGCCATCGGGAACGGGATCGGAGCAAAAAAACCCGGGCCGCAAGGCCCGGGTTGTTGTTCGTTCTATTGGAACGGTCGGATCAGTACATTCCGCCCATTCCGCCCATGCCGCCCATGCCGTCCATGCCGCCGCCGGGCATTCCGCCATCCTTCTTTTCTTCGGGGATCTCGCAGACGAGCGCCTCGGTGGTGAGGAGCAGGCCGGCGATCGAGGAGGAGTTGAGGAGAGCGTTCTTGGTGACCTTGGCCGGATCGATGATGCCGGCCTTGATCATGTCGGTGATCTCGCCGAGCAGCAGCGTCGTAACCGAAGTTGCCCGCCCTTGGCGCGGATCTCGCGAACGATCACGGCCGCCTCGTCGACACCGGCGTTGTGGATGATCTGCCGGGTCGGCTCCTCGAGGGAGCGGAGAAGGATCTTGACGCCGGTCTGGATGTCGCCTTCGCTCGACTCGACGAGCTTTTCGACCGCATCCATGGCGCGAAGCAGCGCGACGCCGCCGCCGGGCACGATGCCCTCTTCGACAGCCGCCTTGGTGGCGTGCAGCGCGTCCTCGACGCGGGCCTTCTTCTCTTTCATCTCGGTCTCGGTGGCAGCGCCGACCTTGATCTGCGCCACACCGCCGACCAGCTTGGCCAGACGCTCCTGGAGCTTCTCACGGTCGTAGTCCGAGGTGGTTTCCTCGACCTGACGCTTGATCTGGCTGACGCGGCCGAGCACGGCCTCGTGCTTGGACTCGTCGTCGTCGTCGACGACGATCGGTGGTGTCGTCCTTGTTGATGACGATCTTCTTGGCGGTGCCGAGATCTTCCCAGGTCACGTTCTCGAGCTTGATGCCGAGATCCTCGGAGATCATCTTGCCGCCGGTGAGGATGGCGATGTCTTCGAGCATGGCCTTTCTGCGGTCGCCGAAGCCGGGGGCCTTGACGGCGCAGATGTTGAGGGTGCCGCGGAGCTTGTTGACCACGAGGGTCGCAAGGGCTTCGCCCTCGACGTCCTCGGCGATGATCAGGAGGGGCTTGCCCTGCTGGGCGACCTTCTCGAGGATCGGCAGGAGGTCTTTCATGTTCGAGATCTTCTTCTCGAAGATGAGGATGACGGCGTTCTCGAGCACTACTTCCATGCGCTCGGCATCGGTAACGAAGTAGGGGGAGAGGTAGCCGCGATCGAACTGCATGCCCTCGACGACTTCGAGGGTGGTGTCGAGGCCCTTGGCCTCTTCAACCGTGATCACGCCGTCTTTGCCGACCTTCTCCATCGCCTCGCGGATGATCTCGCCGATCTCGGTGTCCGAGTTGGCGGAGATGGTGCCGACCGCGGCGACCGCGTCGCCTTCGACGGGAACCGACAGCTTGGCGACGGTGTCCACCGCCTCCTTGGTCGCGAGGTCGATGCCGCGCTTGAGGTCCATCGGGTTGGCGCCGGCGGTGACATTCTTGATGCCCTCGCGATAGATGGACTGAGCGAGAACGGTTGCGGTGGTCGTGCCGTCACCGGCAACGTCGGAGGTCTTCGAAGCGACTTCGCGCACCATCTGCGCGCCCATGTTCTCGAGGCCGTCGGCGAGCTCGATCTCTTTGGCGACCGTGACGCCGTCCTTGGTGATGGTCGGTGAACCGAACTTCTTCTCGAGCACGACGTTACGGCCCTTGGGGCCGAGGGTGACCTTGACCGCATTGGCGAGCTTGTTCACGCCTTCCAGCAGCTTTCTCCGAGCTTCCTCGGAGTAGACAATCTGTTTTCCTGACATGTTCGCCTCCTACCTACTTCTCGATGATGCCGAGGATCTCGTCCTCACGGACGATCGTGTGCTCCTCGTCGTTGATCTTGATGTCCTGGCCGGTGTATTTGCCGATGAGGACGTGCTCGCCCTTTTTGACGGTCATGGGCACACGCTTGCCGTTGTCGTCCATTTTGCCGTCGCCGACCGCGACCACCTCGGCCTCTTGCGGTTTCTCTTTGGCTGTGTCGGGGATGATGATCCCTCCGCGCACCTCTTCGGTAGCTTCGATGCGCTTCAGGAGGACTCGATCGCCCAAAGGTTTGACCTGCATCTCTCTCACTCCTTTCGAGTTGTTGCTTGTTTTTAGCACTCGCCATTGGAGAGTGCTAGCGGAAATATAGACGATTTCCAGGCCGCTTGTCAAGACCTTTTTGAAAATTTCTTATAAAGATCGACTAAGATTTCCATATTTACCAGTAGGGGTAAGTTCTAAGTCTCTGCAACTCAGATGTGACTTTCGAAACTCCCCGTCAACTGAGACGTACTCCACCGGGTAGATCGAGGAGGCGGTACCGATCGATCGTTGCTTGCGATCGCTCGCCGGAGTACCTTATGACTGAGTGAAAACTGAAAATCGGGTTCCGCTTGGCAACGGCGCCGATCTCGACCTCCGTCGAGGAGGACAGTCGTCGGGGGGGTTGCGTCGCGCTCTGCGTGGCACTGCTTTCGGCATGCACCCCGGAGAGGGCGCATTGGCCTGGCTCTTCTTTTTTGACTTCCTGATCTTGACCACGGTCCAATTCGCAGGCAAGAGCGTCCGCCAGGCCACTTTCATCGATGCGCTGGGCGCCGAAAACCTCCCTTGGGTCTACCTGGCTGTTGCCTTTATCTCGCTGCCGGTCCTGGTTTTCTATACGAAGCTCGCCACAAAATTCAGATTGCCGATGTTGATCCTGGCCAGCACGATGCTCCACGTACTTGGTCTGGTGTTGTTCTTTTTCCTCTTCAGTCTCGACCGCACGTGGGTGCCGGTGGTCTATTACGTGTGGCTCGGGATGGCCTTCGCGATTGCGGTGTCCCAGTTCTGGACCTATGCGAATCAGGTCTTCGACGCGCGACAGGCTCGCCGGCTCTTCGCCTTCATCGGCGCGGGTGGGCTGCTGGGCTCGGTCCTCGGAGGAGGGATGGCGGTCAAGGTGACCCGGCTGGCGGGTACCCGTTTCACCCTCCTCGGTGCTGCGGCGATCCTCCTGGTGGTGCCGCTGCTGGTCGTCCTCATCGAGAAATCGCGCGGTGAAAACCGATCCAAGCCAATCAAAAAGTCGCGGGGATTGCGGTACGAGGAGGCGCGCGGCGGCCTGAGAACCCTCCGCGGCTCGCGATTACTGGGCCTCATCGCGCTCCTGATGTTGGCGACAGTCATGGTCGGCAAGCTTGTTGATTGGCAGTTCTACTGGTATGTCGAGCAGTACACCGAAGCCCTCGATCAACGGACCTCGGTCATCGGTTACGCCTTTATCCTCATGGGCATCGTCGGATTTCTCTTCCAGCTCATTTTTACCGGGCGAATACACCGGGCCCTCGGTGTGGCTGTCGGCATGCGGGTGCTGCCCGGCACGGTTGCAGTCGCGTCATTGGCCGTTGTCCTGGCGGTGGCTGCTGGTTCGGCTGCGGTCTATCCCCTGGTGTGGGTCCTCATGCTGAGTGAGGGGAGTCTTCGCCACTCGGTCGACCAGGCGACACGAGAGCTTCTCTTTCTGCCGGTTGCCGAGGAGTTGCGAGTCAGGGCGAAGGCGTTCATTGACGTTTTTGTCCAACGTTTCGGCAAGGGCGCGGCGGCGATTCTCATTCTCGTCACGATCAAGTTCTTGCCGCCGTCGTTTGTCGGTGTTCTGACATTCGTGCTGGCTGTCGCCTGGCTGGCCATCACGATCAAGGCGCGGCGCGAGTACATCACGGCATTTCGCGAGGGTTTGAAATCGGGTCTGATCCAGCCGGACGCGAGGATCGACCCCAGTGACGTCACGACCGTGACGACGCTGGTCCAAGCGCTCGGCAGCTCCGATCCTCGCCGGGTTCTGCACAGCCTCGACCTCCTGGCCGACAGCGGTCAAGGCCAGTTGGTGACGCCGCTGCTTCTGCACCATCGAAGATCCAGAGGTTCGGCGCAAGACCCTCGACATCCTGGCCGAAACTCACCGCGAGGACGCGGTCGGCTTGGTGGAGCAGACCATGGGAGATGCCGACGCCGGGGTGCGCACTGGCGCCATGCGAACGCTTGCCGCTCTCAGGGGAGAGCACGCTGCTGAGCTGGCGCTGCAAAACCTCGACGATCCCGACCCGCGAGTGCGCGCCACGGCGGTCGCGAGCCTGCTGGGGAACGGCAACGGGCCGGAAGCCGATCAAGCCGACAAGGTGCTTTCCAAGCTCGTTGCGGATAAGAATCCCAACGTTCGTGCGGAAACGGCGCGAGCCCTCGGCCAGGTTGCGGATCCGGTGGCCGGTGACGTGTTGGTCGCACTGTTTTTCGATGATGACCTGAGTGTGGTGCGGGCCTCCATCGCGGCAGTTCGTGAACGCTTCGATCGCGACGGTCCGAATCCTCTGTACGCCACCATCCTCATTTCGCTGATGGGCAACCGGCGTCTCAAACACGAGGCTCGCGAAGCGCTGGTCGCTCAGGGCGAGTGCGCTGTTGACCCGCTCCTGCTATTCATGAAATCCACCGACGAGCAGATCTGGGTGCGCAGGGCAGTGCCCAAGACCATAGCGCTCATCGGCACGCAGAGGGCGGCCGATGCGTTGATCGAAAACCTCGATACCGACGACGCGATGTTGCGGAGCAAGATCATCGAAGCACTGGTCTACCTGCGCATGCGCTTCGAGAGCGTTTCCATCAAACGCCGGGTGGTCACGAAACACCTCAGCCGAACGGCATCTCGCTATTTGCGGCAGCTGGCGGATTTGTGGGCGGTTTCATCGATCCATGAGGCCAGCCTCGACGGACCGCTGGCGGTATGGAAGGCCGACGGAAGGGTCCCCACGCTTCCGCAGCAATTGTTGGCGCAGAGGATGGCGAGGACGGCCGGCGACATCTTTGGGCTGCTCGAGCTCATCGAGATTCCCGAGGATGTCCGGGCGGCGAAACGCAGCCTCCTGAGCGGGCAGACAAAGTTGCGTGCGCGGGCTCTCGAGTATCTCGACAACACGCTCTCGGGGACGGTGCGCCGTGATGTTTTTGCGGTGATCGACGATGCCCCCCCGGAAGACAAGCTCCGCCGGGCTCGAATGATCTTCGACATTCGTGTGGAATCGCCGGAGATAACGCTCGAGCGGCTGATCCGGATCGATCCCAGGGTCGATCCGAGCGCCATCGGGATCATTCTGGCGGCCCTCCACAGCGTTTGGAATGAAGAGTTCCGGGACCTCTATCCGCTCGTCGAGTCTCTCGCGGAGGAGGCCGAGGATGAGATGGTTCAAGAGACTGCCGCCTGGGTCAAGCGTCAGGTGGAGGGCGGGTCTCGCACGCGGGGAGTGCTCGCCAAGGGAGGAGACAGCGAAATGGGCCCGATGGCACAGATTGAAATGATGGTCTTTCTCCAGAGCGTGGACCTCTTTGCCAACTGCAACGCGGAGGAAGTTCTGCGGATGGCCGCCATTGCGACCGAGCAGCATTATGAAAAATCGGAAGTCATCTTCCGACGAGACGATCCGGCGGACCGGCTCTTCTGCGTCGTGGAAGGCAGAGTCAAACTGGACGCTGACGGCGATGCGGGTGTGGTGATCGGTCCGAGCGGGCGATTCGGGGTGCTCGATATTCTGAGTGGCCACCCACGGTTCGGTGATGCGGTTGCGGTCACGGACGCGAGAGTGTTGACCATCGAGGCCGAGGACCTCTTCGATCTCCTGTCCAACAATATCGAGATCGTCAGGGCGTTGTTCAGGACCGTGATCGCACTCAGCGAGGATGCGGACGAGAGGCTGCTCTAATTCGGAATTCGGAATTCGGAATTCGGAAGTCCCGCCCACCCGGTTTGCCCGCAGATGACGCAGATTGACGCAGATCCGACCCACCCACATTTTTGAACCGCAAAGAACGCAAAGCCCACCCGTCCACCCGCCCCGCAAAGACGCAGAGACGCAAAGAGGTGGTCGCTGAGTTTGAACGCCGGTACCGCGGATGGCCGGCAGAACAACAGGCGATCGTGGATCGCCTGCCGCCTGTGAAAAGCTCGGCTGTTCCGAACGCGAACGTTCGTCCCAGCCGTTCGACGGTCGGAACCTCGCCGCGGAGCCGGGCTGCGATGGATATCCGCGTAATCTGCGTGATCTGCGGGCAATATGGGTGGGAGAGGGCGGCCGTCGTGTTTTCTTCGTGTCTTTGTGTCTTCGTGGTTGCGACGGGGGCGGGCGGGTGGATATGGGTTATCTGGGTAATCTGTGGATTCCGTTGGAGGGGTGGGTGGGCTCTGTGTTTCTCTGTGTCCTCAGTGTCTCTGTGGTTATCGGGTGGGTGGGGCAATTCAGAATTCCGAATTCGTGGTGCCGCGCTGCGGTGTATATGCCGCGTCAGGACTATCAATCATTTGAGCACATGGGATAGCGTTGACCTGTCCGACTGGAAGGGAGCGCTTCTCATGCAACGACCGGATCCAATCAGGTGCACCTATTGCGACGAGATTTCGGTGTGGTCCGCGGAGCAGACCGATCGCACCATGATGGGCGAGGTCCAATCCTGCCCAACCTGCGGCCGGCAGACATCGATCTGCGACGACCACGCGGCACCGGAACTCGAAACCGGCAATTCCATGCATTGGATCGCCGCAGAACCACTCTACTGATCTCAGATTCAATCAGCCGAATGGCAACTCGCCGGCCTCGACCACGTGCAGGTGGAGGTTCGAGTCTGCAGGGGCGCATTCCGCATAGCACTGGTCGACGTCATCCCGTATCCCGTCCGGGTCGTCGGCAGCCACCACGATCCGCAACCGGTTGAAGCCCAGCCCGTCCCGCTCCACGAGACCAGCCGCCACAATCGCCGGCAGCGCTGAAAGCGCCCAATAGGGGTTTGGCGCCGCATCGAGCACGTACACCAGCAGCTGTCCGCCGACGTCGATGCGGGAAATTCTCGTGACCTGTTCTTCGCCGATCTCGGTGTGGGTGCAGTCGATGAAATTCAAAACGTCATCCGGGCAGCCGCATCCGAGGGTGGAGCGGATGAACGATCGAAGACGAGTTGAATCTGAGGGGTCCATATATCAATTGTACGTCGAATATTGACTCATCCCTTGACGATTCCGCGTTTTGCTCGAATACACTTCCCGTGTGAGCTCATCGGCCGGCATCACGTTCCGAGATCGCGCCCGGCACGAAGCCGATCGTTACGGCGCGGACGCCTGGGTCTTCGTTCGCGAATTGCTCCAGAATGCCCGCGATGCGGGTGCGCACCGTGTCCGGATCGAGGTTGGCCGCCACGAGAAACGGGATCGCATCATCTGTCGGGACGATGGCGAAGGAATGAGCTTCGCCCACGCCAGACGGTACCTTTTCACTCTCTATGCTTCGAGCAAACGGGGACGGTCGCGAACGGCCGGCCGATTCGGCATCGGTTTCTGGTCGGTCCTCCGCTTTTCGCCGGACACCATCGTGATTCGTTCCCGTTTGGCAGGTGGGGAAGGGTGGCTGGTGCGTCTCGACGGGGATCTCGAAAAGACGATCCGTGAGCCGTGCGAAATGGAGCGGGGAACCGAGGTCATACTCGAACGGCCGGCTTCGGCAGACGATCTCGAGGCTCTGGTAAGAGATGCGGTGCTCCGCGACGCCCCGTTCCTCAATCGAAGAGGGCGAAAACGCAGGCCCCTCGAGGTGTCGGTCAATGGGACTCCCGTGAGGGCTGAGATGGAGCTGCCGCCACCGAGCCTGACCTTTGGTGGTCGCGGTCTGCGGGGCGTCGTCGGCCTCGGGCCGGAGCCGCGAGTCGAGGTCTTTGCCCACGGGTTGCGAGTGCGCGATGCCGCAAGTCTCGATGAACTCCTGTTGACCGGCCGGGCCGGACGCAGCGCCATGCCGACGACCTCGAAAGGCCTCGCGCCGAGAGTCGTGATTGACAGCGTCGATCTGTCGGTGCTGATGGCTCGTGGGGACGCGCGGGAGGACCGTGCGCTGCGCCACCTGGTTGCGGTCGGCCACCGCGAACTCGGTCGTCTGGTCCGGGCCGAGCTGGATCGCCACACGCACCTGCGCTTTCCTGCATGGCTCGGGGAACGGCTTCGAGAAATGTGGTCGATATCGTGGATACCCAAAGCTGGAGCCGCCGCAGCCGTTTTGGTTGTCGCCATTCTCATCGGTTGGTGGGTTCTGCCCTCGGCAGTCGACCGCGGGCGAGAGACGGCACAAGCCCAACCGGCCGCCTCGACCGCCCCCGGCGACGACTTCGTGCTGGAACCTTATCGCGACCTGGGAGATCGGTATCGTGGCCCGACTGTTTCATCAGTGAGCCCCACGAATACAGCCGTCGATCTCAGGTTTCGTCCTCCCGGCGCGAGGCCGTTATTCGCAGCGTTCGTGATCCCGGGGTTCGGAAGCGCCGGTGCACCAGTGGCGGTCCCTTCGTCTGCGACCGGGCCCTATCGCGGCGCTGCATGCGGCGAAGGATGCCTCGAGGTCGCCCTGGGTTTCGAAGCTGAAGGGGGCCTATTCAGGATTCCAGTCGCCACCGGGCACCTCGTTGATCCGGAGAGTGCCTTCCTGGACGGTAAACCTGTGCCGCTGTTTGCGACGACCGCAGGCGAAGCCTGTCTGCGATTGGAAGGACCGACTCGCGGTCGGCTCGTCTACAGATCCTCACCGGGCGCATCCGAATCTGATCAGGTCATCGGGCCGTGGCCGGCGTTGCCCGCCGAACTGCAGGATTTCGCTGGAACTCTCGAAGGCCTGCCCTATGGAGACCGCGCGGCGGCGGCCGTCGATTTCATCCAACGACGGGTGGTGTACGACACTTCGCCCGGGACGGCCGCGCGGTATACCGAGGCGGGACTCGGTCAGCGCGGTCTCCTCGAGCGCGCTCTTGCCATCGGTGCCGGTGATTGCGACGTTCAGAACGCGGTGGTCGCGACACTTCTCAACCGGGTTGGCGTACCGGCGAGACTCGCGATTGGTTGGATCGGATATGAAGGCAACGCCATGCCCGGCTTGCACGCGTGGGTGGAGCATTTGAGCGCCGACGGGCGATGGAGTGCGGCCGACGCGAGCTCTGCCGCCATTTCGACAGGTGGCAATCCCGGCCCCCCGGAGGTCGCGGCATACCGGGCTTCGGAAACGAAGGTGGTTTCCACTCCTCTTGTGGGGGCTATCGTTGCACTCATATGTGTTGCAGCGGCGCTGCCCGCGATCAGACGGAGACTGTGGAAGCGGAGCTTCCGCCCCGGACGCGACGCCGACTTGACCGAGTTGCTTCGTGGGGCCGCTATCCGGCCGGAGGCCTTCGTCCGCGTCATTCCACTGTTCCGGAGACCGGTGGTGCCGACCTTGGGTGGGCGATCCGCGTCGCTCGGCCGCATTCAGGCAGCAGCCGAACGCGGCGTTCTGGCGTGTGGCAGCGAAGGTTCGCAACTCGCGGCGCGAGCGGCTGCGGCGGGACAGCTGGTGCTTGACGCTGGAAACCGCAATGGGGAGGTTGTGGCAGGCGCGTTCGGAGCCATCGACCTCGATCACTGGCAACGGGTCCTCGATCGCGCCCGATCGGAACCGGTTGCGGCACGGGTGGAGGAAGCGTTCGCCGGTGCCGGTGAGCCTTGCCGGGTAAGGGTCGCAGCCGGAATCGACGAAGAAATGGCGGTGCTTGATGGGCGGGCGACTGGATTCAGAGGAGACGGATCTTGGATCGTGTTGGACGAAACCGGTGAGTTGTGGGGGGCGGTCAGTCGATTGGCGGATCGCCGGCCCGCAGAGGCGGCATTGTTGCTCGCGGACAGCATCGTCGATCGTCTGGGAGTGGCGGCGGACAATCGTGGTCGCTGCCTGAAGGTGCTTGCCGAAGAAGCGGTCTTCGAACGCGCCCGTGAGGACCGAGAATGAGCGACGGACTCCTCTCGATCGATGTCGGCAGCGAGTTGCGGTCGCTGTGCGAGGCCCAACTCCGGGGAACCTGGCAGGTGCCTGCGGAGCTTGTGCGCTTCGCGTTGCGATGCGGAGCCCGGCATGTTCGGGTCGATCGGCGCGGTCGTGGTCTTGTCGTCAAGTGGCAGGATGGGCCGATCGCGAAGGATGCGCTGAACGACCTCGGTGCTGCTCTCGATCGTCAGAGAGGGGTCGAAGAGCGGCAGCGAGCCATCACAGATGTTGAGAAAGCGGGCGCTCAGCCTCTTCTGTGGGCAGCCGGGCTGCGTGGGGCGCGACTTCAGGTGGAGTGCGCCAACGGGCCATCGGCGCTGAGGTTCTCATACCGCGAACGCGGGCGTCCCCAGCTGACCTCGGGATATCCGGAGGGCGACACCGGTGGAGTCGTCATCCGATGGTCCTGTGCCGGCCTCGATCGCCGCCGCGCGGTGAAATGGTTGCTCATGGCGGTGCGTTTTGCCGCAGGGGAAGTTGTGATCGACGGATCAGCGGTATCTCGGGATTTCGAAGCGGGCCTCTTCCACGTCCGGCTCGATTCGCCGCTGCCGTGCCGTCTCGGCCTGACCCGGCGAGGCGATGAACCGGTGCTCTGGTTGCTGCAGGACGGGGTCGTGTCGGCGCGGGCCGGGATCCCGGGCTACCCGCCCTTCGAGGCTGCGGTGGAGCTCGGCGGACTGACCGCGGCGGGATCGAGCGCGGCCGATCTCAGAAGAGCCGTGACTCCCTACCTCTCGGCGCTTGTCGACCGCGCGGTGTGGTTGATGGTGGAGGTGGCGGATCGCATTCCAAAGATGTCTGGAGAGCTGCGCCAGCGATTGGCGGTCCTGCTCCTCGGAGCCGCTCGCCGCGGCTTGAAGGAGGGAGAGGTGCGCAACCTGCCGCTGTTGGGCACCGCAGCCGGGGGCGACCGCCTGATGTCGGTGCGGGAGATTCAGGAGCTGGCGGCGCAACGAGGGGGCCGCCTGCCGACGATCGACACCGAGGATCTCGCCCGTGATCGACTGATAGACCCGGCAGCGACCCTTGTGGCCTCAGCCGAGGTGCGCGGCCTGCTGGCGGAGCTCATCGATGTTCGTTTCCAGACTGCGCCTCGCCGTGTGCGATCGGCAAGGGAGAGGCTGCGGGTGTGGAGCCGGATCCGCTTCGAGGCTTTGAAACGGCGCTTTGCGGGCTTGGCCGGATTCCGGCGGCTCGACGAACAGGAGCTGAGCGCCGGCGAGAAAAGCTTGCTCGAGATCTCGAGAATGGCGGTTGCGCCGGACAGGGTGAATATGTGTTGCGGTGGAGGCGAGGTGCGGCGAAGCGCGCGCGATGTGCTGATCCCACGAGAAAATCGCGTTGTCGCTGCGGCTGCGGACGACCTCGCCGTAAATTCAGAGATGGCCTATCCGGTGCTCCTGGCTCTTGGTTTGGCGAATCGCCTTCCCGTGCGTTTTCGCGGTCGATGGCGGCGTACTGTGGCTGGGTAATGAGACAATGGAATTGAGGTAGGCATGGGATACGGCGGGGGGGCCGTCCTCCGCGCATTCCTTCCTCATGAGGGTTCATCTGCACCCGGGTCCGGACGGGGGTGAGAGGTGGAGGAGCCGTGAGCGAAGAAGGCAAGAAGGTATTGGCGGCTGGGATCAACCGGAAGGCATTTGAAGGGTTGGTCCCGGTGTTGCGCCGCAGGGCTTTTGATGTGAAATGGGTGGCGACGGCGGAGGCCGGCGTCAAGTTGGCTCAAGATGAGCTGTTCGACGTCATCGTCAGCAGCGCCGAACCCGAGGAAATGACCGCTCGAGCTCATCGTGCGCTTGTACCGGGCGTCGGCGTCGCGAAGCCGCAACGCGGTGATCATGGTTCTGGCCAAACCGGATCGAGTCGACGAGGCGCGTCAGTTGAAAGACCGTGGGGTCAACCGGGTCATGCTCGTGAGCGACCCACCGCAGATCATCGGCGACCAGATGGCGAGCCTCCTGGAAGTGGCCCCGCGATCGTCGGTTCGTCTCCCGATGAACCTCCAGGCCTCGGTCGGGAACAAGGGGCGGGAGCTCTTCTGTCAGACCATCAATCTGTCCGCCTCGGGGATGCTGGTACGCACGACCCACAAGCCCCAACTCGGGTCGATGGTGGTGTTTCAGATCCATATTCCGAACCAGATGGACCCGATCACCGGCAGGGGAGAGATGGTCCGGCACGCCGACAAGCACCAGGGCGGCTTTGACGGCGTCGGTGTTCGATTCGCGAGCTTCGCCGATGACGGCGCCATTCGCCTCAAAAAATACGTCGAGGAGCTTGCGGTTCAGGCGGCGACCGCGGACGAAACCGCACCTTCATCCGACCCGAAACCTCTGACGGGCGCCGAACTTCTCGTCGGCCTGGGGCTCGAAGAAGAACCGGATAAGGATTTCGAGCTCAGCTGAGTCGCTCCATTCCAGGGACAAAAAACCGCCCTCATTCGAGGGCGGTTTTTCTATTGAAAAGAGCTCTCCGTCAGCCGTCGAGTTCGGCCAACAGAACCTCCACCGCCATCTCGAGCTGTTGGTCTTGCCCGATGGCTTTCGAGGGCTGGGTCGTTGTCGACGATGTAGTCGGGATCGAGGTGTTTGTTCTCCATCAAGTCACCCTCGTTGTCGAGGTAGCCAACCATGGGGATGCCGAAATAGAGGCTGCGGTCCTGCAACCCTTCCCACCACACCGAGGTGCAGGTTCCGGGGACCTGCATGCCCACCATCTTGCCGATGCCGAGCGAGGTGTAGGCCACCGGGAAGCAATGGGCGTCGGAGTAGTTGCCCTCGTTCATGACGACGATGGACGGTTTTGTCCAGCGGAATGTCGGCTCCTCGCCGACGTATCGGCCCCGAGGTACGGCCCGCGCAGTAGATTTCGCCGGTGAGGAGAATGGTGAGGGCCTCCACCAGGTTGCCACCGTTGTTGAAGCGGGTGTCGAGGACGATAGCTTCCTTCTCGGTCGCTTTGCCGAAAATCTCCTCGAAGATCTCGCGGAAGCGCGAGTCGCTCATGGTTCGGATGTGGGCGTAGCCGAGGCGGCCTTCGGACAGCCGGTCGACTTCCGCTCGGCGCGACCGCACCCACCGCAGGTAGAGGAGTTCGGACTCGGCACCCTGCGAGATCGGTTTGACGACCTCCTGCCATTTCGTACCGCTTTCAGGGTCGCGAAGCGAAAGCCGGATCGGGTCTCCGGCCTTGTGATTGAGGAGCGGGTACCAATTCTCGCCGGCGGAAATCTCGTGTCCGTTGATGGCTTCGATCACGGTCCCGACCGTAATCTTGGTTTCATTGTTCTCGAGCGGTCCGCCGTCGATGATCTCGGCGACCTTGACGCCTGCACCGTCGTACTCTGCGTCGGGGAAGAAGGCGAGCGTCGCCGTGGAGTCGGCGCCTTCGATGTCGGGCCGGTTGTAGCAACCGAGGTGCGAGGCGTTGAGTTCGCCCTGGAGCTCGGAGACCAGCTCGGCGAAATCCCAGTTGTTGTCGATGTAGGGCAGGAAGCGCGCGTAGGATTCCCTGTAGAGATCCCAATCGACGCCCCCCATGTCGACGAGGTAGAACTTCTCCCGGGTCTGACGCCAGGCGTGCTCGTAGAGGTAGGCGCGTTCGGCCGCGGTGTCGAGCTCCATTTTCGCGCTCAGCGACACGCCCTTGACCTTGCCGCCCTCGACCTCCACTGATTTCAGCTGGCGGTCGGCGAGCAGGAACGCCTTTTTCCCTTCTTTGTCGAGCAGCATGTCGGCGATGGAGTCAGCGCCCAATTTGGCCAGGAGCTTGACCTCTTTCTTACGCGGCTCGTAGACCCAGAGGTCGAATCCCTTTTCGAAGCGCGCGGTGTAGAGGAGCTTTTCTCCGTCAGGGGTGAGAGAGGCGTCGCTGAGCCTCGACGAGTGGCGGGTCAGCCGGATCGTACGATCCTCGATGCCGTCGAGCTGGAATTCGACCGGGTCGGGGAGCTCGATCTCGTCCTCGTTCTTCTCGTCCTCTCCCTTGTCGTCGTCCTCGGCGTCTTCCTTGTCTTTGTCGCCTTTCTCCTTGTCCTTCTTTTCTTTTTCCTTGAGCTGCTCGAGCTCGGCCTCGGAGAGGTGAAAGCGATCCCACGCCTTTTGCGTCAGGAATGCAGCATAGATGTCGTACTTTGACGACCAGCCTGAATGTTCCCGTTCGCCGTGGCGGTCGGTGAACCAGTACACGGCTTCTCCCTTGAACGCCCACCGCGGCCTCACATCCTCGTAGCCGCTCTTGCTGAGGTTGATCAGTTCACCGTCACCGGATGACGGGATCAACCCGGCCTCGGACGACCACCGGCTCGGACTCATGAACTCGACGAGAAACCACCTGCCGTCGGGAGACCACTCGTACCACTGGTCGCCGTCGGTGTAGGAGTAGTTGATGTCGCCGGGGAGGATGGTTCGGCTCTCTCCGGAGTCGAGATTGAGGACCTTGAGCTCGGTGCGCTCCTCGAGGTAGGCCACCTCCTTGCCGTCGGGTGAGAAGTGGGGCTGGAAGGTCTCGAACTCGGTGACCAGGACCGGCTTTTCCTCGAAGGCCGTGGCGTTGAAGAAGCTCGGCTCGTCGTCGTCGGTCAGGTCGGTGCGGTAGAGATTCCAACTGCCGCCGCGTTCCGAGGCGTAGAGCAGGCTGCGTCCATCAGGGTGAAAGCTCACCGACCGCTCTTGCTCGGGGGTGTTGGTGATGCGGCGGGTGTCGCCGTGTTTGGTCGAGGTCACGAAGACCTCGCCGCGGGCGATGAAGACGATCTCCTTGCCATCGGGTGAAAGATCGAAGTCCGTGATCGAGCGCGAGACGTCTGTCCGCACCGCGCCGTTGCGAGCGGCCGTCCGCGGCGGCGGTGATCTCGAGCTTCCGGCTCTGTGCCGCGCCTGCAGAGCGAACGTAGATTGAACCGTCGTAGCCGTAGCAGAGATCTCCGTCGTCGGAGATGCTGAGGAAGCGCACCGGGTGCGTGTCGTGAGTCGTGATTTGTTCAGGCTGCGCGCCTTCAGCCAGGTCGAGGGACCAGACGTTGAAGTCGCCGCTGCGCTCCGACAGATAATAGATCTGGTCCTCGCCTGGCGCCCACACCGGCTGCCGGTCGTCGGCGCCGAAGTCCGTGAGCTTGGTGTGCTGACCGCTGGCCGCGTCGTAGATCCACACGTCGCGCGCGAAGGACGAGTTGTCGTGCTTTCGCAAATCGGTTTCGAGGCCCTTTTCATCGGAGTAGACCAGCCGCTTGCCGGCCGAATCCCAGACCGCGTAGATGGCGGGGGTCGTCAGCACCTGCTTCGGCATGCCTCCAGTCACCGCCACCGAGTAGAGTTCGGGCTGGGCGCCGCGACGCGGGTAGCCAACCATGTCCTTGGCGTCGAGCCGGCCGGAGTGAAAGAGGACTGCCGCGCCGTCCGGCGTGAAGCTGGCGGTGTAGTCGCTCGCCGAGTGGTAGGTGAGCCGGGTCGCCTTGCCGCCTTCGGCGGGCATGATGAAGATGTCGTAGTTGCCGTAGCGGTCCGAGGCGAAAGCGATCTTCGAGCCATCAGGAGACCACACCGGCATGAAATCGTGGGCCGCGTGGATCGTGAGCTGAGTTGCCCGGCCGCCATCGGTGGACACCCTCCAGAGATCTCCGCGGTAACTGAATACCACGGTCTCGCCATCGGGCGAGATCGCCGGGTAGCGAAGCCACATCGCGGGCTCCGCCGCCGCCACTGTTCCAGCGACCGACAGAATCGTGATCACACCGATAACACACCAAACCGTACTTCTTAGATGCATTCCCCCCCCTTGGGTATTCGAGATGTGCGCGACGCATGAACGGTCGCGCTTGGGGATCATACGAAGAATCGGGAAAAGGGTTTGCCGGGGCGAACCCCGGCAATCCTCGTTTCCTTTCTGGATATCGGTTGATCTCAGGGCAGAATCGAGATCGGAATCGATGTCGCGTCGTTGGTCCCGGGGTAGCTGGTGGTGCCGTCGATCACCGAAGCGTAACCCCAGACTTCGCAGCCGGATGTCCGGACCTTCACCGTTGCATAGGCGTTGTTGCGATTCGGCGAACCGGTGGATTTGAAGACGTTGTTGATCTGCGTGTACCCGTTCGCCGCGACCGTCACAGTTTTTGCGGACCCTGATTTCGAACCGTTGGACGAGTACAACTGCACCTCGACCCTGCACGACTTACCGACCAGGTTCACAAAGCCTGCGTTGGTTCGAAAATCGTTGTTCCCGGTGAGCTGCGACAGCACTCCGGTCTCCCCGTAGCTGAGGCCCGCATCCACCCCGGGGAGGAAGCTGCCGAAGGACCCGTCCCGGGATTCGGTATACGTTCTGGCGGTGATCACCAGCGGTTTGGTCGACTCGATGACCACCGAGCCTGCCGAGTTGCCGTACAACCCGAAAAGGCTCAGCGCGGCATCGTCCCACGTCCTGAGTTCACCGTTGGAGATTGCGGCCCACTGGACGGATGAGCCTCCGCCATAGTTGTACGTGAGGTTGACATCAGCCGTGGAGCCCGAGCGGTTGAGAATTCCGAGCTTCGATTTCCAGAGGCTGTCGCCGACTCCGGCCGCATGGGCGATGGCGGCGACGTGATAGGTGTATGCGTAGTTTCCTCCGCCACCTCCACCACCACCTCCTGTCTTCGCGCGTAACGTCGCGCGGAGGATGTAGTTTCGGCCCGTGGTCAGCTCGAGATTGTTGGCGCCGGTGAGTGACACGAAACTGTGCCCGGTGTTCGACTGGTCGTCGTACTCCATGTTGAAGTCTTCGCCGGCGTGCGGAGCGTACCCCCGATTGACGAGCCAGAAATCGCTGTTGAGAGTGACGGGCGACGCGAGGGTCACCACGGAGGGACCACTGCCGTCGCCGGTGCGGATAGTGCCGTGGCCGAGTGTCACACTGGTGTTGGGCTTGCCGTTCGCGTCCGGGTAGATGAAGACCTCGTTGGGCCACGGCCCGCCGTAGTTGTTGGAGTTGCCGGCACAGAAGGCCGTGATTTCGACGGCGCCGGGTTGGTAGCCGAAATCGGACAGGTCGAAATACACCGCGTACATGGCATCGGGATTCCCGGCCTGCCCGCCTTCGAACCAGGTGGCGCCAGCCGTTTGTCCGTTGTCGTAGTAGGCGTTGCCGCAATCGGTGGTACCACCGCCGCCTCCACCTCCTCCACTCGTCGCGGGAGGCGCGCCGAGCACCAGGCGTCCACGGCCGTAGGTGTTGTCTTTGCCGGCCAGACCGAGATCGGCGGCGTTGCTGAGGAGGTAGGTTCGCACGTCGGTTCTCGTCCACGTGGGTTTGGCGCTCCGAACCAGGGCGGCCGCGCCCGCGACGTGGGGGGTGGCCGCGGAGGTCCCATAGAAGGCGCCCGGTCCTTTGCTCGCCGTGCTGACTCCGGCGTAGGCCATGATGTCGGGCTCGACCGAGCCACCCGTGAAGCCTCCGCCGGGTCCGTTATTCGGTCCCATACCGCTGTAGTAATGAGTTTCGTACGGGCTGGTGAAATAGCCGGCAGCGACGGAGATGACGTCGGGCGAATCTGCCGGCTGGGTGATGGACCCCTTTTCGACGACCTGGCTCAGTGCGGCGCCGCGACTGTTGCGAGCAATAATCTCGAGATCATTACTACCGCTCACATTCGGCATGAATACTGCGATCCCGTACTCGCCCGCGACGTCGATTTCGTAGGACAACGACTCGACTGGGTACTGATTGGAATTGCCGGACTGGTCGTTTTCGGAGCCCGCCATTCGTTCGACCTCGTCACCTTGTCCGGTCCGGCGGAAAAGGAACAGATCATAATCGTTGTTTGGCCTATTCCAGTCATTCCACCAGAGGACTGGATCGATGGTATCCCCGGGTTCGAACCACGCGAGGTTTCCGCCGCTATCTTTGAAGTAGTTAATTTCCGAGTCGGGGCCTGCGAAATCGATCCACCCGTCGGCATCCGAATCAGTCGTACTGCTCTGCCAATGTTCTTGGCGATGGTTGCCGGCGGCCACCGCCCACACCGCGTCGTTACTCTGTACGTTCTGGCTGATTGCGTCGTGAATTGGACCCGTTCCGTCACCCGGGCCAACACCAAACCACGCCATCGACTTCGAGACGACGTCCACACCGTTGCTGGCGAGCCAGTCGATGGCGTCGAGGAGATCGGTGGCGGTCTCGATCTGTGCGAAGTAGAGCTCGGCGTTGGGGGCGATGTCGTGAATGATCTCGGCGCATGCCGTGCCGTGTGTTTTGGCGGGATCGAGAACAGTCCACCCAAAGCCACGATGGTGAACGCGGCTGGCCGGCGGCAACGCACTCCCGAGAAGTAATTCGAAGCCGCCGAACTCGAGATCGATGATACCGACCTTCACACCGCCGCCCGTATGTCCAGCTGCGTGCCAGGCGGCGGCGTTCATGGTGGCCAGGGCTTCGGTGGTCTGGTCGAGCTTGAGGCCTTTCGTCGCAGGAGACGAGTCAGGTTTGGGACGGGCCGCGTAGAGGGGTTTTCGTATCCATCGAACGTTGGGAGTGGCCGCAGCGGTTGCCAGGGCGTCGAATGGCAGCTCGGCCTGCACGAAGTTGCGGACCTTGGAGATGTTCCGCGCACCGAGGGCAACGAGTTCATCGGCAACCGCCTGTCTGAAACCCGGCTCGACCTCGACAACGACCTGAATCAGGCCGTTTCTCGTTCGGTATCCAAGGTTCTCGAGGTCCCGGAGGGTGAACTCACCGGCCAGGAAACCGTTGAGTCCGGAATCGGCAGCTGGGATTCGCGAAACCCTGGCGGACTTGGTCGGAGGCGGGGCCGAAAGGCTGACGCCGCCGTAGGCCATGCCGGCGGTTGCCGTGGATGCGATGATCAGCAGAGTGATGATTCGGTGGGTCCTCGTTGCCATACGGTCCTCCTCCAATTGCACCCGGCGCCTGGGTGCTGCAATCTCTTGCGAACTGATGTGCTGGGTATGTTTCAGGCGCCCCCCTGCGCTTTGTCCAGCAAAAGACGTGCCTGAATCTTGAGATATCGGTGATGCGGTGTATTCGAGAATGATTCGTAATGATTCGGAAGTCCGCGAGGATGTCTCGTTTTGGATCACTCGCGGATTGAAGTGCGGCTCAGGTAGACTCGCGTCGGAGGACACGATGAAATCTCAGATCACCGCTCTGCTCGTGTGCGCCGTTGCTATCGTCTCCTGCAATCAAGGCTCCAAGCCGACCATCGAGTCGGATCTCCAGGCCTTGCTGGAAACGGAGGTCGCCGAGAACGAGGCGGTGCGTGGAATCGCGATGCACGTGGATTCTCCTTTGCTCGGCATCGACTGGGAAGGCGCCGCGGGGATGGCGGATCCGGAGAACGCGGTGCCGATGACGGCCGCACATCCGGTGAGGATCGCCAGCAATACCAAGACCTTCGTCGCGGCGACGATTCTGCGGCTGTGGGAAGAGGGGGAGCTGGACCTCGATGATCCAATCGCGTACTACCTGCCGCACGTGCACTACCAGATGCTGCGGATGGACGGCTACGACCCCGAGGCGATGACCATTCGCCATCTGCTCACCCACACGAGCGGGCTGTATGACCACTCGGAAGGAGACGAATACGAAGCGGCGATCATCTCGGATCCGATGCACCGGTGGACCCGTGCAGAACAGTTCGAAGCGGCGATCGAGTGGGGCGATCCCCACGGCAAGCCGGGCGAGTTCTACACCTACTGCGACACCGGCTACGTGCTGCTCGGCGGCGTTATCGAAGGGATAACCGGCAGAAGCCTCGCAGAAGCTGTGCGCGAGTTGACGGGGTACGAAGAGCTCGGCCTGCAATCCACCTGGTGGGAGATCCTCGAGCCGAAGCCCGAGGGCACGCTCGATCGCGCCCACCAGTTCCTCGGCGAGATCGACACAGCAGACTTCGACGCGTCGTACGACCTCTACGGGGGAGGAGGGATCGTTTCGACCGTTGGCGACATGGCGCGGTTCTATCGCGCGCTCTTCACCGGCGGGGTCTTTGCGAATCCGGGGACGGCCGATGTCATGCTGACCACGGTCGAGGGGGCGGTACCGCTTCCAGGTGGTGGTCCGCCCGACTACCGCATGGGCATCTGGGTGGTCGAGGTCGAAGGATTCGAGGCCTATCGTCACACCGGATTTTTCGGCACGCTCGCCAACTACGTGCCCGAGCTCGACCTGACGGTCGCGGTCACCGTCAACCAGAATCAGGATGGCGGAGCACTCTACGAAATCGCCCGGCAGTCGATTCAGCTTGTCGCTGCAGAGGCGACGGTTGCGGCGAATTGAAGAAGATTTCGACTCAGAGAACCTGTCATCCAGAGTGGAGGCCGCCCATTTCTTTGTCATCCCGAGGGAGGCCGTCCGACGGCCGAGTCGAGGGATCCCCTGAAAGAGGAGATGGGTCCGATTGTCGGCACTCTCCTGTAGGAGGGGATCCCCCCACTTCCAGACGAACAAACGGGTCAAGACCGGCGTGTTTCATGAAACTATCTTCGCCGGGAAGCGTTTGTCCGTGTGATGACCGACCACGGGAGGAAAACATGACGTCGAAACCCATCGATCGCCGGACCTTTGTTACCACCGGAGCCAAAGCGGGCTTCACCGTCTGTGGACTCTGTGTCTGCTCGAATTTCGACTCCTTCGTCTTTGCCGGTGAAGAGATCGACCCCAAGAAACTGAACTTCTGCGGCTATACCTGCCCCGACGACTGCAAGTTCCTTCAGGGGACGCTCAACGACGATGTCGAACTCAAAAAAGAAGCGTGGAAGCTGTGGAAGATCGAGGAACGCTTCGGCGTCGAGTTCGATCCCGAGCAGGCGATCTGCTACGGCTGTCAATCCGTCGACAAGCCGAAAGGCATCGTGCTCGCCAGGTGCACCGTTCGCGACTGCGCCCAGGAGAAGAAGCTCGACTGCTGCATCGAGTGCGACGAGCTCACCGCCTGCGACAAGGACCTGTGGACCCGCTTCCCCAAATTCAAGGAGCAGGTGATCGAGATGCAGAAGAAATATCAGGCCCAAGCCTGACTCTTCGCAAGCAGAGGAGATAAGGAGCGGAGGTGAAAAGGGGACTGGGTTCGGGAGCGCCCTCTCCTCTTCCCCTTTTCTCCCTCTTCTCCTTTTCGCTTCAGTCCTTCTCGTGCATCAGTCTTCTGAGGAGCATTGCGACTCGTTCGAGCAGGGGTCGGTGTCGTTCGTCGAGACCGCGAGCGCCGAGACTCAGCTCCTCGGTGATCCGTGCCTGGGTCCAGGTCTCGGTGGTTCGCAGGTAGGCGCGCGGCTGGCGTTTGAGGACGTCCTGGAGACGGACAAGGGACTCGACCAGATCTGCTGTCTCCAACCCGGGAGACGGGCCGGAGGCCATGGGCATCGTTTCGTCTGCCGGCCCGGACATCTTCTGCGACAGCCGAACCGGTGCTGACTCCGGTGGTCCAAAGTCCAAATCGTCTTCGGATTTCGAGGACATTTCGGCTAGTTGGTGGGATTGGTTCTTGGAGTGAAGCATCGACCGCGATTCGTCCGAAGGGTCGATCATGAAATCTGATTGTTGAGCTTTGGATTCCCGCATCTGCTCGATGGCCCGGGCCATCGCCAGCTTGCGTTCGCGAAGAGGGGAGCGCCGGGGTGATGATTTTGCCGCCGAGCGTGCATCGACGACATGCAGCGGCTCACGCCCGGCGCCGACATCGGCGATGGTCTCTTCCGAGACCCTGGAGAAGAGGTCGCGAATCTCACCGAGGGTCATCGAACCCATCGCGCCCTGGTCCTGTAATTCGCGAATTTTCTTGATAAACAGTAGCCGGTCGAGAAATGCCTGCGGATATCGGGTCCGCGGGCCGCGACGGCCGACCTTTGGCAGCAGGCCTTCCTGAACGTAGTAGACGATGGTTCGTTTTTCGAACCCCGTCCGCTCTTCGACCTCGTCCAGCGTGTAGGTGCGCTCTTCTTCCACCTTCCCAACCTATCGAATCGAAATAGAACTGTCAATAAGTGTTGACTTTTGATTGCAACTGACATATACTGTAGAAAACTGCTATTAGAAGGAGGCAGACATGGACACTTTGCGCAATCAACTGGAATCACTGACCTTTGGGAGCGTCGAAATGTACAGGAATTTGACAGTATTCCCGCTACTGTCGGAAGTTGACAGTACTCTCGACTACCTGACCCTGGGCGAGGCCTTGCAGAACGACGTGGCGCGGGTGGTTGAGGTTTCGACCGGCGGAAGCGTTCCTGAACTGCGTTTCGAGAACACCGCAGAGCTTCCGATCCTCATTCTCGACGGTGAGGAGCTGGTTGGCGCCAAACAAAACCGCACCGTCAATCTGACGATCCTGGCGCCTCCAGGGAAGACGATCGTGATTCCCGTATCCTGCGTGGAGGCGGGCCGGTGGCGCCACGAATCCGTAGAGTTCGCCATGTCCGAACGCCATCACTATTCCCGCGGTCGCGCCAAAAAGGCCGCAGCTGTTTCCTGCTCGATGCGATCCACTGGCCGGCGCCACGCCGATCAGCAGGAGGTGTGGGCGGATATCTCGGCCAAGGCCAGCCGAATGAACTCGCCGTCTCCGACCCAGGCCATGGCGGCCATTTTCGATCGCCACCGGACGTCGGTGGAAAGCTATGTCAAGGCATTCAAACCCGAGTCCACTCAGGTTGGTGCGGTCTTTGCGATCGACAAGCAGATTGTCGGCTTCGATCTCTTCGACCGCAGCGCCACCTTCGCCGCGATGTTGCCCAAGTTGGTTCGCAGCTACGCGATCGATGCCATCGAGCTCGAGACGGATTCAGAAAAGCACCCCAAGAAGAAGCACGCCAGGGAGTTTCTCGAACGCGTCATTGAGGCCGAGTGCGAAAGCTATCCGGCGCTGGGCCTCGGCACCGACCTCCGGCTCTCCGCACCGGATCTCGTTGCTGGTGGTCTGGCCTTCGACGATCGGTTGGTCCACCTCGCTGCGTTCGCCATGGAAAGTTCGGCAGTGGATTCTGGTCCCGACTCCCGCGGCATGGTCCGCATGCACGCTCGACGCGGATCCTACTCGAGGCGGCGCTGACTCAGTTGAATCCTGAGCAGCTTTGTGGTGCGGGCGTCCCGCCCGCACTTTTTCGTCGTTCACGAGTACAAAATGATGTGCGGCCGAAACGGCCGTGCCACAAGAATGATCACAGCACGTTGTGGGTGATCCAGTCCGAGGTCTCTTCGATCGACCGGTTGGTGACGTTGACCGTGCGGATCCCGGGGATGCGCCGGAACAACTGATCGGCGTACTCGAGCTCGGAGAGGATCGTCGATGGATCGGAGTAGCCGGGGATCCTGGTGCTGTGGCGGCTCGCACGATCCGAACGGAGCCGGATCTGGCGGTCCAGATCCATCTTGAATCCGACCTTTGGCACCTGCAACTCGGTGACCGCGTCGGGCAACGGCATGTCGAGAACGATCGGGATGTTGGCGACCTTGAGCTTGCGGCACGACAGGAAGATGCTGGTTGGTGTCTTACCGGTCCGCGATACCCCGAGGACGATCAGGTCTGCCTGGTTGAGCGTGCCGACTCCTGCACCGTCGTCGTGGCGCAGGGTGTAGTGGATGGCCTCGGTGACGACATAGGTTTCGTCGCTTTCGCTGCGGAAGACACCCGGCGTGCGGCTCGGCGCATATTCGAGGATTCTCGTGAAGATCTCCATCAGAGGGCTCATCACGTCCACCACCGTCAGGCCTCTTGCGCTGCCGTGGCGCACCATGATGTCTGAGAGTTCGGGCGAGACGAAGGTGAAGACGATGATGCACGCGCCCTCCGGCGCCTGGGCAATGACTTCCTCGACCTGGCTCTCGGTCCGGATGAACGGAAAGCGCCGGATGTTGGATTCGGCGCCGCCGAACTGCACCAGCGATGACGTCACAACCGCTTCGGCCGTGGAGCCTGTGGCGTCGGACACGATGAAAATGTTGAGCGTTTCCGCCATCTCCGGTGCCCCCTTCCAGATGTCCGTGGGTTCGATACCACTATACGACGGACGGGGAAGGTGTCCCGGCAGAAGGTGGGCCGAGGACCCACCCCACCTCAGAGAGCCGGAAGTGGAGGGTTGGCTTCAGCCCACCTTCGTCAGTGAGGGTAAGGTCCGGGCAGGGTGGGTGGGTCCGAATTCCGAATTCCGAATTCCGAACTCCGGCTTTCTACTTCTTCGCCTTCACCAACGAATACAACCGATGCTCCCGCTCGAAGCCTTTCGCTTTGTGCTTGCCGATGTCCTTGAATTTGAATTCTTTTTCGGCCATTTGCCGAGTCAAGGAGCAAGCGATGATCGGCCCGGTGGATTTGTTGGCCAGCTTCTCAATCCGAAAAGCCAGCACCACCGATTCGCCGACCATGGAGAGTCCAAGCGCACCTTCGCTGCCGTAGCCGGAGATGGTGACGAGTCCGGAGGTGAGCGCGAAGTCCATCTCGAGTGGAAAACCGCTGACCGACCACATTGAAGGGTCCGAGCTGAGTTTTCGGGCCAGCCGCTCGAGGTGCAACGCCGCCTTGCAGGCCTGGCAGGCGTGGCAGTCAAAATCGTTTTTTTCCCAGAACGCAAAGAGGGCGTCGCCCTGAAACTCCTTGAGCGTACCGCCGAATGATTCGACCTCTTGCTCGAGACGGCTGAAAACCCGGTTTACCGAGTCCTGGACGGCAAGCGGATCCGCCAGCCGGACCATGTTGGTGTAATTGCGGATGTCCCCGACCAGGATTGTGGCCGCGGTCGTTCCCGCCATGTTGAAGGTGTCGGTGGTGGTCGGGTCGCATGAAATTTCCGTTGGTGGAGATCCTTCAAGACGGAGTTGAAGCCCCCTGCCGAGAGAGATGACCTGGCCCACCTCGAACTCGGTCCTCAGGTTCGGTGACAATCGCCGGCCGTCGATTCGGGTTCCGTTGCGGCTCATGTCCTGGACGAAACATCGGCCGTCCGGCTCCTGAGTGATGATGCAATGATGGGAAGAAACCGTTTGGTCATTCACCAGCAGAACCCCGGGAACCCGCCGATTCTCCCTGAATCGTCCAATTTCGACGCGGTCGAAGAAGAGAAATATCTCGGCCGGACTCACCTCTCCCACGGATACAAGCCACTTCCCCGGATACTCAATGACCGGGGGAGGGAGGTAGGTCGTGATTTCCTGCGCTGATTCCATCTCATACACCACTGGTGTTATCAATGTATAAAGAGATTGAGATTATTCCTCAAACAAAAGAAGGATGAGGCGATTACTTCGAGATACGGCCTGCCTTAGGAGGGAGGGTGGAAATTCCGGATTCCGAATTCCTAATTCCGAATTCCGACTTCAGACTTTCTCTTCCTCATTCCCCGAGTACCTCTTCATCATGTCGCGCATGGCGAAGACCGCGATTCCGCCGTGTGTCCATTTCGACTCGTCGAATCGGATCGGTGGGTAGTTGCGGTTCGAGGCGACCAGCAGCATATTCTTCCCGTCGCGCACCAGGCGGCGGGCGATCGGTTCCTGATCGAGGAAGCCCACCACGATCCGCCCCGCCCTCGGCTCGTGTTTCCTGTCGACGATGAGGTGGTCGCCGGGGTACCAGTCCGGAATCATGATGTCGTCCTCGGCCTGCAAGATGACGTACCGGTTGTCGACCGGTGGCAGGTGAAAGACCTTGACGAAGGGAGATTCCCGGTGCACTCGGAGCGTCGCCGTAGGCGTGTCCATAGCGGTCGGATCTCTCGGTTTCCCGGAATAATAATCGACCGAAAAAAAGCCCTCCTCAGAGCCGAGGTGGGCGGCACACTCGTCCGGGAACAGTGCACAGGGTGATTGCCCGAGCGCTTCCAGCAGGCGCTCGATTTGCAGCCAACTCGGACTCACATCCTCTCGCTCGTACTTCGACAAAAGGCTCTGATCCATGTTGGCGGCGTCGGCCAGTTCGGCCTGAGTCACGTCCAGCGACGCCCGCAGTTCCCTCAATCGTCTTCCGAACCCCAGCTTGCTGGCTTTTCTCACGGCGAACCCCCGTAGGGAAGATCTTACATCATCTCAAGAAGAAGATTCGAGGACGATTCGTGAACCCGACATAACGCTTGATTTGAGATACTGAATGTGGAATGATATTACCTGGAGTGTTTTTGTCCTGGTGTTTTTTGGTTAGGCAACATCAACCAACCCACAATGGAGGGCTCCATGGGTTTTTTGTCATCGCTCTTCGGGCACAAGGCCGCGGAGGAATCAAGCAGCGGAAAAGCCGTGGGCGTCAAGGCTGCGGGTCTGGTCAAAGATGCCGACGGTTGGTATTACGAGGAGACACAGGATTTCGCCGTATCGACCAGCTCGATTCGAATTGAACAGGAGCGCCCGGGGGAGTGGTCGGTCAGGGACGGCTTCTGCGAAATCCAGGGGCTCAATGATCCCGATCGTCTCGAACAGGTCGAACAGTTCTTCAATGGCTCCTACCGGTGGCTGCAGCTCGAGCGACGTGCCGGCGGACCCAGCGGCCTTCACACCATCAAGGTCTACGGGACCTTTAACGACGAGCGCGGCGCCAGGCAACGGGTCCACCTCGGATATCTCGATGACGATCTTTCAACCGATCTTGCGAATGAAGACATCAAAAGGCTTTGGGGGAACATCAGGTTTCTGAGATTCCCAAAACCGAGGACCCGCACGAAGTACCTGGTTCGCTTCGATCTCATGCAGGCCGATCAACCGACGCAGACGGCGTCACCAAACGGGGCGGAGGGACGAGCCAGTGTTCCATGACATCGCCGATCGAACAGATCACCATCAAGTGTCCTGAGTGCGGAAAGAGCTTCCGCGACTGGCGGCGTCGCTCCATCAATCTCGCGGTCGACGATTATCCGGAAGCCTACGTCAAGGCGGCATCGAGTTCCGTCTGCCCGTACTGCAGCCATGAGGTCAAGCACAACATCATGATCATCGGCGACAGGGGTATTTGCTGGTCGAGGTATTGATTCCATCGTGAAAACGTTTGAAAGTTAAACGTTAGAACGTTAGGCTCATCCGGAATAGCATGAGATGAGCGGAACTTTCGGGTGTCTCCGCCATCCCGCGCGAACCGTCCCTTGAACCACGAAGACTCGAAGAACACGAAGAACTCACAAAGGTTTTTCGAATGTTTTCCTCACTCATCAAAAGCGCAGACGGCTGAAAGGTCAAGATACCTGCCTCAGCGAACTCCAGATGTGTTGGGTCAAAAAACTGCGTCGTATCTCCCTTGTGTCTGTGGGTCCTTCGTGTTACGGCGGCCTCGACGGCCTTCCGTTCAAGGTCGCCTCGTTCTCGGGATGACAGGGATTAGGATGAGCCGGAACGTTCTAAGTTTGAACTTCCAACATTGAACGAAAAAAAACCCCTCCGCGAGGGAGGGGTCTTCGTTTTGATGTGACTAGGATTTACCAGCCGCCGCCGTAGCCGCCGCGACCGCCGCCACCGCCGCCGCCGCCGCCACCGGAGCGCTGCTTGGCCTGGGCCACGTCAACGCGGATGGTACGGCCGTCAAGCTCGGTACCGTTGAGGGCTGCGATGGCCTTGTCGGCCGCCTCGTCGTCCTCGAAGGTGACAAAACCGAAACCGCGCGAGCGGCCGGTGTCACGATCGCTGATCACGACCGCTTCGCTGACCTCGCCGTGAACGGCGAATGCATTCCGCAGGCCTTCGTCGTTCGTGTCCCAGCTCAAACTTCCAACAAACAATTTCTTCGACATAACTCTCTTTTTCTCCCTGAGCGCTGCCTTTCTGGGGCGCGCCCGTCTCGCAAACCGTGTGGACCCTGCGTCCACCCATACAGAAGCCGGCCCCGCTGGCCGGCAACAGACGCCGTACTATAACAAAAATCTTGTTTGAAACCAAATATTTTTCCTGAACTACCCCCAACGTGGATATTTAGAGATGCGACAAGGCATTCGGAAAATCCGAAATCCGAAGTTCGAAATTCGAAATCCGAAATAACTCGGGGGGCGGATTCCCGCCCTCCAAGTTTCGAATATCGGCCGCGCTACCCCAGTTTCATCCTGATCACGATCACGGCGGCGATGCCGATCAGGATCACGAGGAGCGCTCGCCCCAACGGTCCGGCGTCAGGCACCTCCTCGAAGGCCAGCTGTTCGATCACCGTCACCAGACCCATATAGCCGTTGTATCCGAGTTCCCAGAGCAGGGGCTGAGCTGAAAGGTCGATCGCGCCGCACAGCATGCCGTCTTCCCTCGAGGCTGTGATTTCCACCCACATGGGGATGGGCCCCGCGACCGGATCTTCGACGATCTGGAGCTGGAAGAGCCCGGCGTTGTAGGTGGGGTTCGGCATGCAGATCGAGGCCATTGCATCCGGACCACACCCCATGCTGTTGGCCGACGTCCCCACCATCATCAGGTCCGACGCGAACCTGAAGCCCTCGGGCGGCGGTGGAAGGGGTATCGGGAAACCACCGAGAGGGAGGTGCATGCCGACCGTGTACCCGGGAAACACCACGTCGCACAGCGTGATTTCAGAGCCGTCTTCCAGTCGGACGGTAACGCTTTCGCCCACAGGAGTATTCGGCTCCTCGTCGTCCAGCTTGATCAGCTCCCAACCACCCTCGGGATAGTCGTCAGAGGTGTCGGTCATCAGGTTCATCGGGTTGGCCATACCGGCGTAGATACTGCCACCGACCGAGCGCATGTTGCGCACGCCGTACGACGTGAGGTTGTCGATGCCGCTCAGACTCTCCGGAAACGCCGGGGCGTCCGGGGCCGGGAAGTAGTACAGATCGGCACCCGCAGTGATTCCGATATCCTCACTGCCCAGCGCCTCCAGAGCCTCGAGCATCGTGCTTGTCCAGATAGCCGAGCGCGATGAGCTGCGCCACCGCGTCTTCGACAGTGAGCCCTTGCGACTCGAGGATCCCCTCGAGAAATGCGGCCCCCGCGTCCACGAGGAGGTAGAGCATGTCCATCGTGCCGACCCAGAGGCGGCCGTTGTTGACCGTCATCGACCAGGTGTAGTTGTTGAACAGATTGCCGAAACCCGAGATGCCCCAGACGGGCTCCCACCCGGTGTCGACGATCGTCCAGTAGTCCTCGATGACGGGATCGGGAGGAATCGGATCTGTGCCCGGGTCGAAGTACGGCAGCGCCGGCAATCCGTAGAGCATGTCGACGTCATTCGTGTCGCCGAGGTTCGAGCCCATCCACAGGGAGGTCGCCCGGTGTGTGCCGAGGAATGCGGCCAGCAGGAACTCCTCGTAATAGACCCCTGGCCGGCGACGCCTTCATAGAACGTAGCTTCGTAAAAACCGTAGTGTGCAGCCATCGCAAGAAACGGCGGATGCATGGTTCCCCAGTAGAGGTTGCCGCCGTACGACGCCATCGCGCCGACGCCGGTCACCAGGGCGTTCACCTGATTCGGCTCGTAGTCGCTGATCTCCCAGAATTTGGTCCACGGCCCGTCGGCCAGGTCCACATACGCCCGTCCACGGGATCGGGGCTGATCCAGACGCCCGAAGTCTCCGAGCGGACCAGCGACCTGCGGGATCGCCCATGTGCCTGCCGCCAACCGCCCGTTGTGTTCGGCGATCTCAGCAACCTGCTCTCCAGGCAGGTAGGTCACCGGAACGAAGTCGAATGGATCCGCGGCGTCGCCGTCCCAGCGCACTACCATTCCGCCGGGGGGATTTGGAGCAATTGGCCCGACACCGATCCCCAGGTAGAGCTCGCCGTTGAGGTTTGCGAAGCGGCGTGTTTCGATCCAGTCGGGAAACTCGCTGGCGCCGATGTAGGTCCCGTCCGTTTGGAAGGCGAACATATGGACGTCGCCTTCAACCGTCGGCCCGGCGAACAGCACGACGCCGTCTTGAGACCCGGCCGCGCGGATGCCGACGACCTTCGCCAACTCGACCAGATCGGCGCCCATTCCGACGGTCAAGTCCTCAAGGGTGTCGGTAGCCGTGTGGTATGCGTAGAGCATCGGCGGCCGCTGGTCGCCCACAGGGTTCCATCCGGGGGCGCCGAACTCGCACACCCAGGAGTTGGTTTCGATTGGAGGGAGCGGGGCGCCGAGAGCTTGCCCGATCATCGTGCCCGCCACGATGCACTGCGTGTTGGCGACCGTGCCAAACCAGACATCGTCTCCGACGTCCACCATGCCCCAGACATAACCCTGGTTGGTCTTTGGCCGCGCCTCACCGGTGCATGGGAGGGGCGTCGGCCCCAGGCCGATCTCGGTGAAGCACTCGTCCGGCTCGGCCTTGGCCAGCAGTTCGCGGCTGACGGTTCCGAACTCGATCCCGACCAGGGCTTTGGTTGAAGGACCCTGCGTTGCCATTCGGCCTGGCTGCTCAGCGGATCGCTGCTCTTCCCAGAATTTCGTCAGAACACTGTCATCGGCGAGAGCAATTCCCGCCACCGAAATCACCAATGCGCACACCACCAACGTACTGAAACAACGCATCGCAACCCCCTCGAAATCTGTCTATGTCACTGAAAAACCGGATTCAACGAACCGCTCCTGTTCCTACCAGGATACCGCAGACGTGATTGGGGTCACATTTCTGCAACAAGGGCATTGAAGCCGGCGGGAGCAGCAATTTTTCGGGGTAGGGCTGGTTGCGTGAACGAGTTTCGATTCGTATGGGTTGCGCATGGAAGATACGAGATCTATGCACGCGCCATTGGAGGCGACCGATCCTACAGCGTGTCGCTGGACGGCGGCGAGGAGCCCATCTTCTCCGAAGACGGCACGACGATTTTCTAACGCTACGGCAACAGATTCTTCTCGACGCCGATCCTCGAGGCTTCGGCCGACGGCACGCGTTTTCGGGCGGGGCAACCCGAGGTCGTTGTCGAAGGCGCCTACTCGAATGTGCCAGGACTCTCTTACGACGTCGGTCCAGACGGCCGCCTGCTCCTGCTGAGAACCGACGGCGGCACTGAGCGTCCCGGCCACCTCAACGTCATCCTGAACTGGGACGTCACGCTCGACGAGTAGCATGCACGGTGCAGGCTCTCAGCCTGCAAGCCGTGTCTCCACGCTGCAAACGAAGAGCCGAAAAAGCGGCGAATAAGGACAGAGTCACCAGCCCTTCCGAGTGCTGCTTGATTGGATGTCTAGAAAAAATCATGATTTTTTCTTATTAATCTGGAATTTTAATGTTCAGGCTTCCGTTACTTCTGGTGGATGTTGAAAAAGTCTTCATTACGAATGAGTGAGCGACTGAAAGGAGCAAGAGATGTTTGAGGAAATCAGGGATCGTAAGGCGAGCTTGGGATTTGTTTGGGTGAAGGCGGTTGATACTGGCAACACCTACCTCTATCCGGCATCTCACGTGGGACGTCTGAGAACCCTTTCTGAGAGCGAGCTGCGAGAGTACGGTGTCGATGAATCGACGAATCCTCACAACGACTGAAGAATTATGCCCCGGCCGGCTCCCCCCCCTGCCGGCCCCTCCTTCCTCTGAACCCGCGTGCCCCCCGGCACGCGGGTCTTTTTTTGTTGTCATCCCGAGGGAGGCCGTCCGACGGCCGAGTCGAGGGATCCCCCGGAAGTCGGAGATAGGCTGCCATGCCAGCACTCTCCTGTAGGAGGGGGTCCCTCGACTCGCGTCCGGCCGCGCCCCCCGTTTCAGCATGAAGAGTCGCTCGCTCGGGATGACCGCCTGTTGGCCTGACCATGTACCCTTACCCCATGACCTCTCAGTTCAAATCGCCGCCTGCGTTGCCATCGTGGCTCGAAGAACAACTTCCCTTCAACCGCCGGGTCTTCTCAGACGGCGACCACGACATCCACTTCGTCGACCACGGCAGCGGCCGGCCGGTCCTCCTGATGCACGGCAACCCGACATGGTGTTATCTGTGGCGGAAGGTCATTCGGATTCTCGCCACCGAAAACGTCCGCGTCATCGCCCCCGATCTGGTCGGTCTGGGTCTGAGCAGCAAACCGAGGGACCTCGCGGTCCACACCCTCGATTTCCACGCGAGTCGCATTTCAGCCCTTGTCCGGGCGCTCGATCTCAACGACCTCACCATTGCCGGCCAGGATTGGGGAGGGCCCATCATCGGCGTGACCGCCGCTCGAAACGCGGAACGCGTCAGGGGAGCCGTCTTCGCTAACACGGGCCTCCGCGTACCTAAGAAACCGCCCCGGGTGACGGCATTCCATCGCCTCTCCCACCGGCCCCTGGTCAGCGACCTCATCTTCCGCGTCTTCAACTACCCGGTGAAGAAGATGCACCTGGTGCAGGGAGATCGCAAGAGCATCGGACCGGCGGAGCGCCGCGCCTACCTCTACCCCTTTCGAGCGTTCAAGGATCGAACCGCCCCTCTCGCCCTGGCTCGCCTGGTCCCCCTGGATCTCGAGAGTCCAACATTCCGAACCCTCCAGGAGGCAGGGCGACTGGGCCGCAGATTTCGGAGGCCCCGTTCGCCTGGTGTGGGGCATGCGCGACCCTATCCTCGGCCGTTCCCTCCACGCGACAAAGAAGCTCTTTCCCGACGCCGAAGTCACCGAAACCGATGCCGGCCACTTCCTCCAGGAGGAGGTGCCTGAGATTCTGGCCGAGGCGATTCTGAGCGTCTCTGGTCAGAACTGACTAATAGCTATATCTGCACTTGAATTTTCAGTCAATATCTAGCATATTTGAATGAAGGGGAACGAGTGACCGGCTCTCGCCGTTCCTCATGTTCCCGGAGTCGCGTGAGGCCACGGTGTTCCGCGAAAAGACACCCGAAGGACGCTCGATGATTTGGCAGTGCCAGCCCTATTCGATCGGCGACAGCTCGAAGGAGAGATCGTGGAAGCATTGAGCATTCCCAAGCCGATGAGCGCCTTCACGGAGCGCGACGCCACGGCCGTCTGGGCGCGAGCCTTCAACTCACGCAACATTTCGGTGCTGACGAGGTGGTTGGCCCACGACCTCAGATATGTGTCGGAATGGGCCGAGCATGAGATCGACAACTCCAACGATTATCTCGAACACCTCGAAGCCAGGCTTCGGACCATCCGCGACTCCGCGATCGAGGCGAAGGCGGAGTTGGCCGAAATGCCGCCTTTCCCCGGGAGCCTGGCAGAACCGCAGCCCTGCGTCATGGTCGATCTTCAGGGTAAGCCTTTAGCTACCGTGCTTTTTCAGGTCGATGGGAAAACCATCACCAGGATCGAGTTCTGTTTGAACCCGGCCCCGGACGCGTGTGTCCGACAGGGCATTTTCCCCGGTCTGGACCACTTCAAGAATGCCCTCAGTGGGACCCACTGGCACTGAGCAGCACCGCCAGTTTCCTGGCTGGATTCCAAGCCGCGAAGCGGCGACAGAGTTTAGCCCGGGGCGTGAGCCCCGGGAACCAGAACCAGAGAAGAGCGGAGCCCCGGAGGGGCGACAGAAAACTCCGGCCCATTCCGGGAGGGTGGCTGGGGCTTCCGAATTCCGAATTCTCCTGCGCTCCTATTCCTTCTCGGCAGCTTTCTTCGGCCGGTAGGAGAGATCATCCGAAATACCACCCAGAGAATCGTTCGTATCCCCGAATGAGTGGCAGCATCTTTTCCCACAATTTACCGGTCTTCTTGGCGAGATCTTCGTCCTTTGCCAGCCCGTCTTCTCGCATCCAGTAGGAACCCGCACTGTCCGACCACTCGACAAATGACAAGGTCGGGTTCTCAACACCGACTAAACCTTCAGCAGCGCTCCATGCGTGCGGGACCTCATGTTCGGTGACGGCTGTCATGAATCCCTTGAGGAGCTCTTCCACCTCTCCTTGGTGCCCGAGCTTGATGGGCAGCAGGCCCCACACGATATATTTGTATTCGTCTGACTGGCCCTCCGGCATGTAGGACAGGTCCGGCCTCGGGACCCAGACGCTGGTTTCCCAGTGACTCATCGTGGCGTAGAGCTTTTTGATCCACTCGGCCGACTCTTCTTCGCCCCACTTCGGCGCGAGCACCTCCCACGTCGCGTTCAGATTGTCGATTCCGGCCGTCCCGTCGACAAACCACATCGCCAGATATCGGAGATCGTCCATTCGGTAGCAGTCCAACCGATAGGGGAAGCCGTGAGCTTCAAAGGCCTCCACCATCTCCTTCATCAAAATTTCGAACACAAAAAAGCCCCCTCCGTGAGGAGGGGGCTCCAACATGAAGTGTTGAGAGGCTACCAGCTACCGCCGTAGCCACCGCGGCCACCGCCGCCACCGCCGCCGCCATCGAGCGCTGCTTGGCCTGGGCCACGTCAACGCGGATGGTGCGACCGTCGAGGTCGGTACCGTTGAGGGCTGCGACAGCCTTATCGGCCGCTTCGTCGTCCTCAAAGGTGACAAAAACCGAAACCACGCGAGCGGCCCGTGTCGCGATCGCTGATCACGACTGCTTCGCTCACTTCGCCGTGGGTGCCAAACGCATTGCGCAGACCCTCGTCGTTCGTGTCCCAGCTTAAACTTCCAACAAACAATTTCTTCGACATATCTCTCGTTATCTCCCTGGGCTCTGCCTTCTCAGGCGTGCCCGTTTCGCACATCGTGGTGAACTCTGCGTCCACCCAAACAGAAGCCGGCCCCGCTGGCCGGCAACAGACAAGCTAACATAACAGATATCTTCTTTAATTTCAAATATTTTCATTCCGAGGACTCTTTTGGAACGCCCACAGCGGCAGAATCTGGGTGCGCAGCCGCGGAGCGGCGACAGAGCGTAGCCCGGGGCGTGAGCCCCGGGAATCATGACACTAAAGAAATCGAAGCCCCGGGAGGGGCGACAGAAACCCGCGGTCGATCGTCATCTGCCGCCCCTCCGGGGCTGGATGTCATTTTCCAATCAATATCCTGGGGCTTTCGCCCCAGGCTAATATCTGTCGCGCCTCCGGCGCTTGATACACGTCATCCGGGTGGGTGGAAATTCAAAATCCAAAATCCAAAATTCATCACTCAACATCCGGGATCTGGAACCGTACATACCGTAGACTGCAAAAGGGAGATCTCAATGCCTTCAATCTCGAAGCTCGACAGAATCCGCGGCTCTCTTCTCGCAGGCGCCGTCGGCGACGCTCTCGGCGCGCCGGTGGAGTTCATGCCGATCGAGGACATCGTCGGCCAGTTCGGGGCCAAAGGACCGAATTCCCTGGAAGAGGGCCCATACCCGGCCGGCAGCTTCACCGACGATACCCAGATGACGCTTTTCGTCGCGGAGGGTCTGATTCGAACGATCAACCGTTCCAAGCAGAGAGGGGCCGTGCCGGGCATCGACGTCATGCTCCACGCCCACTGGCGCTGGCTGGCCACCCAGGGCCTGTGGCCGATCGGCGAGGTCGTTCCCGATCTCCTCAGTTCGTGGCTCACCGAAATCTCCGGCCTGAACGAGCACCGTGCCCCGGGCCGCGCCTGTGTCAGCTCCCTCCAGTCCGGCGAGGTCGGCACGCTCGACAACGCGATCAACGATTCCAAGGGTTGCGGCGGCGTCATGCGCATCGCCCCCGTCGGCCTCGCCTGGAACGCGGACCCATTCCGTTTCGGCTGCGAAGTTGCTGCCCTGACCCACGGCCACACCACCGGCTGGCTCGCCGCCGGCTGCCTGGCCCAGATCATCCACGAGATCGTCGAAGGCGCGGACCTCGACACCGCCGTCGAAAGCGCCATGGCGAAGCTCGAACGCCAACCGGGCCACGAGGAAACACTGCGTGCGCTCGAGCACGCCGAGGCCTTTGCCGCCATGGGCAAGGGCACCCCCGAAGAGGTTGAAGGTCTCGGTGGTGGGTGGATCGCGGAGGAGGCCCTGGCCATCTCCGTCTACTGTGCCGAAGTCGCACCCGATCTCGAATCCGCCCTCCGCCTCGCCGTCACCCACTCCGGAGACTCCGACTCCACCGGCTGCATCACCGGCCACATCCTCGGCGCGCTCCACGGCGTCGAAGCCATCCCGCAGCGCTGGCTCGACCAGCTCGACCTCCGCGATGTCGTCGAAACCGTCGCCACCGATCTCTACCGGGCCACCAACGACCCAGACGCCCTCAGCGATGACGGCACCTACGACGTGAAGCGCTATCCGGGCGTTTGAGCTGCCTGAGCGAGGTCGTCCCTATCACTGTCATCCCGACCGAGGCCCCGGCGGCCGAGTGGAGGGATCCCCTCCTACAGGAGAGTGCCGGCAATCAGGCCTATCTCCTATTTCAGGGGATCCCTCGACTCCGGTGCCCGCCCGGCAGAGCCGGCCGGGCACCTCCGCTCGGAATGACAAGTTCTTGGGGAGGGTGGGTGGAAACTCCCCACGGCCCATTCCGTACCTCGTGCAAAGAAGGAGGCGATGATGAGATCAAGGGCAGCAGTTGCCGTCGTATTTCTGTGTCTGGCCGTTAGCTGGGTCGCCGCAGCGTCAGGCGATGACGTCGATGTCACGGTCCGCAAGCTCCGCCCCAACGCCCTCATCGTCGGCTCGGGCGAAGACCTATGGCGACACCATGCTCGCTGTCGCGTCGGAGAAGGGCCTGGTGGTCGTCGATACCGGCACCACTGTCACCTTGACCCGCTCCTATCGCGCCAAGATCGAGGAGGTCTTCGGACGCGACGACTTCCTCTACGTCGTCAACACGCACTACCACTATGACCACACCGTCGGAAACCCGGTCTTCCCCGAGGCGACCGTCGTCGGGCACGAGTTGACCCTCGAGAGGATGATCGAGTGGAACCAGAACCGGGACCGCTTCGTCACCCAGCAGCAGGCCCGGGTCGACGGTTGGCGATCGAACCTCGAATCCGTCGGCCCGGACGGTGAGGATGCGCCCCGGCTGCGCGACCTCATCGCCGAGTACGGACAGATGTGCGACGACCTGCGCGCCGACTACCAGCCCCACCTGCCGACCATCACCTTCTCCGACCGCCTCCACCTCGATCTCGGGGATATGAAAATGGACCTCTACTACTTCGGTCCCGGCACCCACACCGGCGACGACATCATGGTGCACTTCCCCGGCCTCGGCGTTGTCGCCACCGGTGACCTCCTGCACAACCAGTTCATTCAGTTCCTCCTCCAGGTCGACCCCGATGCCGACGTCCCTCACAAGGTAGAGGTCTTCGACGCGATCCTCTCAGACCCGGATCTGGAATACGTGGTGCCGGTCCACAGCCGCGTGATGACCCGCGCCGAGTTCCAGGCGCGGCGCGATTATGCCAACGATGTCTGGGACGGCATCAGTGCCGTCATCGAGTCGGGCGGCGCCCGTGAAGATGCCCGCGAACAGCTCGACCTCGAGACCCGCTTCGCCTACCTGGCGGATCTCGGCATCGACAAGAACGAGCTCGAGCGCCAGCACCAGGCCACACTGACCAACATTTGGATGGTCGCCAAAGGCGGTGAAGATGCGCGCTCCGCAATTCTGCAGCTCATCGAAGACAAGGGGATCGACGCAGCGATGGCCGCCTTCGACGAGATGCTCATTCTGCGCGACGACAGCTACCTGATCGACGAAAACGCCTTCAACATCCTCGGCTACCGCTTCCTCAACCAGGACCGGTTGGACGAGGCGATTGCCGTCTTCGAGATGAACGTCCGCGCCTTCCCCGAGAGCTCGAATCCCTGGGACAGCCTGGGCGAAGCTACGCCGCCAACGGCGAAACCGACCGCGCCATCGCCGCCTACACGAAATCCGTCGAGCTCAACCCCGACAACTCCAATGGCGTCGTCCAACTCGAGCGCCTCGAGGCCAGCATGAACGACGGTTCTTGAATTCACTCTCTTTGTGGTGCAGGCGTCTCGCCTGCACGGCTCGTGTTTGGTGCCTGCCCCCGGGCGGAGACCCCTAGCGGCACCACCGTTCGACGATCTCGCGGGAGCCGTACCACGGCGTGCCGAAGACGGGCGCGTGGTACACCCCGTCCAACACGAGCTCCTCGGCCCCCTCGAGCAGGGCCGATTCCACCGGCACCAGACCGTCGCCCCAGAGCTCGCGGCTCCCGGTCAGGTGGTCGTAGAACCAGCCGGCTCGCCGCTGTCTCGGGTTCCCTTCGCGAGAACCCGCGACGGCGCGCCCGGCCACGGTCACGTAACGCACGCTGTGGCGCGTAGTACGCGCCCGGCAGCCGCCGTTCGACATATCGTCGCAGGCGCGCCCGCTCGGGGTTGTGGTGCGGGCTGCCCAGAGTGATGAGGGTCGATACCCGCTCGAGCCCGGCGTAGGTGCGTCCGCGAAATGGCTGGTCGCTCAGGTAGAGCCGACCGATGACGCCGCCGGCGCTATGCCCGACGAGCACCACCTTGCCGGTCGGCGACGTCGGCGCCAGTGTCGTCACCGCATCGTGCACCCGCTCGAGGATCCGCGACCAGCCGCGGGCCGACACCGCTGCTGCCCAATGCCACAGCCAGACGTCCGCGATCTCGACGGCACATTCCCGGAGTGTCTCGAATCGACCCGCACATCTCCCGGTAGAAGCCGGGCGAGCTGAGAAAGCCGCCGAGCACCACGACCGGCTCGGCAGCGGCGTCCGGCTCCGTCACCGGCTGTGTCTCAACGGCCAAGATCGTGCGCCGGGAGACTCATTCGCCGTTGTCTCCTGCGGGCGGTGGGGAGGTCTCCTTCGGAACCTTGACGACACCGAGCTTCTTGGCCATCTTCAGAATCCCGCGGCCCATCCCGGAGAGCTGGATGACCTCCGCCGGGTCGTTCCACTTGTCCTCCTTGCGGATCTTCATCCACTGCCGCAGCTCGGGAATCGACGAGATGGTGAAGACGATGTTGGCGACGATGGCCCACGCCAGGATCTCGGGGTCGTGGGTGCGGAACCACACCCACGGCATAATGAACCACGGCCCGGCCATGTAGGCCACGGCCACCGACCGCACGATGAACAAGCCGAAAATCATTCCCAGGACGGAGGTCACGAAGAGCCCCGGCCAGTCGATGACCAGCAGCGCCCCGTAGATCGCCGACAGGCCGCGGCCGCCCTTGAACCCGTGGAATACTGGCCACACGTGGCCGACCACACCTGCGGTTGCGAGGATGAGGTAGTACGGCTCGCCAGGAAAGTAGTGCCGGACGAGCACCATCGGCACGACGATCTTGAGCATGTCGAGCACGTAGGTGAGAAAGCCGTACGACGACCCGAGACGCACCGAGACCGAGGTCGCGCTGACCGTCTCCAGGGTGAGCGTGGCGTCGCTGCCCTCCAGCGACAGCTTGGTGCCGTCGGCCAGCTTTTCGTCCGAGCGGGCCAGCCACGCGACGAACCGGGCCGATGAGATCGATCCGACCAGGTAGCCCAGGATTGCGAAACCGATCGGCAGCCATACGTTCATGAGGACCTCCCCTCGTTCGTTCGTCGTTGGTCGAAGCGGACCCGACCCAGGTCGCCGTCCACGGTGATGGTCTCGCCATCGTGAATCAGCGAGGTGGCGCGCTCGACGTTGACCACCGCCGGCAGACCGTACTCGCGGGCGATGATCGAGGTGTGCGAAAGCACGCCGCCGCTCTCGGCGACGACGCCGGCCACCTGCGACAGCAAGGGAGTCCAGCCGACATCGGTGAACGGCACGATCAATATGTGGTCGCGGCCCAGCTCGGCCGGCGCGGCCGCTGGATCGCGCAGCACGCACGCACGGCCGCTCGACTGCCCGGGACTCGAGCCGATTCCGACCAGACAGTCCGACGCGGGCTCGGCCGGCGGCCGGTCGCGGGCCCCCTCGAGCCCGCAGATCGTGTCCTCGACTTCCCAGGCCGAGTCGCTCTCCAGCTCGTCGAGCCGTTCCTGCACCAGGTCCAGCGCCTCGGAGGTATCCATGGTCTGATCACAGACCTGCCGGACCTCGTCCCAGTAGAGGAGGAAGATCTCCTCGGGCCGGTCCAACACGCCCTCCGCTTCGAGCCGGCGTCCGACGGTCAAAAAGAGCCGGCGCAGGCGGTGGGCGCTCTCCGCCAGATGCAGTCCGAGCCGTTCCCTGAGATCTAGATAGCGCGAGGTCGACCGCCACACCCTTTTGAAGACGGCCCGCTGCAACGGACCGAGCCGATCGTTGACCTGACTTCGTACGTCGTCCTTCGTGGTCGCAGGGCCGCGGGCCGGATCGATCTTCGGCGACACCGCGAGCCGCCCGACGGTGGCCCAGACAAGCGAAGGCTGTTCGCGCCAGCAGGGGCTCGAGAGGTCGGTCGCGTCGGAGCTCAAGTATCCATAGCGATCGATGAATCCGTCCATGCTGGCCGCGAGCTCCCTCCCGGCCTGCGACAGCGAGAGCTGCTCGCGGATGGCGCGGTCGTCGCCCCCGATCATGATCCGTGCGAGGTCCTCTCCCAGATCCCGGGCCGTATCGGCGATTTCTTCGAGCTCCAGGTTCCAGCCGGCGCCCGCCTTGCGGTCGCCGCCGAGCAGATCTCGCTGGTCGATGTCGGGAACCCACCGCGCCGCCAGGAGGCGCAGCAGCTTCGAGCGCATCATCAAATTCATCGCTCCGAGCACCGTGCCCCACTGCAGCTGACCGTGCACCTCCAAGAGGTTGGTGATCTCGTCGAGCAGCTCTTCGTAGGTCAGCTCCTCGAGATCCTCGTCGCTCAACCGGTCGAACTCGTGGCGGGCCTCGCTCAGGCAGGCGTTGGCTCTGGGCGCCATCCGCAGCCAGCGCACCGCGAACCACGCGATGCGGGGGGATCGCGCGGCGAAGCGGAGGGTCGGCCGCGGCCGGATGTGGGCGGCCCGCTCGTCGCGCGACAGCACCTCGAAGAAGTTGACCGGCAACCCGGCTTCCGCGAGCAATTCGCCGAGTACCGTCACGTCGCTATAGGTCCTCGATCGAAGGCGGGTGATCAGTCGCGTGGGTCTGATATCCCGGCGGCCGAGCAGTGCTTCAAAGATCGTGCCGAAGACGTGGCGCACCATGCTGCGGGTGGTGGTCGACCACTGCAGCGGCGTCACCAACCCGGGCGACATGTCGGCCAGCAGCCGCCGCGAGTAGATGTGGCGGCCGGCCAGCGACGTGATCGGCCGGCTCTGCAGCACCAGAAACCCCTCGCCGTTGAAAACCCACTCGACGTCCTGCGGGCCGCCCAGCGCGGCCTCGATCCGGCGCACCAGGTCGGCAAGCTCGAGCACCCGGTCCTGGTCGAGCAGCGCTTCCTGGTCGCCGTCTATTTCGGTGCGGGTGACCACGCCGCGCGCGTCGACCACGTGGCGCTGCGGCGTGACGCTGCCTCCCGCCACCCGGTCGCCGAGCCCCGCCGTCGACTCGATGATCACCGTGCGCCGGCCGCTGACCGGGTCGGCGCTGAATGCCACTCCGCCGGCCACCGGTTCGAGCATGCGCTGGACGAGCACCGACATCGCGCCGCCGTTGGAGGCCTCGGTTCCCCGCCCGCGCGCGCTGCGATAGCTCGCGAGCTCGCATCGGAATCGAGAGGCGTAGACCCTCCGTACGGCCTCGACAAAATCCGCCTCGCCTTCGACTCCGAGCACCGATTCGAGTTGGCCCGCGTAGGAGTCCTTCGAGCCGTCCTCGCCGGAGAACGAGGAGCGCACGGCAACCGGCCCGCCGAAACGGCGGTACGCCTCGAGCAGGGACTGCCGTTCGGATTCCGAGAGTGGGCACTCGAGCAGCCGCCGGTGCAGGTCTTCCTGAGCTTCGGGCTCGCGCTTGCTGCCGCGGCCCCCGTTGTCGGATGCGCAGCGCCGTTCGACACCTTCGAACATGGACGCCGAGATCACGAATCCCGGAGGCACGGCGAACCCGAGCCGCACCAACCGTGCCAGCGTCGCCGCCTTGCCGCCGCTGCATTCGACGCTGAGGGCGCGTCGGCTACCGAGCGGAAAGACGTTGCGAGACATCAGCCGTGTCCCGGCTTCCGGTATCGATCGGCGGTTGGGTGCGCCGCGGCCATCGAGCCCTCCCGGCCTACTTCCTCAGAATCGCTTTGGTGAACACATACTCGGGAATCTCTTCATCGAAGTCGATCGTATCGATAATGAACGTGGTCCCACCGCCGCTCTTGAGGGCGTCCTGGAACTCGATCTTCTTTCCGAGCCAGCGGCCGTCGATTTCGTCCACCTCGATGACGTCGGTGGTCTTCAGAAGCTTGCCGCTCTTGGCGAATCGGTGCTCGCGCAGGATCACGAAGCGCTCCTTGTCCACCCACATGGTGCGCGAGTCGTAGGCCAGGTCGTCCCGCTTGGCGGTCAGGCGCAGCACCCAGCACGGTCTCTCGAGCACGACCTCCTCGCCCTCGATCACGGGGTCGTAGAGACCGCTCAAAAGCGGGTCTTCCATCAAATCCTCATACGACAGGTCCGAGCCCATCACCGACTGTCGCAGCATGTGGCCGGAGATCTTGATAGTGCGGTCGGTGGAGGGATAGTAGGCCCAGAGCTGATCGCCCAGCTTGAGCATCTTGACGCCCCGTTCGCGCGGAGGATCGAGGTACTCGGTCGACGATTCGTCCATGCCGCGGATCCAGGACTTGAAGACCACCGTGCGGCTTCCGCGCCGCCCCTCGATGACCATGCGCGCGGTCGAGACCTTGGTGTCGGAGCCGATGTTCTCGTCGACCGCGGCGAGAATCGCGTCCCCGTCTGGAGTCGCGCCCGAGGCTGCGAACGCGAGGCCGAGGATCACCACGAGCCACCAACGTTGATTCATGCTTCCAGCTCCTTGGTCAGTTGAGAAGTCTGCCTGCGGTAGATGCCGAGGCCGGAAATCGAAGTTCCGAGGATCGTCGCCAGCAGGCCCGGCACGAAGCCGATGAACAGGCTGGTCGTGGTGACCCGCGCCCGCATGACGTTGAAGATCATCATCGAGGCGTTTTTCAGGAAGGGCTCGATGTTGATGCCCTTCTCCTGGAGGTACCACGCGCAGGCAATCCCGATCGCGGTCCCGATGACCGAGCCGATCAGCCCGATCGTGATCGACTCGAGGATCAGCGTGCGGTAGATGTGGCCCTTGGGCTCGCCCAGCGCCAGCCGCAGGCCCATCTCTCCGTACCTTCGCAGGGCCCCGATCAGACCCGCGTTCCACAGCACGATCGACATCACGACAACGAAGATGGTGATCAGGGCGAAGGACACCGCACCGGCGAGGTCGAGGGTCGTTGCGAGCCCGCTCTGCGCTCGCAGGTTGCCCATCACCGGCGAGAACTCGTCTCCACCGTCGCCGATCCACGCGTTGAACTCTTCCGCAGCTTGCGCCGTGCGCTCCTCGTCGTAGATTCCACCCGAGAGAAAGCCGAGGATCTCACCGGCGGCGTCGTTCATGTCGAGTGCGAACCGGACGTCCTCGAGGTCCGCCAGGATGGCGCCCCGGTCGAGCGCCGTCACCCCGAACTCGACGGTGCCGACCACCGTGAAGTTGGTGGTCGCCATGCTGCCGTACATCGTCGAGCTGATCAGGGTGGCGGTTTCTCCGAGCTCCAGCTCGAGGCGGGTCGCGAGCTCGTTGCTGACCACGATCTCACCGGGCGCGGTGGGCAGCCGGCCCCGCACCAGGGCGTTGTCCGAGGTTGAGGACCTCGCGCTCGATCGAGTTCTCGTCGAGCAGCTCGATCGCCAGCCCCGTCACCGGCGCCTGCGCCCGCGTCTCGCCCGTGGCATCGGGGATGTCGAGCAGGCCCCCGAAACGAATTCGCGAAACCCAGTCGAAATCCTCGAACCGCTCTTCGAGCTCGCCGACCAGCTCGTCGGCCCCGAGCAGGGCCAGGTCGTTGGGCGTGCGGTCCACCTCGGCGGTGTAGGCGCGCGTCATCACCCGCACGTGGCCGGTGTTGAAGTTGGCGTTGGCGCGGATGATGTCCGCCTCGGTGCCTCGGATCCAGCTGTACATGACAACGGTGAGGGCCGTTCCGGCGACCACCGTCAGGGTCGGAAAGAGGCTCCGCGAACGGTCCCGGAGCAACCCCTTGATGAGGAACCGAATCACAGCATTTTCCCCCGCAGGGCCTCGGTGGCCCGGTACCTCAGTATCCGGCGCGCCGGCAGGTAGCTGACGCCGGTGGTGACGGCCAGCAGGATCACGGTCGTCATCACCACCAGCCACGGTCCGTAATACGGGTAGAGCACCTCGCCGACCGCGAAACCGTAGCTGTCGGTTGTTTCGGGCAGGCGCCAGCCGACCCGCGACAGCCACAGCAGCGCGGGCCCGCCGTAGAGAAAGGCCAGAACAGCGGCAAACACCCCGATCAGCGCGCCCTCGAGCGTGAAGAGCACGGTCACCTGGCGCCGGGTGAGGCCCATCGCCATCAACGTGCCGATCTCCTTGCGGCGGTGGAAGATGGACAGGATCTGGGTATCGAATACCGCCAGCATGGCGAGAAAGAGCAGGATCACGTAGACGATCATCGAACCGAGCGTCTTGGACATGATCAGGTTGTGGATGTCGGTGAGCAGGTAATCGACCGTCTTGAACGACCAGCCTTCGACCTCGGGCAGCTCGGTCTCGCCCTGCCGAACCACCACCAGCGTCGCCTCGCCGTGGCGGCCGGTCAGCGCGCGCAGGGTCTCGATCGGCACCCAGATCTGACCCTTGTCGATGCTCTGCACGGTGGTCTTCATCACCTCGTCGATGGTGACGTCGCGCGCGTCGAACGTGCCGTTGCGGTCGCGCCACTGCAGCGTCACCGAGTCGCCGGCCCCGAGGCCGGTCGATCGGGCCATGCGCTCTCCGATCAGACCCGGGATCTCTGCCGTGCTGTCGCTGAGCGCGTGGGCGGGAAGGTCGAGCAGCTCCTGGCCGGGGTCGATACCGCGGATGAGCACCGGGTAGACCCGCCCTTCGGGATAGATCGTGCCCTGGACGATCAACTCCTCGACCGCCGCGCCCCGCTCGACCAGGTCCCGGAGCTCCGGCGGCACCGGCTCCTGCGCCTGGCTGTAGCTCAGCGGGTCGTACGGGTCGAAGTCGGGTGACCAGTACTGGCCGCCGCCGTACTCGGCGTCGACCATGGCCCGCGAAGCCTGGCGGTTCATCCCCTCGAGCAGCCCCTGGGTGGTGACGATGGCCACGAAGACCAGCGACAGCACCGCGACGTTGAGCGCGGTCCGCAGCCCGGCGCCGCTGAGGTTCTTCAGCGCGAAGCGCAGCAGCATCACGGCTCGGTGCTCCGGGTCTCGTCGGCCACCACGCGGCCGTCGGCGAGGGTGATCGTGCGCCGCAGGTAGCCGACCACCTTTTCGTCGTGGGTGGAGAACAGGAAGGTCGTTCCGAGGTCGCGGTTGAGGTCCTCCATGATGCGGATGACGTTGTGCGAGTTCTCGGCGTCGAGGTTCGCGGTGGGTTCGTCGGCGAGCACGATCTGCGGGCTCTTGACGATGGCCCGCGCGATCGCCACCCGCTGGCACTGTCCCCCCGAAAGCTGGTGCGGGCGCGACGCGGCGCGGTCCGCCAGACCGACCCGTTCGAGCGCCTCGGTCACCGCCTGCCGTCGCTGCTCGGCGGGCTGACGGAGCAGCAGCAGGGGAAACTCGACGTTTTCGAAGACCGAGTACACGGGGAGCAGGTTGAAGGTCTGGAAGATGAAGCCGATGTGCAGGTTGCGCAGCTGCGCGGCCCGCTTCTCGTCGAGCTGCCGCCACATCCTCGCCGAGCACGACCGCCTGTCCGGAGGTCGGCTCGTCGAGCGAGCCGACGATGTTCAGAAGCGTGGTCTTGCCCGACCCGCTCGGCCCCACCAGCCCGGAGAACTCGCCGCGACCGCAGGCCGAGACTCACGTCGTCGAGGGCGACGATGTGGCCCTCGCCCATGGGGTAGGTCTTGGTCACGCCGGTGAGCTGGATGAGCTGGCCGTTCGGGCTCGTGTGTTGGTTCATGTCATTCCCATCCCGGATCAGTGATTGAAGACGAGCAGTACCTGGAGGCCGTTGCCCGAGTAGAGGGCGTCGGTCGGCGGTCCGCCGAGAATCGCCCCGCCCTCGGGCGCCGAAAAGCCGATCAGGTGGAAGCGCCAGCGGTCCCATGTTCGCCGCCACTCGAAGAAGAAGGAGCTCTCGTCGCCCTCCCACTCGTAGGATGCGATGAGCGAGAGCTGATCGACGATGCTCGTTCGATAGGTCATCGACAGCGCCGAGATCTGCACCGTCTCACCGCTGCCGAAGAGGTCGTTGGACTCCTGGAGCCGGAAGTGCTCGCCGAGCGCCGTCAGCCCGGTGCCGAGGTTGAACGTGTAGTCAGCGCCGATCGTCAGCATCTGCCGGTAGCGGTAGGGGAGGAGTTCCGTCTCGCGTTCGATCACCGCCCCCTCGAACCACAGTCCGATGCCCACATCCCATTTGCCGTCGAGGCCGACCCGCTGCTCGGGCGGCGTCGCCTCCTGCGCCGGGATCATGGGCAGAATCTCTTCGAAATCGAGCTGGCGGTGGTGGTAGCTCACTCCGAGCTCACCCTTGAAGAGCGGGAACTGGAGCCTGCCGCCGTACTCGGCCTCGTTCGGGTCCGACGGCACAACGTCCCAGCCGCGCACCTCGTCGTTGCCGTACAGCACCCACAGCGACAGGTTCGTGTTGTTGAGCGCGGTGTAGCGGAAGAGCCCGGCCTCGACCCCGTCCGTGAGCTGCAGCGGGTCCCTCGGGTCGAGCTCGTCGAACCATTGCAGCGGCCGCAGCAGGGAGGCCGAACCGAAGGCGATCTTCTGCAGCCCGACTCGAAACTCCACTTGCGGAGAGGCCAGCCGCGCCCACAGGCGGTAGAGGTCCGCCTCGGAGTCCGTCAGCCACTCGTCCGCCACCGTTCGCGTCGCCGTCGCGTTCAGGTTGGCGGAGCCGAGAAAGGTCAGGCTCGTCTGCCCTTTGATCTTGGCCTGGGCTAGGAGCTCCGGCAGGTAGCGCAGCGACGCGAGGCCCTGCGCCTGCTCCGACCCTTCCTCACCCGGGATCGCGTCGCTTTCGGCGTCGGTCCAGACCAGGCTTCCCACCAGCTCGCCGCGAAAGTCGAACTGTGCGAATACCGAGCCCGATGGAACGAGTACGAGAATTGCCCAGATGAGAGATGAGAGGTGCGACGTGCGCGGCGGCGGACTGCCGCGATCACGCGGCGCACCCCGAAACTGTACCTCTTGAGACGATGAAGCGCGTTTTGACACCGGCTCGGCTCATCTCCCTCACTCCCCCCGATTTTGACACCCGCAGCGTAGCACGCACCCGGTTTGGCTCTCGCCTGGCGTCACCTCATACTTGGGGCATTATGAGGTCTTGATCGGGTGCGCAGATCGCTCCTGTGGTGCACGCGTCAGCCTGCACATTTCTGACATTGGCTTCGTCTGGCGCACCACAAGACGGTGAGTCGACCTGCACCAGCCCTATAATGCGTGGCGAAGGGCGGACAGAACGATGAACGACGACCGGAGCCACATGGAAATCCTCCGCGAGCTGCTCGAGGGCCAGCTGCTCGGGGTGCTCGGCACCCACCACGAGGGCGAGCCCTACACCAGCCTGGTGGGCTTTGCGGCCACGCCGGACCTCAAGCAGCTGCTCTTCGCCACCGGCCGCTCGACCCGCAAGCACGCCAACCTGGCCGCGGACGCGCGGGCCTCGATCCTGGTCGACAACCGGACAAACCGGCCCGCCGACTTCACCGAGGCGGCGGCCGCCACGGCGGTCGGGGTCGTCGAGGAGATCGGCGACTCCGAGCGTTCCGAGTTCGATCGCATCTTCCTCGCCAAACACCCCCACCTCGAGAGCTTCGTGAGGTCCCCGAGCTGCGTCCCGCTGCGGCTGCGGGTCTCGGTCTACATGGTGGTGGCCCACTTCCAGCACGTGATCGAGCTCCACATCGACCAATGAAGCTCTTGATCGGCCTCGACGAGATCGGCGACGACGACGGCGCCCGTGTCGGCGGCAAGGCGGTCGCGCTCGCCGCCCTCCAGCGGAGTGGTCACCCGGTGCCGCGGACCCTGTGCCTGACGACCGAAGCCTACGAGCTGTTCGTTGAGAAGGCCGGGCTGCGGGCGGTGATCCACCAGGAGCTCGGCCGAAAGAGCTTCGACGACATGCGCTGGGAAGAGATCTGGGATGTGGCGCTGCGCATCCGCAACCGTTTCCTGAGGGCGCGGGTCCCCGATCGAGATCGTGGCGGCGGTCGCCGAGCACCTGCCCGCCGACTTGCAGGCGGGCCCGCTCGCGGTCCGCTCGTCGGCGCCGGGCGAAGACTCGGAAGGCGCCTCATTCGCCGGCCTCCACGATTCCTTTGTCGGCGTCCGCGGAGTGCAGGCCACGGTCGAGGCGATCCGCGGGGTCTGGGCCTCGTTGTGGACCGACCGCGCACTGCTCTACCGCCGCGAACTCGGGATCGACGCGGACTCGAGCGCGATGGCGGTCGTGATCCAGGAGATGATCGACGGCGACGTCTCTGGAATCGTCTTCGGCATCCACCCGACGGATTCGGAGCTTTCCGTGGTCGAAGCCGTCTACGGCCTCAACCAGGGTCTCGTCGACGGCACCATCGAGCCCGACCGCTGGATTCTCGAGCGCGCGACCGGCCGCGTCACCGAGCACACGCCACCCGGCGAGCGCCGACGCCTGGTCGCCCACGATGGTCAAACCGCCGTCGAGCAGGTGCCGCCGGAGCTGAGCGCATCCCCCCCGCTGGACGACGCATTCGCTGAAACAGGTCTTCGAGGCCGTGCGCTCGGCCGAGGCCGTGTTCGGTGCACCGCAGGATGTGGAGTGGACCGTGTCCGACGGGCGGCTCGTCCTGCTCCAGTCGCGCCCCGTCACCACGTCGACCGCCGGCGAGGGCGACAAGCGCGCCTGGTACCTGAGTCTGACCCGCAGCCTCGACAATCTGCGCGGCCTGCGCAAGCGGGTCGAGGACGAGCGGCTGCCGGCAATGGACCGCGAGGCGGACGCGATCGCGGCTCGCGATCCCGCGGCTCTCGACGCCGACGGGCTGGCCGCCGAGATCGAGCGCCGCCGGGCGGCCCACGACCGCTGGGTCGACATCTACTGGCAGGAGTTCATCCCGCTCGCCCACGGCATCCGCCTCTTCGGCCAGTTCTACAACGACGCGGTCCGGCCGGACGATCCGTACGAGTTCATGGGGCTGCTCGCCGCCACCCCGATGCTGAGCGTGCGCCGGAACGCGGAGCTCGCCCGCCTCGCGTCGAGGGTGCGCGGAGACTGCGGCGCTGCGCGCCGCAGCTCGAGGACGGCGACCCCGGCGACCCGGCCTTCGAGAGCGATCTCGAGACCTTCGAGCGCGAGTTCGGCGGGGCCGCCTTCGCCGACCAGTCCTGCTTCGGCGACCGCACGCGGCTGCTCCGCTTCGTGCTCGCCCTGGCTGATGCGCCGGCGATCGCCGAGTCCGCCTCCGCGACCGACATCGGGCGGGAGACCGAGGCCTTCATTGACGCGCGTCACTGAAGATCGCCGGGAGCTGGCCCGAGAGCTGCTCGATCTCGGACGCGCCAGCTACCGGATACGGGACGACGACAACATCCACCTCGCCCGCCTCGAGACGCTGGTCCTGGAGGCGGTGGAGGAGGGGAGGCGCCGGCTGCGCGACCGGCACGGCGACGATCGACAGTGGACCGAGCTCGAGGATGTCGTGCGGGCGCTGCGCAACCCCAACCTGGTGGTCGAGCCGGTGCCGGTCGAGGAACCACCCGCCGTCGAGAAGGGCTTTCGGGCACAGCCCCGCCAGCTCGTCGGCCAGCCCGCCGGGCCCGGCGTCGCGACCGGGCCCGCCCGGGTCATCGAGGATGTCGACGGCCTCTTCGAGTTCGAGGCCGGCGAGGTGATCATCTGCGACGCGATCGATCCCAACATGACCTTCATCGTGCCGATGGCGTCCGCTGTGGTCGAGCGTCGCGGCGGCATGCTCATCCACGGGGCGATCATCGCCCGCGAGTACGGCCTGCCCTGCGTCACCGGCGTCCCCAACGTGACCGATCTGGTTTCCACCGGCGACCGCCTGACGGTGGACGGCTACCTCGGGATCGTCACCGTATTGGGAACCGGAGGCTCGCCCGAGTGAGCGCCTGTGAGGTACGTGACAGCGCTGACGGTCGTGCCACCGCACCTGACGACTCCTGCTACGATCGGCCGATGAGCGAGGCCGAGTTCCGGTTCTACGAGGAGCTGAACGATCACTTGCCCGCAGGCAGACGAAAGCGCTCCTTTGCCCACCAATTCAGTGGTCGCTCTTCGGTCGCCGACCTGATTCAGGACCTTGGCGTGCCGCTGTCTGAGGTCGAGCTGATCCTCGTCAACGGCGATTCGGTTGCAGGAGACTGCCTGGTTTCCGATGGAGACCGGGTCAGCGTCTACCCGGTTTTCGAAGCCTTCGACGTTGCGCCGCTCGTGAGGCTGCGGCCCGGGCCCCTGCGCCGGATCCGTTTCGCGGTGGATGCGGATCTCGAAGAACTGGGCGAGCATTTACGCAGCCACGGGTTTGACGTCGTGTCCATGGCGGAGGGCCGAGAAACAATTGGGGAGGGACGCATAGTGCTCACCCGGAACGTCTCCCGGCTCGAGCAACATGGAGTGACCCATGGCCTCCTGATCCACGCCGGCGACCCCCGGGAGCAGCTGCAGGAGGTCCTGCATCGGCTGCATGCCGATTGACATGATGGCCCACCCACCCGGCAGCCGAGACGGCTGCCCCACAAGAAACTCCAGGCGATGAATACCCCCTTTATGGGGCACGCGTTCCGCCTGCTGGCTCGGCGGTATTTCAATACGCAAAAATGCGCCGAGAGGATGGGGAGCAACGTTAACACGTGTATAATACGTATAACATGGAGAGACCTATGCAGAAGAAACTCACCATCACGATCGACGAAGAGGTTTACAAAGGCCTTCACGCCGTGATCGGGCGCGGTCGGATCAGCCGCTTTCTCGAGGATCTTGCCCGTCCCCACGTGCATCAACATCCCGCCCGACCGAGGCGTTCCCTATCCCTGTCATCCCGACCGAGGGCCCCCGGGGCCCGAGTGGAGGGATGACAGGAGAAGGGGACGGCCTCACTCGGATACAGTGAGAGTGCCGGCAAATACCCCTCTGTCTGCTATTTGACCGAGGGTATAACCGTGGTTATACTCGGCCATGAAGACCGCGATCTCTATACCTGACGACGTTTTCGACGCAGCGGACGAAATGGCAAAGCGGCTTCGGCTCAGCAGAAGCCAGCTCTACGCCAACGCTGTGCGGGAGTACCTCGATGCGCACCGGAGCCGGGGCGTGACCGCCAGGCTCGACCAGGTCTACGAAAACCGCGATTCCCCGCCTCGACCTCCGGGTGGCCGAGGCGCAGTCTGCTTCCCTGGATGAAGAGGACTGGTGATGCAGCGCGGTGAAATCTGGTGGGCGGATCCTCCCGTCACCGAAGGGGTCCGGCCCGGGCCGCCGCCGGCCGGTGCTGATCGTTCAGGCCGACTCTTCAACGCGAGTCGCATCCAGACGGTCATCGTGGCGGTCATCACCCCCAACATCGACCTCGCGGCAGCTCCGGGAAACCTCTACCTGCGCAAGAAGGACAGCAGCCTTCCGAAGGACTCGGTGGTCAACGTCTCGCAGCTGATCACCGTCGACAAGGCTTTCTTGACGGAACGAGTCGGCAGGCTCACGAAACGCCGCAGCGGCGTACTCGACGAAGGCCTCCGTCTGGTGCTCGGCCTCTGACTCAACCGACCTCCCTGCCATTCCGAGCGACGGCATCCCTTGTCACGGCGTAGCCGAAGGCTAAGCCGGAGCTGCGACAGATTCAGGCCAAAGCCGTACACCCGCCACCGGCAGGAATACGTTCCGCCCGCATCCCCTTCTAAAAGGTGACACCACAAGAAACGGGGATGGAAGATGACCTTGAAACGACTGGGAAACTCGGATCTCGAAATCTCGCCCGTCGGTCTCGGCACCTGGGCGATCGGCGGCGACGGCGTCTTCGGCTGGGGGCCGCAGGACGATGCCAAATCGATCGCCGCGATCAGGCGGAGCGTCGAGGGCGGCATCAACTGGCTCGACACGGCGCCGATCTACGGCATGGGCCATTCGGAGAAGGTGGTCGCCCAGGCCCTTCGGGAGATCGGCAGCGCGCAGCGCCCCCTGGTCTTCACCAAATGCGGCCTCACCTGGGACGACGAAAAGAACGTCATCCACAACATCACCGAAGCGTCGATTCGCAGCGAGATCGAGGACAGCCTGCAGCGACTCCAGGTCGACGTCATCGACCTCTATCAGATCCACTGGCCGGCCTTCCCTCCGGGAGCGGACGCCCCCGACATCGAAGAAGCTTGGACGACTCTCGCCGAGCTCAAAGAGCAGGGCAAGGTCCGCGCTATCGGCGTTTCAAACTTCGACGCCTCCCAGCTCGAACGCGTCCAGAAAATCTCTCCCATCGCCTCGCTGCAGCCGCCGTACTCGGCCCTCATGCGCCAGATCGAAGACGAAATCCTGCCCTATTGCCTCGACCACAACATCGGCACGATCGCGTACTCGCCCATGCACAACGGCATGCTCACCGGCACCATGACGCGCGAACGCGTCGAGGCGATGCCCGAGTCCGACTGGCGGAAACAGGTCAACCCGGCCTTCAAAGAACCTCTCCTGACCAAGTGCCTCGCCTTCGCCGAAGTCCTGCGCGGCATCGCCGATCGCAATGGTTGTTCGGTTGGTGAGGTGGCCATCGCCTGGACCCTCCGTCATCCTGCGGTCACCGGCGCTATCGTCGGCGCCCGGGACGCCGGCCAGGTGGACGGTTTCATCGGCGCTCTCAACTTCCGCCTCGGGGATGACGACCTCGCCGAGATCGACGCGGCCTTGCCTGAATCCACTACCTTGATGTAGGCGCCGACCCTATCCTATTCCGATCCCGACGGGGGTGGGTGGACATCCAATACTTCTGTCATCCCGAGCGAGGCCGCCCCTTGTCACGGCGAAGCTCCGAGTGAAGCCGGAGACGGCCGAGTCGAGGGATCCCCTCCTACAGGAGAGTGATGACAAATAGTCCTATTTCCTGCTTCAGGGGATCCCTCGAGCTCCGGTGCCCGCCCGGCACAGCCGGCCGGTCACCTCCGCTCGGGATGACAGGGTTCTCTGTGTCATTCCGACCGAGCAAGCGAAGCTCCGGCTTCGCTACGGGCCTTCGGTTACTCGGGATGGCAGACCTCTTTTGGCGTCCTGGCGCCGACCGGCTGCGGCGGTAAGGCACTGCAGGTGGCCAGGCCGGCTGTGCCGAGAGCTCCAGCCGGACGTGGCGAGCAGAGTTCCCGAGAAAGAAAACGGCAGCTGCCGACAGCGAGGGTCGCCACACCAGCCAGCGACTCGAGCGGCCGTTCACGCACGACGAAGTAGAGCATCCAGGCGGTCACACCGAGATAGATGAGCGGCGTGACAGGGTAGCCCCAGGTGCGATAGCGGCCGCGGAGATCGGGGAATCGACGGCGCATCACGAAGACCCCGAACACGGCCAGGAAGGACGACAGCGAGAGGATGAACCCGATGTAGAAGATGATCGCCTCGAAGGAGGCGGTGAGGATCAGGATCTGGACGATCACCAACTGGGCCACGATCGCAGTCGCCGGGACCCCCTTACGATTCGTGTGCCGCAGGAACCCAAACAGCGGCATGTCCTCACCGATGACCTGCATCACCCGTGGGCCTGCCCAGGTCATCGAGTTGATGGCGGAGATCAATCCGATCGAGATCAGCAGACCCATGACGATTCCGCCGGCCCGGCCGAAGATGTAGCCAGCCGCCACGTACCCGACCTCCTCCTTCCCCTGCATGGCGTCGATCGGAGCAGCATTGAGGAAGGCCATGTTCACCGGACACGTAGAGAAGGATCACGACTGCCGTGCCGATGATCAGCGATAACGGGAGCGTGCGCTGTGGCCGGTCGATCTCATCGATGATGTAGACCGACGCGTTCCAGCCGCTGTATGCGTACATCACGAAGACGAGCGAAACCGCAAATGGGGCCGAGAACAATGTCTTGACGGCGTCAAGCGACGGCGCAAAGCTGACGGCGCGCGGCTCGGCCAGGAGAAAGCCGCAGACGACCAGCACGACGATCAGCACGATCTTGAGGCCGGTGAAAAAAACCTGGAAGCGGCTGATGCTCTCGAGCTTTCCCAGGTTGACGACGGCTACACCCGTGGTCACCCCGACGCCAGCAGCTTCACCATCCACGATCCATCGCCGGCCGGCAGCCCGGTGAGGTCCTGAAGAACACGAGTGCCGTACATCCCCATCGCCATGGAGGCGGCGGCCACCGGAGCGGCAAAGCCGACCAGGGTCAAACCCAACCCGTAAAGGAACCCCACGAACGGGTGATCGATTCGGGAGAGCAGATGGTACTCGCCGCCGGAGCGGGGCATCGCTGCACCCAGTTCTCCGTAGACTAGGGCCCCGCGAGCGCCACGAGCCCACCCACAAGCCAGAGCGCGACGATCGCAAAGCCGCTGGAGATGCTGGTGACCTGGAAACCGAGGCTGGTGAAAACCCCGGTCCCGATCATGTTGGCGGCCACCACCGCCGTCGCCGTCGTGGTCCCGATCTTTGCTTTCATCGCGCGCTCCTCTCCTGTTCGGCCGAACCGCAGGGCAGGCCTGGTCGTTCATTTCTCGACGTGCAGATACCGTCAGGAAGCCTCGAAGCTCTAGGTAGCACTCCGGGGTCCCCGACCACTTCGTGCACCACCGTGAACCCGTGGCGCTCGGCCAGCTCCTTGTAGGTCGAGACGTTGCGCTCGCTCTTCGGGCAGGCCGTGCCGTAGCCGGTGCGAATCGTCTCCCCGGAAGGGTCTCGGTCAGTGGGTAGACAAGGATGGTCTTGCCCTCGGGGCATTGCTGTTTCTAGATGTCCCAGAATCATGAAGCGCCCCCCGTCGGGCACCACTCAGGCGCACCTCAGCAAACAGCCGGTCGAGGTCGGCGGGCCGGAAGTACATCAGCGTGTAGAAAGCCGTCACGTTGGGAACCGAGCCCGAGACCATCGGCATGTCGAGGGCGTCCATCACCGCCTTGACCGAGAGCCGGGAGCGTTCTCGAGCTCCGGACGGCTGATGTTCGATCGCCAGCACGCGGTCCTCGTCGAGCCGGCCGATCACGCCTTCGCCGCCTCCCGCCGATATCGAGTACGGGTCCTTCGACCGGCAGCCCCTCAAGCACCACCTCGTGCCTTGGCAGAAACTCGAGCATCGACTCGTCGGCCTCCCCATGGTGGTCGTGCTCCCGTGGGCGGTCTCCTGAGCACTGTATCCCGGGGAAAAGCCGGCTTCACCAGCTCCAGCGAGATGACCAGGCCGTTCTGCTTGCGGCTGGCTATCTCAATCCGGCGAGCGCTGCCAGGTGGGCGTAGTACGCCAGGTCGTGCGGCTCATCCGGCCATGCCACACCGTAGGCCGTGCGCACGTGTCGCCGGGCAGCGAAATCTTCACGACGGGAAAACCGCGGCGGTCTTGCCGTCCTTGTGCTCGGCCGGCAGCTCGACGTCCCAGATGTACAGCTGCCCGCCAGGCTCGAGGATGCGCAGCATCTCGGCGAGCACCTGACGCTGCTCCTCCTGGTCGGAGATGTACATCACGGTGCAGAACGAGGTCGCGGTCTCGAAGCTATTGTCGTCGAACGCCGTCTCGCGTACGTCCATCACAATCTTGATGTTGCCGGGGAAGGGGCTCCCTCGAGCTCCTCTCGGCTGAGGTCGATCGCCACCACCCGGTCGCCCATCAGCCGGCCGATCATTCCTTCGCCCCCCGCCGCCGATGTCGAGGTATGAGGCCCTCGCCGTCCCAGCTGTGGAGTACGACCTCTTGCGTTGGATAGACCTGCAGATCCTGGACGGCCCACACGACGACCGCAGCGGTCGCCGCAACAATGATTGCGCTTGCGATGATGAGTTCTCTCTTTGCGTTCATGGTTTCGACCTCCTGTTCGGTGCGGATCCTCGTCGCCGGCATCCGTGTACCAACATCGGACCGCCTGGGTCGGCGAAACATCCGATCGCGAGAAAGTCGGGGAGAATTTTCTCAAGTTGCTGATTTTGAGCACCTTGCCTTCTTTCCGGATTCTGGAATCCGGAAGATCTGCGTTCGTTCGATCGGGTATGATGCCTGCAATGCCGAGTCAGGGGATGCTCGCGACAGCACCGGCGCGGCGGGCCCAGGTTCCTCAGCGGCGGCTCGTCTCGGCGCTGCTGCTGTCGGTGCTCGGGCTCCTCCCGCTCCCTTGCCTCGCGCAATCGGCGCCGGACGGCTGGTCGGTCGAGCAGTGGGACAGCTCGCGGGGCCTGCGCCACGGTCAGCCGCAGGACATCATCCGCGATGTCGAGCAGTCACCGGACGGTTATCTCTGGATTGCCACCCTGCGCCAGGTCTGGCGTTTTGACGGCATGCGCTTCGACGAGCTCGAGTTACCGCCCGAATTCGAGGCTGGGATCAGCCGGATCAGCGCCCTCGAGATCGGCGCCGCCGGCGAGTTGTGGATCGCGACCTCGGGCGCTGGACTCATCAGGGCGGAGCAGGGCTCGTTCGAGGTCTACGGCATTCGCGAGGGTTTGCTTTCCAACCCGAATCGTGGCCGTCTTCGAGGACTCTCGCGGCCGGGTCTGGATCGCCCCGGACCAGGGCGGGATCCACAGCCTCGACGGCAACGACCTGAGCACCCTTGGTGAAGATCACGGCCTCGGCGGAGTCACGGTCGCATCCCTCATGGAGGACAGCCGGGGCCGGCTGTGGGCCGGCAGTTGGGGTCGGGGCGCCTATCTCTTCGAAAGCAACCGATTCCGCCCGGTCGAGTCGGCCCTCCTCGCGGGTCGCACCGTCACCAGCATGGTCGAGGACGGGGACGGCACGTTCTCGATCGGAACCAGCAGCGGAGTCGTCCGCTACGATCCATCCTCGGTTGCGGACGGGTGGTCCGAGATCTCGGTTGAACAAGGCCTCTCTCACCCGGTGGTCTACGACGTCCTGCTCGACCACAAGGGTTCCCTCTGGGCGGCGACCGGGGCCGGGTTGAATCGGATTCCGGCTGACGCAGAAGAGAGGTCATCAGGGCTGATCGAAGTTCTCTTTCCGGACACCTGGGTCGGGTCGCTCTACCGCGACCGCGAGTCCAGTCTCTGGGCCGGCACTCTCGGCGACGGATTGAAACGTCTGCGACGGGGCGGACTCCGCCTCTTCGGGCGCGCGGACGGCATGCCGAGCGACACCATCCAGTCGATCTACGAGGACGACGAGGGGCATCTCTGGGTGGGCACCCAACGGGGCGTCGTGCGCTTCGAGGACGGCGTCCTCGACCGCGGACGGATGGACGGTTTTACTCGGGCAGCACCGAGATCGAAACCGTCGGTGCCGGAAAGGACGGCGCCGTTTGGGTCGGCACCGCTTCCGAGGGTCTGGTCCGCCTCGAGGGCAACCGCCCAGGCTCTGGGCAGCCGGCGCCGGCCATAACGGACGGCGACCCCTCAGGCGCCGTGACCAAGGTCTTTCGCGACTCCCGGGACTGGATCTGGCTCAGCTGGTACGGAGGAACGGGACGGTTGATCGACGGAAAGCTTCGAGGTGCTAGAAGACCGAGCACGGTCTCGACGGCCTCGGGGCTCAGTGCTTCCACGAGGACGGCGCTGGAACGCTGTGGGTGGGAACCGCCAAGGGCCTCCTGCGCCTCGACCACGACGCCGACCGGTTTGCGCCCGTCGAGCTTCCGGGAGTAGATACACTGGTCACGATCTCGTCGATCCACGAGGACCGGGACGGCGCGCTGTGGCTGACCACAGTCGGCAGCGGACTGTTGCGCCTGAACAACGGCTTGGTCTCACAGCTCACGCGAGAGTGAGCGGTCTGCGATCGAACCGTCTCTATCAAGTCTTCGAAGACGAGCACGGCTTTTTCTGGTTCACCGGGGCGACGGGTGTCTTCCGCGCCCGCTGGGAAGACCTCCGGGCGGCTGCCGATGATCCCGGGCCCGAGAGCTTCGTTCACTGCCGGTCGGTGGGCCAGCAATCGGTCCTGCCATACAACCACTGGAGCAACCCCCACCACGCCACCTCGACCATGACCCGCGACGGCCGGCTGTTGATCGGTACCGTCAACGGCATCGCGGTGGTGACGGCCGTTGAGTTCGAGATCAACAAACAGCCGCCACAGGTGGTGATCGAGCGGGTGCTCCTGAACGGCCGGCCGGTTGACCTCGCGACCCTGTCGCCCGTTCTTCCACGGCCGCAGCGATCTTGGACTTCGTCTTTACCGCACCGTCGTTCATCTCGCCGTGGGACCTGCTCTTCAAGGTCCGCCTCGAAGGCCGCGACGACGACCACCGGCTGATCCGCCGGGGCGAGGACCGCACCGTCCGCTACGACGATCTCATTCCCGGCCGCTATCAGCTGCGCGTCATCGCCGCCAACAGCGACGGTGTGTGGAGTCGGACGGCGGCTACCTTCGACTTCTAGAATCCGCCCCCGCCTTTTCGAAACCGTGCCGTTCCGCGTAGGCGCCGTGCTGCTGGCCGTCTTTGCCGTCATCGGCATCTACTACTCGCTGGTGACTACCGTCGAGTGGCGTCGCCGGCGCAGGCGTTTCCGGACCTCGACCCTGACCCGGCAGAAGGCGCACGAGGGCATCGATACGCTGCAGACCCTGATCGAGCGACGACGCCGTGTACCGCGACCCGGATCTCTCTCTCGAGTCACTGGCCGCGCAGATGGAGATCCTGCCCAAGCACCTCTCGCAGATCGTGAACGAGCACCTCGCAGTTGAGCTTCCGCGACGTCGTCAACGGCTACCGGGTGGAGGAAGCCAAGAAGCTGCTCAGGGAAGACCAGCAGCTCACCGTCCTCGCCATCGCCCACCGGGTCGGCTTCAACACCAACGACGCCTTCTACCGCGCCTTCAAAAAACACTCTGACGCAACCCCGGCGGCCTACCGCAAAAACCACGAATCCTGATCCAGGCGCTCCCGTTCCTTATTGGGCGGGCTTGCGGCCGGTTGCCGCCCTCAATCCCTACCTGCTCAGAACAATCCTGTAACGCGCCTTGCCGCTCCGCAGCCGCGCCATGGCCTCGTTGACCTGCTCGAAGCTGTAGCTCTCGACAACCGGCTTGATCTGGTGGCGGTCGACGAAATCGAGCATCTTGGCGATGGTCGCGGGGCTTCCGACCGGCGAACCGGAAATGGACCGTTGACCCATGATCAACGGGAAGACGCCGAGATCCAGCGGCTCCAGCGTGGCCCCGACGAAATGGAGGCGCCCCTTGGGCCGCAAGGCCATCACATAGGTGTTCCAATCGAGCTTCACATCGACGGTGGAGAGGATCAGGTCGAACGTTCCGGCAACCGCTTCGATCTCCTCCGGGTTGCGGGAGTTGATCGCACGGTGAGCACCCAATTCGAGAGCTTCGTTCTTCTTGTCCTCACTCGAGGTAAACGCCGTCACATTGCAGCCCCAGGCGTTGAGGAACTGCAGCGCCATGTGGCCCAGACCGCCGATCCCGATAACCCCTACCTTGTCAGTCGCCTCGACCCCGAACTGCACCAGGGGGTTGAAGACGGTGATGCCTCCACAAAAGAGCGGCCCGGCGCTCACCAGATCCACGCCATCGGGCAATGGGACGACAGCGGCAGCAGCGGCGCGCACTTTGTCTGCAAAACCGCCGTGGCGACCGACGATGGTCCCCTCGAGAGATGAACAGAGATTGTAGTCTCCCTCCATGCAGCTCGCACAGGTCATGCAGTAGGCCGAATGCCAGCCCAGACCGACCCGCTGGCCGACCTGCAGTTGCTTCACCTCGTCACCGACCTTCGAGATCGTGCCCGAGACTTCGTGCCCGGGGACAAACGGGTATTGGGTCATTCCCCAGTCGTTGTCGAGCATGTTCACGTCGCTGTGGCAGATGCCGCAGTGCTCGACGTCGATCTCTACCTCGTCGCGGCCAAGCGGCCCCGGCTCGTACTCGAAGGGTTTCAGTTCGCTCCCGGCTTCTTCAGCTGCGTAGGCCTTGATCATGGTTTCTCCTTGTTGATGGCGTGTCAGAGTTCAGAGATCGAAATCTACTGACAGTCGTTCTCTCTCTCAGTCAACCACCTTGAAGCCGATTAGCTTCCACCTACGGTGGGCTGAAGCCCACCATCAGCCTGTTATCCCGAGCGAGGGCGTCCCGTGTCACGGCGAAGCTTCGAGCAAGGCCGGAGGGATCGCCTCATTCAGGAAACAGGCCGAGTACGTTGAGGTCAATCCAGATCGAGGTGCGTCCGCATCGCGCGCTGGATTTCGGCCTGAACGGCCGGCTCCTCGATCCGCCCGATACGGCTGCCGAGCCGGTGCTTTGACAGAGTGCGAATCTGGTGGGCCATCGCGACCGAGTCGTGTGTCAATCCGCCGGATCCTCCGCTCACGAGAGCCTCGTTGGGGTAGATACGGCGGCCGGGTTTTCGTCGGGTGAGGGGAATGACGGTGACAACCGGCAGGGCGACATTCGCGACCTCTCGCGAGATGACGATCACCGGGCGGCGGCCAGCCTGATCGGAGCCGACAACCGGATCGAGATCCACGTTGAACACCGACCACTGGTACGGCAGCGTACTCACTCGCCGTCCTCATCTGCTTCACGATCGACATGCCGGAAGGCCCGCATCGTCTCGTCGACGTCGGCCAGAAAGCTCGAGTCTTCTCCGGCCTCGTTGAAGGCCTGAGCGAGTGCTCGCTCGCGGGCATTTCGCACGCCTTCCTTCAACGCCTCTTCGACGAAGGCGCTGTAGGACGGAGCCGCGCCGTCACGTACGACCTCGGTGATCGAGTCGACCAGCTCCTCGGGCAGTGAGTACGTCACCTTTCGTTTTGGACGCGTTGCCATTCGGAATCCTCCCAGTTCGCGTATTCTACAATTGTATGGTAAAACTTTCAATACTTTTAGACTTGTGTTCTACGAAAACCCTTAAGGGAAAGTGGTTTACATCCGATCGTTCGGCCCCATAGAACAAGCTGGAAATCATTCCTGTCTCCTGCTTCGGGGGATCCCTCGACTTCGGTGCCCGCCCGGCGCAGCCGGCCGATCACCTCCGCTCGGGATGACAAGGAATAGGGGTGGGCGGAAATCCGAAATCCGAAATCCGAAATCCGAAATCCAAAATTCGAAATCCCCTCTTCCTTCCGGCGTGGGTGCTAACGTTCTTGCCGTCTGCGGTGTCAAATGAAGAGTGGCACAGGCACGCATGGATGGGTCAAAAACAAACGCCTCGACCCTGCGTATTTTCTCGATGTGCGGGTGAGTTCTTCAAAGGAGAAGGAATGAGAGCAAAGGCTATTTTCGCGCTGATGGCGGTGTGCTTGATGGTTTCCGGCTGTGGTGGTGATGGTGGGGTCTCGACCGGGAGTGAGCAAGCCAGCCCGGCAGATATCGAAGCTGACTACGCGGTCATCGACGAACTGTACGACGACGAAGCGTCGGACCAGGAGAAGCTGGCTGCGTCGGTCGCGTTCCTCGAGAAGTATCCGGAGAGTGATCACACGCTCGGTCTCGTGGGGGATGTCCTCTACTTCAGGGGTCAACCAGGCCGGAGACATGGAGGGCGCAATCGAGTTTGCCGAACAGATTCGTTCGGAGGTGGCGGATCCTGAGCTCGCGGCTGACTTCGACCGGCGCCTGATCTCGTGGTACGGCGATGCCGGGATGACGGCGAAGATGATTTCGATCGTGGATCGTTTCGAGCAGAACGGCACGATCAGGTTCGGGGATTACGTCAGGGCTATCAACAGCGCTACTCGCGATGGAGGAGTGGGCCCTGGCTCGAGAGTTCTGCTCGAAGGCGCAGCTGAAGGCCAACGCCGCGACCTGGCGCGCCGAGTGGCCCGATACCGAGGCCACCGACGAAGAAGCCGAGGCGGCAGGCCTGAACCGGCAGGGAATGATTCTGGTCAAGGACTCCTGGGCCCAGGCAAATCTGGGCGAGGTCGACGAAGCCCTCACCGGATTTGAACGTGCCGGAGAGATTGTCTACTCGTCCTACCTCGGGGCCCCTGCCGAGAACCTCAACTTCTTCTGGGGCAAGGCGCGTATGATGCAGGGGGATGCCGAGGGGGCGATGGAGAAGTTCGCTCTGGACGCGCTGATCGCGGAAGACCAGGACGCAGTTGCGGAATTGAAGCTCGCCTATACGGCGGCAAGAGGTTCCGACGATGGCTACGACACCTGGTCCTGCCGCGAGCGCCAGCGGATCGCCAAGCCGGCAGACGATTTCGAGCTTCCCGATCTGGACGGCGCCCGCCACCAATTCGCCGACCTCAGAGGCGAGGTGACCCTGCTCAACTTCTGGAGCCCCACGTGAACTCCGTGCCGCGCGGAGTTGCCGCGCCTGGAAGAAATCTGGAAGAAGTACGAGGATGAGGGACTTTCGATCGTAGCCATTCAGTCCAACCAGGATCTCGAGAAGGGTCGCCGCCTGGTCGAAGACAAGGGACTGACCTTAACATCCTGCACAACGAGGAGGACAACGACGTCGTCTGGGGCCTCTACCAAAGCGAGGGGAACCCGTCGACCTTCCTGATCGACCGCCAGGGCAGGATCCTGTCCTATCACCTGGGTTTCGATGAGGGGGACGACGTCGAGCTCGACGAGCAGATCGCCGAACTTCTCGCGTCACCGGACGGGTGCGGGTAGCGCGCCACAACCTGTCAGGAATTGGATCAAATTGCCGTAGGGGAGGGGGGTTACCTGTCCCGGCGTAGCCGAGGGCGAAGCCGGATCCCCCGCCCGCGCCACTTTGATCTTGACAAAGCGTACGGAATGACGTACGTTATCTACGGAGGCAAACATGACGACGATCTCCGTCACCGACGCGCGCGCCGCGTTGTACAAGCTCGTGGACCAGGCGCGTACCGACAGCGAGCCGATTCTCATCACCGGCAAGCGGGGGAATGTCGTGCTTGTCTCCGAAGATGACTGGCGCGCTATTCAGGAAACGCTCCACCTGCTCTCCATCCCCGGGATGCGCGAATCGATCCGTGAAGGAATGGCTGAGCCTATCGACGGCCTGAGCGAGGAGCCGGGTTGGTGAGCCGCTGGCGGATCGTCTTCACAAAACAAGCCCAGAAAGACGCCAAGAAGCTGGCTGCCAGCGGCCTCCGCGATAAGGCCCAAACGCTGCTCGACATCCTCGCCGAAGATCCGTTCAAATCCCCTCCGCCCTTTGAGAATCTGGTTGGTGATCTGACGGGGGCCTACTCGAGACGCATCAACATCCAGCACAGACTCGTGTATCAGGTTTTGAAAGCCGAACGAACCGTGAAGGTCCTCCGCATGTGGACCCACTACGAGTGACAACCGGTCCGTTGACTGAAAAATCTCAAGGTCTGATCCGGTTGTAGTGACGCATGGTGGGCCTGCTCGCTCACCGCCGCCATCGACTCCCAGTAGCCACGAACTACCGAGCTGCGAAGCAGCGGCAGATGATTAGCCTGGGGCGCAAGCCCCAGGAACCAGGGTGCGAAATATATGTGCAAGCCCCGAAGGGGCGACAGACTTTAGCCTGGGGCGCGAGCCCCAGGAACCAGAGGCCCTATATATATTGTCAGCCCCGGAGGGGCGGCAGATCTTAGCCTGGGGCGCGAGCCCCAGGAACCAGATTTAGACGACGTGTGCGGTCTCGATCAAGCGCGCCGCTTCGCCGGCCCCGCCGTATGACTTCATTCTTTCGCTGATCCTTCGAGCGTTTTCCGCAAAAGACCCATCCGAGAGAATGCCGAACACCTTGCTGCGCACCTCGGAAGCGGACAGCCGCTTGTGTTTCCCGGTGGCATCCGTCTCGGGAACGACGAAGTCACCGGCTCCCTGGGCTGCAATTCGCCGCGCGTTGCTCTCGCGCTCGGAGTAGGTTGGGATGATCAAGGCCGGTGTGCCCGCAACGAGCCCGGTCTGACACGAGCCGTAGCCGCCGTGGTGGATCAGCAGATCACATCTCTCAGCCATGGCGAGCCCGGGAACGAATGGCTCGTGGCGGAAGTTCGCGGGCAGGGGGACGAAACGACTGGGGAGCGAGTGATAGCCGGTCGTCAAAACAACCTGCGTGGCCTGGCCGCCCAACGCCTCGATGCACGCTTCGAGGACGACCGCCGAATCGCCGAATGTGCTGGTTCCTTTCACATACTGGAGGTTTCCCGGATACAACCAGATGACTGGTTGCTCGCTGCCGAGATCATCGATCCAGCCGGGCAGCTCCTCATTCTGGTCTTGCCACAGGATGGGACCGATGTACTTCACAACGGCGGATTCCGGAAGCGGGTCTGTTTCCGGCAGCCCGAGAACCAGAGTCGGATCGCCGACCAGGAGGTCGCCCATGTGTTCGATCGATGGCGCGTCATACTCCGCGAGAGCCCTGTTGGTTGCCGGGACAGGAGATGGAGGCAATGCGGAGGGACGGTCCTTCCACCAGATCAAGCCCCGGCTCTGTGGGTGCCTATCCGACTGGATGACGGTGATCAGCGGTTTGCGGCTAGCCCTGGCCGCGATGCACGCGAATGGGTTGAAGAAGTCGACGATGACATCCGGCTCGTACCCGCCGATGACCTCCAGCAACGCATCGACGATGACCCGGATACAGGTTTCGTCCCGCATACCGAACATGCTCGCAAAGTGGTCGATGTCCCAGATCTCCGCTGTGCCGTACTCCGACATGTTCTTCAGAAACGAACGCAGAATCCCCACATCTCGCCTCACGTGCCGTGAGCCCAGGAGCCGGACGAGACGTCCGAAGCTGACGTCTCCGGAGATGATGTAGTAGAGCGGCTGACGGAGTAGGAGGTTTTCGAAGCCCGCCTTGGAAATCAGTGTGCTCGGGGCTTTGGCCGGGCTGCAGAATGCGATCTGATGGCCCCGCTCCCGCAGCTCGCGAGCGATCGGCAGAGATCGCGTGAGCAGGCCCAGGTCGTTCGACGGGAGGGTTGTGAAGAGGTATCTGGCCATGTGCTCGACCTCCTCCGGGAGTCATCCCTTCACGTTGCGCAACTTCGCCGCACTTCGGATTCAGGGCGAAGAGACCCCGATCCCCGCCACCGCATCTGCCAGCTCCGCATCGAAAACGTAGTCGCCCTCCGCGGCCGCCGCGTTGTACTCGACCAGCTATTTCTGCGGATCCGCCAACACGCCCATCACGGCTTCGAGCCCTCCGTGATCGTCGATCCGGCTCAGCATCAACGTGCCGGCCACATGTGCCTGCCGGCGCCAAGCAGGAACCCGGTCGCCGCGTCGTACGCTTCGCCTTCCGCAATCTCCCCCGACAGCGTTGCCAGCAGCACCCGCTCGCAGTCGCCGAGCAGCTCGTCGCCCTGTTCGGAAAGCTTCGACATCGCTCCGCTGTCGCTCAACGTGCCCTCGAGATCGCGGTGCCCGCTGACCAGGTAGGTCGCGCCGCCCTCGGAGACCACCGACGACAGCAGAGAGTAGGTGAGGTCCTCGCCCGCGTCGAGGTCGAGCGACTCGTCGTTGTGACTCCAGAGTTGTCCGATAGCCGACGTGGTGCATCTCGTGAGCGAAGAAATCGACGAGGTCCTTCTCCGCGTCATAGGGCCTGCGGCCCATGGCATCGAGATGGCTGAGCATCAGGATGTCGACGTAGACCTTGTCCCCGGCCAGGGCCGCGGCGCCTGCACGGCCGCCCATCACGACAAACACTTCAGCCGACACCTCGACCGGCTCCGGGAGCAACGCCATCGCCCGATCGCGAGCGGTGTCGTAGACATCGATGGTCTTGATCTCCTCGATCCGTTCGGCGAGCAACGCGGTATTCGCCAGACCCTGTTAGCGCAGTGTTCGGCCACACGTTCTGCGTCAACCCGGCCACGCCGCGCTGCGCGCGCTCCGAATCGTCGGCGGGTGCGATCTCCGGTGCCTCGTCAGAGCGAATGCTCCTCAAGATCGTCGCGTACTGATTCTCGGTCACCCTCCGCATCAGATTCATCTGACCGATGATCAGCCCGGTGCCCGGCTCGGCGAGCACCGCCGCCACCGCCGCGTCGTCGACCGCACCCTTCGATTGCCCGCTCGAGCAAGTCGAGCATCACCTCGGCCTGCGCCGTGTCGACACGGTGAACAGCACCTCCGTCGGGATCCGATCCAACCGCCGTCGCGGCGAGACCCAGCACGACTAGGCACGCGGCCAACGCCCGCGACCACCTGGCGTCGAAACAGCTTGAAATTGAATGGTACATCGCCGCCGATTGTTGCATTTCTGCCGCTGCAAACGCCACCTTGGCTGCGAATGATCACAACCTCACAACCTTCGTCCCGGGTTCATTCACATGATGAGATTGTGATCAGTGGCGCCGAGGGAGCTCACGGTTTCAGCGACCATCTCCACTCGGCGGACCTGAGCTCGCCGTCGGCCCTGCCTTCGATCCGTGCTGTCATGACCTCGTCTCGGAGGTGGTAGATGATGCGCTGCGGGAAGTCGTGCTCCGGGTTTTCGAACACGGCGCGCGCCTCCTCGAGGCTTGTAAGCGTAAACCCGGTGGGCGCTCCGCCCCGGGGGCTCGCGATGTAGACGATTGCCCCGTCGCGCTCCTCGATGCGGAGGTACTCGAAGAATGCTGACCCGTCGGGTTTTATGTCGCGGTGCACGCCGAGCATGATTCCGCCCTTCGGCTCGATCCAGAGTTCCTCCATCTCGATGCCGCCCGCGGTTCCGGCCCAGTGGCCGGCCATCCACCCCAGGTCTTCAATCTGCGGCGTCGGCTCCTCAGCGCTGAGGCTCGCAGCGCCGATCACGATGGATGCTCCAAAGGCCAACGAGAGAAAAATGCGGTGAATCATGTGTCCTCCATATCGGCCTCAGATTCAGACGAAGGGATTCTCGACCGTCACGCCATCGAAATTCTGACCGGCCTGGAGGTCCTCGCTCAGGACGGTTTTGCAGCCGGCGGCGCGCGCAGCTTCGATGATCAGTGCATCCCAGATTGCGATCTCAAACCGGCGGCTGGTATCGATAGCCTGCCCGACGAGCTGAGTGTCGGTCGAAACCACCGGCAGCTTGCTGAGCCGATCGATGACCTCGGCAGCGTCTGACTCGCCGAGAGGATCGGCGAGCCTCCGGGTCAACACCCACCACGCTTCAAGCAGGACTTGCGTGCTGAGCACGAGGCGGTCGTCGCCCTCCAGTACCTCAATCGCGAGGTGTTGCTTGGACGGATCAGCACGGTCAAAGGCATAGACCACGACGTTTGTGTCGATGAAATAGTTCATTCTGACTCGTGGACCGAGAGGTTTCGATCGAGCCGGTCGGCGTAGACGTCGTCCCGGGTCCACGTCCTGCCATTGGGGCCGCTTGACGCCGTCGACCTGCGAGCCATCGTCACGAGCTGACGCCGAGCGTCCGCCTCGATGTCCGACCCGGCGTAACTTTCGAGAAACTCACGAAGCAATGCGTTGACCGAAGTTCCCTGCTGCAGGGCGCGAATCCGTGCCCGCCGAAGGACCTCGTCGTCAATTGTGATGGTCAGATTCATGATTCGTGCTCCACGGAATCAGTGTAGCACGGGTACTCGTATCATACGTGCATGTGGTGGGCCAAGGCCCACCATCACCCTGTCATCCCGAGCCCTCCAAGACCCTGAGGCGGTGCCGATAAAACGCTCAATGACAATGTGCCAACTCTGTGCGGCCTGGAAGGCAGCACCACAATGGCCCCGCCCTTGTGGTGCGGGCATCTTGCCCGCACAAGCGGTTTGTCGACCCTTTGTCATTGGAAGCGAGGCGCCCTTGCCTCTGTCATCCCGAGCGAGCTCGCCCTGCGGCCGAGTCGAGGGATCCCCTCCTACAGGAGAGTGCTGACAATCAGTCTTGTCTCCCACTTCGGGGGATCCCTCGACTCCGGTGCCCGCCCGGCACAGCCGGCCGGTCACCTCCGCTCGGTATGACAGCCCTTTTTTGTCATTCCGACCGAGAGTGAGCAAAACAAGCGGTGGAAGATGGCCTGCTCGCTCACCGCAACCATCGCCGGCGCGCAACTCCCGGAACCACAATCTTCCGAGCTGCGAAGCAGCGATAGATGATTAGCCTGGGGCGCGAGCCCCAGGTACCAGAGCCATATATTTATTGACAGCCCCAGAGGGGCGACAGAAACAATCAGACCGCCGATCCCACAACATCCCGATGGCCCGATCAGTTGCACTTGCTGCGATAACGGGTAGGCTGACTCCTCGACAGACGAAGCATGGGGGCACGATGAACAATCCGAAATCCACGGCAACCTCGGACAGCCTCAGAAGAGATCTCATCAGAAGTCTGCAGCATGCTCAAAGTGATGCCCTGGACCTCCGCCTGCAGGTCCTCGGTTCCCGATTCGAGGCAGCCAAACTCCTGGAGGCCGGGATATCTCCCGCCGAGAGTGAGCCATCAGATACCTATCAGACATTGCTCGGTTTTTACGAAGCCTCCGAAGGCAAATTCACCGGCTACATCATTTCCCTCTGCCTTTCGCCGGACGGGACGGCGCTCGATTTGCGGATCGGAGGCTTTGAGCCTACCCAGGCCGATGCAGGCATCGAGGAGATCGATGATTGCCCAGACTCGATTCGTGGTGGATTCTTGACATCCGTCGCATTCGCGTTGACTGAGCCGGTGCCGAACACGGCGGTCGCGGAATGGGCTGGGATCACCAAAGATCACGCTGACACCATCATTCACGCTGACGACGAAATCCACAATTCGGTGGCGCTCATCACGAGTCTCCTCGCCGAGTCCACAGGGCGACCGTTTGTTACCAGGCAGATCATCGGCCTGGTACGGCACCTCGATCAGATCAACTGCGCCGACTGCCTTGGGGTGGCCGCATTGACTGCAGCACAGTTCGATCTTCTCCACGAGGCCGAACGGCTCGCGGGTCGGGCCCTTGCGATCAACGAAATCGAAGCCGAGACCTGGACGAACCTCGGGTGCCTCTATTCAGACTTTTTCGGCCTCCCGGAACTCGCCATTCGTTGTTTTCGACAGGCGATTTCTCAGAACCCAGACCTCACGCAACCACAACAAAACCTGTGGTTCGCTGGGCGAAACGGGATTTGGAGCCTCCTGTTGAATAGGAAATTTGAAGAAGCCGTGAAATTTTCAGACCTGGTCGTTTCTGAATCAGTGATCGAAGCGAATACCGAAAGCCACGGTTTCTGGGGCCTCCTGGGTCTGTGTCACGAGGGTCTCGGCGACATCGAAAATGCCCGCACCTGCTACGAACGAGGACAAAACGCGGATGGGGAATGCTATGTCTCCTCAACCGGGTTGCAGCGCCTCTCGGAATCGAACGAAGCTGAGAGGGAACGTGCATTCGAGGAATTGTTGACGGGTCTCCAACTCCAACAGGGCTAGATCGAACTGTTAGGTTCGGCCGATGAGCGAGGCCGAGTTCGACGCAGCTTCAATCGACCTGTCACGGCGAAGCCGGAGGGATTCCCCCGTTTCGTAGCGTGGGCCCTGGCCCACCACCAGTCTGCGTTACGGGCAGTTATGGACTCCGGGCTGGCAATCCTGGTGTCCGTAGCAGCAGCAACAATCAACGTAGGGCGCACACGACGAGCAGCAGCAGTCGCTGTGGGGCTCGCAGCCGCAACCGTGTCCGGACCAGTGGTCATGGCCGTGGGCCGCAGGCCCGTGGTGACCGGGAAACCCAGATCCGCCCATCCCATACATCATCTGGGTTCCGCCCTGGAGGCCGGCGTTGATCAGGTCCGCTCCGAGACGCAGGATCGTACCGAAGTTTTCGAGCAGGGAGCCGCTCGGTGCGACGGATTGTCCACCCGGGATCGGGATCGTTCCCGGTGCAGAAGCCGGCCAGGGCATTCCGGGAGGTGGCCCCCACGGGGCCGACCAGCCGAACATCGGGTGGCCTCCGGGGTGCGGGCCTGTGTGGGCGTAGGGGTGGCCGGAGGGATACGGGCCGGGCGGTGCCGGACCCGGGTTCGCGGTTTCCGCCGAAGCGGCTGCGCGCTTCCGGTGGGCCTCGAACTCGGCCCGTGCGGCTCGATTCGCTTCCTCAGCGGCAGGGGAGGGTGTTTTCTTGGCCCTGGATTTTGCGGGAGCAGCTCTTTTCGCTGTGGTTTTTGCCGGGGTCTTCTTTTTGGTAGCCATGCTTTTTCTCCGGTCAGCAGCTGAAGATTTCGCACCACCGGACCCGCGCGATGGCGTTGATGACATGGACGTGGAGCAATGCGCCGGGGTAGGTGGAGATGATCCCCTCCTTGACGTGATAGCCGGGGCCGACGAGCTTGCTCCACATGAGGATTGCGCCCTCGGAATCAGTGACCGCGACCAGCACCAACGACACGGCGCCGCCTCCGGTTAGAAGGCTCACGACGGGGGGCGTCGGCATGTACTCGATGGCCAACTCCACGCAGCAGCCGCCGCCGATGATTGCCTGGCCAATGCCCTGCTGGATCTTGCCGGTCGGTTTTTTGATTTCCGCGTCAAGACTTTTTATGAGCGGGTTGACCTCGGTGAACACCGCCTTTTCAGCGGTTTTGGCATCCCCCGTCGCGTTCGCCGGAGCCGCCGCCATCGAACCCATTGCGACGTGGTGCCGCACCTCGGTCAGCCTCGCGAGATCGCGGCGGGCGGGTTCCGGTCGAACGAGCAGATCTTTGGACTCTTTGCGGCAGTCGCGGTGTGGTACGCACCAGTGCCTCGATCCGTACGTCGCTGCGTCCATGGGTCGGTTGGGAAGTCCTGCCATGCTTTACCTCCATCCTCGTTCGTGCCTCAGGAGATCAATTCAAACCACCTGAGGCGGGCCAGGCACTCGTTGGCGTCCAGGGTCAATTTGGCGCCCGGCGAGGCCGAGGCGAATTTCGACTTGACGTGATAGCCGTCCGGAACGGTGGTGATCTCCCAGTTGGTGGTGCCGGTGGAGTCCTCGATCTGGAGCTTGACCGAGGGCGAGGTTGCGCCGGTGACCGCCATGTACTCGAGAGTCAGGAACACATCGTGGGTTCCGCCGACAAAGGTGTCCTTCGAGGTCGTCGTCGTGTCGACCGAGAGCTCCTGCGGAAGGTGCGTGGGCCAGTTGTGCGTGCAGCAGCACAAGTGGTGCGGCTGCCAACACACCGGGCAACAGGATTGGTACACGGCATCGGTGAACCAGTTGCCGAACGAGTGGCTGAAATGCGGGTGGCACACACCTGTGCATGCCGGCGGATAGCAGCCGTGATTGTGATGATGGGACCACATAATTGCCTCCTTTCTCACTACGATCCGTTGCCGTCGCTGTCCTCCTTGGTGAGGTCCTGCACGGTCTTCAGCACGTCGTCCATCGCCTCGAAGCTGGCTGTGACAAAAGTGCCAAGGACATCGGCCGTTTTTTTCGAGATCTCCGCATCGAGGATCTCGGTCGCGGTTTTGTTGATGACATCGTTGAGCGGACCCAACACAGCAAGCGCCATCGTTGCCTCCTTTCGTTCACATGGCGGCCGCGGCGGTTTCGTTCGCACTTTCTACGGCCGAACCGCCGGCACCGAGTTTTCGCTGCGTCCAGCAAGCCAGGAGGCCGACCATCTTGGTGACGATCTCGACCCCCCACACAAAGTTCTCCATCGGACTGGTTACGATCCTTTCGGTTGTCCGCACCCCTACGGACATGGCGCCCAGGACTCGGGAAATGAGGTCGCGGAAACCGGGATCGGCTGTCTGCAAGACCGCTCTGAGCCAAGCCTCGGGATCGAGCGGCACCACCTCCGCCAGCGTGAAAGGACAGATGGTCTTGCGAGTGGGCGTGACCCCGTTGAACACTCCACCGCAGAACTCCAGAAAACGCGGATCGTTGCGCGCGAGGATCGCAACGGCGCGGATCAGCGAAAGGTGCACTTCGCGCAGATGCGGGTTCTTGGCAATCGACAGCATCAGTTCGCCGGTCCGCCAGTCCAGCTCGTTGTGGCGGTTCCAGAGCAGCTCGTAGCCGGCAAGGGCCGCCGCCGAACAGTCGTCGCGTTCCAGAGCATCTGCGACAACCTGTGACGCAAAACTGGCGCTCTCCATCGCCATGTGGATGCCGCCGCCATTCACCGGATCGCCCCGGTTCGCGGCGTCTCCGACCAGCAGCACCCGATCGGCGGTGGTTCGCGAAGGTTGGTGATAGGCAGCCCATCCGCCCTTCGGTTTTCCCAGAGGTCGCGCGGTGTCGAGTTGATCGTCGAGGCGGGTGTCGACGAACCGCCGATACGCCTCCTTGAGCTTCGTCCTCAGGCGGAAGTTTCCGTCAACGGTGAAGGCGACGCCTATGTTCGCCGTGCCGTCTTCGTCCGCGAACAGCCAGCCGTAGCCGGGAAAGAACTCCTCGTCGAAGTAGAGCTGAATCCTCGAGCCCTTGACCCGGACTCGTTCGTAGTAGCCGCGCATCGACACCGCGATCGTGCCGTTCTTCGGCCGGTTGCCGATTGCGCGGGACACCACCGAGTTGGCGCCGTCAGCGCCGATCAGTACCCGGCCCTCGATCTGCAGGCTGGTTCCATCCAGAGACGCTTCGACGATGACCCCGTCGTCGTTTTGGTGGATTTTTTCTACCCTACAACCCGGCCGGAAGTCCGCGCCGTTTGCCACCGCGTTACGGACCAGGATGTGGTCCAGCGTCTGCCGGTCGAGCATGATCGAGAAGCCGGGGTAGGGGGTGTCCTGCGGGAAGACGCCGGTCAGCACGTGCTCTCCGTTGACCACGATGTCGCCCTCAGTGAGAAAGGATCGGTTGTGGTCGAGCACCTCGTCGGCGCACCCGAGCACATCCAGCCAGTGCAGCGCTTTCGGCGTGAGACCGTCTCCACAGACCTTGTCGCGGGGGAAGTGGGCCCTGTCGAGAAGAATGGTCGAGATCCCCCTTTGGGCCAGAAACGTGGCGGCGCTGCTGCCGCCCGGGCCGGCTCCAACGATGATGACGTCGCCCGAGAGGCTCACGGCAGCCTCCGCCCGCCCTCCGGCCGGAGGGGCCGGGGAAAAGGTGAAACGGGGCGGTGATCTCGGGAGGCCATGACATCAGCCCGGCGGCGTGACCACGAGCACGACCGGGATTTTCATCTCCTCGTCACCGTCGACGGTGACCCAGCCGTTGTATGAATCTTCCGGAGCGTTCTTGGGTATTTTTCCCTTGAGCACGAACTTCTCGAAGTCCATCGGGGCGATCGTCTTCTCGGAAGGCTGCACCGCGAAGGAACGGTCGTCGAGCTCGAAGCCGTGAGCGGCGCCGATGAAACCACTGGCAGCAACGTGGAGCTTCCGTTTTTTCTGCGGCAGGTCGTTGTTGATCGAGAACGAGACCTGGACCGGGCTTCCCGGCGGCAGCGGCAGCCGGTTGATGATGCAGTAGCTCGCGTCGGGTGCCGCCGGCGACGAGTCCGGCGCGCCATCGGGGTGCGGTGATGGGCCGGTGCCGACGGGGCCCTCGGCCGAACCCGGGGGCGGCGCAACGCGGTAGGCGCCCTCTCCGGGGTGCACGGCTTCGTCCAGCTGGTTCCGCGCCAGCGAGTTGAGAAGGGATATGACATTGGTTCCGAGGTCGACCCCTGCCTCGGCCAGCTCGAGCAGCTTGGATACCACGGAACCGACCTGGTCGGTCAGACCCCCATCTTCTTCCGGGGCGGCTGTCGGCCCCTTCTTCGAATCCGGCTTTTTGGCTGCCGCTTCCTTCTTTTTGGCTGTTTGCCCAGTGGGACGGCTTTTCGGGGCCTGCCGGGTAGCCGTACTTTTGGTGGTCTGCTTCGTGGGGTCTTTTTTTCAGTCACAGGCAAAACTCCAGTGGTCTGTTCTTCTTCTTCTCGAACTCAGCAGCATCCCGTGTACAGCGGCGGCACATGCTGGACACAACAGTGGTGATGGCTGGGGGCGCAGTGGCAGCTGCAGCAGTCGTGGTAGTGGCACGGGTCGCAGCTGGAATGCCGGCCATGATCGAAATGGGGGTGGCAGCCGTGCCACATGGTTCCTTCGACTACGTTCCGTACGATGCTCGCACCACCGTAGAGGGCGGAGGTGGCCAGGTTCACCACGCCGCCGAAAACTCCCGCGATCCCCGGGTGGTACGGCAGTCCCGGATGGTGCGGACCATGATGATATGGATGATGTTGATGCATCGTCTTAACCTCCACTGCTGACCGAACTCCCGCCCCCGGCCGTCGAAGGCCCGGAGGGCGAGATGTTGAATCCTGTGCCGCCCATCCCGGCCGAGAGGCTGACGGCGGATCCGGGGTTGATGGATGAATGGTGCGGCGATACTGCGGAAGCAGTCGTATGCGCTTCGTGCCCGTGACCGCAACGCAGGCCGGCGCCGTGACTCTCTGCCCGGTGGTGCCCGTGGTGCCGGTGATCGTGGACGCGACCGGTGTAGGTGTCGCCCCGCTTTTCGAGTGTCGAAGGGATCGCCGGGTTGCCGGCTGTCGCCACCTCGGCATAGCTCCGGTTGTCGGACTGCGACTGCTCCCTGCGATAGCGATCCCTGGGCGCGATTTCGGTTCGGCCGCGGAGGCGGAGGCGCAGCACCTCGAAACCGAGGAACCGTGCCCGGACGAGGTAGTCGGATGGAACCTCGAACACCTGGTGGGTCCCGAGGGAAACCGCCGGCAGCTCGCGGATGTTGAGGTTGACCGGAGGCAGCTTCCGCAGAGACATGTTCATCATCGGAAGGATTGGTGACGTTGAAGCGGCTGATGTTGATCGGTTCGATATTCCGCACCTCGCTCACGTGGAGCGAATCGACCGAGATCGGATCGATGTGGTTGACTTCCTTGATATGTGCGGCGATCGGCGCGATGTTCTGGAGCTCGCGGATATAGAAGGGGTACCTGCTCGAGCCTCGGGTCTCGATGACCGAGTCGTCGTCGATCCGTATGTGTGAATCATCAGTAATTTCAATTTCTTTCGCCATAGCACCTCGCCCTTCTCCCTAGTGAGGGACGATCCCGGGCCACAAGTAGTCGAGGAGTGAGACCCTGGCGTGGTCTTTGACTCCCGCGGTTGTCGAGAGCTCGACGGTGATGTCGATCTCGTGTTCGAACTTGTCGGCGTTGGTCACCTGGTAGAGATATTCCGGTCCCGTGCCGACCTGCGTTCCGTCCTTCTTCCAGACGAGCTGTGAGGGGTCGGCGTGAAACAGCAGATGTTCTGAAAAGCTGTTTCTTGTTGCTTTGTCGATGTACAGGTTGTGGTGCCCATCCACGTGGTACAGCTTGACCCATTTGGGGAAGACCTCCACCCGGGGCGGCGGTGGCGGTTTGGGTCCGAGGCCGACGACTACGACCTGGGCGTATGCCCGCCTGAACGGGTCGTCCACCGACGTGGCGGAGACGATCTCGGTGAACCCGTACGGAAGCGAGCCCTTGGCCGGTGCGATGTACAGCCCGGTCTCGTCGATGACCCCGGCCCCGGGACCACCATCGAGGGCGTGGACCCGCCAGATCACCTGGTTGGAAGTGCGTTGTAAACCACCGCATCGAACTGAACCTGGGTGTTGACTGGATGGGACATATCGCTCGTCTGAGAACACCAGTTCCGCCGTGGCGGGCCACACTCCACCTCGACCCGGTGCCTGCAGACGAAGCGGTGGGTGACTGTCCGTGTTCGGCAATGGCCGGATGGACCGTTGAAACCGATCATGCCGCCCCCCGATTCAATCCAGCATCTCGTCGGCTTCGCACAGGTCCACCTGCACGCGCCCCACCTTCACGGGCACGCTGCCCTCGACGTCCATCTCGGTCTTGCACTTCACGTCGACGTCGATGTCGCCCTGCAGCCCCTTGTCCTTGCCGACGACCCCGTACACGTGTACCCCGATGCCCTTGGACCGGACCGAGAAGGGCCGGGTCTTGATTCGGAAGTCGCCGATCGTGGCGACCATGGGCAGCCGCCCACGCGGCCGCATGAACGGAATCGCGAACCGAACGCTGATCTCACCGATGTGAAGCGAAAGATCTCCGACCTCGAGATCGAAGGAGCCCTCGGTTTTGGCATCGAACTGGATCGGGTCCATTCGGACCTTGTTCTTGAAGCTCGGATTGCTCCGCATGACGCCGTGGCCCTTGAAGTTCATTCTCCGGCCTCCTCCGCCTCATCGGTCTGCTCGAATTGCATTTCGACGCCCTCCGGATACACCTTCTCCGCAAGGTCGCTGCACATTGCATCGACGCGGAGGTTCAGCTGATCGTGGCCTTCGAGAGCCTGCGCGAGCTCCTCGCAGCTCTGGCCGGTCACCTTGAGCGAAACCAGAGGGCCCAACCTGATGGTCAAAGTAATGGATACCGCCATGTCACACCTCGTCTCGCGGTTCGTTGTTGTCTCGTTTCGGTTGGTGATTGAGGCCGTCGCCGATCTGGGCGATCACGTTGATCAACCCGTCGAGCGACGACAGCGTGAGCTTCATTGCTTCGTGCTGGGTCTGGTCCAGGGTCGAGATCAGCTGTTCGAATTCGCGCGACATCTGGCGGCCCCGCGTTGAGCTCCGGTACTCCCTGCCCCGCTCTTTGAGCACCGACCCGAACTGATCGAGGATCGATACGAGACCATAGACAATGTCGGATCCCCTGTCGTCGCTCATTCCCGTCCCTTCAGGAGGAGTGGGGCGGCAGTTCGAGCAGGCCACGGCGTGTGCCCCCGGATCGGCGTGCCTCACCGCATACAGGGCGCTCGATGAGGCCTCGGGTATGGTTGGGCATCCAGTCCGGTGCAGAGTTCCGTGCACCATGTCAAAGCAAAACGGCGCTTCGGCCGCCCGGTCGCGGTAATCGATCTTCAAGAGCCCGGGTTCGCTGTCGATCCTGCCTTCCTGGTGCAGGTTCTGGAGCTCGATCGCCAGCTGGTCACCCAAGTTCATGCAGCAATCCGTTTCGTTTTCGTTCTTCTCCTACTCGTAAACCGTCCACGACGACGCGCCACGTTCGCGTTCGAACCGGTGCTTCCTGAGCCTCGTCACGTAGTAGCGGTAGAGGAAGGCGACCAGAAGCTCCCGTCCGTTCGAGCGGGGGAGCCCGTCGCAGATCCTGCGAATGCTCTCCCGGTAGATGCGGCCCAGCCTGTCGGCCGGTCGCTTGACCTGATTCATGAAAGTCAATCGCTGGTAATAGCGGTCGTAGTGGCAGTCGCCGTGATCGTCGATGAACATGATCAGCGACCCTGCCGTGTAGATGGCTCCGTGGTACTGAAGCGGCAGCTGCGGCACCAGAAAGAGGGCCAGCATCGTGATGGCATGCCCGCTCCGGTCGCGCGCGCAGCGTTTCAACACGGCGAGCCGGCTTCGCCGGGTCAAGGAGTGCAGCTCGGCGCTGCCGCGGCGCAGCTCCACGTCGCGTTTCTGGCTCAGGAAGAGACCGAAAATGGCCTGTCTGAGCATCGTATCGAGCACATCCCGCTCGGCGAACAAGCGGCCCAGCACGACGTAGAACAGCTGCTCGCGGTCGTTCCGGATCTCGAACCAGCCCTTCGTCAGCAGCATCTCGTAACGGTCGAGGTACTCCTTCGCCGTGTCTTCGCCGAAGTCGTCGAGAAAGCTGTCACCCAGGAAACAGCAGCTGCCGAAAAGGCTGGCGATGCGCAGCCGGCGTTCGTCGAATGCGTGGCCGCCAATCTCGGTGCAGGCCAGGCCGACCATAGACATCTTGCTGCTGAGCTCGACCATTTTGCGGTACTCGGCGTCGCCGCTCGCGATCATCGCCGGGTAATGCTCCTGGACGATCGGCCGCAGGTGCTCTTCGACCCGAGGCCGGAAGGACCTCATCAACGACTCTACCTGCAGCAGTGTCTGCTTTCGTGGCCTCGAGACTCGAGTCGCGCTGCTCATGGCCTCAGGCTGTGCGGGTTCCCCATTCAGTCCGACGATATTGCCCTCCACCCTGGTCTCGAGACGAAACAAACACGAACGCTCACTGCGGCCCGGCAAATACGCCTACCCGTCTTTGTCGCGACCGCTTCTTGGTGCCGCCCCGGGGTGGTTCTTGAAAAAGAATATGGGTCTCGACACCGACGTTCGCAAGCCCGGAAGCCGGGCGGAATGTGACGCAGAACAGAATACCCCTCGGTTTTCGATGATCGGTTTTTCGATTGGCGCGAATCTCGAGATGACATTCCCCCCACCCGGCACGCGAGACGCGTGCCCCACAATTTCCTTTCGAGGCGCCGGGCCTGCTTGTGGGGCAGCCGTCCCGGCTGCCGGGTGGGTGGGAACTCAAAACTCAAAACTCAAAACTCAAAACCCAACACTCAGAACTTCACCGGGTGGTTGCACGGAAATCCAAAATCCAAAATCTACAATCCAAAATCCTCAAGGGCGGGCGGGCGGAAATTCGAAATTCGAAATTTCATACAACCGGCCGGCCGGGAATGCCAGCCCGTGCTGAATGTTTGTATAGATCGTCCGTTCTGAGACCAAGTTTCAATCAAATCAGGCCCTGGACGCAGGGCACTTTCGGGGGAGTGGCATGATCGGCAGTAGTTTCTCGCATTTCAAGGTGACGTCCAAGTTGGGTGAGGGGGGCATGGGCGAGGTGTGGCAGGCCGAGGACACCAAGCTCGGCCGCAACGTGGCGCTCAAGGTCCTGCCCGAATCGCTGGCCGGCGAGCCGGAACGCCTGGCGCGCTTCGAGCGCGAGGCGCGGGTGCTCGCTTCGCTCTCCCACGCCAACATCGCGGGGATCCACGGCCTCGAGGAGGCCAACGGGCAACGCTTTCTGGTGATGGAGCTGATCGACGGCGAGACCATCGCCGAGAGGGTCCAGCGCGGGCCCATGGCGGTGGAGGAGGCGGTGCGGGTGGCGCGGCAGATCGCCGAGGCGGTGGAGTCGGCGCACGAGAAGGGCGTGATCCACCGCGATCTCAAACCGGCCAACGTCAAGATCACATCCGGCGGCCAGGTCAAGGTGCTGGACTTCGGTCTCGCCAAGGCGCTGGCGCCCGATCCGATCTCCGGGGATGGCCCGGCCGAGGACCTCTCGTTGTCGCCGACCCTGACCCAGGCGATGACGGGCATCGGTGTGTTGCTGGGCACCGCCGGTTACATGAGCCCGGAGCAGGCGCGGGGCAAGCCGGTGGACCGGCGAGCGGACATCTGGGCCTTCGGCTGCGTGCTGTACGAGATGCTCACCGGGCAGCGGCTCTTCACCGGCGAAACGGCCACCGACGTCATCGGCGCGGTTGTCCACAAGGACCCTGATCTCGACGAGCTGCCGCCGAAGGTGCCGGCGAGGATCCGCCGTCTGCTCGAGCGCTGCCTGGAGAAGGACCCGTCCCGCCGCCTGCAGTCCATCGGCGAGGCGAGAATCGCGTTGCAGGATTGGCTGGATCATCCCGAACCGCAGCAGCGATCGATGCTCAGGCCCACGCGCCGGCCTGGCGCCGATGGCTGCCGGGTTTGACGGCCGCCGCGGGCCTGCTCGTCGGCGGCGTGGTCGCGGCCGGCCTCTTCGGCAACGCGGATCCGGTCGGCGAACCGATGCGCCGCTTCGAGGTGCAGATCGCCGACACGGTGCTCGACTGGTCGCTGGGCTCCGGTGTCGTGCTTTCGCCCGACAGCAAGCACCTCGCCTATGTCGAGGGCGGCGGCAACGAGCTCGACCCTCTTCCTGCGGCCGCTCGATCAGTTCGAGGGCCACCGGGTGGCGGGCGGCACGGGCTCCGAGGCCGCCTACCACCCGTTCTTCTCCCCCGACGGGCAGTGGCTCGGCTACGTCACGCCGCAGTCGCTCAAGAAGGTTTCGGTCACCGGCGGGTCCCCGATCACGCTCTGCGAGCTCGATCGCAGCCGCGGCGCGAGCTGGGGGCCCGACGGGACGATCGTGTTTGCCCCGTCGTCGGACACGGGCCTTTCGGTCGTGCCGGCCACCGGGGGCGAGACCGAGGTCGCTGACGACCCTCGACGAAGCCTCGGGAGAGGTCAGCCACCGCTGGCCCCAGTGGTTGCCGGAGCGGCGAACGGATTCTCTTCACCGTCGGGACCGAACCCACCGATTTCTCGGGGGCCAGCCTGGAGGTCCTCGACGTCGCGAGCGGCGAACGCACGGTGATTCACCGCGGCGGCTACTACGGCCGCTACGTGCCCACCGGCCACATCCTCTACGTCAACGACGGTACGGTCTTCGCGCTGCCGTTCGACGTCAGAAACGGCTCGAAGCCACCGGGTCCCAGTTCCCGGTTCTCGAGGGCATCGAGGCCGACGCCGACCCACGGATCGGCTCAGTACGACGTTGCCGAAACCGGGCTGCTCGCCTACCTCTCCTCGGTCGCCGACCTGCGACCGTTTTCGATCGTGCGGGTCGACACCCACCAGCGCAGCGAAAACCTGTGGCAGGAACCGGGCGTCTTCGGCACGCCGAGGCTTGTCTCCGGACGGAAGCCGGCTGGCGCTGTCGGTGCTGCGCGACGGCAACTGGGACATCTGGGTCTATGACCTCGAACGCGGCGTGGCGACCCGCATCACCTTTGGCGCCGGGTACGATGCCGATCCCGCGTGGTCGCCCGATGGCCGCTGGCTCGCCTTTGCCTCCGATCGGGACGGCGACATGACGGTGTTCCGCAAACGGTCGGACGGTTCCGGCCAGGCGGAGTTGCTGCTCGATCCAGAAGTTCTTACCGAGCCCGTTCCCGAACTCCTGGTCCCCCGACGGCCGGTGGCTGATGGTCAGCCCGACCGGCCAGGGGGGCAACGACCTGTGGGTATTCCGGTCGGTGGCGAGGGCGAAGCCGAGGCGTTATGGCGACGCCGTACGCCGAGGTCTTCGGGGCCTTTTCGCCGAATGGCACGCTGGATCGCCTACGAGTCCGACGAGTCGGGCCGGCTCGAGGTCTATGTCGGGTCCTTCCCGTCCGGCGGCGGCAAGTGGCAGATCTCCGACGAGGGTGGGTCGCAGCCGGTGTGGTCGCGCGACGGCAGGCGTCTCTACTACCGCACCGACGGCGGCATCATGATGGCCGACGTCGACGCGGTCGGCGAGACTTTCCGCGCCGGCAAGCCGCGGCCGGCGATCACCGGAACCTATGTCGGAGGACTGGGCGGTGTGCAGGCCGGCAACTACTTCTTCTCTGACTACGATGTCGCCCCGGACGGCAGCTTCGTGCTCTTTTCCGGCGACGAGATGCCCGAGGGCGTGACCACCGCCAAGCTAGTCACCGGGTGGTTCTCCGAGCTCCAGCGCCTGACCACGGCGACCGGCAAGTAGCCGACATGCCCCGTCCGTCATGCCGACCGAGCCCGCGAAGCGGGCGAGTGGGGGGAATCTCTGGAATGGGCGGGCGGGCGGCAAATTCGAAATCCGAAACCCGAAATTTCCTGCGGGCGGTCGAGCGGCAATTCCGAATTCAGAATTCCGAATTCCGAATTCACCTCCTCTCCCTCCCCGCCACCACCTTCCGCTCTCCCGCTCTCCGCATCCGTACACACGGGAAGCTCTCCACGTACTCCATCAGCTCCCTCGTCTGTGCCGGGTCGTAGTCGATGCCCCAGCGCTCGTAGTACGCCTCCCTGAACTCCAGGTTGCGCTCGGGATCGTACTCCCAGAACGCCCGGGTAGCATCGCCCGACACGACCTCGTTGATGCCGAGCATCATCACCGGGCGCCCGCACCGTGGGTCGAAGGCCGCGAGGTCCACCCACCGGATCTCCGGTTCGAGAAAGGTTCTGTAGTACGCGCGCAGGTTCAGGGTGTCGAAGACGATGCTCCAGCGTGTGTGCCTGCGGAGGTGCGGGGGGTAGCTTTCGCTCAGCGTCTCGAAGGCATAGTCGACCGCCTCTGCGGTCGTACCTCCTTCAAAAGCCGACACCCTGTCCGCGATGTTGCAGAACCTCAGAAGCGAGTTGTCGAGGCCGGAGTAATCTCCCCCTGAACGCATGCTCTCCCAGATCTCGCAGGCGTACGAGTAGGTCGTGTTGGTCAGCGCCGTCGTGCAGAGCTCGCCCCCGCTGTGGGCCACCATTTCTCCGTCGAGAAACTCGATTATGGCAACGCCACCTGTGCGGTCTGTAAAGAGGAAGTGATCGACGGTCCAGTTGCGAACCGATGCGTCGCTCGCGATCACGTCTTCTACCGTCTCGCAAGTGTCCAGGATGTACTGCGGCCACATCCAGTCGACGCTCGGGCGCTCGTCCGGCGGCTGGTTCCCGGTGGCCTCCAGCCGCATCGTCGAAAACGCCAGCCCGCGCTCGTTCATCCCCGCCCATGCGTGCTGAAGCCCCACCAGCGAGAACGCGACGCTCGCGTACCTGGACGTCCACCGTGCGACGACCCCCGTCGTGCTCGCGCTCGTCCCCGTCTTTACCACGCCCCGCTTGTGGATGTAGAGCATGCCGTCGTCGTCACCCAACATGTCGTAGTTGCCGCCGAATATTGCCTGTCCCCGGTTGATCAGCACCACCGCCGAGCAGTCGTCGAAATCCCGCCCACCCGGCTCGCCCACAACAGCAGCCAACGCCGCCAGGCATCCAACCGCGACCACAACAACCCGAGCACGAAACCGCATCAATTCGAATATGGGGCGTGGGGGAGGGAGGCGCAATGGTTGGGATTTCACCTCTCCAAAAGTCGATTCTCTGTCATCCCGAGCGGAGGTGCCTGACCGGCGAAGCCGGGAAGGCACCGCAGTCGAGGGATCCCCTCAAATAGGAGACAGGCCGGGTATTCAGCACTCTCCGGAGACCCCGGGGGATCTCTCCACTCGGGCACGAGTGCCCTCGGTCGAGATGACAAACTCCCCTGGGTGGCCGGCCTTCCTCCCCGTCCCCGTCCCCGTCCCCGTTCCCGATGGGGCGGGCGGGCGGAAATCCAAAATCCAAAATCTACAATCCAAAATCCTCACGGGCGGGCGTGCGGAAATTCCGATTTCCGAATTCCGATTCCGAATTCAAAAAGGGGTAGAAACCCGAGAGGCCACCAATCACCTGTCATCCCGAGCGAGGCCGTCCGACGGCCGAGTCGAGGGATCCCCCGAAACAAGAGACAGGCCAAATACTTGAGAACTGTAGGGCGGACTTCAGCCCACCATCATGTACGTCAATCGACGCCCTTCAACAACCGTTCAGCATCCTCGCAATCGCTCGAGAGATGATCGAGACCCTCGAAGTACTCGAAGTGCGGACGCCGGGCCCAGTTGGCCTTGTCGATCTTTCGTACTCCCATGGCGGCTGATCTTTTCACGGGCGAGGAGACCGGTCAATTCATACAGCTCGTCCAAAACCATGAAAATTCTTCACGATATGTTCGTTTTTCATGGTAATATCCACTCATGATCCAGCGAAACACCATCCTTGCCTCACTCAGGAGGGCCCTTGGACGAAGCCCTGTTGTCGTATTGGCCGGTCCGAGGCAGTGCGGCAAAACGACGCTGGCTCGGCTCCTCGTCCCGGAACAATCCCTGAACTACTTCGATCTCGAGGATCCGGCCAGCCTGGCCCGGTTGGACGAACCGATGACCGCGCTCGATCCCCTCGCAGGGGCTGGTCGTGATCGACGAGGTGCAACGGCGTCCCGACCTCTTCCCGGTCATTCGTGTCCTGGTCGACCGCGAAAAGAGCCCCGCGCGGTTCCTGATTCTCGGCAGCGCCTCGGGCGATTTGCTGCGGCAGACTTCCGAGAGTTTGGCCGGTCGAATGGAACGCGTGACCATCGGCGGGTTCTCGCTTCACGAAGCTCGGGCCCGAGGCGGAGCAGACCCTGCTCCTACGCGGCGGGTTTCCGCGCTCCTTCCTGGCGCCCGACGAAAGCGCAAGCTCAGCGTGGAGGAAGAGCTTCATTCAGACCCTGCTGGAACGCGATTTCCCGCAGTGGGGGGTCCGCGTGCCGGCGGTCGCTCTTCAGCGTTTCTGGTCCATGCTCGCGCACTACCACGGTCAAACCTGGAATGCGGCAGAGCCCGCCAGAGCACTGGGGGTGAGCCAGTCCACAACCCGCCGCCACCTGGACTTGCTCACCGATGCGCTGATGGTCCGGCAGCTGCAGCCGTTCCACGCGAACATCAGCAAGCGCCAGGTCAAATCCCCGAAAGTCTACGTGCGAGATAGCGGCCTCCTTCACCAGCTCCTCGGAATCGACACCATGAAGGCACTGGTCACCCACCCCAAGGTGGGTGCCTCGTGGGAGGGGTTTGTTGTCGAGCAGGTGCTGACGACGGTGGACCACGACGAAGCCTACTTCTGGGCCACGCACCAGGGGGCGGAGATCGATCTCGTGCTGCGCCGGGGAACCGACCTGTTCGGGGTGGAGTGCAAACGCAGCGACACGCCGCGAATGACGAAGTCCATCACGATTTCCCTGAACGACCTGAACCTGGCCGGGGTCGCAGTCGTGTACCCCGGATCGAAGCGGTTCCCCATCGCCGACCGTGTCGAGGCGGTTCCGCTGCGCTCGATCGGCGAAGGAACCGAGATCTTTGGAAGTATCGGTCGATGAGGTTCCTGCTCATATGCGTTAAGTTTTTGTAGGGGAGTGGTTTATTCCCTCCCTTTCGAATGATCCTGCACCCGAGACTGTTCGACCGTAGGTATTTTTGCAGGCGGCTCACACGATAGGCACCACGTATCGAATTGTCGAATTGTCAGAGCTCGAAGAACTCGACAAATCGGCACGAAGTACTTACCCGAAGACACACGCCCCGCGTCCCGCGCGGCTGTTGCCCTATGGCCGGCGTTTCTGATATGAAAAGACAAATGGCACCCAAGGGACCCTACGAGATCGTCGTGTTCATGACCCGAAGTGAACCGACATGCGATTTCTGCGGCGACGAGCTCGGTCGCGGCGCGTGGATCCGCAAGGTCGACGACAAAGCGCAATGCCTCGAGTGTGCCGACCTCGACCACCTTGTCTTCCTGCCGCGAGGCGACGCCGCACTGACACGCCGAGCCGCCAAGCACTCACGCCTGAAGGCGGTTGTCGTTCAATGGGCCAGGGCCCGCAAGCGGTATGAGCGACAGGGGATTCTCGTCGAGGAGGAAGCGCTCGATCGAGCCGAGGAAGAATGCGATGCCGATGCCGATGAGCGGGAACGGCGGCGCAGGGCGGCGGCAGTCCGCGATGCCGAGCTCGACCGGCGAGTACGTTACAGAGTTCGCGCGACACATCGCCGCCCGCTACCCTGGATGCCCGAAGGGCGAGGCGCGCCGAATCGCCGAGCATGCCTGCCGAAAACACTCGGGCAGAGTGGGCCGTTCAGCGGCCGCCAAAGCATTCGATCCCGAGACCATCGATCTCGCCGTTGCCGCGCGTGTCCGTCACGCCCACACCCGCTACGACGACCTCCTGCTTCGTGGCTGGATCCGGAACGAGGCTCGACACGAGGTGCGGGACGAAATCAACGCCGTGTTGGCGAAGTGGTCCGGACCCGTGGTCTGAGGCAAACAGGCCCCACGTAGGGAATCGTCGAATCGTACGCGCTCGCAGAAATCAATAAATCGGTACGTGGTACCGATCGTACCAGAAATATATGTGTTAAGCCCCGAAGGGGCGACAGACTTTAGCCTGGGGCGCGAGCCCCAGGTACCAAGCCGTATATACTATAGCCAGCCCCGGAGGGGCGGCAGATGTCCGACCTCTCAATCAACAATAGGTCTTATTTATAATTAATAGGAAATTGATTGACAAATTTTACCATTTCCGTATAATGGAAGATCCGGCGCCGATTTACTTCGCTACTTGCGGGCGCCTTAAACAAATGCCGCTAAAGCGCGAACGGCCCGGAGGACAGCTTCAGCCCGTCGCGTACTCGACGGGCTTTTTTTGACGGCGCCTCCACCATTCTGCTCAGCGGCGGGACACAAAGGAGTTCGTCATGGACACAATCGCCCCGCCACGTTGACCCCGAACACGAGACAGGAGGCAGGCCGGCCGACTGGTCAAGGACCTCACATTCTTGTTCGGGCCTCCGACCGATCCCGAGAGGGCCGGAAGATCACCAGGGCTGCCGAGGGGGCGGGGGTCACCCCCGAGGAACTGTGGATCGAAATGGTCCGAGGATCGTGAACGAACTCCTCGAGGCTGAAGGGGTCGGCCGATCGAATTCTCGACGAGGTCGTTTCGAAGGTCCTCGGCGAAATGGTCACTGTCTGGGGTGTCCTGGGCGCCCTCCACTTCCAGTGTGGCCGCCAGATCCCAGGTCTGACGATTATCAGCTGCAGGTCCTCGATTCCGGAAGCGAACCCGTCGATTGCGACCTTTCTGACATCGATATCCGCGCCCGCGATCGGCCCGCCCTGATGCAGTACACCCACGCCGACTAGGCGACGTGCACCGCCTGGTACGCAGCCTGACGAACTCGGTTTCTCGGGCTCGTTCGCCGACCACCGGAAGGAGGCCTGACATGCTCGGCGCCATAGCAGGAGACATCTTCGGCGCGGCCTACGAGGGCCACCCCCTCAAGAAGGAGAACTTCAACCTCTTCGGCGAGGACCGCTACTTCACCGACGACACCGTCCTCACCGTCGCCACCGCCGACGCCCTGATGGGCGACGGCGACTACGCCGCCGCCTACCGCTTCTGGGGCGACCGCTACCCGATGCGCGGCTACGGCCCGATGTTTCACAAGTGGCTCGGCGACCCGCGCCGCGGCCCCTACGGCAGCCTCGGCAACGGCTCCGCCATGCGCGTCAGCCCCATCGGCTGGGCATTCGAGACCCTCGAGGAGGTCCTCGCCGAGGCCGAGCGCTCGGCAGCCGTCACCCACAACCACCCCGAAGGCATCGCCGGCGCCCAGGCCACCGCGGCCGCCGTCCACATGGCGCGCATCGGCGCCACGAAAGACGAAATTCGCAACGAAATCAGCGGCCGCTTCGGCTACAACCTCGACCGCACCACTGCCTCCATCCGCCCCGACTACCAGTTCGACGTCACCTGCCGCGGTTCCGTCCCCGAGGCCCTCATCGCCTTCCTCGAGGCCGAAGACTTCGAGCACACCATCCGCCTCGCCATCTCCCTCGGCGGCGACGCCGACACCCAGGCCGCCATCGCCGGCAGCGTCGCCGAGGCCTTCTTCGGCGGAGTGCCCGAACGCATCGAAACGGAGATCGACACCGTCCTCGACCAACCCCTCCTTGGGGTTGTCGAGCGTTTTTCGTGGATGCTCGGAAACGGCCGTTGCCTGCAGAGTAGGGGAGGTGAGCCGTGGTTCTGAAACCGGGGGATCTGGGTCCGTACAAAAGCCGTGAAGAACTCTGGGCGGACGCATTCGATCCGACAAGAACCTGATCAAGTGGCCCTTTACGCAGGACATCGTCAACCAGGCGGTGCGCACTTCGGAGCGCACCACCGGCCGCTGCTCACCTACAATACCAGGACGACGAGTACGACGAGATCGTCATCGCCGAGGACATCGGCTCCGGATACAGGTTCTACGATTCCGACGTCGAATCGATTGCCGGAGGCTGACACTTGGCGCGAGCTGGCCGAGTGGCTGGGGGAGGACCCGGAGGAGTTCATGGCCGATCACGGTCTCGAGCCGGACATGTTGGACAAGGAGCTGAACTTTGGAGTGCGCGAGGAGTACGCGGGCCACGACGCGACGCCCGAGGGCCGCGCTTGGGAGCTTTTTTCCGATCTCTTCTACCCGCCGGCGAGCTACCGCTTCCCGATCGGTGAGCTCGGACTCGACTGCGGCAACGGGCCGCACGCCTGGATCGAACCGAAGGTCGCCCTGACCTTCCTCCAGATCTACCTCGACCTCGAAGAGACAGGCATCAAGGTCGTGCTCGAGGACGAGTGGCTCGGAAAACTGGAGGAGCGATGAGCTCGCTGAAGAAGATCATGGACCTCGGATACAGACCTGTTGATTCTCAAGCCTGGGAAGGATGCGGACTTGGTACAGAGCCAGGAAATCCATTGGACGGACCCGTCTCGTTCGTGAAGATCCCGGGGGAACGTGATCTGACCGTTCGCGAAATCACCGAAATCAGGCGGAAGAAGGGCAAGTCCCTGAAACGACTGGCAAAGAACTACGGAGTCAGTGAGGCGCAGATCAAAGAAATCTTGAAATGACCAGATCTGAAAAATCAACCGCCAATGAAAGGAGCAACCGCCTGAATGAAAACCGCCGAACCGACCGACTGGAACGCCAAACCCATGCCGGAGTACCAGACCACCATCCCCTGGGTTCCTGTACCACGGGAAGCAGACCCTGCTGATGCAGCGGGGCGTCGTTCCCCGCGAGATGGAGGACAAGTGGTTCGTCTACTGGGAGGACGACACACTCGTACTTCCACCGCAGCTGGACCGGCTTCTGCCTCTACATCGTGAAGTTCCGAGTGCGAAGGCATGGGGGCGAAAGCGGTGGAGGCGGTCGTGAATCGCGACCCGGAGCAGTACCGCAACACCGATGACCTGTACGACGCGCAGATGATCATTCTACCCGATTCTCGGTGCTGCTGCTGCGGCGGCCCGCGAGTTCCCGTCGAAGTCGAAATCGAAGACCCGCGCCGCCCTCGAGAAATGGAGCCCATCGTGAAGGCCGCACCGTCCTGGGACAACAGCCCGGATGGCGAGGGACAAACCTCCATTGAGCCGTCTCTTTCCCGGTGACACGGGGGGTTCATTACTCCCTGAACGAAGTGAAGGGAGTGAGATGAACTACCCCCGGGTCACAGGGAGAGGAAAAAGAAAATGAACCCTGAAACCCCTCGTCAAGCTCATCGTCATGGTCTGCGAGGTGATCAGGCGCCGCTCAGGGCGGCACCGGCCTCGAGGCCCGGGTCGCCGAACCGCGTCCTTGCCGAGGTCGCCGGGTTGCTGCCGCACGGCAACCAACGCCAGAACCAACTCCCCAGCAGCCGCCGGCTTCTGGCCGGCGGCAGGGACCCGACGACGAAAGGAGCAGCTCATGACCACCCACACCTACCCCTACACCATGGTCGACGGCCACCTCATCCTCGACTGCGAAGGCCGGCGCCTTCTTCTCGACACCGGCGCGCCTTCCAGCGGCCGAAACCCGAACTCTCGCCTTCGCTGGCCGGGGCCACGTAGCCGATACCAACTACATGGGAGTCAGCCTGGCGGAGATCGGCAGCCATGTAGGTACAAACCTCGACGGCCTCATCGGCACCGACATCCTTGCCGGCTACGACACCGTCATCGACCCGGCGCGCAACGAGGTGCGGGTCTCGAAGGACGAGCTTCAACTCGACGGAACCCACCTCCACCTCGATTTCCTCATGGGCATCCCGGTCACCGAGGCCACCGCCGCCGGCCACCCGGTGAAGATGATCTTCGACACCGGCGCCAAGATCTCCTACGTCAGCTCCGAGATTGCCCGCGCCTGTCCCTCCACCGGAAGCCTCGAGGACTTCTTCCCCGGCATCGGCGCTTTCACCGCGCAGACCCACACCGTGCCCATCACCCTCGGCCCCGACACCATCACCATCACAGCGGGAGAGATGCCGATGCTCCTTTCGATGGCGCTGATGATGGCAGGCGCTTCCGGATCCTCGGCTCGGCGCTCTTCGACCACTTCACCGTCGCCTACGCACCGAGAAGGGGAGAGATGGTGTTCATCAGCGAAACGGGAAGGAGGCCTGAGATGCCGAGACGACGCAGACGAAGCAAGCGACCGCAGCAGCAGAATCCGCACCACAGCGTGTATGTCATCGAGCTTGATAACGTGAAGTGCTCGAAGACCGCCGTTTTGTCGAGGCTAACCCAGGCTGTGATCCTGGCCTTGAGTGTTTCTATGTCGGCATGACTGGCCTGACACCGGAGGAGAGGTACGCACGTCACAAGAGTGGAAAGCAGTCGAGTCGCATAGCGAAGACCTTTCATCGTCGGCTAAGAATGGATCTTTTTGAGGGGCTGAACCCGATGACATATGACGAAGCGAAGAAGATGGAACCGACGCTCGCGGAAGAGCTTCGCGCGAAGGGCCACGCCGTCTGGCAGCACTGATGAATTGAAGGGAGGTACCGCTCAAAACAAAGGACCCGGAAAGGCGCTGATTTAAGTCGCAACTTGCGGGCGCCACCAACAAATGCCGCTAAAGCGCGAACGGCCGGACCGAATTCGGCTCATCATGCTCTGCGGCTGAACCTGAAAGGAGTTCAGCATGGAAACCAAGAAGCTCGACGAGAACCAGCCGATCCCAAACCTCGAAGATGGTCCCTTGATGATCGGATGGATATTTTGCCCACCCAGTTTGGACTTCGATATCTTTGCGTTCGCGGACGGCACCATGGAAGGTGATCTCTCCCTCGGAGGGGTCTGGACCCAGGCGGTTGAGCAAACCATCTACGGCCTCCTCGAGGTCAGGCCCGAGGGATGGTCGAAGCTCGACCGGATCTTTTCGGAGGCTATCGGCCAGACCGTATCGGCATGGGCAGCGCAACCCTTCAGAAGTTCCCGCAAGGATTCGGAGCTCCCCGGGCTCGTCGTCGATCCCCACCAGGTCCTCGATGTGGAAGAGCATCCCGCAATCAGAGCGCTCATCGACAAAAAAGCACTCGACCGGATAGGGAAGGCTCTCATGAAATGCACCGGTGCAGGCACTGCCGTTTGCATCGTCAAAGACGGGCAGTCCGAGTACTTTTTTCCCGACTCAACGCGAAGGCAAAGATTCAGTGGGAGAATTGAATGGGTTCGCTGTTTCATCGACGGCGGCGCGAGACGAGGAAAGGAATTGAAGTGGCAGTCCTGATCGAGGGCGTCAGCATCGTTGTCCGTATCGCGACCATCGAAAGATGGCACGACGGTGGGCTCGAGGATTTCTTCGAGTGGATCTCGGGCTTTAGGTATTGCTACGACGACCATCTGGTAGCGGTCCATTTCAAACGAAACGACACGGTTCGCGAGATCCTCGACCAGATCAAACAGCGCCCGATGAGGCTGAAAGACGAGCTGGATCCTGGGAAACCCTCGCAGTTGTCCACCAGGTGTTCGCGAGCGCTCTTGCCCCGTGCGATTGGCTCGTGGTCGGCCGAAATCCCGACGGCGCCGTTTTCGCCTGTTTGAAAGAACAAGAGCAGAACCCGGGGAAAATCAGTGTCCCCGAGGGGTGGGAGTTCGAAGGCTCGCGGAGTCAGAGAGCTACCTCACCGGCCGCTCGACATGATCAGCGACCGGTTCAGGTTGCTGCGCTCCGAAGGCCTCTCCAACATCTACCTGGACACCAGGACCGGGCTCGACATACCCGCCGGCCGCCTCGAGGTCTCGACGGAGGGGGCAGAATGGCGGGCGAGGCTTCGAAAGCCCGAGAGAAAAGAGCCCGAGGAGCGCCGACGAAGCCGACAAAGAGATTCAAAAACGGTTCCCGAAGGGGAGCTCATTCATGTAGAAATGGCTTTTGCCGACCAGGCCGATGACCCCGACTTCGAAGAGGGGAACTACCTCGAGGAGCCCGTCAGGTGCGTCCGGGTCGGGCCGAACAGGTACCGGCTGGACCAGAACCCGAAGTTCACAGAAATGGCGTCCGTATGGCGATGTCGTCGAGGGTGAGGAAGACGAATACGGCAATTTCGTCATTCAGAGGTGGTCGAGAAATCCGGACTGAAGACCATCCGCACGCTTTGTCCCCGGATGTTCTACTTCTCTGATTTCGGCAAGGCCTTCCTGGATAGGGTCATGGACGTGGGCGGAATGTGGGACATCTTCTGCTGGGGAAACCTCATCTACAACATCCCGGAAGATCTGGCCGACGAGTTCGAGGAGCTTTTCAAGCCGCGTGCCGGGAAGCGCGACTCCTCGAAGTGGCGAAGAGGCTGCCGAGCGAACTTTACGAGCAGCAGCCATCGGGCGGGAGAGTTCGAACGAGGAAGAGAATTGACATTCGTACTTGGCTTCCTGTGGGTTTTGTTTGATCAGTCAAGGCCGAAAAAGGAGATTGTTATAATTGAAAAGAGGGAGCCGAGGGCGTGTCTCATCGCATTTCAGGTTCACCTGGCGATTCGCCAGGGGTGCGCAAAGCTGACCGAGCGAGACAAAAGTGTCGTTCGAAGCAGTTGCTCCTGAGGTGCCCTTCGTGCGCAAGCTTCGAAAAACACCTCATGCGCAACTCTTCGATCGTCCCTTTCGTCTCTTAGGAGCGAGAAGAAGTTCTTCAGTGATCCGGTGAGCATGCCCCGGCTCCCTCGTATTCTTTTGGCGCTGCTCGACGAGTTCTTGGGGTGATCGAATTGGATGAAGTTCATTCAGCTGCTCGAACCTGCCTCGAACCTGTGTTTGAGGAGGTCCAGAAGCCAGGTGTTTCGATTGGCGATCTTTGTCACGCGGCAGAACGCTCATTTCTTGAGATTCGTGACGCAGTCGAGAAACTGGCGGAATCAGAGGATTGTGATTTCGTTGTCGCGCTGCGGAATCCGATTGCTTACGCCCCAGGTGATCTTCTGCCGGTGTTCAAAGTGTTTGTTCGATGGCAGATTCGGCGGCTCGGGACGACAGATTCGAAAGAACTCAAACCGATTCTGAGTTGCCTGCCCGCAGTCCGGGGGAAGTCGGCATTTCTCAACGCACTGGCTGTTTCGAAAAAGATGCCTTCGCGTACTGCAATCGAATCCGCGTTGGCGTTTGATCCCTCGCTGCTCGCCAGCGGTTATCGACTCTGGTTATCTGAGATCGAAGCTGGGAAGTGGACGAAGGCGACTCTGGGGTCCTCAGATCGTTGGGCAAGGCCCTGGGTGCCCACCTCAGTCCCGACGACCTGAGGAGACTAGCCGAGGGGTGGCCGGAGGCACCAGGACAGCGTCTTACTTTCAAAGAGATTCAGCAACTTGATCTCATCGTCAGGGATTGCCTGCTGCTGAACCAAGATGTCTCAAAGGAATTTCTTCATCTCGACGATCCGGACTGTGTTGACGGCGCCAGGGAAGCCCGCATCAGGCGTTGGAAAGCCAGCGAACTCGATTCGGCATTAAAGGATATCGCCAGCCTTCGGTTTAACACCGAACGTGTGCAACAGCT
>CAVYKX010000004.1:0-301619 GCA_963769215.1 Candidatus Sulfomarinibacteraceae bacterium | reverse complement strand
CGGCCACGGAACCCGCGCGCGACACCCCTGTACCGTCTTGTCGAGGCCAATTACGATGAGGTGAGGGGGCAGTGGGAGGAGCGCTTCGAGGGGCGGCACGGATTCTGGCGCGGCTTCATCGATGAGCAGGTACGGCGATACCTCGATTGAGATCTCTTCGAAAACGGCTTCGCTCGGGTGCGTTGCCAGGACTGTGCCGAGGAGTATCTGCTCGCCTTTTCGTGCAAGACCCGCGAGCTGTGCCCGTCGTGCGCGGCCAAGCGGGCGGCGGCCACGGCGGCCCTGCTTCGCGAGAAGGTGTTGGAAGAGGTCGGCCACGCGCAGTGGGTCTTCGTGATCCCGAAACTGCTGCGGCCGTACTTCCTCCATCACCGGGATTTGTTCGGCGGGCTCGCACGCGCGGATTGGGAGACGGTCCGTGAGCTGATGGTGGCCGCAACAGGGGAAGATGGGCTGCTCACCGAGGAGCGGACCGAGCTGCTGCTGCCGTGGCGGCACACCGGGTTTTCGGTGCACAACCGGGTGCGGATCGAGCCCGAGGACGGACACGCGGTGGAGCGTCTGGCCCGCTACATCATGCGACCCCCGATCAGCCTCGAGCGGATGTGCTGGGACGGGGGAGGGGAGGTGTTCTATCGGCCGAAGGGAGGCCACGACGGCCGCACCCGGCAGCTGGGCGACCCGGCCGAGGCCTTCGACCCGGCCGAGTTCCTTGCCCGCGTGATCATGCACATCCCCGAGCCGCGCCGTCACCTGGTCAGGTACTACGGGACGTACTCAAACGTCTCGCGGGGTAAGCGCAAACGACAGACAGAGGCCAACATCGCCGCCGCGCCTCCCGATGGCAGGCTTGGCCCTTCGGCATCGGCCGACCGGGATCACAGCCCTGACGCCCGTGCCCTCCGCCGGAGCTGGGCGCAGCTCATCAAGCATGTTTACGAGGTGGACCCGCTGGTGTGCCCGAAGTGCGGTGGCGAGATGCGGATCATCGCGTTCATCATTGACCACGAGGTGGTGGACGCAATCCTGCGCCACCTCGCGAAGACCGAAGCCTGGGCTTTTCGCGGCCCATCGGGTGCGCCCGCTCTCTCCGCCATTTCCTGAGTCTTATGTCGGCCCGCAGCCGCCGGTGCGGGGTGTGCTCGTGGCCGCACCTACGGGTCAGGGATCGGGGTTCGAGGGGTGCTTTGGCGGAACGCGCCCAACCAGTCGCCGACCTCTGCCGATCCAGGAGAGCACCCGAAGCCCGCAACCCCGTTTGGCGTCCAGATAGGCGCGCGAACACCGTGTTAGCCTGGGGTCGAACGAAAGGAAATTCCTATACCTGACCGGCCAGACGAGAAACCAGCCCCATTTCTTCTTGCAGGTCGGCACGTCGGTCGTGCGATCCGAATTTCGGGGCTGCTAACGAACCTCGCCGATCGCGTTGCCGCCCATCATGCGGGCATCCTCCATCAGGATCCACAGCGAACCCTCGGCGACATCCGTACAGCGTTCCCAGATCGCGCCCCCTTCACCGGTGCGAACTGTACCGAGCCGGCGTCCTTCCCAACCCGACGAGGCGACCTTGAGGTCTTCTTCGCACTCGGAGAACGAAATGTGCGCCCGGTGATAGGAGCACCCGGTTGCAGAAAAAACCAGAACAAAACACAGAACGAAGCTGAGCTTGTAATTTATCGAATCCACCCTCCGATATTTGCCGAACGTTCGACAGTCACCTCGATCGCAGATATTGTGCCACTCTTCAGATATCGCGAAAACCATCACCAAACACCGCAGAACTGCTGTTCATCGATGTCTATCTCGGCTCCCCGGTCGGAACGCTGTCCTGCCCCGTGGACACCGTGTCGCCGAAAGGACCCGCGAATTCCCGATCGAAGTCTTCTCTTTGGTAGCCTTGATCTGTGGCAAATACATTGAGTCGAAGGGAAACCGTTCGCACCATTGCCGGCGCGGTGATCCTCGCCTCGACACTGTTCGCACTTTTCCCGGGGATCGCGCTCCGTGGAGAGGTTCCGGACCGGGGCGATCTGACGTTCTTTCACCGCCCGGTCAAGGCCATGATGCTTCGCCTCTGGGCCGAGAACGACGGGGTCACCCCGGGTTGGGCACCCTACCTGGCATCGGGCCAGCCGTTTCGCGCAAATCCTCACTTCGGCGCCGGCCACCCGAGCACACTCCTCTTCCGAGTGCTGCCATTCGATCTCGCTTTCCTCATCTGGGTTCTGTTGCCCCTGCCGCTGGGTGCGGCCGGCATGTACCTCCTCCTCCGCGAGTTGGGAAGGAGCCGCGACACCTCAATTTTGATTGCAGCGGCGTGGGCATTCGGCGGCTTCGCCCTCTCCACCGTCGTCATGCCTCCGGTGGCCTGGACCGCCATGCTGGCTCCGGGGGCCGCAGCTTTCGTATTGAGGGCGGTTTCGGGGTCGTCGACCATATCTCTGATTCTTGCCGCAGCCGGCACGGCACTGTGCATCGCGGGCGGCGCCCCCGTTTCCATCGTCGCAGCTGCAGTTGTGGTTCTCGCCGCAATTTGGAGCGCAAGAATCGACAAGGACCTTCGTACCGGAACCGGACTCTCCGGAAGAATGACGCTTCTTCGCCTTGGCGGGGTTGTTCTGCTCGCGGCCGCCCTGGCCGCACCGGTGGTTCTGCCCGGGGCCGCTCTCTCCCAACGGTCTGTCCGCGTCTCACCCGACGCCTTCGACAGGGCCGCGGAGTGGTCATTGCCCGCTCTCCGACTCCTCGAACCGTGGCACCCGAGGATTGCAGGAGATCCCAAACAGACTCGATGGGCGTGGTCTGGAACGACCTATGCAGAACGTTCAGGCTCACCACTGATCCTCTCGCTGTATTCCGGCATGCTCGTCTCGGCCCTCGCGCTGGCCGGGGCGGTCACGCGAAGAAAATCAACCTGGCCGTGGATTGCGGCTGCGTCCGCCGGGGCCATCGCGGCTCTCGGTTCGGCAACTCCGGTCTGGGGTGCGGTGGTCTCCCGCCTGCCCCTCATCGGTGGAGTCCGGTACCCGGAGAAATGGATCGTACTTCCAGTCATCACGGCGGTGGTGCTTGCAGCATCCGCTCTCGACAACGCGAGGAACGGCGATCGGTGGACCCGAAAGGCTGTGTCGACGTGCCTCATGGCTGCGGCCCTTTTCGCCGTCTTCCTGGCGGTGTCTGTAGGAGCGGCGCTGCCCGGAAGCGGCACTCTCGTGGACCTCGACGATTCAGCGCTCACCCGTTCATTCGTCGTCGCTTCGGCGCTCACCGCAGGTGCAGCGATCGTGACCCTTGTCGCGTGGCAACTGGCGCCTTTGATTGGTTGGAGACGGGGTGTGCTCGTGCTGGCAGCGGTCCTCGCCGTTGATCTCGGGATATTCGGCAACTCTCTGATTTCCACCCAAACACCGGAGAGTCTCGACAGGGTCCCCGCCGACCTCGAAGTCTTGCTCACCTCAGGCCGCCCCGAGCGGCTCTTCGACCTCGCGTCCTGGCAGCCCGGCTGCAGGAGTGCGCACCCCGCTCTCCCGCCCCGCCCGGTGCAGTGGGGCATTCCCCTCGCGCTCAATCATTCCTACGATCTCACTCAGCTCCTTCACACCGACGGCGCCGTGCAGGCGGTCGCGGGATTGGGCTCCGACCGGCCGGACCTGCTGCCCGGTGTCCTGGCGAACCGCGGTGTCACAGCGGTTTTTTCGTGTTCCGAAAATGAGGCGGCGGAGCCGCGTCCGGTATTGAGCCCCGTCCGATCACCCCGACCCGGCATTTCGTGTGCAGAGGTCGTGATTGCTGCCGACGGCAGGACCGGCTGGTCCAGGATCGTTCGCGACATCACACCAGCTGAGATACGGCGCACGGTGATCGTGGATCGTAAGGACCCCGGGCCGATCGGCGAGGTTTCACCGTGTCGCATCAATGAGACCGAGTTGGCAGCGGATCACCGCAGATTCGACGTGGAAGCCGTTGGACCTGAAAGATCCTTCGTGGTCGTAACTCAAACGTGGGACCGGTATTGGCGGGCGACGGTGGACGGAAACCCCGTGGATCTCGAGCGCTGCGAAATCAGCCTGACCGGACTGTGGATCGAACCTGGAAAACATTTGGTCGAGTTGCAGTACGACGATCCGAACACAACCGCGGCAAACTTCATCGGGCTTGCCGGCGCTTTCGGTTGTCTCGCGTTGCTATTGATTGGTACCCGCCACCGCAAGAACGCCGACCGGGCGGACGAAGAAATCCGGAACTGATCGTCGTCAGTCCCAGCCGTCGAGGATTTCATCGACCTCTTCGATGGACCTGGCGTACCGAACGTTCTCGTCTTCGTCGAAGACACCACCCAGCATGCGCTTGAATTGCATCAGCCCGGTCACAATGCCGCCGGTGACGCGGACCGCCCGGCGCCGTCCGCGTTCCTTGACAAGTTCCCCGCCGATTCGTAACGCCTCCGCAGCCTTGGTCGAGCCCGGCATGAAACTGGAAATGTCGGTTATGACATCGAAGGGTGGCGGGAGGTTCTCGAGTTCCAGACGAAGTCGGTCGATCGCCGGCTCCGCATCACCCTTCTTGAAGAAACCGAGCAGACGAATGTAGAGGCGTTCTTTGGAGCGTCCGACCTGATTTCGAAATCTCCCATGGCCCGGGCCTCCAACACCCTTTCCAATCTTATGCGCGGAATCAATGGAGTGAGGAGGAACATCCCTCCTGCACGGCGTTCATTTGTTGTCAGGGAACGGGGACAATTACGGGCGGCGGAAACCGCAAGCGTGCCGGTTATAGGGACAATCGACACCAACAGCGGCAGCTGAAGGCTCCCGACCATATGGTGGACGCTCAGCCGGGTTTACTTGAGGAGATCGAAGAGATAACTGTACTTGATGATCAGGCTTCGACTGGCGGCTCTCGCCCCGCCGAGGTCACCCATTTCGAGATCGCCGTACAAGTCCTGGATTTCGTTATGGACAACGTGAAGGCCGCTTCCGGCTTCGCGAAGCCACGTGAATCGGAGGTTGGCGGCCCAGACTTCGTCGCGATCGTTGTACTGAATCAGTGCCTGGAGGGAGACCAGCGTCGTAAAGTTGTATGAGAGCCGTATGCGCCCCAGATTGGTGGTGAAGGCTCCTGCCGGGATATCAATATCGTTATAGCTCCAGCTCAGTTCCGCGAAGAATGTCTCGCCGAGGCGAAAACGAAGCTGCGGCTCGATCGCCAACGCCATCTACGACGCTATCGGCGTCCGCATGACCGAGCTGCCCATCACGCCGCAGAAGATCCTCAAAGCCCTCGATGAGAAGGAGTCGTCCGGCTAGCCCGCTCCCGCAGAGTCTTCTTCGAGATCTTGCCGGAACCGGTCTTCGGCAGGGCCTCGACGATGCCGACCGTGCGGGGGCACTTGTAGTGGGCGAGCCGGTCATGGCAGTGTCGCGCCAGCTCGTCGGCGCCGCACGATTCGCCGCTCCTGAGCACAACGAAGGCGGCGACGCTCTCGCCCAGGCGATCGTCGGCGACTCCGATCACCGCCGCCTCGAAGACAGCCGGATGGTCGTAGAGGGCGTTCTCCACCTCGGTGGAGTAGACCAGCTCGCCGCCGGTGAGGATCACGTCCTTCTTTCGGTCGACGATGTTGAAGTAGCCTTCGCCCTCGACGGTGGCGAGGTCGCCGGTGTGGAACCATCCGTCGCGAAACGCCTCGGCGGTGGCGTCGGGCAATTGCCAGTAACCAGGGGTGATGCGGTCACCGCGAGCGATGATCTCCCCAACGGTGCACCCATCCGCGGGAACATCATGTCCCTCCTCGTCGACCAGTCGCAGCTCGACGCCGAGGGCGGGCCGGCCGGTCATCGAGCGGTAGCGCATCTGTTCGTCCGGCGGCAGGCGCCGGAGATGCTCCTTGAGGAGGGAGAAGGTGAGGTAGGGGCTGGTTTCGGTGAGGCCGTAGGTCTGTACGTATTCGCAACGGAAGGTGTCGATGACCCGCTCCACGAGCTGCGGCGAGATAGGCGCTCCTCCGCTCATCACGAGGCGAAACGCCGGCAGCCGGATGGCCCGCGAGTCCGGGTGGTTGACCAGATCGTTGAGCATGGTCGGGACCAGATTCGTCACCGTCACCTCGCACTCGGCCAGGGTTTGGAACACCGGGGCGGGATCGAAAGCGCCCACCATTACGTGACGCCCGCCGACCCAGGTGATCGCCCAGGTGGCCCAGGCGTCGGCGAGGTGGAACATGGGCGCCACGTGCCCCCATGTGTCGCTGTCGGCCAGAGCGAGCTCGGCGATGGTCGAGAGGGCGTGGCTCGAGATATTGCGGTGGGTGAGCACGACCCCTTTCTGATGGCCGGTGGTGCCGCTCGTGTAGTACACATTGGCCGGGTCGTCTTCGTTCGAGGTGGGGTCGGGGAGCTGCTGCTCGCCGACCTCCTCCAGCAGACTCTCATAGTCCGGCCCCTCGACGCCTGGCTCGGTCCGCCCGTCCATTCTGCTCCAGATGGGAGTGCACGGGATGTGCGCGGTTGCGATCGCATTCGCGGCGAGGTCGGACCAGCCGTCGTCAGCGATCATCACCCTGCACGAGGTGTCGTCGAGAATGTACGCCAGGTCCCCTGCGGTGAGCCGGTGATTCATGGGCACCAGAATCGCCCCGGCGTGAACCGCCGCAAAGTACGCCTCGAGCATCCGGTGGCAGTTCCGGTGCAGGACCGCGACCCGATCTCCCGCTCTGACCCCAAGCTTCGCCAGAGCGGCGACCAATCGACCGACCCTGTCGCTGACCTCGCGGTAGGTGAACTCGTGTGATCCGCAGATCACCGCCGTCTGGTTCGGCCACAGGGAGGCGGCGCGCGGCAGGATTTCCGAAAGCGTCATCGGTTGGTGCTCCTCGCCTTTGAGTATGCAGCATTCAGCGTCGGCGGCGCGCGGCCGCCGCGTTGACCGGGGTCGGTGGAATTGCTAAATTCGTTGTCAGCACTGCACATCGGCGACATTCGAGGGATGATGCATGATCTATATCGACGAAGAGTTCTGCAAGGGATGCCGGATCTGCTCTGAGTTCTGCCCGACGGGAGTCCTCGGAGAGTCCGACACTCTCAATCGCAAGGGCTACTACCCGCCGGTGGTGGTCCAGGAGCACGAGTGCCACGGCTGCAGACTCTGCGAGCTCCTCTGCCCGGAGTTCGCGATTTTCATCGCGAACGAGTGGCTTGATGAACAGGTCTCCTGAAGCCCGCTCTTCTCACGAGGTTTCGTCACAAGGTAGGCGAGGTGCTGTGCCCGGTGGCGTTTTCGACTTGAGAGGCGTGGAGGCGTACTTGACGGTACGTCGAGCCCCTCGAAATGAGAAAACGACGCTGGGTATTGCGCATCATCGGCCGGAGTAGAAAGCTGGTGAGAAGTGCGGTCTGACATCGAGCTTACCGACCTCTACTTGGCCAGACTGGCGAGGGAGGAGCATTTCATTCAGGGTGACGAGGCGGCCGCGTTCGGCGCCATTTTCGCCGGCTGCTCCTTTTTCGGCGGCTATCCGATCACGCCTGCATCGGAAATCGCCGAGGTGATGGCACGAGAGCTGCCGAACATCGGCGGTTATTACGTCCAGTACGAGGACGAACTCGCTTCCATCTCTGCGGTGATTGGTGCGGCGTGGGCCGGCGCCCGGGCGATGACCGCCACCAGCGGCCCCGGGTTCTCCCTCATGCAGGAGAACATCGGCTACGCCTGCATGACCGAAACACCGTGCGTCATCATCGATGTACAGCGTTCGGGCCCGTCGACCGGGCAGGCGACGCTGCCGGCCCAGGGCGACGTCATGCAGGCGCGATGGGGAACCCATGGCGACCACGAAATCATCGCCGTCGCGCCCTCCTCAGCGCAGGAGTGTTTCGATCTGGTGATCCATTGCTTCAATCTCTCCGAGGAGTACCGTACACCGGTTATCCTCCTGATGGATGGTGAAATCGGTCATCTCCGGGAGCGCGTCATCCTGCCCGATCCGAGCACGGTTCACCGAAGAGATCGCAGGAAGGCCGACGAAGGGGAGCTCGTGTTCGGCGGCGAGACCATTCCGCCGATGATGGAGTTCGGCGACGGCGGCTTCGTGCATGTTACCGGGTCCACCCACAAGGAAGACGGGCTGCGCGATGTGCAGACGCAGTCGGTCCACGACCGGCTCGTCCGCCGGCTGGTGGCCAAAATCGAAGGGGCGCGAGAGGAGATCTCCCTGGTGGATGTTGATGTGGAGGAAGGCGCCGGAGTGGGCGTCCTCGCCTACGGCGCCACGGCCCGCCCCGCCAAAGGGGCCGTGCTCCGGGCCAGGGGCGATGGCCACCGGGTCAATTTCTGCCGGCCGGTGACCATCTGGCCGTTCCCGATCGCCAGGATTCAGGAGGCGTGCCGAGGCCTTGATCGGCTGCTCGTGCCGGAAATGAACCTCGGGCAGCTGGCCCGCGAGGTGGAGCGATTCGTCGACTGCGAGGTGGTACCGCTGTCGAAGATCGGTGGTGTGGTTCACTCCTCCCGGGAGATCCACGCAGAAATCGTCGAGGCCGTCGCAGCATGCTGAGGCGACTGATCGACCCCGAGTACTTCGAGGCAGCCGCCCCCTCCGAGGTCGAAGCCCAGGAGACGCCGTCTTTCCCCCAGTACGGAACTCGCGACCCGTTGCTCGGCCTGTGCCCGGACGAGGTAGTGGATCGACCCGGGCCTACCCGTCACCGACTCCTGCGCTATCTGCGAGAAGAGGTTCTTCCAACCACCTTCTGTGTGGGCTGCGGTGGGGGAACCGTACTCAACGCCTTTGCCCATGCCATCGACGAGATGCATATCGACCCGCGCGAGATCGTGTGCGTCACCGGCATCGGTTGCTCTTCGTGGATCCCGAGCCCGTACTTTCTGTGCGACACCCTGCACACCACCCACGGTCGGGCGATCGCCTTTGCCAGCGGCGTCAAAGTGATGCGGCCCGACATGAAGGTGATCGTCATCGCCGGCGACGGTGACCTCGCCGGGATCGGCGGCAATCACCTGATACACGCGGCCCGCCGTAATCTCGATCTGACGGTCTTCCTGGTCAACAACTTCATCTACGGCATGACCGGCGGCCAGGTGTCGCCCACCACCCCGTTCGGCACACGCACCACGACGACGCCGTATCTCAACCTGGAACACCCGTTCAAGATCGCAGACGTGGTCGCAGCGGCGGGCGGGAGCTATGTTGCGCGATGGACGACCTACCACGTGTTCCAACTGATGGAGTCGATGCAGAATGCCATCCACAAGAAGGGCTTCTCCTTTGTCGAGATCATCAGTCAGTGCCCGGTGAGCTACGGCAAGATGACCGGTACGAGCGATCCGGTCACCATGCTCCAACAACTTCGTGATGCCTCGATCCACGTCGATGACTCCAAGGGACTGTCGGAGGAGGAGCTGGACCGGGCTTTCGTCGTCGGCAAGCTCGTCGAGAGGCAGCGGGCCGAGTTCGGTGACGGACTGCAGCAACTCATCGCCCGGCGTCGTGAATCGCTGCGAACCGAAGGTGATCTGCGCCAGGACACCTCGGCTCTGGAAACGGGACGATGAAACTCCGTTTTGCCGGCTTCGGGGGCCAGGGTGTGGTGCTGTGCGGCTTTGTCTTCGGCAAGGCCGCCATGTTCGAGGGCCTCAACTCGATCCACACACAGTCGTACGGGAGCGCTTCGCGGGGCGGGCTGACCAAGAGCGATGTCGCAATCGAGAGCGGCGAGATCTACGATCTTATCCACGACGAAGTGGACGTGTTGGTGACGATGTCACAGCAGTCCTACGACGCGTACCGCGGTGCACTGGTGGATGGCGGCCTGCTGTGTTACGAGTCGGACCTGGTCACGCCGGCCGAGGATGACCCCGCTCGAAAGTACGGTCTGCGGGCCACCGACATCGCCCACAAGGAATTTGGTCGCAAGATCATCGCCAACATGCTGATGATCGGATTCGTTAACGAGATTGCGGGGCTCGTCACGCACGAGTGCCTCCTGCAAACCATCAGAGCGAGCGTTCCACCGGGGACCGAGGAAAAAAACACCGCGGCACTCGAAATGGGAATCCGGTACGCATCAGCACAGATGGGCTTGGAGAAGTCATGAGATCGAGGTCGTTGAGATGAAGAAGGAGATTCGGATCTGCGGATTCGGAGGCCAGGGCATCATCCTCTCCGGCGTCATCCTCGGCGAGGCGGCGACACGGGCCGGATACTGGGCGGTTCAGACCCAGTCCTACGGTCCCGAGTCCCGTGGCGGCGCGGCCCGCGCCGAGGTTGTGATCTCCTCAGAACCCATCGACTATCCGAGGGTCTCACGGGCCGACGTGGTGGTCGCTCTGTCGCAGGCCGGCTACGACAAGTTTGGCCGGGAGGTGGCTGATGACGGCGTGGTTCTGGTCGACGAGACCCTCGTGGACGCCGAGAACGTGATGTCGGCACCCTTCACCGAGACGGCGGAAGAGGTGGGCCGCAAGATCGTCTCCAACATCGTCATGCTGGGCTACCTCGGCGCCCTCATCGATGTCATCCCCCACGATGTGCTCGAAAGTACGGTGCTGGACAATATTCCAACAGGAACCGAGGACCTGAACCGTCGAGCGGTTCAGGCCGGTCGTGACCTGTGGCTGAGTCGCGGAAAGGGGCACAATGACTCGTGAGGTCGACTACAACCGTGTCATGAAGGTCCTGGGATCGCGGGAGAAGTTCGCGCAGGGAGATGTCGCGTGTGTCTACGGCGCCATCCTCGGTGGCTGCGATTTCTTCGCCGGCTACCCCATCACTCCTGCAACCGAGGTGGCGGAGACGATGGCGGGACTTCTGCCGCGGCTGGGCGGTGCGGTGATGCAGATGGAGGACGAGATCGCCTCCTTGTCGGCCGTCATCGGTGCGCCTGGGCCGGCGGCCGGGCGCTCACCGCCACCAGCGGACCGGGGTTCTCGTTGATGCAGGAGGGGATCGGCTACGCCTGCATGACCGAGACACCGTGCGTGATCATCAATGTCCAACGATCAGGACCGTCCACCGGCCAACCCACGGAACCCGCGCAGGGCGACATGATGCAGGCACGCTGGGGCACCCACGGCGACCACGAGATCATCGCCTTGGCGCCGGCATCGGTGCAGGAGTGCCTCGACCTGACCCGGCTCGCCTTCAACCTTGCCGAGGAGTACCGGAACCCCGTCCTGGTCATGACCGACGGCGAGGTCGGCCACATGCGCGAGAAGATCGTCTTGCCTGCGCAGGAAGAAATCGAACTGGTGGAGAGATGCAGACCGTCATGCGAGCCGGGGACCCACTTCCCGTTCCGCGCGGTGGATGGGGCGGTTCCCGAGATGGCGGCTTTCGGGACCGGCTTCCACACCTACGTGACCGGTCTCACCCACAACGAGAGGGGCCTTCCGACTACCGACGACGCCGACGAGCACACGCGGCTCGTAGGGCGGTTGGTGGGCAAGATCCGAGATGACGCGGACCGACTGACCCGAGTCGAAATCGACGGCGAGGAAGATGCCAAAGTGGGCATCGTGTCGTACGGAATCTCGGCCCGGTCGGCTGCAGGCGCCGTGAAGGATCGCCCGCGCTGAAGGAAGGAAGATCAGTCACCTGCGGCTGATCTCGGTGTTCCCGTTCCCCGAACGCGCGGTGCAGAGTTTCGCAAGCGGCCTCGAGCGCGTTGTAGTGCCCGAAATGAACTTGGGACAGATCTGCCACGTGGTGCGGGAAGCTCTCGAGGGAGGGTCTGCCGTCGAACGAGTGTCGAGGATCGGCGGCGAGATCATCCCGCCGGAGGAGATCGTGAGAGCGCTGATCGAGGGAGGGGAGAAGGTCTGAATGTTCAACCAGGCAAAGAAGATCCGCGAAAAGTACATCCGCGACGAGATGTGGCCTTCCATCTTCTGCACGGGTTGTGGCATTGGAAACGTCCTCAACTACACCTTGAGGGCAATCGACAGCATCGGCCTCGACATCGACCGGACGGTCTTCTGTTCGGGGATCGGGTGCTCATCCCGGCTTCCCGGATACATCGAGGCCGACGGCCTCCACACCACTCACGGCCGCGCGATCGCCTTCGCCACCGGCGTCAAGGTCTACAAGCCCGAGCTCTCGGTCATCGTCTTCACGGGCGACGGCGACATGGCCGGCATCGGCGGCAACCACTTCATCCACGCCGCCCGGCGCAACGTCGACATGACGGTCATCTGCATCAACAATTACAACTACGGCATGACCGGCGGTCAGGTCTCACCCACGACGCCGGCTCAGGACCTGTCGACAACCACACCATATGGCAACCTCGAGGAGCCCTTCGACCTGTGCCGTCTCGCCATTGGCGCCGGCGCCCCCTTCGTAGCGCGGTGGACGATGGGGTTCCCGTACGAGACCATCGCCGCCGTCGAGTCGGCCATTCGAACAAAGGGCTTCGGCTTCGTCGAAATCCTCGCGCCGTGTCCGACGGGCTACGGAAAGGCCAACGAGCTGCAGGATGCTCCTGCCAACTGGGATTGGTACAAGAAGAACACGATCACGCGCCTCGATCTCGCCAAGCTGAGCCCCGACGAGCGAGCCGCAAACCGCAAAATCGTTGTCGGGACACTCTGGCGAGAAGAAAAGCCCGAGTACATCGAGCGCTGGCGGCAGCTGGTGGGCCGATTGCAGGCGGACGGCGAGCAGGCAGAGTCGTCGTGAGGTAGCGAAGATGGGCGCCGAAGTGAATGCGATGGGGGTGGACTCTGCCTGGCACGATTGGGGGGGACCGGTCCGGCGCTCCACTTCGCTCATGCCAACGGCTTTCCCCCCGGCACCTACCGCAGGCTGATCGGAGACCTCGCCAAGAGCCACCACGTCGTCTCGATGTCTGCACGACCCCTGTGGCCGGACATGAAGCCCATAGCGCTGCGGGACTGGTCGGTATTTGGAGACGACCTGCGGGCGGAGCTCGGACGTCGCGATCTGCGCGGCATCGTCGGGGTCGGGCACAGTCTGGGGGCGGTCATATCGCTGCTCGCCGTGGCCGCCGACCCGGGGCTGTTCTCGGCCGTGGTCGCGGTGGACCCCCTCGTGCTCACCGGTGCGCACTCGCTCTTCTGGGGGGCGGTAAAAGCGGTTGGTCTGGGTGGGCGGATAAGGCTCGTGCGTGGCGCCCGTCGCCGACGCGAGCTGTGGTCGGACCGTGGCGAGGCTCGAAAGACCTACTCGAGCAAGAAGGTGTTCGCAAGCTGGGACTCCGAGGTCCTCGACGACTATCTGGACGCTGGGTTGGTCGACCTGCCTCAGGGTGGGGTGCGCCTGCGCTACCCCAGGGAGTGGGAGGCGACGATTTTTTCAGCGGCGCCGCACGACCTGTGGGCGGAGCTCCGGAAGGTGTCGGTGCCGACCCTCTTTGTGCAGGGTGAGCACAGTGACACCTTCCTCGACGCCGCGCGGGCGAGGGTGGAGAGGGAGGTGCCGGCATCCCGCACGGCGGTGGTTGCTGAAAGCTCGCATTTCCTGCCGATGGAGCGGCCCTCTGAGCTTGCCCGTGTGATCGAGGAATTTCTGAGGGCACTGTAGGATGGTCTCTCGCGGTGACAAGGAGGCGGAAAGTGAATTTTGATCTCGAGGGAAAAGGGGCCATCGTCACCGGCGGCAGTCTCGGCATCGGGCGGGCGATCGCGCTCGAGCTGGCGCGCGAGGGCGCCAACGTGGCCGTCAACTACCGGCGCCACGATGACGAGGCGAAGGCCGGTGGTGGCGGAGATCGAGGAGATGGGTCGCAAGGGTCTGGCGGTCAAGGCCGATGTGTCGAGCTACGCCGACGCCGAGGCGATGGTGGAGAAGGTCGGAGAGACTTTCGGCCGCTTCGACATCCTGGTCTGCAACGCCGGCATCACCTGGGACGGGGTGATCTGGAAGATGACCGAGGAGCAGTGGGACGCGGTCATCAACGTCAACCTCAAGGGCTACTTCAACTACAACAAGGCGGCGGCGCTCCACTTCAAGGACCAGAAGTACGGCAAGATCGTCAACATCTCCTCCATCAACGGGATCCGCGGAAAGTTTGCGCAGGCGAACTACGCGGCATCGAAGGGTGGCGAGATCGCGATGACGAAGTCGCTCGCCAAGGAGCTGGGCAAGTTCAACGTCAACGTCAACGCGGTCGCGCCCGGGATGGTGCTGACCGAGATGATGGAGAAGATCCCGCCCGAGTTCAAGAACGCGGCCCTCGCCGAGACCGTGGTGGGTCGATTCGCGACGCCCGAGGATGTGGCCCACCTGGTGTGCTTCCTGTGCTCCGACCGGTCGCGGCACATCACCGGCGAGGTCATCAAGATCGATGGGGGACAGTACATTTGAAGTTGAGAGTTAGGATTCGGATTAGGAATTCCACCCGCCCGCTCTGACGCTAGGGTGATGGGAGTCATCGGAGGACAGGCATGACGCGAGTCGGAGTCATCGGTATCGGGCACGGGCGCAGGCGGTGACGCCACCGTGCAGGAGCTCGCCTTCGAGGCGTTTCGCGCGGCGATCGAGGATGCCGGCATCGATCCGCGAGCGTGATCGACGCCTCGGTCATCGGCGCGGTGCCCGAGTACCACAAGCAGCGATCGGTTGCCGGGGTGGTCCAGGAGTACCTCGGTCTCAACCCCAAACCCACTTGGCTGACCGAGGTCGCCTGCGCGTCGGGGAGCGCCGCCATCCGCACCGCGTGGATGGCGATCCAATCCGGGCCTGCACAATGTGGTGGCGGTGATCGGCTGCCAGAAGATGACCGAGCTCAGCACCGCCGAGATCCTCGCGCTGATGGGGCGGGTCGGCGAGGTCCAGTGGGAGTCGGTCTTCGGGACCACCTTCCCTTCGTACTACGCCATGTTCGCCAACCGCCACATGCACGAGTTCGGCACCACCCGGGAGCAGCTTCTCGAGGTCGCGATCAAGAACCACCACTACGGCGCCATGAACCCCAACGCCCTCTTCCGCAAAGAGATCACGATGGAGAAGGCGCTCGCCTCGGATCCCGTGGCGTCGCCCTTCTGCGTCTACGACTGCTGCGCCAACGCCGACGGCGCGGCCTGCGTCATCCTCGCCGACGAGGAGCGGGCCGCCGAGCACGGCGACAAGGTGGTGTGGCTCGATGGTGTCGGGTGCGCCACCGCCAGCATGTCGGTGCTCCGGCGACCGCATCTGGTGGGTCTGCCCTCGGCGCAGGACGCGGCCCGCCAGGCCTACGAGATGGCCGGCGTCGGCGCCGCGGACGTGGATGTGGCCGAGGTCCACGACTGCTTCACCATCGCCGAGATCATGGCCTATGAGGACCTCGGTTTCTGCGCCAAGGGTGAGGGCGGTCCGTTCATCGAGGAGAAGCGCTCGTACATCGGCGGCGACGTGGCGGTGAACGTCGACGGTGGCCTCAAGGCGAAGGGCCATCCGATCGGCGCCACCGGCGTGTCGATGGCCTACGAGATCGTCACCCAACTGCGAGGTGACGCGGGCGACCGCCAGGTGCCGGACGCCGCCGTGGGTCTGACCCACAACGTCGGCGGCATCGGCCAGTACACCTTTGTCAATCTCTTCAGGAGGGACTGAGCCATGCCGAGCTGGTTCGGAAAAGTCAACTTCGTGCCGTACTCGAAGGTCTCGGACTTCGCAGTCCATCTCAAGGATGGGCGGCTCATGGGTTCGGTCTGCTCGGAGTGCGGAGATTTCAGCTTTCCGCCGCGCGCCGACTGCTCCGAGTGCCTGAGCGGCAGCTTCGAGTTCAAAGAGATCAGCGGCCGGGGAACGATCTACACCCACTCGACGGTGGCCGCGGCACCGACCGGCTTCGACGACATCGCCCCGTACACCGTGGCGTTGGTCGACCTCGAGGAAGGCGGACGGCTCCTGGCCTGGCTCGGCGACTCGATCGACGAAGCCGAGATCGGCATGCCGGTCCAGGTGGTCCCACGAATCTTCGAAGAGTTGGAAGACATCCGGGTCTACTACACCGTCGAGCAGCCAGGCACCACCTGGGGCAAGGCTCCGCAAGCTTCGTAGCGAGGCCCGGCTTGGCTCTTCAGTCTGCGGTGTGGCACGTCGGGATCGGGTCAGGTCAAACTCTCAGCCGGTCCGGCGCGACAGGATCGCCGCGCCGATCGCTGCCAGAACAACAAAGAACACCAGGACTCCAGCGGGGCCGAGGGCCGGTATCTCTTCGGCCAGAAGTCGTACGCTGACATCATCGTGGAAGGCGGCGATCGGATGCCAGTTCGGACTCACCTTGCCGGTCTTGAATGCGAGCGTCACCTGGTCTTGTTCTGCGACAAACGACCCGCTGAACTGTTCCCAAGCGAAAGAAATGATCGAGTCGTTCGTATACTCCCGTTTCGCGATCACCACATCGCCGGGGCCGGGCGCACCATCGATCTCCGCCTGCCCGACGGCGCCCTGATAGACCGTGACCTCGAACCAGGCGACGTCGAATGGCAACGAACCGCTTTCGCCGATACCGCCGGACCACATGCCCGAGACGATGTAGCTCATCCCTGCCTGGACGTTCACCACCTGGAAGAACCCACCGTGCACGTTGTTGGTGCCGACGTGCTGGCCGTGACTGCCGACTCCAGCATATGGATAAGGCACCGGCATCCAGATCGGGACTCCGGATGCGTAGTCGTGGGCAAACACATCGGTGGTCCATCCGCCCGGGCTCGACCACTCCGACCACGACGCGGCGCCGCCCTCGAAGTCACCGTTCGCTACCAGATTGTTCTGCCCACTGCTCACCGATGGGTGAGCCAGGAGGATGACAACAAGGACGAAAAACAGGGCGCGTTTCATGGTGACCTCCTCGGTTGAGAAAGAGTTTTGAGGAGCATGGTCCCGAAGTCAAATTTTGATCCGCGTCGGCGGCCTGCCGGTTCAGGTGGTCCCCAGGATCATCGAGGAGTTGGAGGATATGCGTGTTTGCTGCTTGGCCGGAGGCACTCTAGTCGGTGGGCGGAGGATCGAAGGACGGGATCCCGGTCAGATAGGCCCCGACTGCCAGGGTGTGCATGTCGTGGGTGCCCTCGTAGGTGTGGACCGACTCGATGTTCATGAGGTGTCGCATGATCGGGTACTCGTTGACGATCCCGTTGGCTCCGTGGATCTCCCGGGCGAGCTTGGCGCACTCCCGCGCCACCCACACGTTGTTGCGCTTGGCCAGCGACACCGCCTCGTGAGCCATGTTCCCGGCGTCCTTCATCCGGCCGAGTTGCAGCACGAGGAGCTGAGATTTGACGATCTCGTTGTACATCCATACCAGCTTCTGCTGCTGGATCTGTTGTGCGGCGATTGGCCGGCCGCCGAACTGGATGCGATTCTTGGCGTAGTTGAGAGCCGCGGTGAAGGTGGCCATCGCCGAGCCGATGGCCCCCCACGCGATGCCGTATCGAGCCTGGGTGAGGCACATCAGCGGGTTCCTCAGGCCGGTCGTCCCAGGCAGCATGCCCTCGGCCGGCAACCGGCAGTCCTCGAACACCAGCTGCGAGGTGACCGACACACGCAGGGAGTACTTGCCCTTGTGCTCGACCGTGGAGAAGCCGGGGGTGCCGCGTTCGACCAGGAAGCCGCGGATTCCCTCGTCGGTGCGCGCCCAGACGACCGCCACGTCGGCGATGCCGCCGTTGGTGATCCAGGCCTTTTCGCCGTTGAGAATCCAGCTGTTGCCGTCGCGCACGGCGCGGGTTCTCATGGAGCCCGGATTTGAGCCGAAATCGGGCTCGGTCAGACCGAAGCAACCGATGCTCTCACCGTTTCCGAGCTTCGGGATCCAGTGGTCCTTCTGCTCCTGTGTCCCCCACATGAGTATGGGGTACATGACCAGGGAGTTCTGCACCGACACAAACGAGCGTATTCCGGAGTCGCCGCGTTCCAACTCCTGGCAGATCAGACCGTAGGCGACGTTGCTCAGGCCGGCGAGATCGTACTCGGAGAAGCTGGCGCCGAGGAGGTGAAGGTCGCCCATCTCCTTGATGAGGTGGCGGGGAAACACGCTCTCCCAGGCCCACTCCTCGATATCGGGCAGGACACGGTCGCGCACCCACGCGTGCACCGATTTGCGAACCATCCGCTCCTCGTCGCTGAGGAGATGATCGATGTGATACAGGTCGAGGTCCTCGAATCGAGTCATGATTGCCTCCCGAATGGAGGGCTGATTATATCTCCCCTGCGGGCGGACTGGTTGGGCACGAAATCTTGGACCTCGCGACCTTCGATATCGCACCCGAATTCACGACTCGGGGAGGGCGATATCGAGCTCTCGAACCGGGGGAGTGCGGGTATAGCGCCGAATCGCGAACGCCGCCTCGACCACCAGCCACACGGCAATGATCGAAATGGCGCCTCCAACGATCAGGAGGGTGGTGTTGCCGTCCCGCCAAAATGACCGCAGCTTGATGCCCATGGCGATGAGAGTCGTGACCATCATGAAGACCATCGGCACGAGATAGGGCAGGGCAGGGCGCTTGCGTTCGAGGAGATAGAGCGAGACCGTGAGCAGGGCGAGCCCGGCAAGCAGCTGATTGGTGGAACCGAAGAGCTGCCACAGCACCAGACCTGCCGACTGGCCCTCGATTCGATAAAAGGCGAAGAAGGAGATCGCGATGACGGCCAGCGTCGACGAGAGATAGCGGTTCCGCAGCGGGCGCGAATTTTATGGATGTGGCGATCTCCTCGATGTTGTAGCGCAACAGGCGGGTTGCCGAGTCGAGGGTGGTCAGGGCGAAGCTCACGACCACCACGGCGATCAGAGTTCGTGCGGTCTGCTCGGGCAGTCCGACGACCGAGACGAAGCGCGTCGCACCTTCGATGAAGGCGCTCATGCTGCTGCCGAGGCCCTGGATCGACGCCCAATCGGCGTAGTGGTGTTTCCACGCCGCGGGTGAAACGAAACCGGCGGTGCAGGCGAGGACGGCGGCCAGACCGAGCAGTGACTCACCGATCATGGCGCCGTAGCCGATCGGCCGTGCCTGGGGCTCGCGATCGAGTTGCTTGGCGGTAGTGCCCGAAGAAACCAGCGAATGGAAGCCGGAGGCCGCGCCGCAGGCGATGACGATGAAAACGAAGGGGTACATGGGCGGCGCACCGGGCGGGTGGGTGTCCACGACCGGCGATGCGAATTCTGGGCGGAGGATGAAGAACCCGATATAGGTCAGTCCGAGCCCGACATAGAGGAGCAGTGAGTTGAGAAAGTCGCGCGGCTGAAGCAGCGACCACACGGGCAGTACCGAGGCCAGCCAGGCGTAGGCGAGCAGGATCCACGTCCACCCTTCTGACGAGGCCCACCGCACTGGCAGGTGGGGCGAGGCGATGACAACGATCAGAATGACGACGAACGCCACCGAGATCAGCGGCGTGAGCTTGCGCCCCCGTTTGCGTACCAGCCATCCGATGAGGAGCGCGGCGACCAGGATGGCGCCGGATGGGACCACTGACTCGGGGTAGTAGTCGGCCGAGAAGAGGAGACCGACGACGTAGGCGAAGACGCCCATCGCCAGGGCGATGGCGAAGAAGATGATGGCGTGCATCAGTGCTTTTGCACGTTTCCCCATCAGGCCTTCGGCGATCGCGCCGATCGACAAGCCCTTGGCACGGACCGAGATGACAAGGGCGCCGAAGTCGTGGACGCAGCCGATCAGAATCGATCCGAAGACCACCCACAGCATCGCCGGCAGCCAGCCCCAGACCACCGCGATGGCGGGTCCGAGCATCGGTGAAAGCCCGGTGATCGACGCGTAGTGGTGGCCGAAGAGCACCAGCGGAGGTGTCGGCACGTAGTCGATTCCGTCCCTCAAGCTGTTTGCGGGCGTGACCGCATCCGCCCGCAACGCAAAGACCTTCTGCGCCAGATACCGCGAGTAGAACAGGTACCCGGCAAAGTACATCGCGAAGCATGTCAGAACCGCGAGAATTGAAACCATGAGGGGTATTCTACGCGCCTTCGGTCCCGATACCGATCCCGATCCCAACGAAATCATCACTGTTGGCTTGGCGCTCCAAGGTTGACCGAGCTGTTCTCCAAACGCACTCCCCGAGAGTTGCCAGCCTTCGCATTGACCGACCCGGCCGGCATCTCATTTCAGATTGACTCTCCGGACATTGCGAAAACTGGCACGCTCCGGCGAGCGCGCTCTTCTGCGGACGCCCTACCGCGTGGTTACTGGCGGCCCGGGGCCGCCGTGAAGCACCGTCGCCTGCGCGCGGCCCATGGATTCGCCTGACGACGAATCCTGGGCCGCAAATCGCAGCCGCCGGCGGTTTGCCACCCTTAACAATGATCGGGCCATTCGCCGAAACGATTTCAGCCCGAGAGGTTCCGACATTGTTCAAAGTGGCACGCCCGATCAAAGCGCTTTTCTGCCGTCGCACTCCCTACAGATCTTCGAATTCGATCTGTGTTTATCTGCAGTTCCTCATGGGTGGGGTGGTGGGAATTCTGAATTCCGAATTCCGAAATCCGAATTCGGCCGAATCCAGATGTGCAGGTCGGAGTACCATTGACCGACGGCGATCACCCGACCAGGTGGAGCAGACATGAACGAACGCGATGATTCGAACAGAGACGCCGACCTCGAGATCCGTCACGAGACCGACCCGCCGGCAGCGGTTGCCGACTGGGGCTGGCGCTACCACCACCTCGGCATCCCCACCGATACTCCGCGAGAAGGGGAGATTCATCTCGCGGAGCTCGGGATGCACGTCTCCGGTTTCGGTACCAGTCCTTACGGGGTCGAGTGGATGCGATTCGACGACCACAGTCCGGTTTCCGAGCTTGTCCGAACCGTGCCCCACATCGCCTTCGAGGTCGACGACCTCGATGCCGCCGTCACCGGCAAGGAGCTCATCGGCGAGGTTTCGTCGCCGATGGAGGGCATCCGGGTCGCGATGATTCTGCACAATGGCATGCCGGTCGAGTTGCTGGAGTTCTCTGGCTCGTAACCCGTGCCCGTCTTGGAGCCCGATACCAATTCTGGACCGCGCTCACTCCTTCAATGCGCCCTTCTGCAAACGCGCTTCCCGAGAGTTGCCAGCCTTCGCATTGACCGACCCAACCGACATCTCAGTTGCAGTCGACTCTCCGGACAATGCGAAAACTGGCACGCTCCGGCGAGCGCGCTGTTCTGCGGGCGCGCTTGCCGCAAAGGAGCCACCTTTAGCATTGACCGACCATGATGCCAGACCGTTAGAGGCGTCACGATCCGGACAATGCAAAAAATGGCACCTCCGCTGAGCGTGCCGTTCAGCCTTTGGTCAACCGGGCGGGTGGGAGGTGCCCATAGCTCATAGCCTATAGCCCATAGCCTGGGTGGGTGGTCGGAACGTTCTAACGTTCAACGTTCTAACGTTTCAACGTTCTTTTTGAGCCATCTCCTCGCACCACCGGCCGTATGGATTTTCCCGCGGACCTGCGCCTTGGTGAGAGCGTCGATGGCGCGGCCGAGGGAGGGGCCAGGAGGGATGCCGAGCGCGGCGGACATTTCGTTGCCGGAAAGAAGCGGCTCGGGATCAACCAATTCCGGGCCGCGTTGACGCCACAAACGCCACCATCGATCCCAATTGTGCTCGGGTTCGATGGCGGCCGCGAAGGCGAGGGCGGCAGGGAAGGCGTGTCCTGCTCGATGGATCAAGGCGCGTCGGTTTCCGACCGGGCCGTCAACCGCGGGTATGACCTGGTCGAGCAACTGTGCGGCGAGGGCCGCGTGCGTCCGAAGGCTGCGCGGCCAGGCATAGGGTGCGGTGGCGTCAGGATGTGGTGAGCCCCAGGCGCGCAAGAGCATGGCAAGAGGAGCAGCGTCGCCTGCCGCTGCGAGGGCGGCACGTGATGGATGTGTTGACAGTTGCATTCGGGTGGAAGCATCGAGGTTGGCGGTCATCCATGCGTCGTCAAAACGAGCCGCGGGCCGCACCATGTGCCGCATCAGGCCGAAGTCCAGGAGTGCTCGAAAACCGCGTTCGAGGTCTGATGCCGCAACCAGCTTGAGTAGTTCCTGACCGAGGCGCTCGCTGGGCGAGCGCAACACCCGAGACGCAAGGGATCGAAGCCACCCGGCCGTTGTCTGGTCAATTTCGAAATCGGGGAACTGAGCCAGAAAGCGAGCCGCGCGAACCAGACGCACGGGGTCCCTCTCGAGGTTGGATTTCTTGACGGCTCGCAGGGTTCCGGTCTCGAGGTCCGTGATACCACCGACCTGATCGATGAGGGGACCGTCGGGCATCTGCCACATGAGTGCGTTGCAGGTGAAATCGCGACGCCGGATATCGCTGCCGAGATCGAGGCTACCGAGCGGCCAGAGTTCGACCTTGAGATGCTCGGTCTCGATCCGCCACACGCGCTTCTCGTCCCGGCCGAGGATGTGCGCGCCGGCATCGAGCCGGGCCGCCAACCGGCGCGCCGGTCCCCTGACTGCGTCGAGATTGCCGGGAAGCACGAGATCGAGGTCGGCACTTTCCCGGCCGAGCAGGAGATCGCGAACATACCCCCCCGTCACATGACATAGGGGCGTGCCGAGTGCCTCCCACACGCCGCGAAGCAGGAGATCGCGTTTGAGAGCGGAGGTGTCGATGTTGGGCATTGCTTCGACAGGATAGACGATTGAATCAGGAATTAGGATTTTGGAATTAGGAATTCCCGCCCACCCTCCCAGTGAGTCGGTCAATGCTCAAGGTGGCTTCTTTGCGGGAAGCGCGCCCGCAGAAGAGCGCGTTGATCGGACGTGCCACTTTTGACATTGTCGGGATCTCATAGGCTGAAATCGCTTGGCCGAACGGTCCGATCAATGTCAAGGGTGGCAATCACGCGGTGTGGCATGTGCAGAAGAGCGCGCCGAAAGATGAACCACTTCGATTGCCTGTGATACATTCCCTCTCCCCGCCGAGAGGCGGAGTATCCCAGAAATCGGGGGAATGATGGCTGAAGAGAGACTCCAGAAGATTATTGCGCGCTCGGGTCTGTGTTCGCGGCGCGATGCCGATCGAGCGGTCAACGAAGGCCGCGTAACGGTCGACGGCCGGGTGGCCGAACCAGGCCTGAAGGTTGATCCGGCGCACGTCCACATCAAAGTCGACGGCAAGATGCTGAAGGCGCCGGAGGCGCTGCGATACATCCTGCTCTACAAACCGCGGCAGGTGATGACGACCTGTGACGACCCCGAGGAGCGGAAGACGGTTCTCGACATCATCAAACCGGTTATCCGCGAGCGGATCTACCCGGTCGGTCGGCTCGACTACCACTCCGAAGGATTGCTGCTGCTGACCAACGACGGCGAACTCGCGGCCCGGGTTTCGCACCCGCGGCACGGCGTGGTGCGGGAATATATGGTCAAGATTCGCGGTGATTTGACGGACGCCGAACACCGCAAACTCCTGGCCGGCACGGTCGTCGAAGGCCGCCATGTCAAACCGCGGCGCGCAGAGCGCGTTTCGGTCAATCGTGGAGGGAAGACGACCTGGTGGAAGGTGGAAGTCACCGAAGGCCGGACTCACGAGGTGCGGGAACTTTTTTTCAAGGCCGGCCATCACGTACAGCGGCTGCGCCGGTCCGCCATCGGAGAACTCCGGGACGACACCTTGAAGCCGGGTGAATTTCGCACTGTGACCGATGCTGAGGTGCGGGCTCTTCGACGCTTGACCGCGAAAGCAAAGAAACCGAGCTCATCTCGCCGCCGGCGACCGCGCTCCGTTGACGAGGGAAAGCGTCCTCGATCGCGCTCTGGCGGACCGAGGCAAAAACGCTAAACCACTGAAAAACATGCTCTCTGCAATTCGCTGAAGGCGTATTGCCATGGTAGAATCACGCGCCCGCAGACGTGCCCGCGGGGAGGTATTTTGGAGACCAAGGACGAAGCCCAACAACCAGTCGAACAGCTGATTGCCAATCGGCGTACAAAGCTCGATGCCCTGCTCGAGCTCGGACAGGATCCATACCCGCGGCGGTACAGGGTTGACGAGTCGGTGAGCACCGCGCGATCCCGCTTCGAGGACAAGACCGCCGAGGAGCTTGAAACGGAAGCGCCGCAGGTGCGATTGGGCGGCAGGCTGCGGGCGGTGCGGGGCCATGGCAAGGTGTCATTCGCCGACCTCTCCGACGGCGCCTCCCAGATGCAGCTCTACCTGCGAAAGAACGACCTTGACGAGATGTCGTGGCAGGTATTCAAGCTTCTCGACCTCGGCGATTTCGTGGGTGTCGAGGGAACGGTGTTTCGGACCCGCGCCGGCGAACTCAGCGTGGCGGTCAGCAAGCTCGAGGTGCTCGCCAAGGCGTTGCGGCCCTTTGCCGGAGAAATACCACGGGCTCGCGGACCGCGAGGCGCGTGCTCGCCAGCGCTACCTCGACCTGCTCGCCAACCCGCAGTCACGAGAGGTCTTCGAGATTCGATCCGAGATCATTTCTTCGCATCCGCCGCCGTTCTCGAGGCTGCCGGGTTTCATCGAGGTCGAAACGCCGATGATGCAGCCGATCCCCGGCGGCGCCACGGCGCGGCCCTTCGTGACCCACCACAACACCCTCGACCTCGACCTCTACCTGCGCATCGCGCCGGAGCTCTATCTCAAGCGGCTGATCGTCGGCGGCTTCGAGCGGGTCTTCGAGCTCAACCGGAACTTCCGCAACGAGGGGATCTCGACCCGGCACAACCCCGAGTTCACGATGCTCGAGTTCTATTGGGCCTACGCCGACTACGAGCTCCTGATGGACTTCACCGAGGAGCTGGTGACACGGTGTTGCCGAGGAGATCGATCGGCACGCTCGAAGTCGAGTGGGGAGAGCATACGATCGACTTCAGCCGGCCGTGGCGCCGGCTGAGCTGCGCGACGCGATTCTCGAGTACTCGGATCTGACACCGGACGATCTGACCGACCGCCGCAGCGATGGAGGCGGCGGCGCGCCGAGCTCGATGTGCGAACGGATCGACGAACGTTCGGACGGCAAGCTCTTCGCCGAGCTCTTCGAGATGACGGCGGAACCGAAGATGATCAACCCGACCTTCATCATCGACTTTCCGCGCGACATCTCGCCGTTCGCCAAATCGACGCCGGACGATCCCGATGTGGTGGAGCGCTTCGAGCTCTTCATCGGCGGGCTCGAGATCGCCAACGCCTTTACCGAGCTCAACGATCCGGCCGAGCAGCGGCGCCGCCTTGAGGAGCAGGCCGCCGAACAGGGAGGTGTCGTTGACGAGGACTTCGTTCTCGCACTCGAGCACGGCATGCCGCCGACCGGTGGCGAGGGCATCGGGATCGATCGCCTGGTCATGCTGCTGACCAACCAGACCTCGATCCGCGACGTCATCCTCTTTCCGCTGCTGCGGCCGCGGGAGTGAGACCGGAGCCGTCGGTGCGGTGCGGAGTGAACACCGGCGAGCGAGGCTGCGCTTCGGGCCGGGCAGTGCGGCCAGCCGGACGTCAATCCGGGTTCTTGGAGAAGGGGCCGGGAAACGTGTCCGCTGAACTGCACCTTGCGCGGCGCTACCTGATCGGGCTTCGCCGACGGACCCACGTCGCGACGGTGACCCTGATTTCGCTGGTCGGTCTCGGTCTTGGCGTCATGGCCCTGGTGGTCACCCTGGCCCTGCTCGAGGGCTTTCAGTCGAGCATCCGTGCCGAGATCGTCGGCCGCGCGCCCACGCCCGTGTCGTCCCGGCGGATGGCCGGCGGCTCGCAAGATCCGTCGAAGTTGGCCTCGGTCTTGCAAGACGAGCTTGCCGGCATGTGGAGATGGTGCAGGTCGTGCGTGGTACGTGCCTGGTTTCGTCGCCGACGGATGCCGTTCCGGCATCGGTGGTCGGCCGCTCTGACGCCCTCGATGTGGCGATCGACCACGATCCTTGCCGCCCGGCTCGGGGTCGGCAGGGGCGACGAGGTGCAGGTGATCTCGCCCCGCCAGCGGCTGACCCCTATGGGGCCGCTGCCGGTTCGGGCTGCGGGTCGAGGTCGCCGGCGTGCATCACCGGAACCCGGAGCGGAGTCGGGCGCGGTTCGGCTTCCCCTCGAGCTGGCGCAGCGTCTGTTGTGGGGTGAGGCAGTGGTCGAGGCCATCGAGCTTCGTGATCCTGACGATCCCTGGGGCTTGGGCGCGCGGGTTGCGAGAGGTGCTGGCCGGCGAGCTGCAAGACCGTTGAGGTGCGAGGGTCTCGAAGAGCTTCACCGGCCGCTGCTGCTCGCCCTGGCCCTCGAGCGGGTGATGATCTTCGTGGCCGTGGGGCTGATGCTGGTCGTGGCCGCCCTCAATCTGCTCTGCAACGTGGCCATGGTGGCGGCCGAGAAACGAACCGATCTCGCGGTGCTGGCCAGGCTCGGCATGGTGCCGAACGCGCTCCGGCGGCTCTTCCTCGCTGCTCGGTCTCGGCATCGGGATGGTCGGGTCGGTGGTCGGTGCCGTCCTGGGTGTCTGCCATATCGTTGGCGCTCGATCGCATCCGGGCGCTGCCGCTGCCGCGCGGGGTGTTCGTGGTTTCGTCGGTGCCGTTCCGGGTGGACCCGGATGGTCGCGTTGGTGATGGCTCGTCGGCGCTGGGCTCTCGCGGCAGCGGCCTCGTGGCTGCCGTCGCGGCTGGTCGCGCGCCGAGAGCCGGCCGAGGGACTGCGCTATGAGTGAGCGACCGCCTGGTCGAGCTGCGTGGGCGTGAGCAAGGGCTACGGCACCGGCGCCACCCGGGTCGAGGTCTCGAAGGACCTCGATCTCGACGATCAGGCAGGGCGAGACTGCTGGCCGTTGTCGGGCCTTCAGGGGTCGGCAAGAGCACGCTGCTGCATCTCATCGGCCTGCTCGATCGGCCGGATGAGGGGTATCTCGAGCTCGACGGACGAGACGATCGGCGAGCTCGACGGCGAAGAGCGCGCCCGAATCCGGAATCGGATGATCGGCTTCGTCTTCCAGCATCACCACCTGCTCGACGAGCTGGATGCTCTGGACAACGTGGCGCTGCCGCTGCGGATCGGTGGTGCAGGGCGCCACGGCAGCACGAGCGCGGGCCGGCGAGCTGCTCGACGCGGTGGGGCTCGAGTGACCGCGCACACCACTTCCCGGACCAGCTTTCGGGTGGTGAGCAGCAGCGGGTCGCCGTGGCTCAGAGCGCTGGCCATGAAGCCGCGGCTGCTGCTCGCGGACGAACCGACCGGCAATCTCGATCGCGCCAACTCCGAGCAGGTCTTCGACCTCGTGCGGGAGCTGCATTTGATGGCAGGATTGACATCAATTATAGTGACCCACGACGAGGACATGGCCCGCATGTGCGACCGCGTCTTCCGCCTCGCGCCTGCGGGCGAAAATTTCGACCATGTTCGAAAGATTTAACGAGCACGTCCGCCGCAGCCTGTTCTTTGCTCGCTACGAAGCGAGCCGGACGAGTAGCAGGTCGATCGGCTCGGAGCACCTGCTGCTGGGCATGCTGCGCGAGGCGGATCCTGCCTTCAGCGAGTTGCTCGACGAAACAGGGCGTGGACGCGCGCGAGCTTCGGGAGGAGCTGCTCGGCGATCGAGTCACGCTGGAACGGGTGAGCACCTCGCCGGACCTGCCGCTTGGCCGAAGAGACCAAGAAGGCCCTCGCTTTTGCGGTTCACGAGGCAGAGAGCATGGGCCACGCGAGCGTCGGGATCTGAGCACCTGCTGCTCGGGTTGCTGCGGGCCGAGGACTGCACCGCGGCTCAGTACCTGAACGCGCGACGGCTTCGAGCTCTTCGAGCTTCGCGAGGAGGTCGTCCGGCGCGGCCGCGAGCTCGAGGCCGAAGCGACCGACGCAGGCCACGCCGCATATCGCCGAGTACTCGCGCGATCTCACCATGCTGGCTGCCGAAGGGGGCTTCGATCCTCTGATCGGCCGCGACAGGAGGTCGAGCGGATCATCCAGATCCTCTGCCGCCGGACCAAGAACAACCCGCTGCTGCTGGGCGAGGCCGGCGTCGGCAAGACCGCCATCGTCGAGGGTCTGGCGACCCGCATCGTCGATGGATCGGTGCCGACGCTGCTGGCGGATCGGCGCATCCTCGCCCTCGACCTGTCGTTGCTGGTGGCCGGCACCAAGTACCGTGGCCAGTTCGAGGAGCGGCTCAAGGGCCTGCTCAAGGAGCTGCAGGACCACCCTGAGATCATCATCTTCATCGACGAGATCCACTCGCTGATCGGCACCGGTTCGGCCGAGGGCTCGCTCGATGCCGCCAATATTCTCAAGCCGGCCCTGTCGCGCGGCGAGATCACCTGCATCGGCGCCACCACCGTGCGCGAGTATCGCAAGTACGTGGAGAAGGACCGGGCGCTTGTCGCGGCGTTTTCAGGCGGTCACGATCCGCCAGCCGACCGAAGAGGAGACCGTCGAGATCCTGCGCGGCGTGCAGTCCCGCTACGAGGAGTTCCACGGCGTTCGCTACACGCGACGAGGCCATCGCGGCCGCGGTTGCCCATGCCGGCGCGCTACATCACCGACCGGTCGTTTCCGGACAAGGCCATCGACGTCATCGACGAGGCCGGGGCGCGGGTCAAGCTGCGGCAGGTGTCCTCGACCACGTCGCTGTCGCCGGGTGCAACACGGAGATCCGCCGAGTGGTGGCGCAGATGAAGGACGCGATCTCGCGCAAGGACTTCGAGCGTCGCCGTTGATCTGCGGGAGGAGGAGCTGCGGCTGCGCGAAGAGCTCGAGATGCTCGAGAGCACCCATGCCGACGAGCCGCCCGAGCAGGCGTCGTCGACCGCGCCGACATCGAGGAGGTGGTGTCCTCCTGGACCGGCATTCCGGTCACCGCCCTCGAGGAGGACGAGGCCGAACGGCTGCAGCGGATGGAGGAGATTCTGCGCCAGCGGGTCGTCGGTCAGGACGACGCCATCGAGGCCGTGGCCCGCGCCATCCGCCGCAGCCGGCTCGGGGTGACCAGTCCCGACCGGCCGATCGGATCGTTCATCTTCCTCGGGCCCTCGGGGGTCGGCAAGACCGAGGTGGCCCGGCAGCTCGCCGGCTTCCTGTTCCAGGATCCCCGCCGACTGGTGCGCTTCGACATGTCCGAGTACATGGAGAAGCACACGGTGTCGCGGCTGATCGGTTCGCCTCCGGGCTATGTGGGTTTCGAGGAGGGCGGCCAGCTGTCCGAGCAGGTGCGCCGCAACCCCTACTCGGTGATTCTGCTCGACGAGATCGAGAAGGCCCACCCGGATATCTACAACCTGCTGCTGCAGGTGCTCGAGGACGGCCGCCTCACCGACAACTACGGCAACGTGGTCGACTTCACGAATACGCTGATCATCATGACCTCCAACCTCGGCAGCCGCGACATCGTCGACGACGACCGAATGGGTTTTGGCGAGGGCAGGCGCATGCGAGTCGCGCAGAGTTCGCGAGATCGTCGACCGGGAGCTCCGGCGCCACTTTCCACCCGAGTTCCTCAACCGGCTGGACGACGTCATCGTCTTCGATGCTCTCGAGCGAAGACAGCATGCTGGAGGTCGCGCGGCATCCTGCTGCAGGAGACCGCGGAGTTCTTGCCGGCAAAAGATCGACTCTCGAGTTCGATCCCGACGTTGCCGGCATGGTTGATGGAGCAGTGCGGGATGGATCCGCAGGCCGGCGCCCGGCCGTTGCGGCGACTGGTCAAGCTGTGGGTCGAGGATGCGGTGGCGGATTATCTGATCAGCACCGCGGTGCCAGAGCGTCCACTTGAAGATGTCGGCTCGAGGACGGCGGCCGGTCGTCGAGAGCGATCGCGACGTCGTGGCTCAGGTCCAGGAGAGCCCGTGAGAGCTGCCGGCGTTATGATTGCTGCGTCGTGCTGCTCGCTTTCGGTCGGCCCAGCGCGCCGGCAGCTGCAGCACGAGACGAGCTGCCGATCATCGCCGACATCGTCGTCGAGGGCGGCATGACCCTGACCGCTGGACACGGTGTCCTATTACCTCGGGCTCGAGCCGGGCGATCCGCTCGATCTCGAGCTCGATCGCCGAGGGCTTTCACCGGCTGTGGGACTCGGGCCTCTTCGAGGACGTGCGGATCGAGCTGGAGGAGATGGAGGACGGCGAGGTCATCCTGTACATCGTCGTCGAGGAGCGGCCCTTCGTGACGATCGGTCGTGTTCGAGGGCAACAAGAAGATCAAGACCACCGGACCTCAAGGACAAGCTCGACGAGCGGGGCGTCGAGGTGCCGCGCAACGTGCCCCTGAAGATGGCGCAGCTGTCGCGTATCGAGACCGCCATCAAGGAGATCTACGACGTCGAGGGTTACCGTTCGGCCGGATCGCCTATCAGGTCGAGGAGTCCCACCGAACAAGCGCAAGGTGGTCTTCAGATCGACGAGGGCGGCAAGGTCAAGATCGACGTGATCGACTTCGTCGGCAACGAGGTCTTCTCCGACTCGAAGCTCCGCGGCGCCCTCAAGAAGACCAAGAAGACAGAGCTCTACAGTGTTCGGCGACAAGATCATCTACTCCGAGGAGGCGTGGGACGAGGATCGCGACAACCTGCGTAAGTTCTACATGAATCACGGCTACAAGGACATCAAGGTCGGCCAGCCCGAGCTCGAGCTCGTCGCCAAGAAGCCCGACGCCGAGACGCTGAAGAAGAAGAATTACCGGCTGCACATCACCATCCCGGTGGAGGAGGGCGAGCCCTACATGCTCGGCGATCTCGAGGTCGAAGGCGTCGACGATCTTCAACGCCGAGCGCCTCGCGCAGCATCTTCGAGGTCAAGCACGGGCAGACCTACAACCACAAGGTGATCGAAGCGGGCATGGAGAAGGTCCGCGACTGTACCACAACTCGGGCTACATCTACGCCTACACCAACCAGGTGCTGACGGACCGTGAGGGCGAGGAACACATCGTCGACGTCGTCATCGACGTCTTCGAGGGCGACCGCTTCCGACTCGGCCGGCTCGAGTTCGTCGGCAACACGACCACCAGGGACAAGGTGCTGCGGCGGGAGTTTCGCATCTCGGAGGGCGACTACATGACCATGGGCGATCTTCCGCGCGTCGGTCTTCAAGGTCAACGCCCTCGGCTACTGGAAGCTCGAAGAAGAGCCTCTCGAGTTCGACTTCGACGACGAGAACAAGAGGTCAACGTCACGGTCAAGGGCAACGAGGTCGGGCCGCAACGACATCCAGTTCGGCGCCGGATACTCCGAGCTCGACGGCTTCTTCGCCCAGGCCAGTTCAACACCCGGAACTTCCTGGGCCGCGGCAAGACCCTGGGAGTGTCGGTGCAGATCGGCCGCCGAGCGGACTACTACACGCTGTCCTTCACCGAGCCCTACTTCCTCGATCGGCGGATCCTGCTCGGCGGCGTCGATCTTCAAGCGCCATCGACTACTCGACAGTCGGCGGATCATCGTATCGCGAGAGACGACCGGGCCTGACCGTCTCGATGGGTCTCGGTGTCGGACCTTTTCGTCGGTTTCCGGATTCCTGGCGTTTCGAGGATGTCTACTCGCGGTATCGCGTCACCAGCGTCGGGCAGTCGGGTGACCGACAGGCGGCCACGTGCGCCCCGATCGACATTCCGCCGGTCGATGGAGCGACCTTCGAGCGGGCCTTCGAGGTCTTCAGCGGGAAGACCGATTCGTTCACGCCCGGCTACAACATAGACAGTCGCGACGACCCCTTCGACCCCAACCGCGGACAGACGTTCACGGCCGGCTCCGCATGGCCGGCGGCCCCTCGGCGGAGATTTCGACTACGTCCGCCCGGAGGTCACCTTCACCCTGTTCATCCCGATGAGCAAGAAGTTCACCTTCGCCTTCAACGCCGAGGTCGGCCAGTTCTTCACCTACGACGATTCGGAGATACCGGTCTATGAGCTGTACCGCCTCGGCGGCGATCGCACCCTGCGCGGTTTGCCGTACTACTCGGTCCTGCCGCGGACCGCAGACGGGCGAATATTTCTTTACTGACCGGGAGGATCGCGGATCGGTGGCGATCGCTACTGGCTGTTCAATCTGGAGTACCAGTTCAGGGTCGGTGGGCCGGTGAAGCTGGTGTTCTTCTCCGATATGGGAAACACCTACGACGCGGAGCAGGGTTGGGATTTCAGCCTCTGGCGTAGGACCGACCGGGTCGAGTTGAGGATCTTCCTGCCGATCTTCCAGGCCCCGATCCGCTTCATTTATGGCTATCAATCTCGATCCGTTCCCGGACGAGAAGAACAGCGACTTCCAGTTCTCGATCGGAACGACATTCTAGAACCAAGATCAATCTGGAGGATAGAAATGACATCGTTCAGTGATTCGTAGCGAGCGGTGATGGTCGCGCTCGGCCATCGCGGTTGCCGTTCCGGCCGCCGCGCAGATCAAAGATCGCGGTGATCGACGTGCAACGGGTGGTGACCGAGTCCGATCCGGGCAAGGAGGCGCTCCAGAAGCTGAAAGAGCGTTGCCGGACGCCAAGGTCGAGGAAGGCCGGCACCTGCAGCAGGAGCTCGCGACCCTTCAAGACCAGTTCAACAAGCAACGCTTCACCCTGTCCGAGGAGCGGCTCGCGGAGCTGAACAAGGAGATCGAGGACAAGACGCATCGCGCATCCGCAGATTCGAGGACGATGCCAAGCGCGAGCTCGACGATGCGCGCCGCCGCGAGCTCGGCGGGCTCGAAGCAGCGGATCCTGCCGATCATCAACCAGGTTGGCAAGGAGCAGGGGCATCACCCTGATCTTCAACAAGTTCCAGTCCGGACTGGTCTACGCTGACGAGACGATCGACATCACCGATGAAGTGATCCGGCGATTCAACACCGCCAGTGAGTCGTTCAGCGCGCATCTCGGACCTCGCTGACCTTCTCGGTGCGGAAATCGTCGGGGATGGAAACCATGAGATCAAAGGTGTGCGCCCCCTGGACACCGCGGAGCAGGAGCACCTGAGCTTCCTCCACAACCCGAAATACGTGGAGGAGGCGCGTTTCTTCGCGAGCCGGCGCCATTTTGGTTGCCGACGCTTCGTTGCTACCGGGTAGGAATCTCCTGGTGTGCCCGGAACCTTATCTGGCGTTGGCACGCGCTCTCGAGTACTTCTACCCGCAGCGAGTCGCCTCCGCCTGGAGTCCATCCGTCGGCGGTGGTGGCGGAGGACGTCGAGCTTGGCGAAGACGCCAGCGTCGGCCCACTGGCTGTACGTCGGAGCGGGATCTTCGATTGGGGCCGGCAGTGCGATCGGCGCCGGATGTGTGCTCGGCCTGGATGTCGTGGTCGGTGCGACGGCAGTGTCTTGCACCCACGGGTTGTGGTCGAGGACGGATGCCGGATCGGCGACCGCTGCGTGATCCACTCCGGGACGGTGATCGGGTCCGACGGTTTCGGGTTCGCAACGGTCGACGGGATGCACCACAAGGTTCCGCAAGTGGGCATCGTCGTGCTCGAAGACGACGTGGAGCTCGGCGCCAACGTCTGCGTAGACCGTGCCGCCCTCGGGGAAACCCGAATCGGACGCGGCACCAAGGTGGACAATCTGGTGCAGATCGCCCACAACGTCCAGGTCGGTGAAGCGCTGCCTGCTGGTGGCGCAGTCGGGGATCTCGGGTTCGACCAAGATCGGCCACCATACGGTCATTGCCGGCCAGGCCGGATGCGTCGGTCACATAGATATCGGCAGTGGTGTCGTTCTGGCTGCGCGGGCCGTGGCCACGAAGGACGTCCCCGACGGTGTGATGTTGTCGGGTCATCCGGGTCGGCCCCACCGCGAATGGTTGAAAACCAACGCCAATATTCAGCGTCTCGATGGGCTTCGACAACAGGTCAAGGAGCTCGAGGCGCGACTTTCAGACCTCGAGGAGTCCAAGAGATGAACGACATCACCGATATCTTGAGCGTGATGCCGCACCGGTATCCCTTCCTGCTGATCGATCGGGTGCTGGAAATGGGTGAGTCAACGATTCGGGCTGTCAAGAACGTCACCATCAACGAGCCCCATTTCCTTGGCCATTTTCCAGGGGCTCCCGTCATGCCGGGAGTGCTTCTCGTCGAGGCGATGGCCCAGGCGGGTGGCTATCTGCTTTTCAGCCAGGTGGAAGATCGTTCGGACAAACTCATTTTCTTCACCGGCATCGACAACTGCCGCTTCCGCAAACCCGTGGTGCCCGGCGACCAGGTGATTTTCGAAGTCGAGGTCATCGCGAAGCGGAGCAATTTCGCGAAGATCCACGGCCGGGCACTGGTAGAAAATGAGGTCGTGTGCGAGGCGGATATGATGTCTGCTCTCGGAGATCGTTGATGAGTTCGGATGTCCATCCAACAGCGATTGTGGACGCTACGGCGGATATCGGCGACGGCGTTGTGGTGGGGCCTTACACCGTCATCGAAGGCGGAGTGAAGATTGGCGCCGGGTGCCAGATCGGACCGTTCTGCCGGTTCGCGAGCGGAACTTCAGTTGGTGCCGGCAATAGATTCGAAAGTCACTGTTCGGTGGGAGCACCGCCCCAGGATCTCAAGTATGCGGGCGAGGCTACGATGCTCGATATTGGTGACGATAATTTTTTTCGCGAATTCGTGACTCTCCACCGTGGGACGCCGGGCGGGGGAGGCATCACGACCATCGGCGGCGGCAGCCTTTTCATGGCCTATGCGCACGTTGCCCACGATTGCCATGTAGGTTCGAATACGGTTTTCGCCAACAGCGCCACCCTGGCCGGCCATGTCGAGGTTGGCGATCATGCGACCGTCGGCGCATTTTCGGCGATCCACCAATTCACGCGCGTGGGACCACACGCGTTTCTCGGAGGCTTCACCGCTGCGAACAAGGACTGCCTGCCCTACATGAGCACGGTCGGTAACCGGCCTGCCAAGTGCTATGGGCCGAACACGATTGGTCTCGAACGCAAGGGTTTTTCTCCTGAGAGCCGCCAGGCGCTCAAGAAAATGTGGCGGCTCCTGCGTGATCCGAAACTCAATACGTCGCAAGCGATGGAACTCATCTCTGCAGAGCTCGCAGGCCAGGAGGACGTCGATCTGGTGCTCGAGTTCATTTCGACCTCACAGCGCGGCGTCATCCTCGGGTGATGCCAGCTGGCCAGATCTGAAGCGCCGAGACGCCACAGGAGGATAGGGAAAGCATGAGCGTAGATATCGATTTCGGGAGTCTGTCGATCAAGGACGCCCTCGACCTCGCCGTGTTGGTCGAAGAGGAAGCAGAAGAGCGTTATCGTGAGCTCGCAGAGAATCTGGAGCTTCACAACACGAAAGACGCTGCCAGATTCTTCCGATTCATGGTCGATTGCGAGGCCAAGCACGGAGAGGAGTTGGGCGCGAAACGGCGGGAGCTCTTCGGCGACCAGGCGGTGACTGTCGATCGTTCGATGTTGTGGGATGTGGAAGCACCTGGGTATGAAGTTGCCAAGACCTTCATGACCATGCAGGATGCGCTCGATGTGGCGTTGGCTGCCGAGACCAAGGCCTTCGAGTTCTTCGACGGCGCCCTCCCCGAGGTTGAAGATCCCGAAGTCCGCGAGCTCTTTACCGAGCTGCGGCAGGAAGAGGTCGAGCACATCCAGATGGTGCGCGAGCAGATGAAGAAGCACGCCGATGGCGGCGAGTTCGATCCAGATGATTTTGCCGACGAGCCGGTCGCGCAATAACGTCGAAACAACGGCGCGTTCGGCTCATCCCGGAGTCGATGAGGCGGGTCCCGAACCACCACAGGACACGGTGCAAGAGGACACAGAATCTCAATCGCCATCAGCTGGAGCTATTTCGGATCCTGAAGCGTCATTGAGAAAATCCTCGCCCTCGACCTTCCCAGGCAATCCACAGTGCGCAGAGCGCTTTGGGCTCCGCCGCGATCAAGCCGCGGGAAGACTCTCGCAGAAAAGCGCGCTGATCGGGCGTGCCGTCCTTGACGATTTTGGGAGTACTGACTTTCAAGTGGCTAAGGCATCAGGTCCATAAGATCGTCAAGGGGGGCAACCACGCGGGACAGCGCTCGCAAAAGAGGGCGTCCAAATCGGTAGAACCTGAACTGCCGCTGAATCGTCGGGTACGGAGACGGTCAGAACCTGCTGGCTAGAACCTATAGCCGATCCCGAGGCCGATCACGAACGGGTTGATGTCCACATCTACCGTCGGGATATCTTCCTCGTCAGTTTTGGCTCGCGCTTCGAGAGACGCGCCGAGATATCTCAGATCGAAATTGACATACCAGCGGTTGTCCATCTGGTAGTTGAAGCCCACCTGGGCTGCAATCCCCGGGCCGCCCTCGAATGAGACATCAGTCAGACCGGCTGCGCGAAGATCGTCCGATAGACTGTAAAACGGAACGATCCACGTGAAGCCGAGGCCCACATAGGGATCCCAGGGTCCGTAGATCTGCAGGTGGTATTGCACGGTTGCCGTCAGCGGAACCAGCCAGAGCCTACCGGCGTCGATCGTTGCACAGCAGTCTCCCCCAACGGCTTGCAGCCGGGGTGCTGAACCTCCGATCGAAAACTCTGCAGCGAAGAGATTCGAAAACTTCACTGTGGCGTCGAAGTCAATTCCCAGGCTCGAGCTGACGTCGAAGGAGTAGCCGGTGTCGCCGAGCATGTCGCTGGAGGCGTCGGTGTTGAGATAGAGCAGGCGTCCCCCATATTGCCACTCGACGGTTTGCGCTGCGGCCATTCCTGCAGCCCCGATGGACCAGACCAAGACCAACGTGATGATGCGACGCCGCATGACGAACTTCAGTAGACCCGACCGAGCCGGGTGAGAGTGGTCTCGGCATCGCCCGTCGCGCTCAGCACTTCTTGAGCCTTGTCGCCGAGGCCGTCGATGAGTTCTTCCGCCGTGGTGACGACGGCGCCACCGAGCAGATAGAGAGGCGACCCATTCGGGTCGATGTACATGCCGTCGGCCGGCTCCTCGGCGTGCAGGCCTTCGTAGCCGGCAGGTTCATCCTCGGCATTGACAATTGCCCAGACTTTGGCGTCAAGGTGAATGATATCGACCTTTTCGTCCTCGTAGGCCTTTCGCAACTCGTTCCACCCGGGAGCCTCGTGGTCACCCCGTAAAATCCAGAGTTTTGCCATCTCAGTCCTCCAGTGCGGCATCATACCTTGTCCGATCCCGATCCCGATCCCGATTCCGATCCCGTTCCAATCCCGATTGTCCGCAATCGTTGCTGAGGGTAGGCGCTCCATTTTTGAACGCGTTCTTCTGCGATTGCGCTTCCCGCGCGGAGCCACCTTTAGCATTGACCGACCACATCGATCTCGCAACTGGAAATTTGAAGTTCGGACAATGCAAAAGATGGCACCTCCGCCGATCGTGCTCTTCTGCCGGCAAACTCAGTGCTGACTATGGGAAGGCGGGCGAAAATCCGAAATCCGAAATCCGAAATTTCAGTTCAGTCTAAACTCAGATGGTCGTCAATTGCCTGCAGCGCCTCCAGCGCATTCAGCGGAATGCCGATGTGGCCGTGTGGGACCTGGGGTTCGCGGGGGTTGATTCGAATCAGGGTGCCGCCCAAGCGGGTGGCCGCGCGTTCCGAGGTCATACGGACGGTTGGGACCGCTGAACCGGCCCCGAGTTCCACGACGACGACCTTCGACCCGGCGGCTCTGTCGAGCCAGGTTTCGAAATGGCGTTCTTGTGAGGAGGTGCGGTGGGGAATCCAGTGCCAGTCGTTGAACATGAGCACGTTTGGACGGGCGAGGGAGCCGCATCGCGGACATTCCGGCAAGACCGACAGAGCGCGAAAGCTCTCTTCTTCAACCGCGATCTCGAAAGATTCGGTGTCCCAGATCTCCTGGGTGCACGGCGTCGTGCACTGGAGGTGGTGGATCGATCCGTGGCACTCGAGAATGTGGTCCCGGTCGAATCCGGCGGTTTGAAACTGGCCGTCGACATTCGAGGTGAAAATGAAACAACTGTGCCTGGCGGTTTCGCCCCAGGCCCTGAGGATGTCGAAGCCGGCATGTGGTGTTGTCCCGCGGTAGAGGTTCAGCCGGTGCCCATAAAAGCCCCATGCGAGCTCGGGATCACGAGAGAACCACAGCGGGTTGGCCATATCGAAGAACGAGATTCCGAGCCGCTCCATCGGCGGGTAGGCGCGCCAGAAGCCCTTGTCGCCGCGAAAGTCCGGGAGGCCGGAGTCCACTCCCATTCCTGCACCGGCAGTGATGAGCAGTGCTTCCGCGCCCTGGACCGCCGAGGCCGCGTTCCGGATGCCGTCGAGGATTGTCGAGTCCATACTGTGATCCTAACCCGGCCGGGCTGGTGCAGGAAACCGCCGATCTGTGTGAATTGGACGGTGAGATTCGCGAATTGGCTGGTTCCAATTTGCAGATATTGGAGGTTGACGTCCGAAATCAAGGGTATATCTTCATAAATGGATGATGCCAATGTTCTGAGATGGGAGGTGCTGCGATGCAAATACGACACGCAAGTCGGCAAGAGCTTGAAAACAGGCACCTCAATGATCGACGGCCGTGGGTGGCGGAGGTCTGTGAGAATTTGCGCCGGTTTCCGGAACACCCAAACGGTCGGATCCTGATTGCGGAAGAAGAGAGCGAGCCGCGAGCGGTGCTCGGTCTGGAGATGGTCTGGGCCGGAAGCGGTCGGCTCGTGCAGGCCACGATCCGAGTCCTGGCTGTCGATCCCGACCACAATGACCGCGGATTTGGTTCGCGGTTGGTTCGGTTCGCCGAGGGTATCGCCCGGATCAATGGCTGCAGGCGGGTTCGCGTGGCGCCGTCCCTGGAACAGTGGAGCTGCGGGCACTGCTGGGGTTTGCTCGGTTACGACGATCCGGGAGCGGGGCTTCAGAAGACTCTCCGGTCTCCCATCGAGAATACCTGCGCGTGAGTGGCCGAACCGCAACCCAACACGGTTGACATGGAGGGGGATTTGGATATCTCAATCGACAGGTCCAGCGATGAACCGATCTACCGCCAGGTCGTACGTCGAATCCAGGAGATGATCCACACCGGTGCGTTGCCGGAGGGTTTCAGGCTGCCTCCGGAACGGCGCTTGGCTGACTCGTTGGGGGTGAATCGTTCCACCGTGCTGAACGCCTACCGCGAGCTCAAGGCGCTCGGTCTCGTAGACTCCCACGTGGGCCGTGGAACAGCGGTCATTCGACCGCCTTCGGCTCCGCTTCAAGCCGTCGGTGTGCCGTGGCGCCAGCTCTTTCGCGAGAGCGCAGCGCGTTCGTACGATCCGATCATCGCAGAACTGCTCGCTGCGGCGGAGCGAAAAGACGTGATCTCCTTTTCGATCGGGTTGCCGGCGCCGGAATTGCTGCCTTTGGAAACACTGGAGGGGCTGACGGCCGAGATCATGCGAGATTCAGGCTCTGCGCCATTCCTCCATTGCCCGACCGAAGGTCATACGCCGCTTCGCGAGACGCTGGCTCGGTGGGTGACCTCGCGCGGAATTCACGCCAAGACTTCTGAGGTGCTCGTTCTCTCCGGCTCACAGCAGGGGCTCGATCTGGCTTCCAGGGTATTCATCGATCCGGGTGATGTCGTCGTGGTGGAGGAGCCGACCTACGTCGGGGCGCTCCAGGCATTTCGTGCTGCGCAGGCCAGGGTCATCGGAGTTCCCCTGGACAAGGACGGCATGCGCACCGACATTCTGGCCTCCGTTCTGGAGCACCACCGTCCGAAGCTCATCTACACACTGCCCACCTTCCAGAATCCGTCCGGAGCCGTGATGAGCCTCGATCGACGGCGTTGTCTGCTCGAGTTGGCAGCGCGCTGGCAGGTGCCGATCCTCGAGGATGACCCGTACTCGGAACTGCGGTATCAAGGTGATGCCCTTCCGTCGCTCAAGGCCCTCGACGAGCACGACCAGGTGCTGTACCTCAGCACCTTTTCAAAGGTCGTGCTGCCCGGCCTCCGGATCGGCTACTTCGTCGTCCCGCCGGTAGTCCTCCGGCAGCTGGTCCAGGTGAAGCAGAGTGCGGACCTGCACTCCAACAGCTTCGGCCAGTATCTGCTCGAACGTTTCGTCAGCAACGGGCATTTTGCCGCCCATGTCGAACGTTTGAAGGGTGCCTACTGCCGACGCCGGGATGCCATGGCTGGAGCTTTGGGGCGGGAAGAATCCATGGAACTTCGCTTTGATGTCCCTCGTGGTGGCTTTTATATCTGGTGCAAACTCCCCGACGGAATCGAGCAATCGACACTGATGGCCCACGCAGCAGCTCGCGGCGTCAGTTTTCTGCCGGGAAGGGCGTGTTTCGCCGCGGATCCGCCGGAGAACGCGATCCGGCTGAATTTCACTCACTGCTGCGAGGAATCGATTGGAGAGGGCGTGGAACGGCTGTGCGATGCTCTTCGGGAGACGGCTCGGGTTCAGCGGCGCCGAGTCGATGGTGTGGCCACATCGCCGATCGTCTGAGACTGGGAGGGCTTTGTATGAACAATCCAGAGAAACGTTTCGCCAGACGGATGCGGCACCTGCGGGCCTCGGATATCCGTGAGATCCTCAAAGTCACGCAGCGGCCGGAGGTGATTTCATTTGCCGGTGGTTTGCCGGCTTCCGAACTCCTGCCTGCGCGTGAGATGGCGGAGTTGGCAAAGCAGCTGTCTGCTCGAGGACGGCGTGCGGGCCCTGCAGTATGCGCCCACCGAAGGCTTACCCACGCTCAGGGACATCATCGCGGAACGAGTACAAAGGCAGTCGAACGAGGCGGTGACTCGGGACATGGTGTTGGTGGTCAGCGGCTCGCAACAGGCCCTCGATCTGACCGGCAAGGTCTTTCTCGACGAAGGCGACGCCATTCTGTGTGAAAGCCCGACATACCTCGGAGCAATCAACGCCTTTCGGGCCTACCAACCGCGTTTCGTGGAGGTGGCGACCGACGACGACGGGATGATTCCCGCGGACCTGGAGCGACGCCTCGCCGAGACGGACCGCGTGAAACTCATCTACACGGTGCCTGATTTTCAGAACCCGAGCGGCAGGAGGTGGTCGCTCGACCGCCGTCGAGAGCTGGTCGAGCTCGGGACACGGTACGGCGTCACCGTCATCGAGGACTCGCCATATGCCGAGCTGTGTTTCGAAGGGACACCGCTTCCCGCGGTGGCGACGTTTGACGATCAAGGCGTCGTCGTGCGCCTGGGAACGCTTTCGAAGCTCCTTTCGCCCGGTATGCGGCTCGGGTGGGTGGTGGCCGAAAGCTCTCTGGTACGGAAGTACGTGCTCGCCAAACAGGGCGCAGACCTTCACACCTCGAGCCTTTCCCAACTTCTCGCCGAGCGATTCATCACTGAGTGCGACTTCGAAGGCCACATCGCGCGGATTCGACAGGTCTACCGGTCCCGATGCCGGGCGATGGTGGCCGCGATCGAGGAGAACTTCCCTGAAGATATCCGCTTCACCAGACCCGCCGGTGGACTGTTCCTCTGGGTGGAGCTGCCGGCCGGCGTCGATGCCCGAAAGCTGCTCGAGCTCAGCCTCGAGGAAGATCGTCGCCTTTGTCCCCGGTGGCGCGTTCTTCGCCAACGGCGGGCACGAGAATACGATGCGCCTCAACTTCTCGGCCATGCCGGAGGACCGCATCGCCGAAGGCATCCGCCGTTTGGGGCGCGTCCTGGCCGATGTGCTGGAACCGGCGATCGCATGAAGAATGGCCCTGTACGTATCAATTAGAGGTTCATCCGGAAATTGGGGTGATGGAGATTCATACGAAGCTGGTGACAGAAGCAGTGGCAGAATTCAGGTACAGATTCAGAGACCGGTGGCAGCGGTAGATCCAGTGGCAGCGAACAGGGATCGCGAGGGCGACGTGGTCACCCCGGGAGTGTTTGTTCGGAGGAACTCATTCAGATTCTGATCTGGAACCGATATTCACCACAGAGACACAGAGGGCACGGAGTCGCACAGAGATCTTTCTCCGTGTTGCACTCTGTGATCTTTGTGGCTCCGTGGTTCTGAGGACGGTGCTTCCAGGTAGGTCGTCAAATCCGTATCTGCCGAAAACCATGCCGGGCACCGGGAAAGAAAACCCCCGCCGGTCAGGCGGGGGTGTGGTTCTGAGTTTCACCGGGAGGGTGGGTGGGAATTCCTACCCAGGTGGGGGCAAATCCAAATTCTAAATCCAAATTCCGAATTCGTTCCACTCCTCGCCCATGAACGGATACGAGAAGTGCTTCGGCGGAATGAAGTTCTCCTTGATGGTGCGCTGTGATGTCCAGCGGATCAGATTGAGATACGAGCCCGCTTTGTCGTTGGTGCCCGACGCCCGGCCGCCGCCGAACGGTTGCTGACCGACCACAGCGCCGGTGGGTTTGTCGTTGAGGTAGAAGTTCCCCGCGGCGTGGCGGAGGCGGTCCGCCATCTTCACGAGCGTCAGCCGGTCCTCTGCGAAGATCGCACCGGTCAGAGCGTAGGGCGAGGTGGTGTCGCAGAGCTCGAGGGCGCCGTCGAGGTCGTTCTCGTCGTAGACGTAGACCGTCAAGACGGGGCCGAAGATCTCCTCCTCCATCAATTTGAAGTGTGGGTCGGTCGTCTGGACGACTGTCGGTTGGATGAAGAAACCCTCGGAGTCATCCCACTCGCCGCCGCACAGGATCTCGGCATCCGAGGAGTCCTTGGCGTACTGGATGTAGGCGGTAATGTCGCGGAAGGCGCCGGCATCGATTACCGCATTGAAGAAGTTCCGGAAATCGGTCGGTGGTCCCATTTTGATTTCTGAGATCTGGCCGAGCGCGAGCTCCTTCACCTTCGGCCAGATCGAGCTCGGGATGTAGGCTCGCGACGCAGCCGAGCACTTCTGACCCTGGTATTCGAAGGCTCCGCGAACGAGAGCTGTGGCCAGGGCATCCAGATCTGCTGACTCGTGGGCAAAGACGAAGTCCTTGCCGCCGGTTTCGCCGACGATGCGGGGATAGGTGCGGTAGTTGGCGATGTTGTCGCCGATCGTTTTCCACATCCCCTGGAACACCGGAGTCGAGCCGGTGAAGTGGATGCCTGCCAAGTTGGGGTTTGCCATGACCGGGTTGCCGACCTGGCCGCCGGATCCCGGGACGAAGTTGATGACGCCGGCCGGGAAGCCGGCGGCTTCCATGAGCTTCATCAAATGCCAGTTGACGAAGACCGTCGACGAGGCCGGCTTCCAGAGCACGGTGTTCCCCATCAGAGCCGGCGCGGTCGGCAGATTACCCGCAATCGAGGCGAAGTTGAACGGCGTGACCGCAAAAACGAATCCTTCGAGGGCGCGATATTCGACGTAGTCCCAGATGGCCGAGCGCCGACTCGGGTTGCTGCTCGTAGATGAAACGCATGTAGTAGGGATTGAAACGCCAGAAGTCGATGAGCTCGCATGCGGCGTCGATTTCAGCCTGGATACGACGTCTTCGATTGGTTGAGCATGGAGGCGGCGTTGAGGCGTGTCCCGCCATGGACCCTGCAGCAATTCGGCGGCCTTGAGCATCACGGCGGCTCGGTGCTCCCAGGGCATCTCCGACCAGCTCCTTCCAGGCCTCGGCCGCGGCGTCGACGGCCATTTGCGACTTCGGCCTCGCCGGCCTTGTGGTAGACGCCGAGGACGTGCCGATGATCGTGGGGGCACACAGCCTTGGCAGTGTTACCGGTTCGGACCTCTTTGCCGCCGATGATGAGAGGGATCTCGATCTCCTCGCCCAGCATCTCGTTGATTTTCGCCTTGAGCGACGCCTTTTCGGGCGAGCCCGGGGCATAAGAACTGATCGGGTCATTGATCGGTTTCGGGACAGGGACGATTCCATTGGCCATGCTGGACCTCCACGTGGGTTAGGTTGGAGTGAATTGCGGGCCGCTCGGCAGCCAGCCTCGGCATGTTAACGACACTTGCCTCTGACTTCAATCCTCTTCTTCAATTCTCGCCGTCGAAGCCTCCGCTACGACGGCGAGAATTGAACAGTTAAACTGCCCAAATGAGTTTCATCTACCTCGACTACAACGCCACGACACCCATCGATCCGAAGGTGGCCGAATGCATGAGGCCCTACCTCACCGGCTGTTTCGGAAATCCGTCGTCGACCCATGTCGAGGGACGAAGGGCCAAGGCTGCGCTGGAAGAGGCGCGCGAGCGGGTTGCGAGATGTCTCGGTTGCCGGCCCGCGGAGGTGATCTTCACCTCCGGTGGTTCGGAGTCCAACAATCTCGCGATTCGAGGGCTGGTCGAGGCTCGCGGAGGCGGCCACGTCATCACCTCGGCCGTTGAGCACCCGGCCGTGCTCGAGGTGGTTCTGGCCCTCGAGAACGAGGGGCGCATCAGCCTCAGCATCGTCGGGGTCGATCGTTTCGGCCGCGCCGATCCGGCGGCGGTGGCCTCAGCATTGCGGGACGATACGGTGCTGGTGTCGCTGATGCTCGCCAACAACGAGGTCGGCACCTTGCAGCCGGTTGCCGAGCTTGCGTCCTTGTGTCGTGAACGCGGAGTCGCGATGCATACCGACGCGGCGCAGGCGGTCGGGAAAGTACCGGTGGATATAGCTGAGCTGGGTGTCGACCTGCTTTCGGTCGCCGGCCACAAGCTCTATGCCCCCAAAGGAGTTGGCGCGCTGTTTGTCCGTGACGGCGTCGAGATCACGCCGCAGATTCGAGGTGCGGCGCACGAACGCGGACTTCGAGCCGGTACCGAGAACGTCTTGCTTGCGGTGGGGCTGGGTGCTGCCTGCGAGTTGGCCGGCGCCGAAGTCGAAGCGGAACAGGAACGGCTGGCCGGACTTCGAAATCGCTTGCTCGGGCTGTTCCACGAGGGTTTCACCGGCGTGGTGGAGCATGGAGATCCCGCCAGCCGACTGCCCAACACCTTGAGCGTGGCGTTCCCCGGCGTCGACGCCTCACGTTTGCTGGTCGACCTGGGTGACGAGGTAGCTGCGTCAGCCGGGGCGGCATGCCACTCGGAGGGCGTTGCCGTCTCCCACGTTCTCGAAGCGATGGGGGTTGATGAGGCCACTGCACGATCAACCGTCCGGTTCTCGGTCGGGCGATTCACGACCGAGGAAGAAATCGATCGTGCAGCGGCGTTGATCGTTGAACGTTTGAACGTTGAACGTTGAACGTCAGAACGATGGACTCATCCGGAATTCCGTGAGGTGGATCCATTTCCATGGAACTCCGGCAACAGCGACAGTGGACAGCGACCGCGGCCGAAGGCAGCGGCAGGTGCAGCCGCCAGCGACAGCGTTCTGACAACCGTTCGGATGAAACTGCTCGCCGCCGCGGAACCTGATCCCTGCCTCTGAAGACCGCCGCGGAAGACTGCCGCTGGTTGCTGACGCTGTCCCTGACTCCCGAACCCTGGCGCTGCCGCTGAAAAACGGGCATGGGCATCATGGGCACGGGCACTGAGAAGGGAACGGGATTTGGACGGGAGCAGGGAATCGAAACCCCTGTAGTGCGTATACTTAAGCGATGAAGCACAGCTGTCCCTGGTGCCTCGAAGAACTGCCGATTCGTGAAAAACCGGCTGTGTGTCCTCACTGCGGGCGCCCGCTCGGTGAGATGGGAGAACTGCAGGCTCGTCAACTGCGTTTTGAGAGAGTGGAGGCCGCGCAGACCGCCACGTTCCGGCAAATGCTCATCTGGGGAGCGCCGATCACGGCGGCGATCGCTCTCGCCATGCCGCTGGTGCATTTCGGAGCGATCGCGGTTGTGCCGCTGCTGGTTGGGCTCCACCTCGTGGTGGCACGAGTGGTCCTGGTCCGCGATGCGCAGCGGTTGCTGCGACCGGTTCGGAAATTTCTCAACCGGTGGCTCGGCAGGTTTGCCTTTCTGTGGATCGGGTTGCCGGGATACGGAGCGATGACCGTACCGCTGGCGGGAATCCTGGTGGGTGTCGGGACCTTCGCGCTGCTGACGACTGTGGTGCACGTATCAACCATGGTTCGGTCTCGAACGGGAGAAAGCGGGCAAAGATCTGGCGGTCTGGGAGAAACTGGTGCCGGTGGCACTGGCGGTGCTCACGGTTGGCCTGCTGTTGGTCGGTATGGCGCTGGCGGTACTTTTCGGCTGGTCGGCAGCAGCCATCATGGATTGGATGCAGAGTCCTTGAAAGGAAATCGAAATGGAAACCCTCACAACCTATATGGCGGCGTTCGGGATCGCAGCCGGAGCAGGCGCCAAGGCCTTCATTCCGATTCTGGCTCTCGGAGTCTTCAGTTATACGCAATATTTCGAGCTATCCGCCAGATTTGCCTGGATCGCAGATCCGCTGGTCATGGCGGTGTTGGCTGTTCTCATCGTTGTCGAGATCGTGGTCGATGCTCATCCCGATCTCGGTCGATTTTCGGACGTCGCAGCCTACCTGCCGAAAGTAGTGGCCGGCTTCATCGCTTTTGCGGCAGTGACCGGGAAACTCGACGAGGATCTTGTGCAACTGGGCACGTCAGGAGTGCTCGGCGGTGGAACCGCGGCCGGGGTCCACTGGATTCGCAACCAGATCAGAAGACCGTTCAGAGACCTGGCTGAAGATGCCCACGAGTCGGTCGGCAAGCTGGCGTCACTCGGAGAGGCCGGCGCGTCGGCGACCCTTTCCGGGACCGCGATGGTGGCCCCACCCCTGTCGGCGTTGGCGGCAGTCGGGTTGGTTGCGGTTGCCGTCTCCACGACCAGGGCGGCTGATCGCAAGCGGGTTGCATGCGCCGAATGCGGGAAACCGATCCGGCCTGGCGCCCTGGTGTGCCCGCATTGCCGGACTGACCAGGATTCCGGCGGAGGTGCCGGGGAGACTTCGGCGAAGATTTGACGCACCGCCGCATACACTTCCTGGACGGGAAATCTATTGGTGGCCATGTTAACCTGAGACGTTCACGAAAGGGGCGTCAGTGCAGTTCAAGGTCGGCGACAAGGTTGTCTATCCGAGCCAGGGCGTTTCGATTGTAGAGAGCATCTCCAATGAGGTCCTCGCTGGCACTGACATGAAGTGCTATCACCTGCGCCTGATCGGCTCCGAATCGAAGGTCATGGTTCCGGTCACAAACTCCGAGCGGGTCGGCCTCCGTCCCCTCGCCGAAAAGAAGCTCGTCAAGAAAGCGATGAGGCGTCTCAAGGCCACGGAGGGCGAAAACGCCGAGGATTGGAAGGACCGCTACCGGGCCAACCTCGATCGCATCAAGACCGGTGAGCTCGACGAAATCGTCGACGTGCTGTTGTGCCTTGCCGAAGTCGCAGGCCGGAAAACGCTGAGCTTCCGAGAGCGCAAGATGTACGATCACGCGCGCCAACTTCTGGTATTCGAAGTTGCTGAAGTCGAGGGCCGTGCGGTCGAAAAGGTCGAGCAGCAGGTCGAAGACGCACTCGGGAATGTCGTCAAGCAGGACGAGGAATAACCCAACGTTTCGACGTTCAACGTTAAAACGTTGAACATTCCCGCCTCCATACTCTTCGCATCAACCATGTCGGTGTGAATTCTCCCCGCGCGCAGATGCTATCCTCTCCGACAGCGTATTGAGCGGAGGGTGAATGACCGAAAACAGCGCGAACTCGAATCCCTGGTATCTCAAGCTCCACTGGCAGGTTCTCCTGGCGCTCGTAGCGGGTGTTGCATTCGGTTGGCTCACGCCCACTACCGCCGAAAAGATCGGATTTCTCGGAGATCTCTTCCTGCGGTTGTTGAAGATGATCATCATTCCGCTGATCTTCACGTCGCTGGTGAGCGGAGTTTCGAGCCTCGGGAGTGCCCGTTCGGTGGGTCGAGTGGGTGTCCGCACGGTCATCTATTACACCGTGTCGACGACGCTTGCGATTGCTGTGGGCCTCACCCTGGTCAATTTCATCCAGCCGGGGTCCGAACTCTCACTCGCGGGAACGAACGAGCTACCGGAGGGGTTTTCGACGACCTCGCAGACGCTGCCCGAATTCCTGCTTCGCATGGTCCCAGACAATATCGTGTCGGCTATGGCCTCGGGTGAGGTATTGCCGGTTATCGTCTTCGCCCTCTTGTTCGGCCTCTTTCTGACGCGTCTCAACGGGCCCAACGTCGACGCCGTACAAAAGGTGGTGGACGGGGTCCTCGAGATCATCCAGGCGTTGACGCTCGCCATCGTCAAACTCGCGCCGGTCGGCATCTTTGCATTGCTCGCCCGTGAGGTGGCGCGCAGCGGCCCGGGAATCATCTGGGATCTTCGCTACTACTTCATCACCGTTGGAGCCGGCCTCTTGATTCACGCCACAGTGACGCTGCCATTGGTGCTTTTTGTTCTTGGCCGGCGAAAGCCCTTGCATTACGCGCGTCAGATGGCGCCGGCGGTGGCAACCGCCTTCTCGACCGCATCGTCTTCGGCGACCTTGCCGCTGAGCATGGATTGCTCGGAGAAGGCGGGCAACCGCCGGGGTGTGACGAGCTTCGTTCTCCCGCTCGGTGCGACTGTGAACATGGACGGCACAGCGCTTTATGAAGCTGTGGCGGCGCTGACGATCGCCCAGATGTACGGAGTTTCGCTCGAGTTGCCGCAACAGGCGCTGGTGCTCCTGACCGCTCTTCTGGCTTCGGTCGGTGCTGCAGGCATTCCGATGGCAGGTCTGGTGATGCTGGTGGTTGTTTTACAGGCGGTCGGGCTGCCTCTCGAAGGCATCGGGACAATTATCGCGGTGGATCGCGTCCTCGACATGATGAGGACGGCAACCAACGTGTGGAGCGATCTCGTAGGAACAGCGGTCGTCAATCGCTTTGAAGGGGACGCCTCATGAAACGACTGATTCTACTGGTGGTTGTACTGGCGGTGCCGGCACTTGCAAGCGCTCAGGTGGCGGATAGCCTTCTCGAGCAGGTCAAGATCCGGGAGATCATTCTCGCCGGCCAAATAGAGGACATGGTCGAGGTGCGAGCTGACCTCACGGAGGCGTGGGCTCGCTTGGAGCAGCAATCCGGAGGCCTGATGCAGGCGCAGCGCGAAGGTGAGTCGGTCGACAGCCTCCGCCTTCGCGACGAGGGGTTGCGCCAGGTCGAAATGCAGCTTCTGGCCGATGTCTCCAGGGCGCAGGAGTTGCGCCGCTCGATGTTGGAAAATCGAACCATGCTGGCCGCGATTTCCACCGAGGTCCTGCGTCTCGCAGCTGACGTCGGCGCCGCGGATGCGCCGCTCACGGGAACCTGGCGAATGGTCGTGGAGCCCGGTCAAGAGGGTATGGCCTATCTTCAGCAGCAAGGCACTCTGGTCACCGGAACCTATGCGCTGTCAGGGGATTTCTCGGGGTCGTTCCGGGGCACCCTGGTGGCGGGCAAAGTGAGGCTCGAACGGATCGATTCGCAGATCGGATTTGCCGCGATCTTTTACGGCCGCCTGATTGGCCGTGGACCGAACGCCAGGATCCAGGGCAACTGGGAAGCCACACAGCTTGCCTCCGGCCTTCCGTCGGCCGGGACCTGGACGGCGACTCGGGTTCGGGAATAGCGGGTAAGATTCCGCGGAACGTGTTATTGTTCCGGTTCCCGACCGGGCAATCCTGGTTTCGTATGGAGGAATCGACGCATGTATCGCAACCCGTGGTTCACACTCGTAATCGGCCTGATGGTGGGTCTCGTTCTCGGCTATGTCGTAGCTGAAAGCCAGCCGGTACCGCCCGGTAAGGCGCTCAGACTCGGCCTCGGCGCACCCGGCGCCCAGGGTCAGGGTGAAGACCTGCCCGAGGGGCATCCTCCCGTCGAGGGTTCAGTCGGTGTGCCGAATCCCCAACTCCAGCAGCAGGTAGCGGAGATCCAGGGTCTGCTCGCCGCGAATCCCGACGATCCCGGTCTGTTGACGGCCATGGGAAATGTCTATTTCGACGCAAGTCGTTGGGACGATGCGCGAGAGTGGTACGAACGGGCGCTCCAGATTTCCGGCGGCGATCCCAGTGTAGTGACCGATCTCGCCGTGGTGTACCGAAATCTGGGTCAGCCTGAGCGCACGATCGAACTCCTCGACCAGGCGATTGCGTCCGATCCGGAGCACTGGCAGGCCTGGTACAACAAGGTTGTGGTCTACCAATTCGACCTCCACGAGCACGACGCCGCGGCCGAAGCCCTTGTGACGCTTCAGGAGTTGAAGAAGAGCAACTCCCAGATTCCCGACCTTTCCGGCCTCGAGAAAGAAGTCCACGGCGGCTGACACCGCCCTGATTTTGGAATTCAGAATTTTGATTTTGGATTTGCCCCGCCCACCCACATGAGGTGAGCGCCCGTGGCGCCGGCTCGAAAAATCTGAAATCCAAAATCCGAATTCCTAATTTCTCGTTGTCGTATACTCATCTCCTCCGCGCGAGCGGGAAGGTCGTCATGCAGAGAATCCTGCTTATCGTTGTCGTGCTGCTCGTCGTATGGCGGGTCCTGGCCTCCATCGGCCGTCGGCTGTCGGAGCGGGCGCCCGGTGCAGACAGCTACAGCCGATTCTCGCCTGAGGCCCGCCGCCGCCGCAAACAGTGGAAAAACGGCGGCGGGGGAGCGGCCGAGGAGTTGGTGGAGTGCACGGCCTGCGGCACCTTTGTGCCGGCCGGAAGATCGCTGTCAAGCGCCGGCGGTGCGGTGTACTGCAGCCAATCGTGCAAGAGTACCCGGACGGGCGCATCCGACCATGCTGGAAGGTGATCTTCCCGCCCAGTTGGTGGCAGCCGGAGCCCGCTTGGCAGCGGCCGGCCTCGTGCGTGACAGCGAGGGCAATCTTTCGGCGCGGCTCGATGCAACGCACTGTCTCGTGACCGCGACCGGAGCCGCCAACGCACAGCTTCGTAATGCCGAACTCGATAGAACTTCCCCTGGACCGTGACGCAATCCCTGATCGCGCGACCTCCGAGGCCGGCCTTCACGCGGGCGTCTACCGTCGGCGTCCTGATGTCAACGCCATCGTCCACGCTCATCCGCCGGCGGTGCTTCGACTCGCGGCCCTGGATCGTTTGCCCGACCGACGGAGCCTCGAGGACGGAGAAGAGGCATTCGGACGGGTCGTGGAGGTTCCCCACTTTCGGGAGGGCAGCAGAGAGCTTGCTGAAGCGGTTGCTGAGGCTCTCGTCGACGCCTCGGCCTGCGTTCTTTCGATGCACGGGGCGGTGACCGTCGGGGCGTCGATCGGGCAGGCACTTCGGCGGATGCTGTATTTGGAGCGCGCCGCGACTCGCACGCTCTCGGTGTGATCTGATGTCTGATCCGACTCTGTTCCCCGATGATCCTTCCACCGCGCCGCTCGCCGAGCGGATGAGACCGCGGGATCTCGACGATGTCGTGGGTCAAGATGCGTTGGTGGGAGAAGGTGGTGTCATCCGCTCGTTGCTCAGCCGCGGGGACATCCCGTCGATGATTTTCTGGGGCCCGCCGGGCTCTGGCAAAACCACAATCGCCCGTCTTCTCGCCGACGCGGCGGGCGCGCAGATGGTCACTTTTTCAGCGGTCCTCTCCGGTGTCAAAGAAGCCAGGTCCGTGATGGCCGAGGCACAGAATCTGCGGCGTTTGGAGGGTCGTCGAACGGTATTGTTCGTCGACGAGATCCATCGCTTCAACCGCGCTCAGCAGGATGCCTTTCTACCTTATGTTGAGGCCGGCGATATCGTGCTGGTCGGTGCGACCACCGAGAATCCGTCCTTCGAACTCAATCGCGCTCTGCTGTCGCGCGTCAAGGTCTACATCCTCGATCCGCTGTCGCCGGAACAACTCCTCGGCATTCTCCGCCAGGCTGTGGGTGACCAGGATCGAGGCCTCGGCGGTGCCGGCGCCAAGGTCGAACTCGAGGCGCTCGAGCTGATCGCGACGGTGGCTGCCGGAGATGCGCGTCAGGCGCTCAACCACCTCGAGCTGGCGGTCGCGGTGGCGAGATCTGAAGGCGTGCAGAAGATCGATGCCGAATTGGTCGAGCGCGTGGCTCAGAACGTTGTTGCGGTCTACGACAAAGGCGGCGAAGAACATTTCAACCTGATATCGGCCCTCCACAAGGCGGTCAGAAACTCCGATGTGGATGCGGCCCTCTACTGGCTCGGTCGGATGCTCCAGGGTGGGGCGGACCCGCGTTTCGTCGTGCGCAGGATGTTGCGAATGGCGTCCGAGGACATCGGTATGGCGGACCCCAGAGCCCTGCAACAGGTGGTGGCGGCGGCGCACACGGTGGAGCACGTCGGCATGCCGGAGTGTGAGCTCGCTTTGGCGCAGGCGGCCGTCTATCTCTGTCTTGCGGCCAAATCGAACGCTCTTTACAAGGCCTACGGGGAGATCAAACGCGAGGTCGCGAAGCGGCCGGGTCTCGCGATACCGATGGCGATTCGAAACGCCCCCACCAAATTGATGAAGGAGGCGGGCTACGGCGAGGGTTACCGGTATGCCCATGATGAGAAGGGTGCGGTCTCCGACCTCGAATGCCTGCCGGACGAGCTGATCGGCTCCAGTTTCTACCACCCCACCGGGTACGGGTGGGAGTCGAGGATTCGGGAGCGGATGGAAGAAATCAGGGCGCTGCGGAGGAAGAAGGGGAAGTAGAAAGGTCCGCCCCTCAAGACTGTTAAAACGTTCAAAGGTTACACGTTAGAACGTTGAGTAACGAACTGCGTCGCCGGTTTGTCGTGATGGGAGATCGAGATCGCTCGGCACTCGCAGTACCCGCCATTGTTGATTGCCTGCGCGGACGGGCGGAAACGTTTCAACGTTCCAACGTTCAACGTTTAAACGACGTGTGTTACCTTTCAACCGTGAAGACCATTCTCCGTCCCATCGTCCTGATCCTGCTGATGGTTGAGCTCTCGGCCTGCGGCTACCACCTGGTCGGCACCACGTCATTCCTTCCGGAGGAGATCGAGACCCTCTACGTGGAGAATTTCAGAAACGAGACCAAGTGGGTCGATATGGACCAGCGGTTGATGGAGGCGATGACCCTGGAATGGGTTCGCCGCCGCCGGCTTCGTCTGGTCGATAATTCCGCCAGCGCGGATGTGATCCTCAGCGGGACGATTCAGCGTTTGGCGGTCATTCCGGTTTCCTACGACGAACAGGGGCGTGCCAACGAGTATCAGATGAGCCTGCAGGCGTTGGTGCAGCTCAGTGATGTGCGTGGTGACGAGCCCGAGGTCCTGTGGGAGGACAAGGCATTCTCGCGGCGCACCTCGTATGCCGTCGATCCGTCGGCGGTCAACTATTTCGACCGCCAGAATATCGCGATGGACGAACTTTCCAGAGACTTCTCCGGAGCACTCGTGACTGCGGTGCTCGAAGGATTCTGACGAATCCCGCGGATCGAATTCTCAATTCCTTCGATTCTCAATTTCCACCCACCCTCTCCAGGTTACTGCTGGGTTGGGTGGCGGCAATTCAAAATTGAGAATTCAAAATTGAGAACTTGAATGGGCGTTATCGTGTCCACGCGAACCACCGCTTCATCAAGCCTGCGACCGTTGGCGTCAGTTTGGTGCGGTTGTAGGCGTCCGCGGCCTTTCGGATGGCTTCCGCCCGGGTGGGGTAGGGGTGGATGACGTTCGAGAAGGATCCGAGTCCGAATCCCGCCGCCATCGCGGTCGTGATCTCGGAGATCATCTCCCCCGCGTGACGGGCGACGATTGTGGCGCCGAGGATGGTGTCGCTGCCGCGCTTGAGGTGAACTTTGAGAAAACCCACGGTCTCGCCGTCGGTAAGCGCTCTGTCCACCTCCGACATCTGCACCTCCCAGGTGTCGACCTCGACACCCTGCTCTTCCGCCTCGTGCGGGTAGAGGCCGACGTGCGCGATTTCGGGGTCCGTGTAGGTACACCACGGAATCACCAGCTTGCTGACGCGCTTTTTCGGCCCGGGGAACAGGGCGTTCTGGATCACCGCTCGCGAAGTGGCGTCAGCCGTGTGTGTGAACTTGTAAGGGAGGCAGACATCCCCGGAGGCGAATATCCTCGGATTGCTGGTTCTCAGGAAGTCGTCAACGGTGACGCCGCTGCGATCGGAGGCCACGCCAGCGGCCTCGAGATCGAGTCCCTCGACATTCGGTACGCGTCCGACTCCGACGAGAACTTCGTCGACCGTCAGTTGCTGCTCACCGTCGGGAGTGTCGAGAAGCAGAAGCTTGCCGTCCGCTGTGCTCTGAACCTCGCGGAGCGTCGTGGACAACCGAAGAGCGACGCCGTCGGCTGAGAGTGAAGCCCTCAGGATTTCTGCGGCATCCCGGTCTTCCCGGGCCAGAAAGTGATCACCCATTTCGACGATTGTCACGTCGGAGCCAAGCCGCGCAAAGGACTGGGCCATTTCGCAGCCGATCGGCCCGCCCCCGATCACCGCCATCCTCTGCGGTTGTTCGGTGAGATTGAAGACGTTGTGGTTGGTGAGGAATCCGGCCTCGACGAGTCCCGGAACCGGCGGCACGGCCGCGCGCGCTCCGGTTGCGATGACCGCCTTCCTGAAACGGAGGGTTGTATCGCCCACAGTCACCGTATCCGGCCCGGAAAAACGGGCCGAACCGAAGTAGATGTCGATTCCGTAATGCTCGGAGAACCTCTGGGCGGAGTCGTGCGGGGAGATGTCAGCGCGGATCTGTCGCATCCGTTCCATCACTGATGCAAAATCGATTTTCACATCGCCCTCCACGTGAACGCCGAAGCGGTTCGCGGTGCGCACGTCGTGTGCCGCGTGGCCCGACCGGATGACGGCCTTCGAAGGCACACAACCGACGTTGAGGCAGTCGCCGCCCATGAGCGAGCGCTCGATGAGCGCGACCCTGGCCCCCAGGCCGGCGGCGCCGGCCGCCGCGACCAGGCCTGCGGTTCCGGCACCGAGGACCACCAGGTTGTAGCGTCCATCGGGGACCGGGTTTCGCCATTCCGTCGGATGCACGTTGGCCACCAGTTTCGTATTGTGCTGATCGCTTGGTGCCAGGTTCAGTTGCGGGTCGATCATCGAAGCCTCCATTTCGGTCGCTCGTGTACCTATTGGGTCTCGTTGGGTTCAAGGTTACGAACCCAAAATTCTCAATTCTCAGATTCTCAATTCTCAATTCCCTTCCTCCCCCCGGTAACGAAAAGGTCCAAGGGTGGGTGGGGGAATTCAAAATTCAAAATTGAGAACTGACAATTCAACCTGTCGGTTCAATCCTCCCAGTGGCATCCATGGTCTCTCTCCATTAGAAAACGCGCGTCAGTGTATCCTGTGAGGCGGAGGTTCCCAATGTCTGAAAGCAACCGCACCATCATCGGTGTCTTCGTTGTTTTGCTGCTGATCGTGGTGGCCATATTCGCGTGGTGGTTTTTCTCGCGGGATGCCGCAGAGGAAGTCGTGCAGGATGTTGTTGCTCCGACACCGCTGCCGGCGCCGACACCCACGCCCTCACTCGAGGAGCGTCTCTCGCAGAAGCTCGCCGGCACGACCTTGAAAACCTCCGACGCCGTCGTGCGCGAGTTGGCGGAAGGTCTCTCGTCCAATCCCAAGCTCGCAGCCTGGCTGGTCAATGAGGACTTGATTCGGCGGTTCACCGCGGCGGTCAACAGTATCGCTGCAGGAGTCAGCCCAAAATCTCAGCTCGAGTTTCTCCGTCCGAAGGATGGATTCGCGGTTAAAAAGCGGAGTGGCGGAGTTGCGGTGATCGACTCGAAGAGCTACAGACGCTATGACATCGTGGCGGATGTGTTTTCTTCTCTCGATACCGAAGGCACCGTCGCACTGTACCGCGAGCTGAAACCGCTGATCGATGATGCATTTGCCGAGATCGCTCCCGCGGGCAAGAGCTTTGACGACCGCCTCGATGCAGCCTTTGATCAACTGCTGGCCGTTCCTGTTCTCGAGGATTCCGCTCAGGTGAACCAGCTGATCGTGACGTATGCGTGGGCCGATGAGGAAATCGAGGGGCTCTCCGGCGCGCAGCGTCATTTTCTGCGAATGGGGCCGGACAACGTCAGCGTCATTCAGGCGAAACTGGGAGAGTTGAGAGCGGCGCATCGCTTCAGCCGAGGAATGATCAGCTCCGTTCTGGTGCGCGCTTCCCGCTAAGGAGCCACCTTTAGCATTGACCGACCAGCTGGCTGAACAGGTTCTGCACGTTCTGACCCGGACAATGCAAAAGATTGCACCTCCGCCGAGTGTGCTCACGGCTAATCAAAATTTGAGGCTGGGCGGCTTTCAATTGTAATTTGACTGCGATTTCAGGTTAGGGCCAGTTTTTTCGCATCCAGAATCCAGCATCCAGCATCCAGTTCAGCAGGACAATCTCCAGGTATCTGATGAACGCCGGAATATCGTCGAACGCGAGCTCCGCTTCGGCGGCGTGACGGCTCGAACCGTTGTGGAGGACGCAGACGGCGGCCAGGCGCGCCTCCCGTGCGGCAAGGACGTCGTAATGTGAATCGCCGACTCCGAGGCAGTGGCCGGGATCGATTCCGAGCCGTTGAATCGCCTCGATGATCGGCGCACCGGATGGTTTCCAAAAACCGGAATCGCGGGTGAGGACGACGTCGAAATGCAGCCCGAATCGGTCGAGCAGCCGGCTGGTGTTGGTGTCGTTGTTGTTGGTCACCAGGGCGGTGGCGAGACCCTTGGCGGCCAACAATGTGAGCAGCCTGAGCGCGCCCTCGTGAAGTCCTGCGGAGTTCGTGGCGGCGGTCTCGATTTTCTCGAGCTCAGCCCATCGCCGGGTCCGGTCGGGCTCAGGAAGGCTGTTCAGATCGTCGATGATGGATGATCCGGTGACGCCGAGGCGTTGTCGGATTTCGGGCCAGTCGTAGGTCGAATCGACGAGCGTGCCGTCCATATCGAAGATGACGCCCCGGATTCCATCCATCGCCTTGGTCTTGAGGAGTTCGTCTCGGGGAAAGCGTGGCAGTGTTGCCTGCGCGGCCCCACTCGCCCGTTCCGCTCGACCAATCCACGTGAAGGGAATTCCGGATGCTCTGAAGACGCTTTCCACTTCGTCGCGACCGTCCTCGGAACAACCGACAAGGATCGACCCCGAGCCGATCAGACCGAGAGGGTCGAGTCCGAGATCACTGCACAGACGGGCCGTTTCGTCGAGCACGGGGATATCGCCGCGCTGCACTTCGATCGCGAGGCCCGATGCGACGGCCATCTCGTAGAGGGCTTCGCCGACTCCGCCTTCGGTAACGTCGTGCAGGGCGCTGACGCCGCGGCAGGCGGCGGCGCGAAGGGCCTCGTCGACCACCAGAAGATTGGTTTCGGAGATGGCTTCCCTATTGTTTGGAGTGGCCCGCGCGGTTTTCAATTTCTCGATCTGATCTCCATACTCCGAGAGCAGGATGGCAGTTCCTTCGAGACCCGCGTGCCGCGTCATGCCCACCAGGTCTCCCTCGCGCAGGCCTCCGGTGGTCAAGGGTCTGTTTTCAACTCTTCCGAGCATGGTGCCCACGATCATGCTGTGCGGGAGGCCCGGCGTGACTTCAGTGTGACCACCGATCAGGGTTGCTCCCACCTCCCGGCAGGCGTCCTGCACTTGCTTCAACAGCTCCCGAACGCGCAGACCCGAAGCTTCGTCAGGCGCGATGAGACCGACGGCGAGGAAGAACACCGGCTTCGCACCACGAACGGCCACGTCGTTTGCGTTGACGATGACTGCCAGGCGGCCGGCGTCGATAGCTGTGAACGAGATGGGATCCGATGCGACAGCCCACAGCTCGTTTCCAATTTCGATCAGAGCGGCGTCTTCTCCTGCCGCCGGTCCGAGCTTCACCTCAGGAGGCAGCGTCCCTGAAACCAAATCGGCGACGATATCCCATGGAACTTTACCTGGAGGGAGACGATCGGTCATGCCGATATCATCCACGAGGTTGGCTGGAGGGGCAAGCGGGACCTGAAGTCCAGATTTTGATTTGGATTTTAGATTTTGGATTTCCCGCCCGCCCACCCGCAAACGCTGTCATCCCGACCGAGCAGCTTTTCACGGCGAAGCTGGAAGCGCATCTGGAAGCGAGTGGAGGGATCCCCTCCTACAGGAGGGTGCTGGCAATCTCTCACTCTCATATTTCGGGGGATCTCTCGACTCGGCCGCAGGGCGACCTCCCTCGAGATGACAGTCGACGAGGCATCGATCCGGACGACCCGATCATGGGGGGCGGGGTGGAAATTCCTAATTCCGACTTCCGAATTCGCGCTGGGTTGGTCGGGGGATGGTCAGCGCGAGAGTTTTTTCAGCCGTTTCCGCACCTTTTTCGCCTCTTTCTTCTTGCTGGCCTGGGTGAGGACGTCGAGGCGTTGCTCGAGCAGGGGTACGAGTTGTGGGGCGGTCTCGCCGTATTGGGCCTCAACTTCTCCGATGACCGCAGCGTTCTCGGCCAGGGCATCGTCGAAATTTCCGGCAGCGGCGAGCAGCGTCACGAGGTCACCACGAGCCTTCGCCGCGGCCACCGAGTCAAGCGTCGATACTTCAAGTAACTGGCGCTGCCACGTTGCCGCAGTCCCCGGTTGGCCCCGCAGTGCCTCGACCTGAACCAGGCGTCGGAGAGTCTGCGGGTTCTGCTCATCCTCGAAGACGGTCAAGGCACGCAGACGGTCGCGGGCGCGATCCAACTCCTCGTTGTCTCCGGCAGCCGCGAGGAGGACGGTCAAATCGTCGGTCCCGCGGTTGACCTGCGCCCAGGAACTGTCGGCCAGAACCTTGCGTGCGGTTCTCTCCGCTGCCTCGTCCGGTGCAGCGTTGAGAGTCCTCATAGCGAGGCGTTCTGCGGTTTCGAACTCGCCTGCGGCAAACGCGATTTCAGCGCCGGCGGCCATGGTCCTGGGGTATGCGTCCTTCTCGTCTTCGTTCTCGCGAAGCTCTGCAACCTGCACCAGGATGGTCTCCGCCTTTCGGCCTTCACCCGCCCTGATCTCCATATGTGCGAGGGACTCCAACACGATAACCTGTTCTTCGTCGCTGGCCCGCGGATCGTCGGCGATGACTTCCGCGGCTCGGCGCTGCCAGGGCAGCGCATCGTCGTCCTTTTCGAGCACGACCTCCATCCGCGCCAGCATGGCCAGGGCTTGCCACCACTGCCGCGGATCTGCTCCGCCGCTTTTTTCGGCGATGGCCGCATACCGCTCGAGAGAGGATTCCACGGTGGGAAGGTCGCCCGTCGGTTGGCTGACCCGCGCCACCGCGTACAGCGTCTCGAGGAGAGCGGGGTCTTCGGTCCCGACGCGCATCTCCTTGGCTGCCAGCAGGAGTTGATAGAGGGGTTGGGCTTTGTCGTAATCCGATTCATGCTCATAGAGGCGCCCGAGGTTGGAGATGCTGGTTTCGAGACGGCGATCGCCTTGCGGAAACGACTGTGCGATTTCGAGTGCGGCCTGGAACTCGGCTTTCGCTCGGTCCAGGTTACCGCGCGCGAACGCGTACTCCCCGGCTCGGGTGTGCTCGTCCCAACCGGACTGCCCGAATGCGGCGGCAGCCAAGAGGTGATAGAACATGAAAACGATAACCAGACGCAACTTCATAAAGCCTCCCCGGCGAACGAGAGGGTACACCAAATTGCTACAATTGCGAACGGCTAGGAGCCTACCGTCAGGGCGAGGAGAATCTGCCCGGCGTAGTAGACGGGCAGACTGAAGTAACGGCTGAGGGGTTCGTCCTTGACAAAGCGCTTCCTGGCGACGCCAATGTCGGAGAGGAAAAAGAGGGATGCCCCTGTTGCTGCCGTCCACGGCAGAAGTGACGCCAGGGTTGTCGAGAAGGCCCCCCAGACCATAACCGTGATGACGACGATGTAGGCCAGGACGGATGCTCTCCGTTTTCCGAGGTGTGGCCACAGCCACCACCCGATGGCGACTCCCAAGAGTGCCAGTGGCGTCAGGATGGCGAGGGACCAGGTGCCCATGGGGGCGGCCGCTCTGAACGCGCAGATGTAGAGCACATGACCCAGGAGAAATGCGACCAGACCCGCGTCAAAGGTGCGGTTACCGATCAACAGGAGGTCTCCGAGTGCGCACAGAGCCAGCCCACCGAGAATCCACGTTCCTACTGTATCCCCCGCGGACCAGCGCAGAATCCCGAGAAACACGAACGCCGCTGAGGCGGTTGCTTTTGCGACCAACTCGGGCGCTTTCTCCTTGACCTTGTCAGCCCGCAATACGCCGACAATGGAAATCGCGATGACCACAATGAGTACGATCGTGGTGAGCATGTATCAATCGTATCAAGATGGGCAGCGAATATCGAGAAACGGATTCAATCGTCGGTGTCGAGAAGGAATCTGTAGACTGTATTCAGAGTCTAGGAAGACCCCCGACAGGGTGTTATGACAAAAACACCGACCTCGCGCGTCGAATAAGCGTGGAAGCCGTGACCCAAGACCTGCCGCACCCTTTATCGGAATACGATCGCCATTCGTCCGGAACGGGCGGGGAGTGGCGCACAATATTTGACGCATTGGCGGCGGGCCGGGTTTCGGCCCTCGATGCACTCTACAACCTCGCGGCGCAGCAGGTCTACGGGCTCGCCGTGTGGCGAACCGGTTCCAGGGAAGACGCCGCCGATGTTGTACAGGACGTCTTTGTGCGGGTGGCGGAGCAGGGCGCCAAGCTGGCCAAGATTCGCAACCCGAAATCTTGGCTGTTGACGGTGACGCATCGTGCGGCTTTGGACGTCATTCGCCGTCGCCGCCGCCGACCCTCCGACTCGCTTGAAGAACACCCGCTCCTGGTGGCGGTCGACGATGACAGCGAGAGGGCATTGGATGCGACCAGGGCGTCGGCCCTGCTCGCCGGTATGCCCTCGAAGCACCGTGATGTCGTGTATCTCAAACACTTTGCAGATTGCACCTTTGCCGAAATCGGCGCCATCGTCGGGGTGCCAAAATTTACTGCCGCCAGCCGTTATCGTGCCGGCATCGCAAAGCTCCGGCGCCTCTTGGAGGGCGAGACCAATGACTGATACGAGAGACTCCAAAGTCGAGAGCCTTTTTGATGGCCTCGAACCGATTCAGATGCCGTCCGATCTTCGTTCGCGGGTTGTTCCAGCGGCTCGTGCACGGATGGCGGATGGGGTGGTCCCCGACCTGTGGTCGAGGATCTGGAACCACCGGGGCATCCGACTCGCGTGGGCGTCAGCAGTGATATTGCTCCTGGCCGGTAACGTTTTCATAGCCCGACATGAGGGTTCGATCGGAGATCGAACGGACTCGATCCGGGCTGCGGAAAACCGCCCTGATCAGCAGTTCTCAGACCTTCTGCGCCCTGTACGAATCGCAAAAGACGTGCAACCGATCGTCGGGCTTTTTGCGGCAGCCGCAGACCCGGTCGATCTCGACCTGGGAGGAAACCAATCATGAATCCGTTTTTCCGAAAATCGAAGTTGTTGCCGGTGCTGCTCGCGGCCGCCGTCATTGTGGCGCTGGCGGGCTCGCTGGGCGCGCGTTTGATTGCCCGTGATCAACCCGTCTCGGCTGTTGTAGCGCCTGACGCAACAGTGCCGGACCCTGTCGCCTTCCGGGTAGCGGAACTCGAGGTGCCGTGCTGGAGTTGCCCGTCCGCCAACGACTGGGCTTTACGATTCCAGACTGATCTCGACCTGTTGGCGCCGCTGGGCACCGGCGCCGGCAACGCGGCGGAGTGGTTTGCCCTCTTCGCCAAGGACGTCGGTCCCCGACGCGCCGATGCCACTGCCGCTTTGGAACGACGGGTCGAAGGCCCGGAGTGGCTGGGAAAGGTCCTTCCTCCCGATGATCCGCTGCTGCTCGAAGCCGAACCCTGGTGCGATCAGGCGACCATGACGTTCTATCCCGACATCTTTGCGCTCGATGGATATGCGACACGGATCACGAATCTCCTCCTCCCGTTGAACATGGTGAGGTCGTGGGTGGCCCGGGGCCTGGCTGCCGAGAACAGTGAGACCGCGATGGCTGATTTTCGGCGCGCCATCCGGCTCGGCCGGCTGCTGCGGCAGGAAGATGTCGTGGTGATCAGCGATCTTGTGGGTCTGGCCTGTATCCACCTCGGAACCCGTGGAGTCTACGAGCGTGCCCTCGCAGATGGCGATCTCGAGACTGCACTGCTCGCCTCGGTTGTTCTTGGCGAGGTTCCCGCGCAACGGCTCGGCACCAAGCAGCGGTTGACCTCGACGGATGTCATGGACTCGATCCGGTTGGACGACCGGGGAGAGATCGACTTCAAATTGCGACCCGGAAAACTCGACGTCCTGGTGGAAACGGCGCAGAACGCGCCCGACCGGCGGTTGCGATGCGAGGCCATTCTGGGCCTGAACATCGTCCGCACCCTCGGGACGCCGGAAGAAGGCGACCGAGCGTTCGAGGTGTTGCTGGCGCTCGAGGGTATTGCTGACTCGAAAGTCGCTGAAGGCGCGCGGTGGAGCCTTACCAATTACGCAGAGACCGACCAACTCAAGGAGTGGGCGGTGCCTGCGAATATGAAGTAGCTTCCCGGGCAATAAAATTCTACGACCGGGCGCGAAAACGCCCGGTTTTTTTCGTCCACCCGCCCGCCCATGGTTTGAGGCTTGAGGCCTGAGGCCTGAGGCTTGCAGTCTCTCGATTGGTATACAGCTGTCAGAAAACCAAGCCCCAAGCCCCAAGCCCCAAACCCATCCGGGAACGGGATCGGGATCCGATGTTCGCGATGTGTAAACGAATCGCGCGGGTAGGTGCATCATGTCAACAGTGAAAGACGAATCCGTGCTGGTACGGCGGGCGATGGATGGGGATCGAGAGGCCTTCTCGGACCTCGCTGCCGCCCATTGGCGACGGCTGGTGGCGCTGGCACGGTCGATCGTGGCCGATCTGGAGGCCGAGGACGTGGTGCAGGATGGGCTCATCAAAGCGTGGAAAAAGCTCCGGACCCTTCGGGAACCCGGCGCGTTTGCCTCGTGGCTGACCCGAATCGTCGCCAACACGGCAATTGCCAGGGCCAGAAAGCGGCGGTTCTTTGACTCCATCGACGGCATCGCAGTAGCGGCTGCCGGGGATTCGGTCGACGCTCGGATCGACGTCGGTCGTCTGCTCGTCAAGCTGGCGCCGCGCCAACGGGCGGTCTTGCACCTCACTGTCGTCGAGGGGCTCACCGATCACGAGATCGGTGAGGTATTGGGCATCACCAGTTCGTCGGTCAGGGTGCACCGTCTCCGCGGCCGGCGGCGGCTTTCAGAAATTGCCAGAGGAGGCAACTGGTCATGAATGAGAAGAACGATCTCACACCGGATCTCGAAGAGCGTTGGCGTGAGTGGTCCCAGACCGAACCGGCGATAGACGAGCGCCAGCTTCGACGGAACCTCCTGGATCGAATTCCTGGTCCACGTCTGCGACCGAGAGTGGTTCTCGCTGCGGCGGCAGCCTCCCTGATCGCGGTGTTGATTGGTTTCGATGCTGTTCGCAGACCACCGACAATGATGGCCGTGGAAGAACCGGCCGGGGTCCACGAAACCGGGGGCAACGTGATCCTGGTGCTGCGCGAGAGCGGAGAACCCATATACCTGGCAACCGAAGTCTTGGCGACAGACAGGGGAGAGAGCCGATGAAGAATCGCATTCATGCAGCGTTACTGGCGGTGGCGGTGCTGGCCCCTGGCAGTGCTGTGGCCGACGAGATCCAATGGGTTCGGGTCACGGTACTCCTGGAGACCGGCCCGGAGTTTGCGCATCGGGCTGAAGAAACGTTGGTGCCGGAGGCGTCTACTCCGAGGCTGAGGTTGATCGCCGAGGCCAGAAGGCAATCGATGGGGAGATCCTCAAACGGGTGCGAATGGTCGGCGAGGCCATGCGAGGTGTCGAAGAGTCGATGCGGCTCGCGACGCTGCTGGCCCGCCAGTACTATCTTCCCTTGAAGGTCGGCCATAAGGCGGTGCTTCCGGCAGTCGACCTCAATCCCCGGATCGGGGTCGTCTTCACGCCGATCCGGCTCTCCGGAGACCGGGCGGTGTGCAAGGTCCAGTTCCTGGAGCCGGAGGGGCCTGCCGGCACTACAGAGTTCACCGGCAAGGAGATTTCACTTCGGCTTCAGGGGGCTGACCTTCGCGACGTGTTGAAGGTGTTTTCGCAGATCACGCCGTACACGATTGAAGCCGGGCCCTCGGTGACCGGCACGGTCACCGTCGACCTGCGCCAGGTTCCGTGGGACCAGGCACTCGATCTGGTGCTGCGGAGCAACGGGCTCGGTTGGTCACAAAACGGTGATGTCCTGGAGGTGGCGCCGCTCGAAGAGATGAGCAGGACAAAAAAGGTGAGAACGGAGGCGACGATCAATCTCCCGCGGACGACCTGGGGATCGGCGACCATCGCGAGCCGGGGCGATGCCGGCAATCCTACTGTGGTACTTCTCGTCGAGAGCGTTGAAAGCCCGCCGAATCTGGTGGCCGAGCGCGACGGCCTTGTCCAGGCGATTGACGTCCAACTGGTGGCGCCGACTGATCAGGATCTTGACGGATCGATGGGCGAGCTGGCTGTTTTCCGGGGAGTGTTGACGACGGATGGCCGGCTGAGGGACCCGGAAATCCTGGCTGCACCCTCATCATCGTATGCCTCTGCACTCGAAGAAGCCTTCAAAGGTTGGCGATTCCGTACCGTTTTGAGCGAGGAAGGCCGCAAACAGGAAGCCGTGGTCGGTTACGGTGTGCGTTTCGGGCCGCAGCGGGTCATCGCCTCGATCGGCGCCGTAGAGCACATCGATGTCGATATCAAGGTCGAGCCGGGCCGTCCCGGCCAATACCTGGTCACCGCGGTCGTCACAAACCTCGATACGGGACAGATCCTCAGCGAACCTCACCTCACGATTGCCTCCGGCGACCCGGCGAGCATGCGGACCGGTTTCGTCGCCCCGAGCGGAAGCCAGACCGAGTTTGTCATGAAGGTGAAGGTCGAAGAGGACGGCAAGGGCGTCAGCTGCTCCTGGACGATGACCAGCGATGGCAAGGTGGTGAGCAGGCACTCGGCTGAGTTCAGCCTGTAGTCCCATCCACCCACCCTGCGGCTTGAGGCTTGGGGCTTGGACCCCGAATGGCGTCGGCAAAACAGCGCGCTGATCGGGCGTGCCACTTCAAACATTGTTCGGGAGGATACTCTTCTCAATAGGATGGCGACAGGTTCCGAACAATGTTTGGGGTGGCAACCACGCGGGACGCCGTTTGCAGAAGAGCACGCCGAAAAAACAATCGTCGCATCGTCCTCCTGGGAAGCGCATCCGCAGGAGGGCGCAATCAACATTGGAGCGCTACGCGAACTCCTCAGATCCCACGCCTAACTAGCACTCAACGTTGAAACGGGAATGGGATCGGGAACGGAATGAAGTTGTGGAACTTTTTTCAGTGCTTCGTGTCTAAACTAGTGCCATGCGAAAAACATCGAATCGTTCCAACTCGCGTCAGATTGTCCTTCTCACCGCCCTCGTCGTCGTGGTGGTCTCGGCTGCGGCCCTGCAGGCGTTGACGCCTGGGAGGCTGGACGGGGGGCCGCCCCCCGAGACAACCCCGGTTACCATGACTGGAGGAGATCCAGTGAACTGGGAAGAAGTCGATCGCCTGATCAAGGAGCAGAGGTTCGAAGCCGCCTCGAAGACGGTGGCGTCGATTCGTGAGCAGGCGCAATCGGATGGCGATGCCGCCGAGTGGACCCGCGCCCTTGTGGAAGAAACCAAGTTGCGGATGGCTCTCCACGGCTACGAAACCGCCGTGCGGTTTCTGAAAGAAGAACCCTGGCCTGACGACGCCGTCTCACAGGCAGTTCTCGAGCTCTACTACGCCAACGCCCTGTCCACCTACGCCCGCGTCTATTCGTGGGAAATTCGTCAACGCGAGCGCGTCGAGACGTCTGGCGAGCTCGATCTCAAAAAGTGGGATCTCGAACAGATCGTCGAGGAGGCCGACCGAGCCTTTCTCGAGGTGTGGTCGAATCGTGCCGGGTGGGGGAGTGAGTCTCTCGGTGAACTGTCTCGTTACATTCAGCAAAACAACTACCCGGCGCGGATCCGCGGAACCCTGCGCGATGCGGTCACCTATCTCTGGGTCGAGCTGCTGGCCGATTCGTCGCTGTGGAGCCCGACCGAGTCGAACGAGATTTTCCGCCTCGATGCGGCGGCGCTGATCGAGGGTGATGCGAAAACCTCAGGCGATGTCGACCTTGCGGGTGCGGGAGTTCACCCGCTTGTGAAGATCGGTGCGCTGCTCGATGATCTCGAGTCGTGGCACGAAGGGAGCCGGCGACCGGAGGCCGCCCTCGAAGCACGTCTCGAGCGCCTGCGGCGAATGCATGCCGCACTCGACGCCTCAGCCGATCGTCTGGAAATTCGCTCGAATCTCGAAACGGTTCAAGAATCCTTCGATCGCAGCCTCGACTGGTGGTCGATGGGTCAGGCGGTTATGGCCGAGTTCATTCGCGAGGTGGCGGATCCCGACGCGTTGATCCGAGCCCGCAAGGCTGCCATCGATGGCCGTGACCGACATCCGGGGAGCGTCGGCGGCCAGCGCTGCGCTCATATCGTGGCCTCGATCGAAGCGCCGGCTTACAGCCTTGAATCGATGGCTGCAGACGGCGCCGGCAGGCGATCGATCCAGATTTCGCACCGCAATTTCGACCGGCTCTACTTTCGTGCCTACCGATACGATCTGATCGATTTCGTGGAGAGTGCCGAGGACTACAACATCTTTCCTGATCATCGCGAGGCCCAAGGCATCATGTCGGGCCCTGTTGTTGCCGAATGGTCGCTTGAACTGCCGGCGACCCCCGATTTCAGATCGCACCAAAGCTATGCCGTGCCCGAGCTCTCCGATCCGGGTGCCTACCTGATCGTCGCTTCGATGCGAGAGGAATTTGCCGAGTCCGCGAATCTGATGGTTGCGGACAACTTCGTTCTTTCCGATGTTGTTCTGGTGACCCGGCCGGTGGATGGTTCCTACGAGGTGACGGTGCGTTCGGGAGCCAGCGGCCGCGCACTCGAAGGTGTGGATGTTTCCCTCTACCGTTTCGACTACCAGCGCGGTCACAGCGAGGTCGAGAGAAAACAAACCGATGATGACGGGCGTGTGCAGTTCGAAGGCCGATTCTGGAAACATGGCCAGCATTTCGTCCTGGCCCGTCGCGGCAACGATCTCGCTCTCGATCCTCGGATGCTGTACCAGCAGGGCGGCGGGGAGCGAGGAGTTCATTCGTCGACTCTGGTCTATACCGACCGTTCGGTCTATCGGCCGCGGCAAACGATGTATTGGAAGGCAGTTGCCTATCGTGGAGGCGGTGAGGCGGTTGAGTACGAAACCCTGGCCAACCTGCCGATCCAGGTATCGCTGGTTGACGCCAACGGCGAGAATGTGGCGACTTCAGACGTGACAACCAACGATTTCGGCTCGGCGAGTGGATCGTTCGAGATACCGGCCGGAAGATTGCTCGGACAGTGGAGGATTCGAAGCTCTCTCGGCGGCCAGAGCTGGCTCCGGGTGGAGGAGTACAAGCGACCCACCTTCGAGGTCAATATTTCCGACCCGGAAGAGCCGCTGCGTCTCAATCGGGAGGCCTCGCTTGCGGGTGATGTGCGCTACTACTTCGGCCTGCCGGTAGTGACCGGCAAGGTGAATTGGCGGGTGACCCGTGAGCCCGTCTACCCCCGCTGGTGGTACTGGTGGAACCCGTCGCCGGCGACCCAGACGCAGGTCGTCGCTTCGGGCGAGGCGTCGCTCGACGACGAGGGAGAGTTCGATCTTCGATTCACCCCCGAGGCCGATGAGCGAGAGGCCGAGTCGGGCGTTACGTACCGATACCGCCTCGGGGTCGACGTCACCGACGAGGGTGGTGAAACGCGATCCGCCGAGCGAGTCTTCCGCCTCGGTTTCGTATCGGTCGAGGCGCGGGTCGCGGATGAACACGGCTTTCGCGGCGCCGGAGAAGAAACCCGGCTGCGGGTCGTTCGCACCGACCTCGATGGAACACCGAGAAGCGGCAAGGGAGCGTGGCGATTGGTGGCGCTCGACCAGCCATCCGAGACCCTGACCCCGGCCGACCAGCCCTTGCCCGAAACGACGGGTGCGAGCGTGGATTATCAGACGCCGGGTGACCGGCTTCGCCCGCGGTGGGATCCCGGCTACACCCCGGAAGCGGTCCTGTCCCTGTGGCCTGAAGGTGCCGAGATCTCGAGCGGGACAACCACTCATGGAGACGACGGGTCGGCCGAAATCGTGTTTGACGGCCTCGATGCCGGCGCGTACCGAGTGATCTATTCGACGATCGACGATTTTGGCGCCACCTATCAGACCGAACACAACCTCGTGGTGGCGGGCCGCCGTCGCACCCCACTCGCTCTCCCGGCGTATCTGCGTTTTGACCGCGCGTCGGCAGCGGTGGGGGAGACTGCCCGGCTCTTCGTCTTCACCGGCTTCAAAGCCCAGGAGATGGTGCTCGAGGTCTTCAAAGACGGGCGTCGGATCGAACGTCGCGATGTCGGGGCGGGTCGTTCCGGAGTCGTTGAGTTCCCGATAACGGCTGCAGAACGGGGTGGTTTCGGGGTCGCGTTGACCCTGGTTCGAGATCACCAGCTCATCCGCCGCACGGCGCGGGTCTTCGTGCCGTGGGATGACCGGCAGCTCGATCTCGAGTTTGCGACTTTCCGCGACCGGATGCGGCCGGGTACGCGCGAGACCTTTACGGTGACGGTGCGCGGACACGACGGTGAAGAGATCGACGCGCGTGCCGCCGAGGTTCTGGCCTATATGTACGACCGCAGTCTCGACATCTTCGCACCGCACGTGCCGCCCAACGTCTCTTCGCTCTACCCGGACCGTACCGCCGTCGGGAACGCGTGGGGCAACCTCGGTCGCGCCCGCAAGGCGTGGGGCTCGTCCACGTTGCCCGGGCTCCCCGGTTATCCCCATTTGCACGGCGACAGGCTTGCGGCCCTCGACGGTTACGGCATCGGCGGGCCGGGACAACGCGGTCGATTCCGGCACATGAAGGCCGGAGCAGTCATGGAGTCGTCGATGGCACGCCAGGACTTTGCCATGGCTGCTCCGATGACAGCCGAAATGGACGAGGAGTCGAAGGTCGAGGGCGAGGCGCTGGCGGATGCCTTGGACGAGAATGGTTCGTCTCCTGAATCGGGTGGCGAAGAGGCCGTCGAGCTCCGCTCCGACTTTTCCGAGACCGCTTTCTGGGAGCCGCATCTGCTGCTCGGGGCCGATGGATCGGTGACGGTGGAGTTCGAAGTTCCCGACTCCGTGACCGACTGGAATCTCTGGGTTCACGCCCTCACGACGGATCTTCGCGGCGGCTCCGCCAGCCGCCAGGCGGCCAGCGTCAAAGAACTCATGGTTCGGCCCTATCTGCCACGGTTCCTCCGCGAGGGCGATCGCGCGGTGCTCAAGGTTGTCGTCAACAACGCCGGAGAGGAGCCCTTCGACGGGGCCCTCAACCTCGCGATTTACGACCCCGAGACCGAGGAGGATCTTCGCTCACTCTTCGGGTTGACTGCAGAGGAGACATCGGGGGTTGGGTTCTCGATCGAACCCGGCAAGGGTGAAGACCTCAGTTTCACACTCGAGGTGCCGGCTCGTGTCGGCACGGTTGCCTTCAGAGTCAGTGCCCGCGCGGGCGAGTTCTCGGACGGCGAGCTGCGCCCGTTGCCGGTGCTGCCCGGCCGCATGCACCTGATGCAGTCGCGATTTGCGACCCTGCATGACGCCGATCGCCGCGAACTGCATTTCGCGGATCTGGCGGCCGATGACGATCCGACGCTGATCAACGATCAGTTGGTTGTCACAGTGGATGCGCAGCTGTTTTACAGCGTGCTCAACGCTCTGCCCTATCTGGTCAATTATCCGTACGAGTGCACCGAACAGACTCTGAATCGATTCCTCTCTACCGGGATCGTGGGGAGTCTCTTCGACCGCTACCCGGCAGTTGAGAGCATGGCCGCTCAACTCTCTGCGCGTGAGACACGGTTCGAAGCCTGGGAGGCGGACGATCCCAATCGCGCGATGGAGTTGGTGGAGACCCCGTGGCTCCAGACCGCTCGGGGCGGGGACGAAGAGCCGGACGATCTGATCAACGTCCTCGATCCCCGGATCACCCGCGCCCAGCGCGATGCGGCCCTGGCCAAGCTCAGGAAGAGCCAGACCTCGCTCGGCGCCTTCCCGTGGTGGCCGGGCGGCCCGCCGTCTCCTTACATGACTCTGTACATCCTCTACGGCTTTTCCAAGGGACTCGAGTTCGATGTCGAGGTGCCAAAGGATGTGGTCGTCCGAGCCTGGGCCTACATGCACCGCCACTACATCGATGAGTTGATCTCCTGGATGATGACCCACGATTGTTGCTGGGAGACCATCACATTCCTCAACTTCGTCCTCTCGAGCTATCCGGATGACTCGTGGACCGGCGGCGTCTTCACGGACGAAGACCGCAAGCTGATGCTCGACTTCAGCTACCGCCACTGGACCGAGCACTCGCCGCTCACCAAGGGCTATCTGGCGTTGACCCTCGAGCGAGAAGGCCGACATCAAGAGGCCTCCCTGGTCTTCGACTCGGTGATGGACTCGGCGAAGACGGACCCCGATCTCGGCACCTATTGGGCGCCGGAAGACCGGGCCTGGCTGTGGTACAACGACACCACCGAGACCCACGCCTTTGCCCTGCGAACTCTGAGCGAGCTCGAACCCGATGATGGGCGCCGGCACGGGTTGGTCCACTGGCTTCTCTTGAACAAGAAGCTCAACCATTGGAAATCGACTCGAGCTACCGCTGAGGTGCTCTATTCGCTCGCCCACTACCTCAAGCAGGAGGAGGCGCTCGGCGTGCGCGAAGAAGTGTCGGTGATCTTGGGTCCCCGGACCAGGCGATTCGTGTTCGAGCCCGACGAGTACACGGGCGCTCGCAATCGCGTGGTCGTTGAGGGCGAGCGAATCGACCCGAAGACCATGTCGACCATCGTTGTCGAGAAGCCCAGCAAGGGATTCGCGTTCGCTTCCGCGACCTGGCACTTTTCCACCGAAAGGCTGCCGCCGGAGGCGAGGGGCGATCTCTTTGGCGTGACCCGGCAGTACTTCCGTCGTTTCAACGACGGCTCGGGTTGGGTCTTGCGGCCGCTCGCGGATGGAGAACGTCTCGAGCCTGGAAACCAGGTCGAGGTCCACCTGTCGATCCGGGCCAAGCACGCGGCCGAGTATGTCCACCTGCGCGACCCTAGGGCCGCCGGTTTCGAACCCGAAACGCTCCATTCGCAGTACAAGTGGGACCTCGGCATCTCGTGGTATGAGGAGGTGCGGGATTCCGGCACCAACTTCTTCTTCGAGTGGCTGCCGGCCGGGGAGTACACATTCAAGTACCGTCTGCGCGCCAACATGGCCGGTACATTCCGGGTCGCCCCGGCGGTGCTCCAATCAATGTACGCTCCCGAATTCACCGCCTACTCCGCCGGCCACCAGCTGGAGGTCGAAGCCGACTGACTCGTGCCCGTCTCCGTGCCCGGCAATACGGTGAGTGCCACCGAGTCTTCCGATCAATGGAATCCGCGAGGCGCTTCATCAATGATCGCGCTCTTCTGCAAACGATGTACCGCGTGGTTGCCACTCTTAACAATGATTGGGACCATTCGGCGAACCGATGTCGGCACTGAAACTCCCAACATTGTTAAGAATGGCACGCCCGATCAACGCGCTTTTCTGCCAGCGCCCCACTGGGCGGATCGAGCATCCAGCATCGAGCATCCAGTATCCGGGCGGGCGGGGGACAAATTCCGAATTCCGAATTCCGAATTCCGAATCTTTCGCCCTCAGTACCTCCAACTCGTGAGATCGGCGCCTTCGGGTGCGCTGGCTTCGATCCGCTTCAATATCCGGTCGAGGTACATGGTGTTGTAGCGCAGCCTGGAGATGTGGTTGCCGTTTTCGTGGTCGCCGTTCCAGCAGTGCTCGGCGCGGTCTCCGTAGTCGACCTCGCCGGCGTAGTAGGGATCGGTGGTGGATTCGAGAAACTCTTCCATCAGATAGGCCGCATTGTTGAGGTAGTAGTTGTCCATGTCGCCGGTGAAGATGTGAATCTTGCCCTCGAGCCTGGGTCCGAGGGTTGCCCAGTCGCGCTCGAGGATGTGGCGGAGATCGTAGTTTTCGCGCCAATACTCCGCGATCTCCGGATCGATGACACCGGTCCTGCGGTCCCACAGACGTTTCGGGTACCCGTCGTCATCGACCGGCGAGTACACCGCCTCCCAGATATCGAGCTGCTGGCCGGATCGGTTGTTGGTGCCGAGGGTGAACTCCAGGAGGCCGTCGTCGCGGACGGTCGACCGGATGGTGCCGAGCCAGTCGCGATTGCTGGGCTTTTCGATGCGGCGAAACGCCCCTTCGTAGTAGTACGCGTTCGCATCGTTGTAGATGTTGACGGACATGTAGGCGCGGAAATCGATCGGATCGGGGCAGGCGGCAAAGGCGCCGTTGTAGTCATCGGGGTAGAAGACCTGCACCGCCAGCGCCTCCCAACCGCCGGTGGATCCGCCGTAGAGGAACCGCGCCCAGCCTTCGCCGAGACCGCGGAATTTCTCTTCGATGTATGGGATGAGTTCGTGGGTGATGGCATCGCCGTAGGGTCCGAGATTGGCCGAGTTCACGGCATAGGAATCGTCGTAATAGGGGTTGGCGTGCTGGATTTCGATCACCAGAAAGCGCGGGAAATCGGGACTGATCCAGCGCTGATAGAAATCGTAGGCCTCCTGTTGTTGGATCCGGTTGTAGCAGTCGACCCGGAACCGCTCGGAGTACTCACACTCGAGGTCGGGGTCGGGCGGTTCGGTGCGAAAATCACCGATGTCCCGTGGGAAGTGGCCGTGGAAGATCATGAGGGGATAGCGCGCTTCGGGGTGGTCCTCGAAACCGTGGGGTAGAAGGACATGCGCGCCGAGATGCATGGGGCGGCCCCAGAACTCGGTCAGCAGCTTGCTCTGGATTCGAATGTGTTTGACGTAGGTCGTGTCCTCGGGTTGCTCGATTGGCTCGATGATCTGGTCGAGTTCGATGGTGATGGTCTTTTCGGCATGCCGGATCAAACGTGACCGTGCGCGGCGTGCTGAAGAGATTTCCCGGCGCCCGGTTCCACTGTTGGCCCTCGCCGCGATCCATGGGCAGCTTGACGGTGTGTCCGTCGGCTCGATGGAACGTCTCGTATCGGTGGAAGAGGGCCTGAACCGAGTAATCTCCGGGCGGCATATCGCTCAGACTCTCGATTGGATACCCGAATACAGCCGCGTCGATCGTGGTGTCTTCGCTCGGTTCCAAGACCGTTACGTCTACTCCGAAGATCTGGATCGCCCGCACACCCGGCCGCACCTGGAAGCGGGGTTCCGCGTCTGCATTCGGAGAGAGCATCAAGATGATGCGACCGTCCAGCGGGCCGGCCGCCACAGAAGGTGAAAACGACACCTCGAATTCGATCGCGACGCCAGTTCCCGCAGACAATATGACAACTGCGCAGAAGACCGCTCCCATGCACTTCGGATTCATCGTCATCTCAACCTCCCCGTTCCGGTGTCACTCAATGTAACGAAACCGGGGCCCAGCTACAATGAGTCGCGAATACACTGGAGCAACCCATGAGCGCAACCCATTACCGGGCCTGCAATTTGTGCGAGGCCATCTGCGGTCTCGAGATCGAGGTTGACGGCGGCGAGATCCTTTCGATTCGCGGCGATCGAAAGGACGTTTTCAGCCGCGGCCATGTCTGCCCCAAAGCGGTTGCCCTCCAGGATATCCACAACGATCCGGACCGCCTTCGGCAGCCGCTGCGCCGAACCGGGAGTGGCGCCTGGGAGCACATCGCGTGGGAGGACGCCCTCGACGAGGTCGCCGAGAGATTGCCGGCGATCAGTGAGGAACACGGTCGTGATGCCGTGGCCGCGTACATGGGCAACCCAAACGTTCACAACTGGGGTTCGTTGCTCTTCGGGCCTTCTCTGCTGCGCAGCCTGGGAACGAGGAATCTGTTTTCCGCGACATCGGTAGATCAGTTGCCCCACCACCTTGCGGCAACCCTGATGTTCGGCCACAAAATGCTGCTCCCGGTGCCCGATATCGACCGCACCGCCTTCCTGTTGGTGTTGGGGGCCAATCCGGTGGTATCGAATGGCAGTATGATGACCGCCCCCGGATTCAAACGGCGGCTCGAAGAGTTGCGGCGGCGCGGCGGCCGATTGGTTGTCGTCGACCCGCGACGGACCGAGACTGCGAAGATCGCAGACCGCCACCACTTCGTCCGGCCCGGTACCGATGCCCTGCTTCTGATGGCCCTCTTGCACGTCATCTTCGACGAGGGGCTCGAATGTCCAGGCCGGCTGGCCGAATTTTCTGGCTCATTTGATCGAGTCCGGCGGGTGGTTGGGGACTTCTCTCCGCAGAGGATCGCGCCGGTGACCGGGATCAACGATGATGCGATTCGAGGTCTCGCCAGGGATTTCGCTTCGGCGCCATCGGCTGTCTGCTACGGCAGGATGGGCGTCTCCACCCAGGAATTCGGCGGCCTCTGCCAGTGGCTCATCAACCTGCTCAACATCGTCACCGGGAATCTCGATCGGCCCGGTGGTGCCATGTTCACGAAGCCTGCGGTGGATCTCGTAGCATCGACCGGCCGCGGACACCTCGGTCCGCGAACGAGCAGGGTTCGTGGCCTGCCGGCATTCGGGGGTGAGCTGCCGGTGGCGGCCCTGACCGAGGAGATCCTCACCGAGGGCGATGGTCAGATACGGGGACTCCTGACCGTGGCCGGCAACCCGGCGTTGTCCACCCCAAACGGTGCCCGGTTGGAAGGGGCTCTCGCCCGCCTGGATTTCATGGCTGCCATCGATTTCTACCTCAACGAGACCACCCGCCACGCCCACATCATCCTGCCGCCGACGGCAGCCCTCGAGCACGACCATTTCGATCTGGTCTTCAATCTGCTGGCTGTGCGCAATGTCGCGCGGTACTCTCCGGCGATTTTCGATTCCGGTCGCAACACCCGCCACGACTGGCAGATTCTCTCAGAACTCGACCGCCGCATGCATCGTGGATCGGCGAAGGTGCGGTTGAGAAACTGGCTGAATGCACAACTGGGTCCCCGGCGGTTGCTCGATCTCGGACTCCGTTCCGGCCCATATGGCTCCGGCCTCAACGTGTTCGGCCGTGGCTTGACATTGAAGCGGCTCGAGAGGCAGGTGCACGGGCTCGATCTCGGACCGCTCGAGCCGTGCCTGCCGGCACGTTTGCGGAGCCGGAATCGGAGGATCGAGCTCGCGCCGGAACTTTTCATCGAGGATGTTCGACGTCTGCTGCAGAGCATCGACGAGAGCCCGATCGTCGGGTCATTGTTGCTGATCGGCCGTCGCCACCTTCGCAGCAACAACTCGTGGATGCACAACTCCCTTCGTCTCGTAAAGGGCCGCAACCGCTGCACCCTGCTCATGCACCCTGCCGACGCGAACCGGATCGGCCTTGCCGCCGATGAAAAGGTGGCTGTCACGTCACGAAGTGGTCGCGTTGAGGTGCCTCTCGAGCTGAGTGACGAGGTCATGCCCGGGGTCGTCAGCCTGCCGCACGGCTGGGGACATCATCGCCCGGGCACGCGGCTCGAAATCGCCGAACAGCATCCCGGTGCCAGCGCCAACGACCTCACTGATGAGGAGGCTGTCGACGAACTCAGCGGAAACGCCGTGCTCAACGGCGTACCCGTCCAAGTGCAGAAAATCCGTTCTTAAGAAATGGTATCCGAATACATCTGGTCGATGACATCGGCGTACTTGGCGAGCAGGACCCGCCGTTTCAGCTTGAGGGTCGGGGTCAGCTCTCCCGCCTCCTGACTGAATTCGTCAGGGACGAGGGTGAATTTCTTGATCCGTTCATAGCGCGAAAAATTCTCCATCTTGGCCTCGATCAGCTGCTGGAGATGTTCGTACACCTTCGGGTGACGGCACAGAGAGACCAGATCGCCGTCGATTCCATTATCCGCGGCCCAGGCTTCGATGACCTCGGCCTGCGGCACGATCACGGCGCTGATGAAATTGCGCTGGTCGCCGATGACCATCGCCTGGGCGATGAACTGATCGGTCTTGAGGGAGTTTTCCAACGGTTGAGGCGCGACGTTCTTGCCGCCCGCGGTGACGATGAGCTCTTTGATGCGGTCGGTGATATGAAGGAAACCGTCGTCGTCAATGTGACCGACATCGCCGGTGTGAAGCCAGCCATCGGCGTCGATGGTCTCCGCGGTGGCCTCGGGTTTTCGCCAGTACTCCTGCATGACGATGCCGCCACGGATGCAGATCTCGCCTTCTTTGGCGATCTTGAGTTCGACCCCCGGGCCCGGTTTGCCGACGCTGCCGAAGCGGAACTCGCTGTACGAGTTGCCCGTGGCGGCGCCGGCGAGCTCGGTCATGCCCCACGCTTCAATGATGCGGATGCCGATGGAATCGAAGAACTCCGCCAGCCCTTTGGCCAGGGGTGCGCCGGTCGAGACGAAGAAGCGGATATTGCCGCCGGTGGCGGCAACGATCTTCCTGAACACCAGCGTCGAAGCAATCCGGTATTGGGCCGCGAGAACCGGACCCGCCCCACCGGACGCTTCGGCCGAGTTGAACCTTCGTCCGACGCCAAGGGCCCAGTTGAAGATGGCCCGCTTGACAGGGGAACCCTGTTGAACGCCTGCGTGGATTCTCCCGTGGATTTTCTCGAAGACCCTGGGTACCGCGACAATGTGGGTCGGCTGGATTTCGCGGAGATTCTCGCCAAGGGTCTCCAGGCTTTCGGCGTAGGCGATTGTGAATCCAAAGAGGAGCGAAAAAGTGTCGACGACACGCTGGAGGATGTGCGACAGCGGTAGGAACGAAATCAGGCTGTCGCCCTCATTCCCTTCGAAAAAGGGCATGATCGCCTGAAATTCGGCGATGAAATTGGCGTGGGTGAGGACCACACCTTTGGGATCGCCGGTGGTTCCGGATGTATAGACGATTGTGACGACGTCCTCCGGTCGTGCCCGGTTCGATAGATCCAGGAACTCCTCACGTGGATGGCCCGATCCCAGCTCCTTGAGTGTGTCCAGGCTGATCACGAGGTCGGTCTCTTCGAGATTCTCGGGGTAGAAGACCACGATTTTTTCGATCGAGGGGACGGTGTGGCGAATCGACAGAACCGTCTCCAGATGCTGCATCGTCGACACGAAGACGACTTTGGTTTCGGCGTCGCGCAGGATGAATGCGATTTGTTCTCCGATGAGAGTCGTATAGAGGGGAACCCCGATCAGACCCGCGGCCATGATCCCGAGGTCGGTGGTCGCCCACTCGGGACGGTTCTCCGAAAGGATGGCGGCGCGCGTGCCGGGCTCGAGGCCGATGCTCTTGATCCCAAAGGCCGTCTGCGCGACCTGTTCGAGACACCAGTCGAAAGAAAAGCTCAACCATCGGTTTTCACGTTTCACCTGGAAGAGCGTATGTTCGGCGCGGCGATCGACAACCTCGATGAATCGATGATTGAGCGTATCTCCCATGTTCTGCCTCCGTTGAAGAACGACGAGAATCATACTGGGGATCAGGCTGATCGACAATCTCGGCAAATATCGGATACGGCAAATCATCGGCAAGAACTCTCGATCCAATTCCGACGTATCACCTGTCGAGGATCCGATGATCGTCTCGGATGCCGCGGGCCCGCTCTCATGGTTTGCGGAGTTGAGTGCATCCGGGAGGTCTTGGAGTGAACAAATGGCTCGAGAGATGTCAAATGGGTATCCACGCGCGCTGACCGAGGATGAACACGATCTGATCGAGGCGCTTCTCGGCGGCGCCCGTTCAGGTGCCGTCCGATTTGTAGGGCAGCTCGAGGGTGCGGAGGTCGTGGGTGGATGCCGATGCGGTTGCCCGAGCATTGATCTTTCGATTTCCGACAAACCGATCGATGGGCGGCCGCGCCCCCTCGTGCTCGCCGACGGTGAATCTCCGGAAGGGGTGCCGGTCGGTGTGATCCTGTGGGTGTGTGATAGGGTGCTGAGCGGTCTCGAGGTCCACCCGTGGGATGGTTCGAACGTCGTTCGTCTTCCGCGACCGGAGACCCTGTGCAACATCAGAGCCGGTCGCGACTGACACCAGAATTGGAAGGCATTGATGGGCGACAACAACGCGAGGGGATGCGGCTGCTGCGGTGGCGGAATTATAGGGAGCGTCGGCGCAGTGCTGGCGGCGTTGCTGAGTTGGAGTGTGAACCACAGCATCCTGTGGGCGCTGGTGCACGCATTCCTGAGTTGGTTCTACGTCGTCTACCACTGGTTCGCGTACGGGAAGATCCTGCCCTGAAAGACCTCGTTCCTACCGAGACTGCGATACCGATAGAATCTCCGGCTCATCCGGAATGGTTCAGCGGAGATTCAGAGACAGTTCGGAGGCGATGCCTCCGTCACTAGGTGAGCATCCGCATGTCATTGCCCGGACGTCACTAAGCCTGAGGAACACGAAGGGTGCACCGCACCCTGCCTCCGGCATCGAATTCTTCCGCCTGCTCCCCGTGCCGCCGAACGCTGTCAGCGAACCTCCGTGAGTTCTTCGTGCCGTCGAGTCTTCGTGGTTCAAGATGTTCGGGTGGGTGGGCGGAGACACTTTCGATTTCGGCTCATCTCATGCAAATCCGGATGAACCAAACGATTTCAATGTCGCGCGCGCCGAATGGTGCGCTCAGTTCACGACGCCGGATTCTCCCAGGTTTTGCTCGGCGTATTCGAGAACTCGGTCGTAGTGCTCGTAATCCTGGCAGTGGCTCTGGAGGAGATTGAATACGTCGGTCGCCTTGTCGATCTCACCGACATCTCCAAATGCCACCATGAGCTGTTCCATGGACTCGCAGTCGTAGCGTCTGATGAAGGCGGCTGCCTCCGAGAAGACGATGCTGAACCCGGCTTGATTGGTCCAGCTCAGACACAACGCGAGAAAGGTATAGATGTGACCGATGTAGGTTTCGTCGTACACCTCGTGCATGTAGGGTAGACAGCGGAGAAAGAACGGGATCGCCTCACCATAGTGCCCGTCGTCAAACTGGATGACGCCAAGCGTGTAGCACGACTGGCAGTAGACGCTGAGGACTTCGTCAAAAGACGGTAGATAGGCCTTGTACGCTGCGACCGACTCCTCGAGGGTCGCCCGTGCGCTGTCGATCTCTTCGAGGTCGTAGTGGATCGTTCCGATCAATCCGAGCAGGAAGGATCGCCAGTTGGTTTCCTGCTCGAGGGCAAGGAGTTTCTGAAGATCGTTGACGTCGTCGTGATCAGCGGTGCGCTCATCCATCTTCTCGATTGCGCGCTCGATGCCGGCAGCGACTCGTCCCGATTGATCGCTGCCGGTGTACCACTCTGGGATCTGCATACCGGTGTTCCCTCCACAGATCACAGAGTCTAGCTCGAACCGTGGGGGAGCACCACCCGATGGGATGAGATATAATCTCATTCCATCATGAGTTGTAAGAAGGGCGAGTCCACCGAGAAACCAAAACCCGGCCGGTACCGGTGCAAAGACTGTGGCGCGGTCGTCAAAAAGAAAAAGAAGAAGGACCTCTGCGAACCGAAGAAAATCAAGAAGGCGTAGCTCTCCAGATTTCGTTGTGGTCTTTTTTTCTGCATTTTCGGCCCGCAGACCGTGCGGGCCGAAAATGCAGAAAAAAGCGCCCATGCCCCCGTATTGCCGACTGTTTCGACCACCCTTCGGTATGGCATGGACGCCTTGTTTCGGAACGTTCAGTATACGACAGCGGGTGTCGAGTGCAAGCGGGTTTCAGAGCATCTTTTCCTCTTCCCGAATCGGGCCACCGAAGACTCCACGCGCCGAAGCTCGAGCCGGCCTTCTCGAGTTTCGTGCGCGTCCCCATCACGGCGCTCAGGGTGGCGTCGAGGTATGATCCATGGAGGGACCGACGGTTCCGGTGACCGGGCCGTTCGGATGAATTCGGAGCAAAATGAAAAATAATCTGGTCGAAATCCGCTATCGAGATAAGGTTCATCGGGTCGAGTCGGGAATCCGGATCGACGATTTTCTCCGCGGTATCAACGGTGGCGTGCCGGACACCGTGCTCTCGGCACTGGTCAATAGGCGCCAGGTGATGCTGGACTTTCCACTTCGTGGGACGGTCGATCTGGAACTCGTGAAATTCGGGGATCGCGAAGGTGAGGCGGTCTACAAGAGATCGGTCAGCCTCATGTTCTACGAGGCATGCCGCGAACTGTTCCCGGGGGCGCGGACCGTCATTGGCCAGTCCCTCGGCAATTGCTACCACTACCAGATTCGGGGCGAAATCCCAGCGCTCGAGGAGATGGCGGCGGCCATTGAATCCAGGATGGGCGAGCTCTCCAGCGAGATGCGGCCGTTCCAGCGGGTTACCGTCACGATCGAAGAAGCGGAGAAGTACTTCCGCGAGCAGGATTGCGAAGACAAGCTTCGCCTGCTTGCCACCCGGCGGTCGTCCACTGTTCACACGATCACCTGCGGTTCATTCGTGGATCTGGCCTATGGACCGTACGCTCCGCACACAGGATGCCTGCCGACCTTCGGGGTGATGCCTTTCGAGGATGGTCTGCTGCTCCGGTTTCCGAAACGAGCCGACCGCGGACAGCTGCCGCGGTTCACACCGCGTCGCTTGCTCTACACGACGTACTCGGAAACCCGCCGTTGGCAGGAGGTTCTCGGCGTCGAAAACGTCGGGCAGCTCAACAGGCTCTGCCTCGACGGTCACTTCCGTCACCTCATCAGGATCAACGAGGGCTTGCACGAGAAGAAGATTGCCCAGATAGCCGATGACATCCTCGCCCGTTTGCCCGAGGCGCGGCTTGTCATGATCGCGGGACCCTCCTCTTCGGGCAAGACGACATTTGCAAAGCGGCTCGGGATCCAGCTGCGGGTCAACGGCATCGAAATGGTGTCGCTGTCGCTGGATAACTACTATGTGGACCGGGCGAATACCCCCCGCGACGAGATGGGACGGCCGGACTTCGAGGCGCTCGAGGCCATCGATCTCGATTTGTTCCACCGCCATCTTGGCGAACTCATGGCCGGTCAGGAAGTGCTCACGCCGAGATTCGATTTCGTCAGCGGTTTGCGAGAGCCGGAGGACAAATGGGTCCCCATGCAGCTCGACGAGACCCAGCTGTTGGTGGTGGAAGGTATCCACGGGCTCAACGACCGCCTGACCCAGACGATCCCCCGCAACCAGAAATACCGCATTTTCATCTCCGCGCTCTCGCAACTGGCGATCGACGACAACAGTCGAATTTTCACTGCCGACGCGCGGCTCATCCGGCGAATCGTACGAGACCACCTCTTTCGTGGCTTTACGGCCGAGAGAACCTTGGACCTCTGGGAACGGGTGCGGCGAGGAGAGGGCAAGTGGATCTTCCCTTTTCAGGAGGAGGCCGACGTCATGTTCAATTCCGCTCTGGTCTATGAACCTGCGGTCCTCAAGGTCTATGCCGAACGGTATCTTCTCCAGGTGCCGCGAACCAGCCCGACCTATACGGAGGCCTATCGGCTCCTGAAACACCTCGCGATGTTCGTGCCGATCTTCCCGGATGAGGTACCGTCCACGTCGATTCTGCGCGAGTTTATCGGCGGCTCGACCTTCAGCTACTGACCGTGGAAAGGGCGCAACGGGCTGTCCGCGTGGCCGGGATCCTGGCCGAGGAATATCCGGGTGCGGAGTGCGAGCTCGATTTCCGATCGCCGTGGGAGCTTCTGGTCGCGACCATGTTGTCGGCGCAAAGCACCGATGTTCGCGTCAACCTGGTGACGCCGGAGCTCTTCGCGCGCTGGCCTCAGCCGAAGGACCTTGCCTCGGCGCCTCAGGCCGAAGTTGAAGAGCTGATCCGGTCGACGGGAATGTTCCGTACCAAGGCAGCTTCGCTGCGATCGACGGCTCGGGCCGTGGCGGAAGATCATGGTGGATCGGTTCCCGCGGACATGGAGGCTCTGGTGTCTTTTCCGGGGGTGGGCCGTAAGACCGCCAAAGTTGTCCTCGGAGAGGCTTTTGGGATAGCCGCCGGAGTCACCGTCGATACCCATGTCCGGAGGCTCGCGCGTCGTCTCGGGCTGGCTGAAGCCGAGGATCCGGAAAAGATCGCCAACGAGCTCGAGTCACTTCTCCCACGGGACGAGTGGGTCGACTTCTCGAAGCGTCTGATTCTCCACGGGCGGAGGGTCTGCAAAGCGAGATCTCCGCGCTGCGATGAATGCGCCCTCGAAGAGCTGTGTCCACGGGTGGGAGTTCAAGGTTAGAACGTCGGGTTCATCCGGGAGGGCGTGAGGTTGGGGGACCGCTGGACGCGAGTTCCGAAGGAAGCAGATAACAGCAACAGTGACAGTATTCAGAATCAGGGTCAGAGGCCAGTGGCAGCAGCAGATCCAGAGGCAGTGAACAGGCATTGCCCGGTCGCTGACTCTGCAATCTGATTCCGGGCGGGTGGAAATCCAAAATCTAAAATCTGAAATCCAAAATTCGAATTCGGACCATCTCACCTCATCGAATTCCGGATGAACCCAACGTCCTAACGTTCCAAAGTTTCGGGTTGGGTTCGCCACCGCCGATGCATCCACACCCACTGCTCGGGATGGGCGCGAATCTGTCTTTCGATGGCCGCAGTGGCGGAGGAGGTGAGCTCCTCGATCCGATCCTCCACGGTTCCATCGGTCGGGACCGGAAGGGGCGGATGAAACTCGGCGACGTGTTTTCCGCTCGGGAGACGGTGGATGAACCCGGGCAAGACCGGGCACTCCATGCGAATCGAGAACATGGCGGCGCCGGACGGCGTCCACGCAGGACGGCCGAAGAACGGCACGAATACACCGGGGACATCGCGGATGTCCTGGTCGATCAAGAGCGCGTTGACGCGGTTCTTCTTCAGCGCCCGGGCGAGGTGTCGGCCGGCGGCGGGCCCCCGCGGGAAGATCTCGGTGCCGAACCGCGTGCGCATCGCGTTGATCAGGCTGTCGATCCTCGGGTTGTCCAGTTGCCGGACGGCGCAGGTCAGTGGGATGCCCGCGACCGGGATGCGGGCGCTGAGAAGTTCCCAGTTTCCGCAATGAGCGGTCGCCAGCATGGCGCCCCGACCGTCCTGCAGGGCCTCCTCCATGTGATGCAGCCCGCGGAACTCGCAGAGGCCCTGGACGTCTTGGGCTTGCGCGTGCCACAGCCACGCCACCTCGGCAAGCATCAGCCCGAAATGGCGGACGCACCCCTTCATGAGCGCGGCCCTTTGGTGATCATCAAGTTCGGGGAACGCGATCGCAATGTGGTCTTGAATTCGGCGCCGACTTCGCGGCTGAACTCGTATCGCAGCCGCGCTCAGGCGCGGTCCCAAAAGACGGGTGAGGCGGAGCGGAAGATGCCCGCCGACTTCGAGAAAGCTCCGCAGACTCAGATACAGGGCAGTATCGGCGGCTGGCGACGGCATGCCCGAGTGTAGCGCGTTCCGGAGAATTTTCTGATGCTGCCTCAGCCGGACCAGGCTTCGATGCCTGAGATGGTCGCCATACCTTCTTCGATTTCGACCTCGTCACCTACCGAAGATCCCAGCATCCGCTGCGCGATCTCGGAGCCGTTGGCGAAGATCCGACGCTCGAGGTCTGCATCCCACGCGCCAAGAATGGTCACCGGAGCAATCGATTCGCCTGACGCCGTCTCGAAGTGAACAACGGTGCCGATATTGACGGATGTCGTATCGGCCGCTCCCGGCTCGAGGATGCGCACGACGGTCAGGTCCTCCTGCAACTTGGCGGCACGGGCCGATTGGAGTTCCTGGCGATCGCGCAGCATGTGGTATTCGAAGTTTTCGCGCAAGTCTCCTTCGGCTGCTGCGGCGTTGATGCCCTTGAGGGTCTTCGGGATTTCCACCTCGAGAAGATTGCGCAGTTCTTCGCGTTTGGCATCCACCGCCTCGCGGCTTGCGGCAAGAATCGGAATCTCGTGAGTCGCCGGCTCTTCTTGCTGGTGTTGGGCCGCCTGTTCCACGAGGCGTGCCCTTTGAGGCTCCACGGTGTCGATCCGCGCAATTCTCTGGCTGAATCGAGAAGCCTGTTGGGCACTTGCCAGTTCCATGAGGACTCTGACTGCCACCTTCCCGCCGTCGAGTAGGTTTTTGGCCCGACTTCGATGGGGCGAGAATTCCCGGCGGATATATGCGTCGGGGAGTTTTTCCAGGAGCGACGGGGTCATTCGGATCCTGACCGATTCCGGGCAATTCTCTTCGGTCATGGCTTCGCAGGCCCAGATGAACTGCGCAGGATGACTGCTGTGGTTCCTGAATACCGCTTCGAGGGCCTGGTCGATCAGCACGTCGTGTCCCTCGGCCTCGAGCCTGGAAGCGATGAGCATCAGGATCTGGGTGCTTCTTCGTGGAGGAACCACTCACCCCAGATCGCCGGCCAATCCTCAGATTTCTTTTCGGCGAGAGCCTCGAGGGCGTCTGCTCGTGCGACGCGGTCGGTTACACCGGACAGAAGAGCCAACGCCTCTGCGTTGTCGAGCAATCGCGCGCGGCAGGAAGCAGCCGCCTCCGATCCGCCGGGCAATCCGGCGAGGACTCCGGCGGTCTGCCAGGCTAAACCGGGCATCGAGATCTCGAGCTCGGTCAAGGACTCGCACAGAATCTCCGCTGCTGCTGAGGCGGTTTCCGGGCCGCGATCGGACAGCCGGCGCGCGGTCGCCAGCCGGTCAGCGGGGGAGGCTGCGCGGAGCTCTTCGAGCAGGGCTTCATCGGCGCTTTCCGCACTCTGACTCACGGAATAACGAAGTCTGGAGCCGGACCCGGAACTGAGGATTCGGGGATGTTTGCGAGCCTTTGCCCACCACGTATTCCACTTCGATGGGGGGAGGACGCCGTCGAGGGCCGTTTTGATCGCGGCGACGCCCGAAGATTCGTTGAGGCTCTCCAACACCTGAACCAGGGCCTCGGCCGGGTCGCTGACGACGAATTCGGCGAGGCCTTCAGGATCTTCAACTTTTCGCCTGCGGAAATCTCCTTCTGGCAGAGGATGCAGGTAGCGCCTGGCGGCACCGAAAGGGACCGATACCGGGCGCGTGCCGCCGATATCAACCTTGATGTTTTCGAGTTGCAGGTTGAGATCAATCACGCGGCCGACGCCCTGTCCTACAACTTCGACAACGGTTCCGAGATCGTGATCGAGCCAGCACTCGGCAGCCTCGAGCACCTCGAGAGGACGGCGCGCAGACTCCATTTCATGACGTTCGAGGACTGCTTTGAGAGAGGGACAGCCTTTTCGCGTGGCCACGAAACTGGCGGAAAGACGCTCGATGAGTTCGGAGCTCGGTTTGCCGTCGGCCAGCCGAGTCAGCTCACGCAGCGCGGACAGATTTTCATCGGCCGCGCCGGATGAATCCAGAGAGTCCGCCAGAAGTTCGAGGAGGGTTCGTGCGAGGTTCTTTCTGCCGGACTTCCATATCAGGCGTCGGACCTCGAAGAGTTCTGCGGTCGGGATCGGCGATTCATCGAGGGCCTCGAGCCACAACTCTTCGACCCGGTCCCAGTCTCCCGTCTCGATTGCTTCCGCGAACGCCGCTCTGATTTCCACGTCTCCTGCCATCAATACAATCCCCCCCCCTACCCGTGTCGGGGTGCAGATTGTAGCAGCGATCGCCGGGCGCGGTTAAGAGTGAAGAGCACAGAGCGAAGATTGGAGCCGAGTTTGGAGGATCGCTGCTCGTGCCGGGGCGCATCGTGACCAGCGACTGTTAACCCTGAGTTCTCAACCCCGGGCTCGTTACCAGCGAGGGAGGATAAGTTCAAGTTGTGATGACGCGTTCCAGCACATCAGCTCTTCGCCTTCGAGGCGGGAATCTGAAGCAGATCGCCGGGGTAAATCCGCGAAGTCGAGAGGTTGTTCGCCCTGCGAAGTTCGGTCGTGGAGACTCCGAAACGGCGGGCGATGTCGTAGAGAGTATCGCCCTTCCGCACCCTATAGGTGTTCGGCGCTTCGACGGCACGGTCGGGGGCCTGGTTTTCGACGGGCGTCGGAACCCGAAGCACCTTGCCTGGGTAGATCCGCGAACTCGAGAGTCCGTTGGCGTTCTTGAGAGCCGAAACTTCCACGCCGTGGTGGTTGGCGATGTCGTAGAGCGTGTCGCCCGACCGCACGGTGTAGGTCGACGCATAACGAGAGCTGGTTGTTGTTTGTGAAGTCGGAGCCGTATATGTCGCTCCGTCGGGTATGCGAAGCCGCTGGCCCGGCCGGATGACATCTCTCCGAGACAGGCCGTTGACGGAGCACAGGGTATCCAGAGACACCGAGAAACCGCGCGCGATGTCCCACAAGGTGTCGTTCCGCTGGACGACATACGAACCGTTGTCGTCGGTTCGGAGGGGTTCGGCCCGCGCGAGCTGCTCGTTCGAACCGAAGCGTGGCACGATCAGGGTTTGCCCCGGACGAATGAGGCTGCCGCGAAGGCCGTTCGCCTGGCTGATGGCGCTCACACTCGAGCCGTATCTGCGGGCAATTGTGTAGAGGCTGTCGCCGCTTCGAACCGTGTGGATCATTCTCGGGGCCCATTTGTCGCGGGGAGTGGATGCGAGCACATTCTCCGCTGAAGCAGCGGTGCCCGGGGGCAGGCGAAGCGCGGTGGTGCCTCGCGCCGGGGTCAAATCACGCCGGATGGCGGGATTGAGATCTCTCAGCTCATCCAGTGAGATCCCGGACTCGGTCGACAGGAATTCGAGATCGAGGGCATCCGGCACCTCGATCGAATCGTAGACCCAGGGCTTCTCCTGAGGAGCCTCAAAGCCGTACTTTCGCGGCTGTTTGGCGACGATGACCGATGCGATGAATGCGGGCACGTAATTGCGGGTTTCCCGCGGAAGGTACCTTCGAAGGGTCCAGAAATCCCTGCTTCCCGATCGGCGGATCGCGCGCCGGACGTTTCCAGCCCCGGAGTTGTATGCGGCCAGCGCCAGATACCAGTCGCTGAACTCTTTGTAGAGATCCCCGAGATAAGCGACGGCCGCCTCGGTGGATCGCACGGGATCGCGCCGTTCATCGACTAATGAGCCGACCGCGAGTCCGTAGTGGCGGCCGGTCGAAGAGATGAACTGCCACATTCCGTGGGCTCGGGCGCGCGAGTACGCCTTCAAAGAAAAGGCGGATTCGATCAACGGAAGGTACGACAGATCTTCTGGAAGTCCGGCCCGGGCGAATTGATCCCGGATCATCGGCAGGTAGGCGCCCGATCGTTCGAGGCCGAGGGTAATCCGGTTCCTGTATTCGCTGGGAGAGGCTCATAGCGGTCAGGAAGCCCTCGACAGTCTCGTTGAGGATGAGCGGGAAATCGCTGTTTGGGAGTGGGCCGTCGTCTTCGGGTTCTTCAGCCGCCGCGTCGTTGACATAGATATCGATCGGCGGCAGGAATGCAATTTCCTCTGTGTCTTCGAGATCCTCGTCAAAGGGAAACAGTTCTGCTTCGAGCTCGTTCGCCTCGTCGATCAACTCCGCCAGGTACTCGATGTACTCGGGAGGTGGCTCGTATCCCACCGGGGTGTCGAGCACTTCACACAGGGCCTCGTCGGCTCTGGATACAGCTTCGGTGGCGTTGCCTTCAGCTTGCAGTCGTTGCGCCTCGGCCATCAGGTCATCGGCGCGGTCGCGGGTCTCGTCTTCCCATTGGCGAAAGACCTCCGGGTCGACCGTCGGCTCCATGGTCACATCCTTGGAGAGCTCAGGCGTAGAGGTGCACGAAGCAACGACCATGACGGCCGGCGCCAGTAAATACAGCAGTCGGCCGATTGTTCCGTGAGATTTTTGAATCAACGAATATTCTCCAGATCCAGAGAGAAGCGCAGGCAGAGTTTTTTGAGGGCCGCGGCATCCTCGATGTCGAGTGAAACCGGCTCGAGCGAGTGGATCGTGTCGCCGCCTTCGTTTTGGATGCGAATCGCGACCTGCAAACCGCGCATATTTGCAAATATATCGGAGTTGACGCTCTTCTCGACGTTGCTGCGCAGCTCCCGGGATTGGCCGGAGTCGCCGGAGATGAGCGAGTCGAGATCGAGGTCAGGACCCGAGGCCTGATAGGAGCGCCCGTTGCTGGCCATAGTGGCCTGCTTTCGCAGGCCGTCGAGCTCCGCCAGAATATCCATCTGATTCGAGACCTGGACCCGTTTCACCGGCGGTGGTTCGGTCTTTTCCGATTCAAAGTCGGTATCGAATTCGACCTCGATGATCGGTGGCGATTCGGTCTCGTCTTCCTCAAAACTCGCCGCCGCGTCGCCCGCGACGGAGACGGCCTCAGCAAATGGATCTTCGCCCCCGGGAGTCGCCGGCTGCTCTGGATTCGAGTCAGCCGCGACAGGAGGTGATTCTTCTTGAGTCGGTTCGATCGGTGGTTCAACAGACGGCCGGTTCCCGGCTCTCGGAGGCCGCCACGCTCGGTGGAACAGCCGCGTCGTGTGCGGGCTCGGTTGCGACCGTAGGAGCCTTGGGTACTTTGTCTGTCCCGACTCCCTCTTCGGCAGCGCGTGCAAGTGATTCGGCGGAGATCGGTGCCGCCGGTTGAGGTGATTTGAGCTGGCGTACGGGCGGCGTCCCGATCTGTCCCGGTTTGGCTCCGGCGTCCGTGGCGGTCATTCGCGCCCGCAGCTTCTTCAAGGTGAGCTTCGTGACCGACTTGAGAGTCGTGATGACGCCGTCACCGTTGACCGCCGAGGCCTCATGGAACGGGTAGTCGCCATTCGGGTTGAGGTCGCTGTTCAGTTCCTCGATCGACAGTATGTTCTTGAGGTCGCGCTTGTTGTACTGCAGCACGATCGGGAGTTCGGGGAGGTCGAGGGCGAACTCCGTGAGGTTTTCGACGAGGCTGTTGAAGCTTTCGATATTCGCATCTCGCATGGGACGCTGGGAATCGGCCACGAATACCAGCCCGTCGACGCCCTTGAGCACGAGCTTTCGGGTCGTGTTGTAGAACACCTGACCGGGCACCGTATAGAGCTGAAGGCGGGTCTTGAAGCCGCCGATGGTCCCGACTTCGATTGGCAGCAGATCGAAGAACAAGGTGCGGTCGGACTCGGTTTCGAGCGACACCATTTCGCCGCGTGAATCCGGTGAGGTTTTGGCGTAGATGTAACTGAGATTGGACGTTTTTCCACACAGGCCAGGACCGTAATACACGATCTTGGCGGCCATCTGCATCGTCGCCCAATTGAAGAAAACCATGGCAGTATTGCGGTCTTGTCCGCAAATTCCAAGCTAACACAATGGCCTGCAACGGTCAATCACAACAGTTGCTTGCGTTGGGTTCACCTTCTCCGGCGGAGAGCTCGGATGGCTTGGATCACCATTTGGCGATTTTCTGCGATGCTACAATGAGTCGGGTCGATCCGAGTTTTTCCGGAGCTCGGAATCAGCGCTCGAATCCAGGCTTCGGAGGCCTTGGAAAAGGGCTAGCTTGACGAGGAGAATTGGATGGAGTTGAGCAGGAGAGCGCTCTCCGTTCTCTGCGCGGTAGTGGAGCTTTATATTCGCAATGGCGAGCCCGTCGCGTCGCGACACGTGGCTCGCCATTCCGGGTTGGGTCTGTCTTCTCCTACTGTTCGAAATGTGATGGCGGAGTTGGTGGAAAACGGATTTCTCAGCCGGCCGCACCCATCGGCCGGTAGCCTGCCCTCCGACCGGGGGTTTCGTTTGTTCGTGGATTCGATGCCGCGCCGCACAGCGCCGCCGCCGGCGGTCCGGCGTGAGCTTGAGGGCCGGATGGTTTCGATGCGGCGGGAGCTGGTCGAGGACATCGAGTGGGTTGCGCAGCTGATTGCCGAAACCACTCAGGAAGCCGGCGTCGCAGTGCGACCGATGGGCGACGGTCCGGTGCTCGAGGCAGTGTCGCTGGTGCTGCTTGAAAACCGCAGGGTTCTGGGTGTCCTCATCACCGACGATGGATCGGTGGAAAAGCGTGTACTGGAACTCGATCGAGACAGCACGCGGGAACAGCTCCAGGCCATCTCCAACTACCTGACACGATCACTTTCGGGGATCTCGATCCAGGATATCGAAGCGCGCGTATTCGAATTGGCCGACTCTCTGGATCTCGACGAGATGCAGGTCGAGGCGTACGGGATTGCTGAGCACCTGTTTGCCCGGGACCAAAACGACGTCGAAGTTCAGGTCGCCGGCACCGAGAACCTCCTGGCCACACCAGATTTCTGCGAGATCGACCGTGTGCGTTCGCTGTTGTCCGCTCTCCAGGATCGGGCGTGCATCGCCAGCGAATTCCGTCGTGTTTTTGCGCGAGGCAAGACTCAGGTGTTGATTGGTGAGGAGTCGGAGGCTACTGCTTCGGGGGGGCTGGGGATCGTGGCGACGTTGTATTTCAGAGATGCCCGGAGGGCGGGCGCAGTTGGGGTTGTCGGGTCGCGCCGGATGGACTATCAGCGCATCGTTCCGGTCGTTGAGTACATCGGTGACACCCTGACCCAAATGCTGGAAACTGCTGGAGCGAGCCATGCATGACGACAAGGACTTCACCGATGGCGGTGGCGAGTTCGGCGACGAGATCGAAATAGAGTTCATCGATACCGATCCGGACCCTGCCCTCGAGTCGACTGAGACAGCGCCTCCCGAGCCCGACGGTGTCGTTCCGATCGAGGACGATTCTGCTCAAGATGAAGCCGAAAAACTCAGGACCGAGCTCGACCACGTGCGCGATATCTACCTCCGCAAGCTGGCGGAGTTCGACAACTTTCGCAAGCGTGTCGATCGCGAGCGCGAAGAAATCCGGCTCGCAGGGGCAGAGGACTTCATCAGAGACCTGCTCCCGGTATTGGACAATTTCGAAAGAGCCCTGGAGCATGCTGACGACGACAGCGGCGCATTCCACCAGGGCGTCGAAATGATTGCGAAGCAGTTTAAAGACACCCTCGAACGCAGAGGTGTGGCCGAGGTGAACCCCGAAGGACAGCCATTCGATCCCGAACTGCACGAAGCTGTTCAGCGCGTCGAGGATAGCGATCAGCCACCCGGAACTGTGGCGTTTGTGATGCTCAAAGGCTACACGATGGGGGACCGACTCATTCGACCCGCCATGGTGGGAGTCGTTGTCGAATCGCAAGGCGGTGACGGGGGAGGCGAGTCGTGAGCAAGATCATCGGCATCGACCTCGGGACGACCAACTGCTGTGCGGCGGTAGTCGACGTCACCAAACCGGTTGTGATCCCGAATCGGGAGGGCGCGCGGACTACACCGTCGGTGGTGGCCTTTACGGCCGCCGGAGAGCGGTTGGTTGGCCAGATTGCCCGGCGCCAGGCGATGACCAATCCCCAGAACACGGCCTATGCGGTGAAACGTCTCATTGGTCGCCGTTTCGATTCCGAAGAAGTTCGCTGGGCACGAACCCTGGTCCCGTACTCGATCGTCGAGGCCGAGAATGGCGACGTCTGTGTCGAAATCCTCGAGAAGCAATACAGCCCGCCCGAGATCTCGTCATTCATCCTTCGTGAAATCAAGGAGTTTGCCGAAGAGTTTCTCGGCGAGGAAATCACCCGGGCGATCATCACAGTCCCCGCATACTTCGACGATAGTCAGCGCCAGGCGACCAAGGATGCCGGCACCATCGCCGGCCTCGAGGTGGTCCGCATCATCAACGAGCCCACTGCCGCGTCGCTCTCCTACGGCTTTGGCAAAAACAAGAATGAAACCATCGCGGTCTACGACCTCGGCGGCGGCACCTTCGATATTTCGGTCCTGGAAATCGGTGACGGCATCTACGAAGTGAAATCCACCGCGGGAGACACCTTCCTCGGAGGGGAAGATTTCGACTCTCGGGTGATGGAGCACCTCCTCCAGGAGTTCAATCGCGAAACCGGTCTCGATCTGTCGGACGACATGATGGCGATGCAGCGCATCAAAGAGTCGGCGGAAGCCGCCAAGTGTGAGCTGTCGACAACCGATGAGGTCGATGTTTCTCTGCCGTTTATCGCAGCCGACCATACCGGCCCGAAACACCTGCAGGTCGTGCTGACCCGCGACCAACTCGAGAGTCTGGTGGCGGATCTCGTGGAGCGGACTCTCGAGCCGTGTCGGAATGCCCTTGAGGCCGCGAGACTCGAGCCCGAGAGCATCCACGAGATCATCCTCGTTGGCGGCCAAACCCGGATGCCTCTCGTACAGCGAACCGTCAGCGAGTTCTTCAAACGGCAGCCGAACCAGGAAATCAACCCTGACGAGGTTGTGGGAATCGGCGCCGCGATTCAGGCGGGGATCCTCCAGGGAGAGGTCAAAGACCTCATCCTGCTCGATGTGACGCCGCTCTCTCTCGGCATCGAGACCCACGGTGGACTGTTCACCAAGATCATCGAACGCAACTCGACGGTTCCAACCAAGAAATCGATGATCTTCACAACGGTCGCCGAAAACCAGACGACTGTGAATGTGCACGTCCTCCAGGGTGAGCGCGGCATCTCGAGCGAGAACCGGTCCCTCGGTCGATTCGACCTGGTCGGCATCCCGCCGGCTCCGCGCGGAGTGCCGCAGATCGAAGTCACATTCTCGATTGACTCGAACGGGATCGTGAACGTCGGGGCGCGTGACCTCGCGACCGGAAAAGAGCAGAGCATCGAGGTGAACCCGGCCGGCGGGTTGTCGAAAGCCGAAATCGATTCCTTGATTGCCGAGGCCGACAAGTTTCGCAAGGACGACCTCGAGCATCGTGAAATTCGCGAACTGCAGAACCGGCTCGAAGGTCTTCTCTACACCAACGAACGGGTGGTGAGGGAGTTCGGGGCGGGCCTCTCGAATGAAGACCGTGAGGAGGTCCGCGCCACGTTGAACCGTGCACGAAAGGCGCTGACCAGCGAGGAGCGCTCCGTGCTCGAGGAGGCGACCTACGCGGTCCAGGATGCGGCACAGATTCTCACCCATGTCATCATGCTCGACCCCGTGGCTGCTCTCGGAGGGGATCTCAAGATGTCGCAGGAATCCTCGTCATCCTCAGACGGTTACTATGGCGACGAGGATCCGGAAGTCGAAAGCGAGTCCTAAGAAGAAATGACAGCGGAAAGTCGGCGAGATTATTACGATTCTCGGTGTCGGGCGAGATGCATCGGCAGGCGAGATCAAGTCTGCCTATCGGCAGCTGGCGATCAAGCACCATCCCGACAGGAACCCGGACGACCCTGATGCCGAGGAGAAGTTCAAAGAGGCGTCGGAGGCCTACGCGGTGCTTTCTGACGCCGAGAAACGCGCCAGATATGACCGTTTCGGGCACCAGGGGTTGGGCGGAGGGGGCTTTACGGGCTTCGATCCCAATGCTTTTGGTGATTTCGCGGACATCCTCGGGGACCTCTTCGGCTTCGGCGATATCTTCGGTGGGAGGCGGGGCTCGGCCGGGCAGAGAAGTCGGCGGGGCCACGATCTCCAGTACACCCTCAAACTCACTCTCGAAGAGGCGGCGACCGGGCTCGAGCGCTCGATCCGAGTGCCGCGGTCGGAGACCTGTGAACGGTGCGCGGGATCGGGTTCGGAGCCGGGAACGACGCCTGAAAACTGCAATACCTGCCAGGGTTCCGGTCAGGTGGCCTTCCGCCGCGGTTTTTTGTCGGTGGCACAGACCTGTCCCACGTGCGGCGGGGGAGGGCGGGTCAACCGCGACCCGTGTTCCGAGTGTGACGGCCGGGGCCGAAACGAAACCGAGGCATCCCTCAAGGTGACGGTGCCGGCGGGTGTCGACAACGGCATGCGCTTGCGCCTCACGGGAGAAGGCGAGGGAGGGGCACTTGGCGGTCCATCCGGAGACCTCTACGTCGTCATGGCTGTCAAGGAGCACGATCTCTACCAACGAGACGGGGTCGATCTCCACCTGGAACTGCCGGTATCCGTCTTCCAGGCAATGCTTGGAGCAAAAATACCGATTGCGACGATCCTCGGAGAGGAACGCGAGATCGAGGTGCCCGGCGGCGCCCAGCCAGGTGAGGTGATCAGATTGCACGGCTCAGGGATGCCTCAGGTCAACGGCCGCGGACGAGGAGATCTCTACGTGCACCTGCGTGTGGTGGTGCCGAAGAAGCTCACGGGAGAGCAGAAGAGTCTCCTCGAAGAGGTCGCATCGCTCGGCGGTGGATTCGAACCGGAGTCGGAAGAAGGATTCTTCGACCGCCTCAAGCGTGCTTTCGGCGGCGGCTGACCATCAGGTGGACGCCTATCTGAGCCTGTGCTGCGGCCTCCCGCCCGGCGTGGAGGAAGAGCTTCCACAGCTCTTGCAGCAGTCTTCAGTCCTCGGTATAGAGATTGGAGATACCGACGGCGAACAAACCTTGGTGACGATCTATTTCGACTGGAACCAGCGAGAGACCGCGGAGATTGTGGCGGAAATTCTGGCTGCGCAAGGGGCGGATCGAATCAGAATTCAATCGGTTGCCGGAGAAGATTGGTTGGCGAAATACCGCGAATCCGTTCAGCCTTTCGCCGTGGGATCGCTCTGGTGGATCGACCCGCACCCGGAAACCCCCTCACCCGCTCCGGCGGATCGCACGCCGCTGTCGATCGAGCCGCGCACTGCCTTCGGTACCGGGAGCCACGAATCATCGCAGTTGATTTTGAGGGCGCTCGAGGAGATGGAGGTAGCGGGGGCGCGGGTCCTCGATGTGGGGACGGGAACCGGAATCCTCGCTCTGGCTGCGGACTCTCTGGGGGCGCGATCCGTCGTGGCCCTCGACATCGACCCGGAAGCTGTCTGGGTAGCCCGTCAGACCTCGCGACTCCAGAATTGGAGCCCTCGAGTGCACTACCTCCTCGGTCCGATTTCCTGCCTTGGAGCGGCCGGCTTCGATATTGTGGTGTGCAACATGATCTCGGCGAACTTCATCCCGTTGCTCGATGACCTGAAGAGACTGCTCGCATCCGCGGGCTTGCTCGTGCTGTCGGGTCTCTTGCTCGTCGAGGCTGCGACCGTATCGGATGTCCTTGCGGGGCGTGGTTTCGAACTGCGCTCGCGGGCGGTCATGGGCGAATGGGTAAGCTTGACCGTCGTCCGCGCGGAGGTATCGTGAAGGATGCCCCGTGGCTGCTGGCGGCAAATGAGAGCATGAGGGTCGGAGAAACCCTCCGACTCGACCCGGTCGAGGCCCGGCATGCGGCCGGCTCCCTCCGACGTCGCTCCGGAGATGAGGTGATGCTTGCCGACGGTGCCGGAACGGTTGCGACTGCGGTGATCCGGATCCTCGGCAAGGGCAAAGTCGAAGCCGAGGTGCTGGCCATACGATCCTATGAAGCTCCGACCGGTGGAGGTGTCACGCTGGCGCTCGCAGTGATCGACCGGCAGGCCATGGACTGGGCGGTCCAGAAGGCGGTGGAACTCGGTGTTCGCCGATTCTGTCCGGTATTGGCGGATCGAACACAGAGCAGAAATCGAAGTTCTCTGATTCGCGCGAAACACTGGCGGCGCATCGCTTTTCAGGCCTTGAAGCAATGCCGTCGGCCATGGGCCATGACGGTTGAAGATGCCGCACCCTTGAATAAATTCGTCGAGCGAGAGTCGGAGATAGGAGGCGGAGTCGTCGCCGATCGGGATGGCTCCGCAATCGACCGCTTGCCGGATGCGGCAGCCAGAGTGCTGGCGGTTGGCCCCGAGGGCGGGTTCACGGCCGCGGAGCGCGAACTCTTCGACCAGCACGGATGGCCGAGGCTTAAGTTGGGGTCGCACGTTCTTCGAGCAGAGACCGCCGCGATTGTCGGCAGCGCGATGCTGGTGATGAAAGCCGGAGGGAAAAGAGTTCAGGGTGAAGAGTAAAGCCCACCCGAGAATGTCCCCAGATCACCCAGATTGACCCAGAATGAATTCGGAATTCGGAATTCCCGCCCACGCCCCCGGAGACTCCGAGATTTGACGAACGCAGTTGGGTCGTCAGGCGGAAAACCGCGATCGACAAATGTCCTTGCCCAACGGAGCACCGGTCGACTGCGCGCTCGTGGCGCGCACTGAAGTACGCGCCTACACGGGTTTTCAGCGTGCTCCTCTTGTAGGCGGGTACTTCAGTGCCCGCCACCAGGGGTATGTCACGGTGTATGCGAATTCCTACAGGTAAAACTCACCCGCGAACGCCAGGCCCCTCGCGGGCGACGGCGCTTCACGGCGGCCGGGGGCCGCCAGTAACCACGCGGTATAACTTCCGCAGAAGAGAGCGATCGCCGGAGGTGCCACCTTTTGCATTGTCCGGAGTTTGACCTTCCATTCGGTTCAGCATCATGGTCGGTCAATGCTAAAGGTGGCTCCTTTGCGGGAAGCGCATCCGCAGAAGATCGCCATCAACATCGAGCGCGAAGCGAACCCGGACGATTTCGTCGGGCACGGGCACGGGCACGGGCACGGGCATGGGTCCGGCTTCGCTTTCAGCTACGCCGAGACAAGCACCGGCGCGGAAAAGGTAGACTCTCCCGCATGAAAGAAGAGCTCCTTTGGATCGACTCTCACGCTCACCTGACGATGTTCCCCCGCGACGAGGTGGCCAAGGTCCTCGATCGTGCCAGTTCGAAGGGAGTAGGTGGGGTTCTCGTGCCCGCCACGAATTCCGAGGATCTTGACGTCGTTGTCGGCCTTGCCGGGGATTTCCCGGCTCGTGTGGTTGCGGCGGCCGGTGTCCACCCTCACGACGCCGCATCCCTCGACTCGACCCTCAAACGGCGCGTCGAAGCTTCGCTGGAACGGGAAGGGGTGGTGGCGGTGGGCGAAATCGGCCTCGACTACCACTATATGAACTCACCCCGTGAAGACCAGGTGGACGCGCTCGAATGGCAGCTCGATCTGGCGCTTGCCGCGGAAATGCCGGTCATCCTGCACAACCGGGAGTCGTGGGCGGATCTCGAATCGCTGCTGGGACCGCGGCAGGGTCGCCTGAGCGGCGTATGTCACTCGTTTGCCGAAGGCCCGAAGGAGGCTCTCAGCGTGATCGAGATGGGTCTGTTTATCGGAATATCCGGGATGGTGACCTTCAAGGCGGCGGACAATATTCGCGAAATGGTCGCGGTGCTGCGGCACGACCGGGTGCTGGTGGAAACTGACAGCCCGTTTCTCGCTCCGGTCCCTCACCGAGGCAAGACCAATGAACCGTCTTTTGTGCCGCTGGTTGGACACCGATTGGCGGAGGAATGGAAAAAGCCGGTCGAGGAGGTTGCTGCGCTCTCCACGTCCGGCTTTCGAAATCTCTTTGAAGTCGGCGATAGCTGGCCGAATTCGCGCGAGATAGGATAAATCTCAGTTCTTTTTGGGACGACGTCCGCGCCTTCGCTGAACATGTTTCAGACTGATCGTCAACATTTTTGACATCGGATCCTGGCCGACGTCGAAACGTTGCGCCTCTTCAAATGACAGCCCGTAGAGGTCGAAAAACTGTGGAGCTTTCAGGCTCACAGATCGCCGACGTCGCGAAAGTTTGAGTGCTCCGTCGTCGCCTTCTTTGGCTGTGATCTGGACGCCAACCATTTTTCTGGTTTTGTCGAAATACAGCACAGCATGGGACGCGGATTGCAGGTCAAACGTCTCTACCGTGGCGGCGTCGAATGAGATCAGGCCGCTCGGTCGAATCGTCGCCCTGGGCCGCACACCGGCGGTTTGCGGCGGAATATACTTCTCGAACGCCATTCAAGCACCTCCAAAGAGACTGAGGCCAGAATATGGATTATTTTGTCGAGAGTCAAGGATTTTTTTGGAAAATATTGAAAAATATAATCTCGAATTGAACGATGGAATCGTTGATTTGTTCGGCACTTTTGTGGCAACAATAAACGGATATTCGGAGTGACCCTGGGTGGTGGAGGTGGTTGAAATATTTAGTTTCAGGGCAGATAAGGAAATATTTGGTATTGTTTCCGATTACCGAGAGAATCTGATTGGGAGTTTTGAGAAGAGGACTTTGCTGATGTGTGAACGGTACGATAGGCTCGCGCCTTCGCCCGTGGCGAAGGTGAAATTTTCGCGGTAAACTACCCCGATGGTCCAGGGAAATGAGCCGTCGGTTCAGTGGATTGAAGTGGATGCCGGTGCGCTCGAGCACAATTTGAGTCTTTTCCGCAGCCTCCTTCAGCCCGAAACGGCCCTGCTTGGAGTGGTCAAAGCCAATGCTTATGGTCATGGTATGCGCGAGATTGCTCCCGGGCATCGCGGATCGCCCAATGGCTTGGGGTTCACAGCGCCTCGGAAGCTCGACAGTTGCGCGAGTTGGGAGTTGGGAACCCGATTTTGGTGATGGGATTCGTGCCCAATACCGACTTTCACGACCTCGATAAAGACATCCATCTCCTGGTCTCTTCCGTGGAGGCTCTCGAGTGGATCAAGGAGTACCGCGAGCGAACTCAGGTGGCGCTTCCGATTCATATTAAAATCGATGTCGGTACCAAACGGCAGGGTATCCCGGCAGACGAGTTCCCGGCGTTTATTTCCGCGGCGCGGGGGGCACGGGTCGAAGTTGTCGGAATCGCCAGCCATTTCGCCAATATTGAAGATACGATCGAGCACGATTTTGCGCGTCTTCAACTCGACCGATTTCACTCGGCGCTCGATGGTGCAAAAAGAGCTATGGGCGCTCTTCCGCCGCTCATTCACGCTTCGTGTTCGGCGGCCGCTCTTCTTTTCCGCGAGACGGATTTTACGCTCTCTCGAGTCGGTATTTCGATGTATGGGCATTGGCCCTCACGTGAAACTCGGTTGTCCTGGAGCCTTGACCATCGCAACGGGGGACTCGATCTGAAGCCGGTGCTTTCGTGGAAGGCGATGGTCGGCCAAATGCAAACCGTGGAACGAGATGCTTCGGTCGGATACGGACGGACGTGGACTGCGAGAAGACCGAGTCAATTGGCGGTCATTCCCGTCGGTTACGCGGATGGGTATTCGCGTTCTCTGGGCAACCGATCACGGGTGCTGATTCGCGGTCGATCCGCGCAGGTGGTGGGTCGTGTTTGTATGAACATTATGATGGCTGATGTCACCGACATACCGGGTGTCTCTGTCGGAGATGAAGTGGTCCTTATCGGGCGGCAGGGAGACGACCGGATCCAGGTCGAGGAACTCGCCTCATTGAGCGACACCATCAACTACGAGGTTCTTGCGAGGCTTTCGCCGGCGATAACCCGGATGGTTGTCTGATGGGAGCGCGGTTTGCGGATACCGTGATGACTCGCGAAACAGACGGGGTGAGATAAATGCGGGCCAGCGTGGTCATCCCGACCTTCAACAGGCTGGCGGATTTGCAGCACGTAGTGGCCGCGGTGCGCGGCCAGGCCAGGCCTTCCGGAGTCGAGTTGGAAGTGGTCGTCGTCGACGACGGATCTTCCGATGGGACCTGGGAGTGGTTGAGCGGCGAAGTCGACAACCAAGAGGTCACGAGCGTTCGCCAGGAGAACGCTGGACCCGCCAGGGCGCGCAATCGTGGCGCGGACTCAGCGCGGGGTGATGTGCTTCTCTTCCTGGGAGACGACACCGTGCCCGCGGATGGATGGCTGCTGGCTCATCTCGAAGAACATAGACTTTTTGGCGGCGGGGACAAGGCGACGGCTGTTCTTGGTTACACATCATTCCCGCCGGACACGGACAGCCCGTTCAGGATCTTCATCAACGAGTGGGGGGCCCAGTTTGGATATCTTCTGATCGAAGACCCGTGCGCGGTTCCCTTCAATTTTTTCTACACCTCGAATATTTCGTTGTCTCGGGACCGTTTCCTGCGCGACGGTGGTTTTCGAGAGGACTTTCCCGCAGCGGCATGGGAAGACATCGAGTTCGCCTACCGCGGATCGCGTAACGGGCTCGCAATCCGGTATCAGCCGCGGGCCCGAGTGGTGCACCATCACTGTGTTCGACCACGGACATTCTGTCGCCGGCAGAGGACATCGGGTCAGTCTGCCGCGATATTTGCCGGGCTCCACCCGGAGCTGGGACAGTTCCTCGGCGTCGAGCGGGTGAAGGCACGCGGAACACCGGGCCGCATGCATCGCCTCGCCTTGTGGCTGATGGTCGAACTCGGTGAACGAATTCCCGGTGTGGTGCCCAGCCGGATCTACCAGGATTTTCTCGACGCGTGCTATTCCGTGGGACTGGCAGAAGGATTGCATTCTCTGTAGGCGGAGGTGGTCCGTGAAGATGATACATCCGTCCCTCGGCGCAGCCGTCCTGACTCTTGCGATGATAACCGCCAGTGTCGGGATCGGCGCCGAAACGGGCCGTGTAGAGCCCGTTGCGGTGGCAATCGATGAGAGTGGTTTCGAGGCTCAGGATACGCAGATCCCAGACCCGTCGGTTGAGGGAGTGAAGGCTCCCGCTCTTCCGGACAGATCCGTCATTTTGCAGTGCAGCCCGGTCGCCGCCTATTGGACCGGGACCCCAAAGTCAGAGGGCATGCCGCCGGGTCCAAATCTGGCGATCGTGAGTACCGAAATTCGGCCCAAGGACGCCCGGGTCCACCTCGACAATAGATTTGTGGGGAGGGCAAGATATCTCGATGGCAGTCCGGGCTATCTGTACCTGGAGCCCGGCGTGTACCTTCTGGAGATTCACTTGGGCGGGTATCGATCGGTCCTGATCGAACTCAACGCAACTGCGGGCTGTCGCTTCGATCTCAAACACCGGATGGAAAGAGTGTCCGGGTCCGCCAAAGAAAAAAAGAGTGATCCCCCCGGGAAAGGAGAGCCGTTTCATCGAGTGTTCGGCCCGGTGCCCAAAGCTGGTGAGACGGCCTCCAATGCTCGCGGCCCTGATGCCGGCCTGAGACGGGATCTGGAAAGTGGTGGAGACGGCGCAGCGCCGCCTTCCCGCGGAGGTTCGCTGCGGCTGCGCGTGAGCCCGGGATCCGCAAGAGTCTCGGTGGACGGCGAATTTGTTGCGACCGGGTTCGAATTGCAGCGGATGGAGAATGCCCTTGCAATGCCTGTAGGCCGGCACCGCATCGACGTTTCGGCGCCGGGATACTCGGATGATTCGCGCCACGTGGATATTGAACAGGGTGAAACGGTGGAAATCGTGATCGAATTGTCTGCCGAAAATACGATCAATTCGGACTGATAGAAGTCGCCAATCTGCGGGTCCACCAAATGGTTGCTGTCCGAATCGAGGACACATCCGCCGATACGCTGGGTTGAGCTAGACTTCGTATACGCAACATGTTAAGATGAACCATCAATTGAGAAAGGGAGGGGCCCGGGGACGCTGACCACCTTGAATCCTGCCTTATTGAGGCCAACCTTTAAAGGCCAGTCAAGTTTTCCCATCGTTTTTTGATCCCACCTATTGGCAGAACCGGCCCTCCCGATTAAAAACACCCAGCCGTGAGGCTGGGTTTTTTGGGTCTCGCGGTCGCGTCGGGTTAGCTCGGCTCGGCGGAGCCGGAATCGACCAGCGTGCCAGGTTCGATGCCGATCGATTTGAGTGCGGCGGACCACCGGTCGCCGACCGGGACATCAAATAGAATGGCCGGGTCCAGCGGTGCCACGACCCAGGAGTTGTCCTCGATTTCACGTTCCAATTGGCCGGGATGCCATCCCGCATAGCCGAGGAGGAGAAAATACCTCCCGGTTGCCGGTTCCTGGGCGAGTCTGGCGAGAGTTTCGGTGCTGCCCGAGACGACGATCGAGTCGGAGACCACGATGTCATCATCCGCAGCTTCGAACGATGTGTGTTCGAAGAGTACGAAGCCGTGACTTGGCTGAACCGGACCACCGGCCAGGACTTCGGGCAGATCGGATTCGTCCGTTTCCAGTCCGAGTTCCTCGAGAATGTCGCGCATCGCGACGTCGAGTTCCCGATTGATGACGAGACCGAAGGCGCCCTCCTCGTCGGAGTGAACACCCAGCAGGACCACCGATTGCCAGAAATTGGGATCGGCGAGACCTGGCATGGCGATGAGAAGTCGTCCCGCGAGTGACGTGCTCGTCGCGTTCATCGGCTGATATTAACCCGCATTCTTCATCTGGTCACGTCGCAAGCGAACGAGCTTGAGCACGGCTGCGTTTCCCGGCTCACCGTCTGCCTGGAGACCCCGGGATCTCTCGAACTCGAGAGAAAGTTCGCATTCGGGAAGATCCCACGACATGGCGATGAGGTTCTCTTCTCTGATCTCCGTCTGGTCGGGCGGTCCGAGGGCCGCGATGGCGATGGCAGGAGTTGCGTCCCACCCGATCTCGTCTCCCAACTGAAGTCTGTAAGGGGTGTAGGAGTGCAGGTTCTTTGCGTGCACCGTGATTTCGCCCAATTGTTGGTCGGCGTCGAAAACAAAGGCCCAGATAACCGCGGGCCCGGCCGTTGCCGTGAGAACGGCGGCGGTGGGATCCGAGGATCTCGCCTGCAATGTCGATATCACCGCGGCTCGATCCTCGCCGAGCGCTGCACCGAGGAGAGCGCCCCTTTGAAGATCCACCAGGAGGGGAATGGTGTATTCGTCGAGTACGGCCCTGACTTCCGGGTCGCCGAGAAATCGCCGCTCGCCGGGAAGAGTGACCGCGAGGTAAAGGTCCCGTGCACCACTCTTGAGCACCTCACGAAGTATCGCGAGCGCCTGTTCCTCATCGCCCATGAGGTACGCCGTGGCCTGGAGATAGATAGCGGTCTCGACGCGTTCTGGATGCAGTTGAACCGCTTCCCGAAACGCGCGATGAGCCTCTTGGTATTGCCCGAGATGGAAATAGGCCCTCCCGATCTCTGCCGCTGTGATGTATCGCGCCTCGGTGTCGGTTACCGCGTTGAACGGCGTGAGGAGATCGATGACCCTGGAGTATTGGTGATTCTGTGCGGCGCTTCGAGCTTCTTCGAGGGCCGATTCGAGGTCTTGTGAACCGGCCTCTGATAAACACAGAATTCCGAATATGGCTGCGAGTACGATGTGACGGTTGAACACGATCCAACCCTATCTGGAATATCCGTCGAGGTCCAATAGGGTGTGCGGGTTTGTCGAAAATCCGACTATCAGGCGTTATGATCCTTCGATGACCGATCACGAGCCCGAGATCAACATCACACGACCGCGGCCGCCCTTCGATTCGGAAATCCTCGACAAGCTGGGCGCGGAGATCGGCAGCTGTCCGGATGTCGCCTTTGCCCATCTCTGCGATGTGGAGGTCGTCGGGCGCGGCGATGGGCCCGGTCCGGTGCTCTTCGTTTGGCTGGTGTCGCGGGCGGTTCGGTCGCTGAAGCCTGCCCTCAATCTGGTTTCCGAGGCGGTGGCGAGGGCGCTTCCCGAGGATCGGTTCGTGGATGTTGTGATCCTCAACTCAGTGCCGGAATTGCTGCAACCAGTCGAGGCCGCCGGCTGCCTGCTCGTCGAGCGTGATCCGGAGGAACGGCGAGTTGCCGTCGCGGCCGGCGGAGCAGATCGAGAGATAGAGGATGGCGGAGTGAGTCGGCGTTGGTGGTGGCCTTTCTGAGGGCCGAAATGCGCGATTCCCAATATTACTCTCGCTCCGATATGCGGATGCAATCCCGTTTGCAGGCTGTGGAAACTTGCGATGATCGGGAGACTGCATACAATGGGCTCAGCAACGAACGTCGGCAACAGTCCCCGAATCTCGGGCGGTGTCCCGCCGAGGCCAGATCAAAATGGGCACCGAGCACGAAGGGATGCAAATATGGAGATTGAGCGGTTGGAGGAAAGTGGCGTCACAGTCGTCACTGTTCGCGGTGTCATCAACTTCGGAGAGTCAGCGCGGGAGTTCTCTGCATATCTCCAGGATCTGCTGGACGCAGGTGTCCCCTCGGTGCTCGTCGACATGTCCGGGATTGACAACGTGGACTCCACCGGTCTCGGAGAGCTTGTCGGCTACCTGCAGAGGTTCGAAAAAGAGGGCCGCCGGTTGGCCTTGTACCGTCCCCACCGGCGCATCCTCAGCCTGCTCCGCTTGACGCGCCTGGATGAGATTTTCCCCATTTTCGAGGACCGAGCGGAGGCCATCGCGGCTCTGAGTTCATAAACCTGTCGCTGTGGATTGCGATTTTCTCCTGACGCGCTTCCCGCAAAGGAGCCACCTTTAGCATTGACCGACCGGCGGGCGGGGCTGGTCTAGACGATTCGATTCGGACAATGCAAAAGATGGCACCTCCGCCAAACGCGGTCTTCTGCGAACGCTGCACCGCGTGGTTGGGTGGGGGGATCTTGCATCCTGAATCTGGCCGGGGTGGGCGGAATCCGAAATCCGAAATTTCAGATCTGGATTTCGTATCTCCACCCGAACGGATCTTCTCGAGTGGCTGTCTGGATCCCGACAAGCGCGTCGTAGAGCTGTTGCCACCGGTGGTCGAAAAGGGAATTCCCAACGCGATCGTCATCTGCGATGTGTGAGATCCAGGTGATGACCGCCGCCGTTCCGCAGCACGCGGCCGCGGAGATCTCGTCGAGTTCGTCGAGGGCAATCTTGCGTGATTCCGTGGGCCAGTTGAAAATCTGCAGAAGCGATTTCGAGCAGCGAAATCCGGGTAATCGATCGCAGAATGCTGGGGGATTCCGGGGTCAGGAGAGCTTCGCCCTTGAAGGCCAGGAAATTGGCGGCGCCGACCTCCTCGATGTACCGGTGTTCGCTGGGATCGAGGTAGAGGGCGTCGATAAAACCGGCCGCTTTGGCCTCCGCCCCCGGGTGGAATGACGCCGCGTAGTTGCCGCCCGCTTTGATGTGCCCGGAGCCCTGAGGGGCGGCGCGGTCGTATTTGCTGACCATGAAGCCTTTCCCCTGGTCGGGGCCGAATCCACCTTTGTAGTACGGTCCGACCGGGCTGACGAAGATTCGGAACACATATGTGGATGCGGGTTTGACACCGACGTTGTCTCCGATGCCGAGGTAGAAAGGTCGTACGTAGAGAGATGCCCCACTGCCGTGGGGTGGAACGTATGGGTGGTTGCCCTGAACCACTTCTTCCAGGCCGCGAAGGAACAGCGACTCCGGAATCTCGGGCCCCCGAAAGTGACGTGCCCCTAAGTTGAGCCGCCCGGCGTTGTCGCGCGGCCGGAACGCGTAGATCTTCCCATCAGGGCCCCGGTGCACCTTCATGCCCTCGAAGAGCTGCTGGCCGTAGTGAAGGCACTGGCTTCCCTCTGGGAGGTGCATGACTTTGTCCTCCAGCAGACCTCGCGCCCGCCACACGCCGTGCTCGAAGACAGCTTCGAATCGGTACGGGCAGGCGACGTAATCGAAGCCGAGGTTCGAAAACTCGAGGTTGGCCGTGTCACGCTCCTCAGGGAAGTAGTACCGTGGTTTCTCCATTTGCACCTCCGAGTTTTTTGGCGTGTCGGTCGCGGGTTTTCGCAGTTTCCTGCGGCAGGCGTCACACCGAGCGGTGATACCGGCCAACAGGATACCTGGTCCGATGGGGTCATTGCCACTCGACTTCAAATCCCGGTTGGTGCAGAATGCGATATCGAGAATCAGACACAAATGTGTCGCCTGAAGGAGACAGGAGGACCGGGGCGGGCGCGTGAATGCGGGTAACCAACTGGCATAGAGATTGCAAATACTCAAAGAGACCGATGAAAGGGGAAGAAATGAATATAGCGGATATCAAAACAACGATCACGGCAGTGGTGGTGATCGGTCTGGCAGCGACAATTCTCGGGTGTTCGAGCGCAACCCCGACCGATACGCCGGGTGTGGACCGCATGGGTCGGTACGTCCTCAAACAGGATGGGCCGCAACTGTGGACAGTCCTGGGCTACCGTTTTGCTACGACCCAGATTGGCGATGAGTGGCTCATACTCGAAGTCGGTTTGAGCTCGCCATCCGGTCAGAATGCGACGATCAAGCGGGAAGATGTCTTCGTGCGAACCCCCGGGGGGACGAAAATACCGCTCGCAACTCAGGCTGAATTCAACGAAGCGTGGGGGAAATTGCGGCCGGTGATCAACAGTGCAAACGTCAACAGGGATCCTCTGAGCTATTTTCCGGAAGGCCGGGAAGAATGTGCCGTCCAGTTCTTTGTGGCACCTGGACAGGGTGTTGTCTACGACGAGGTGTCGGTCAACAACAGGCGCCAGTGCTACGGGCGGCTGTTCTTCAACGTCTCCGGGGGAATCCAGCAGGGACGATGGGTCTTCGGTATCGACATGGCGGAGAGCGAGACGCGGATACCGTTCGATTTGGAGGAGTAGACCGCGCCCACCCACCCATTTCGGATTTCGGATTTCGGATTTCCACCCGTCCGCCCGGGTCGACGTTCCGGGTGGACGGGATCCGGCATCTGGCTTTGCCTTCAGCTTCGCCGGAACAAGTCCAGCTTTTGGGCGGGCGGAGGGGCTAGGGGAAGATTCCCCTGTGTTTGTACACCAAGGCGATCTTGTTGATGGCGCTGATCATGGAAGCTGTCCTGAGATCGATATCCTCGGCGCAACTCTCTTTGATCTCCCGGATCTCGTGATAGGCCCTGACCATGGTCTCCTCGAGCCCCGAGTTGACGAGATCGATCTCGTCGGCGCCGCGCGCGAAGCCGCTGATCTCGGTGTCGGAAAATGATGTTCCGGTGGTTTGCTCGATGGCATTGAGGATCTGCCGTGCGGCCTTCTCTTCAAAGCGTTTTTCCATGCGGCCGAATCGCACGTGCTGGAGGTTTTTGAGCCACTCAAAATAGGAGACCGTGACGCCGCCGGCGTTCACAAAGGCGTCCGGGACAACCATGATTCCCCGCTCATCAAGCATCCGGCTGGCCTCGGCCGACGACCGGCCCGTTGGCCGCCTCAGCAACGATTTTGGCCCTGATTCGGGGAGAGTTCTCTTCGGTGATGGCGTTCTCGAGGGCGGCCGGAATCAACATGTCGCAGTCCAGCTCGAGGCCGGCGTCCCGGTGCTCGAGGTTTTCGGCGCCGGGAAAATCGAGGAGCGAGTTGGTCTCCCGGCGATGAGCCATGACATCCTCGACGTGGAGTCCGTTGGGCGCGGAGATTGCGCCCTCATATTCGATGAGGCCGACGATGACGGCGCCTCCGTCTTCCTCGAGGAATTTTGCGGCGTGGTATCCCACGTTGCCGAGCCCCTGGACCACCACGCGTTTGCCTTCGAGACCGGGCATCGAGCCGAGAGGACGCATGTCGCGCCCGCGAGCTGCACACCTCGCGCAGGGCATAGAAGATCCCACGTCCAGTCGCTTCAGTGCGCCCCTGGATGCCGCCCTGCTGAATCGGTTTTGCGGTGACGCAGCCAAGAGCGTTGATGTCCTGGGGAGCCAGGGTGGCGTAGGTGTCGGCAATCCAACCCATTTCCCGCGACCCTGTTGCGTAGTCGGGTGCCGGCACGTCCAGTCCGGGCCGATGAAATTTTTCTTGAAGAGCTCGAAAGTGAACCTCCGGGTGATCCGCTCGAGTTCGGCCTCCGAATACTCATAGGCCGAGATCTTGACGCCGCCCTTGGCGCCGCCAAACGGGACATCGACGATGGCGCACTTGTAGGTCATCAGCGCCGCCAACGCCATCACTTCGTCCTCGTCGACCATGGCGGCATACCGAATCCCGCCCTTGGTGGGCAACATGTGGTGGCTGTGCTCGGCCCGCCATGCATGCAATACTTCGATTTCACCGCTATCGCGTTTGACCGGAAAGCTGAAGTGAATGAGGCTGTTGATCGCTTTGATTTGGTCGAGGATGCCCTTCGGGTGGTCGGTCAAGGCGGCTGCTCGATCGAAGTTGATGTTGACCTGGTCGAAAAATCTCGTGGGACTCGTCACTGGGTCCTCCGTTGTAATTGCGGTCGGATGATCATAGCACCGGCAATTTGATCGTTGGCTGCAGAAACGAAAGACGCAATTCGCCGAATTGACTGGCAGGCGGTAGGATTTGCTGGAGACGAAGACGGAGAATCCATGCACACAAAGAAAATTTCGTTTGAAAACGCCTCAGGCCATACATTGGCGGCTCTGCTGGATCTGCCCGTGGACGACAGGCCGGTAGCGTATGCCTTGTTCGCCCACTGCTTCACGTGCTCGAAGAATTACAAGGGCGTGGCGCGGGTCTCGCGGGCGTTGGCGGCCGAGGGAGTTGCGGTGCTCCGCTTCGACTTCACCGGCCTCGGCGAAAGTGAGGGAGATTTTTCGGACACGACATTCTCGTCCAACGTCGGGGATCTTCTTGCAGCGGCCGAATTCATGGAACGCGAGCTCGAGGCGCCGAAGATCCTGATCGGTCACTCTCTCGGTGGCGCCGCGGTATTGCAGGCCGCGGCGCGGATACCATCGGCCAAAGCGGTGGCGACGATCGCCGCACCGTCGTCCACCGATCACCTCGTCGGGATGATTCGTTCATCGAATGCTGAAATCGAAACCGCCGGCGAGGCAGAGGTTTCAATCGCCGGCCGGCCGTTCAGGATCCGCAAGGAGTTTCTGGACGACCTCTCGGCCGTCAACATGCACGATGTCATTGCCGGTCTCGGACGGGCGCTGCTGATCTTCCATTCACCGCTCGACCGAACCGTGGGCGTTGACCACGCCAACGCGATTTTCGAGGCCGCGCGCCAACCGAAAAGCATGGTCGCCCTGGACAAGGCCGACCATCTCCTGACCGACGCCGAAGACGCACGATATGTCGGATCGATGATCGCAGCCTGGGCGCGGCGTTACATCGGGACCTCGCAGGAGGAGATCAAGATGGCGCAGCCCGGTGACAATCGAGTGGTCGTCCGCACCGAGGGCGGGTACCGCACCGAGATTCTCGCCAACGGCCACCCTCTGATTGCCGACGAACCTCTTCGGATCGGCGGCACCAACGCCGGCCCGACACCGTATGAGCTGTTGGCATCCGCGCTCGGCGCCTGCACATCCATCACGCTTCGGATGTACGCCGATCGAAAGGGATGGCCGCTCGACGCAGTCGAGGTGCGGCTGCAGCACGAGAAGATCCACTGCGAAGACTGCGAAGGCGTCGAGGGGCCGGGCGCTCGTATCGATCACTTCACGCGCGCGATCAGTCTCGAAGGTGCGCTCGACGACAGTCAGCGCGAGCGCCTCCTCAGGATTGCCGATCGCTGCCCTGTCCACCGGACCATCGAAAGACCGGCCGAAGTTCAAACTTCACTGGTGCCAGCGGACCTCGAATAGGGCCGATGTTGGCTGGTCGCCGCGGCACCGGCGGTCTGCAGATTCTGCGTCGAATACGGAGTTATGGCTCCAGGCTTTGAATGCGGCGCTGCTGACAACGCCCTTCGCAAGACGGGCTCTCCTACTCGCTGCTCTGGGAGGGTGGGAGGAAAATCCGAAATCCAAAATCCAAAATCCGAAATCGGCTCAGAGCACCGTTCGCTATTGGCTGTTCACAGCCCGGATGAACGAGCCTCTCAGTTTCCGGGTGCCGGCGCTCCGGTTGCCGGTTGCGGCGCCAACAGCGGGGTGATGGTTGCCTTCGCGGCCAGACCCTGAACCACGTCATTGACCATCCGCCCAACCTTCTGCTGTTTGAGAAGGTTCGTGAGATCGTCCGATGCCTCTTCGAGAGGAACGGTTCCAGCCTCCCGGTGTTCTTCCACCTTGATCACGTGGAATCCGAATTGCGTCCGGACCACCTCGGAAATCTGGCCGACTTCGAGAGCGAAGGCGGCATCGGCAAATTCCGGCACCATCCGATCTTTGGAGAAAAAGCCGAGGTCGCCTCCGTTGGGGGCGCTTGGGCCTTCCGAAAGCTCGGTCGCGAGCTCCGCGAAGTCTTCCCCGGCGAGGGCGCGCTTGCGCGCGTCATCGGCCTTGCCGCGGGCATCAACGATAGCCTGGGCATCTGCATCTTCGGCGACGGTGAAGAGGATGTGACGCGCGTGCACCTGTTCCGGGGACTGGAACATCTGCGGATTTTCGGTGTAGAACGCCGAGACTTCCTGTTCCGTCACCTGAATCGTCGGAACGATCTTGGTTTCGATGTAGGTTCGAACCAGATCCATCTCACGGAGGGTATTCACGATCTGGTCGTAACCTGAGCCCATCTGAGCGAGATTCGCGTCGAGGGCGGCCCGTCCGCCGGCCTGCTGCTCGATGGTCTGAACCATTTCCGCCAGCCGGAGATCGTTGACCTGAATTCCGAGGCGCCCGGCTTCCTGAGCGAGCAGTTTCTGTTCGACGACACGCTGCGTTGCAGCCTGAACCAGTTCTTCCTGATTCGGCGGCTGTTGACCTTGTCCGCCCATCTGACTGGCGATGTTCTGCATCACCATGCTGATTTCGGCGGCGTAGACGAGTTCTTCATTGACTTTCAAGACCGCAGGGTTGATGTCCCCGGCTGCGGGTGCCGGCTGCTGTGCGGCCAACAGAGAAGGGAGTGTGAACAGTATTGCAGCAACGAACAGCGTGAATCGATTATTTTTTTTCATGAATGACCTTTCCCGGCGGATCAGGAGTACGATCCCCAAAAACGAACGCGCAGCATACCATCGAATCCCCGGATTTCGGCATAACAGGGGCCCCAGCAACGAATTGGCGAAAACCCTTCAGGTGCGAATGAGGCGTGCCAGGAAGGAGCCGCGAGCGCCGCGGGCTTCGACTGTGAAACTGAAATCAGCCGCCTCGGCAAACCGCGCGAGGGTTTGTGCATCGACGAAGAGCCACGGGTACGGAGCGCCCTCCATCTCGCCGTAGCTGAGGCGAAACGTCACCTCGCCCAGGTAACGGCCCTCCGGGCTGCTGAGACCGCCGAACTCCTCCCACTTCGTGGGTAAGACCACCGAGAGATCGGCGGAATCGCAGAGGATCTGCCCGTTTGGCCGGAGGCGGCTGCGCACACGGTCCAGGAAATCCGCGAGCCCGCCCAGATCACCGACCAGCCCGATTCCGTGCATCATCAGGAGAACAGTGTCGTACTCTTCGATTCCCGCCGCATCGATATCTCCGATACGCGCATCGCGGACCCCGCGGTCCCGCATGAGCGCGATCGCGTCGCGGTTGATATCGACGGCGACGACCTCGAGGCCTTTGCGCTGCAACTCCAAGACGTGACGCCCGGCTCCCGCACCCAGGTCGAGCACCCTGCCGCGGCACAGGGCAAGCGCTCTGCGTTCGATCTCCGGCAGCTCGATCTCCTCGGGTCGGTAGAACTCTTCGACGCGGGTCGGTTCGTCTTCCCAGAGGTTGGTGTGAACTGTGAGTTCGGCCTCCGTGGCGCCGTGGTGGTAGTCGAGGAGGGCGCGCCCGAGGGGCGCCCAGCGCGCCTCGCCGTCTCCGGAATCGTTCAGTGTGTCCAGGGCTCGACCTCGATCTGAGCAGGCGCCATCACCCGCACCACCGGCAACAGGCCGACCGTTTCGTCCCAGTAGGGTGTGCGCTTGTACCACCAAAGGTAGCGGGCGAAACGGTTTTCGGCAAAAGCAGGATCCTCGAGCGCTGCCGCCCACTCCTGCCGAACCTCGTCGTCGGCCAACAACTCACGTGCCTGCTCTTCGAGGACGTCAGATCCGATGTAGATCTTGCGCTCGAAGAGGGAGGAGACCACCCCCCAGCGAACCAGAGAATCGGGGGCTTCGGGTTCGAAGAGCTGGACCGCGATCTCGAAGTTCGGTTGGTCGGCCGGAATCCACAGGCTGCCGGCCGGGATGCTGCGCTTTTCCATCTGGCGAGAGACCTCGAAGTCCTCGACCATCACGACGCCCTGGAAGAGAGAAGATGCGAGCTTCGGGTTTGCCAGGCGGATGGTTTCGACTTCGAGAGAGACGTCGTCGGTCAGGGCATATGCCTTCAGCCCATGCCCCGCGACAAGCTCCTCGATCTGCGGCCAGCCGGCGAGCACGATATATCCACGAGGACGAGGAAGCTCCATCTCCGGGACCGGAGCGTGGCGCCACTCGAGTTCCACTTCACGGAGCTTGCCCGGGTGGTACTGAATGCGCTTGCCGCCGCTGACGACCGAATCCTCCATCGACCACTCGTAGGCAGGCCAGACAATCTGATCGCCCTCTTCCGCAACACCCCACTGCAGCACCACCTGTGATGGCTCGGCGTCGGCCCGGCCGAGGGCAACTGTTCGCGCTTCGGCGCTGGCCACCGCCTTCATCAGTTCCTTCCCCGAGTCGTTGACCTCGAGAATCAGCTCCTCCATGAATGACCGGTTGGCGTAGACGCGGTCGCGAAAAGGCTTATGAGCGTGCATTTCGATCAAGATCGACACCCGGTTACGGAGCGGGAAATAACCCGAAGAGTAGCGTGGCTGGGCCACGTCCCAGATCATTCCCGCGGCAGGATCGGATCTGGAGACGTGGCTGACATAGGGCCCGTTCGGGTGGCCCGCAGCATCGGTGGCGGCCATGATGTCCGGCAGGTGCTCGTCGACCCAGGCATCGATCGCCGGGTCGAGTTGGGGTGCTTCGGCGACCAGCCAGGTCAGCACCCAGGCGTGGTCCGATCCGTTGGTGACGTGATTGTCGACGTGAAGGTGAGGGTTCCATGTGGAAACGAGGCCGGCAAGCGCTTTCCCCTCGGGACTCACCAGACGCAGGAAGTCCCGGTTGAGATTGATGCCGTTGGCGGTGGCGCGGTAACCCTGGCCATCCACCGGTCCATCCTGGTTGGATCGGTTGTAAGGCGAGATATGCTCGTGGCCGTCGGCGTTGTAGATGGGAGCGAAAAGGACCACCGCGCCCTGCGCCAATTCGGGCCGACGGCCGAGTGCGATGTCGCGCACGATCATCATCGTGGCGTCCTTCCCGTCCACCTCGCCCGCGTGGATGCAGCTCTGCAGCAGCAAGATCGGCTTCCCGGTTGCGGCAGCCGCTTCCGGCGTAAATGCCCCGTCCGAAGACACGATCACCAGCGGCAAAGGGCGCCCCTGTCCGCTGCGGCCGAAATCAGTGACCCGAACCAGTTCCGGCGCCGCCGCCTCGGCCTTTCTGAAAAAGGCCATCGTCTCGTCATAGCTCGAAGTCGCACGAAAATCGGTCTTCTCGGCAACCGTCAACCACTCTTCCGGAAAATCGTCGGCGGCGAATATCGGTATTGACAGGAGCAGGGAGATGACAAATATCGTGGTCTTCTTCATGCGCGGTACTCTATCCGATTCTGCGGATCGTACCCAAGGGGTTCGATCCGCAGAATCGGATCCGTCGCCAGCTATGCTGGCGACTGGGGCATCTCCGTCTGCTCGAGCATCTCGAGGCCTTCCGGCGTCGGTGCGTTCGTGCTGTTGTCCCAGTAGGGGGAGAGGCGGCGGAGGCTGGCGACGATCTCGGGGAAGACATCGATGACGGTGTCGATTTCTTCGTCGGTGGTGTAGTGGCTGAGTGAGAAGCGGACCGAGCCGTGGACCGCGGTGAAGGGGACCTTCATGGCGCGGAGGACGTGCGAGGGCTCGAGAGAACCCGAGGTGCAGGCGGAGCCCGAGGAGGCGCAGATGCCGTGCTCGGAGAGTTGGTAGAGGATGCCTTCGCCTTCGATGAAGTGGCAGGCGACGTTGAGGGTGTTGGTGAGGCGGGGCGCCTCGCCGCCGTTGACCTGGAGATAGGGGATCTTCTCGATGAGGGCCTCTTGGAGGCGGTCACGCATGGCTCGGATTCGGGGCTCATCCACGTCGTGCCGCTCCATGGCCAGTTCGAGGGCTCTGGCGAGACCGACGATGAAGGCCACGTTCTCGGTGCCGGCGCGGCGGCCGTCCTCCTGGTGTCCGCCGAGCAGGAAGGGCCGGCAGCGGGTGCCGCGGCGGATGTAGAGCGCACCGATGCCCTTGGGCGCGTGCAGCTTGTGGCCGGAAAACGAGAGCAGATCCACGTGCTGGAACGACCCTCGGAGGTCGATCGGAAGCTTGCCGACGGTCTGGGTGGCGTCGGTGTGGAAGACGATGTCCGGGTCGGTTTCCTTGGTGATTCGCGACAGGTCTTCGACCGGGCAGATGACGCCGGTTTCGTTGTTGGCGTGCATCACCGAGACCAGGAGCGTGTCCGACCGCAGGGCGCGCACGAACTCGGTCTTGTCGACGCGGCCCTGGGTGTCCACGGGCACGAAATCGACCTCGAAGTCGCGCCGTTCGAGATCCTTGCCGACTTCATAGATCGCCGGGTGCTCGACTCCGGTCGTGACGACGTGGCGTCGATCGGGGTTGGCGGCGATGGTGCCGAAGATCGCGGTGTTGTTGCTTTCACTGGCGCACGAGGTAAACAGAATCTCGCTGGGGCGTGCGTTGCCGAGCAGCTTGGCAATTCGACGGCGGGCGGAAGCGATCGCTTCGGCCGGACCGCGGGCCGCTTCGTACATTGAGCTCGGGTTGAAATACTCGTCTTTGAAGAACGGCATCATGGCGTCGACCACTTCGGGTGCGATTCGGGTGGTTGCGTTGTTGTCGAGGTAGACGGACACAACTCCTCCTGCCTGGTGCTGTGCTTTATCCCGTTTCTGCCGCGGTCGCCTGCAGGGCGCACGCGGCAAAAACGGATAGAAGAAAGCAAAATCTCACACTTGGACGACCCGGATCCGCTCGTCCACCTGTTCCTTCAACGCCTGTTCCACCAGCATCTTGATGGTGCGGGTCGAGCCGACGCAGTCAGAGCAGGCGCCGGTCATTCCGACGTAGACCACGTGGTCCTTGATGTCGACGATTTCGAGATCGCCGCCGTCCTTGGCCAGCTGGGGCCGGACGTGTTCTTCAAGCACGTGCTCCACCACCTTGGCAAACTTGAACGGAGACATTTCCCTCGGCGGTTCAGCCACCTTCGGGTCGCGGGCCATCGGAAGGACCGGCAGCTCCTTGAAGGCTGTGGGTTTCTGGCCCCACACCTTGGTGAGGATGTCCTGAAGCCCGCCCGGGTTGTGGTGGCACGACATGCAGGCCCCACCGGCCTTGATGGCGTTCGTGATCTCGGGGATCGTCTTGAGCTCGAGCTCTTTGATCTTACGTTCGATATAGGGTTCGGTGAGGCCGAAGCAGGTGCAGACCAGCCGTCCCTCTTCCTGCTCGTCGCGCGCGGATATCGACACCGAGCTCTGCGAGATCGACGCCGCGTTTCTGGGCCCAGTTGAAGACCGCCGCCTCGAGCGCCTCAGCGCCCATGACCGAACAGTGAATCTTTGCCTGTGGCAGCCCGTCGAGATATTTGACGATGTCCTGGTTGGTGATTTTCAGGGCATCGACGGGCGTGAAGTCGCCTTCTTCGATGATCGCGCACAGTGCTTCTGATGCTGCGATAGCTGAGGTACAGCCGAATGTCAGATAGCGCGCTTCGACGATCCGATCCTTGAGCGGATCGTCGGCGTCCCGGTCGACCTTGAATGTGAAGCGGAGCGCGTCTCCGCAGGCAATCGATCCGTGTTCACCGAAGCCGTCGGCATCCTCGATCTCGCCGAGGTGGGTGCCGGGCTTGCCCTGCACCGCCGCCATGAAAAGCTCGGTTGTTTTCTTCGAATAGTTCCAGGTCATCTATCCTCCGAGCGCCAACAAACGGCGCACCGGGAATGATAGCCCATCCGCCCGCCCATCCACCCATTTTGGATTTTGGAATGTGGATTTTGGATTTCCACCCGCCCACCCGGCCAGCGAATGAAGTGTGCTGCTGATAACCAGGGCGTCCAGCCAATCAAACTGACGTTGGCGGGCACTGAAGTACCCGCCTACAAGAGCAGCGCGCTTGATTGACGTGTAGGCGCGTACTTCAGTGCGCGCCACGAGCGCATTGTTGAAGGGTAGAGCGCCCGGCACGGGATACTGTCGATTTTGGTGTTCCGCCTGGCGCCCCTGCGAGTTTGAGGCTAATGCAGTCCGAGTTCGGTAGAGATCTGTCGGATCTCGGCTTTTTCTGAGTTTCGGACGAGGCCGTCCGCCTCGGCGACCGATTTCAGAAATCTCCGCACCTGGATCCGACCCTGGCGGTCGAGCATGGATCGCAAGTGTTTGCTCGCCTTGTAGGAACAGCAGCAGTCGGCGATGCTGGCGCGCTGTTTGGCCATCTCGACGGTCAGCACCGCCTCTGTCGGGGACAAGGCGGCGTGATCGATGAGGATCTTCTCCATGCGAATCACTTCTTCGTCGCAAATGGCCGCGTCCGCTGCCGCCACCCTCTGCAAAATGAAGGCGAGCGTGCTGAGATAACCGTTGTTTCTTTGGTCGAGCGAATCGAGGCGGGTGAGGGTGCCGCGAATTTCGGACGCTTGAGCGGAGGGCGTGTCTTCTGTCGCGTGTGGAGCCATAATCATCAGGTACCTCCTATTGATCAATACGCACGAAGTCGGCAATGAGTTCCGCTACACTTCTGCAATGACACGGAATATCTGGCGTCCCATTCGTCGAGTACTCGTCGCCCTGATCCTCGCAACTGGGGCCGGTTCGATCGGCCCCGTAGCCGAGGCAGCTCATCCGGAGGCCGTTCGCGGCACGGGTGGCGCCGTTTCCAGCGCTGCTCCTGCGGCCACTGAAGCCGGCCTCGAGATCCTCCGCGCGGGCGGCAACGCGGCCGATGCCGCAGTCGCCACCGCGCTTGCTCTGGCCGTCGTACACCCGTCGGCCGGGAATCTGGGTGGCGGCGGATTCGCTGTGACGCGCTTCGGCACTGAAGTCAAGTCGCTCGACTTCCGCGAGACCGCTCCAGCCGCCGCCTCGCACGACATGTACCTCGGGAAGGACGGAGAACCGCGCCGTACGGCCTCGCTCGTCGGACCGCTGGCAGCCGGTGTGCCGGGTGCTCCAGCCGGCCTCTACGAGCTCCATCGGGCCCAGGGGCGGTTGCCGTGGAGCAGAGTCGTCGCACCGGCCATTCGATTGGCCGGCGAAGGGTTCGTGGTCACTTCACGGCTCGAAAGATCAATTACATCGAGCACCGGCCTGCTGGAGAAATTCCCCGAGACTTCAGCCGTTTGGCTTCCGGAAGGGCAACCCCCGCGTGCGGGAACCGTGATAAAGCTCCCCGAGCTTGCTGCGACCCTCGAAGCCTATGCCGAAAAGGGAGCGACGGCGATCACCGAAGGACCCGTGGCCGCCGCAGTGGAACTCGCCGCAAAACGGCACGGTGGAGTGCTGAAGGCCAAGGACCTTTCAGCCTACCGGGCGGTATGGCGGGAACCAGTGCGGTTCGCGGCATATGGATGGCAGGTGGCTTCGATGCCCCTGCCGTCGGCGGGGGGCATCATCCTCGGCGAGACCTGCGGGATGCTCGAGCGCCTCGAATGGGCCGGGACACCGCGATTCGGGGCCGATCGCTCGCACCTGCTCGCCGAGGTCTGGCGAAGGGCCTACGCGGATCGTTTCCTTCTTGGGGACCCGCGAACAACCCTTGCGAGTGCGCGTGAGCTGCTGGCCGCCGAGTGGCTCGACCTCCGCGCCAACGAGATCCGGGGAGGCAAAGCAACGGATTCCCAAAAGGTGCGGCCGTGGTCGAAAGATCTGGTTCCCGAGCACCTCGAAACAACTCACCTGTCGGTGATTGATGCGGACGGCAACGCCGTCGCCTTGACGACCACCCTCAACGGGAGCTATGGATGCGGCCTGCTGGTGCCGGGAGCAGGCTTCCTCCTCAACAACGAGATGGACGACTTCGCGGTCGCTCCAGGCAAGCCCAACTACTACGGTCTGATCCAGGGCGAGGCGAACTCGGTCGGACCGGGCAAACGGATGCTGTCGTCGATGACGCCGACGATAGCGTGGCAGGGGAAACAGATCATCGTTCTCGGTTCGCCGGGTGGGTCGCGGATTCCGACGGCCACCGCCCAGGTTCTGCTGAATCTCATCGTCGATGGCGACGAGCTGCAGGCGGCGGTGGACCGGGCCCGCATCCACCATCAGTGGATGCCGGACACGATTTCGGCGGAATCCGATGCGTTGTCACCCGAAACGGCGCGGGTGCTCGAGCGCCGCGGCCACGAACTCCAGGTGGTGGGATCGCTCGGGGAAGTCAGCGCGGTTCGCGGGGAGATTGGCGGGGAGATGCAGGCCGCGCAGGACCCGCGCGGCCCCGGAGCCGGAGGGGTTGTTCAACCGGCGGCTGGTCAATGAGGCTTCTCGAAGAATTCGAACACGAGCATCGTCTGGTGGATCGAGTGGCGGGGTCGCTGATCCGGTTCGCCGAATTGAGTGCCGACGGCACGACCTCGGCTGAGGATGTGGCCGATTTTGTCCACTTCTTCAGGGTTTTCGTCGCGGGATATCACCACGAACGAGAGGAGCAGGTTCTGTTTCCAGCGCTGGTCGAACGCGCAGAGGTGCCGGCCAACCGTGGGCCGCTCCCCGCAATCGAGGCGGACCACCGCGAGGCGGCGGCGCTGGTCGACGAACTCGAGAGGGAAGCCGGAAGTCGAGAGCGAGCGGGCGAGGTGGCACGGCGCCTGGCCCACCACCTCTGGGAGCACGTTGACAAGGAAGACAGTGTGCTCCTGCCTGAAGCCGCCGATCGGTTGAGGCGCAACGGCGTGACCACGCTCGAGGGGCGCGAACCGTCCGCGGACGAAGAAGCCGCCCGGGAACTCGGGGAGCGGCTCACCGAGAGATTCCCACCCCTCGACGATCCCGAGATCGTCCGCGGCGACGGCTGCGTCGCGTGCTCGGCCTTTGCTGTCACCTGCGGCGGCATCGAGAAGGAGTGGTGGAACGACTGGGAAACGGAATACCACCGCAGCCTGGACGAAGGCTGAACGAATTCTCAGTTTTGAATTCTCAATTTTGAATTGCCACCCGCCCTCCCCAGAACCTGTCATCCCGAGCGAGGCCGTCCCTTGTCACGGCGAAGTTCAGAACGAAGCCGGAGACGGCCGAGTCGAGGGATCCCCTGAAATCGGAGAGTGACGAATAGCCAGCACTCTCCTGTAGGAGGGGATCCCTCGACTCGCTTCCGGCTTCGCGAGTAGTTTCGGCGTGATAGGTGGCTCGCTCGGGATGACAGAACATGGGCCGAGTTTCCACCTGCCCTCCCAGGAAACCGGGAGGGTGGACGGGAATTGAGAATTCAGAATTAAGAATTCAGAATTTGCGGCGACTTCAGTCGCCGCTGTCGTATTCGGGGAAGTGCTCGACGATGACGTCGAGGTGACCGGTGAGCTCCTTGAGTTCCCGGGTGATCGCCCGGCCGATGACCATCCGCTGGACCTGGTTGGTGCCCTCGTAGATCTGGGTGATCTTGGCGTCGCGCATGTACTTCTCGATCGGGTAGTCCTTGCAGAAACCGTAGCCGCCGAAGAGTTGGACCGCGTCGGTGGTGACCTTCATGGCGGTGTCGGTGGCGAAGACCTTGCCCATGGCGGCCATCTTGTTGATGTTTTTGGCGCCGGAATCGATCAGGCGTGCTGACGCGTACACCAATTGGCGCGCCGCCTCAATCTGGGTGGCCATGTCGGCGAGCATGAACTGCACAGCCTGATGCGACATGACCGTCTGGCCGAACTGACGGCGTTCCGACGTATAGCGAAGGGCCCATTCGAATGCGCCCTGGGCGAGACCGAGCGCCTGCGCCGCGACTCCCGGGCGTGCGCGGTCGAGGGTCATCATGGCGTTTTTGAAACCACCGCCTTCTTTGCCTCCGAGGAGCTGCGAAGCCGGCACCCTGCAGTCTTCGAACTCGAGCTCGTTGACCGTCACGGTACGGATGCCCATGGTGTCTTCGCGTTTGCCGACGGTGAAACCCGGGGTGTCCTTCTCAACGATGAAGGCCGAGATGCCGCGCATCCCGCGATCCGGATTGGTCAGGGCAAAGACCGTAAAGGTCGAGGCCACGCCGCCGTTGGTGTTCCACTTTTTGACGCCGTTGATGACGTACTCGTCGCCATCCTGGATGGCAGTGGTCCGGAGGCTGCCTGCATCCGAACCGGACGCTTTCTCCGACAGACCGAAAGCGATAAGGCTTTCGCCGGAAGCGATGGGCGGAAGATATTTTTGCTTCTGTTCCTCGGTGCCGTTGAGGATGATCGGGAAAGAGCCGAGAGCATTGACCGCAAAAGCCACCCCGACACCACCGCAAGCGCGCGAGAGCTGTTCGACGATCAGGCACAGGTCGAGGACGCCGGCGCCGTGGCCGCCGTACTCTTTCGGGATCCATGCACCGGTGAGCTCGTACTTCTTGAGGGCTTCGAGAATGTCCCACCCGTACTCACCTGTCCGGTCAAGCTCGGCTGCTCGCGGCCGTACGTACTTCTCGGCCACTTCGCGTGCTCGTTCCAAGTAGTCGAGATTCTGTTTGCTCAGCAACTCGTGCATCGTCTCCTCCACCTATGTCGTGGACCGTATTCTACAGCCTTCCCCCAGATTGCGGACTCCAGGCGGCCGAGCCTGGAGTCCGCAATCTGGGGCATGCGAACATTTCTCCCTACTCGTGCGTAATTCATAGCGAGTCGAGTCGTTTGAACTGAGTGAGGGAGGACCTATGGCCCGCAAAAAGAGGAAATGGCTGATTATCGCTGCTGTGGTCGTGATCGCGAGCGCGGCGGTTGCGTTTGCTGCGCTGAACAAAGGAAACGGTAACGGTGAAGAAGAGAAGGGCCCGGACATTCCGAGCCTGGCGGCGTCGATAGACGACGTCCAGGTCGTTGTGCGCGAGGTGGGGACGGTCGAGCCCGAGGTCAAGGTGGAGATCAAATCCAACCTCTCCGGCCGGGTTGTGGACCTCCCGATCCGTGCAGGCGACGTGGTCAAGAAGGGCCAGCTCATCGCCCGCATCGAGCCCGATATCAACCAGGCACAGGACCTGCTCGCGGTTCGAAATCAGGGGCAGGCGGCCACGATCAACCTCGAGGACGCCAAACAGGACTACGAAGCCAAACGCAAGCTTTTCGAGAACGGCCTCATCTCGGTGGAGATGAACCGCGAGGCGGAAACCCGCTATCGCCAGGCGATGCAGGCTCACGGTGAAGCACAGGACAAGATTGGGCTGGTCGAGTCTTCCGGTGTGCCCGTTGGCGACAACCCGCGCCAGGTCGTGAACATCGTGTCGCCGATGGACGGGGTGATCATCGACCGCCCAGTGGAGCTCGGTGAGACCGTCACCGGTAGTGGCTCGTTCAACGCCGGCACGGTCATCTCGACGGTCGCCGACCTCGGAACGATGCTCGTCAAGGCCGGCATCAACGAAGTCGACATCGGCAAAATCCACCTCGAGCAGGAGGCCCGGGTCACCCTCGACGCCTATCCGCGAGTGGTTTTCACCGGCACCATCAGCCGCATCGCGCCGGCGGCGCGGCTCGACAACCAGATCAAGGTCTTCGACGTCGAGATCGCTCTTGACGAGCTCGGCCACGAGCTTCGGACCGGGATGACCGCCAACCTCGAGATTCGTGGCGAGATCCGCGAGCAGGTGCTCACGTTCCTGTGGAATCGGTCTTTGTCCGCGGCGAGGAAGAGATGGTCTACGTGCTCCGCGATGAGCCATTGCCCAAAACCGAGAATACCGAAGACGAAGACGGCGAAGATGAAACTGCAGACGACGATGCGTCCGAGGAAGCTGATTCCGATGACGATTCGTGGCGGGATGACCCGCGCCAGGAGTGGCGGCGTTGGTACGACGAACGACAGGGTCGTCACCGGCATCGCCTCGACCTCGGACGTCGAGATCGTTGAGGGCCTCGAAGACGGCGAGAAGGTTGCGCTGGCGGATCCCAGCAAGCCGCAGGAGGAGAGGTCCTGATGCAGACGTTGATGAGACTCCAGGGCATCACCAAGGTCTACGGCGAAGGGGATCTTTCGGTCGAAGCCCTGCGCGGGCTGGATCTGGAGGTCGGAGTCGGCGACTATCTGGCGGTGATGGGGCCGTCGGGCTCCGGCAAGTCCACCCTCATGCACATTCTCGGCCTCCTCGATACGCCGACTGCGGGCTCCTACCTGCTCGACGGTGAGGAAGTCGCGGGCTTTTCGCGCCGCAAGCTGGCCCACCTCCGCAACAGGAAGATCGGATTCATCTTCCAGAACTTCAATCTGCTGCCGAAGGCGAGCCTGTTGCGCAATGTTGAGCTGCCTCTGCTCTACGGTGGCATGGGCAAGAAGGAACGACGGCAACTCGCCTACGATGCGCTGTCGAAGGTCGGCCTCGCCGACCGCGCCAAACATCGGCCGAACGAGCTCTCGGGCGGCCAGCGGCAGCGTGGCGCCATCGCCCGGGCGATCGTCGGCAGGCCTTCGGTGATCATGGCCGACGAGCCCACCGGCAACCTCGACCAGCAGACCGGCGGCGAGATCCTCGAGCTCTTCGACGAGCTGAGGGCGGGCGGTCAGACCTTGATCATGGTTACCCACGACCCGTCGATCGCCGCCCGCGCCAGGGAGACCATCCGCATCGTCGATGGTCTGGTTCTGCCGAACGGACAGAGGGTCGCGGCGTGAACCCGACTCAGTTTCTCCGCGAGGGATTCGTCGAAATCCGCGAACACCTGGGTCGAACGTTGCTCCAGACCCTGGGCGTGATCCTCGGCGTGGCGTCGGTCGTGGCGACCCTCGGGATGACTGCGAGCATGGATGCCCGGCGCGATCAGTACTTCCAGGAGTCGGGCGGAACCCGCCTTATGGGGATCTACAACCAACCCCCGGGTGAGCTCGAAATGACGGCCCGACAGAAGGCAAAACGGGCCTCAAGCTCTCCGATGCGGCGGCGATTCGCGATACCATCGAAGGTTTCGACCTGGTGGTGGCCGAGATCGCAAGCAATCATCGGATGCGCGCGGGTGCGACCGAAGAGACTTTCCGGGTCACCGCCATCGAGCCCGAGTTCATGCAGATGCGGGAGCTGACGATGGGTTCGGGCCGATACATCACCGACCACGACATGGAAACCGCGGCGGCGGTGGTCGTGCTCGGTTCCACCCGCGCCCGGCAGCTCTTTGGCACCGCCGACCCGGTCGGCAAGGCGCTCAATATCGATGGCAAGGCCTATACCGTCATCGGGGTGACCGCCGAAAAGGTCTTTTTCTGGCAGCGCACCGACGACTACAACGCCCACGAGTGGCTCAACCGGCTCGTCACCGTGCCCATTACGTCGTATATGAAGCGCCACCAGGAGGCCGGGGCCGAGCGGATCGACGAGCTCAATTTGCGCCTCCACTCGCCGGAGGTCCACAAAGAATCGCGCGAAGCACTCGAAATCCTGCTCGTTCCCGGCACGGGATCGAGGATTTCGGGATCTGGGACCGCCAGGAACGACTCGAGCAGGGCGCCCAGGAGGACATGGTCTACAACGTCACCTTCTTGGCCTGCGGCATCATCGCTCTGCTTGTGGGCGGGATCGTGATCACCAATATCATGCTCGCCTCATTCACCGAGCGCATGCGGGAAGTCGGTGTTCGCAAGGCCCTCGGTGCAACGGGCTGGCAGGTTTTCGTGCAGTTTCTTATCGAGTCGATCGTCGTCACTGTTTTCGGAGGCGGAGCCGGGCTTGCCCTGGGCATCGTCTTCACCTTCGGCATCATGACCATCATGCAGATGGATATGACTGTCACGGCGTCCATGATTGCATGTGTCGGTCATCTCGGCGACTGCAGTGGGTTTCTTCTTCGGGCTCTATCCGGCGGTCAAGGCCTCGCGCCTCGATCCGGTCGTGGCTCTGCGGTACGAGTGAGGTCGACATGGCTATCGGCGAAGCACTGAGAACGACGATTACCGAAATCTGGGCGCACAAGATGCGTTCGCTGCTGACGCTCTTTGGTGTGGTTCTCGGCACCATGGCGGTCGTGACGATGGTCAGCCTGATCGAAGCCGTCAAGGTCGAGATCTGGAGCGGTATCGATTCACTGGGACTTCGAGGGGTATTGTTCGTCAGCGCTGACAGCCCGACATCGAACACCGATGTCAAGCGAGCACATCTGTCCGAAGGGCTGCGGCGGGAGGACGCGGCGCAACTGGTCGAGGCAAGCGACCAGGTGGCGTCGGCAGCCGCAGTCTCTTTTTCGCAACAAGTCGTCGCCTGGGGAGACACCAGCAAGTCGGTGAGGATCACGGGTACGACTCCCGACTATGCGGCTGTCTTCGAACGCGGCGTTGAAGAGGGCCGGTATATTTCGGATTTCGATATCGAGAGGCAACGCCGGGTGGCGGTCCTCGGGCATTTTCTTGCCGAAGATCTCTTTGGTGGACGCGATGCGGTGGGCCAGTGGGTGCGCATCGGAAACCACCGATTCGAGGTGGTCGGTGTCGGCGAGCGGGTCGGCAACGAAATGATCAACGACGGTTGGAGCCGGCGCGAAATGGAAGGCGCCACCATCCCTCTGACGACCATGCAGGGGCTCTTCGGGGGCGGAGAAAAGGTGCCGATGATGATGGTCAAGGCGGCCAACACCGATACCCTCGGCGAGCTTTTCGCCCACCTCAAGAACCGGATCTGGAGACAGCACAACCGGGTCGAAGATTTCGCGATCGAAAACGTCGCTCAGGAGATCCTCGAGGCCGAAGAGGAGATCGACGTCATGATGAATGGCTGGACGATCATTCTCTTCTCGATTTCCGGTATCTCGCTGGTGGTCGGAGGAGTCGGTATCTTTTCGGTGCTTCAGATCTCGCTCGCCGAGCGTCTCTTCGAGATCGGCCTGCGCAAATCGATCGGCGCCGAAGACAGCGACATCCTGTTTCAGTTCCTGGTTGAGGCGGTGTTCCTGTCGGTCATCGGCGCGTTTATCGGTTTCCTGGTCGCCGTCGTGGTCTGCGCCGCGGCCGGCCAGTTCTTCGAGGCGGGCCTGCCAATTTCAGGGTTTGCGGTCTTCCTGGCAGTGGTATTCGCGATCAGCGTCGGACTGATCGCCGGCCTCTATCCGTCCCTTCGCGCCTCGCGACTCACCCCCGTCGAAGCCCTCGCGGGATAGAGCAAGCGTTACACGTTGAGAACGTTTGAACGTGAACCTCGTATCGGTGAGAGGTCGAATCAGCTTCACCTGCTAGAATCACTACCTGAACCACCACAGAGCCACAGAGCGCACAGAGACGGGCACAGAGGAATTACGAGCGCTGGCGCTAGGTACTCAGATAGGCGTCGCCATTGTCATGCATCTGCGACCAGAAGCCCCAAGACTTCGAGGCAAAAGGTAATTCTGATGATCGCTCACCCTGTGAACGTCGGTGCCATCTTTCGGTGTGCATTCGGATGCTCGAACAGGAAAACTCAGCGTTCCGTGTACTTCTGCCAGCGGGAGTGGACTTTCTAGAAACGTTCTAACGTCTACGTTCCCAGGGCGGTTCGAATCGCGTCCTCCAATTCGGGAGTTTGGAATTCGTAGCCGGCGTCTTCGAGCGCCTTCGGTCGGACGCGTTGCGAGGCGAGCAGGAGGGCGTCCGCCATTTCTCCGAGTGCGGCACGGACGGCGAAGGCCGGCGCGGGCATGAATGCCGGCCTTCGGAGGACCGAGCCGAGCGTGCGTGTGAACTCTTTGCATCGGGTTTCATGCGGAGCGACCAGATTGACCGGGCCTGAGATCTGATCTTTGTTGATCAGGAATTCGATCGAACCGACAACGTCGTCGAGCCCGATCCACGGCCAGAACTGGCGCCCGGATCCGATTGGGCCTCCGAAGCCCAGCTTGAACGGCAGGAGCATCCGGTCGAGTGCGCCGCCATCGGCCACGACCATTCCGAGGCGCACGGTGGCGACTCTCGTCCGGTCTGAGGCTGCGGCAATTGCGGCAGTCTCCCACTCACGGCACAACTCGGCGAGGAAGTCTGCGCCCACAGAAGAGGTTTCATCCAACACTTCGTCGCCTCGGTCGCCATAGAAACCGACGGCAGAGGCGTTGACGAGTACCCGTGGGGGCACCTCCGCAGCGGCGATGGCCTCGACTATAGTCTGGGTGGAATCCACCCGGCTGGTGCGCAGCACCGCCTTGACTTCGCTGTTCCATCGACCATCAGCGATGCTGCGGCCGTTGAGATTGACCACTGCATCTGCGCCGCTGATGGCAGATGGATCGAGGCGATTGTTCGCGGGGTCCCACGCGATCTCTCCTCCACCGACCTGGCTGCCCGTACGAACCAGCCGCATCACGTCGTGCCCAGCCCGCTCCAAATGAGGAACGAGAGCCGAACCCACAAGCCCACTTGCTCCGGAAACTATGATCTTCATGATGTCTGGCGAACAGTTTAACCGATTCAATCCTTCCAGCCCGAGTCTGATTGCGGCTGGCGAGACTCGGGAGCGCGCTCTGCTGATGGCGAAATCGCAATATCCAAATCGCAAAATCCGACATTGGTAGAGTGGGCCAACAACGTTCTAAGGTGGGCCTCTTGCAACATTTGAATATTTCGACCGAATGCAGTTTTGCGCCTTGGCGAGGCAAGGCGGCACCTGCTGCCGCCACGTACTCCGGAGGGTGGGCGGGAAATCCAAAATCCTTGAAATGGCGGTGGCGTGGCCGCCGTTGACCGCGAATTCTGGAAGGGCTCACGTTTAACCTTCAAACGTCCGAACTGGGTGGGCGGTCTACATCATCCAGCCGCCGAGATTCTCAATCACGATCTCGGCGAGGGCTTTGATGTGGTCGGGCCGGCGGTTGAGGGCGGGTATGTACCTGAAGCGAGTGCCGCCGTACTTGGTGAACTTCCTGCGGCCGGCTACGTCGATCTCTTCGAGCGTTTCGAGACAGTCGGCGGAGAACCCCGGACAGATGACGTCGAGGCCGTCGAGAGACTCCTTCCCCCATTGTTTGAGGAGTGCGGCCGTGTCCGGTTCCAGCCAGGCTTCGCGGCCGAATCTGGACTGGAATCCCATCACGATGCGCTCGGGGTCGAACTCCAACAATTCGGCCAGCAGTTCGGCCGTGGCGCGGCAGTGTTCGGGATATGGATCGCCGGCGTCCGCGTATCGGACGGGCAGTCCGTGAAAGCTCAGCAGGAGACGTTTCGGCTTGCCGTCTTCCTGCCACAGCTCTTGAATGCTGGAAGCTAGAGCCCGTATGTACGACGGATGATCGTGATAGTCGCCGATGGTCCGCAGCTCGGGAATCCGCCGCCAGGTCGACAGCTCTCTCGCCACGGCGTCAAATAGTCGATGCCGTGGTTGTGGCCGAGTATTGGGGGTACATGGGCAGAACGATGATTCTTCGGCAGCCGCGGCGGCGAAGGACTCCGAGAGCGGCCTCGATCGAGGGTTTGCCGTATCGCATACCGGTGAAGACCGGGATCGGATGACCGATCCGCTGGCCCAGTTCCCACTCGAGATCTGCCGCCTGCGCGCGGCCGGTAACGATGAGGGGCGAGCCTTCGGATGCCCAGATCTTGCGGTACGCCCGGGCAGTCCGGAAAGGCCTGAACGGCAGGATGACGAGGTTGCGCAGCAGCCACCAACGGAGACGGGGAAGCTCGACGACCCGCGGATCGGCGAGGAACTCTTGAAGATAGGTGCGGACAGCGCCAGCTTTCGGCGAGTTTGGCGAACCCAGGTTGACGAGAAGCACCCCCGCCGTGGGTGGGTCGGGCACGGCTGGGGGCTCAGGAGAGAACTGCATCATCTCAAGTGTAACTGGAACACCTCAACGACGCGTTGTTATCGATCAGAATTCGGAATTAGGAGTTATGAACTCGAATGAGGAGAAATGAGAAACGCGGGAGAAGGGGGAGGGAAATCCAAAACCCGAAATCCGAAACTGATCAGGCGCGTCGGCTGATTCTCCTCCTTTCCTCGCTCCGGTTCCCCTTTGCCCCCTTGCGGCTACTGTCCCGGCGGGTGCGTCGACGAAATCGTCAGGGTCGAAATCGTCGCCGGCCGGGATCTTCTCTTTGGTTTCCTTGATCATCGCCTGGTGGAGCGCTTCTTCTTCGCGGAGTTCCGTGAAGAGTTTTTTGACATCGGGATCACTGACCTTTGCGAGGGCGTCGTCATAGAACTCGTAGGCCTTGACCTCGGCCTCCATCGCAACGTCCAGAGCCGCCTGAATCGACATGAAGGCGCGGGCTGCGTCGAACTCGGGCGCCTCGATGTCGTAGAGAATGGAGGTGTCTGCGGTGCTCGCCTCGTCGCCGAAAAGTTCTTTGCGCTGCCGGCTGAGCTTTTCGGCGTGTTTGACCTCGTTGTCGGCCATGAAACGGAAGAACTTGGCCGCGTCAGGGGTGCGATGAGCATCCATCTGCTCGGCGAAGTCATCGTATCGTTCTTTCGCTTCTTCCTCGACGAAGATGGCGAGGTCGAGGGTGTCGCGAAGGGTCAGGTTGTTGAAGTCGATGTCGTTGCTCATTCGGTTCCTCCGGGCGGTTCTGTTTTCAGGACGCTTCATTGTACCTCCCTCTATCGGAGCATTGGAAGGAGTCGTGTGAAACGTTCAACACGTAGTCAACTGTTCAAACGTTCGAACGATTCCTCGCAACTGCTTGCTCGTCCCAAAGTTTGCCGGCACCCACCCGACCAGCATCAGACCGAAGATCGCTCCGGTGTGCCACACCAGGACGTGTCGAAGATCCGACATGGGGCAGAGAATATGGATGAGGGCGTCTGCGGTCACAGCTGCGCCCGTGCCGCCAAGCAGATCCCGCCACCGATGGCCGCAAGGGCAGGGCACGAAAAACCAGCCACAGGGTTACCACGAGCGCTGGAAGGGCCAGCGCGGTGTCGTGCGAAGCGCAACCGATGCCTGTTTTCAAACCCTGGCCCGGAACATACGGCATACCGGGGCTGTGCATCCAGGTCGCGATGCCGACGAGAATCTGCATCAGGATGCCTGTTCCCACCGCAGTCGCCACCATGCCCGCCGGCACACCGTGACCGGGAACCGCTTCTCGCAGAGCCATTCCGAGCAGCACCACACCGATTGTCAGTTGGATGAGGGTGCACCCCCAGCTCAACCACATGGGGATCTGATCCATGTCGGGGCGCAGCGAGAGCTTGAAAACCACGACGACCACGCCAAGGCACACCGCGGCGACGGCCACAGCGAACAGGGTCCGCATCCAGACCGGAGGGAGCGGCCTCACCGGCTGGAGATCGTTGCCGATCGCTTCACGCAGGGAGTCGGGAAGAGAATGAGATGTCATGAGCTGTCTCCCTCGCGCTGGGCGAGTTGCTGGCGGAGGACCTTCAGCGCCCGGTGGGAGCGGACCTTGGCGGTGCCTGCGGCGACGCCGAGGACCTGGCCAACCTCCTGAAAGCTGAGACCGAGGAGATGGTGCAGCATCAGAACCTCCCGCGAGGCACGCGGAAGCTCTTCGAGCATTTGATGGAGGGTGGCGTGGTCGGCGAGCTTTTCCATCTCCGGCGGAACCGGGATTTCGGGAAGTTGGTCATCGGCGAGTATCTCCTTGCGGCGCCGGCCGGACCGCAGGTGCATCAGAGCCACGTGTCGCGTAATGGCATAGATCCACGGCCTGACCGGACGTGGGGGAGTATAGGTTTGGCGGGCGCGGTGGATCTGCATGAAGGTTTCCTGGAGCAGATCTTCGGCCACCGTCGCGTTGCGGACGAAGGTCCAGAGATAGCGGAGGAGAGGCTGTTTGAGGGCGGCATACAAACGCTCGAAGTCATCCATGCTCCCATTCTGGTAGCCGGTCATGAATCCGATCAGGCGTTTTTCCTCGGCCTGGCGATCGACTGCCATCATGCACTTTGCCCTTCCTGCCGTAATCGTTACTTGAGTCCTTCGAGTGCCGCGGGCATTATATCGGAGCAGTGACCGCGCTACGATGCATATGTGACGTCGCGATTGCTCGTTGAGTGGTTTCAGAAGAACGAGCGCCTTCTTCCCTGGCGCGGCCGATCCCGTGATCCTTACCACGTGGTCGTGAGCGAGTTCATGCTCCAGCAGACCCAGGTGGATCGCGTCGTGCCGAGATTCGAGTCCTTTGTCCGGCGGTTTCCCACATTCGCTGCGCTGGCTGACGCAGGGGAGGATGAGGTCGTCGAGGAGTGGTCCGGGCTCGGGTACTACCGGAGGGCGCGGATGCTCCACCGGTTGGCTCGAGAGGTTGTCAACCGGCCGCAGGGATTCCCGGGACCGCAGATGACCTTCAGTCGCTTCCCGGCATCGGTCCGTACACTGCGGCCGCCGTGGCGTCGTTGGCCTTCAACGAGGCGGTGCCGGTGCTCGACGGCAATACGATGCGCGTGGGGTCGCGGGTTCTCGCGATGGATGATGACCCTCGATCGGCGGACGGTCGTCGGCGTCTCGAAGGGTGGATCTCGGAGCTGATGGAAGGGGAGCGCCCGGGGGTTGTCAACGAAGCCCTGATGGAACTTGGCGCGACCGTGTGCACGCCAACCCAGCCCGATTGCCATTGCTGTCCGCTTGCTCCGGGCTGCAGCGCTCGCGAGGTTGGTCGGCAGGCGGACTACCCGCCGCCGCGACGACGGAAGGAGACGGTCGAGCTGGTGTGGGTCGCAGCGTGCTGTGTTGCTGCGGACGGTTCGTGGCTGCTGCGTCGAATCGACGAAGGACCGATCCTCCGGGGGCTCTGGCTGCCGCCGCTGGCGGAGTTGAAGGACGGAGCCGATCCGTCGGCTGAAGCGGCCGGGCTGCTTCCGGACGAGTCATTTGGATCCGGAAAAACCAGCCCACCGGTTCGCCACAACATCACTCACCGCAAGATCGATGTCCTCCCGGTCCGTTTCGAGATCGACCGTTACGAGCCACTCTCGGATGACTGGCGCTGGGTCGATCCCCGAAACCCGAATCTCCCGACATCTTCGTTGCTCGCGAAGCTCGTGACGTGCCTTAGCGGGATGAACGTTCGAACGTTGAACGTTGGAACGTCTCCACGTTGAAACGCGTGAAACAGAGTGCAAGAGGTCAACACAGAGGAAAACCAGAATGGTGGCGTTGAGGGATTGATCGGCTGGAAATAGTCGAGCGCGGTGCGAGTCCCGAGCGCCAAGTCATATGGCGGCTGTGTTCTCCGTGCTCTGTGGGGATGAGGCGCCTGAAGGCATCGGGACGACGTGACTCCCCGTCGGGATACTCCTCTCCTCTTCAGCCGGCCGGGTGGGGGGAAATCCAGAAAAAATCTGAATCCAAAGTGCTGGGGGATGGGCGGGGGAAATCCGAATTCCGTCATTCCGAATTCTCCCGGCTATACTCCCCGCGATGGAATCGCGCAGAGTGCCTTCCGTGAAGACTGAATCTCAATTCCGTCACGGTCGGGTCCTGGCGGTTACCGGGTGAAGGAGGAATGATGCATCACGCCACAGCAGGGTCGTTTCTGGGCATCTCGGGTGTTGTGTGGTTTTGGGCTCTCACCATCGTCGGTGTCGGCTGGGTGGTCCTGTCGCTGAGCCGCCGATTCCAGGTGTTGCGGGCGGGTCGGCCGGAGAATCGATTCGATCGCCTCGGCGAACGATTCAAGCACCTGATGGTCTACGCCTTCGGCCAGAAAAAGATGTTCGACGACCGCTTTGCCGGGCTCTATCACCTGCTCATCTTCTACGGATTCCTCGTGGTCTCCGTGCGCACCGTGACCATGGTGCTCGAAGGTCTCTTTGCGGGTTGGGAGCTCCCGCTCCTGCACACGCCAATCGGCCACGCCTACCTTTTCTCGAAAGACATCTTCGAGCTTCTGGTGCTCGTGGGCCTGGCTTTTGCCATCTGGCGTCGGGGCATTCAACGGAAAGACCGGATCGTGCAGAGCTTTGGAGCGTGGTTGGTGATCGGGATGATCGCGATTCTCATGATCACCGATCTGACCTCGGAAGGCGCCCGCATCGCGGCCGGCGATCTCGATGGCTCCTATCTGCCGATCTCGAGTCTCGTGGGCGGACTGTTTGCCGGAATGAGCCAGGGATCGTTGCAGTTCGTGTACGGCTTCAGCTGGTGGCTCCACCTGATCACCCTCTTCGCCTTTGCCAATGAGTTGCCGTACTCCAAGCACTTCCACGTCTACACCTCGCTCTTCAACGTCTTTTTCGCCAATCTCGACGCTCCCGGCAAGCTGCCGAGCATGGATCTCGAGAATATCGATGAAGACAGTACCTTCGGCGTCGCCTCGGTGACCGACTTCACCTGGAAGCAGATGCTCGACATGTACACCTGCACGGAGTGCGGACGCTGCCGCGAGTACTGCCCGACCACGCTGACCGACAAACCGCTGCAGCCGGTCCTCTACATGAAGGCCATCCGCGATCAGCTCTACAAGGAACAGCCCGAGATTCTTGCCGATCCGGGCGAGAAGGAACACGGCGTCGAAGGTCGAACTGGTGCCGGCGGTCGTCGACCCCGACGTCATCTGGGCGTGCACCACCTGCCGCTGGTGCGAGCGCGCATGTCCGCTGGACATCACCTACGTCGACAAGCTGGTCGAGATGCGCCGCAACCTGGTGCTCGAAAAGGCCGAGTTCCCCGAGGAGGCACAACCCGCTTTCCGTGGATACGAGGTCAACGGCAATCCGTGGCAGCTTCCGGCCGAGGAGCGTGGCAACTGGGTCGCCGATCTCGGCGTGCCGCTGGCCTCCGAGGCAGGGGGCGACTTCGAGTACCTGTTCTTCGTCGGATCGCCTGGCAGCTACGACGATCACGGGAAGAAGGTCTCTCAGGCTTTCGTCGAAGATCCTCAAGGCGGCCGGCGTCAAGATCGCCATCCTCGGACCCGAGGAGCTTTCATCGGGCGACGCAGCGCGCCGGCTCGGGAACGAGTACCTCTTCCAGATGCTGGCGCAGCAGAACATCGAGACCATGAACGGTTACGGTGTCAAGAAGATCGTCACCAATTGCCCGCACGTCTTCAACACCCTGGCGAACGAGTATCCGGAGTTCGGGGGAGAGTACGAGGTCGTGCACGGTACGCAGCTCGTCGCGGAGCTGGTGCGCTCGGGCCGGGTCAAGCTGTCCGGAACGGTCGAGGCCGATGTCGCCTATCACGATCCCTGTTATCTCGGGCGGACGAACGGCGAATACGACGCGCCGCGGTTCCTGCTCAAGGCGATTCCGGGGGTCCGGGTCCGCGAGGCGGAGCTCAACCGCGAGACCTCGATGTGCTGCGGCGCCGGTGGAGGTCGCATGTGGCTCGAGGAGAATCTCGGGAGCGCATCAACCAGACCCGCTTCAAACAGCTCGAGGCGAGCGGCACCAAGGACACCGCGGTCGCCTGTCCCTATTGCTTCTCGATGCTCTCCGACGCGCAGAACGAGCTCGGCCACGAGCAAGCCAATACCTAGGACGTTATCGAGCTGGTCGCGCAAGTCGGTGGCGGGCTGAGAGAAGAGACGTTAGAAAGTTAGAACGTTGAAAAGTTGAACGTTAGAACGTTAGACGTTTGAACGTTGTGGAATTGACTGGTATGAATCTCTTGATTCCATCGCGCTCTTCTGCCGGCGGGTCGATCTGTCTTGGCTCAAGCCCCAAGCCTCAAGCCCCAGGCCTCGCGGGGGTGGGCGGAAATCCAAAATCCAAACTATCCAAAATCCGGGACCCTACGCATCAAGATTCAGGTCCACCCTGTTCTCCGGTCCCTCCCACACGCTGACCGAAAGCAGTCGTCCGCCGATCCGGTCGAACTTCGGATCGAGGATCTCGGCCAGAACTTCGGCGAGGTGTTCCGCGGTGGGGGATGGGTCGCCGATCGTGGGGTGGTCGTTGAGGTCGGTGCCGTCGAGGGTTGCCACCGCGTCGAAAAGGATGCCGTGGACGTCGTGGAAATCGAGGGCGTAGCCTTCAGAATTCAACTTCTCGGTGCCGACCCGCACCTCGACCTGCCATCGATGGTTGTGGCGTTCCTCCGCTTCGCCTTTGTAGGTGGCGAGGGCGTGCCGGGCCTCGAAGGTCGCGGAGAGTGGACGACCCAGCGTGCCGTGCCCATTTAGACCGCGGCTCCCGCCCGCTCGGTTTCGACCTTCTTCGTCTTCTGCCGCGGCCGAAGCACCAGCATCTCCCGCGTGACTCGCGACCCGAGTCGACGTCGGTCCTCGTCGATTCCGAGAGCCGCGCAGGAGCTTCTTGACTGACACCAATCGGCCCGTCGTCCTGGCGGGCGTTGAGCTCGACCCGCAGGCTCGCCGTCGTCGAGCGAGCTGCCAGCGTCGTATGCACCGGCACGGAGATTCTCGTCGAGGCCGTCCGGCAGATTCCGGCCAGCGTTTCCATACCGTGGCCATGCGTGCGATTCGATAGCGGGACGGCGGCCACCAGCTTGCCGAGCGAGGGAGCGCCCGGCAAGAGCGGCTGGGCGTCGACGATGCTGCACCCCATCGGGGAGCAGTTCGTTTGCTCGTCGCGATGTGCTGGGGATTGATCGGGGGCCGTGCAGTCGACGTCGAAGATTTCGGCCTCGCCTTCGTGACCCAGCGCCAGGGCCGGGCCCATGGACAGGCGGATGTGGGGGTTGAAGCCCTCGGTGTAGCGCACCGGCACGCCGGCGGCCCGCAGGACCCGTTCGAAGGCGTCCATCACCTGGCGGTGGGACAGCAACCGGGCGTCGCCCGGTCTTGATGAATGTGAACCGGTACCGGCGGTAGACCGGCGGCTGCGGACTGTTCCGGTTGCGGTGCGGGCACGCGCTGGGCTCGCGGTCGCTGGCGGTAGGCGGCCGACTTCGGCCGCTCGTCCTGCGGGCGCGGTCTCGCCGAGCACCGGCAGCGATGGCCGTCGCGAGTTGGGTGTCGTCTCCGTCGCCCGGGAATGCCGCAGCGGTAGCAGTGGCCCCACTTGCAGTCTTCGGTCTCGTGCTCGCGCTAGCGCTCGCCGCCACTCGGCCTTGAGGTAGCCCTTGCGCACGCCGGCATCGATGACGTCCCAGGGCAGGGTCTCGCCGAGCTCGCGCTCGCCGAGCTCCCGATCCAGGTCCACCCCGCCTGCGTCCAGGGCCTGCGCGCCAGGCGTCGAGGTCGAGGAAGTCGGTCCAACCGTCGAAGACCGCACCGAGATCGTGCGCCCGTTCGATGGCGCCGGCGAGATTCCGGCCGCCCCGCGACAGCAGGGCCTCGAGGGCTGCCTCCTCGGGGTCCGACCAGGTGAGCGCGTGCCCCTTGGACTCGCCGGAAACGGTGCTTGAGAAAATCGATTCGCCGGTGCAGCTCTTCGGCGCCGGCGAACGGCTGCCACTGGAAGGGCGTCCACGCCTTGGGGATGAAGCAGCCGACCGAGACCTTGACCTGGACCTTGCGGCCGCCGGTGGCGCGGCGGCCGGCTGCGACGATGTCCTCGCGCCAACCGCGCCAGCTCCTCGAGGTCGTCGTCGGTTTCGGTGGGCAGCCCGATCATGGCGTAGACCTTGATCAGGTTCCATCCCTTGGAGAAAGCGGCCTCGGCGGCCCGCACCATGTCGGCGTTGGTGAAGGTCTTGTTGATCACCCGGCGCAGGCGGTCCGAGCCGGTCTCCGGGGCAAAGGTGAAGCCCGATTTCCGCACCCGCGACACGGCTTCGGCGAGACCGACCGAGAACGCGTCGGCGCGCAGGCGGGCAGGCTGACCGATACCCGGCGATCCTGCAGTCGCTCGGCGAGCGTCGTAGACCAGCGGTTCGACCTGGGAGTAGTCGGCGGTCGACAGGCTGAGCAGCCCGACCTCGCTCGAATCCGGTCTCGGCGACCTGCTGCTCGATTCGATCGGCGACGACCTCCGGGTCGTGCTCGCGCACCGGCCGGTACCAATAGCCGGCCTGGCAGAACCGGCAGCCCTGGGTGCAGCCGCGCATGATCTCCATTCCGAGCCGGTCCTGGATGACCTCGGCAAAGGGCACGATGGCCGATTCCGGCTGGTCGGCCGGGTCGAGCCGGTCGACCCACACCCGTGTCACCGGGAAGGGCGCCGCTCGTCGATCGGTCTCCCACGCTGGCGTCGTCGGTCGATCGGGCTGGTGCCAACGATAGAGGGTCGGCACGTACACGCCGCGGATCGGCGCCGAGCCGGCTGCAGGATCTCGGACGCGGTGATCGCCTTCGGCCCGCCCGTCGCGGATGGTGTCGAGGATGTCGTCGAGCGCCGCCTCGCCGTCGCCGATGAGGATGGCGTCGAAGAAATCAGCCACCGGCTCCGGGTTGGCGGTGCACGGACCGCCGCCGAGGACGATCGGGTCGTCCTCGCGTCGGTCCGCCGCCCGGCGCGGGATGCCGGCGAGATCGAGCAGGTAGGGAATGTTGATGTAGTTGAGCTCGGACTGCAGGGAGATCCCGACGACGTCGAAATCGGCGACGGCGCGGTAGGTCTCGAGGGTGTAGAGGGGAGATGCCGCATCCCGCAGTGCGCTTGCGCCATGTCGGGCATCGGGGCGAAGGCCCGCTCCGCGAGGGCGTCAGCTCGGCGGTTGATCAGGTGGTAGAGGATCCGCGTGCCCTGGTGGGACATGCCGATCTCGTAGGCGTCGGGAAAGGCGAGGGCCACCCGAACGTCGACTCGATTCCCAGGGTTTGCGCACCAGGTTGCGTTCGATTCCGAGGTATCGGGTCGGTTTCTGGACCCCGGCAGGATGTCGTCAAGCGCCGTTCGAATGCTTGTCCGGCGTCGATTTCGGTCATGAGTTCACTCCAGCAGCGTGCAGTCAGCTGTGGAATGTATACGAGTTCTCAGTTAATTTCCAACCTGTCAGTGCAAGTGCGTGAGGCCGGACCTGGTCTGAGGTCCTGTCGCCTCTGCACCCCGGCATCGGAACTGATCTGATCCGAGACGATCGCTCGGAATGTACACTCGCGTCCGGCCATGAAAGTCGTCTTCTTTGGGACCCCCGATTTCGCCGTGCCCACGCTCGAGAGGCTGCTCGTCGCCAGCCGCGCACGAGGTCGTTCTGGTCGTGTCGCGGCCCGATCAAGCCCGGTCGGCCGGACAACAGATCGTGACGTCGCCGCCGGTGGTCGAGGCGGCTCGACAGCCGCCGGCATCGAGTCCGTGCAGCCCGCGAAGCTCAAGGATCGAACGGGCTACGAGCTCGGCGCTGGCCGAGGTCGGCGCGGATGCGGCAGTGGTGGTGGCCTACGGCAAGTTGATTCCCGGCGCACTTGCTCGACGTTCCGCGCTCACGGCTTCATCAACCTCCACCCGAGTCTGCTGCCCCGCCATCGCGGGCCGTCGCCGATCCAGTGGTCGCTGGTCTGTGGCGACCGGGCCACGGGCGTCACGACCATGATGCTCGACGAGGGCATGGACACCGGGCCGATCCTTCTCCAGGAACGAGTGCCGATCGAGGATCGGCGAGACCGCCGAGATGCTGGCGCCCCGGCTCGCCGAGCTCGGGGCCGATCTCATCGTAAGCACGCTCGACGAGCTCGAGGCCGGAACCGTGACTCCGAGCCTCAACCCACCGACGGGGTCAACGTCACGCCGATGTTGCGGCGCAATTTCGCCAAGGTCGACTGGATCGATGCCGGCGAGCCAGCTGGTCAACCGGCTTCGTGGCTTCACGCCCTGGCCGGGCCTCTACACGAAATTTCGCGGCGGACGCCTGAAGATCTTCGGCCTCGAAGAGGTCAAACCCCCGCCGTAGGGTAAGGAAGAGCCGGGGACGGTGCTGACGGCTACCGAAGGGCATCATCGTTCGGGCGGGCCGTCGGTCGGCCGTGAGGATCACCGAGGTGCAGCGGGAGGGCCGCCGCCGGATGCCGGTCGACGCCTTTCTGATCGGAGAGCGGGTTACCAGGGGTGAAACTCTCGGCTGATCGATTGACGGCGGCGCGCCTCTTGATGCGCGTCGAAGAGGGTGCTTTTTCATCCCGGTTGTTGTCGGGCGGGAGAGCCCCGGCGACCGGGTCAGGGTTCTCGAGGTCCTGCGCTGGCTGCGTGCTCTCGACACGGTCTCCAACCCAGATGCCGCCGCAGACCTTGCCAAACTGGATCCCGAGGTTCGGGTCAGCCTGCGGCTCGGCCTGGTCGAGGCCATGCGTCTCGGAATGCCGCCTGCGCTGGCTACCGACGGAGCAGTTCGCCTGGTCCGCCGCCTCGGCCGTTCCTCGGCATCGGGGATGGTCAACGCGATATTGCGGAAGGCAACAGCGGGATGGCGCGATGATCTTGCGCAAGCGAGCCCGGATGTTCAGCTTGCTCACCCCGGATGGTTATACCGCCGGTGGAGTGAGGTCTTCGGCGCGGAAAATGCCGAGTCAGCGATGGCCGCAGCACAGGAGCCCGCTGTTACGTGGGTTTGGTTTTCGAATCCCGACGTGCGCGACCGGCTGAGCCGGGGACGGCGTCGAACTCGAGCGTCACCCGTGGTGCCCTGGAGCGTGGTCGGCGCCGAACGACAGCTCCTCGCCTGGTCGAAAAGGTCAAACAGGGAGAAGCATACGCACAGGACCCAGCTCGCAACTGGTGTCACACGCAGCATCGAGATTGTCGTCAAAGGGCGGCCGCTTCCTCGATCTCTGCGCCGCCCCCGGCGGCAAGTCCGCGCTTGCGAGGACTCTCGCTCCGTGGGATCTGATGGTGGCTGCAGATGTGCGTGTGTCGCGGGTCCGGCTGATGCGACCGACCCTCGAGCGTCTTGGAGGGCACCCGGTGGTCGCGGCAGATGCCCTCCAACCACCGTTTTCGGACGGCTGGAATCTCGTCGTGATCGACGCTCCGTGCAGCGGGACCGGCACCCTTCGCCGTCATCCGGAGATCAAGTGGCGGTTGCGCCGGAAGCTCTTCCCGGAACTGGCGGCAAAACAGCGGCGATGTTGGTCGCTGGCCTGAAGCTGGTGGCGCCTGGAGGAGTGCTGCTCTACTCGACGTGTTCGGTGGAACCGGAGGAGAACGAGGACCTCTTCTCGGACCTCCCGGCTGGATTCGAGCGTGAAGACCTGGGACCCACTTTCCCCGACGGCGTACCGTGGATCCCCACCCCCGCCGGCGGTGTACGGATCCTTCCCGGATCTCCTTGGCGATGGCTTCACGATGCACGCGATACGCAAAACGTTAGAACGTTAGAACGTTAGAACGTTGCACGTTGAGTATTAGGCGGGGGTGGTGGGTGGGAACGTTCTAACGTTCAAACGTTTCAACGTTTAACGCCTCTGAGCTTCGCTTCGATCTCCTCCCACTCCGCCATCAACCCCTCGAGCTTGGCAGCGAGCTTGTCGCGCTCGGCCTGCATCGCGCGGACCTTGGATTCCGCCGTTTCCTCAAAAAAACCACTCTTGCAGAATGCGGTGTCGATCTCCTCGACGCGACTCTCGGCCTTTTCGATGGCCGCGGTGACGACATCCCGCCGCAACTCGAGTCGCTTTCGTTTCTTGGTGTCATCGTCGGCCCCTTTTTTGATGTGACCGCTTTCGATCCACGGCCCTTCCGCGAGCGTTTCTCGCGTCGCGCCCGCAACATCGCGGCGTCGGCATCCAGGTGGTCGTCCCCGCAGCTCTCCAGATACTCGTCGTAGGTTCCTGGATAGTCGTTGACTCCTGCGGCGGTGATCTCGAAAACGCGGGTCGCCAGCCGCGAGACGAACCATCGGTCGTGCGACACGAAGATGAGCGTGCCGTCGAATGCTGAGAGGCCGCCACCAGGGCCTCGATGGCCTCGAGGTCGAGGTGGTTCGTGGGCTCGTCCAGCACCAGGACGTTGGGCTGATCGACGGCGAGACCGGCGAAGACGAGCCGCGCCGCTTCTCCGCCCGGACAAGCCCGCGAGCTTCTTTTCGACCTCGTCGCCCGAGAAAAGCACCTGTGCCGAGTCGACTGCGCACGGAGCCGACGCTCTCGCCCGGGCAGGTTCGCAGCGAGCCAGCTTTCGACGGTGGCGTCCCGGCCTTCGAAGGACTCGCGGTGGTCCTGGGCGAAGTATCCCGGACTGGCCTCGTGGCCCCACCGGGTCTCTCCGGAGTCCGCCTGTAGATCGCCGACGGCGATCTTGAGCAGGGTCGACTTGCCGATGCCGTTGGGTCCGATGATGGCCAGACGGTCGCCGCGGCGCACGTTGAGGTCGACATTCTTCAGGACCTGGTTGTCGCCGAATGCCTTGGACAGTCCTTCGATCTCGCAGCGCTTCCTTGCCGCTGGGGCGAATCTGGGTGAACTGGAACACCGGGTAGCGGCGCGACGACCGGGGCAGGTGCTCGACGACGATGCGATCCATCTGTCTTGAGCTTGCTCTGCGCTTGCCGCGCCTTGGTGGCTTTGGCGCGGAACCGGTCGGCGAACGCCTTGTGCTCGGCGATCTTCTTTTCCTGACGCGCGATCTCGGCTTCTTTCCGGCCGCGCTCCTCGGTCTTGGCAGTCGGTGAAGGCCGTGTAGTTGCCGGTGTAGAGCGTGACGGTCTCGTAGTCGATGTCGAGGATGTGGGTGCAGACATTGTCGAGGAAGCGGTGATCGTGGGAGATCACCACCGCGCACCCGCGATAGTCGCCGAGAAACTTCTCCAGCCAGCGGATGGACAGGATGTCGAGGTGATTGGTCGGCTCGTCGAGGAGGAGGCAGCCGGGATCCGCCGCCAGCACCTGGGCGAGGAGCACGCGGAGCTTGAATCCGCCCGAAAGGGTCGACAGGGGCTGGCGGTGGACTTCGGTTCGGGATCCCGAGGCCCTCGAGAATCTCGCCGCTCGTGCTTCGAAGCTGTAGCCGTCGAGGCTCACGATCAGATCTTCGAGCTCGGCGTAGCGTTCGCCGTCGAAGTGGTCCTCGGAGGCCTCGAGAATCCGGTCTTTTTCGGCGAGGGCATTCCACAGTTGCTGGTGGCCCATCATTGTCACGTCGAGAATCGCAGGTGCTTTCAAAGCGGAAATGGTCCTGCTCGAGCACCCCCAACCGGAGGCGCTTTGGAATCGACACGGCTCCCTGGCTCGCCTCCTCGGTGCTCGAGAAGATTCGCAGAAGGGTGCTCTTGCCGGAACCGTTCGCACCCACCAGTCCGTACCGGCAGCCCGGGTTGAGCTGGAAATTCACGTCGGCAAACAGGGTCTGGCTGCCGTATGCCTTGGCGAGATCGGTGACCGTGATCATGGCGACGAAGGATAGCAGGAGTGAATCAGGAATGAGGAATGAGGAATGAGGAATGAGAATGGAATTCCCACCCGCCCGCCCAGTTCCGACTTCGGAAATACGCGCATTCGCCCGCAGATAATTGTCGTTTTCGACGAAACTATTGAGGACGCCAGCGGAATAGTGCGGTCACAGAAGTCCTAGAAGACGCCTTGCCGGTCAACGACGCGCCGGGCGCGCACTGGTCGCGCCTACACGATCGATTGAGCGATCCCGCCTACAGAGATGAGAGTGACTTCGAGCGGCGGTCAGGTGGCCGCCATAGCCATAGCTCACGCCCGGTGGGTCGGGAAGTAAGACTCCTAACACCTACATTCGGAATTCCGAATGGTGGGTGGGCGGAAATCCAGAATCTCCAATCCGAAATCCAAGATGCGGGTGTCGTTCGAGTATCATCGCGAAGAGGAATTCGAGGAAGGAGGGCGGATGATGAAGCGCGTTCTGCTGCTGGGAGCGTTTCTCTTCGTATTGGCGGCACCCGTAGCCGCGGGAGATGCCGATGCAATTCTCGGCGTCTGGGCCACCGACCCGGAGGGAGACGGCGGCCAGGCTCATGTCGAGATCTACGCCAACGGTGACCGCTACGACGGGAAGATCGTCTGGCTGGAGGAACCCCTCTATACCGCGGAAGACGAGGACGGGGAAGAGGGCGAGCCCAAGGTCGACATGAACAACCCGGATGCTGCTCTCCAGTCCCGCCCGATCATGGGTCTGGTCATGATGGAAGGGTTCAACTACGACGGCAAAGGCACCTGGCACAAAGGGACCATTTACGATCCGGACAATGGGAAGACCTACAAGTGCAAGGTGAAGCTTGGCGATGACGGCGTGCTCAAGGTGCGCGGATTCATCGGATTCTCCATGCTTGGCCGCACCTCGGAGTGGACTCGAGTCGAAGATTGACCGTTGCGGCAGAGCGGTGCCGCCGGCCTCGGCTCGGAACGGGACCGTCTCTGCCCTTGTATGATGCGCAAGGGGGTGGGCCGTCGTGGGAGCCATAACGCTTCAACGAATCATGCTTGCCGATGACGAACCCGATATCGTCGCGATCGCCAGGATCGCTCTCGAGACGGTCGGCGGCTACGAGGTGGCCGTGTGCGCTTCGGGGAACGAGTTGCTGCAACGGGCCCCGGATTTCGATCCCGATCTGATCATCGTCGATGTGCTGATGCCGGACCTCGGAGGCCATGAAGTCTTCGAACAGCTGCGCAGCCTGCCGGAATTCAAAGACACACCGATCGTTTTTCTCACCGGTCTGATCCACGAGGATGAACTCGATGTTCTGCGGAGCTATGGGGCTGCGGATATCATTCTCAAACCTTTCGACCCCATGACCCTCGCCGACCGGGTGGCGGGAATCTGGGAATCGCTCAATGATCAATGACAACGATCCCCGAGCGCCTGTCGACCAGCTGGAGAAAGAACTCCAGAAGCTGCGGGTTCGGTTTTCGGACAAGCTGCCCGGACGCCTGAGAAAACTCAGGGAGGAATGGGAGAGCCTGCAGGGAGGCGGTTGGAACGAGGATGGCGCGCGCGCCTTGCACCGGTCGGTGCACGGGCTGATCGGAACCGCCGGCAGTCTCGGGTTTGCCCAGGTCTCGAAATCCGCCCGGGTTGTCGAGCGCCTGCTGCTCGGCCTGCTGGAATCCGCAGCCGTGCCGGCCGCCGCACAGGACGACGAAGTACACGGGTTGCTGGCTTCGATCGGCGAGGCCGTCGAAGAAGACGAGAAGGCTCTGGCCGAAGGCTCTGCGGCCGAGATTCAACGCGTCCCTGCGGCGCAGATCTTCGAAGCTCGGAATCTGATCGTCGTTGTCGAAAGGGAAGGCCCTTTCGCGCACGAGCTGGCGCTCCAACTCGGTCATTTTGGGTTCGAACTCCAGATGTATCAAAACCTGGATGCCGTGGCGGAAGCCGATTTCGGCCGGCGGCCGGCAGCGGTGATTGTGGATTTGTCCGTGCCTGAGGGCGAGGTTGCGGCGGTGGAAGCGGCGCAATTTGTGCGAAACACGGTGGGCGAAGACGTGCCGGTCGTTTTCGTCTCCAATCGCTCGGATATCGAGGCTCGGCTCGATGCCGTGCGTGCCGGCTGTCGCGGCTATTTCGTCAAACCGGTCAACTACAGTGGGGTGCTGGAGACCCTGGACCGGTTGACCCGGTGCGAGCCGGACCCATACCGAATCCTGATCGTCGACGACGAGACCGAGACCGCGGAATTCCACTCGCTGAGCCTCGAGGCCGCCGGGCTCGAAACCGTCATCGTCAACGAACCCCTCGATGTGACGGCCCAGTTGGTGGAATTTCACCCCGATGTGATCCTCATCGATCTCTACATGCCCGGTTGCAGCGGCCAGGAACTTGCAAAGGTGATTCGCCAGGAAGAGGCCTTTGTGGGAGTGCCGATCGTCTTTCTCTCACGGGAGACCGACCGCATGAAGCAGATCGCAGCCCTCGGCGAGACCGGCGACGATTTTTTCACCAAGCCTGTGCCGCCGGACGAACTCGTTTCTGCGGTGTCCGCACGCGCCCAACGCGGCCGCACGTTGAGGTTGTTCATGGAGCGCGACGGCCTGACCGGCCTGTTCTCGCACAGCCGGGTCATCGAGCAGCTCGAAATAGCGGTTCGCCGTGCCGATCGTCACCACGGTTCGCTCGCCGTCGCGATGCTCGATATCGATGGGTTCAAGGAGGTCAACGACTCGTACGGACATCTCCAGGGCGATCAGGTGCTCAAGGCGTTGGCCTATCTCCTTCGCCAACGACTCCGCATCAGCGATGTGCTGGGCCGGTACGGTGGTGACGAGTGTTTGATAGTCTTCCCCGAGACCACCGCAGAGGCGGCCGTCGAGAAGATGAACGACATCCGACGGAACTTCGCCGCGGTCGAGCATGACACCGGCGACGGTAGTTTTTCGGTCACTGTCAGTTGCGGCGTATCCGAGTTTCCCCAAGCCCTCACCAGCCACGAGCTGATAGCCGCCGCCGACGAGGCCCTTTACCAGGCAAAGAACGCGGGGAGAAACCGGGTCGTGCATGCAGGGCGAGGCGAATGAGATGCGGTTCCTGATCGGCCTGCTTCCGGCAGTGGCGTTGGTGATTGCGTCGTCGTCGTGCGCCGGACCCTCAGCGGATGATGCTGCGGCCGATTCAAAGCCGGCGGCTCTTGCAAGCGGAGTGATTACCGTCGGTTCGGTGTCCCTCAACCCGACCCGGGAGCACGAGATTGTCGGACCTTTCGCCCGATACCTCGCGGCTCAGCTGGCTGATGTCGGTATCGGCACCGGTCGCGTGATCGTGGTGGATTCCCTGAGCAAAATGGTCACCGAGATCGAACAGGGGAGGGTCGACATCTTTATTGACAGCCCCTTCCCGGTCGCCTTCGTTTCGGAAAACACCGACGCCCGCGTCCTGCTGCGGCGATGGAAACGGGGCTACGATGACTATCGCAGCGTCGTCTTCACCCGCGCCGACAGCGGTGTGGAGACGTTGAATGATCTGACCGGGAAGGTCATCGCTTTTGGGGAGCCGTTCTCGACCACGGGCTATCTCATTCCCAAGGCGGCGATGCTGTCGGCTGGACTCCAGCTGGATGACTATCAGGATCCGGCTGCGTCGGTGCCCTCCGACAGAGTCGGTTACGTATTCTCGAACGATACCGAAAACACCGTGTTCTGGGTGCTCAAGCAGAAGGTCGTGGCGGGAGCGGTCAACGAGAATTACTATGAATCGCTTGCCGGCAACCGTATCGGTGAGCTCAGGGTGCTTTACATGAGCGAACGTGTTCCCAGAAATCTCGTGTGTGTGCGAGGGGACCTCGACCCCAAAGTGGTGCGGGCGCTTGAAGAGCGTCTGTTGGGTATGAATCAGAACAGCGAGGGACTCGAGGCGTTGTGGCGTTTCGAGGAGACGACGAAGTTCGATCGTATTCCCGACGAACCGGGAGAATTCCTTGCGGGTGTCAGGGAGCTTCTGCCATACGTCAAAGAGGACCTCGGCGAATGAAGCTCTTCGCTTTCAATTTGCGAAAGGTCGGGCGGTGCGGCTCGGTCTGAGGGGACGTTTTGTCGCATTCGTGTCGGCGATCGTCATCGCCTTCGGAGTGGTGCTGACCGCCCTCGCCGTGCGCGTTCAAAACGATCGGCTGCGCCACGAACTCGAAGAACGGGGCAAGCTGCTGGTGGCCGTGACAGCGGCCAACGCGCGGGACGCGTTCGCATTGCTCGATGTCCGTGACCTTCGCCGTGCGCTCGCCGACGTCCGCAGTCAGGAAAACGTGGTGAGTGCGGTCGCCTTTGACGAGGAGGGACGGATATTCACCGACGGCACAGTTGAAAACCCGCTGCGGCACGAACTCATCGACGAGGCTGCGCGGAGGCATGTGACGGCCTCTGATGCGCTCCTTGTGGAGTTCGCCGGCGATGTCATGACCGTCACCAAACCCGTGATTCTCGGCGGCCGGCCTCTCGGCGGGGTTCGCCTGCAGTACTCGCTTGCCGGGCTTGTCGAAGATCAGGCTGCGCTGGCCAGAAAAACCACCTTGGTCGGTGCAGTTTTCGCGCTCCTCGGTGTGCTTGCTGCGGCACTTCTCACCGAAGCGGTGACCCGTCCCATCAAAGAGGTCATCCAGGGGACCCGCGCCATCTCGAAAGGCGAGCCGGTTCCGTTGCTTCCGGTCCGCACGGCCGACGAGGTCGGGGACCTCGCGGAGTCGTTCAACGAAATGGCGAGGAGGCTTCGAGAGACGACGGTCTCTCGAGACTACCTCGACAGGGTTCTCGAGACCATCGGCGAATGCCTGGTTGTGACATCGGCTGACGGCACCATCAGCCGCGTCAATGCGGCGGTGTGCGAGCTCGTTGGTGTCGATGAAGACGAAATGTTGGGACGGAGTTGCCGGGAGTTCTTTCGGCCGCCGGAGGGATTTGTCTCGTTACTTCATGCGGTGCCTCCGGCGGGCTCGGTCCACGGGATCGAGACCGTCCTGCTGACAAAGGAAGGATCTTCGGTGCCGGTGCTGGTCTCGGTCGCGACCATGGTTTCTTTGCCGGGCCGCCCGACGGGCTACGTGGTCGTGGCGGCGGATATCAGCGAGAGACTCCGTGTCGAGCGGCAAAAGGACGATTTCGTCACTATGGTCCACCACGAAGTGCGGGCCCCGTTGACCGCCGTCAGAGGCGCCATCGGTCTTCTCGAAGGTGGCGTCGCCGGGGAGCTCAGCGATCGCGCCCGGGAATTGGTCGCGATCGCCCTCCGCAATAGCGAACGCATGGAGAGACTCGTGAACGATGTACTGGCGTCGCGAAAGCTCGATTCCGGCCGGCTGGCTTTCAAGGTGGAGACCGTCGAGTTGATGCCGCTGGTCGAACAGGCGATCGAGGCCACCTCCGCGTACGGCGAAAAGTATGGCGTGCGATTCGAGCTTCAGGACTCGCTTCCCGGGGAGATGGTGAAGGTGGACCCCGACCGGATGATCCAGGTGGTGACCAATGTCCTGTCGAATGCCGTTCGGTTCTCCAAGGAAAGCGATGTGGTCACTCTGGGGGTATCGAAGATCGAAGATTTCGTCAGAGTATCGGTTACCGACCAGGGTCCCGGAATTGCGGAGGAGTTTCGCGATCGCGTTTTCGACAAGTTCGCCCGCGACGAGACCGACGATTGGCGTCATCGCAGCGGCACCGGTCTCGGCATGAATATCTCCAAGGGGATTATGGAGGAGCTCGGAGGATCGATCTCATTTGATACCGAAATCGGTGTCGGCACCACCTTCCATATCGATTTCCCGGCAGAAGACGGGATTGACTGATAGGTGGGAGCACCGTCAGCGTCTGAGATGCTTATCTGGGAGTCAAAATTAGACAGGAAGGGCCGGCTGGGCTATTTTCAATCGAGATTCGCGACGCCCGATGAAGACTCTCGGGCCCATTCTTTGGTTGATTGCAGAAGGGTATCGGACCGTGTTGACTCTGGGTCTGTGTGCGAAAATCGAGTAGAACTCGTAGTAGGGGTGGGGAGTGTGTGACTGAATGTCAATGACCGGGAATCTTGAAACCATGAATCTCGCCGAGCTGCTGCAGTGGCTCGCGAACGGTTTGCAGACCGGAACTCTGATCGTCGACAACGGTGAAGTCGTCAAGAAAATCTACCTTCGAAAAGGAAAAATTCTTTCCTCATCGAGCTCCGATCCGAAAGGCCTGCTCGGACACTTCCTGGTCAGCAAGGGTGTGATCACCGAAGAGACCCTGGCGCAGGCGATCGCGGTCCAGGAGGAACAGGGGAAGATGCTGGGCGCCATCCTGGTCGAAGGGGGCGCGACCGACCAGGAAACACTGGACCACATGCTCAAACTCAAGGCCGAGGACAATATCTGCGAGCTCTTCGCCTGGGAAAGCGGCAGCTTCGAGTTCCTCGACGGAGAGCTTCCGGACTACGATTTGGTTCCTATGAACGTCAATGTCACCGGATTGGTGATGGAAGGCATGCGCCGCATCGACCAGACGCGAGCCATCAAAGAAGTGATTCCTTCGCTCCAGAGCGTACCTGTGGCGGTGGGATCCATCCTGAACGACGACAAGTTGGACCCGGGCTGGAGGGAGGTCCTCGAGGCGGTGGACGACGATCGCAGCATCGACGACATCTGCCTCCACACCCATTCGAGCGAGTTTTTCGTCTCGCAGGTTCTCTACCAGAGGATCATCGAAGGCAAGATCAAGCTGGTCCGTCCGCGGATCGTCTACGAGGACCCGAATGCGGAAGCCAAGGTTTCGGGCGGAAACGGCGCTGCTACGGGCGCTGAATCGATGGTCAACACCGCCAGAGAAAAGTTGCTGGCCGGCGATTTCGAGGGGGCGTCGCGTCACATCAGAGCGGCGGCCAGCCTCGATCCGCACAACAGAGAGCTTGGGTCCGTCGTGAAAAAGCTGGAGTACGAAGTCCGGGCCGGTATTCTCGATGACGGCATATTTCCTGAGGCGGTGCCGATCCTCGAGGCTTCGATGGATGATCTCCGAACCATGGTTTTTTCGCCGGAGGAAGGGTTCATTCTGTCGCGCATCACCGGTACATCCGACATCGCCGGAATCGTCAAGATTTCGCCCCTACCCGAGCTCGACTCGCTTCTGGTCTTCTGGAAGCTCGCCAAAGCGGGCCACATTCGGTTCGAGGAAACGACGCCGCCACCAGCCGAGACCGGTTTCGATCTTCAGGATTAGCGGTCCCACCTGGCGAACTGTCGCCCTTGTCGCCTCCGCTCCCGATGACATACACCTCCCGCCCTCCCGGCACGCGAGACGCGTGCCCCACAAAGAGGCTTCGACGTTCGAGCCGTAGTTGTGGGGCAGCCTTCCCGGCTGCCGGGCGGGCGGGAGTTGCCTGTCAATCCAGCAGTTCCCGCCGGACCCGGCGTAGAGGTGCTCGGGATGACAGCCTTTTGGGCGGGCGGGTGGCATTCCAAAATCCAAAATCTGAAATCCAAAATTCGAAATCATGAATGGCTTTTTGCGCCTCCCTCTTGACGGCTCATGGATAATGCCCCATGGGTAAATTGATTGATCGCGAGAAACGCGACAGGGCGAAGAACCAACGGGTCGAGCGCAAACGGAGAATCCTCCGGGTGGCGAGGTCGACCTTCTCGCGGATGCCATATGTCGAGGTGACCCTGGACTCGATCGGCCAGCGGGCAGATGTCGACCGCGGTGTGGCCTCCATGTATTTTCGCAGCAAGGAGGAGCTCTTCCTTCTGCTCCTTCGGGAGGAGCTTGGGGCTTGGTACTCCGATATCGAGGACAAGCTCTCAGACGCAGCAGCGAGCATCTCGCGGTCGGAACTCGCAGAATTGCTTGCCGCGAGTCTCGCCGCGCGGCCCGAGCTGATTCGGTTCTTGAGCCTCGAAAATGTCGTGCTCGAACAGAACATCGACGCGATGGAAGCCTTCCGTTTTCAGCGCTGGCGTCTGGATCATATGACCAAGACCGGCGCAAATATCGAGTGCGGGGCCGATGGACTCGCGGAGGGGGACGGACTCCGAATCCTGCATCGCGTGCAGCTCATGACTGCGGCCCTGGGGCCGGCGTCAGATCCCAAGGGCGCAGCGACCTACGAGGTCGGCGATCCCGACTTCGCCGTCTTCGCGATCGATTTCGAGTCCGAGCTCCAAGCGCATCATCACGGCTGTCCTGGCGTCCGGGACAAGATCTAAACGACGAAGGTGAAGAGTGAGAACGTGGCGAGGGTGGATGGGCTTAACCCTTAACTCTTAACCCTTTACCTGTTCCATGAAGCGGTTTAAACCGCTTTCTGCCCTTGACATCCCATCTCACTGCCGGTATCATCCCCCGGCCCGTGTGAGTGGAGGAACTATGGCCAAAAAAGGACACCGCGTTACTGTCAAACTCAAGAGCTCCGAGAGCCCTTATATGTACCACGTCAAAAAGAACAAGCAGAACACCACCGAACGGCTCGAACTCAAAAAGTACGATCCGGTGGTTCGCAAGCACGTGACCTTCAAAGAAGTTCGTTAACGCGCTCATCAGGAGGGCGTCTGAGCACCGAAATCGGTGCTCCATCAAAGCTCGGCAAGCCCACAGGGCCGCCGGGCTTTTTTGCGTCTGGAAGCTCGTCGTTTGAACGTCTGCTCATCCGGAAAAACGATCTCTTTGACCCGCATCCGTGGGCCGTCTACGCCGAGTGAGGAATCCACAAACCGTATTTGCGGCGGGCATGAAGTACGCCTAAGAAGGAGCGCTCAGACGGAGTTAAAGGAGAGCTGTGTACTTCGGGTGCGCGCTCAATCCAGGTTCCGCTCCTTTGGTGCCACCGTTTCTCGGCTTCGCCCTTTGATGGTTCTTGGGCGAAACGTCCTTCACGCTCGAACGTTGCTCCGCTATGATGGTCGCGCGATTCAGCGAGAGCGATAGGAGAGACGGCGGGATGGACGTCCTCAGGGAATTTCTCGAGTTTATCGAGTACTCGAAACCGCAGCCGGCCGGTGAACTGCTGCGCAGGGTCCTGCTCAAGAGCCGCCACCTCACCAACGCGGAAGCCGGTTCGGTCTTCATCGTCCGAGGCCGCGGCAAGACCATGCGTCTCGAGGTCGCTGATATTCAAAACGACCAGGTGCCCGTCGAACCTGCCAATTTCGTCGTGCCCATCAACAAGAAGTCGGTAGCGGGCTACACCGCGGTCACCGGCGAGACCGTCTTCGTTGCCGATCTCTACGCGATTCCCGAGAGCCTGCCGTTCAAGTTCGACAGATCCTTCGACAAGGACACCGGCTATCGCTGCCGGTCCATGCTCAGCTTCCCGCTGCTCAACTACGATCGCAAGGTCATCGGTGTCGTCGAGCTTATCAACCGCCGAGACGGTTCGAGTAGCGGTCCCATCCCGTTCGAGCGCGAGCAGGCCGATCTCATCGTTCCTTTCAACCACATTGTCGGCAGCGCGATCGAGCGTGCCGACATGGTGGAACGCATCTCCTCCCAGAATGTGAGGCTACGGCAACGCAATCGCTTGTTGCGTGAGCAACAAGCGCGAATCGCGGCCCTCCAGGACGAGACCGAGGAGGCGTTCCAGATTTCCATTCACCTGCTGTCGCGCGCGGCCGAACTGCACGACGAGAACACAGCCAGGCACGTCGAGCGGGTCAACGAGTACTCCTACTTTCTCGCCAAAGAGCTGGGGATGCCAAAGAACTTCTGTGCCGAGATCCGATACTCGGCGCAACTCCACGATGCGGGCAAGATGAGTGTCAACGTGGCGGTCCTCCGCAAGCAGGGCCCACTCGACGATGACGAACGCTACGAGATGATGCGTCACCCCGAGTACGGCTTCCAGATCCTTTCGGCGTCGGATCGCCTCAAGATGGCGGCCGAGATCGCCCTCAACCACCACGAGCAGTGGAACGGCAACGGCTACCCGGTAGGCCGCAAGGGCGAACAGATCCCGATCTCCGCCCGTATCGTCGCGTTGGCCGACATCTACGACGCTATTCGCTCGGAACGGCCTTACAAGCCGTCCTTCACCCACGAGCAGGCCCTCAAGATTCTCCTCGAGGGCGATGACCGGTTCCAGCCGCGCAGCCACCTCGACCCTCAACTCGTGGACATCTTCAGCAAACGGCACGACGGCATGGCGGAGATCTGGGACAGTTTTCAAGATGAATGATCGTGACGGGAGCAGCTGCTCGCGGCGGAAACGTTGCTGAGAGGCGCGATGACACGGAACGCAGATTCTGATTCAGGAAAGGGATGAGCTCATGCTTCGGATCATTTTTGGGTGTGTTCTTTCTTTAATGACGGTCTCACAGGTATTCGCCGAGCCGGCAAAGGGCTACTACCGGTTCCCCGCGATTCACGGCGACACCATCGTTTTCGCGGCCGAAGGCGATCTCTGGATCGTTTCGATCGAGGGCGGGGTGGCGCGCCGGCTGACCACCCACGCGGGCGATGAGAGCAACCCGGCCATTTCACCTGACGGCGAAACCCTCGCCTTCACCGCTCGGTACGAGGGGCCGGCGGAGCTCTACACCATGCCGCTCCTTGGCGGGCTTCCGACCCGCCAAACCTATGAAGCGGAGTCGTCCCTCGCCACAACCTGGACCCCGGACGGCAAGCTGGTTTACACCACGTCCCACTACTCGACGCTGCCCGACTATCAGCTGGTGGCCATCGATCTGGCAGACGGCACACGGTCCCGCATCCCGCTCGCACAGGCGAGCGAAGGCGTCTTTGATGCCTCGGGCACCACGCTCTTCTTCGTCAGACCGGCCTACCACCGCAACGTGACCAAGCGGTACGTCGGAGGCACGGCGCGCAGAATCTGGTCGTTCACCGATGGCGCGGAAGAGGCAGTGCCCCTGACCGACGACTACGAGGGCGGGAGCCACACCCCGATGTGGTGGCAGGACCGTGTCTACTTCGTCACCGATCGCGACGGCACCATGAACGTGTGGTCGATGGCCGAGGACGGGGCGGACCTGCGGCAGCACACCCGCCACAGCGGCTGGGACGTGCGGGATGCCGACCTCCACGATGGGAGAATCGTCTACCAGTCGGGGGCGGATCTCTGGCTCTACGACATCGCGGCCGACGAGACCCGCGTCCTCGACATCACCCTCTCCTCCGACTTCGACCAGCTGCGCGAGAACTGGGTCGAAAAACCCATGCAGTACCTCACATCGCTCCACATCCACCCCGAGGGCGAGAGCGTAGTGCTGACCGCCCGCGGCAGGGTCTTCGTGGCCCCGGCCAAGCAAGGGCGGCGTTTGCGGGCCTCACCCAAGGCCGGCGTGCGTTACCGCGATGCGGTCTTCATGCCGGATGGAGACCGGGTCCTCGTGCTGTCCGACGAGAGCGGCGAGTTCGAGTTCGTGACGCTGCCCGCCGACGGCGTGGGCGAGGAGGAGGCCCTCACCGACGACGGAACGATTCTGCGCCACCAGGGATTTCCGTCCCCCGACGGCGCGTACATCGCGTACGACGACAACAACAACGACCTTTGGTTGCTGCAGGTCGAAACCGGTGAACAGAAGGTCATCTCCTCGAACCGCGAGGGCATCGCCAGCATCATGTGGTCCGCCGACAGCCGCTGGATCGCTTTCGGACAGCGGGCGCTCAACAGCTTTCTCCAGATCCACCTCTATGACACCTCGAGCGGAAACCTGAAGCAATTGACCAGCGATCGGTTCAACAGCTCTTCCCCTGACTGGAGCCCGGACGGGAAGTGGATCTACTTCCTCTCCGACCGCAACCTCGTGTCGGTCGTCGGCAGCCCGTGGGGCCCGCGCCAGCCCGAGCCCTACTTCGACAAGCCGATGAAGATCTACCAGGTGGCGCTCCAGAAGGACGGCCGCCCGCCATTCCGGCCTGACGACGAGCTCCACGCCGATTCGAAATCCGAAGGTGAGAAGGACGAAAAAGACGACAAGAACGGTGATGACGATGCCGCCACTCCGGTCGAGATCGACCTCGAAGGCCTCCAGGAGCGGCGTGTGGGAAGTGCCGGTCGAGCCCGGCAGGTACAGCGGTCTCGAGGTCAATGAAAAGGCGCTGTTCTGGGCCGCTCGCGATCCGGGACGCAGCGGCAAGACGCACCTGATGGCCGCCAAGATCGCCAACGAGAAGGTCGAGGCGAAGAAAGTCGTCGAGGATGTGCGCTCCTTCGAGCTGTCGGAGGACGGCAAGAAAGCCCTGGTCCGCAAAGGCGACGACCTCTACGTGATCGACGCCGCGGTCAAGGAAGTTTCCAAGCTCGGCGAGAACAAGGTGGACCTCAGTGGCTGGACTTTCTCGATCGACGTCCGCGAGGATTGGCGCCAGATTTTCGTTGACGCCTGGCGCATGGAGCGCGACTACTTCTACGACCCGGGCATGCACGGGGTCGACTGGGATGCGGTCCGCGACAAATACCTGCCGCTGGTCGACCGTCGTCACCACCCGCGACGAGCTCAGCGACCTCATCGGCCGCTTTGTCGGCGAGCTGTCGGCTCTCCACACCAGCGTGCAGCGGCGGAGACAGCCGCGAGGGCGAGGACGACATCACCGTCCCGGCGCTCGGCGCCCGGCTCGAGCGGGATGTGCAGGCCGGCGGCTACCGGATCGACGCCATCTATCGATCGGACCCTGACTACCCGACCTGAGCTCGCCCCTTGCCGACCCCGCACACGGCATCTCCGAGGGCGACGTCATCGAGGCGGTCAACGGGACGGCCACGCTCTCGGTACCGCAACATCGGCGCCCTCCTGCGCAACCAGGAGGGCCGGCAGGTCCGGCTCCGCGTCAAACGGGCAGCGGGCGGCGAGAGCGCGCGACGTCATCGTCGTGCCGATCGACGACGAACGGAATCTGCGCTACGACGACTGGGAGTACTCGCGACGGCTCGCGGTCGAGGAGATAGGCGGCGGCCGAGATCGGCTACGTTCACCTGCGCGCCATGAGCAGCCGCGACATCATCGCCTGGTACCGCGAGTTCTATCCGGTCTACAACCGCCAGCGGCTCATCCTCGACTTCCGCCACAACAACGGCGGCAACATCGACAGCATCGTGCTCGAGAAGCTGCTCCGCAAGGCATGGTTCTACTGGAAGGACCGGGTCGGCGAGCCATATCCCGAACATGCAGTACGCCTTCCGCGGCCACCTGGTGGTGCTCGTGCGACCAGAACACGGCTTCGGACGGCGAGGCCTTCGATCGAGGGCTTCCGCCGGCTCGGGCTCGGCAAGGTCATCGGCATGCGCACCTGGGGCGGCGAGATCTGGCTCAGCTCGACCAACCGGCCTGACCGACGGCGGGCTCGCCCGAGCGCCGATGATCGGCGTCTACGGCCCGACGGCGAGTGGCTTATCGAGGGCCACGGCGTCGAGCCCGACATCGTGGTCGACAACCTCCCCCACGCGACCTTCAACGGCGACGACGCCCAGCTCGACGCCGCCATCGAGTACCTCCTCGAGCGAGATCCGCAAGGACCCGCGCGACGTGCCCGAGCCCCGCCGTATCCGGACAAGTCGTTTGACTATCCGGGGGAGTAGGATTGAAGGAATTAGGAATTACGAATTAGGAATTACGAATTCCCACCCACCCGCCCGGGTGGCTTCACAACTGGGGCGGACTTCACGTGCATCCGTCTTCCCCCGGATCTCGATGTGTTGCGAACTCGATTATCTCGACAATCAGCGGAGCCCGGCGTCAAAGATGCATGTCGATCGAAGCTCGGGTCCGCCCGCAGGCCATCGACCACTGGCATTCTCCAAAATGGCAGTAAGGGTTCTTTTCCTCGATGGCTTCTGGCGACCCATTCGAAGACGTTCTCGGTTTCGCCGAGACCGCTGTGCACCTACGAGATCTACACGGGGACACGTACTCTCAATTCCGCGCTCTCCAACACGGGAGAGGCCAGCTCGGGCTTGATCGGAGCCGCCCATTTCCGCAGTGCCCAGCCGAGATCGGCATCCAGCTGGGCTTACTCGCCGTCGCGTCACTGTCCGTTCGCACCCACGAAGCGCGTCGGCGAGTGGCCTTCGCACGCTGTGCCATTCCCAGTGACGAGAGGCCTGGACGATTTCCCTTCCAACCGAACGACTGCTGACTCTGCATGGCTCTCTTCCGCCTCACCTCCCATGTCCGAGAGAGACACATGCACTCGAGGAGCTCTACGGGTTGATATGCAAATTGGATATCGATGCTTCTAGTTGTCCATCCGGGCCTCAGCGAGCCTGGCCAGCGCAACTCCGGGCGCCGGTCGAATAGATCAATCGAAATCAGATAGAAACGGATGCCCGCAGAATTCAGATCGGGCGCCGACTCCAGAACTGGCCGTGCTCTTTCTGTGGACCCGTCGCACATCAAAAATGCTGCGGCCAAATCGAAATAGCCGTCGGCGAGGTCTGGAGAGATGACGATAGCCCGCAGGCAAACCATCAAAAGCTTCCTTTTCGTATTGGCGGAGTAATGCGTAGGTATATCCAATGGAAGCCACAACTCGGGCATTCTGAGGGGCCAAACGCATGAGCCTCTCGTAGGTCTGCAACGCCTCATCCACCGCCCTTGGCGGCGGTCAACACCACCAAGACCATTGAGGACGATTTCGTTGTTCGGCAGCCCCTCGGCCGCGATCGTGAACTCCTCCAGTGCCTGCTGGTAGTCACGAAACCCCCAGTAGTAATACCAACCCAGACAGGTGGCCCTCGGGCAGTCCAGCCTGAAGAGCCAACGCGCGCTCAGCGGACGCTTTCGCTTGTTGCAACCGCTCGGGGGTGTAATCGATCCGGGCGTGATAGATCTCGGAGTGTACCGCGCAGAGCGCCGCGTGGGGAGAAGGGCGAAATCCGGGTCCAGCTCAACTGCTCGCTCCAGAAGCCCTACAGCCAGGTCGCCGTGGGTTTCGGCCGTGTACTTCGAGATGTATTGAACCCCGAGAAGGTAAGCCTGGTAGGCCTCCATGTTCTCAGTGGGACGCGCCTCGACCGCAAGCCTTTCGGGCTCGAGGATGGTCGCTTCCAGCCTCGCGATCACCTGCTCGGCGATGTCGGACTGGACCGTGAAGATGTCTTCGAGCACCCGATCGTAGCCCTCGCTCCAAAGGTGAGGTGTCGTCGGCGACGCTTGATTAGCTGAGGTGTGATGCGAACCGTGCCGGCTCTGCTCCGAGGTCCCAGCGAATGGTGCCTTCGAGCACGAACTCGATGTCGAGCTCTTCTCCGATCTGGCGGAAACGGCCCGGTCTTTGTAGTACATGGCGCTGGTTCGCGAGATCACGTCCAGGCCGCTCTGGCACTCGAGGCGGCTGGTGATCTCCTCGGTAATGCCGTCGCAAAGTACTCGTCGTCAGGTGATCCCACGTTTTCGAAGGGCAGGACGACGATTCGCGGTTCGTCTACGGTAGCGGTAGCGTCTCTCCGGGACGCAAACCACAGGCGGCCACTGCCGCGATCACAACCGAAACTTCCGACAGCCACCCATCGCAAACGCGTTCTTCGTTCAACAGACCGGCGGTGCGTTCCCCGCCTCGAGTGGCCAGAGAAACAGACCAGCCAGTAGAAATGCCGAGATCCCGCGCCGATTGGAACCGCTCTTCCAGGGTTCTTTTCAAGACAGCGGGTAACGATTCGTCGAAGTTCCGAAGGGATATCACCGCGAGTGCTTCGAAGTCTCCCGGGTTGCTCGCGCAGGATGGCGGTCATGGTGTCGGCAGCCGTGTCGCGCGCGAAGGCGCGCCTCCCGTCACCATCTCGTAAAGCACGCTGCCGAGCGAAAAGATGTCGCTTCGGTGATCGGCCGGCTCGGCCGCGTACCTGTTCGGGCGACATGTAGCCCACCGTGCCCATGACCGCTCCCGGATCGGTGTACTTCGACACTGTGGGGGAGTCGGTTTCGTCCGGAGCAGTGGCCGTGACATCCCGTGCCAGGCCCGAAATCGAGGATCTTCACCCGGCCGTCGGAGGTGATGAAGATGTTGTCCGGCTTGAGGTCGCGGTGGATGATCCCTGCCCCATGCGCCGCCGCAAGTCCCTCGGCAATGGCCGCGCCGATTTCTGAGGCCTTTCGCCAGCCCAGCGCACCGGCGTCGAGCCGTTCGCGCAAGGTCTCGCCCTCGAGCAGCTCCATTACGGCGTAGGTGACGCCCTCATCGGTGCCGAAATCGTGAATGGCGAGTATGTTTGGATGGTCAGCCTGGACCGCCTTTGCCTCGCGTTCGAAGCGGCCGATGCGGTCCGGATCCTGAGCGACTCCGCCGGCAATACCTTGTTCGCCACATCCCGATCCAGCCGATCATCGTGCGCCCGGTAGACCTCTCCCATCCCGCCCTCGCCGATCTTTTCGACGATGCGGTAGTGGCCGAGCGTGCGACCGATGAGATCTCGCATTGTCTGGATTCCTGGTGGGCTCATGGTACCGCAATTCTCAGGGCTCGTGGACGAAAAGGGATATGAGGATTACATTTCAATTATCGAGTCACGATGAAAAATGAACGGTGGGCTTTCACAGAGGGGGTGAGATATGCACGTCCAGATCGTCAATTTCCGTTTGAATGGGGTGGCCGAGGCGGATTACGTCGGGCTGTGCGATCAGCTGGCGCCGAGCTTCGCTGCCGTGCCCGGGTTGGAACGGAAGATATGGTTGGCCAACTCGGAGACGGGCACCTACGGCGGGGTTTATATCTGGCGGGACAAGCAGGCGATGGAGGACTACACCAGGACCGAGCTCTTCAGCTCGGTGGTGAACCACCCAAACCTCGAAGACATTACTTCGACGGACTTCGAGGTGCTGACAGCTCCGACCGAGGTGACCAACGGCATGGTCGGAATTCCGTCTGTGGTGACGGTGTGACGTGAGCTGCCTCGTCTGGCGGCCGTTGGTGGGCTCAAGGCTGATCGGAGCATGGTGCCACCATACGGTGGGCCTTGGCCCAGCTTCAGGTTACTCGACGAGAGCCTGGAAGCGCGGATGGTCGCGCAGGGGATCGAACATCGGGTCGATGCGGAGCCAGCCGGGGGTGAGGTAGAAGGGGGCCTCGAGCAGCGGCTCGAGGTTGTCGATCGCCGGCTCCACCTCGCCGAACAGTGTGTGGATGCGAACGAGTTGGAGTTGGCTGTAGGGGTAGGGGACCCCGGGTCGAGTTTCGTAGAGCTCCACTCCCTTCCGGCCGAACTCGATGGCTTCATCTCGTCGGCCGAGATAGGCGAGCGCGACGCCCATTAGAGGGTTATTGTCGGGATCGTCCGGGAACTTCTCAGTTGCGCGGCGAGTTCCAACCGCGCCCGTTCTGCGAATGCAACCGACTCTTCGCGGTCGCCTCGAAGGTGATGTGTGTGTGCGAAGGCGATGTTCCGGTCGATCTCGTAGCCTGCGAACGGCTCGAGATCGAGTTCGAGGAGCCGCAGCTGCCAGTCGTCGTCGAGTACCCAGAACAAGTCGTCGAAGACCGCCAGATGAGCAATGAACTCGTCCAGGTCGAGCGGTTCTGATGCGTTCCGAAAAAGGCCCTGGCTCCGTCGAGGTCGCCGCGAGCCAGCATCACCATGGCGCGGTGCCTGATGGCTCTCATGTTCTCCGGGGGCGATCGACAGCGCCCGATCCAGGGCCTCCTCCGCATCGTCGAGGCGCCGCATGTACAGAAGGTGCCAACCGAGATCGGCGGCAGCGCGAGAGGACAGCGGGTCGAGGGCCGCCGATCGCTGGAGAATGCCCAGGGCTTCCATCGCGCACGGTCGAATCTCGAAAGGCGTGCCTGCTCGCGAATCAAGTCGGAGTGGTTTGGGGAGTCACGGAGACCGATTTCCAGCTGCTCCCAGGCTCCGGTTGCATCCTGCCGCACCTCATTGAAGTAACGGGACATCGCCAGCCGTGCATCGGGTAGCGCTGGGTCGAGCTCCAGAGCTCGCTCGGCCGAATTTTGCGCCGCGTCGGCTTGTTCCTGCGTTCCCTTGAAGAGGCGGAAAAGACGGGACTGCGTCATCGACAAACCAGCCCACGCCAGAGCGAAGTCGGGGTCGAGATCGACGGCCTGCCGGTAGAGCTCTTCCATCCGGGGATCCGCACCAGCGAACCGCCCAACGCCTCCCGCGAGATCCGTTCCGCTTCCATATAGGCCTCGTAGGCCTCGAGGCTGTCGGTCGGACGCCGTTTGAGGCTCTCCTATCCTGGGCGCCGAGCGCGACACCAAGCGCGCTGACGACCCTCGCCGCGATGTCCGCCTGGACCTCGAAGACGTCCGCGAGAGTGGCGTCGAAGGTGTCGTTCCACATGGCGATCGGCGCCTGGCCCGGTTGGACCTCGACCAGCTCGGGGCTGAACCGGATTCGGCTCGGACCGTCGCCGGAACGCTGCCAGCGGACGGTGGCCGTGAGGAGGTAGCCAACGCCGAGCTCGTCCGCGATCTGATGCTGGTTTTGCCGGTGTCCCGATAGAAGTCCGAGCTGTCTCGGGCGATCACCTCGAGCCCAGCCAGGCCGGCGAGCTTGCCGCGGACCTCCTCGGTCATGCCGTCGGCGAAGTACTCGTCGTCGGCGGGCCCAAGATTCTCGAACGGCAGGACCGCGACGCGGGGAAGGCCGTTCGATACCAGTGCGGGCGAATCGCCGAGGAAAGTGAAAAACGCGGTGACGCCGGTGATGATTGCGAGCGTTGCGGCGGCCAGGACCACAGCCGCGAAGCGGCGCTTCTTGTTCGGCGCGGGTTGTGGTGCGGTTCCGGATGGGATCACATGTTCGCTGGTGATGGAGCGCAGGTTGTAGGCGAGGTCCGACGCCGACTGGAAGCGCGCATCGGGGCTTTTTTCGAGACAGCGGCGGACTGTCCGGGAGGCTTCGATCGGCAGGATGATGCCCGATGCGGAGAGATCCTGCGGCTCGGCCTTGAGGATGGCCGCCAGGATCTCCGGCGAGGTATCGCCGGCGAAGGCCATCTGCCCGGTCAGCATTTCGTACATCACGCAGCCGAGGGCGAAGATGTCGGACCGGCCGTCGGTGTCCTCCCCGCGCACCTGCTCGGGCGACATGTAGCCAAGGGTGCCCATGACTGTTCCGGGGGTTGTCCCGGCGGAATCGATGCTGGCCGTTTCGGCCTCCGATTCGACGCCGAGCTTGATTTGAACGAGACCGAAGTCAAGGATTTTTACCCTGCCGTCGGCGCACAGGTAAATGTTCTCGGGTTTGAGGTCGCGGTGGATGATGCCCTTGGAGTGGGCCGCAGCGAGGCCGTCGGCCACGGATGCTGCGATCTCCGCCGTCTTCTGCCAGCCGATGCCTCCGAGCGGAATGCGCTGCCGGAGGTTTTCGCCCTCGAGCAACTCGGTAACGGAGTAGGTGAAACCGTCTTTGGTACCGAAATCGTGGATCGCGAGGATGTTGGCGTGGTCGAGTTGGGCGACCGCCTTGGCCTCGCGCTCGAATCGCTCGACACGGTCGGGGTCGTGGGCGACCTCTTCGGGAAGCACCTTGACGGCGACATCGCGATCGAGGCGCTCGTCGTGTGCCCGGTAGACCACTCCCATACCGCCCTGGCCGATCTTCTCGACGATGCGGTAGTGACCGAGCGTGCGCCCTTCGAGGTTTTCCATCTCAGGTTTCCTGCTGGCGCCATCTTAACCTGGAAAACCAACGTTCCTGACGTGTTGCCTCGAAATCAAAGGTCGTGGTTACCTGCGACCGTTCTGGGTGGGCGGGTGGAAAATTCGAAATCCGAAATTCGAAATTCGAAATAGAATCACACCGATTCAACCAGTCCTTCTCAGAATCACCAGCGTCCGGTCGTCGTGGTAGGGCACGCCCTCGACGAACTCCTCGACCGCCGCGTGAATGGCAAACGAGAGGTCTTTCGGCGCCTTGCTGTGGTGCGCCTGACAGACGTCTATCAAGCGTTGCCGGCCGAACTCCTCCTGCTCGGGATTGGCGGCCTCGGTGATGCCGTCTGTGTAGAGAACGAGCGATTGGTTGACCTCAAGGGACGCTTCGGCGCTGGTGTACTGCGCCTCCGGCATCAGGCCGAGGGGCATCCCGGTCGGCATCAAGAGATCGATGTCGTCGCCGTTTCTCACGAGAATGGTCGGGTCGTGCCCGGCGCTCGCGTACCTGAGCCGGCCGGTGTCGACCGAGTAGATCCCGAGAAACGCTGTTGCAAACGACTCGACCGGGGTCTTGGCGTTCATCTGCGGCGAAACACGGTTGAAGATCTCAGCCGGTTCGAGGTTCTCGCCGAGGTAGGCGCTGACGAGGGCGTCCACATAACCGGTCAGGAGAGACGCCCCGATTCCCTTGCCCGAGACATCGGCAATGATCAGCGCAATCTCGTTGGTTTCGGGACGTTCGACGACCTGGTAGTAATCGCCCGAGACCCCGCGCGAAGGAGTATTTCCGCCGTGAATCTCGATCCCTTGCACCTCCGGCGTCTCCGCCGGCAGAAGCGCGACCTGGATGCGGCGGGCGATGGCGACCTCCTGCTCGTAGCGCCGCCGTTCTGCCGCCTCCTCGGCGAGCGCGAGGTTGCGGAGCCGCAGGCCGGTTGCCGATGCAACCACCGTCAGGAGCTCCATGTCGTTTTCGCCGAACTTGCGATTGGCGAGGGTGGAGCTGAGGACGATCATCCCGATCGCACCTTCCGGGGTGAGCAGCGGCGCCGCGATCAGCGTCCTGACCCCTGCGTCGAGCAGGCTTTCGGCGCCCGCGAAGCGAATGTCGGTTGACGTGTCGTAAACCACAGCCGCCAGGCCCCTGCCGATGACCTCGTCGGCCAGGCTCGTCGACTCCGGAAACTCGTCGGTGTCGGCGCTCTGGAACGGGTGGACGCCCGGGTGAGCTTGCCGTTGTCCTGAAGGAAGATGGCGCCGTGCTGGGGCTGCAGGTGGACAAAGACGCGCTCGAGCACGTGATCGAGCAGGTCCTCGGCGGTCGTCGATTTGTCGAGGGCGTGGTGCACGTCGTACAGCACCTTGAGTTGGTCGGCTGCCTGGCGCAGCTCGGGAGAGCCCGAATCGGAAGGACGGGCGAAATCCTGCTCGGACTCTGCGATGATCTCGCTCGCCGAACGGAAGACAGTCTGGCCCTCGGAATCCTCCGACCGTTGCGGGGGTCCTTTGGCGGGCCCCCGAGTTGAATATCGACATCGAGGCGTTGATGATGTCACCGGGTTTGATGGCTGTCGGACCCGAAATCAACATGCCGTTGACTCGTGTTCCATTGCGCGAGCCCATGTCCTCGACCATCCAGTCGTCCTCGGATCGGTAGATTCTGAGGTGCTGGCGGGACAGCGAACGGTCGGCGACAGCGAGATCGCAGCGAGACGAGCGGCCGATCACCACCGAATCGTCTTCGATGGAATATTCGAATGCGTCGCCATCCGACGGCACGATGTGCAGTGTTGTCATGGTGCCCATGATGATACACGGGCTCGGGTAAACGTTTCACGTTGAACGTTAGAACGTTCGGTTCATCCGGAATTCGATGAGGTCAGCCGCGAAGCGGCGGCAGATGCTTAGCCTGGGGTCACGCCAGGCTAAACGTCTATCGCCCCTTCGGGGCTTCCGCCGTCGCACACGACCTCATGGAATTCCGGATGAGCCGAACCTTCCACGTTTGCACGTTGAAAGACTGAACAGCCTGTCACTGCGACGACAATTTTGGAGAAATGGGCGTCAGAGATCTCGGGGAGGGCGGGCGGCAACGTTCAACGTTTCAACGTTCAACGTTCTAACGTTTTCCGATCATGTGGTACTGCCACAGGTCGCGGTCGGAGAAGTGGAAGAGCGGCTTCATGGCGAGCAGGCCGGTGCGGCCGATGGTGTCCTCGAGATAGTGAAGCTCTTCGAAGCGGCCCTCCATATCGGGGTCGGGAGGGACGTCGAATCCGGCCTGGCGTGCGATTAAAATCCCTTTCGCCCGAATCGACAGCTCCAGACGGAGCCGAAGCAAGCACAGCATGTCGGCCACTGTGGTCGGCGGGAATCGTTCGCGCAGGTCGTGGAGGTAGCTGCCGATTCGGCTCTCCGACAGCTGCCCCGCCTGCATCAGCTCGAGCAGCTCGGAGTCCGTGTCGAAACCGGTGCCGAGCCAATCGCGGGTGCGGCTTTCCGAGAAATGAAACACACCGACAAAGAACACCGGCAGTACGACCAGAATCAGCGCGGTGACGATGGTCGGCCCGATCAGAAAATGGTTGAAGGCTTAGTGGAGGGCGATGGCGAAGCCGAGGCCCGGGAGAAAAACCCAGAGCCGAACGCCACCGCTCGTGTCGACCAGGAGCCTCGAGGTCATGGCCATGATGGCGGTGACGCTGCCGTGCATGAGGGCGGTGCCGAAACCGCGGACGATCCACAACGCCACGCTGGTGTCGTCGAGCGCATTGAAGTAGTGAATGTTCTCCAGCGCTGCGAACCCGGCGCCGATAGCAAAGCCGATGATCGCGGCGTCAACCAGAAAGGCGACCCGGTGGCGCAGGATCAGAAAGACGATGACCGCGCCCTTCAGAATCTCCTCGACGAACGGCGCCACATACCTTGTGATTGCGGCGGTCTCGATGTCGAAGTTCGAGGCGAGCCACCGGTTGACGACGAGGCTCGCCAGAGCGGCCAGAACCCCCGCCGCGATCAGACCGGCCACGGTCCGGAGCTTCACCAGCTTGAAGCTGTCGAGCAGGATCAACGCGAGCAGAAAGGCGAAGACCGGCAGCAGGCCGATCAGGATGCGAAAGCCGGCAGAGAGCAGATCCATGACCGGTACGTTACAGGATCTTGAGCGAGATCATGAATTCGTTGGCCGAAGGCCGGCCGCCCTCGAAGGCGCGCGCATAACCAAGGAGAGCGTAGGTCGAGAGATTGGGAAATCACGGAACTTGAAGTCGATTTGCGCACCGACGTTGTAGAGCTCGCGCCGGAGCTGATCGTCGTCCATGTCGGTGACAATGGCGCTGCCGAAAATGAGCCGGCGCCCAGGTGAAATAGAACCCCGGCCACCCGGCTCGTTTGAAGCGAAGCGGAGGCAGCTCCCACTCCAACATCAACTTGCCGAAGTTGTTGCCCTCGAGCTCGTTGATCTCGAGGCCAGGAAAGCTGTAGTACTCGTGGTATCGCCGCACCTGAGATGGTCCACGTAGTTGTTGCCGAAGGCGCCGAAGTAGAAATTGGCGAAGGTGTTGTCGCGGTCTCCCCAGCCGTAACCCGCCGCCGGACGCAGCCAGAGCGACGAGTGCTTGATCGGCAGCGGCAGCCGAGGCCGAGTTCGCCCCACAGCCGCGGGTAGTTGTTCGATTCGGCGAACTTGTCGTTCAAATACGCGCCCCACGTCAGCCCTTCTCGGGCTTGAGCCCGCCGATGGGTCTTTGCGTGATTCGTATTCGAGGCGAGCGCTGAGTGCGAAATAGCTGGTGAGGTGGCGAGGCATGTTCTGGTACGGGGCAGGTGTCGAGGCCGCCGAGCGGCACGATGACGCCCAGTCGAGCGATCTGGGACGGTCGTGGATCAGGCGCCGCCGTGCTCTGCGGCCCCTAGCCCTTGCGGCTGCTCTTCTGTCGGGCCGAAAAAGTCGTAGAAATCGGCGTTGTTGAGCGCGCTCAGCTTCCACGTGCGCTCGGAAGTCGGCGGCGATTGGAGCTTTTCCTTGTTCGGCACCGACGCTGCGGGCGTCTACGAGGCGGTGATGTCGAGGCGGTCGAAAAGCCGACCGGGTCCATGAAATTGAGCCGCATCCCGATGGCCGCCTAGTCCCGGTATTTTCGAGAATCGGGTATGCCGAGTCGAGCCGGAGTCGGACCGCCCGGTAGCGACCGCTCTCGGTGCTCGAGCCTTCGAGATCGACGACCGATGGCGAGCCGCCGCTCCACTCCTTTACGGACCGGATGCTTCTTGACGATCTCCTGGCCGAGGAAACGTGATCGCGTCTGACGTCCTCGAGCGCCTCGGCTCGATCATGGCCGGACGAAGCCCTTCGGTGTAGTGGAAGACGATCAGCCTGCTCGTCTTCGAGAGGAATCGGGCGGAAAAAACCGGTCTCCGCGTTGCTGACCGCCTCGATCTCCCCGGTTTCGAACTCGAAACGGAAGATGTTGGAGACGCCTGTGTAGTACGAGGTGCCGTAGAGGTAGCGGCCGTCTGGCGAGAACACGAATTGGTCGGGGAGCTGTCGCCGAACTCGAAGGTCCTCGTAGCCTCGCTGTCGCCCGGCGAGGAACGTCGGCGATCTCGAGGCGGCCAGCGCTGGCGCCGCTGACCTCGATGAGCGAGGCGGACAGTAGGCGGCCGTCGGGCGAGATGTCGAGATCGTAGATATCCTCACCGTAGTGGCGAGGCAGTAAACTGGCTTCCATTCCTCGTAGGGGTGGGGCATCCGAACCAGTGTCGAGAGGCCGTTGTGGTGCCGCATTCCCCAGAGCGAGCGGTCGGAGCGGTTGAATGCGAGGTCTCCGGTCCGGGCGTTCTTGACCAGCATCTCCGGTCTTGCCGGTCTCGAGGTCGACCGCGTTGAGGTCGCGCCACGCGTAGTTGTCGGTGGTGTAGAAGATTGTGCTGCGTCTGGGTCGTAGGCCAGAGAGGTAACGCAGTAGAGGACCGGGCCCTTGAGTCGCGATCTTCTCATCTCGCCAGCTGTCAACGTCGATCGTGACGATGTGGGCAAACACGCCCGGGTAGTTCAGCCGCCGTGAGCTGTCTCCTGCCGGGGTCGAAAAGGCCCGCGAGACCGACCCCAGGGCGCGTCCGAGAGCGCTTGTGCGCGGTGACCGGGTACTCGCGGATCGCTTCGAGGTTCGCCCGCTGGAAGTCCCTCTCCCACGCGATCCACCGCTTCCAGCCGCGTCGAGCGGCTGCCGTAGACCTGCTTGAACTGCGCGCGGTAGTAGCTTTTGATGCCGTCCGCGGTCGATCCACTCGATCAGTGTTTCCGGGCCGTAGCTCGTAGGCGAGATAGGTCATGAAGCGGGTGCCGTAGAGGTATGAATTGACCCCGACCTGGAAATCGATCGTCTTGCCCTCGGACTCGAGCCCGACCGTGTCGTAAAAGTGGCGTCGTCGCGGATCTTGGTTCGGAAAACCATCTCGTCGTAGCCGCCCTGAGCGCCGGCCGATGCCGCCCGCCATCCAGGTTTCCAAGAAGACCGCGAGCCCTCGTGGTACCACCGTGGCGCGCAGTCGCGCGGCGTCGTCAGGTAGCTGTAGAACATCGATATCGGCTGCTCGGGGATCGGCGCCACCTTGCCGAAGAAGATCTTGCGCCAGCGCTCGTCCCTCGGCGCGGCCTTGTCGGAGGCAACGATGTGGACCAGTTCGTGGCTCATCACCCAGTTGATGCGCTCGTTGGTGGGCGAGGTCTCGTACACGTACTCAAAGGGCTCGATACCGATATTCAAGAAATTGGTCGGCATCGCCGACGCACCCGCATAGCCGTAGTCGTCGAAGTCCTGGAGGAGGACGGTGACTTCCTCGCTCGGCGTGTAGTCGAAGAGCCGCTTGTGGAAGTCGAGCGAGTTGGTGAAGCAATTGGTGAGGTGGGGGAGGATGAACTCGTTGTCCGGGTCCATATAGACGATGAACATCTCGTCGGTCTTGAAGAACCGGAACTCGAGCTCCTGGGCATCAATTACGAATGCTGAGAGAAAGATCGGCACGAGAAACAGTGGAATCGCAGCGCGCCTCATCGACGCCCCCCTTCGGCCCGGTGTTCAGTGCTCAAAAAACCCGCACCCCGCGGCACAAAGCCGGTGGGATGCGGGTCGGGATAATAGGGAGATGCCACGGCGCTGCCGTGGCATCCACCGGAAGGCTCCGAGAGCCATCAGCCTTCGGAGTCACTCAACGAACGCCCGCTCATACATCGCTTGTTTCTCCTGCATCGAGATGCGATCGAGCATTGCCGTCTTTTCCTGCAACGACGCCCGTTCCATGACCGCTGCCTTCTCAGCCATGCTCACGCGGTCGAGGATGGCCGCCTTTTCGGCGACGCTCGCACGATCGAGCATCCTGGCTCGTTCGGCCTGGTCAAAGCGATCGAGGACCGCGGCCTTTTCCTGTACCGACATTTTCTCGAGAGTGGCGCGCTCGAGCGACATCCTCGCCAGCAGGTCGTCCGACCTCTCAGCCGCGAACGCGCGATCGAGGATTGCCGCTTTCTCGACCTCGGTGGCCCGTTCCAGGGCGGCCGCCTTTTCGGCGTCGGAAACGCGCTCGAGGTACGCTGCTTTTTCAACCTCAGTGGCGCGATCGAGCATCGCCGCCTTCTCGCTCATCGAGAAACGACTCATCAGCGCCGACTGGCGATCGAGCGAGGCTCGGGAAAGCAGACTCGCCTTTTGGACGGCGGTGCACCGTTCGAGCACAGCTGCTTTTTCTGCTTGCGAAGCGCGGTCGAGGAGCGATGCCTTTTCCATCTCGGAGACGCGTTCGAGACAAGCGGCCTTTTCCTGCAATGTGGCTCGCTCGAAAGCGGCTGCCTTCTGTTGCATCGTGAATCGGTCGAGGATCGCGGCCTTCTCAACCGCGTCGGCACGATCGAGCATCGAAACCCTCTCGGCCTCATCCATGCGGTCCAGGAGTGCAGCCTTCTCTTGCACCGACATCCTCTCGAAGGTTCCGCGTTCCAGTGAAGCTCGCTCGAGAACCTCGGACTTCTCCACTTCGACGGCGCGACTCAAAACCGCAGCCTTTTCGCCGGCGCTGGCGCGCTCCAAGGCGGCGATCTTTTCGACGTCAGCAGCTCGATCCAGGAAAGCAGCCTTCTCGAGATTGGATGCACGATCGAGAGTGACGGCCCGCTCTTCCGCCGACGCGTGCGCGAGCAGGCTCATGCGCTGGTCGAGGTCGGCGCGTTCGAAGTACGACGCTTTCTCCTGCACCGACGCCTTGCCGAGTAGATCGACGAGTTCTTCGCCGGTCACAGAGAATGCGGCCTCGGCTGCGGCTGCGTTCCCTGCGGACTCCCCGGCGAGCTCGACGTCTGCATCGGTGATCTGCTCGGCCCGGTGGCGTTCGGCCGCACCGATGGCCCCTGTCGCGTCCTCGATCGCCGGTGGCGACTGTGAAAAATACAGGGCCGCCGCGACGCCGATAACGACGACCGCGACACCCACCCATACGCCAGTCTTGTTCGCTGCCATGATTCACCCCCTGGGTTGAATTGGTTCCAGTTTCAGTTTTTCGACGAGTACTACCCCAACTACAGGGCAGCGAAAGAAAAGTTGGTGCATCATCACCGGCTGGCCTCCAACTCGACGGCTTCGATCAGGTGTTCGGCGGAGACTGCGCCGTTGATTCGGACCTCCAGCCGCAGCGCCTCCTCGCTTTCGACGACCCACCTCCGTGTGCTCGGGCCGTTGACAGCGAGAGTGGTGCGATCGCCGTCGGGCGTTTCGAGAATCAACTCGAGGTTCCCGCTACCGGAAAGGTCGAGATCGAGGGAGACGATCTTCCCGGTACGCCGGATTTCGATCGATCCGATGGATTGGCCCAGATCTAAAACGGCCGGCGGCGCGGTCGTCTGCGCAGCCGGCGTGGTCATCGAACCACTGACCTGTGACGTCTCCATTTGTGCCATCGGTCCGGTGTGGAGCAGATAGCCGATCGCCACACCGATCACGAGGCCCGCCGCCAGCGGGAGCCACCGCGAGATGATCGGATTCGATGGGCGCAGGGCCGGCGTCGATGTGTTATGGCCGATCCTGGCTGCGGGCGGCGAGGCCTGAGCCAGGGCGCTGTCGATCTTTTCCCGGAGCTCTGCCGGCGGCTGAACATCTTCCAGCTTGCCGAGCTCCTCGGCGATCATCGCCACCTGGCGCTCGATCTTTCGGGAGTCCCCGCCAGCGGCGAGAAAGCCGTCCAGTTCGGCCAGCTCCGATTCGTCGATGGTGCCGTCCACACGGGCCCACAGGAGGGCCTCGAGGCGATCGCTCTTCATGGGGTCAACCCCCGTTCCGTCAGGATCAGGCGCAGCCGCTGCCGCGCGGTGTAAAGGCGGGACTTGACCGTTTTTTCCGGAATCTCGAGGATCTCGCCGATTTCACGGTACGAGTACCCGTCCAAGTGTTTGAGCACGATCACCGTGCGGTGGTGGGGCTCGAGCTCGGAAAGCGCCCTTGTGAGGTGGCCGCGGATCTCCGTCGAATCGAAGACATCGGACGGGTTCCGGTCGGTCGACGGTTCGTTGACTCCGTCGATTGCCTGCTCGCGCCGTCGATTGGCGGTGTTGAGGGCCTGATTGATGGTGATGCGGTAGATCCAACTGAAGAACCGGTACGAGGGGTCGAAGGTGTTGAGCTTCTCGTAGGCGTTGACGAATGCGCTTTGAGTCGCGTCCATCGCGTCTTCGATCGAACCGGTGATTCTGAAGGCCACGTTGAACAGAGGACCCTGGTAGCGGTCGACGAGTTTGTCGAACGCGTGTCGGTCTCCTCCGAGGCAGGCTTCAATCAGCATGGCATCATCGTCTCTCGCCATAACTACCGGCTCCGGATGAAAAGGTTGGTGTTCGTACCGAACCTCCCGCCTACGCGATCTCGAAGATGTTGTCGAAGCCTGCAATCTGAAAGATCTCCCGGATGTGAGGGCTGAGGTTGACCAGAGTCAGCCCTCCGCCGCTGTCGACCAATCGCTTCTGGGTGCCGAAAAGGAGGCCGAGACCGGCGCTCGAGATGTAGCTGAGCTCGGCGAAATCGACCCGGCAGGACTCCGTTACCTGGTCGAATACCGCCCTCGCGCTGTCCACCTGGGAGGCGTCGAGGCGCCCGTTCAAGCTGATCGTGCCTTCGTCGTCGCGAGTGATCTCGAACATTTCAACTCCCCAATGTCTTGGTCACCGAGATCCGCATCCGGCGGCCCTCGGGTTCGTAGTCGTAGCGCAGCTCATCGACCATCTTCTTGACGAGATAGATCCCGAGTCCGCCCGGGCGCCTGTCGGCGATACCCGCGTCGACCCTCGGGACTTCCGCAGTTTCCGGATCGAAGGGCTCGACGTCGGTGTCGACGAGCTCGAGGAGAACCCTGTCCCCGACCCGTTCGATCGAGAGGTCGATGATGTCTCCACCGCCCACGTTGTGACGAACCATGTTGGTGAAGAGTTCCTCGACCACCACGCGAAGGCTGAACGAGGTCTTCTCGTCGATCGCCTGGTCCTCAACAAAGACGTCCAGGAGGACGAACACCTCCTCCAGGGCGTCGATCTCGCGCCGGAACTGACCTCCGACCGCTGCCACTCCTCCAACCCCCGTACGACGAGTTTCCACCGGGTCCGGACTCTTCTGTTGCCTCTGATGTTTCTAAGCGTAACTCTAGCATGGAGGGGCGGCGTAATTTTGGATTTCGGATTTCCACCGATCCCCCCGGGACAATCAATTGTCAACCGAGACCGGTGTTAACAGGCACTCATCGACACGCTGGCGGGCACTGAAGTACCCGCCTACAGTAGGAGTGCGTTCTCGATTGGCGTGTAGGCGCGTACTTCAGTGCGCGCAACCGAGCGTGTTCGGGCGGTGTATACACGTTTCCCGAGGGAAGGCCTTGACGCGGACCAACATTCGGTTCATCCGGTAAATATGAGGTGAGGACGGAGCCCAAGATTTCCTGTCATCCTGAGCGAGGCCGTCCGACGGCCGAGTCGAGGGATCCCCCGAAGCCGGAGATAGGCCGCCGTGCAAGCACACTCTTGTAGGAGGGGGTCCCTCGACTCGCGCCCGATCGCGCCCCTCGTTTCAGCGTGAAAAGTCGCTCGCTCGGGATGACAGCGTATTGTGCGTCGTACCTCGCGGGACAGCCAATTCAATTTTGCTGGCTCGGAATGCCAATGGATTATGGAACCGCTGTATTCGAACGGATTCTGGGCGACTATTTCACCAAATTCGGTGTGAGCCTGACGTTCTAACGTTTCTTCTTCTTCGTCTTCTTCGCCCTGGGATCTTTGCCCTGTGAGCGGAGCTTCTCTTCGCGTTTGGCGAGGAGCTCGAGTGCCTGGTTGAGGTTGACCTTTTCCGGGTCGGTGCCCTTGGGAACGGTGGCGTTGACGGTGCCGTCGGTGACGTAGGGGCCGAAGCGGCCGGTCTTGACCTGGATCGGGTCTCCGCTTTCCGGGTGGACTCCGAGATCGGCGATGACCGCGGCGGCGCCCGAACGCCGTCCCTTCTTGGGCTCCTTGAGCTTGGCCACGGCCTCGTCGAGGGTGATGGTGGCGAGCTGGTCCTGGTTCTCCAGGCTGCGGGTTTCCTTGCCCATCTTGACGTACGGACCGTAGCGGCCGTCCTGAACGGTGATGACCTCTCCGGTCTCAGGGTGCGTGCCGACCTCCCGCGGGAACGAGAGGAGCATCACAGCGTCGTCGACGGTGACGTTTTCGGGCGACATGCTCTTCCACAGGCTGGCCATTTTGGGCTTGTCGCCGCCGTCTTCGCGGTCGCCGAGCTGGACGTAGGGGCCGAACCGGCCCTCCTTGACGTAGATCGGCTTGCCGGTCTCTGGATCGTCGCCGATGGGCCTGTCGCCCTCGGCGGCCTTTGCCAGCATTTCGAAGGCGCGGTCGAGTGTGAGCTCGTCGGGTGGCATGTCGTCGGGGACCGATGCACGTTGCTCGGAATCACCGATCTGGATGTAGGGTCCGAAGCGGCCAACGCGCACCGCCACTCGTTCGCCCTCGGCCGTCTGGCCGATGGAAATTCGAGACGCTTCCCGCGGGTCGATGTCTTCGCCGGTTGCGACCAGGGCGTGCAGACCCATTCGCATGATCTGGCGGCGGCCGTTTTCGGCGTCGGCGACCCCGAAGTAGAAATCATGCAGCCACGGCGCGGCTTCGGATTCTCCGGCGGCGATGGCGTCGAGCTCGTCTTCCATGCGGGCGGTGAAGTCGTAGTCCACCAGGTCGGGGAGGTTGCGCTCGAGCAGCCGCACGACGGCGAAGGCTGTGAAGGTGGGCACCAGCGCCTGGCCCTTGTGCCAGACGTAGCCGCGGTCCTGAATGGTCTGGATGATGCTGGCGTAGGTGGAGGGCCGGCCGATGCCGCGCGCTTCGAGCTCCTTGACCAGGCTCGCCTCGGTGTAGCGGGCCGGCGGTTTGGTGGTGTGGCTCGTGGCTTCGAGCTTCTCGGCCTGGAGTCCCTGACCCTGCACCAGCTTAGGGAGGATCTTCTCCTCGTCGGCAAGCTCGGCCTCGGGGTCATCCGATCCCGCCACGTAGGCGCGGATGAAGCCGGCGAAGGTGATGACCTTTCCCGAAGTTGCGAAGGTCGCGATCCCGTGCTCTTCTGTGGGCGCCTCGATCCGCACCCTCGTGCTGACGCCGTGGGCGTCCTTCATCTGAGACGCAAGAGTGCGTTTCCAGATCAGGTCGTAGAGCTTCATCTGGTCGGCATCGAGCTTCGACTTGAGGCTCGCCGGGGTGCGGAAGCTGCTGCCAGCCGGCCTGATGGCCTCGTGGGCCTCCTGGGCGCTCTTGGATTTGGAGCGGTAGACGCGCGGATTCTCGGGGAGGTACTCGGCGCCGTAGAGCTCTGTGACCTGGTGCCGCGCGGCGTTCAGCGCCTCGTGCGAAAGGGTCAGCGAGTCGGTCCGCATATACGTGATGTAGCCGTTTTCGTAGAGGCTCTGGGCGATGCGCATCGTCCGGCGGGCGTTGAAACGCAGCTTGCGGCCCGCTTCCTGCTGCAAGGTCGAAGTCATGAACGGCGGTGAGGGCCGGTTGGTGAACGGCTTTTCGACGACCTCGGTCACAGAGAAAGGAGCGCTCTCGAGCTCGGATGCCAGCGCTTTCGCCCGGTCGAGGTCGAGGACGATGGCCTTCTTTTTGAGTTCTCCGGTCTCCTGGTCGAAGTCCTTGCCGATGGCGATTTTGCCGCCGTCGAGCTCGGCGAGGCGGGCGGTAAACGGACGGCCGCCGTTGCCGTCGGCCATCGTTGCCTCGATGCCGCAGAAGGCCGACTCCACGAATCGCATGCGGGCCTCTTCACGGGCAACGATGAGGCGGGTGGCCACCGACTGGACTCGCCCGGCCGAAAGCTTCGGCCGCAGCTTTTTCCACAGCACCGGCGAGACCTCGTATCCAACCAGGCGGTCGAGGATGCGGCGGGTCTCCTGTGCAGTGACGAGGCGGGAGTTGATATCGCGCGGCGATCGCAGAGCCTGATCGATTGCGGCGTTGGTGATCTCGTGGAAGACCAGTCGCTTGACGGGGATCTTCGGTTTGAGCTCCTCGACCAGGTGCCAGGCGATGGCCTCTCCCTCGCGGTCTTCGTCAGTTGCGAGGTACAGCTCGGAAGCACCCTTGAGCTTTTTCTTGAGCGTCGCTACCTGCTCCTTCTTGTCCGGCGGCACCACATATAAAGGATCAAAGCCGTTGTCGACATCGATGCCCAACCGCGCCCACGGTTCCTTCTTGTACTTCTTGGGGATCGCTTCGGCGTTGGGAGGGAGATCCCGGATGTGGCCGACGGACGACTCCACTACGTAGTCCGATCCCAGAAACTTGGAGATGGTCCTCGCCTTTGCGGGCGACTCGACGATGATGAGGGTTTTGCGTCCGCCATGGGGCCCATAGGAGAACCGAGCCGAGCCCCATTGTCAAGCCGCTTTCGATCGAGTCCGGCGAAACAGATGCCCCGGATCGGAGTACCTGGCCTGATGCGAGAAATGTCCCGAATAGAGTGACTTCTGAGGCACATGGGAGAGTGTGTCGGAAATTCCGAATTCCGAATTCCGAATTCCTCATTCCCCGGTGGTATCATCTCCCGACGCTGCGGCAATTCGATATGGGCAGCATGTAACCGACTGCGAGGAGCGAACATGGGACCGTGGCTTGTTGACGTGACGGATCGATCCGAGCTCGACGAGTGGCTGGCCGGCGGGCCGCCGCATCGCGCCGGCTCTTCGGTGATGCTGATTTGCGGCGACGAGCCGCTGATTCGGGGTTTGATTCCGAACGCGCTCGACGCGGCGAAGATGGAGACGCGGCGGGTGGTGGTGTGGGTCAAGGACCCGGAGCTTCTGAGTGCCGAAAAGAAAAAAGAACTCTTCGGAAAGAGCGACCGCGTGCTCGCCGTGGTTCTCGGTGAAACGGGGACCGTGGGTGGGTGGATGACGAGCGATCGCATCAGCGTCGACGACGCGGTGTTCGCCTATACCGAAGCGGAGAAGAGAAATGGCTGAGATTCCGAAAAAATACAAACACCTCGAAGTCGAGGACAAGTGGCGGGAACGCTGGGACGAGTGGGGCATCCACGATGGGACGCCTCGCTTCCGCGCGAGCAGACCTTCGTGGTCGACACGCCGCCGCCGACGGTCTCGGGTTCGCTCCACGTGGGCCACGTCTTCAGCTACACCCACGAGGATCTGATCGTGCGCTACCAGCGCATGACGGGCAAGAACATCGCCTTCCCGATGGGTTGGGACGACAACGGGCTGCCGACCGAACGCCGCGTGCAGAACCTGCTCGGCATCCGCTGCAATCCGCATCTGCCCTATGACCCCGACTGGAAGCCGGACCCCAAGGGCGGGAAGCGGAAGGAGATCGAGGAGGTCTCGCGCCGGAACTTCATCGAGGCCTGCGGGTATGTCACCGCCGAGGACGAGAAGGCCTTCGAACATCTGTGGCGCCACCTCGGGCTGTCGCTCGACTGGTCGGAGCAATACGCCACGATCGACGACCACTGCCGCAAGATCTCGCAGCTCAGCTTCCTCGACCTGGTGGAGAAGGGCCAGGTCTACAACGTCGAGTCGCCCAATATGTGGGACATCGACTTCCAGACCGCGGTGGCGCAGGCCGAGGTGGAGGACCGGCCGCGGCAGGGCCTCTTCTACGATATCCGCTTTGGCGTCGAGGGCGGCGGCGAGTTGCTGATCGCCACGACCCGGCCCGAGCTTCTCGGCGCCTGCATCGCGGTGGTGGCCCACCCCGACGACGAGCGCTATCAGCATCTCTTCGGCAAGTACGCCATCACGCCGCTCTTCGGCGCACGGGTTCCGATCCTCGCCGCCGAGCACGCCGACCCCGAGAAGGGCACCGGCATCCTGATGGTCTGCACCTTCGGCGACGCGATGGACGTGGAGTGGTGGAAGTCGTCGGGCCTGCCCCTCAAGCAGCTCATCGGGCGCGACGGCAAGATCCTGCCTGCGACCTTTGGCGACGCGCCGTTCGAGAGCGTCGATGCGGTCGCCGCGCAACGGGCCCACGACGAGATCGCGGGGCCTTACATCAGCAAGGCGAAGAAAGCGGGTTGCCGAGCTGCTCGCCGAAGAGGGGAGCCTTCCGGGCGGGAAGGCGCGGCCCTCGTCGGCGAGCCCAAACCGACCGACCAGATCGTCAAGTTCTTCGAGAAGGGCGACCGGCCGCTCGAGTTCGTGCCGACCCGCCAGTGGTTCATCCGGATCCTGGAGCACAAGGAAGCGCTGCTCGCGCAGGGCGACAAGATCCAGTGGCACCCGGCGCACATGCAGACCCGCTACACGCACTGGGTGGAGGGCCTCAACCAGGACTGGTGCATCTCCCGCCAGCGCTACTTCGGCATTGCCCTTCCCGGTCTGGTATCAGGTGGGCGCGGACGGGCGAGCCGGATTTCGACGAAGCCCGCTCTACGCGAATCCGGAGTCGCTGCCCGTCGACCCGCTGACCGATGTCCCGCCGGGCTACAGCGAGGAGCAGCGGGACAAACCCGGGCGGTTTCACCGCCGAGCCCGACGTCATGGACACCTGGGCGACCTCGTCCCTGACGCCCGCAGATCCAGTCGCACTGGGGCATCGACCCCGAGCGCCACGCCAAGCTGTTCCCGATGGACATCCGGCCGCAGTCGCACGACATCATCCGCACCTGGGCCTTCTCCACCATCGTCAAGGCGTGGATGCACGAGGGCGAGATCCCCTGGCGCCACGTGGTTCTATCGGGTTGGATCCTCGATCCCGACCGCAAGAAGATGTCCAAGTCGAAGGGCAACGTGGTGACGCCGGAGGACCTGCTCGACGAGTGGTCGTCCGACGCGCGTGCGCTACTGGGCGGCGCGCGCGCGGCTGGGCACCGACACGGCCTTCGACCCGGGCGTTTTCAAGGTCGGCAAGCGGCTCGTGATCAAGGTCTTCAACGCCAGCCGGTTCGTCCTCATGCAGCTCGACGGGGCCGGTGGGCGAGGTGCCGGGGCCGGAGCACATCGCCGAACCCCTCGATCTGGCTTTGATCGAGCGGCTGCGCACGGTCATCGAGCAGGCGACCGCGGTCCTTCGAGGCTTTCGACTACGCCTCCGCGCTGCAGGTCGTCGAGGAGAGCTTCTGGCAGTTCTGCGACCACTACCTCGAGCTCGTCAAGCTGCGCTCCTACTCCGACGAGGACACGCCCGGCCGGCGCTCGGCGTTGGCCGCCCTCGGTCTCGGGCTGCAAACCTACCTGCGGCTGCTCGCTCCGTTCCTGCCCTTCGTCACCGAGGAGGTGTGGTCGTGGCGCTTCGCCGGCGAAGGAGAGCCAAGAGCGTTCACACCTCGCCGCTGGCCGACGATCGACGAGTTCGACGCGGTGCCGCGGCCCGCGGTCGAAGGCACCTTCGAAGCGGCGGTCGAGGTCATGACCGCGATCCGCGGCGCCAAGACGGTGGCCCAGAAGAGCCTTCGGTGGCCGGTGGCGTCGCTCGAGATCGCCGGTTCCGAGCTCGCGCGCGACTGCCCTGGATCCGGTGATCGACGACGTCCTTCGCGCCGGCAACGTGGCCGAGGGCGGCCTCACCGTTTCCGATGGCGCCGTCCCCGAAGGCGAGAAGTTCGAGATAACGGTCACCCTCGGCGAGGAAAACGAGTGAATTCTCAGTTTTGAGTGTTCAATTTTGAATTTCCGCTCAGACTCGTCGCGAATATGCCCGGTCGAGGTGCCGGCACTCAAAACTCCTTAGAACTCAAAACTAAGAACTCAAAACTCAAAACTCTCTAATGTGTTGGAATCAACGCCGTAGGGGCCGGCATGATGTTCCAGGTGAAGCCCGACAGGCCTTCGGGGTGGGTGTAGAGCAGCTCGCGCTGACCGGCGCGCCATCCATCCACACGTAGCGGTTGACCTCACCGTCGTCGTCGTTGGCGACGTAGAGCTCGTCGATTCCGTCGCCGTCGAGGTCGGTGAGGATCGCGGCGTGCTCGAAGCCGCCGGAGTTGCGGTCGATCGGACTCGATCGACCACTCGGCGCGCGGGTCGTCGCCGGGGCGCAGGAGCCACAGACCGCTCTTGTTGGCCGCGGCCACCATCTCCTTGACCCCGTCGCCGTCGATGTCGCCGGCGGTGAGGAAGCGGGTCAGAGCTTGTCGTCGAGGCTCGGCGATCAGCATGCCCGCGGTCGGGTCGGTGTCGGCGTCGAAGCGCAGGATCTCGACGCGGCCGCCGGCGACCGCCTCGACCGAGACGTAGAGCTCGTCGCTGCCGTCGCCGTCGACGTCGTCCACCAGGATCTCCTTGGCGTGGCGGTCGCCGAGATCGGCGACGACGCTCGGCCCTCGTCGGCGCCCGGGACGTAGCGGGTGACGAAGCCCGGCTGAGGAGTGCCGTCGAGCTTGTTGGGCAGCGCTCGGCGTGGCATAGATCTCGAGCACGCCGTCGCCGTTCGAGATCGCCGATCTCGATCTCGTGCACGAAGGTGTTGGGCTCGGCGTCGAGTCTCCTCGACCGTGAAGCCGCCGTCGCCGTCGCCGTACGAGCACCGCGACGACGCCCTGGTCGTGGGTGGCGACGGCGATGTCGGAGACGCCGTCGCCGTTGATGTCGCCGACCTCGAGATCGCGCATGCGGCTGAACTTGCCGCCGAAGTCCTTCTCCCACAGGATCTCGGGCTGGGCGCCGTCGGCGCCCCAGAGCTTGACCATCGGCTTTGGTGCCGCCGGCGGTCAGGATGCCGGTCTGCCCCGGTCGGGCTCGTAGACCATCGCCTTGTGGAAGACGTTGCTGTCCTGGTCCTCGACGAAACGGTAATTCCAGGCTGCTCCGTCGTTGGTGAGGATGCCGAGCTGGGCCGGCTGCGGCACCGGGCCGGAGGGCCCGCTTTCGAGCACCGCGAGCCCAGCAGCAGACCGTTGGGCAGCGGCTCGACGGCCGGCTCCTTGGCGCAGCCCTGAGGACCGCGATCATGGTATGAACAGAACACGAAGCGAAGATCGACGCATGATTTCTCCGTTCGTCATGTGTTGAGATGGCCCGCTGAATCGTGGGCAGGGCGGTATGATACCGCATCTCGAATTCGGAAGTCGGAATTCGGAATTCGGATGCCGCCCATCCGCCCGAGTTCATCGTCTCACTGTCATCCCGAGCGCAGGCCGTCCGACGGCCGAGTCGGGATCCCCCGAATTCGGAGACAGACCGAATACCCAGCACTGCTCCGGTGCGCGCGCCCGCATGATAGATCCGCCGCCCGGGGAGGGTGTTGCATCAATGAAACATCAACGAAAATCCGGAGTTTTTTTCGCCGCGTTGTCGACCTGGTTGGCGCTGGTGGTTCTGATGTCCTGCGGCGAGTGACGAGGCGAAAGCCGAGAGTGCGGCGACCGGGCCGAGCCCAGTGATCATTCTCGCCATCGACGGTCTGCGTGCCGATGCGCTCGGGCAGCTACGGAGCCCTGGCCGCCACCCCGGCTTTGACGCACTGGCGGCGGAATCGGTCGTCTCGAGTGGGCCTTTGCCCAGGCGCCGCAGATCCAGCCGTCACTGGCAACCCTTTTCAGTGGTCTCTACCCGACCACCAACGGCCTCAGGGCGCCCGGCGACTACATGGCTGACGAAGCGACGACGCTCGCCGAGGTGCTGGGCGCCGCCGGCTATACGACTGCGGCGTTCATCGAGGGGGCACCCAGCGCCAGCGACTACGGCCTCGCCCAGGGCTTCGACTCCTACCAGATCGGCCCCGCACCCGGGGAAGCAGCGACTGGATGGATGAAGGCACATGCCGACGAGAATTTCCTGCTGGTCTTCGGTGGGTGGTCCAACCGGCACTCGAAAAGGTGAGAGCCCTGCTCGAGGGCAGCGGCCAGCCGAAGGTATGAGTGAACGAGTGCAAGAGGTCCTGGCTTCGCGAGCGACCGAAGCTCCTTCGGTTTCGATGAAGAGGATCTCGAGTATGGACGCGCCTGGTATGCCGCCCGCATGCAGGTGATCGACTCGATGCTCGAGGGTTTCATGGAGGAGTTCCGCGCCCCCGGTCTCGCCGATCGTGCGATCCTCGTGGTGCTGGGAGTAACGGCTTCGCGCTCCAGGAGCACGGCGATCTCTTCGGCGAATCGCTTTACCCCCGTCACCCAGGTGCCGCTGATGATTCGCTTTCCGGAGCGGCGGAACCCCCAGACGTCTCCAAGGTGGCCGAGGTCGTCGACCTGATGCCGACCTCCTCGATTGACCGGGCAAGTCGCCGGCCGGTGTCCAGGGCGGCGAGCCTCCGACCCATCCTCGAAGGCGCCGGGCAGCCGCCCTACGTCGCGTTCGCCGAGTCGCCGCAGATTGGCAGGTCAGCGGTTTGTGGCCCTCGGTGGGATGGCGATGGTCAGCGGTATCGCGGGCGAAAACGCCGCGATCTTCGACCTACGGCTCCGCCTCCAGCTCGAAACCTGGCGGAAACGAAGCAGACAAGCTCGAGGTCATGGTCCGTCACCTCCAGGCCTGGGAGAAGATGGTCTCGGTGACCTCGCTGGACCCCGATCTCAGGACCGAAGAAGACCTCGACGAAGACACCCTGAAGCAGCTGAAGAGCCTGGGGTACATCCAGTAGGAATTCGGAATTCGGAATTTCCGACCGCCCTCCCGAAAGGCTGTCATCCCGAGGGAGGCCATCAGTTGTAGGGCGAAGTATGAGCGAATTGCCGGAGGGGTGTATTAAAGGGACGGCCCAGTCGAGGGATCGGGCCTGACGCAGGAGCGTGATGCCGTGTGTCTGGCTGGAGATCCGGCTCCGGCAAATCCGCGCACAATGTCTCGATGCTGAACGACTTCCGGCCTCCTTCGGCTTGCATTTGCGATTCAGAGTCAACTCGTGCGTACGTGTATGGGTTCTGAATAGTCCCCATCAGGCCAGCGGGTACCTGCCCGTCACCCGCTAGCCCGCGTTATTGATGAGGATCCTCGCGGATCATGCGGGATTCGTCCGAACCTCCTCGACCGCCCGGGCTGCGAGCCCGGGCGGCTTTTTTTGCCTTCAGGCGGCAAAAACCTCTGTCCACACCGAATTGCCGAACGTTTGAACGTTCAACGTCTCAACGTTTAACGGCCGCCAGCCCGTGTCCCCACAACTCCCCCACAACTAAGCCACTGTAACTTCATTACTTAGCTGTTGTCTCGCCCGATTGTGTCGGTATGGGGCCGGCACACAACACCACGGACCGCATTTCGGCACCAGCGGACTCGCGCCGCAGTCGGGCTGCGCCCGGCTCGTAGGTAAACGCCTCTCCCCAGGGGAGGCATCTATGAGGGCGAGGCTGTTCATTGCGGTTGTGTGTGTGATGTTGATTGTATCCACCAGATCGTGGGCCAACGAGATCGATGATGGCTCAGGCGCGGGCGCTCCCGCCGCTGTTGCGGCGGTTGCAGTTGTTGTGACGCCCGGCTTCGAGACCCCAGTCAACCCCTGGATCCATCCCAAGATGCCGGAGCGCGTCAGGACGACCCTGGAAGCGGGATTCGATCTCGCCGTCCAACGCGTGCGCGAGGTGGAGTCCTGCAGCGACCTCTTCGCTCAGCTCGGAGCCGACGGACTCGAGACGCTCTCTACCGGCCTCTACTTTCCGGTGGACTCCCACCGGCGCGAGGTCGAGGTTTGCGGGCGAAACTCCGCCGCCTCCTCGAGGGGCGCCGAAAACCTCGCCTATACCAAGGTTGGCGACGCGCCGACCTGGATCTGCCGCCACTTCGGCCGCGTGTCGCCTGAGACCGCGGCAGTCGCCGTGATTCACGAGGCCCTTCACCACGCGGGACTGACCGAGAAGCCTCACGACCGCACAGCAATGACATCCATCCAAATCACCAGGATGGTTCAAGACGCATGTGGTTTGACTGGTCTCCATCAGGCCGCTGGCGGGCGCCTGCCCGAAACCCGCGGGGCGGCCAATACCTCCTCAACCGCCCGTGCTCCCAGCACGGGCGGGCTTTTCATCCCGAGCAACCCTGCGCCGGTTTCGACGAAAACACTTGGATTGACAAGTACTCCCTCCTACACGGAAGCCAAGACGGCTGCCCCACAATCAGGCCCGTGAACTTGAGAGGATCTTGTGGGGCACGCGTCTCGCGTGCCGGACGGGTGGCGGAAAGTCATTGGGAACGAGACTGAAGACCGGGTCGGTGGATCTCATGCAGCATCGGTAATGAAGGCGGCAGCGAAATTCTCCGGCCGGAATGCCTACCGGCGTTTCGAGAACACGCGAGCCCCGGAGAGACCGTCGAAATCTGAGTCTGCGGTGACCAGCTCGGTTTGGTGAGTCCTTGCGGTCGCATAGACGATGGCGTCGGCCATCGCGAGCCGGTGCTCGATACTGACCTCAGCTGCACTCAAGGCGATGAATTGGTCGAGGTCCACCACTCGGGATTTCTGCATTTGGGCCACTGCTTCCATGGCCTCCTCTTCGGATCGTTCCCTTCGAATCACCCGATAGACCTCGAAGATGACGATTGTCGGTGTCGTCACTTTTTCACAGTCTTCGAGGAACGGGGCGAATTCGTCTGCGAGCGGGCCATCCGTGAAATATTCGATCCAGCCGGAGATCGACCAGCGTCACAGCCGGTCTTCCTTCTCTCTGAGTCCGCTGCTGTCCATGCCCTTGACGAAACCACGCAGCTCGGAAAGCGGGCGATCGGGGATCAAGGTGATCACGCCGTCCCTGACGACCACCTGGAGAATCTGGCCCTTTTCGATGTCGAGCCTGGCTCTGATCTCTTTCGGGATCACGATTTGATACTTCGACGAGACCACCGTCTGAGGCATCTGAAAACCTCCTGGTTCTCATATATCTTACGTTTCTCTGATCGATACGTCAAACGTTTTACATCAATCGATCATGGAAAAATCCGGTGGCACGTGAACGGGAGTGGCGAACCCGGCCTGTCGAACATACATTCTTCTCAACATGCCCGTTGAAGTCGAAACGAGAGTTTTCGGTGGGAGATCCTTCTGCCTCGGTGGCTGGCTTGTCGAGCCTTCGCTGAATCGGCTCTCGCACGGTGACGCCACGATCCAGCTCGAGCTCAAGGTAATGGACGTGCTGGTGTGCCTGGCCGAGCGGGCGGGGGAGGTGGTGACCCGGCAGGAGATCGTCGACCGGGTCTGGGCGACCGAGTTCATCTCCGACAACACCCTGACCCACGCCATCACCGAAATCAGAAACGCATTGGGCGACGACGCAAGGAATCCCTCGTTCATCGAGACGATCCACCGGCGAGGCTACCGTCTCATTGCGCCTGTCGAGGCAGCGGTTTCCGATGAGTCAGGAAATTCCAGGGTCGCGAGGTTCCCGGTTCCCGAAGGAGGGAGATCGCGGCGAGGACCGTAACCCTTACCCGGGCCTCGCAGCCTTCACAGAGGCGGACGCCGAGTTCTTCTTCGGCCGAGAGGCCGAGGTCGCGCAGATGTGGCGCAAGCTCACCATCGCGAATGCTCCTCGCGGTCATCGGACCGTCCGGGGTGGGCAAGAGCTCATTCTTGCGGGCGGGCGTGATCCCGGCAAGCCCTGACGGCTGGAGCATCCTGGTCTGCCAGCCCGGGGAGGCGCCCTTTGCGGCCCTGGCACGGGCGCTTGTGCCGGAGTTTGCCGGTGACGACGACGCGATCTCGAAGCTCGTTCATCTGAGTGACCCGAAGAAACGGTGGCGATAGTCAGCCGTTGGCGGGATCGCCACGAGCGGACACTCCTGGTCGTCGACCAGTTCGAGGAGTTATTCACCCTGAATCCGGCGGAGGTCCAGGCGCGGTTTGCAGCCCTCCTGCGGCTGCTTGTCGACCAGGCCGATATCCACCTGTTGCTGATCATGAGAGACGACTTTCTCTATCGGTGTCAGTCCTCGATCCCTGCATCCGGTTCTTCGACGGCCTCTTCGCTCTCGAACAGCCGGCGCGAACGCGCTTCAGCGCGCTCTGATCGAGCCGGCCCAGCGGCTCGGTTTCTCCTTCGAGGACGACGAGCTTGCGGCGGAGATGGTCAGGGAAGTCGAAGGCGAGCGCGGCGCGCTGCCGCTGCTGGCCTTCGCGATATCGCGCCTGTGGGAAAAACGAGACCGAGAACGGAAGCTCCTGACCCGGCAGGCCCACGCCGACATCGGCGGGGTTGGCGGCGCGCTGGCCCGTCACGCCGAGGCGACCCCAAGCGATCGGGCCGCGAGCGGCTTCCGATCGTCCGCGAGCTCTTCAGAAACCTCGTGACCGCCGAAGGCACCCGCGCCGTCCGCGAGTGGAACGAGCTGCTCTCCATATTCAGCGATTCGCACAGCGAATCGCCCGAGGAGGTACTCCGCCAACTGATTGACGCGCGGTGCTCACGTCCTACGAGGTGCGCGCAGACGACGAAGAGCCGACGAGGAGCGTCGAGGTCGTGCACGAGTCGTTGCTCTCCTCCTGGCCCCGCCTCGTCCGCTGGCAGACCCAGGACGCCGATGCGGCACAGCTCCAGAGATCAACTCCGTCAGGCCGCGAAGGACCTGGGACGAGCACGACCGCACCAGACGACTTCCTGTGGACGGGAGGCCTACCGGGATTTGCCCTGTGGAGGAGCGCTACCCGGGTGGGCTGACCGAACGTCGAGGAAGACTTCGCGGCCGCAATGACCTACGCACAACAAACGCCGGAAGAGGCGGCGACGCATCGCTGTCGCCGACGGCATTTGTCGTCCTCCTGCTGTCCTGGCCGTTTTGGGAGTGTCTCGACGGCAGGCAATTGCGAGGTGAATCGGGCCGAGGCCGCGAAGCTTTCCTCTCTCGCCCAGCAGCAGCTCGAGGACAACCCAACGGCTAGCATCGCCTATGCCATCGCAAGTCTCGAATATTCGGACAACCCCGAAGTCCGGCGACTGGTTCCTCGATGCTCTCTGGCGGGGCCCAACGGAGTTTCGCCTCTCCCACCCCAAGCACCTACTCCCTCGATTTCAGTCCAGACGGCCGCTGGCTCGCGACTGCAGACCCTGAAGGCGGAAGCTCTGGCCGTGGGACGGGGGGCCACCGACGATCCCTCGAGGGCAGTGACGTCGCCATGGAGATTCGGTTGAGCCGAACGGGCGATCTGGTTGCAGCCAACATGAACACCGAGAGGCGACGGTTGGGGCTTTGGTCGGTTCCGGAGGGTCGCCTTCTGCGTACTCTGAAGCTCGGGGACGCGGGGCTTACCTCGTTTTTCAGATTCTCCCCAGACGGCGGACGCCTGATTACGAGCACCGATCCACTCCCAGGAGAGCCCAACGAGCGCGTGGTTCGATCATGGCCGGTTGAGGGAGGAAAGCCCGATTTCATCGCTCGCCTGCCGACGCACCCTTCATCCACGTATGTCCCTCCCGACATGGATGCGACGGGTTCTCGCCTCGCCTGGGCCGATGGCCGTACTCTCCGTGTTGCTTTCCTGGAAGGCACGAGCGCAGATTTGGCATCCGCGGCGTCGGTGGAGCATGAGCGAACCGTTGCAGTCAAATTTTCGACACATCGGGACTCACGTGGCCACGTCTGATTGGAGCGGAACAATCCGGGCCTGGTCGCTGGAACACGTTCCCCCCGAACAAACACATACGCTCGAGGTAAAAGTAGGGCTGTCTGCGAGTTCCATCTTGTTCGACCCCTCCAGTTCGATGCTCGTCAGCGGAGGTTTGTTATGGGACCTCTCGGCGCCGCCGGACGCCGAACCACTCCGGGTAGGAGACGGCTACGGTCTCGCGTTTTCCCCGGATAACAATTGGCTTGCGACGGGCGACGCTTCAATCTCGCTGTGGCCCCTAGCTCGCGCCTATTCCCGGGTTCTTCGAGGACACGAAGACATCATCTGGGGGTTGGCGTTCACTCCCGATGGTACGCGATTGGTTTCTGCGTCAGGAGACGGTTCGGTTCGCTTATGGCCTGTTCGTGGCGGCTCCGGTGAGCGGTCGCGGATCCTCTTTCAGGCCGATGGGCCCCTTGCATCGACATTCCGTTTTGCGATGTCGCCGGACGGGTCTTTCGTCGTCATCGGGACCCCCATGGGCCACGTCAACCCGCATTCCCCTTGATGGCAGCCCCCCCCGCGATCTGATTGGCTTCGTCGACGTCATCAGTGGTTTGGCCGTCGGTGCCGAGAGCCGCCTCGTGGCTGCCGGCTCCGGTTGGTACATTCGCGAAGAGGCGGTCGTCCGGGTCTGGGATCCGGTTACGGGCGAAACACGTATTCTTGACGCTGGCGACGGTGTCCGGATTTCGGGTTTGAAGTTCTCAGGCGATGGGAGCCTTTGGGTTGCCAGTGGAACCAAGCTCCGGCGGTGGCAGCTGGACGAGAAACCGCCGCGCGCGGTGGAGGAGATAGATTTCTCGGTACCTCATGGGGACGCGGTATTTTTCGAAGATCTTAGCCAGGACGACCGACGGGTGCTTCTCGGGGCAGCTGATGGGAGACTGTGGACGCAGGACCGGACACGAACGAAACCAGAGAGCTGAGCGCACACGCCGGAACCGTCGCACCGAGCGATCTTGGCCGCTGCTGGTGAGATTGTCCTTTCGAGCGATGCGCGGGCAGCCGACGAGTGGGTCCGGTAACCGATGAGGAGCCCCATCTGCTGTTGGGGCACGAGGCCGGGTCGCCAGGTCGCCTTTTCACCAGACGGCCGGTGGATCGCGTCATCGGGTGAGGACAGCACATTACGCCTCTGGCCGATGCCGGTTCTCTCGAAACCGCCACTCCATACCCTTCCTCATGACGAGCTCATTGCCAAGCTTAAGACTCTGACTAACCTCCGCGCCGTGCGAGACAAAGAGTCTTCCACCGGCTGGAAGATCGAGGTCGGGCCGTTCCCGGGTTGGGAGACGGTGCCGACGTGGTAACAGAAAAAGATTTCGAATTTCGGATTTCGGATTTCGGATTTCGGATTTCCGTCCGCCCGCCCAATTTGAAATGAGGAATGCCGCCCGCCTGGAAACTGATAGGCGAATTCTATGTACGAGAGCGATATCCAAATCGCTATTCCTCAGCGGTTTCCGTTGGATATTTGAGTTTTCTGGCGGATCAGCGTGGTAGCATACTTTTATGATGACGCCTCAGATAAAGATCGACCGCAACCAGCTTGAAAAGCTGTGCAAAGAGTTCGGGGTTCGGCGTCTGGCGCTCTTTGGCTCGGTGATTCGTGACGATTTCGGCGACGACAGCGACGTCGATATCCTGGTTGAGTTTGAGCCCGAAACAAAGGTGGGATTTTCCTTCTTTTCGCTGCAAAAAGAATTGTCAGACCTCCTCGGGCGACAGGTAGATCTGAGCACTCCGGGATTTCTGAGTCCGCGGATCAGAGACAAGATTTCAGAAGAGGCCCGGTTGGTCTATGAGGCCGCGTGAAGATCTGATTCTGCTTCGAGACATGCTCGACTACGCTCGGCGGGCGGCGACTGCAGTCGGGAACCGTACACGCTCGGATCTCGATACTGATGTTGTTCTTGCCGGCGCACTGGAACGGTTTGTCGAGGTGATCGGTGAGGCGGCCGGACGCCTGACTGAGGCAACTCGTAAGGTTTCCCCTGAAATCCCGTGGCACGAAATGATCTCCATGCGGAATCGGCTGGTTCACGGTTACTTTTCAGTCGATCTGGACATCCTGTGGACAGTTGTGACCGATGACCTCCCTGTTCTCATCGCGCGTCTGGAGCGGATAGTCTCGGACGATACGGGACGATAACCGGAGCCCGGCGCCAGGCAGTTTCCGGGTTGGGGGACGGTGCCGAGTTGGTAGAAGCTCCCCAACCGCCCGCTCAATTCTGAATTCGGAAGTCGGAATTCGGAATACAGCCCACCCCGCACTGAATTCTCAATTCTTAATTCTCAATTCTTAATTCCCGCCCGACCCCCCGGTTGTTTCGGCGGTTGGCCGTAGATTTGCGCTACCGAAGATGTCACAACCGCGGCGACGGGACGAACCGTTGGCGGGCCCTGAAGGCCGCCCATCGTCTGAACGGCAGAATTCTCGTTTACTTGACGAAATGCCATATGGCATATAGATTAGTGACAAATGGCAGGAGGTGTCATCGTGGCATATTCTCGGAAAGTAGAGAAGCAGGGCGTTGCCGAGGCTGCGGTGGATTACGTGGCTGTTGCGGCATCGGCAGAAACGGGCCAGCACGGATACGTGTCGCTGCTCGGACTACGATCGTTCGATGCCGCCTCTCTCGCGAAACGGATCGAAGCAGGGTTTTCTTATGCGGCGTTCGAGAAGCTCAAACGACGCCTCAACGTGACCTCGCGGGAGCTTGCCGATGTTGCTCTGATCAACCCTCGTACCCTCGCCAGGAGGAAGCGTTCCTGCCGATTCGCTCCGGATGAATCAGACCGTCTGGTGAGAGTGGCCCGTGTGTTGTCTCGAGCAATTGAATTCAACGGTGGCGACGAGGATGCGGCGCAGGTGTGGATAAAACGTCCGATCCGAGCCTTCGGCGGATTGAGCGTGCTCGAGATGGCGAAGACGGAAGTGGGTGCACGAGAGGTCGAGAAGTTCATACATCAGATCGAACATGGTGTTGTGATCTGATGATCACTTCGTGGCGGGTTATTCGACCGGATCTCGCTGCCGGGGCGTTTGACGGCGAGGGCGCTCGAGAGTGGGGTGGGCGGTGGAACAGTCCAGGTCGCGCCGTGGTGTATACAGCGGCCACCACATCGTTGGGCCTGCTGGAAAAGATGGTGCACGCCGAGTCGGGTTTGCTGCCCGTCTACTCCGCCGTCCCGGTGTCGTTCGAGGAGGTCCTGGTTGAGACGCTAGAGCTCGCGGTGCTCCCGGCCGACTGGCGCTCGGTGCCCGCTCCACGAAAACTCCAAGTTCTCGGAGACGCCTGGGTCGAGTCGTTGCGGTCTTGCATCCTCGAGGTTCCCAGCGTCGTTGTGCCGCACGAGTCGAACTTCGTGCTGAACCTTCGGCACCCGGACTTCGCCTCGATCGAGATCGGAGAGCCGATCGATATGACATCGCGAGTTGGTAAGACTATTCGCGGTTGAGAATGACGGAAGGAATGAGGAATGCCCTCGCCACCCGGCACATCGAATTCTGAATCTCAATTACTTAATTCTCAATTCCTCTGCGGCAGCCGTCCCGGTTGCAGGGTGGATGGGTGGGAATTCAAAATTCAGAATTCAAAATTCAGAATTCTCGATCTTTCGCGCCGTCAGGTGCGGAAGATCGAGCTGCCGACCATCTGCTCGGGCTTCTCGACGCCGAAGAACTCGAGGATGGTGACCGGGCAGATCGAGGATGTTGGCGTTGGATTTGGCGACCTTCTGGGAGGAGAGCAGGGTGCCGGGGACGAGGTCGCGGCCATGGAGTGGTCACCGGACCAGGCCCAGGGGTTGAGGTTGATGGTGGGCTTGCCGGTGGAGCCGAGGACCGAGGCCGAGGCGTTGCGGTAGCCGGGGGTGTAGCCGACCAGCAGCTCGGGCATCATCGGGGTCGAAGGCCCGGTGTACATGTCCTCGCGGCGGTAGACCTTGGCGACGGGGCGCTGGCCGGTCTCGAGATCGACGACGGCCTCGAGTTCGCGGATGAGGCGGGCGCTGATCTCCTCGACCTTTTCGGGGGTGACGATGCCGTCGCGCTCGCGGCCCTTGAGGTTCATGTAGAGGCCGTTGAAGCCGACGCCGTAGGCGACGGTCTGCGACCAGTCGACGTCGAAGATCGAGGTCTCTTCCTTCTTCTCGGCACCGTCCTTGAGCACCAGGTAGCCGTTGTCGCGCAGCCAGGTGTTGAGGTGGAACTGGCGCGCGAACTGGGCGAAGCCGTGGTCGGAGCAGACCAGGACCAGGGTCTTGTCGTCCACCGCGGGCAGGACCTTGCCGACCAGCTTGTCCATCTCCTCGTAGAGGTGGGGGATCCAGCCGGCAAAACGGACGTCGGACTCGTTGTGCTTGGGGTGCGTCTTGTCCATGTTGCGCCACAGCATGTGGGCGTCCTGGTCGGTGGAGGAGACGTAGAAGTAGAAGAGCCCGTTCTCGAAGCGCGACCACTGGTGATCGAACAGCGCCATGCGCTCCTTGAGGATGAGCTCGGCCTGCCCGACGTACTCCTCGTCGTTGATGACCTTGTGGTCGAAGGCCTTGACGTCGGCCGGGCAGGCCCTTGGTCCAGAAGGCGCCGATGTCGCGCGCGATCTCGGCCCCGAACTCGGCCGGGTAGGTGACCGGCGCGGCCTGCGCCTGGGGTCGATGTTGATGGGGGTGACGTAGAGCTGGAAGTGGGGCGCGACGCCCTTCAGGAGGAAGCGGGCGATGCCCTGCACCGAGCCGACGACCGGCAGGAGATCGAAGGTGACGGTGACCCAGGGGGAGTACTCGCCGCGTTTGAGGAGGATGCTCTGGCCCTGGATGTCGAGCCGGGCGCCGTCGGCCTTCGGGTCGAGGTAGATCGTCGAACGGGATCTTGGCGGTGTTGGCGTAGGGGTCGGTGCTGGTGTCCTTGAGGGTCTTGAGCGAGTTGACCGGCCCCAGCAGGTTCGAGCGGACGACGTTCTTGTTGACGTCGACGTACAGGATCTCGCCGCCCTCGAGGTTCGGGTAGTCCTCGAACGGGTCGGAGGTGTAGTAGGAGAAGACCCCGTAGGAGTCGACCAGATCGGGCGTGCCCATGCCGGCGATCGCCTTGGTGGCGGTCTCCTCGACCGGGAAGTTGGTCGGGATCTTGGAGATCCAGGCCGGGATGTCGCGCTCGGTGAGGTAGGACCAGAAGGGCTTGCCCTGGCGGTTGTTGACCGGCCCGCCGCCCTTGATCGGCAGGTGGACGTCGCCGACCGAGATCGTCATGTCGGGCTCGGTGTTCTCGTAGATCGAGAAGACCGGGGTGTAGTTGGAGGGATCGCGGGCGATGAAGTCGGCGATGCCGTGGCCGCCGGGCGTCATCCCGGTGATGAAGCTCGACCACGCCACCGGGCTCAGTGCCGGCATGGTGGTGCCGAGGGGCTGCAGCGAGCCCATCTCGGCGAGCTTTTTGAAGTTGGGCAGGCGGCCCATTTCCATCAGGGCGCCGAGGATCTTGGGATCGAGGCCGTCGAGGCCGAGGACGATGACCTTCTTGTCGGTGGACGAACCACCGCCGCACGACGCCATGGGCACCGACATCCCCGCCGCGGCGGCCGTTCCCGCCGAGCATCCGCATGAAATCGCGGCGGTCGACACCGGTTCCGATATTGTGTTTTTCTGGGCACTGAGTTGCTCTCCTGTTCCGCTCGGCGGACGGTTATATCACCTCCTGCCATGCGTTACGAGTTGAGACAAATGATTGTTCGATTCTATTCCATCTTTCGACCGGTTTCGATGGTGGAGCGGAGAGTGTTCCAGGCCTCGAGGTATTCCTCGAGGTGCTCGCGCCCGCCCTTGGCGATCTCCATCTGCAGGAGATCGGCGACCATTTGCTGCTCCCTGGCGTACGCGGCGTCGTCGAAAAAACCCGCGAAGTGGGCCATTCGCAGCCACACGAGGTAGGTGGTGAGGGCGTCGCACTCGTTGTACTGGACGATCCGTCGAGCTTGCCCTCGAGCCACATCGGGGCGACGTCGTTGCCGTCGACGCCCATCTTGCCGGGGATGCCGGATTGAACGGCGATCTCGTGCAGGCTCGGGTTGGCCAGGCCCCAGCCGCCGACGATCTCCTTGAGGTCGACGTTGAAGTCGCTGCCACGGGCGAAGTAGTCGATGCCCTCCCACGGTTTGTCGGGCCGCTCGCAGAATCCGGGCGCCGACAGACCGAGGATCATCCCGCGCTGGATGAGGATCTTGAGGTCGGAGTGGAGCGAGTTGAAGCCCACGAGCTGCGGCCGGCTCTTGCCGAGGGCGTCGAGGAAGGTGCCGACCACGTGCGCCTCGGTGGCCTCTTCGGCATTCGACGGATCGTGGGGGAGAGACACAGATTGAGCTTGACGGTGCCGTCGGGAAACTGGCGCCGCTCGAGGGCGGCCACCGATACGACCCGGCACAGGGCGGTCTTGAGGAAGGGCGTCGGGTCCTCCTCGGTGGCACCGCCCTTTTCCCACATCATGCGCATGATCTCAGCCGGGTCGGTCACATCGTCAGAGAAGCCGTAGACGAGGCGGCCGGCAAGGGGATCCGGAACCCATTCGAGATCGAAGGCCCAGACACGGTGAGCGACGTTCTTGATCATCTTCAGACCCCCAGTGTTACCAGCAGAAGAAAGATGCCGAACCCGAAAATCACGCTCAGCACGGGCATGAGGATTGTAAAGAGCTCGGCGAGCATGGTGCCGCGGAAGCTCCCCGCGACCTCAGGGTGGAATGCCCGGGCGAAGCCGTAGCGGTTGGCGATGTAGCCGAGAGCGACCACCATCAAGAGGGCGAGGATCCAGAGGCCGCGGTTGGAGGATCCGCCGCCCTGAATTCGGACCACGATCAACGCCGGCCACAGTACGCCCCACGCCACCATGTCGGCGATGGCGATCCAGATGAACCTGAGATAACCGGGCCGGTGAGATCGAAATCTCTCGGATGAAAGAATGGCGCGCTTGATGCCACCCGCGACGGCTGCGCCCAGGATGGCCGCAGGGACGGCGACCCATACCAACAACCGACCGAGGTCTTCGGCCGGTGGCGCAATCGACGACGCCGCAACGATCGATGACAGAAACGCGGACATAGGGCTTTGCCGACCCTACCATTTCATTGTGGATTGTCGAGTGCTCGAGCGGATTCGAGCTCCGAGATTCCCCGTCCTACGACGGTTTTCGCTGAGCCACCTCGATGAGGCCGATGCCGATCACGATGACGGCGACTACCCACAGGGTCATACGTCCTCTCGGAGAGAATGCCTCCGGGGTCCTGAGCAGCCAGGCGGCCAGAACCCCGGCGCCGCAGAGATTGATGGCGATGGCCCCATCGAGGCCGAGACCATGCGAACCTCCGCGGTAGGCGACGAGCAGGGCGATACCGATGCCGAAGAGAACACCGCCGAGCACTGACGGGTAGAAGGCTGATTCGAGCACGCGGCAGACCGAGCGCTCCGACCAGCCTGTCCGGGTAAAAGACGAGGAGGATGCCCAGCAGCAGGTTGATGATGGCGTCGGCGAGAAGGAGTGGTTTGATCAATGGAAACTCCAACCGCCGCTCAGGGAGTCTCGAGCCGCAGCGAACCGCGGCCGTCGACGATCAGGCCCAGCTCGGATTCGACGTTGTCGACGATGGCCGTGACGGTGAGATGGGCCGCACCCGGGAGGACGAGTGTGACGATGGCGCGGCCGCCGGTCGTCGTGGTCTCGATCCGCGGTCCGTTGCCCTCGAACTCGCCGAGGGAGGTTTCCACGATGATTGTGGTGCCGTCGGGTGCCGGTTGGGCGAACTCGGACCCGGTCCTGACTTCGATTTCGATTTCAGCGCGATCTGGAGCATCGAGCGCGAGGGTGACCCGCTTGAAGAGCACCAGCGAATCAGACGAATGGGTCAGGATGCTGGGTCCTGCGTCGCCACAGCCGGAAATGACCAGCAAAAGCGCTCCGACGAGAAGGACGCAAAACCGTACCTTCATGTCTCCCCCCTCTGTGATTCGCGGATTATACGCCGTCCCGAGAAAAATGTGTCAGCTCTTTGGCGTGTTCTTCCCAGTGGCGTCCGTCGAAGTCGGAGATGTGGACCTTGGCGATGGTTGCGGGGTCGAGACACCGCACGTTGACGCTGACTCCGTCGGGGTTCGAACGCGGAATATAGAAGGACTTGATGCCGCAGGTCTTACAGAAGTGGTGCTGGGCCACCCCGGTGTTGAAGGTGTAGGTCTCGATGTCTTCCTCGCCCTGAAGCAGGCGAAATCGCGATTTCGGGACGATCAGGTGGAGATAGGCAGTCATCGCGCAGATCGAGCAGTTGCAGAATGTGGCTTCGATCTCGGCAGGCGCCTCGACCTCGAAGCGGACCCGGCCGCAGTGGCAGCCGCCGGAGTGGGTTATCAAGTCGGTGTTCGTTTCATCGGGAGTTCTTGATTCTCGTTCGGTAGAAGCGGACCTCGACCTTTTCGAGGTCGCCAGCCCTTCCGAGATGGCGCCTTCGATGGAGGGGAGAAACGCCTCGATCTTCTCCGGACGGTCGGCGATTTCGATGACAATCGGGAGATCGGCTGAGAGGCGCAGGATCTTGGCTGTGTGGACGCGGCTGTGAGCACCGAATCCTTGAAGACCGCGGAGAACCGTTGCTCCGGCGAGCCCCTGCCTCCGAGCCTCGAGGACAATCCACTCATACAGAGGCTGTCCTTCGTGGCGGTCCGATTCGCCGATGTAGATGCGGAGGAGTTGGCCTTGATTGGTGCCTGCCATATGTACCTCACAGTGCCCGCGCGCCGGCGTAGCCGATCCAGGCCGCGCCGAGGCCGAGGACGATCTGTAACGCGACGTTGGCGAAGGCCCTCGCTGCTTCGGAGCTGTTGGCGAGGGCCAGGGTCTCGTAGGCGAACGTGGAAAAGGTCGTGAAGCCTCCGAGGACGCCGATCATCAGGAAGAGGCGGGTGGATGCGGACAACATCTGGCGGTGATCGGCCCATCCGCCGAGGAAACCGAGCAGCAGACACCCAACGATGTTGACTACCAGTGTGCCGTGCGGGAATGTGCTGGTCCCGGGGATACGGTGGACCCAACCGGAGACGGCGAATCGTAGGCTCGATCCGACGAAGCCGCCGAGCCCGACCCAGAGAATGTCAGTCAATGCCTTCATGAGGTGGGGAGTGTAGCGTAGGTGAATTAGGAATTAGGAATTAGGAATTAGGAATTCCCACCCGCCCACCCGGCTGGAGTTTCTGGCCTCAACGAGACTGGTAGGTTCGCCAGGCGGAAAAGCGCGATCGACAGAATTCCATACCCAGCGGAATACTCGTAGGCGATGCGCTCGTGGCGCGCACTGAAGTACGCGCCTACACGCCAATTGAGCGCGATCCTGTTGTAGGCGGGTACTTCAGTGCCCGCCCGGAGCGCGATGATCATCGACAAGGCGGCCGTAGGCCGTTTACGTGCTCCGGTCCTGGAACTGGGGTGGGAGTGTGGGAATTCAGAATTAAAAACTTTACCGGTAGTCGTCCCGCACGGGGTAGAAGGCATCGATGATCTTGCAGGTCGTGATGGAGCGGCCGGAGTGCACGACGTCGGGCGGGATGATCAGATAGTGGCCGGCGGTCAAGGTGTGGGGAACACCGTCGACGGTGAGCTCGAACTCGCCCTCGATGATGTTGGTGATCTGCTCGTGGGGGTGCGAGTGCACCGGAAGATCGATCCCCGGTTGGAACGTCCAGTAGGCGATTGTCATCCGGTCGCTGTGTACGAATCTCGCCTCGGTTCCGGGAATCAACTCGCGACCTTCGACATCCTCGATATGCATGTGAACTCTCCTAGTGGCGGATTTGGCGGTTGACCCCTCGCACATCCTTGCTGTGAGCGCGTGGGCGGGCGACGAGCACTTCGGACGGCACGCCTCTGGCCACGACGATCGTCGAGTAGAGGATCTTCCAGGAGGCGGGTCCGAGATAATCGCCCAGCGAGATCGGCCGGCACCCACCCACCAGAGACGGCCGCAGCGAGTGAATCGCGAGCCACGCGGCCACCACGATCCGCGAGGAGAGGGTGGTGCCGTAGGTGAGGCTGGTCAGACACAGCAACCCGTCGGGGCGGAGGACCTTCCAGGCCTGGTCGAGCGTTCGCGCGATGTCCTGACTCGAAAGGAGGTCGAGCACATAGGTGCTGACAAAGCGATCACACGAGCCGGGAGGCAGGGGAATCCTGGGCCGCCCGTCGGTCCGGGTCACGGAGACGCGCGCGCCGCACGGCACGAGGCGTTGCCTGGTCGTCTGCACCATGGTCTCCGAGAGGTCGAAGCCGGCGTAGGACGCCTTCATCGGCAGCTCTTCTTCGATCAGCCGCTGCGCGAAAGCCCCCGTTCCGCAACCGAACTCCACGACTGCCTCGGCCGAACCGAAATCACCGATTTCGACGAGCCGGTCGAGGGCGGGCTTTTCGTAGAAGGACTGACGGCCCTGCTTACGACCAAAATCGTCGTAGAAGTCGCGCGCCTCCTGCCGCGTCAGCATGGGTCGGGTTACAGGGGTCGATGGCATACTGCTTCGATATTGTGTCCGTCCGGGTCGATAATAAATGCGCCGTAATAATTGGGGTGGTAGTCAGCTCGGAGCCCCGGGGGACCGTTGTCCTTGCCGCCCGCAGCAAGAGCCGCGGCGTGGAAGGCGTCGACGGTTTCCCGATCGCGACTCGTGAATGCGATGTGGATGGCCGGTTCGACGCGATCACCCTGCTTGATAAAAAAGTCGGGTTTGTCCATGACGCCGAACCCGGCGGAGTCATCCATGTGCATGACGACCTGATAATCGAGAGGCGCCAGGGCCTTCTCATAAAACTCTTTACTCGCAGCGTAATCGCTGACGGTGATGATGAGATGATCGAGCATCGCTCACTCCTTCAGACTCGTTCCTGATTTTTCGCTGATGAGTTTCTCATAGACGTGCTGAGTTTTGGCCTGCCGGTATTGAATTTTTTCAAATAGGATGGTTGTACGGTGCAGTCGCTTCCACTGATCTCGCTCGTGATCCCGGCCCACAACGAAGAGGAGCTGCTGCCCAGATTGCTCGGGACCGTCGAGGCGGCGCGCGAGCGTTTTCGACACGGTCGTGAGGCGGTGGAGGTGATCGTCGGGGACAACGCCTCCACCGATCGCACCGCGCGCATCGCCGCTGACCACGGCTGCCGTGTGGTCGAGGTCGAAGAACGGCGAATCGCGACCGTCCGCAATCACGCCGCGGCCGATGCCCGCGGCTCGATCCTCTGCTTTGTCGACGCCGATATGCGCATCCACCCCGAGAGCTTCAACGCGATCGATGAGTGCATGTCGACTGATCGTTACGTTGCCGGGTCGACAGGGGTGTGGCTCGAGCGGTGGTCGCCCGGGATTGCCGTGACCTGGGCCCTCTTCATGCCGTTCGTTTGGGCGCTTCGCATGGACACGGGCGTGGTCTTCTGCCGGCGCGAGGACTTCGAAGCGATCGGGGGCTATGACGAGCGCCGGTTTTTCGGTGAAGACGTCCAGCTCTTCGTCGATCTCAAGGACATCGGGAAGGAACGGAAGCAGGGCCTGGTCCGGCTGCGAACCGTCAAAGCCATCTCCTCGTGCAGGAAGTTCGACCTCCACGGGGATTGGCACTACTTCACCCAACTCTCCAAGCTGTTTCCTCTGATGTTGAAGTCACCCGAAGCCACCTCCGAGTTTGCGCAGCGATTCTGGTACGGCGAGCAACGGCCACCGAGAAAACGTTAGATTGTTCCACCCGCCCTCCCGCACAATTGTGAGTGTTGCTCGCGGCGAAGATGTCGAGGTCTTGAATCCGTCGTTGGCGGGCACTGAAGTACCCGCCTACAAAAGGAAGCGCGCTCGATTCTCGTGCAGGCGGGTCCTTCAGGGCAGCGACGAGCGCTAACCCTGCCGTCAGATCCACCCCAGCGAGCCGAAGATCACCAGCCCGAGGATCGCGATCGTGAAGATGACACCGACCGTTGTGATCTTCGCCTTCAAGGTTTTCATGTCGTGGACGAGGAATGCCACCACGAAGAAATGCAGATAACCGAAAAGGAAGATCGGAATGGGTGAGGTGGCGCTCCAATAACGGTAATCCCAGGTCAACGCGTCGACCGAGTTGAGCCAGATCTCCACGATCACGCAGAAGGCGGACCAACCCATCGCGAGGAGGATCCGATTTGGGATGCCGAGGATCTTGACGGCTTTGTCGGGCAGCGTCTTGCAGAAGACGATGCCGGCGATGGAGAACATGAACATGATCTCGATATTGAGCCCGACGAGGATCAGATAGGCCGTCTTGCCCGGGTGCCGCCCACATGGGTGCGTAACCGGTGAAATGGAGGACCAGCGAGTTCCAGATCTCGTTGATCCAGTCCATGCCCCAGAAGGCGAGGCCGGCGAAGACGATGTTCCAGTTGCGGCGCTCGATCTCCACCGAGTAGACGTAGAGCACCAGCGCGAAGAGCGGGATGACGTACCACTGGAACTGGCGCCGTCGCGGAGGATCGAAAGGGCCTGAATCGCAGATTCTGTCATGGGTGCCTCCGGGTACGGTATTCTAGATGAGGCCAACTCTCAAGAGCACGATTTTGAGAACCGACGGCTAGCGGCAAGCGGTTAACGTTGAACGTTGAAACGTTGAACGTTTGAGACGTTGTCCTCGCGACCTTCGATTCCCGAGCCAACTTCACTATCGGGCCGACTATTTCTGAAAGAACAGATACCCCGCGAGGCACACAAGGATCCCGGCAAAGATCCGCTTGAAGCTGGCGGTGGAGACGTGCTCGAGCAGGCGGGCGCCGATCTGGGCGCCGACGATACCGCCGATGCCGAGCAGGATGCCGACCTTGTAGTCGATATTGGCGAGCTTGTTGTGGGCGACCAGTGCCGAGATCGAAATCACCAGGATGGCGAGGAAGGAGGTGCCGACCGCCTTCTGCGCGGGGTATCCCATCAGCAGGAGCAGCGGCACGATCAGGAATCCCCCTCCGAGGCCCGAAAACGATGCGCCGACGCCGACCAGGACCCCACCAAGGACCATCAAGATGTAGGTGATGTTCATCAGTTCACGCTTATCCCGGCCTCGTCGCCGGATCGGGTGCGTTCAATCCAGTCGGCCACTGTCCCTGCGACATGTTGCCACCCGGGTTCGGCGATGAGCCAGTGGCCGTGACCCTCGGCCTCGGCGTATTTGGTGGTCGGTCCGTACTTCCTCGCGACCTTGCGCACTACCGATACTGGTGTGATGCGGTCCTCGGAGCCGGCGATGACCAACACCGGGCATTTCACTTCGTTTGCATCGACCGATGACGCGCGCTCCTGGTCGAAGAGCCAGAAACCGATCTCGGCCGCCGCGCGGCCCGACTCGTGGATAAAACGTTCGTAGGCTGCTCGCTGCTCGTCCGGCGGCAGGACATTGAGCATCGAATAGCATGCCTCCTCGAATGTCGGACGGTGGGGGAGGCGCCAAAAGTTGTTCCGGGTGAGGGTGCTCCAGAAGCTCCTGATCACCGATGGAGTCAGCGCCATGATGCCCGCAGGTGATGCGGGCGTCAGCAGTACCAACGCTTTTGCCAAACCGCGGCCGGCCAGGATTTGCGCCAGAAGACCGCCCATTGAGTGGCCGATGAGAATCGGAAGCTCGCTCAACTGGGCGATCTCGGCTTCAAGATCGGCGGCGTAGTCGAGCAGGCTCGTTGTTCCGAGCTTTGGAGGCGGCGGGTCTTCAGGCGCGACGTCGTGGTGTCTCAGGGTTGGCGTGACGCAGGTATAGCCGAGCCCCTCGAAGAAACCGCGGTAGTGCGCCCAGTACCAGCTGCCACCCCACATTCCGTGGATCATGAAAATCGTCTTGCTCATAGCGCTGCCCCCAGTTCAGTACCTGGGATTGTCGCAGATCTTGGCGAAACCTGTGATCCGAGGGAGGCCTCGACGGCCGAGTGAGGGATCGGCCCGAAATCGGAGATAGGACCAATTGCCGGCCCTCTCCTGTTTCAGGGGATTCCTCCACTCGCGCCCGGGTTTGCTTTCGACTTCGACCTGGCAGGCCGCTCGGTCGGAATGACAGATTCTCGGCGGGGGGTTGGTTGGGAATTCCGAATTCCGAATTCCTATTTCCTCATTCGTGAATCAGAGTCCTTCCTTCGGCTCCCACAGCTCCACCTTGTTGCCTTCGGGATCGATGAACCACCCGAAGCGGCCGTAGCTCTCGTCCATGATGTCGCCGCGATTTCCGCCCCGCCTTCGACAACCTGGGCGAGCGCACCGTCAAGGTCGTCAACCATCAGGTTGAACATGAAATCTCGGTTCGATGGATCGAAGTAGTCCGTGTCTTTTTTGAAAGGCGCCCACACCGTCAGGCCACCGACAGGCACAGTGTCCGGTTTGAAATTCGCGCCGTAAGGAGGCTCGACCGGGACCCCGAGCCATTTCTGGTACCACTCGCCGAGATTCTCCGGATCCTCGGACTTGAAAAACACGCCACCCACACCGAGTACTCTCGCCATCGAATTCTCCTTGTTTCTGGTGTGGAGACCATACCAGAGCGATCCGAGAGACGGTGGGCTGAAGCCCACCCCACTTTTGGAGCCGTCGCGGGTGGGCCTTGGCCCACCGTCTTTCTTTCCCGAACGCCACGGCTCGGTATAAAATGCCACGGTGCGGCATGAATGGCGACGTCGGCTGTGGGGTCGATTGCAGGGAGCGCGGGTATCTGTCATCGACATTGGTGATGGGATATCTCACATCCGAATGCGGACGCTGGGTGTTCGGCTTCTGGGAATGGAAGTCAGCGCGTTCCTTGTCGGCGAGATTCTCATCGACACAGGTTTTGCCTACGTCCGTGAGCCGCTGCTGAAAGCGATTGAAGAGTTCGACTTCCGCTGCATCTGTTGCACTCACAACCACGAGGACCACACCGGGAACGCCGCGGCCCTCCAGGCTCTCCACGATTGTCCCGTCTACCTGCATCACGCCGATGCGTTATGGGACGAAGGCGTCCGTTCGCTGGCGCCCTATCGCCGAGGTTGGTGGGGCTGGGTGGACCCGTTCGAACCGGAAGAGATGCCCGATGTCATCGAGAGCGGCGGCAGGACCTTGCAGGTGGTGCCGACCCCGGGCCACTCGGCGACCCAGGTCGCGTTCTTCGAGGAGGCAACCCGCACGATCTTTACCGGCGACCTCTTCATCTCACCTGGCGCCGCCGCGCTTCTGCCCTGGGGCAACCCGTGGCTGGAGGTCGACTCGCTGCGCCGGGTCGCCGCGATGAAACCCCGCCGGATGCTGACCGGACACGGCTTGTGCGTGAAAGACCCCGCCGCCGCGCTCGAAACTAAGGCCGACCGCATCGAAAAGGCCGCGCGAAAATCCGTCGATCTCTCTGCCGATGGTGTGCCGCCGCGAAGAGTTGTGCGGGCGGCCTTCCCGAAGGGCCGCCTCAAGGACCGTTTTTTCGAATGGTTGACCAGCCGGGAGTTTTCGCGATTGAATTTTGTCCGTGCTGCCGTCCGGCAAGCCCCAAGCCCCAAGCCCCAGCCCGTATCTGCGACAATAGCCGCCGTGCTGACGATTGATGTATTCCGTTCCGCCCTGAAATCCCACTCCGCGACCGAGATCCCCGACTTCGACGGGCTGACCCGCGCCGCGGTGGCGGCCATTTTTCGCCCGGCAGTCTCGGGTGCGGATCTGCTCTTCATTCACCGTGTGGAAGATCCTCGCGATCCGTGGTCCGGACACATGGCCTTCCCGGGAGGGAAGATGGAAGCCGTCGATGCCGATCTGCTGGCGGCCGCTTTGCGCGAGACCCACGAAGAGGTGGGGCTCGAACTCGAGATCGTTGGCGAGCCTCTCGGACGGTTGTCCGATGTTCAGGCCATCGGCCGCGGCCGTCCGCTCTCGATGGCGATCACCCCATTTGTCTTCGCTGTGACCTCGGTGCCCGAATTGGTCACCAACCACGAGGTCGAGACGGCGTTGTGGGTGCCGGTGGACTTTCTGGCGAACCACGCGAACCGGGAAACGATGCCGTACCGGCGAGAGGGACTATCTCTGGATCTTCCTTGTTATCGTTATCAAGACCATCTCATCTGGGGGCTGACCCTCGGGATGGTGGACGATCTGCTGTCACTCGCATCACAGTGAATCGAGGGTATCCGTAGCGATGAAGAGACTCGTTCCAACAATTCTGATTCCGGTGCTGTGCGCCGCCGTCAGTTCCTTTGCGCTCGAGTGCCGGGTGGTGACGCCGGAAGGCGTCCCCCTTTCGGGTGCTCGGGTGACCGTGATCGATACCGGCGATTCGCTGGTTGCTGACGGAGACGGCCGCTTCGAACTCGAGCCGACCCCTGAACTCCCATTCGTGCTCTTCATCGCACGACCTGACGGCGTGGCGCTGCGTCCGGTGACGATCGCCGAGATCCCCGGAGATGGGCCTCTGATGGTTACGGTCGCCCCGGCGGGCGAAACGGTGACGGTGGTCAGCGGAATCGTGCCCGATCTCGAACTGCCGCCTGCGGTGGCTTCGACGGTGATGGGCCGAGGCGATCTCGGCCAACGCCTCCCGGCCCAGCTTTTTCAAACTCTCGAGAATCTGCCTGGAGGGGGGACTAGCGGCGACGGCCATGCGGCGGTTCCGAGCCTTCGCGGATTGCCGCAGCACCGCACCTTGTTGCTGCTCGACGACGGGAGAGTGAGCTCGGAACGGCGCGCGGGGCCTTCCGCGACCTACCTTGATCCCGAGACCATCGAGGAGGTCGAGGTGGTCCGAGGTCCGGGGTCGGTGGCCTATGGCTCGGATGCCTTCGGCGGCATCATCCGCGCCGCGCACCCGGATGCCGGACCCGCAGGGTGGGCAGGAGCTCCGTTTCACCCTGGGCGGCGGAACGGGCCTTGACGAGATCGGGGCGGCCGCCGAGGCGACTACCGGGTTGCTCGGCGGCGGATTCCTGATCGGCGCTCACTACCGCGAGTACGACGATTATCAAAGTCCCGAGGGCACGGTCCTCAACTCGGGTTCGAAGCTCTGCGGTTTTCGGGCGGGCTGGCAAGCGGCGATGCGTACGGCGGCATTCTCCATGTCGGATGGCGCACCGACGAAGCTCGCGACGTCGGCAAACCTTCCCCGACCTCGGATGAGCGCAGGGTCTACTATCCGGAGGAGGTGTCCAACGGCTTGAGCCTCGGATTCGAAAGCCCCGGGCCCGGGAAGCTGGAGCCGGCTCAGCTTCACCCTCGGCTGGGACGACTACTCGTTGATGCTCGCCAAAGACCGATTTGCCACCGATTCGAACCCGCGGGATGTCGCCTCGTCGACGGTGGACGCCAACGACTATTCGATCCGAGCGGATGCGGAGAGGCCGCTCGGTGATTGGCGGATGGTGCTCGGCGCCGATGTCAACGGACGCTACAACCTCGAGGCCGTCAACGAGTACACGACCTTCGGGAGCGATGGAGAACCGATCGACGTCGCCCGGGAGGAGAGCATCGAGAACGCCAGCGGCACCGACCTCGGGCTCTTCATGAGCCTCGAGCGGTCTCTCGGAATCTGGCAGTTCAACTTCGGCGCTCCGCGGCGACGGGGTGTGGAGCAGGAACGCCGGCGGATTTTTTGGCGACCGGAGCACCTTCAACTCGTCGCTTTCCGGGTTTGCCGCAGCGGGCGTCGAGATTGCTCCGGACCTCGAAGTCACCGCCCAGGTGGCGAGGGGATTCCGCGACCCGTTGCTGTCCGACCGCTACTACCGGGGCGAGTCGGGGCGCGGGTTCATCACCGGCAACCCCGATCTCGAACCGGAGACCAGCCTCCAGCTCGACTTCGCGCTGCGCTACAGCCCCGACTCGATGGCGGTCGGGCCTCTACGTCTACCGCTACCGGATCTACGATCTGATCGAGCGGTTCAAGTCGGCGACAACTTACTTCTTCCGCAACCGGGGCGAGTCCGAGATTACCGGCATCGAGCTGGAGACGAGCTTCGTGATCGGAGCGCGGACTCGAGCTGAACGCCGGCGCCCACTACTTGCGCGGTGAGGTCGTCGAGGACGGCTCGCCAACCGACGGTGTGCCGGCGCCCGGAGTGTTCGTGACCTTGCGCGGCAGCCCGTGGTACGCGCTGGTGGTGGATGGCCCGCGGCGCAGCCTACGCCCGGACGACCGGCCCGGGCCCGACCGAGCAGGAAGTCCCGGGCTACGGCAGTACTCGATGCCGGCGCCGGCTTCACAGTCACCGACTGGCTCGAGATCTCGCTCCTCGGCCGCAATCTGCTCGACCGCACCTACCTCGCCTCATCCGACGAGGACGCGGTGCTCGCCCCGGGACGGTCGCTTCAGCTCGTGCTGCGAGGACGCCTCTGAGCGAATTCTCAGTTCTCAATTCTGAATTTTGAATTCCCACCCGCCCCACGGTCAATGGCATGCGATGCGAGTACACACGGCAATCTACGATTTAGCACCCGTTGGCGGGCACTGAAGTACCCGCCTACAAGTGGAGCGCATTCGATTGACGTGTAGGCGGGTACTTCAGTGCCCGCCAACGGCGTGCTCGATTGACTCGATCCGTCTTTTTTTCAGCAGCTCACTGAATTGACCGGCCGGGTGGGCGGCAACTCAAAAATCAAAACTATGAACTCAAAACTGTGACAACCTCAGTTGTTACACAGAATATCCACCTTCATCAGCGCCCGGTCGAACTCGGCGTCGGTCTTGGCTGCGGCGAGCTCGGCGCGGGCTGAGGCGCACTCGGCGGCCTCCTCCTGGAACTCCTCTTCGAGCTCTTTGACGACCTCGGCGGCGGCCGGGTCGCAGACCTCCCGATTGACGCGCCGGACGTTGGCGCGGTCGTTGGCCATCTCGACGACCACGCAGTCGCCCATGTGGATCTCGGTCTGGTCGGTGACGACTTTCGTCACGCCACCCGCGGTTTCGATGGTGTACATCATCCCGACCTGCTGCGTGCTGCCCGCGGCGCCGAGGATGCCGCCGGCCGCCGCTCCGATCGCGGCGTTGCGGCGTCGCTTGTAGCCCGAAGAACGACCGGTCAAAAGCCCGATCGTGCCGCCCATCGCGGCTCCGGCGGGCGCCTTGTTTTCGGAGAGGTCGACCCGTTCCGATTTGACCACGATCCCATGCTGGACCGACATCGATTGGCCCTTCTTCTGCGCCTCAGCCATTGCCGGCGCCAACATCGAGTTCCGCGAACGACAAAGGCCACGATGCTGCGATGAATACGATTGATTTCTTCATGTTCGACGATCCTCCCAGTGTTTCGGAACGGCGCGTTTCAATACTCTTCTGCAGGCATTGTAACCCTGCCTCCGTTATCCCGAGTGAGCGACCCCCTGGTCCGAATCGAGGCGATCCCCTCCTACAGGAGATAGCTGGCAATCAACCCGATATCTCCTGTCTCGGGGGATCCCTCGACTCGGCCGTCGAACGGCCTCGCTCGGGATGACAGGATCTTCGGGTGGGTGGGAATTGAAAATTCAGAATTGAGAACTGAGAATTTAGCGATGGAGGTGTACCCTTCGCGGCGGGGGAAATCATGAAACGTATGCTCATCATCGTCGTCGCGTTTTCGCTGCTCGCCTGCGCACCCGCCGAAGAACCGGCCGATCTGGTGCTCATGGGTGGGCGAATCATCACCATGGACTCGGCAAATCCGGAGGCCGACGCCCTGGCCTCCCGAGGTCAGCAGCTGGTTGCGGTTGGATCCTTCGCAGACGTCAAGAAATTCATCGGCCCCGAAACGGAGGTCATCGATCTCGGTGGAGCGTTTGCAGTGCCGGGTCTGATCGAGGGTCACGGCCATTTCCTTCAGTCTGGGCGGGCCAAGATGCATGCTCGATCTCAGAGTCGCGGATCTTCGATGACATCGTGGCCCATGGTCGAGGCGGCGGTGGCCGAAGCCGAACCCGGCCAGTGGATCCTCGGTCGCGGCTGGCACCAGGAGAAGTGGGACTGCGGACACCCGAAAGAACGTCTCCGGGCTGCCCTATCACGATGCGTTGAGCGCGGTCTCACCCGATAACCCGGTCATGCTGACCCACGCCAGCGGCCATGCGGCGATGGTCAACGGGCTCGCCCTCGAGATGGGCGGGATCGACGACGCGACGGCGGACCCTCCGGGAGGCGAGATCGTTCGGGATTCGACAGGCCGGGCGATCGGAATTCTGCGCGAGACCGCCGAGGATCTGGTTGCGGTCCCAATTCGACCGTCGAGTGGGACGAGGCCACGCTGCGGACGAATGGTGGAGCTCGCGAGCGGAAGAGAGTCTGGCGCAACGGCATCACCTCATTCCAGGACGCGGGCTCGAGTTTTCGCCAGGCCGAATTCCTTCGGCAGATGGCTGCACAGCGGCGAGCTGCCGGTTCGTCTGTGGGTCATGCTTTCGGAGAGACAACGAGTCGCTGGCCGAAGGGTTGCCGGGCTACCGCGTCTACCGCGAGGGAGACGATTTTCTGACCGTGGGCGGCATCAAACGCTGGGTCGACGGCGCCCTCGGATCGCACGGGGCCTGGTTCTAGAGCCCTACACCGACCTACCGAGAGCACCGGCCTCAACATCGTCGACTCCCGACGAACTCCGCGAATCGGCGCGATTGGCCGCCGAGTACAAATCTCCAGCTCTGCTCGCACGCCATCGGCGATCGAGCGAACAGGGTCACTCATCGACATCTACGAGGAAACGATCGTCTCGCGGCCCGATGGGCGTGAGCTTCGGTGGAGAGTGGAGCACGCCCAGCACCTCCAGCCCCGGATGATATTCCGAGCTTCCAGGAGCTTGGCATGTGGCCGCCATGCAGCCGATCCACTGCGCTTCAGATGGGCCATGGGTGCCGCATTCGGCTGGGCGACGAAAGGTCGAAGAACGGCGCCTACATGTGGCGCGCCTCCTCGACTCCGGGGCCATGATCGCCAGCGGAACCGACGCGCCGGTGGAGGCGGTGGATCCCTTCCCGCTCTGCACGCTGCGGTGACCCGGTTGATGACAACGGCGACGTGTTCTATCCCGAACAGAGTATGACCCGGGAAGAGGCCTTGCGGGCGAGGACCTTGGACGCGGCCTTCGCGGCCTTCGAGGAAGATGTCAAAGGCTCTCTCGAGGTCGGCAAGTTTGCCGATGTCACGGTCTTGTCGAACGACTTCTTGAATGCCCGCAGACGAAATCGCGGATTTGAACGTGCTCTACACGATTGTCGGAGGACAGGTAAGGTACCAGGCCGGCTCAGCGCCTTGATTGACAACGTTAAAACGTTTCAACGTTAAACGTTAGAACGTTGGCGGGACTCGTCTGATAAGCTCGTACAGGCGGCTGAAAGACGGAGAATGTCTGGCTACATCCACACTTGCGCCAACTGCGGCGCGCACATGCAGGTGCACGAGCGATATCTCGGGCGAAACCTGAGGTGCACCTCCTGCCGAACCGAGTTTCTCGCAGCGATTCCCGACGACGTGGAGGTTGTGGAGCCTCCTCCGGAGATCCGGGACGAGGATCTGCCGCAGCAGAAACGCCGGCGCTGGATGCCGTGGCTGCTGCTCCTGCTCCCAGTGCGGCGCTCGTCTGGTGGCTCGGTCAGGACCAGAGCGGTGGGGTCGCCGGCTCTCTCTTCAAGGGAGGGCGGGCGATGGGCTCGATCGCGTTCTGAGCACGGGATCCGATGCTCCGCGTTTACGTTGCTTTCGACCAGGAACAGGCCGCCGGACTGGACGAAGTTACGACGAGCACGGGCGGATCGAGGACGTCTTTCGGGACCTGGCGGCCGAGGGCAGCTGTTTCGAGATTGCTCCGGGAACCGAGCGTCCGGTTCTCGGAGGCCCCAACGAGGGGCACGAGGTGCGAGTTCGGATCATCAGCGGGCCGTGGGAGAGCCGGATCGGGTGGGTGCCAAGGGCGTGGGTTCAGTAGAACGTTAGAACGTTAAAACGTTAAAACGTTGAACGTTCCCCTCGACCGCCCGGCCAGTCAAATCGGTAGTTCGCTGAAGACGAACGCGGTCGGGGCATGATTGTGACATTGGCGCGCACTGAAGTACGCGCCTACACGTCAAACTCGTACGCTTCTTCTGTAGGCGGGTACTTTAGTGCCCGCCAACGTGTGCTCAATTGCGTGTTGGCACTTTTCCGAACTCGGCGTCCTATTGGCTGTGGGGGGGAGGGGCGAAACGTTGAAACGTTCAACGTTCTAACGTTTCAACGTTGTGGTGGGCGGGTGGTGCGGTTAGACTTCACAGGTCGTAGGTACGGGGAAGACGGTGCGAATCCGTCGCGGTCCCGCCGCTGTGACCGGGGACGAAGGCCGACAACACCACTGCGATATGAAATCATGGGAAGGGTTGGCTGGTAGGATGATCCGGGAGCCAGAAAACCCTGCCCGACAGACGGTGATGTTCGACCCTCGCGGACAGGGTGGCAGTCACGATCGACAACCGTGGATGGAAAACGGCATCCCGGGCCCTGTGGGGCCGGGATTTTTTTGTTGGAGGTGTTTGGCCCGAGAAAATCGACCGCGGTGTTCATGCCGGGCCTCGCAGCCCTCGGCTGCTGGCGGATGCAGCGGATCGAGGCGCAGCCCGTCGCCGAGGCGTCCGGGCGCCGCCGCAGCGAATCGTCTCGCTGGCGCCGAGCCTGACCGAGACGTTGTTCGCGCTCGGTGTCGGCGATCGGGTTGTGGGTGTTACGCGCTATTGTGCGCATCCGCCCGAGGTCGTCGAGATCTGCCGAAGGTCGGCGGCCACCTCGACCCGAACTTCGAGGCCATCGTGGCCCTCGAGCCCGATCTGGTGGTCCTGATCCCGTCCGGAGAGGCGAACGGCGACCGCTTGGAATCGCTCGGGCCTCTCGGTGCTCGAGATCGACCAGCACGACGTCGAGTCGCTGCTGGAGTCCATTTCGATCCTGGCCGCGAGCGTGCGGTGTCGACGAGAAGGGGAACGAGCTCCGCGACCGATTTGGAACGGCGGCTGGCAGCTGTTCCGCCGATGGTCGGGGGAGCACCGCGCCCGCGGACGGTGGTGGTCGTCGGCCACGACATCGGCGGCGGAATGGTGCGCTCGGTGTGGACCGCGGGCCCCGACACCTTTTACGACGGTGTGCTGGAGATCGCCGGCGGCGTCAACGCCGTTGAGGGCGGTCTGGTCCGTTACCCGGAACTTTCGCGCGAAGGCCTGGCGGCCCTCGACCCTGATGTGGTGCTCGATGTGGTGGCCGGTGTCGAGGAGCGGGGCGCCGAGATCGACGAGATCCTCGCCGGGCTGGCGGCGGCTGACCGAGCTTCGAGCGGTTCGCGAGGACCGGGTGCGGGTTCTCGAGGGCGATCTGATGGTCGTGCCCGGGCCACGGCTGCCCGAGATGGTGCGGGAGGTCGCGCAGGCCGCTGCACCCGGAGCTCGATTGGGAGACGCAGTGAGCCGAGCCGGCGATTCTCGTTGACGGTCTCTGCGTCCGATTTCGGCGAGGCGGAGATTCTGCGGGAGATCGATCTTCGTGGTCGACCGTGGCGAGTTCGTGGCCGTCATCGGGCCCAACGGAGCGGGGAAGTCCACTCTGCTGCGCTGCCTCGACGGCATCGTCGAACCGACCGCCGGCCGGATCGAGATCTGCGGACGAGCACCTCAAGGGTACAACCGGCGCGACCTCGCTCGGATCGTCAGCTATGTGCCGCAGCCCGATGCGCGGATCGCTCGAATTACACGGTTCGGTCCTTTGTGGAGATGGGCCGCTATCCCCCACCTGACGGCGTGGGCTGCGCTCACCGAGACCGATCGGCGGCCGTGATCGAAGCCATGCATCTCACCGGAGTGACGGAGTTTGCGGATCGATCGATGGCCTCGCTTTCCGGAGGTGAACGCCAGAGAGCCTCGATTGCGGCGGCACTCGCCCAGGGAGGCTCGATTCTGCTCCTCGACGAGCCCACCAGTTTCCTCGACTACCGCCACCAGGTGCAGATCCTCGATCTCCTCGATCGCCTGCACTCGGAGAAGGGGTTGACGGTGGTCGCCGTCACCCACGATCTCAACAGCACCGTTGCTTCGGCCGACTCGGTCCTCGCACTCAAGAACGGCCGGGTCGAGCGCGTCGGCCCCCCCGTCGATCTTCTCGACGAACGAGGTGCTGGCGGATATCTTCGATGCTGAATTCCGGCTCGTGGCGGGCGGTCACCGCGGCCTGCCGTTGGTCCTGCCGGCGAGGAACGGCTCGTGAAGCCAGCGCGTGCGCCTGGTCGTGCTCGGTGCTGCCGCGATGGCGGTGGTTGCACTCATGCCGCTGGTGGGCATGCAGGCTCTGCCGCTCTCGGTTCTCGGCGACCCGCGAGGGACCGACCCGGCCGCCATCATCTTCTGGCAGATCCGGGTGCCCCGGGTTCTGGCGGCGTTTGTCGGCGGCGCCGGTCTGGCCCTGGGTGGGGCGGTCTTTCAGGCCGTGTTTCGCAATCCCCTGGCGACTCCGTACACCCTCGGTGTCGCCAGTGGGGCATCGCTCGGTGTCGCGCTGGCGAGCAGGCTGGGGCTGTCGTTGGTGGTGTTCGGTCTGTCCACCAACGTGGCGGCAGCCTTCGCGGGCGCGCTGCTGGCGGTGGGCGTGGTGTGGGCCCTGACCCGGCTGCGGCCCGGTCTTTCCTCGACGGTTCTCCTGCTCGCCGGCGTGGCCATGAACTTCTTCTTTTCGAGCGTGATCCTCTTCGTGCAGTACACGGCGTCGCTCGGCGACTCCTACCGCATCATCCGCTGGCTGATGGGCGGTCTGGGGGCGGTCGACATGCGCACCGTCCTCCACATGGCCCCGGTGGTGTTGGTGGGCGCTCTCGTGATTTTCGTGGCACGCGCGCGAGCTCGACCTCCTTGCCACGGGATCCGAGATCGCGGCCAGCCGGGGGGTCGCCGTCGCCCGAACCCGGACCATCCTCTTTCTCGCCACCTCGATCATGGTCGGAGGCGTGGTTGCCGGCTGCGGTCCCATCGGCTTTGTCGGCATGATGGCGCCCCACATCTGCCGGCTGCTGGTGGGACCGAACCACCGCCTCCTCCTCCCGGCGTCGATCCTGTTCGGTGGCGCGTTCCTCGCAGTGTGCGACACCGCTGCCAGGATCGTTCTCGCGCCCGCCGAGCTGCCGGTCGGTGTGATCACCGCCTTCCTCGGTGCGCCGTTCTTCCTGTGGTTGCTGGTGCGAAGAGCACCCGGATGGGGCGAAAGCCTGATCATTTGCGTTAGGATGTCACCGTGCACAGACAACGATATCCTCCAAGTTGATGAACAGGGCCCTGCTGTCGGGTTCGGCGGTACTGCTCTATTGGCAGCCGGCGGCCGGCGCCCAGAGTCCGCCGCCGTGGCCGCACGGCGGTAGCTCACGCCATCGCCTGTTCCCGGAGGAACTCCTGCGCCCGTCGCGACTCCTCTCCCGATCGCGATCGCCCTCCCCGACCCCGTCGGCGACGCCCAACCTGCCACAGGACGCTGAGAGCGGACTGAGCAGACACCGCGACCGCACCATCACAGATGTCAAGGGGCCGAAAAACCCGCGCTGAACCTTCGCCGACTCCGGACCGCCGAGAGCGGGGAGGGCGAAGAAAACGTCGACAAGAGCGACTCGAGACCAACCCCGGTGAAATGGCCTTTACCGACTATCAGCCCTTCGATCTCGACGAGATCGAGCCCGAACCGGTCAAGACGAAATGGGGGAATTTCGTCGCCGCCATGCGGGGTCTCGCGCGCTACAGTCTGTTCGACGGCAAACTCAAATTCAGAATCGGCGGCAAGATCACAGTTCGACGGTACGGTCGGCAGCGGCGACACAAACTATGACGAGTACTATGAACCGATCGAGACCGATTTCGGTGTGCGCCGTTTTGGGCTTTATGCGGCGGGGCGTGTCAATAAATTCAACTTCAACGTCGCATTCGACCTTGGTCCCGACTGGGGGTTGAGCGATGCCTGGATCGAGGGATCCGAAGGAGGGCTCGAGGTCTGGGGGGCCTACCTCGGCAAGCTCAGGCTGGGTTTCATGAATGAGCCCTTCAGCCTCGAGCGGCAGACCAGTTCCTACAACATCGGCTTCATGGAACGATCCCTGCCGGTGCAGACCATCACGCCGGGATCCAACATCGGCTGGATGGTCCATGACTCCGGGCGGGATGGGCGTTTCAGCTGGGCTTTCGGGATGTTCTCCTTCGGTCAGTCGAGCGAGCAGAACGCCACCAAGTCGTCGTTGTCGCTGACCGGTCGCTTCACTCATCTGTCTGGAGTACCGAAACGAAGGGCGGGAACTCATCCATGTCGGTGTTTCCTTGAGCTCGAGGTCGCCGAGCGGGGGGACCTCCAGTACCGGTCGCGGCCGGAGGCGCGTTTTGTCGACTTCCTGGTGGATACCGGAGATCTCGATGTCGGCCATATCAGGCTGTGGGGCCTCGAGTTCGCGACGGTTCAGGGGCCTCTGTGGGTGGCGGCTGAGTACATCGATAGCGATGTCTCGGCCCAGAACTACGGCGACCCCAGATTCAGTGGTTCCTATATCCAGGTCGGTTGGTTTCTGACCGGAGAGAGCAAGCCCTACCGCACCAACAGCGGGACCTTCGACCGCCCGCGACCGACCAAGAAGTACACCAAGGGGAACCCGTTCAAGAAGAGAAACGGCGGCGCCTGGGAGGTGGTCGGACGGCTATCCACCATCGACCTCACCGATGGCCTGGTCGAAGGCGGTGACCTCACCGACATCAGTGCCTCTTTGAATTGGTACGTCAACGCCACCACCCGGGTCGAATTCAACTACGTCCTTGCCAACCCGAAAGACCGGGGAACCGCCAATATCTTCCTCATGCGGCTGCAATTCCAGCCGTGGTAGCTGACCAGCGATTCTGAAGGTGGGCCGAGGCCCACCCTACAAAGAGGGAGCGTTCCGAGTAGGGTGGGCCCTGGCCCACCTTCAGGATCGTTTCGGGATTCACGGTTGCGTGACGTACGTGAGCGATTCTGGTGGTGGGCTGAAGCCCACCCTACCAGGGCCTGGCGATCAGGATTTGCTTTCCGGGTCTCCCAACGATTGCAGGACCCGTTTGACGGCGTGGCCGTCCGCTGTCTCACCGAAATGTTTCATGATCGGACCCATGGCCTGCATGGTGTTCTTGAATACCGAAAAATCGATGTTCTCCCGGATGAAGGCTGCGATTTCCTCGTCCGTCACCATCTTCGGCAGGTAGGCCTCGAGGGTGCGGATGAACGCCGAGTCGGACTCCCCCTTCAATTCGAGGGTCTCCCGTTCGGATTTCACGAGTTTTCGCAGGACCCCGGCGACCTCTTCGTCGCTCAACGCCTTCTGACCCTGACGGTCGAATTCGCCGAGGACGACGCGTAGCGCCTCTCTTCTTTCGATATCCTTCGCTTTGATCGCATCGATCAGGTCCTTCTTGATCTGTTCCTGCGACGTCATGTTTCGACCCTTTCTTTCCTTGCCTGACCTTTTCGCCTAGGTGCCGAAGGTCTTCAGGATGTGCTCTGCTGCGGCGGCTGGGGTCGTTCGGCCTTCGAGGACGTCGGACTCGACGGAGGTCAGGGTCTCAGCAACTCCCGGGTGTTCGCGAACGGCGTTTCGCAGCCCCTCGTCCACCATCTCCCACATCCAGCCCAGGAGCTGTTTTTTGCGGCGGCGTTCGAGCCCTCCGTCGGCATCCATCACCGCGCGGTGTTCTTCGATGATTTCCCACACCTCGTCGACACCGGCCCCGGTGTTTCCGGATGACGTCACCACCCTTGGCGTCCACCCGTTATCGCCCGCCGGGCGCAGGATGGCGAGCGCACGTTCGAGCTCGGTGCGGGCGCGCTCGGCTGCTTCGGCGTTGGCGCCGTCCGCTTTGTTGACCGCGATGACGTCTGCGAGCTCCAGAATGCCGCGTTTGATGCCCTGCAACTCGTCGCCTGCACCGGTGAGCATCAGCAGCAGGAAGCAGTCCACCATTCCCGCGACCGCCGTCTCCGACTGACCGACTCCCACCGTCTCTACCAGGACCACGTCGTAGCCAGCCGCCTCGCAAACCAGGATCGACTCGCGGGTCTTGCGGGCGACGCCGCCCAACGACCCGCCGGTGGGGGAGGGTCGGATGAATGCCGCATCGGACACTGCAAGCTTCTCCATCCGGGTCTTGTCGCCGAGGATCGAGCCCTTCGAGACCGATGAGGAAGGGTCGACGGCCAGCACGGCGACACGGTGCCCCTTGTCCACGACGCTGCAGCCGAAAGTCTCGATGAATGTGCTCTTGCCGACACCGGGAACGCCGGAGATACCGATGCGCTGAGAGCTGCCGGTGAGAGGCAACAGGACCGTCAGGAGTTCCTGGGCGAGACGCCGGTCGGTCGCCAGGTTCGACTCGACCAGAGTGAGCGCACGTCCGATCACCGCCCGGTCGCGGTCGCGGATTCCGCCCAGAAGTCGTTCGATTTCAAGAGATGGGTGCGGCATTTGTGAACAGCTTCTCCTCGCTTGAGTCGATCATACGTGGTCTGATCGGTGCCCGCCAACCGGGATCGTCTGGGGGATGAAAATTCCGCGCGCCGGAGAGCCGGCGGGCTGCTATGATCTTGATCTCAAGAAGGAGTTCAAACTATGCGCGAACGACACTCTGTTGGCTGGTTGGTGATCGTGATGGCGGTCTGTGGGATGTCGTCACCTACATTTTCGGCCGAGCCCGGGAGCCGGCCCGAAGAACGCTTCGAATTTTCTTCGTACGAGCAAGTGCAGGTCCTGTTTGACAAGCTCGAATACACCCCCGAGGCCTGGCAGGCTGGAATTCGCGAAATACCTCGCGTATACCTCACTGAGATCGCATCGCGGTGGCGGGACACCGTCTCCAAAGAAGTCACGGTGCAGACCAAGAAACGGATTTTCTTCCGCGCCCTGGCGCCGCTCGCGCTGAGATCGAATGAGCTGATCCTGCGCGACCGCAGCCGGTTGGTCGAGCTCGGCAAACAACTCACCGCTTCCGGCCAGTTGGGTGGTGATGACCACGCCTGGCTCGTCCAAGCTGGCGGTTCGCTATGGGGTCGTGAAGGACGAGGGCGCCGTCATCGACAGCAAGGCCCTTGATGAGCTCATGGTGCGAGTCGACGTGGTCCCAGTGTCGCTGGTTCTGAGCCAGTGCGCAGAGGAGAGCGGCTGGGGGACCTCGCGCTTTGCCGCCGAAGGCAACGCCCTGTTCGGACAGTGGTCGTGGGGCGGCAAGGGCATCAAACCGCAGCAGCAGCGGGAGGGCATGGGTGACTACCGGATCGCGGCATTTGAAAGCCCGTTGGGATCTGTCATGGCATACATGATGAACCTCAACACCCACGCGGCTATGCCGCTTTGCGTGCGCGGCGCTCCCAGATGCGTGCGGACGGCGAGAGGATCAGCGGCTGGGAGCTGGCCGAGACCCTCGACAAGTACTCCGAGCGGGGTGCGGCCTATGTGGATTCGCTGCACGACATCATGCGGGTCAACAAGCTCGATCCGGCGGACGACGCCTTCCTGGGTGACGGTCCGACGATCTTTCTGGTTCCGGTAGGTGAAGGCGCACAGTGATCTCGTGAGGGCCGCCTCCATCGCCGTCGGCCTCGTCCTGGCGTGCGGGGCGGCGTTCGCGACGGACGAGGCCGTCGTGCTCATGTACCACCGTTTCGGGGAGGACCGCTACCCCTCGACGAGTGTTCGGGTCGAGCAGTTCGAGGCCCACCTCGAGTACCTCGAAGACGCGGGCTACACTGTGGTTCCCCTCGGCGATGTCGTGGCAGCCATCCGCGGTGAGACCGAACTGCCCGACTAGGGCGGTGGTGATCACTGTCGATGATGCCTATCTGTCGGTGTACGAAGTGGCGTACCCGCGTCTCAAGGCGCGCGGCTACCCCTTTACGATCTTCGTTGCCACCGATACCGTCGACGCCGGCCGCGGGACCTACATGACGTGGAGCCAGATGCGCGCAATGGCGGAGGGCGGCGCGACCTTCGCCAACCACGGTTCGAGTCACCGATCCTACGTCGAGTGGCCGGGGGTCGTGAGCGAGATCGATCGCCTGGCCCGGGTGCGGGCGGACATCGAACACGCCGAGAGGCGGTTGGCGGAAGAACTGCAGCCCCTCCCCGGGATCCTCGCCTACCCCTATGGGGAGTACGACACCAGCGCGGCGGAGCTGGTGAAAACCTCGGTTATGTCGCCTTTGGTCAGCAATCCGGCGCCGTCGGCAAAACCAGTGATCCGCGCGCCCTGCCCAGGTTTCCGATGGCGGAGGTCTACGCAAATATCGAGGACTTCGCCGTCAAAGTGGCGACTCGCCCCCTCCCGGTGGCGGCGGTACAACCGTGGGACCCGGTCACCTCGTCCCTTCGGCCCGGCATCGAGGTCACCCTCGCGGACACCGACGCCGACCTCGAACGCTTGGCCTGTTTTGTCGGCGGCCAGGGCGCAGGTCGCGGTCGAGTGGATCGAGCCGGGCCGCCGGTTTGCGGTCTCACCCAAAACAGACCTTCAACCCGGCCGCAACCGGGTCAATTGCACCGCACCGACGGCCGACGGCGGTGCCTTTCACTGGTACAGCCACCCGTGGATTGTCCGCCAGGGTCAACAGTAGGTTCTCCACGACTGAATGGGTGGCCTGCGAACCCTTTTTGTTTTGGTTGAAATGACCGGAAACGGCGGCCTCACATTCGAAATGATATTCTCAGGCAACCGGAATTCGGGAGGTTCGCAACGATGAGATTTGCACAACGGGCGGCACTTTTGGGTGCGGTACTGGCAGTTGTCGTGGGTTGCCGGACCTTCAACCCGACACCCATGACCGAAGTCGGATTCAAACAACGGGCCGAGACCCAGACCGAGGACGGCGTCACGGCTTCGATCGTCGTTCTGACCGCCGAGGAGGCCCGAGCCGCCTTCGACTGCAAGCTCTACAAAAAGAAGATCCAGCCCGTGTGGCTCGAGATCACCAACGACACCGACGACGAGATGCTGTTCATGCCGCGAAGCATCGACCCTGAGTACTTCGCCCCCCTCGAAGTGGCGCAGAAGACCAGTTGGAGGTGGTCGAAAAAGGCCAATACCGAGAAAAAGTGGTTCTACTACGAAAACCACATGCCGTTTCTCATCCCGCCGGGAGAGACGGTCTCGGGCTTTGTGTTCACCAACCGGAGCCGGGGTGTCCGCTGGGTCCTGGTGGAGGTCTTCAGCGAACACAAGGCGGTCCACGTGGAGTTCGTCACCGAGGTCCCGGGCTTCAATGCCGACTTTCACAAGCTCGACGACGGCGAACTCTATCACGAGCCCTCTTTCCCGGACCAGGAGATCGTTGATTTCACCGAAAACGCGGCCTTTCTGCAGTGGATCGAGGAGCAACCGGCACACCGTCACCAACGCCGACGGCACGCAAGACCGGGGACCCCCTCAATTTGGTGATTATCGGCGACGCCGAGGCGGTGTGGCCCGCATTTCTCCGTTCGGGGTGGGACCCGACGGCGGCCATGGGAGCCGGATCGGCCCTCAAGACCGGGTTCTTCGGCATCTTTGGCGGCGCAGTATCGCTATGCCCCGATCAGCAATCTCTACGTCTATGGCAGGGCGCAGGACGTCGCGCTGCAGAAGGTGCGCTCCAATATCCACTACCGCAATCACCTGCGGCTGTGGCTGGCGCCGGTGACGGTCAAGGGCCTGCCGGTGATGATCGGTCAGATCAGCCGCGACATCGGCAGCCGCTTCACCACCAAGAGCAAGACCCTTACCACCCACCGCATCGACCCCAACGTGGACGATACCCGGGCGACGCTGGTTCAAGACTTCATCTACGCCCAGGCGCTGAAGGCCTATGCGAGGGTCGGTGGGGTGGGTTTCGTGTCACCGGAGGAGCCGCGCGGCAACCTCACCGGTGACCCGTGGTTCACCGACGGCAACCGGGCAGTCATGGTGCTGACCATCGGAACCGACCGACGTGGTCGAGATCAGATGGCTCGACTGGACGAACGACGAGGGACGGTCGAGGAGACGGACTGATTCATCGGCAGGTATGGGGTAGCCCTTAACGTCTTTACCGCAGTCAGGCTCGAGTTCCTCGATCAACTCGATCGCCGCTTCGGGGATGTTCGTCCCCGGACCGAATATGAACGACGGCGCCGGCCTCGCGGAGCGCTTCATAGTCCTGCGGCGGGATGACGCCGCCGACAACGATGAGGATATCGGGCCGACCGAGTTTCTCGAGTCTTCCTTCAGCTGCGGCACGAGGGTCAGGTGTCCGGCGGCCAGAGAGGAAACGCCGACAACGTGGACATCGTTCTCCACCGCCTGGCGTGCCGTCTCCTCGGGCGTGGTGAACATCGGGCCGATGTCGACGTCAAAACCGAGGTCGGCAAACGCGGTCGCAATGACCTTCTGGCCGCGATCGTGGCCGTCCTGGCCGACCTTGGCCACGAGGATGCGCGGCCTCCGGCCATCGGTTGCGGCAAATCGGTCGGTCAGCGCGCGCGCCTTCTTCACATCCTCCATATCCTCTCCAACTTCAGAAGAGTACACCCCCGTGATGGCCTGGATGGTGGCCCGGTGGCGCCCGAAGACCTTTTCCATCGCGTCGGAAATCTCTCCGACGGTGGCGCCGGCGCGGGCAGCCTCGACCGCGGCCGCCAGCAGATTTCCTTCGCCGGTTTTCTGCGCACCAACGCCACCTCGTTGAGGGTTGCGTCGACGAAGGTCGTCGTCGCGTTCGGCGCGCAGCTCTTCAAGACGCGCCAGCTGCGCCGAGCGAACCGCTGTATTGTCGACTTTCAGCACGTCAAGGACGTCGGTGCCTTTGGTTTTGAACCGCGTGAGCCCGACGATCGTTTGACGGCCGGAGTCGATGCGTGCCTGGGTGCGGGCGGCCGCTTCCTCGATGCGCCGTTTGGGGAGTCCCTCGGCGATCGCTTTGGCCATGCCGCCAAGCTCTTCGACCTCGCAGATGTGCTCCCACGCGCGATGCGCGAGGTCGTGGGTCAGCCGTTCGACATAGTACGAACCACCCCACGGATCCGCGACCCGGCAGATTCCGGTTTCTTCCTGAAGCTGGATCTGGGTGTTGCGGGCGATGCGGGCCGAAAAGTCGGTCGGCAGCGCCAGCGCTTCGTCGAGCGAATTGGTGTGGAGCGACTGGGTGTGGCCGAAGGCGGCCGCGAGCGCTTCGATCGAGGTGCGGACGACGTTGTTGAAAGGGTCCTGGGCGGTGAGGCTCCATCCCGAGGTCTGACAGTGAGTTCGCAGAGCCATCGAGCGGGGATCCGACGCGCCGAAGCGGCGCACGATCTCCGCCCACAGGAGCCGTGCGGCGCGGAGCTTGGCGATCTCCATGAACGGGTTCATGCCGATGGCCCAGAAAAAGGAGAGGCGCGGGGCGAATCCGTCAACGTCGATTCCTGCGCCGATACCGGTTCGGATGTACTCCATGCCGTCGGCGAGGGTGTAGGCGAGTTCGAGATCGAGGGTCGCACCGGCTTCCTGCATGTGGTAGCCGGAAATCGAGATCGAGTTGAAGCGCGGCATTCTCTCCGAGGTGAATCGGAAGACGTCCGCGATGATCCGCATCGACGGTTCCGGTGGGTAGATGTAGGTGTTGCGGACCATGAATTCTTTGAGGATGTCGTTCTGAATAGTCCCCGTCAGTTGATCCGGAGACACGCCCTGCTCTTCGGCGGCGATGATGTAGAGAGCCATGATCGGGATGACCGCGCCGTTCATCGTCATCGACACGCTGACCCGATCGAGGGGGATGGAGTCAAAGAGGATTCGCATATCTTTGATCGAATCGATCGCCACGCCGGCCATGCCGACGTCACCGCTGACCCGAGGATTGTCCGAGTCGTAGCCTCGGTGAGTCGGCAAGTCGAAAGCGATCGAAAGGCCCTTCTGGCCGGCGGCGAGATTGCGGCGGTAGAAGGCGTTTGAATCCTCTGCGGTGGAGAACCCCGCGTACTGCCGGACCGTCCATGGCCGGGCGGCATACATGGTTGGGTAGGGGCCGCGAACAAAGGGCGCAAAGCCGGGCAGGGTATGGAGGTGATCGATGCCTTCGAGATCGCTCGCGTCGTACGTGGGCGCCACGGCGATGGACTCGGGTGTGATCCAGGGTTTGGGTTCAGACCGTTCGCGTTTTCTCCCGGCGGGCTGGATGGCGGCGAACGGGATCGTGCTGAAATCGGGAATGCGGTTTTCAGACATGATCCATCCTCTCGACCTCGAGCAGATCGGCGAGAAGTGCTTGAATATTGCAGCCGCGATGGACATAGCCGTCAACACCGGCCGAACGCCAGGCCGACTGGTGGTCGTGGGGCTCCAAGCACACGAGGACCCTTTGTGCACCCCGTTCCTTGAGCGAAGAGGCCAGCAACGGGACGTCAACGTCCGCCCGTTCCCGGGTGACGCAGATGATTGCCGATCGGCTGCCGCTGGCGGCGAAGGCCGCAGCCGAACTTTCCGGGCTGTCGATTCCTTCGCCTTCAACCGCGGCGATTCCCCCCGAGGCCAGGACATTGACCGCAAAAGAGTTTTCGGCTCGAAGTTGTTCCGGAGATTCCATACCGGCCAGGAACACCCGGGGGCGTACGCCCGCCGTGGCGAGCTGGCGGTCCGCTGCGTCGCGGAGATCCTCGAAGGGTCGGGAATCCCGCCCCATCGTGATGCTGACGATTTTTTCGGCGACACCGTCGCCCGGGAGCAACTCGATCAACTCGAGGACGCTGACGCCGCCCTCGGCGTCCTCCACGGCTGCGGGGAACGAGCCGGGGTGGTCGGTCACGATCCGATGCACTGCAGTTGATTCGTCGTCCGGCGATCGCCTGCCGCTGCGCTTCCCGGTTGTCCGCTGCAACGGCTCTTCACGGAGGTTCGGGTAGGAGCTCACACCCGTGATGGGGTCGCGGAGCGTCGCGACAGCTTGACGCCTGCGGGCGAGTCCGTCGCTGAGATCGCGTGCCACCGCGCCCGATCGGAGATAGGTGACCATGCCGCCGGAACTTTCTATGTGTTGGAACTTCTTCCATGCGGAGAGGGCCAACTCGTGGGTCAGGTTTTCAACGAAATAGGAACCGGCAGCCGGGTCGGACACGGCGCCAAGATGCGCCTCTTCACGGAGGACATTGCTGGTGTTGAGCGCCAGCCGGAACGCGTGATCGTCCGATTGTCCGATCGCGGAATCGAAGGGGAGAACGGTGATCAGGTCCGCACCACCGACCACAGCGGCGAAGCTTTCGTTGGTGGCGCGGAGCATGTTGACCCAGGGGTCTCGGGTTGTCAGGCAGCGCGGCGATGTGACCGCGTGAATCGTTGGGCTGGATTCGTCTCCGGTCACTCCGCATGCGCCGAGGATCTGGCCCCATAAGGATCGCAGTGCCCGGAGCTTGGCGATTCCCATGAACAGGTCGCGTCCGACCGGCATGATGAACCGTGAGCTCCGGCCGGCGAGCTCGGGCGCCAGATTCGTCATTTCGAGGCGGCGGAGATACTCGACTCCGGTTGCGAGGGCGAAAGCGAGTTCATCGACGGCGGTCGCGCCGCCGTTGCTGTAAGGAATGGAAGAAACCGCGATGACGCTGAGCTTGGGTGTGTGTTCTGCGGTCCAGCTCACCATTTCGGCCATCAATTCGAAGCTGGATTCGAGGCTCCACTTCAAGACTCCGTCCGCGGCCAGGGTGCCCAGCGGGTCGAAGTCGAAACCACCATGGAAGTTACTGGCTTTCCCAGTTCGCTGGGAGGCTGCGGCCACGACGGCTGCCAGGGCCGGCGTGGCGCCGCGGCCATCGAGATAGATGGGTGCTTCGCGGGAGATTTCGAGGAGGCGAGCCAGGATGCCGATGTTGAGCCGGCCCCAACCGCTGATTCTGCGATCGACCTTGAGCCACAGGGAGTCAGCGCCTTGAGCGAGGCCCCGTGCCGCCTCGAGGACCGCCTTTTCCGGTCTCCGAAGGTCGACAGGACAGCACGTGCTCCAGCTTCGGCTGGATTTCTCGGGAATTTGGAGCGGTGTGAGAGGAAGATCTTCGGTCGTGTAGAGAGGTTTGACGGGAATGCCCTCGTGGGTTGCGACCGTCAGCGACTCGAGGGGCTGCCCCCGCAGAGACCGGCGCGCTTCTTCCTCCCAGTCCTCGTAGTTCCGGCGAGGGAAGTGCTCGGAAATCCTCAACTCGTCGTCAAACTTGCCTGTCTTGCCAGAGTTTGTAGTCACGGGACCTCCGACCTGATCCTAACCTGTCATACCGCCCGGAGTCACTCGCTGATTGCGGCTGGTGGGCCGCCCGCAGAAGAGCGCGCTCGGCGGAGGTGCCATCTTTTGCATTGTCCGAATCGATTCGTCCAAACCAGTTTCGCCCTCGGGTCGGTCAATGCTAAAGGTGGCTCCTTTGCGGGAAGCGCTACCGCAGAAAAGCGCGCTCAACACATGAGAGTGATCGAAGGCCGAGGGGCCGCGGTCAACTCTCACCGACCATCTCCTTGTGGGCTTCGATCAGGGTTTCGACGACTGATGGGTCGGCCAATGTTGTGACGTTTCCCATGTCCTCGTACTCGCCGGCGGCGATCTGCCTCAGGATACGGCGCATGATCTTGCCCGAACGGGTCTTGGGCAAACCGGTCACGATCAGGATGGAGTCCGGACTCGCGATCGGACCGATCACGTGCCGGACCTGTTCCTTGAAGGCGCCGATCAACTCGTTGGGGTCCTTGACGTCGACGTCGTAGTTGAGGAAAACGAAGGCGAAGATGCCCTGACCCTTGATTGGATGGGGAAACCCGACCACGGCGGCCTCGGCGATAGCGTCGTGCTCGACGAGGGCGCTTTCGATTTCGGCGGTGCCGAGACGGTGGCCGGCGACATTGATGACGTCGTCGACGCGTCCGGTGATCCAGTAGTAGCCGTCGGCGTCCCGCCTGCACCCGTCTCCGGTGAAATAGTAGCCCGGGAACTGGGTGAAGTAGGTTTCGTGGAAGCGTTCGTGGTCGCCCCACACGGTGCGCGCCTGACCCGGCCAGGTGCGTTCGAGGCAGAGATTTCCAGAGGCCTCCGTCTCCACGAGGAGTTTCCCGTCGTTGTCCACTAAAACCGGTTTGACGCCAAAGAAGGGAAGGGTCGCCGATCCCGGTTTGAGCGGCGTGACGCCCGGGAGAGGCGTCATCAGGATGCCGCCGGTTTCGGTCTGCCACCAGGTGTCGACGATTGCGCAACGGCCTTCGCCGACCACGTCGTGGTACCAGCGCCAGGTGTCGGGGTTGATGGGTTCTCCAACCGTGCCGAGGATGCGCAGGCTCTTCCGCGAATACCGGGTCACGAAGTCGTCGCCGAAGCAGGTGATGGCGCGGATTGCGGTGGGCGCCGTGTAGAGGATATTGACGCCGAGATCGTCAACCACCTGCCAATACCGCCCGGCATCCGGATAGGTTGGGACCGATTCGAACATCACCGTGGTGGCGCCGTTGGCCAACGGCCCGTAGATGATGTAGCTGTGGCCCGTGATCCAGCCGATATCCGCGGCGCAGAAGTAGATGTCTCCGGGGTGGTAGTCGAAGACCAATTCGTGGGTCATGGCGGCATACACCATGTAGCCGCCGGTGGTGTGGAGAACCCCCTTGGGTTTGCCGGTCGATCCTGAGGTGTAGAGGATGAAGAGTGGGTCTTCCGATCCCATCCACTCGTAGGTGCAGGTGGAGCGTTGCCGGCGGCATTCCTCGTCGAGCCAATAGTCGCGGCCCGGTTTCATTTCCACTTCTGTTTCGGTGCGCCGTGCCACCAGAACCGTTTCGACCACGTTGAGGCCGTCGACTGCCCGATCCACCGTTTCCTTGAGACGGAGGGTGCGGCCCCCGCGAAGGCCTTCATTGGCGGTCACGACGATTTTTGCGCCGGCGTCGAGAATTCGATCTCGAATCGACTCGGCGCTGAACCCGCCAAAGACAATCGAGTGGACGGCGCCGATACGTGCACAAGCGAGCATGGTGTAGGCGAGTTCCGGGATCATCGGCATGTAGAGGCACACCCTGTCGCCGCGGCGAACGCCGTGGTAGCGCAGGACGTTGGCGACCCTGCTGACCTCGTGCTTGAGATCGCGGTAGGTGATGTGCTCGTACTCGCCCGGTTCGTCTTTCACCCAGATGATTGCGTCCTGGTCGCCGCGCTCGTGGAGGTGGCGGTCAACGCAGTTGTAGCAGGCGTTGAGCCGCCCGCCGAGGAACCACCCGAAGTCGACGTTGTCGTAGTCGTGGTCGAAGACTGTATTCCAGGGGTGAAACCAGCTGATCCGCTCGGCCTGCTTCGACCAGAAGGCCTCGGGATCGTCGAGCGAGAGCCGGTAGAGGCGGAGGTACTCCTCCATGGATCCGATGTGGGCCGTGTCGGCGATGTGGGGCTTCGGCGGATATTCGGTTATCGAATTATCGACCACGTTGTATTTCCTCCGGTTTGCTGGCTTCGAAATAGATGTCGCAGACTTTAACAAATCAAATCGCGGATTCACTCCCGCTGGGTATTACGGCCGAGGAATTTGACCGGAGTCAGTTGCCGCGGCCGGCTCCGGAGAAACCAGCGAGCTCAGTCGGGAATGCTTGCTTCCGCTGCGGCCATCACCTCGAGCCAGTCGTCCGACGGCAGATCGAGCTCTTTCCCCGACCGCGTGGGAATGTGCCAGCGCAGCATGAGCAGCTCCTCCGGAACCAACTCGGTGAGTATCGCCGACTCCACCTCGCCCGAAGTTGGTGGCTTCGAATGACGCCGGGGCTGCGAAGCCAGGAACAAGACGTCCGGATCGGGTTGCTGATCCTCCGGTACGGGCGCGGCTGCTGCGGTCACGAGATCCGGTGAGATCCAGCGGCCCTCGAGTTTTTTGAGCGCATTCCAGACGTCGACGGCAGGGCGTTCGAAAGATCCGGAGTCGGTGATGAAACCAACCACTTCGGAAACCTCCAGGTCCACTGAAACCGTGAGGCGTGCGGGAAACGGATCGTAAACGAGGCGGGCGAGCTCATTGAGGGAAAATGCCTCGTCATCCTCCACCAGGAGGGCCATGGCGACTTCCTCCATGGTTTCTTTGACGCGGACGGTGAGCTCTTCTTCGGCCGGGTCCAGAGGACCGGTCGCGCCCAAGCCCTCTTCTTTGTCGAAGATGTGGGCAAGGCAAGGTGCCGCGCGTTCAGGACGCTGATCGAGGTAGGCGTAGAGATTGGCGGTGGCGGCGAAGTAGTCGGCGAGGTGCACCGACCACTCCCGGAGGAGCTGCTCCGCTGCCTGCCGCTGGAAATAGGTCGCACGGGACCCCCCGGTGGGGAAGAGATCGAGCTCCGCAACGCGGCCGGATGTCATCAGATTGCCGGTAAGTCCGTCCGCCTCCAGAAGAGCCACGACATCGTTGAAGGAAGCAAATACGGCGCTCCGGATCGATCGACGGAGTTCCCCTTCGACTTTGTCGATGCTCCGGTGTTCGGCCACGGGCTCGAGATTTTCGAACCTCTGGCTCCAGGGATCGAGATCCTGCTCGAGGGTTTCGCGCGCCTCTTCGAGGCGATCGGAGAGCTCCGGATTGTCCGTTCCCCGTTTGGAGGAGGCGACCTCCTGCACGACGGTCGCAACCACCGTGCCATCGGCCCGAATCGTCAAATGGACGTGCTCCTGGACCGGCTCTTCAAAGCAGCCGATCAGCGGAAGACAGAGGAGGGCGATCAGGGCGGATTTGAGGTAGCGCATGGTTTTCTCCGGTGGTCGAGGTGATTGTCCTACGGATCGGGTCGTCTGCCCACCCACCCAAGCCCAGATATTTGATATTTGATATTGGATCCGCCCACCCACCCCTTGGTATCGCCACGGCAGGGTCGACGATCTGGTGACATCCAACATCCAACATCCAACATCCAAATCCAAATCCGACGACGAGTGTAGGCCTTCATCCCCTCTTCCCTCAGGCGCCATATGTTCGGGCAGGGGATCCGGCTTCGCCCGCAGGGCTGCGCCGGGACAAGTAGAATAGATCCATGAACGCGATCATCCGAAGCATGCGGCCCGAGCAGTGGCTCAAGAATGGATTCGTACTCGCACCGATTGTCTTTGCAGGCCGTATCGATGACCCCGATGCGTGGGTCAGAACTCTGCTCGCCTTGGCGGCATTCTGCGCGGCCTCGTCGGCCACCTACCTGGTCAACGACATTATCGATCGCGAAGCGGATCGGGCGCACCCGTCGAAAAGAAAACGGCCGATCGCGGCCGGCGAGCTCTCGGTGGGGCTGGCGCTGACGGTTTCCGCGGCGCTCGTCATCTTCGCTGTTGCGGTCTCGGTCGTGCTCGGCGGTTGGTTCCCCGCTGTGCTGATCACGTATGTAACGCTGGTTGTCCTTTACTCTGCGGTTCTCAAACGAGCCGTCTTCCTCGACGTTCTGGTGGTGGCTGCCGGGTTCGTCCTCCGGGTCGTCGGCGGGGCGGTTGCCATCGATGTCCCGGTTTCACGCTGGATTCTCCTTGTTGCCTACCTGCTCGCCCTCTATCTGGCTCTCGGGAAACGGCGCACCGAGCTTGTCGTGCTCGGAAAGGAGGCGGGCAATCACCGGGTGGTTCTCGGGCACTACACCCTGCCGATGGTCGACAGCGCCATCAGTGTCGTCCTCGGCGCTACTGTTCTCGCCTACGCCCTCTACACGGTGGCGCCCGATACGGTGGCCAAAGTGGGGTCGGAAGGCCTGATGGCCACCGTGCCCATCGTCCTCTACGGCCTCTTCCGCTACCTCTATCTGCTCCACCGCCACGAGCTCGGAGGCAGTCCGACGAAAGCGCTGCTCACCGACCGTCCCTTGCTGGCCTGTGTTGTGGTGTGGCTGGCGGTGGCGGCGGTGGTCATCAATTCTGGCGAACTGAATTCTCAGTTCTGAATTCTCAATTCTCAATGACCATCTGCATCCCAAGTTGACTGGGGGGGCGGGAATTCAAAATTCAGAATTAAAAACTTAGAATTCAGCGGCGAAGGCGCTCAGCGATCTTCGCCGCTGCTGCTCTCGCCTGCTTGATGCAGTCGTTGACAGAGACCCCGCGGTAGGGTGAACCGGCGAGGTCGATTCCGACCGCCTCAGCTGCAGCCTCAGCTTTCGCGACCCTGTCGAGGTGGCCGACGGTGTACTGCGAAATGCCCCGCTCCCAGCGAACGATCCAGACCCGATCCGGAGCGGGATTCGCGCCGAGCACGCGGGCAAGAGACGCCCTGACGTGCGCCAGCAGTTTTTCGTCGTCGAAAGCTGCAGCCTCCGGAGATCTCGCGCCGCCCACCATGACGCGAAGGAAGAGTGACCGCCTGGGCGCCTGTCCAGGGAAGATGTCGTGGCAATAGAGCGTGCCCAGTATGCCCAGATCCTCGCAACGCGGCACCAGAAAACCGAACCCGCGGACTGGTCTTCCAAAGGCATCTGCTTTCGAATACCCGAGCATGACAACGGCAATCGGGACAGTTGGGATCTCGGAAAGAGGTTCTACCGCCCCCGGGGCCATTCCTGCGAGCATTCGCGCTGCCCTCTCGGCGGGAAGCGTAAGGAGAACCGCGTTGGCGCCGATATCGCCTTTCTCGGTCGTGAGGATGAAACGATCGCCGAGACGGCGCAGCGACTGAACAGGCTGTTTGAGGAGGAGCCGGTCGCCGAGCATTTCGGACAATTGCCACGGCAGCCGCGCCATCCCGCTCGACAAGGTCGTCAGAGTGCCGCCGGGTCCGGCCGGTCCGCTGGATTTCGTGCCGGCCTTCTTTGCCTCCCTCATCTTGGCGATCAGCGCCCGCGTCAGCGATCCGTGCTCGGCCTCCATGGCGGCCATTCGCGGAAAGGTGGCGGCCAGAGAGAGTGTTCTGGAATCACCGGCGAAGACGCCGGTGACCATGGCATCCACCAGGACTTCAGCAGCCTGGCTGCCGATGCGCCGGCTGGCGAATTCGAAGACCGTCTCGTCGTAGTCAGGCCGTTTCTGCGCAAAAGCTTCTCCGAGGAGCCGCAGCTTTCCGGCGAGAGGCAGGATGTCGGACCGCATGAAACCGAATGGCGAGGGGACAACTTTGCGGAGCTCTCCGTTGCGGAGAATGAACCGATCTGCCGCCGCCTCGTCGGCCCGCACCAGGCCATTTTCAAGGCCGAGGATCCGGGTGAGCTCGAGGGTGTCGGGGGCGTTGTCGAGAAAGCCCTGCGGCCCCCATTCGAGCGTGTATCCGTCATCGCTCTCGGAGCGGATCTTGCCGCCGGCCGAACTTGCAGATTCCACGACCTGAACTCTCTCGATACCGTGGTCGTGCTCGAGCCACGCGGCTGCTGCGAGCCCGGTGATGCCGCCGCCGACGATAGCGACGTTTTTCGTCACTTGCCCGTTCCCGTTGGGTTGTGTGCCGTGAAGTCAGAGAGCAGGGCCGCCGCCGCGGTGACCCCGGTGAGGATCGCGCGCTCATCCGGGCGGAAGGTCGGCGTGTGGACGTAATCGGTCCAGCCCTCTGCGGTGTTGGCGACACCGAGGAAAAGATATACGCCCGGGATCTCCTGTTGGTAATAGGCGAAGTCCTCGGACGCGGTGATGGGCTCGACCTCGAGGACGTTTCCGGCGCCGAGGCTGCGGGATAACGAAGTTGCCGCAAATTCCGCCAGAGCCCGGTCGTTGTCGACCACCGGCGCGACGCGTTGGTAGTCGAGCGTGTAGGTGGCGCGATTGGCCTTGCAGATGCCGGCGACGATCCGTTCGAATCGCTCGGGTATCTGCTCCCAGGTTTCGGAGTCGAGTGTGCGCACGGTCCCGGTAAGGGCGGCGTCTTCAGCGATGATGTTCCAGCGGTCTCCGGCGTTGAACGTGCCGACCGAAACGACCAGCGATTTCCGGGCATCGACCTCTCGAGAGGGAAGGGCCTGCAATGCAGTCACGATCTGGGAAGCGACGTAGATCGCGTCGATCCCGTCCTGCGGCGCCGAACCGTGGGTCATGCGTCCATGGATTGTCAGCCTGAAGGTATCAGCCGCGGCCATCAGGCCTCCCGGTCTGAGCCCGACAATTCCCGCCTCGGCGAAGGGCATCACGTGGAGGCCGAAAATTGCCTCCGGTGCGGGGCTGTCCAGCGCGCCTTCGGCGATCATCATCGCTGCGCCTCCGTCCTCACCGGCCGGCGCTCCCTCCTCGGCGGGCTGGAAGATGAACTTGACCGTACCGTGGAGCTGATCTCTCAACCGCATGAGGACCTCGGCGGCGCCGAGCCCGACTGTGGTGTGGATGTCGTGCCCGCAGGCGTGCATGATGCCGGGGTTGGTGGAGCGATAGGGGACGTCGACGGCCTCTTCAATGGGCAAGGCGTCGATGTCCGACCGCCACGCAACAACCGGGCCCGGGAGGGCGCCCTCGAGAACCGCCACGACTCCGTGGTGGGCGACCCCGGTCTGCACTTCGTAGCCCATCTCACGGAGCCGGCGTGCGATCTCGGCGCTGGTCTTTTCTTCCCGGTTGGAGAGTTCCGGGTGCTGATGAAACCAGCGTCTCGCCTCGACCAGCTGTGGCTCGATCTCCTGGGCTATGGCATCGATGGCTTCGATCATTTCCGTCTCCCCGGCAACGGCCGGACCCACAAAGGTCAGCGTCGCGCCGATCAGAATACTGGCAACAATACAGCGGGAATCGCAATTCAGTCTCATTGGCAAAGGTTAGCAGAGAACAACGTTGAAACGTTAGAACGTTGCACGTTGAACGTTGAGTATCTGGCGCCCCCGCCTGATTGCCAACGTTTAGCGTGAAACGTTCGGCTCATCCGGGATTTGCATGAGATGAGCCGGGATTCGCTTGGGTAATAATCAGCCCGCCCGCCCGACCATCTTGAACCACCACAGAGTCGACAGAGCGCGACAGAGACGGGCACAGAGAAGTTACGAGCGCTGAATGCTGGGTCTCACCCATCAGAAAGGCGAACGCTCGACCAAACGCGGGACTGCATCACATCAGCGTCTCCAACGATGCGAAGGGTCACAAAGACACCAACGTGATTCACAAAGGTAATCTCCTGAGCTCTTCATGTTTGCAGACCCTGAGCAAGACGATGAATCTCCATGCTTTCGGAGGCTCGCCTCAAAATTCTCTTGATCTCAGAGAAATCCGGATTGAGACGAACGTTGCACGTTGAACGTCGAGTATTTCGTGCTTCGGGGTTCAGGGCGGGTGGGGGAACGTTCAAACGTTCAACGTTCTAACGGCTACGAGACCTGGCTTTGCCGATCTTCTGAACGCCGTCACCGATGAGTGCGAGGCTGATCACGAGCACCGTGATGGCGATGCCGGGGAAGACCGACACCCACCACCCGTCGATCATCGCCCGTTGTCCTTCGGCAATCATCACGCCCCAACTGGGCAGGCTGGCGGGGATGCCGAGACCGAGAAAGGACAGAGTGGCTTCGGCGAGGACCAGGTCTCCCATCCGCAGTGCTGTGTCCTGGGCGAGCGGCGCCTTGAGATTCGGGATGTAGTGGAGGGTCCAGATACGGTGCCACGAGGTGCCCGCGACCTTTGCCGCGTGGATGAAGCTGCGGTTGCGAAGGGAGAGCACCTGTCCGCGAACCAGGCGGGCGAGCGACATCCAGGAGACCAGGCCGAGAATGGCGATGAGCAGGCCTGGGCCCGGACGGAAGAGAGTTGAAACCAGGATCAGCAGCAGCAATATGGGAAAGGCGAGCAGGGCATCCACCAAACGCATCAGCACCGCGTCGACGGTGCGGCCTCCGGTGGCCGCGGCGAGACCCACGGCAAGACCGACCATCAACGAGATGGCGACGCCGAGCGCGGCGATGATGAGTGATGTCCGGCCGGCGCGCAGCAGGCGGGGCAAGATGTCGCGGCCGAAGCGGTCGCTGCCGAGCCACATCCGAGCTTCACGTATCGACAGGACGCGGGCAGCGTCGATTTCGGTCGTGCGTTTGGTGCCGGTGATACGGAGCACGTCGCCGGCGCTTTCGATCGCGGGCGCCACGATGGTGCGGCCGTCGTCGAGGGCGATCACGCTCACCTTGGCTCCCGGCGGGAGAAGGGCGGCGTGTACAGGATCGCCATCACCGGCCGGCGTCAAGAGCCAGGGTCCGACTCCGCAGGCGATCGCCAGGGCCAGGAGACCGGCTCCGCCGACGGCGAGACGGTTCGGCGTTCTCACGACGCTCTCCGGGTTCGCGGATCGACCACGGCATAGAGGATGTCCGCCACCAAATTGCCGACGATGACGGCGGCGGTTCCCGCGAGAGTGGCCCCCAGGATGAGCGGGATGTCGCGGGCGCGAGAGGCGTTGTAGAGAACCTGCCCCATGCCGGGCCAGGAAAAGACAGTTTCGACGACTACGGAGCCGGCGACCAATACAGGCAACGAGAGGCCGAGCAGGGTGACGACCGGAAGCAGGGCGGGCCGCAGCGAATGGACCAGGAGCAGCCGCCATCTGGGAATCCCGCGGGCGCGGGCGGCGAGAATATAGCGCGAGGATTGCACGTCGAGCAGGGTGGCCCGGAGATATCGAGCGGTGCCCGCCGCACCTACCAGGCCGAGGCAGAGAGCCGGCAGAACGAGGTGGTGCAGCAGGTCGGCAAGCCGAGCGAATCCCTGGAGATCTCCAGAGTCGACCGAGTACATGTGCGATGCCGGGAACCAGCCGAGTGAGAGGCTGAAAACAAGGATCAGTATGCCCGCGAGCCAGAAGGACGGGACCCCGTACAAGCCGAGGCTGAGGACCGTGACCGTTCGATCGGCCCAGCCGTACGGATTCCGAGCGGCCGCCACGGCGAGGATCAGACCGAGGACCAGTGTCAGCAGGAGGCCGGAGCCAGCGAGCAAGATAGTCGGGGGAAGCGCTCGTTTCAGCACCCTCGATACCGGTTCTTTGTACATGAACGACTGGCCGAGGTTGCCGGTTGCGACCGCCCCGAGCCAACTCAGATACTGCTCGTGGGCGGGCCGGTCGAGGCCGTAGTGGGCCCTGATTGCCTGCCGGGTTTCGGGTGAGAGCCGTGGGTTTTCCACGGTGTCGGCGTAGCTCCCCGGTGCCGCGTGAACGACCACAAAGGTGAGCGTGACGACGAGCCACACCAAGGGTATGACGGTGAGGAGACGGCGAAGGATCACACGCCTCATTGCTGCAGCCTGGAGGTCTGGTCGGTCACGAGACGATTATAGGTGGGTACGGTTGCAGAACAGCGCGTTCGGCGTAGGTGCCATCTTTTGCATTGTCCGAATCGACGCGTCGAAAACATTTTCGCCCAGCGGTCGGTCAATGCTAAAGGTGGCTCCTTTGCGGGAAGCGCAACCGCAGAAGAGCGCGTTGATCGGGCGTGCCATTCTTAACAATGTCGGAACGATCAGGGTTGAAACCGGTTCGGCGTGTGGGCCGATCATTGTTAAGGGTGGCAACCACGCGGGAGATCGTCCGCAGAAGAGCGCAATCAAAATAGAAGCGCCACGCAAACACTCCGGCGGCTAACATTCGATCCCATTGGCGATTCCGAAAGCGATAGCGATGATTCCCTCAGGTACGGAGACGGAGACGGGATTACCGCTCGATCTCCCAATCCGCGATATTGAAGAAGATGCTGCCGGCGTTGATCTCCGCTCCCTGAATCCGCGAGTTGATCCCCACGAGCCGGGAGTTCTCCACGAGAAACACATAGGGCTGTTCGGCGACAATGATCTCCTGGATCCGGTCGAAGAGCGGTTTCTGAAGCGATGAGTCGGCGGCCGCCGACGCCTCTTCGAGCAGACGATCGACCTCCTCATTGGCGTAGTGCCCGAAGTTGAAGGTCGGCTCCCCCGGTGCTGCGCTGTGCCAGATGCCTTCGAGGTCGACCTGGGTGGGTTCGATCCACCGGTTGACGAAAGCGTCAAAATCTCCTTCATCGACGGCGCCCTGGACCGCTCCCCACTCGACGAAGCGTGGAGATGCCGCAATTCCGATCCGTTCGAGATCGCGTTCGATGAGCAGGCTGACGTCCTGCCGCACTTCGCTTTCGCTGGGAGCGAGGATTTCGAAAGTGAAGGGCCGGCCATCACGGTCGAGGATGCCGTCGCCGTCGCTGTCCATCCATCCCGCCTCCGCCAACATCTCTGTGGCGGCTTTGGGATCGTAGGGGAGCGGCTCGAGCTTGCTGTTGAAGGCCCACATGCTCGAGAGCACCGGACCCACCGAGGCGGCGCGAATCCTCCGTACACCGCGTCGATCAACATATTGCGATCGATCGCCATCGCGAGAGCGCGGCGCACTCCGGCATCGGCAAACAGAGCACGGTCGAGATTCCAGCAGACGTGGGTGTAGGAGCGATCGGCAAAGACCCTGAGCTCGAGTTCGGGGTGCTCCCGGATCCGGTCGACCTCCGCCGGCGGGATTCCGTTGACCATATCGACGTCACCCGAAAGGAACTGGGTGAAGAGGCCCGTCTTGGAGGGTACGACGCGGAAGACGAGACGTGCGATTCGCGGCCGGTCGGGGATGAAGAAACGAGGATTTCGCTCGAAGACGATTTCCTGTTGCGGAGTATGTGCTACCGGAAGAAATGGGCCGGCGGAGACGACGAGCTCCAGCCAGTCGGTGTTTTCCCACTCGTCGAAGGGAACATGACCCCAGGCGTGGGCGGGAACGATGGGGCCGTCATTCACGTCCATGAGCTGGTACGGGTAGTCGTGGGTGAACCGGTAGCGCACGGTGTGTTCGTCGAGCGCCTCGACGCCATCGATCGAGTCGGTGATATCTCCCCATGCCCAGCCCAGTGCCTCGGAGGTCTGGGCCTGCCAGCTGAATAGAACATCGGCCGATGTCACCGGCACACCGTCACTCCACACGACATCGGATCGAAGATGAAAAGTCAGGCTGAGGCCGTCTTCCGACCACTCCCATGACTCCGCCAGCGATGGTGCAAAGCTTGGAGGGTGGAGCTGATAGTCCACCTGTTCCACCGCCAGCGACGGATAGACCAGGCTCAGGATCTCCTCGTCCTGGGCATCTTCGGCGAGAAAGGGGTTCCAGCTCGCGAGGTCGGATTGGGTCCCGATGACGACTGTGTCCGCCGGGGGCGCCGGCTGGCTCGACGGAGAGCACGAAGAAACCAGAAGAGCGACAGCGACTGCAAGCCATGTTCTGTGTTTCATGCCGATATCGTAGCAGTGCCCCAGCCCGCCCGCCCAGAAGCAAGATTCAAGATCCAAGATGCAAGATCCAAGATGCAAGATCCAAGATTCCAGATGCCAAGACCCGAAGATGCAAGATCGGCCGCAGGTTCTGATCCGGGGGGCGGGCGGATCTTGCATCTGTATCTGGTATCTCGCATCTGGTATCCGGTGGGACGGGTGGGGTCGGTGTAGAATCCCACCGTCTCGAGGAGGACGAAATGGCACCTATTGCACTCATCTCGGTATCCGACAAAACAGGACTGGATCAGCTCGGGCCCGAGCTCCAGAACCTGGGGTGGACGATCATCTCGACCGGCGGCACCGCCCGTGCGCTGGCCGACGCCGGGTGTGAGGTGCTCGAGGTCAGTCAACACACGGGCTTCCCGGAGATTCTCGATGGGCGCGTCAAGACATTGCATCCAATAGTGTTCGCTGGAATTCTCGCGGCGCCGACACAGGAGCACGAACAGCAGCTCGCGGAGATGGAGATTCCTGCGGTCGATCTGGTCGTGGTCAACCTCTACCCATTCCGCGATGCGGTCGCCGGTGACGAAGTGGAGCTCGCGGAAGTGGTCGAACAGATCGATATTGGCGGTCCCAGCCTCTTGAGGGCAGCCGCAAAGAACCATGCGCGTGTGACCGTGGTGGTGGATCCGGGGGACTACCGATCGATCCTCGCGGAGTTGGCGGAGGGAGAGGTCAGCGAGAAGACGCGGCGCGGACTGGCGGTCAAGACCTATCGCCACACCGCAGCCTACGACGCAGCCATTGCGGCCCATCTGCCGCGAGCCATGGGCGCCGATCGACCTGCGACTGCGGCAGTGGTCGCCGATGAGTTGTTGAACTGCTCCGAGGTCGAGCTTCGATACGGCGAGAACCCCCACCAGTGGGGCGTGCTTGCCCGAAGCCCGGCGGCCGGGGGCCTCGCTGGAGCTCGCCAGATCCAGGGCAAGGCGCTCTCATACAACAATCTCGGGGATTCGACCGGGGCGTGGCGGCTGGTCTGGGATCTGCCGTCAGCGGGAGTGGTCGTGATCAAGCACGCCAACCCCTGTGGTGTTGGGATTGACGACAGCATGGTCGAGGCCTTTCTCAAGGCGCGGGCGACCGATCCGGTGTCCGCCTTCGGTGGTGTGATTGCTGCGAATCGCGAGGTGGATGCTGCATTTGCCGAAGCGGTTGTCGAGCAGTTCGCGGAGGTTGTCATCGCGCCCGGTTTTGACGAGGCGTCGCGGGAGATCTTTGCCCGCAAGAAGAACCTGCGGGTACTCGAGGCGGAGCCGGCGGCAACGGGCGGGTTGGTGGTTCGGGATGTGGACGGCGGTTATCTGATCCAGGCCGCGGATACCGGTTGGGAGGGCGAGGAGCGCGAGGTGGTCACCGACCGGAGTCCTGACGAGGCCGGGGAGAAGGCTCTCGAGTTGGCCTGGCGGGTCGTCAAACACGTCGGTTCCAATGCGATTGTTGTCGGTTCCGACGACCGAATTCTGGGGATCGGTGCGGGTCAGATGAGTCGAGTCGACGCCGCCAAGATTGCGGTTGCAAAGGCCGCCGAGATCGGCCACGACCTGGAAAACAGCGTCGCGGCTTCGGATGCGTTCTTTCCATTTCCCGACGGCGTCGAGGCGCTGTACGAGGCTGGGGTTCGGGCGGTGATTCAACCCGGTGGCTCGATCAGAGACAAGGATGTGATCGAAGCGTGTAACCGCCTCGGAATCGCGATGGTGCTGACGAAGCGACGGCATTTCAGACATTAGCCGACCACCCGCCCAGATTCAAGTTGGGATGCTCGATGCAGGATGCTCTGGTTCCTGATCCGACGCGGATGGCGTCGAAGATCTTGAGCGCTTGAATCGTGAATCTTGATCGGCTCCTTCTGATCGGGAGTCGACGGGGGATACCTCAGCGTCCTGGTTGAGCGCTAAGCCTCCGGATGTGCCGTAGCCATCTGGACCTCCTCGCCAATTCCGGCTAGCATGGAAGAGAGATCAACGACGAGACCGACCCTGGAGGGTGGATATGGCGGAGTCGACAGGCAATGAGGTGGTGCTCCGCTTTCGTGACGGCAATCTGACCCGCTGCGCACTGACGAGGGAGTTCACGCCCCTTGATTTCGCAGTCGAAGCCGAGACGTCTGACGGCGAAAAATTGCAGGTCAACATCTCAGATCTCAAGGCGGTGTTTTTCCTCAAGGATCCGCGACGCCGCGAGGCGGAGATGAACATCGGTGCGGCCGCGGTTGATCCTCCAAACGGCGCCCCCGCCCGGGTCGAGTTCTTCGACGGTGAGATCATCCATGGTCAGGTGGAAGAGTACCGGATGGAGAACAGCGGGTTCTTTTTGTATCCGACCTCACCGGAGAGCAACAACGAAATGGTTTTTGTCGTCGCCCGCGCGATCAATACACTGAGCCTCGAGGGCTGAACTGAAACACTCATCCAGATCACGAGTTCTCGGATTGACCTGTGTTGTTGCCACAGCGTTGTGTGGAGTGTCGGCGGCACAGGATTCGGCGATAGCGTCGTTGGAACGTCTTGGTGCGGCCCTGCGGGCCGAGGACGCCTGGCGGGCTGAGTACCGTCAGGAGTACATCGCTTCCGGAATGGGTGCCGGTGAAGAGGTGGCGGGCGTGGTGACGGTGGCGTGGCCGGACAGGGCTCTCTTCAGGTCGGGAGAACCTGTTCAGCAGGAAATGGCCTTGGACGGCCGGGTTGTGCGGCTCATCGACCTCGCGGTTCCGTCGTGTGACGAACACCTCCTCGATGACGAGGAGTGGGCACGGGTACCGTTGGCCGCGGTGCTGGATCCTCAGGGGGCGCTTGATCATTTCACGGTGCTTGCCCGCGAAGGACGAGGATTCGTACTGGTGCCGCGAGAGCCCGGCGGTGTCGATCGGGTTGAGGTGGCGTTGACGGAGGACAACCTGCCTGAGGAGGTTGTCGTGATCGACCCACAGGGGGCGAAAAACCACCTCCGATTCTCTGCCTGGACGCCGGTTGACGGCCCTCCGGACGGCTCCTGGCTGCCCGATCCACCGGCCGGCCTGGAATGCGTGGGGGACGACGCGGGGACTTCTAGCGGCCTTAACTCCGTTCGCGATCAAATGTGGTAGGCAGGTCGTGTGCAGTTATCGGTGGTCACTCGGCGCTCCAGAGTTCAGCGGGCTCTTCTATCAACGTTGTTCCGCGGATCGCCCCCCTTGACGATCTTATGGACCACAAGTGCCGTCGACGTGGTCGCGTTGACCCCGAAAATCGTCAAAGACGGCACGCCCGATCAAAGCGCTTTTCTCTCAGCGCATTTCCAGAGAGGCAATTGAATCTGCGCCAATTTGTGTGATCCACGATTCCACTCGGGAGGTTGGGCGGAAATCCGAAATCCGAAATGGCTGGGCGAGAGGCTAGGCCCTACATCCCTCGGTCGAGGAGAATGTGGCTGGCGTGGATCAGCGCGTCGCGTTCCTGGCCGGCGGGGAAGTGTTCCGCGTTCTCAACCGCCGTTTGTGCGAATGAGTTCGCTCGTCGCCGAACCTCTTCGAGGACGCCGGAAGTTCGAACCATCTCGAGCACTTCGCTCTCGGAGATGGCTTCAAAACGGCCGGTCGAAGCGACCTCCTGGAGGCGTTCCCGGGTGCGTTGGTCGAGCCGCGGGAGCAACAGGATGATTGGCAATGTCGCCCGGCCTTCCCGGAGGTCAGCCATCACCGGTTTGCCGAGATCGTTTCGCGCGGCGGTGAAATCCAGAAGATCGTCCACCAGTTGGAACGACACTCCAACATTACGGCCAAACTCGAGGAGACGTTCCGTGAGGTGCAGCGTCGCCGGCTTGAAGAGTGCCGGGAGTGCGCAGGCGGCTGCAAAGAGTTCAGCGGTCTTGCGGCCGGTGATGTCCATATAGGTCGCTTCGTCGATATCGAGCCGGCCGCGGATCTGGTCGGCCAGGATCTCGCCCTCGGTCATTCGCAATGTCGCCGAGGTCAGCAAACGCATCACGTCGACGTCGCCGAGTTCGAGACACAGATCCATGGTCCGCGTGTACAGCCAGTCGCCGACAAGGACCGTGGTTTCGTTGCCCCAGGAGTTGTTGGCGGTCGGCTTACCGCGCCGCAGGTCCGAGCCATCGATGATGTCATCGTGGATGAGCGTGGCGGTGTGGATCATTTCGACAACAGCGGCGTAGCGAACATCCCGCTCGCCCGTGTACCCCAACATTCTGCTGACCAGGAGGACCAGTGCTGGACGGAGACGCTTGCCTCCACTCGCAAGTACGTATGTGGCGACATCCCGGACCATCGGTTCGGCCCGTTCGAACTCCCGGTTGAAAAAGTCCTCAACTTCGCCGAGGCGGTCGAGAACGGGACCGAAAACCTGTCGGATCTGGCGGGCCTGGCGCAGGGAGGTCACGGTCGCTTTCACGAGCGGAGAATAGCATGGTCACGGTGCCAAGGACCCGCGACAGATGAACCAATTCAGGCGGTAGATGGGACCGCAACAAGCAGCAATCGGGTTTTTTGGAACGGAATATTGATCAGGAAGATTCAGAAATTGAAAAATTTCGGTCAGAGAAACCAAAAATCGTCAACTCCAAACAGCCAACAATCGACCGAGAGATGAGCGCGCGCGTTCTGCGTGAGGATGCGTCGAATCGTGGCCGCAAAGATGAATGACTTTTCGATAACAGTCAACGGCCGTTTGTTCATCTTCTCGACAATGATGACGAAGGTGACCTTTCATTAGCCAAGCTTCGGTGTGGTCGGGATCGACTTTGAGAATTCGATCAAGAAAAATCTCAGCGACTTCCCAGCGTTCTTCCGAAATTGCACGAGCAGCGTGCGATCGATACACACGGATCTGAGAGTCTCCACCGTACGATTGGGGGCGTGATTCTCGTCGAAAAAGGCGTATCGTTTTCATCAATTCTTCAATAGAATCTCGTAAGTCTTGAAATATGTCAAGAGAAAGAGGAAATATTTTGTTCAGAAATATTCCTAGAAAATGAAATAATTCATCGAAACTGATACATGGATTTGACTGCGCGGTGTGCCCGAAAACGCGGAGCCACTATTCATCATCGCGAAAAAGTCATCTATTTTTGTCCTTTCAATTCACCGGAGTTTCAGAATTTTCGGGTGGCTGATTCGGCCTTCGGACGATCACGGTTGGGAGCCGGAGGTTCCCCGTCGTCAGGAGATTCTTGGGGTACGACGGCGATTGTGCCCACCGGCCGGACCTCCGGGGTATGATGGCGCTATGAGTCGACGTTCCGAGGTTCCGCCGTTTGTACATCTCCACCTGCACACCCACTACTCGCTGCTCGACGCAGCGATTCGAATCAACGACCTCGCCGATCAGGTGGCACGGTTGGAAATGCCCGCGGTGGCGATCACCGACCACGGCAATATCTTTGGTGCATTCCAGTTCCATCGAGCGGCCCTGAAGGCGGGCGTCAAGCCGGTTATCGGCTGCGAAGTGTATGTGGCGCCCGGCGATCACCGCGAGCGTGCGCCGGTGGCCGGGCGAAGGAAGCCGTACGACCATCTGGTGCTGTTGGCCGAGAACGATCGTGGATATTCGAACCTGGTTCAACTCGTGAGCGAGGCTTCGCTCCAAGGCTTCTACCACAAGCCGAGGATTTCAAAGGATCTTCTGGCGTCGAAAAGCGAGGGTCTCATCGGACTTTCCGCCTGTCTTTCGGGCGAGGTTTCCCGCCGACTTGATGGGACGCGACATGGCAGGGGCTCGTTCAGCTGCCGAATGCTATCGGGAAATACTGGGTGAAGACGGCTTCTTCCTCGAAATCCAGGATCACGGCCTCGCCGACGAAGAGTTCGTACGCGAGGGCATGGTTGAGCTGTCGAATTCCACCGGAATACCGCTGATCGCCACGAATGACTGCCATTTTCACCGGCGGGAGGACACGTTCGCGCACCGCGTATTGATCGGGATCGGGCTCAACCGCGATCTCGAAGACCTGCAGCGGAGCTATGCCTACAATGCCGAGTTCTACGTCAAATCTCCTCAGGAGATGTGTGAACTTTTCAAGGAATATCCGGGGGCCTGTGAGCGGACTGCGGAAATAGCCTCCCGCTGCAACGTGCGCTTCGACACCGACACCCTCCATCTCCCGAAATTCGGAGTTCCGAAAGACTCAAACCTCGAGACATTTCTTGACCGAGGCGGCAGAAGAGGGTCTCAGAGAGAGGTTGCAGAAAAAGGGTCAACGAAGGCTCGGAGACCAGGCGTATGCCGCTCGACTGGAACAAGAACTCGACATCATTCGAAAGATGGGATTTCCGGGCTATTTTCTCGTTGTATGGGACTTCATACGTCACTCGAGAGAACAGGGTATTCCTGTCGGGCCGGGTCGTGGATCGGCGGCTGGATCGCTGGTTTCGTACGCGTTGAAGATAACCGATATCGACCCCCTCGAGTTCGATCTTCTGTTTGAGCGATTCCTGAATCCTGATCGAATATCCATGCCGGATATCGATATCGATTTCTGCCAACGGCGGCGAGATGAAGTCATCGAGTACGTTCGAGATCTCTATGGCGAAGAGTCGGTCTCTCAGATCGCCACATTCAATATTTTGAAGGCGAAATCGGCGGTTCGTGACGTCGGCCGCGTGATGGGCATGCCGTTTGGAGATGTCGACCGGATTGCCAAGCTGATTCCGGACGACCTCAACATCACGATCGCCCGCTCCCTGGAGGACTCTCCGCAGCTGCGGGAACTCGTGGACGGCGACGAAGACGTGAAATTGCTGATCGAGACCGCCGGGAGATTGGAGGGTCTCGCCCGCCACTGCGGCGTCCACGCCGCGGGAGTGGTGATTGCGCCCGAACCACTGGTCAATCTCGTGCCGCTGATCCGCACCACTCACGGCGAAGTCATGACCCAGTTCGACAAGGATGATGTGGAAACGCTGGGTCTTCTGAAGATGGATTTCCTCGGCCTCCGAACCCTGACGGTGATTGATGACGCCGTGACGTCAATTCGGGAGTCGGAGAATCCTGAATTGGATCTGGAGAACATTCCCTTCGATGACCCTGCGGTGTATGAGCTGTTCTCGGCGGGTAATACGGATGGAATCTTCCAATTCGAGTCGTCGGGTATGAAGGACGTCCTGCGCAAGGTTCAGCCCCAGGGCTTTCTGGATATTGCGGCTCTCAACGCCCTGTATCGACCGGGACCGATGCAGTTCATCGACGACTATGCGGATCGCAAACACGGTCGAAAAACGATCACCTACATCTTCCCGGAGCTCGAAGAGATCATCGGCGAGACCTACGGCATCATCGTCTATCAGGAACAGGTGATGCGGATTGCGGTCGAGATCGCGGGGTTCTCACTTGCCAAAGCCGACACCCTCCGCAAGGCGATGGGCAAGAAGAAGCAGGAGATCATCGATCGCGAAGGGGAGAACTTCATCAGCGGCGCGGTGGCAAAGGGTCATCCAAAGGACAAGGCGCGCCAGCTGTGGAATCAGATCGTTCCGTTTGCAAAATACGGCTTCAATAAATCGCACTCAGTGGCCTATGCCCATGTGGCATACCTGACGGCCTATCTCAAGGCCCACTATCCGGCCCACTTCATGGCAGCCATGCTGACCTCCGAGGTCGCAAACACCGACAAGTTGAGTCAGTACCTGGTGCGCTCGCGGCAGATGGGAATCGAGATTCTGCCGCCGGATGTCAACGCGTCGATGCCGTTCTTTACGGTCGAGGCCGACGGGATCCGATTCGGCCTGGCCGCAATCAAGGGCGTCGGGCTCTCCGCGGTAGAACCGCTTCTCGCCGCGCGCGAGCGTGAGGAAGGATTCACGTCGCTTGCGCAGTGTCTCCGCTCGCTCCCGGCTCGCTCCATGAATCAGAAAGCGCTCGAGTGCCTGGCCAAAGCGGGCTGTTTTGACGCATTCAATCTGACTCGAAAGGGCATTCTCGACAATCTCGAACGCCTGCTGGATATGACGAGTCGCGAACGCGAGCAGAGAGAACTGGGCCAGGGTTTTCTCTTTGAGGACATGCCGTCTGAAAGCCTTGAAGAGGAGATGTTGAGCGCGGGCCACCTGGATCAGGAGGAACGCCTGGCATGGGAGCGCGATGTTCTGGGTTTCTACCTCACGGGACATCCCTTGGCGGCCTATGGCGACCAGCTCGACCGATATGCCGATTGCCGGATTGACGAGCTCGCAGAGAAGAACCAGCAGGAATCCGAGCACGTGACGGTCGGCGGTCTGGTCACCGGTCTGAAGGTGATGCCGATCAAAAAAGAAGGCCGAAACCAGGGCCGGCGGATGGCGGTCTTCCAGTTGGAAGATCCTGCCGGATCGGTGAGGGTGGTGGCGTTTCCCGATGTGTTCGAGAGCCACGAGCGGTTGCTCTCGGACGGCGCCGCGGTCATGGTGGTGGCGAGTCTCAAAGGTGAAGGCGATCACGTGGAGTTGATGGCCGAGGAAGTTGTTGCCCTCGACGGCATCGACTCCCGGCGTGCTGCGGCGCTGCGGGTTGTGCTCGATCTGGACGAGATGGACGAGCAGAAACTCGACGAGATCCGCGAGTACCTCCTCGAACATCCGGGAGAGATGCCGGTCCGCTTCGAGTTGCTGCGCCGCGGCCGGTTCCGGGCGCGGGTCGTGCCGCCGCCGGCCTTGACCGTCAACCCCGAAACCGCCACCCGAAAAGGCCTTAAAAAACTCCTCGGCCGCGGTTGGTGCGAGTACGAGTTCGATACCAAGACCAGGAACGGCAAGAATGCGGCGACACCGCCGCCGGCGGCCGCTGAAGGCGACTCAGCGGAATTGGTGAATTGAACGCAGAATTCTTAATTCTCAATTTTCAATTTTGAATTCCGCCCACCCTCCCTGCGACAGTTTCGATCATGGGGGCGTGGGCGGGAATTAAGAATTGAGAATTGAGAATTGAGAATTCAGCTCATAGGTTCTGCCGATCAATGTCTTGTATTTTCCGTTGAGCCACCGTTCGATGTCGGTTTTGTACCAGCGCGAAAACCGTTTTCCGGAGGGGCCCCCGGCGAGGGCGGTTTGGGCCGAGTTCTCGCCGAGGTCGGTGACAAAACGCCACGACGGTGTGAAAGTGGTCTTTCGGCCGTGGGACTCGAAAATCCCGCCCTGAACGACGGTCGCACGGTTCCCAGGAAGCTCGATCGGCCCGTGGTCGAAGCCGAGCCACAGCGGCAACCTGCCGTCGAAGAAGATGTTCTTCATGACGATTTCCTGCCGCTTTCCCCACGGGGTGATGGCCTCGAGAGTAGACCTCGGTCAGGACCTCGGTGAGGACTCTTCGAAACAGGGTGTCGCGGTCCTCCCCGCCGAACCAGATCGGGTCGTCACCGAGGAGGACATCATCGAAGAAATGAAAGTAGTCGGCAAAGATCGCGGTCGACGCGGTGAGCGCGTCCCACGCCTCCTCTCCGAGGAGGTTCTTCCCGAAAACCTCTCGCATCAATGCGTGGTAGACGGTCTCGAAGAGGGTCGCGCCCCGGGACTCGCGGTCGTACCTGCAGTCCCAGCCGGCCAGCATACGGCCCGCAAATGTAGCGGGCAGAATTGGTTTGAGCCGCGTCATGAATCGTTCGGCCTGCAGCGAATACAGATCGTTCTGGATCAGCTTCATGTCGGCGATCGTGCAGTCACGGTTTTTGGCCAGCAAGGCCTCGATCCGGTCGGCGCGGTACGAACCCATCGGTAGGTTGATGACCAACGGTCCGTCCGGCGGATTGAAGTCGTTGTTTGCGGTGACCAGGTACCCGCGCCCGGGGTTGATGTCGGAATGCAGGCGATCGGCCTGCACCAACCCGCGCCAGTGCCACCGCTCGTCCCACGCGGGCACCGGGTGGAGGCCGGAATGCCGGCGGTCGGGCAACAGTCCGGACTGCTGGTATCCGATATTCCCCTCCCGATCTGCCAGCAGCCAGTTGCACGAGATCGTGACCTTCCTCGCGGCCTTTTGTGCATCGGGCACTGTGGTCGATTTCTGCAGGGCCGCCAGGGCGTCGAGGGACGTGGCAGCGCCATTGCGTTGAGCCGACCACGCGCGCGTCAGGTAGAACCCGTCGCTCATTTCCGGTGCGAGTGGATCGCACTCAACGACCCCAAGGTCGTTCTCGCGAATCGTGATTCGAAGCGGTTCGTCGCCTTTCCGGTGGATCGTTTCGGATCGCACATCCATGGGGCGATACTCGTCCCCCCGGCGGCAGGAGCCGTCCCGGCAGTCCTCGATGAAGTAATCCACCATATCCATGAATCCATAGGTGAATCCGAAGCTGAGGTTGCGGTTCCGGCCCATCACCAGACCCGGGACACCGGGCATGGTGACACCGATTCGATAGTCGTCGGCAGTGTGCATGACCGCTTCGTACCAGACGGCTGGGAGCCGGTTGCACTCGAGGTGAGGATCGTTGCACTGGAGGGGTTTCCCGGATGCCGTGCGAGATCCGGCGATGGCCCAGTTGTTGCTCGCCATCACGGTTGGAAGAGCCGTCATGAAACGAAGCGCCGCAGGCAGGAGCGGCTGAATTTTCTCGAGCCGGCCGATGTGTCGTGCGGTTTCGTCGTCGAGGCCGTCGAGATGGGGTGCCACGAGGCGTTTGAGCTTGTCGAGCGGGACACCGCCGTGGATCAGTTGAATCAGGAGCTTTTCCATGTCCTGCTGCGATTGCGCGAGACCGACATACGACATGAGCTTGATGGTGAGCAGGGTGTCGGCGACCTTCCACGGTTCGGGGCGGTATCGCACCAAGGCAAATTCGAGCGGGCCGCGGTGACGATCGAGGGAGTGATTGACGCCCTCGGCATAGGCGTTGCAGAGGCGTTGCCCGGCGGCTCCGAGATTGGCGACATCAGCCTCTGCGTCGATTCGAAGGCCCATCTCGCGCATGAAGATGTCGATCGCCAGGGTTTCATCGTCACTCGCCAGGCACTCGCACAAACGTCCCTGGCCGACGAGGCGCACCAGCATCATCTGAACCAGCCGATCGTGAGCGTGGGCGAAGCCCAGCCCCCGCGCGAGATCGACATCGTCCTCGGCCCAGAGCGTGACGACTCCGTCTTCGTTTCGTTTGAAGTCGATCTCTGATCCGGCGATCTCGAATGTCTTCCGCGTCGTCGAGATTTTCATTCGCTGTTCCCTCCGGGCATTATGCCCAATCCGTTCAACGTTTAACGTTCAAACGTTGAACGTCTGGTTCATCCGGATTTGCATGAGATGAGCCGAACTTTGGGGTGTTTCCGTCCGCCCGCCCGAACATCTTGAACCACGAAGACTCGAAGGACACGAAGAACTCACAAAGGTTTTTCGAATGATTTCCTCACTCATCAGAAGCGCGGAAGCTGAAAGCGTGAAGATACCTGCCTCCGCGAATTCCAGCGATGTGATGGGTCAAAAAACTCCTTCGTGTTCCCTTGGTGTCTTTGTGACTTCGTGGTTGCGACGGCAACGATGCCGTCCATTCGAGGCTCGTCTCGAAATGCTCTTCGATCTCACGGAATTCCGGATAAACCGAACGTTGGAACTTCGGCCGCCCGAACCTCGAGCCCCAGCTCCACCCCAAGTTCCGCCAACCACGAAGGATAACGTGGTGTCGCGGTATTCTTGAATAGGCATGAGCAGTGATACCGACCAATTGAAGCGCGATATCGTGGCAGCGCTGAAAGCGGAACAGTGGCATCAGGCGCTTCCGCTGTTGGAGCAGTGGTGCGGTCTCTTCCCGGATCACGCGAAATCCTGGCTCAACCGCGGTTATTGCCTCGTCAAGCTGGGGCGATATTCGGAAGCCGTCGCGGTGCTCGACCGCAGTCTCGAACTCGATCCGGATTCCGCAACCGCTCGCGGGTGGCGAGAACAGGCGCTGTCGGAGCTTGACAAGGAAACACTGCAGGAGAAACCCGCGCCTGCCGTTCAATCCGAAGCCGCTGCCGCTCCGGCGTCGCTCGACGGCGACACACGAGTCGATTCCTCCTCAGACAATCCACCGTCGTTTGCAACCATCTCTTCGCCCCACCATGGGAAAGGCTGGTTGGAAGGATCCGTGGTTGATGGTCGCTACGAGGTGCGAGAAGTGGCCCGGGGAGGGATGGCCGTCGTGGCGATCGCCTTCGACCGGGAACTCCAGCGGATGGTGGCGATCAAGACGCCGCTCCCGTCGGTGCTCGCCACTGAAGATGGCCGAGCCAGGTTCCAACGCGAAGCCGAGTCATGGATCGCCCTGGGTGTCCACCCGAACATCTGCTGCGCATACTATCTTCAGGAGATCGGCGGCATGCCGCGGCTCTTCATCGAATATGTGGACGGTGGCGACCTCAGCCAGTGGATGAAACGTGACGATCCACCGGCTTTCGAAGAGCGGTTGGATGTCGCGATCCAGATTGCCAGCGGTCTCGACTACACCCACACATTCCTCTGGAAGGATGACGATGGGGCGGAGCACCAGGGGGTCGTGCACCGCGACATCAAACCGGCGAATGTGCTCCTCTCTTCTGAGGGAATCGCGCACGTCACCGACTTCGGGTTGGTTCGCGCGGAGGGGGCGGAGGATGAGACGCAAGGCGATGTCCGAGGGCAGGTCGTGCCGTCGTTGCGGCACACCGGGCGCCGCGGAGACAGCATCAGCAGCGGCTCCTGGCAGACGGTCACCATGGAGGGTGGCCTTGTAGGTACGCCCCCGTACATGGCGCCGGAGTTGTGGCGGCAGGCGTTGCGGGGCACCGTCGCCACTGATGTCTATGCCTACGGTTGCCTGTTGTACGAGATTCTGTGCGGCCGGCGGCCCTTTGTCATGTCGAATGACTCGGGATCGCAGACCCGCGAAGCGCACCTCGGCGGATGGATGCGCATGCATCTGATGGATGATCCCCCTGATCCCACCGCACTGGAACCGGTGATTGGTGAGCGCCTCGGAGCATTGATGCGGTCCTGTATTGCGAAGGACGCGGCGCACAGACCGCAGTCATTTGCTCTTCTCAGAGGGTGGTTGGTCGAGGTTTTCGAGGACACCGCCGGGAAAGCGTATCCGCGGCCGATGCCGCAGCGAACCCAGCTTCTTGCCGATTCCCTCAACAACCGCGGCGTTTCGTTTGTGACCCTGGGTTTCGGCGATCGCGCGAGCAGGAGCTTTCGCAAGGCACTGGCCGTTGATCCGAGACACGTCGAAGCCACATTCAACTCGGCTCTCTTCGAGTGGCGCCGCGACGGCCTCAATGATGCCGAGTTGGAACGCCGGCTCGGCGAAGCGGTTCGGGCGTCCGGAACCGGTGGATCGGGAGGCCTGCTCCTGGGACGGCTCCGTCTGCTCCTCGACAATCCTCGCGGAGCTGTGGAGGCATTAGAAGAGAGTGGAGCACGGACGGTTGCCGAACGACGCGAGTTGGGGCTGGCCCTGCTCGCACAGACGCGTTCCGGTGTTGGGAATCAACGGATCGACGAAGCCCGTGCATTGCTGGCGGGCGTGATCGAGGAGAGCCCTTCTGATGTCGTTGCGGCCATCGGTCTGGCCGAGGCCTGCAGAGATCTTGGTGATGATGAGTTCGCCGCGGAGGCCTTCGAAAGGGCGCGGCGGCTCGATCCGGATCTCGAAGACCAGCTCACGGACGCCGTGGCGGCGCGTCTTCCGGGTCATTCGGTTGCTCGCACGATGGCCCACCATGGGCCGGTGCAGAGCCTGCGGGCCTTGCCCGAAGGGTGGCTGGTGACACGCACGGCGTCGGGCGAAGGCGCGGTGTGGGAACCGGAGGGAGAGCGCCCCGTGCATTCCATCGAATTCGGTGGACCGGCGCGGCAGGGGCGGTCGATGGCGGTGGCTGACGATCTTCTCGTCGCATGTCTCGAGAATGGCCCACTGACCCTGTTCGACGTCGCCAACGGACAGCGGTTGCGAAATTTCCGGCCCCATCCGGGAGTCGCGACCTGTGCCGAGTTTTCGCCCGACAATCGCACGATCGCGAGCGGAGGATCGGATCGAACGGTCCGGCTGTGGGATATCGAAAGCGGCGAGTGCACGCGTTCATTTCAGGGGCACGGTGCGTTCGTCAGCGCGGTGATCTGGCATCCAACGCAGCCGTGGCTGGTTTCGGCGGGCGCCGACGGCACGGTGAGGGTTTGGAATCTCGATCAAGGGCGCTGCGCGCACGTGTTCGAAGGCCACCGGGGGCCGGTCAGGGCCCTGGCGCTGAGTGATGACGGGACCCTGGTTCTGTCGGCCGGACAGGATGGAACAGTCGCCGTCTGGGATCTCGAGAATCGGCGAAATATCCGTTTTCTGAGGGGGCATCGGGGAGCGGTCATCGCGGTTGCCCAGGTTGAAGGGACCATCGCAGCGGGGGGTGAGGACGGCACCGTTCGCCTGTGGAAACTGGATGACGGCCGGGCGTTGCGGGTGATCCGCCTCCCAAACCCGATCCAGGACCTGGTCACGGATATCGACGGAACCAGGCTTCTCGTGGCTCACGGCACAACGGTGAGCCTGCTGAGCCTGCCGGGGCAACTGGAGACGAAGTTGCCGTTGGTGCTTGCCGAGAGTGCGGCGTCCGCCGAACTCGCGGGTCGGGAGAGCGAGTTTCGGACCCACCTCGATCATGCGAGAACGCGGATTGAAGCCGGCGAGATGGAAGCGGCGATTCCGCCTCTTCGTGCAGCCCGCGAAGTGCCGGGATACGAACTGCACGAGGAGGTCGTGGCCCTGTGGAACACGGTGTTGGCCTTCTTCCCCAAAGCTGCTCCGCGATCGATATTGGAGCTTCGTAGGATCGGAACCGGCCGGAGAGCAATCGGCGCGACGGCGCTGATGCCCGATGGGACAACGTGCGTGGCCGGTGCCGCCGATGGTTCGCTCCGGGTCTTCGACGCCGTCTCCGGGAGCGAGAAAGGCACCTTCGGTGGGCACGATCACGGGGTGACGTCGATCGATGTCAGCGAGGACGGGGAGTGGCTGGCGTCGTCCGGGCGTGACGGTGCGGTGCGCGTGTGGAATATCTCGACGGGTGAGATTCGGATGGAATTCCTCGGCCACGAAGGAGCCGTTCAGGCGGTGGCCTTTGCTCCTGATGGGACGGCCGTGATTTCGGCAGGGGACGATGGTTCGGTTCGTCTGTGGCCCCTGAACGACGTCGACCTACCGGTTCAGTTCGGCCGGGATGAGGACGCGGTCTCTGCTCTCGCGGTGAGTTCTGACGGTCGATTCGTTGTCAGTGGAGGGTGGAACAACAACGTGACTGTGTGGAGCCTGGCGCGACGAGCGGAACTGCGCCGGATGAAGGGCCACGAGGGGGCTGTGAATGCAGTTGCGATCAGCCCCGATTGCCGCGTCATCGCGTCCGCCGGAGAGGATTCTACGGTGCGCCTGTGGGATCTGGAGGGCGGGCGCAGCCGGCGCGTTCTTTCCGGCCACGAAGGTGCGGTGCAGGCACTCGGTTTCACCCCAGATGCACGGTTTCTTCTGTCCGCCGGCAATGACGCCACGCTTCGACTCTGGGACGTTCGCACCGGAACCGCGGCGCACGTCGTAGAAGGTCACGCGGGACAGGTCTTCGACATCGACTTGGATCGCGATGGAGGTCTGGCGCTGTCGGCCGGTTCTGACTCGAGGTTGCGTTTGTGGTTTCTCGACTGGGAACCCGAGTTGCCCGAACGCGGGTCGTGGGATGACCGTGTTCGACCGTTCCTCGATGTCTTCTTGAGGCGCTGTGAAGCCAATGTGAAGGCGCCCGGCCAGCCGGGATGGAACGAGAGTGGCTTTGACGCCTTGCTCGAAGATCTCGGGCGTCGGGGATTCGGGTGGCTCGCTCCCGACCGAGTCCGTCGAGAGCTCAAGTCTCTGGCTCTCAATCGTGACGAGGATCGCGCCGAAGAACGGGAGCGCACCCACGAATTGGTCAAACGCCGCCAGCGTCAGAAGTCGGTCGCGCCCGCCAAGAAAATCATAACGGCTCTCACCAACAATCTCGGCCTCAAACTCGCGGGCGCACTGTTGATCGTGATTGTCGGCATCCTGGGAGTCATGAGCCTGAGTGCGCCACAGAGTGAGGACGCGGAAATCAACCGCGTGCTTTTCGGTGATGTGGGGTTGCTGGTCCGGGAGCGGGGTCTTCGGCTGCAGCGGGGCGCGGTTCTGGCCTACCAACACAACGCAGTCCTGGAATCGCCCGAGTGCCGAGCCGAGGATATCGAGAGCCAGACACGGTTGGCACTCGAATCTGAACAGGCAACGGTTCTGCCTCTCGACCCCGGGACGCCTGCGGAGGACGAAGACTTCCGGGAGCGCTACGCACAGGCCGTTTTCTGTGTCGGCGACCTGGGTGGCGATGGTGTTGTGCAGACGATCCTCCGCCAGGGAGAACTGCCCCTCCACCCTTATCGCCTCGAAGACCTGTTGTCGATCCTGATTCGAGTCGGCGGGGCGAGCGATCCGTTGGTCGTCGAGGCGCTGACGGATCACGTCGAAAGCGTGCGGCACCTCGCTGCGCTGGCCCTGGTCCACGGTGGGTCGGCGGAAGGAGCCGGGATGCTGATCAACGCGCTGCAGGGCGACGAAATGAGGGGAGTCGAGGCAGCGAGTTTCGTTCTCACCGAACTCATCTCCACGGGGGCCATCGAAGAGTCGCAGTCGTTTGATACGGTGCGTCGTTTGTGTCGCAGTATCGACCCCCGTGTCCGGCGCAACGCGGTGCGGTCGCTGGTGCTGTTCGAGAGTGTCGGTCCCGCGAGGCAATTACTCGACGAGGCGCTCGAGGACAGCGATGTCGAGGTGGCGCTGGCTGCGGAGCGGACGCTCAAGATGATTCGAACGATGAAAATCCAACAGATTTTCGGTTCCAATTGAGCGACCGTCGGGCGGATATTTTTGAGGAGGAAGAGTAAATACCATGCAGATCGTGAGAGTGCGGCGTCAGCTCGAGGAGTATTGGGGAGTGGTCGAAGGCAACGATGTCCTCCGGCTTCCGGATGGGCCGATTCCGGCCGCGACGTCAGGGGACGACAGCCTTGGACCTCTCGCAGATCTTCAATTGCTGGCTCCGGCGGTTCCCAGCAAGATCGTCTGTGTGGGCAGGAATTATGTTGCCCACGCCGCCGAGCACGGCGCCGACGTACCCACCGAGCCGCTGCTCTTTCTCAAACCGCCGTCGGCGATTCTGGCGCCGGGATCGGGAATCGTCCTCCCCGAGCTCTCGCAGAGGGTCGAGCACGAAGGCGAGTTGGCGTTGATGATCGGAAAACGCTGCCACCGGGTGGCGGAGGGACAAGCCTGGGAAAAGGTCTTCGGTATTACCTGTGCCAACGATGTCACGGCGAGAGATCTCCAGCGATCCGACAACCAGTGGACCCGAGGCAAGGGCTTCGATACTTTCTGTCCTGTCGGGCCCTGGGTGGTCACCGGCCTCGGCGAGGATGAGGTCGCCGATCTCGGTGTGAGCTGCCGGGTCAACGGTGAGCACCGGCAAGACGGCCGAACCCGGCACATGGTGTTCTCACCCGCTTTCATCGTTTCCTATATCTCCCAGGTGATGACCCTGGAGCCCGGAGACCTCGTTCTTACCGGAACCCCGGCCGGCGTCGGCCCGCTCTCCGCCGGCGACACCGTTGAGGTGGAGGTGGAGAAAGTCGGTGTCCTCAGGAATACGGTCACCTCAGCGAATTCAGAATTCTGAGGAATGAGGAATTCGGGCTCATCCGGAAAATCGCGAGGTTCGGGAATTCCCGCGTCCGTGCCCGTGCCCGATTTTCAGGGGCAGCGCCAGAGTTCAGGGACAGGGGTAGAAATCAGTTAACAGCGACGTCTACAGCGGCAGCCGTCAGATTCCGTGCGATGACGCGGCGACTGTTCAATCCGAGAAAATGACACGCGGCCAACCACTATCGCCACCTGATCGCTGCCGCTGCAGACTGTCGCTGAAACTGTCCTCTGTCACGGCCGCTGATCTCTGCCGCTGATATGAGCTGCGACCAGGCTCTGTCTCACCGCCCCGAATCCCGGACGAACCAAAAAACATATCTCCGCCTTTGCGGGTTGGTGGGGTGGGCAGTCTTTACGTCTTTGCGTTTTAAACAGAGCTCAACGTGATGAGACGTTTCCGACAATCGATGATGTTCAGAAACCGGGCCCGAGTATCTGCGTCCATCTGCGTGATCTGTGGACGAGTCAGGGAGGGTGGGTGGAAAATCCGAAATCCGAAATCCGAAATGGGCGTGCGGGTGGGAATTCCTCATTCCTCATTCCTCATTCCTCATTCGAAAATTCTCGGTGTATGATTCTCCGCCATGAGGCAGCATCGAAAATGCGATTCCTGAGGTGCGTTCTCGCGGCGGTTTTGCTGATCGCGGGTTGTGCCCCGTCGGCGCCGGAGATTCGGACCGTTCGGATGGCCTACTCCCACGACATGGTCACTCTGGACCCTCACGCCCATGCCGACACGGTGACCGGAACCGTGTTGTCGGCAGTCTACGAGGGCCTCGTCAGTTTCGAGCCCGGTTTGCCGGTGAGAGCGGGACTGGCTGATCGCTGGACCACACCCGACGATACGACCTGGCGCCTTCATATTCGGGAAAACGTACGATTCCACGACGGCCGGATGTTGACTCCTGCAAACGTAGTGGCTTCGATCGAGCGCGCCCACGAGAGCCGGATTGTCGGACACCAACTCGATCTGATCGAATCGGTTCGCGAGGTCGGTGAGGGGATAATCGAGATCAAAACCAGCATTCCGGCACCGCTGCTGCTCACCCGGTTGGAGAACGTCGCCATCGTACCTCCGAATTTCGACCCTGCGATTCCGATCGGCACCGGACCGTACGCATGGAGGGTCGGATCGATCCAGGGTCCTGTCCTATTTGATCGATGGCAGGATTATTGGGGCGAGCGCCCGGACTTCGAGGAGGTCAGCGTCCAGTTTGTGTCGAGCCGGGAAGAGCTGGCCGCACTCATCCACCAGCAGAAACTCGACATCGTGTCCGCAGTAACCGTGAGCTATGTGAGGGACCATGAACCTCATGAGTCGTGGAGGATTGTGTCGATCCCGGTCACAGCCACAACCTTTCTCGCCTTGAATGTGTCCAAGCCGCCGCTCGATGACTTGCGGGTGCGACAGGCCGTCGATCTCGCGATCGACCGGCCCTCGCTGGTGGCCGGAATCTACCCGGAGGCGACGACCCGGCCGGCGGATTCCCTGGTTTCGCCCGCCGTTTTCGGATTCAGCCCGGACCACCGCAGCAATGGCGCCGATCTGGAGCGTGCTCGGCAGTCGTTGGCTGACGCGGGCGTCGCGCCCGGAACCGCGGTTCATCTCGATTTCCCCGGTCGTTACTCGGAGCTGGTGCAACCCTTGAAAGACGCGCTCGCTGAAATCGGACTCATTGCGGTGCCGCAGCAGCATTCTTTTGATGCCTTCTATCGTCGAATCGAGGAAGCAGCGAATCAGATGTTCATCTTCACCTGGAGCTTCCGGGTTGCCGACGCGTCGCCGTTTCTGGACGCCTTCGTCCACAGCCGCGACCCTCTGCGCGGCCTCGGGATGTTCAACGGTGCTGCATTCGCCAGCCCCGATCTCGACGCTGCGATCGAACGAGCTGCCCATGAGCCCCGATCGGATGTCCGGCTGCAGCTCCTTCAGGATCTGTTGCTGAAGGTGTCAGAGGAGCGTGTTTACCTTCCACTCCTCCACCCTTCGGTCATGACGCTGGTGCGGGAGCCCTTTATCCTCGACCACCGTCAGGTCCGGCCGCAGGATATCCACCTGAGGAGATAGCTCATTTCCAGTGGGAGGCCGTGTACTCCTCGGTTTCCGGCAGACCGCCCTGGAGGATCAGGTAGCCGTTGTGCGGCTCCCGCTCGGTGATCTCGTGGTTGATCGGGTCGCGCATCATCTCGAGGACGCGGACGTGATCGTCGGTGTGGCCGAGCACCCAGCCGAGCTTCATCAGCGCCGTCTCGGGAAGCATGTTGTCGAGGGGCACGACGCCGATGTCGAGCAGGTCCCGTCCGGTCTCGTAGACGTACATCTGGGCGAATCCCCACAAGGTCTGGACGGTCATGACGATGTGGACGCCGGCTTTGACTGCCCGTTCGAGGGCCGGGTACAGAGGGCGGTTGACGTGGCCGAGACCTGTGCCGGCGATGACGATCCCGCGGTATCCCTTTTCAACGAGGGCGTCGACGAGGTCGGGTTTCATGCCGGGATAGTAGTAGAGGATGGTGACTCGGTCGTCGTAGGCTGTGTCGATGCGAACGGTGCGCGTCGGGTCCCTGTGGAGGTAGTCGTCGGTGAGTACATCGAATCCGTTGGGTCGGACAATGCAAAGGGGAATGTCACCCACGGTGCGAAACGTGCTGCGGTATGACGAGTGCATCTTACGGCAGCGGGTGCCGCGGTGGAGCAGCCCGTAGCGGTCGGAGGTGGGACCGAACATGGAGATCTGCACCTCGGCGATGTCTCCCAACCCCGCGGCGCGGACGGCGTGAATGAGGTTGCGGGCGGCGTCTGAAGACGGGCGGTCCGAAGAGCGCTGGCTTCCAACGATCACGATCGGGACGGGAGAATCCTGGACCATGAAGCTGAGCACCGCGGCAGTGTGGCCCATGGTGTCGGTGCCGTGGCCGATGACGATGCCGTCCGTTCCATTTTCGATTTCGCGGCCGATGTTCTCGGCCAGCGCCACGTATTCGGGCCACCCCATGTTCTCCGAGAATACGCCGAAGATCTTCTTGGTCGTGAGGTTGCAGATGTCAGCCAGCTCGGGCACGGCGCCGTAGAGCTCTCCCGGGGTGAATGCAGGGATGACCGCTCCGGTGCGGTAGTCGAGGCGCGAGGCGATGGTTCCGCCGGTGCCGAGGAGGGTGATCGACGGCAGATCGGGGCTGGTCGGGAACTCCTTCTCGGGAATCTTGTAGACCGCCTCTTTGTAGCCCAACTCCTCGATCGACACGATGCGATCCACGTGAATGCCCACGTTGTAGCCGTTCTTCAGCTTGAGCACCACGTGGAGGTCGTCGAAGGTCCCGGATCGGGGCAGTATGACGCCCTCGAATACGCTTCCGGCCGCATTGGTCAACCGGACGTCGGACCACACCCGGACCTCGCACGAGAGCAGTTTTTCGCGAGCGTGTCCCCGGTAACCCTTGAGGGGGTCTTCTTGGACTTCAGGCATCTTGGCTCTCCTGTGCAGCGACAGTTTCGCCGGCCGCGGCTCCGCCGCCGGTCATCATGTGCATCTGGATCTCGTCGGCGACCTCGATGGCGGGGACGCGGCCCCTGAACTCGTCCATCGCCCGTCCCATGAGAAATCGGAAACGCTGTTCGATGCTGCCGACGGGGTGGTCCGGATTCGCGGACTCGACGATCTCGGCGACCCGGGCGCGCCAGTTCTCGGCTTCGATTCCGAAACCCGCCAGCGCAGCCTCCTCGAAGAGATCCCCGCCCGGGTGCGAGACGAGCCACTCCACGAGATCCCGCCAGGCCTCCCAGATCACCGGGCGGACACCGCACAGGAGGAAGAAGTCGCACCACGCCGCGTCGGAAACTTCGTCCACCGCCAACCCGTCCCTCCGCAGACCCTTGAGCCGCTCGCCGAAGAAGAAGCAGGCCCGCCGAAGGTCGGTGATGCACTCCGCCACCACGAGGTCCACGAGCCGGGCCCCGCCGCGACGGATGAGGTAGTGAATCAAATTTCGAGGAACGCCCGCAGCGCTGTAGCGTTCCTCGCGCAGCCACGGTTCTTCGGCCAGGCCCGCCGCGAGCCGGTCGACCCTCTCGCGGGTAACACGCTGGGGAGGACTGTCGGTATCGGGGTACATGCGGTCCGGGCCCGGGAGTATGCGTTCGAAATCGGTGCTGCCGTCCTCGAAGGGCTGCCGGGTCTCGTGAGGAATACCGTCCATGGCGTCGGCGTAGCGGAGGCGGATCTCTTCTGCGGCGGTCAGAGTGTCCTCCTCCGGACCCCAGGCGACAACGAGGCCGTCTTCTTCCGAGCAGCCGGCGGCTGTGCGAAGAACCTTCAGGGCAGCGCGGCCTTCGTCTTCAACCGGCCAGTCTTCCGAATCGAGGAGGACGGGAGGCTGGTCGAGGGCGGCGATGACCCTGACCCTGCCGCGAAGCTCGTCGGCAAAGGTGCGGCCCGGTTGGGTCGGCCACGCCGTGGTTCCCGAAAGGCCCTTGAGTCGAACGGCCCGGACGCAGAACGGTCCGGCTCCGCGTTCGAAATCCGGACGGCGGTCCTCTGCGGCCTGGAACTGTTCCCAGGAGTTTGCAGAAAGGACCTCGATGCCGCAGTCGGCCGCCGCCGAGGTTACGTCGGTGTGGCTGATCTCGAGATCGCTCTCGGTGGTGAATCCGCGTCGATGCAGCTCGTCGCGAAGCCGCAGGAGGTTGACCTGGCGGACGGCCTCTCCGTGGACCAGGCCTGGCGCCCAGCCGGCCTTGGGAACCCCCTTGATCTCGACCCGGCGTCCGCCGCGCACCGAGACGTTGACGTCCTGGCGGCTGGCTCCCATGCCGACCCGGACATGGCCGGTCGAACGGCACACCCTGCCGATCAGGAGAATCGCATCCGCGACTTCCTCTGGTGTTTGCAGATCGGGACCGGTGACGGTTTCGATCAGGGGCATGCCGAGCCGGTCGGTCCGCCAGACAATCAGGTGGCCGCGGTCCGAGACCTCTCGACACGAATCCTCCTCGACGCTGACCTGGGTGATACTCAGTTCGCGGCCGCGAAACGGCAGCCGACCGCTCACCCCCACGATGGCTGTGCGCTGGAACCCGGTGGGGATCGAACCGTCCAGGTACTGCTTGCGAGCGATATGGACCTCGTCGACGATGTCGCAGCCGAGCATGAGGCATTGTTCGATAGCGATGTCCAGCGCCTGGAGGTTGAGCAGAAAGGGTGGGGTGTCGTCCATCTCGTAGGTGCAGACATTGGAGGTGTGGAGGAGATAGACGATGTTTTTTTTGGTTTTGAACTCCATCAGTGCGGTGCCGTCGTACTCACCGAGTTCCGACAATGTCGGCCGCATGTGCCGCAACATCGACCCGTCGTGGGTTGTCGTGTACAGGCCCGCAGGGCACTGGCAGAACATCTTCTTTTCGGTGAGGAGTTGCTGGTGGACTTCGAGACCGACCATGAGCCCGACCTCTTCGTAATCTATGGATTCCTGCAAGGCGACCCCTCCCTCAGAAGACGGCTGATGATAGCAATACCGGAGATTTTAGATTTTGGATTTTGGATTTTGGATTTCCGGTTCTTCACCGGATTCGCAGATATCGTCTAGGTCTTCCATCGGCGGACTCTTTGGCCGGGTTGCGGGGGGGACGGGGTCGTAGCCGCCGGGGTGGAATGGCTGGCATTTGAGGATCCGTTTGACCGCCAGCCAGAGGCCATACAGGCCGTGGGTCTCGATGGCCTCGGCGGCGTACACGGAACAGGTGGGCTGGAAACGGCAGGCCGGCGGCATGAACGGCGAGATGAACCGTTTGTAGAATCGCGCGGGGTAGGCGACGACGCGCCAGAAAAAATTCATAGCTACTGCACTGGCAGAGGTATTCTAACCTCCCAGGAAGGAGGATGCGGATGAGCCAGAAACGACAGGTCATTGCAACCACCGAGGCACCCGGTGCCGTCGGACCCTACTCACAGGGAATCGCCCTCGACCATCTCGTGTTTACGGCCGGTCAGATTCCGATCAACCCGGCCTCGGGCGAGGTCGAAGCCGAGTCCATCGAGGACCAGACCAGGCAGGTGCTGCGAAATGTGGATGCTGTCCTTCGCGCAGCCGGGAGCGGGCTTCACAATGTGGTCAAGATGACCGTCTTCATGACGGATCTGGCCGACTTCCAGGCGATGAACGGGGTCTATGCGGAATTCTTCCCATCGGAGCCGCCCGCCCGTTCCGCCTTCCAGGTCGTGGCGCTGCCTCTCGGCGTCCAGATCGAAATGGAAGCAGTCGCCCTCAAAGACTGATACCGGAAGATTGCCGGTGCCTCCCTCATCATGATTTCCGTACATGGGAGGGTGGGCGGTCCGAATTCCGAATTCCGAATTCCGAATTCCGAAACTCGGCCTATCCCGTGCGGCCTTCAACCAATCGGTAACGTCTCACTGAGCGCCAGCTGTTGATTGATCCACTGTTCCATCCGCGCAAAAACCTGTTCCTTTTCCGGTTCGTTGAACATCTCGTGGTAGAAGCCGTCCCACTCCACGTACTCGACGAGATCGCCGGGAGCGTTGCGCGCCCAACGCCGGGTCGCCGCGGGATCGGCGAGGCGGTCTTCGCCGGACTGCATCACGAGAGCAGGAACGGTGAGCTTTGCGGCCGACGCCTGAGTGTCCGATTGCGCCTGGATGACCGAGATGAACCAACGGGCCGAGACCGTGTCGCTGACCAGCGGATCCGCGATGTAGGCCTCGGCGACCCGAGGGTCGCGGCTGAGAAAGCTCGGCTCGGCGACTTTGGAGAACATGAGCTTCGGTGCAAAGGTCGAGGTGATATTGGCCACGAGCTTGAGGACGGGCGGAGGGGCGGCGTCCGGATGGAGGCCGAGGAACGGCGACGAAACGACGATGCCCGCGAGTCCGTCGGGATTGGCGAGCGCGTAGCGCAGGACAATCAGTCCTCCCTGAGAGTGTCCCACGAGGTAGAGCGGTAGCTGCGGTTGGGCGTTTCGAACGAGTTCATGCACCGCTGCAAGATCGGTCAAGAACTCGTCGAAGCGATTGACATGAACTCTGGGGCCCGGGCTCTGACCGTGCCCCCGATAATCCAGGGCCCAACAATCGAATCCCTTCTCCGCAAAGTGTTGCATGACGTGTTGATAACGGCCCGAATGCTCCGCCAGCCCGTGCACGAAGAGCAGCGAAGCCGGCGGATCGTCGCCGCCGTTCCAGTGTTGCCAATAGAGGCGGTTGCCGTCAGAACTCTTCGTCCAGCCGGTCTCATGGTTCATCGAAATTTCCCTTCCTTCGAGAACAAGGCGTCGGCTCTGCGAAACTCGGGAGGATGAACCCAAAAATATAGCCGGCGCTCGTGCCTCGTTTGACAGTGTACCCAAACAGAGACGTTATGATGAGCTATCGGAGATAGCTGGACTCAAAAGGAGGGTAACTCGTTGGAACCGCTTTTCAAGACCCTGTTCGAGGCGCTGCCCATGGCTGTGGTGATCGTGTTCGGTGGCGGCGCGCTGTGGTTGGTCAACAAAGTGATGGTCCGCCGCGCGAGTGCGATCCCTGGATCGGGCATCTTTCATCGTCAGCTGACCCTGGCCATCCTCGGTACGATTCTCTTCGTCATCGTCGTGATCGCCGCTCCTCTGCCGGAAACCGCCCGCCGCGATCTCGTCACCCTGTTCGGAGTGGCACTCACCGGCGTCATTGCTCTATCGTCGACGACCCTGGCTTCCAACGCGATGGCCGGTTTGATGCTGCGAATCGTCCGCAACTTCAAGCGAGGTGATTTTGTCCGGGTTGCCGACTATCTCGGTCGGGTGACCGAAATGGGGCTCTTTCACACCGAGATTCAAAATGAACGGAGCGATCTCATTACGCTGCCGAACCTCTTTCTGGCATCAAACGCGGTGACGGTCGTTCGACCGTCCGGCACCTTCATCTCAGCGACGCTTTCGCTCGGCTATGACCTCCAGCACGACGATATCGAGAAGTTGCTCATCGAAGCGGCCCAACGCAGCGGTCTCGTTGAGCCCTTCGTGCGGATTCGCCAACTCGGGGACTTTTCCGTCACCTACGAGGTGTCGGGCCGGCTCAGCGGCACCAAGACCTTCCTCGGATCAAAATCCGCCCTCCACCGCGCGGTTCTCGACACCCTGCATGAAGCCGGCGTCGAGATCGTTTCCCCGACCTTCATGAATCAGAGACAGCTCCACGCAGGCCGCGTGTTCGTGCCCGATCTCTCCCAGATGCCTTCTTCTGAGCCGGCCGAGAAACCAGCGCCTGATTCCCTGGTATTCGACAAGGCCGATCAGGTCGAAAAGGTGGAGGATCTCCGGCAGCGTCTGGTCGCCCTCGATGAAGAAATCGCGGGCCTCGAGGCGAAGGCGAAGGAAGCCGAGAAAGCAGAAGCCGAGAAGATCACACAGACGGTCTATCTTCGCCAGCGAATCCGGGAGCGGTTGGTCAACCGCATTGCCGAGATCGAGGCGGAGGTCAAGGATTGACCCGCTGAATTCTCAGGGCGATTCCACCTCTCAAGACGTCGAACTGAACTCCTGCCTGAGACCGCGTTCGATAGCCCATACCATTTTGTCGATGTGCTGTTGCTGGTCGAATACGGCTTCCATGAGGATTTTGATCGGCAGCAGATCGAACGTGCGCCGGAGCATCGAGGTTGACCGCCCTCATTGACCAATCCGGGAAGAGTCGCCGATCGACATGCTCTTCGATACTGAGCACCAGCAGATCGGTGTGGCGCGTGTCGTTCTGGATGATAGAGAAGATCTCATCCACGGACTGCTCGGGTCCCTCGATGACCTGATAGAAAATTCCGCCTGAGGTGATCAGGACGCCGGTGATCTCCCGGTCTTTGTTCTTTGCGGAAGCCTGTTCTCCGAGCTTCTCGAGTTCGCTTTCACTGAAGGGTGTGGCAAAACGGCTGACGTATTTGATTCTTTTCATGATTGGCGGATGATAACCGTCGCAGGTGCGTCAGGTCAATGCGGACCGCCCACCCGCCCGGATCCCGGATACCAGAGGACCAGATCCGCAAATCCGCCCGCAGATCACGCAGATAGATGCAGACAGGAAGAAAGCCTTTCTGTGTGGTCAACCAGGAAGTCCAGCCTCGAGCTGCTCGATCGGCTCTGTAACCGCCAAGACGCGAAGAGCGCGAAGAACCTCGCCAAGAACATCAAGAAAAAGGCCCATCTGGAAATCCGTGAGGTGAGGACGGAGCCTCTAATTCCCTGTCATCCCGAGCGAGGCCGTCCGACGGCCGAGTCGAGGGATCCCCCGAAACAGGAGATAGGCTGGGATTCCTACACTCTCCTGTAGGAGGGGGTCCCTCGACTACGGTGTCCTCACGGCGCAGCCGTTCGGTCACCTCCGCTCGGGATGACACAGAATTCGGGTTCGCGCCGGACGCCGACCTTTGGCCGGCGCGTCGATGATCATCGCGCTTCGGGCGGGCACTGAAGTACCCGCCTACAGAATGAGCGCGCTCGATTGTCGTGTAGGCGCGTACTTCAGTGCGCGCCAGGAGCGCCTTGTCGACCGGAACGACATCAAGCCGAGAAGTCTGTCGAACGTGGTTTTCCGCCCGGCGCTCCCACGAGGATTGTCGAGCATGTAACGGTGGGCGGAAATCCAAAATCCAAAATCCGAAATCCGAAATCGCCCGTCCTCCCTACGCCATCGCAGCTTCCAGCACGCTCGATCAGCCGATCGATCTCGTCGGGCGTGTTGTAGTGCACCAGACTCACCCGGACCACACCGTCTTCAGGGTCGAGGCCGGCGGCTTCGCAGAGGTGATAGGCATACATGTGGCCGTGGCGTATCGCGATGCCCGACCGGTCCACGGCCGCGGTGATTTCCGCCGAGCTCTTCGAGCGGTGCACGAAGCTGATGGTTCCGACGCGGCCGGGGCCGTCGTCTTCAGGACCGATGATCCGCACATCGTCCCTCGAACGCAGGTATTGGATCAGTCGCTCCTGCAAGGGAAGTTCGCAGGCGGTCATGACTTCGAAGGCACGTTCGACCGCCGCCCGGTCGAGGGCTGCGGGTTCGTCAACATCTGCCAGAAAACAGAGGTATTGACGTAGGCCACGGATCCCTGCACACCCCTCGTGGTTGACCCCGCCAACCTCGAATTTGTACGGGAGGTCGTTGTCCGGAACGAAAAAGTGGTTTGGACCCTGGAGTTCGGCAACCGCGTCGCGGCGGCCCCAGAGAGCCGCCATATGAGGTCCGAAGACCTTGTAGGTGGAGTAGGCGTACCAGTCAACATCCCAGTCGGTGACGTCCATCGTTCGGTGGGGGGCAAATGCCACGCCGTCAACCACGACGCGTGCTCCCGCCGAGTGGGCACGCTTCGTGATGGCCCGAATATCGACTATTTCTCCGAGAAGGTTCGAAACGTGCGGAAACGCGACCAGCGCGGTGCGGTCGTTGAGCAACTCGTCGAGTGACTCCAGCGAGCACGTGAACGAGTCGCGGTCCATCTTCCACCACCTGAGTTCGAACCCGGTTCGTGCGAGGTGCTTCCACGGGCCGACGTTGGCCTCGTGCCCGGTCTGTGCAACCACGATCTCGGAACCGGGCGTCAGGACTCCGGCGTAGCAATTCGCCAGCATCTGGAGCAGGGCGGATGTTGATGGGCCGAGGATGACCTCACCACCGTTACCGTTCATCAACAGCCGGACGAATTCGTGCGCCTCGTCGACAAGCTCGGTGCATCGTTGTGACAGAGGATAGCCAGCGCCGAGCTGGACATAACTGGTCACCATGTAGTCGCGAATGTGATCCGCCACCACGGCCGGCACCTGCGAGCCGCCGGCGTTTTCCAAAAAGACCGTGTCGGATGCCAGCGACGGGAACTGCCCACGGATTCTGTTACGGTCGGCCCTCGAGATCTTTGGTTTCACGATTCCCTCCATCGGCTGAAGATTATCGTCGAAACCGGCTCTGCGGTCGAGGATTCTGTATGGTTGTGCGCGGCGAGCGCGAGAGGAGAGGCGGATGGACGAGACCCCGATGACCGAAGACGGTATCGAAATGAGAGATCTCAACGGATCGGCCGAGCAGGCGGCACCGCGCGTCGGCATATTGCTCAATCGCTTCGGCCATCTGCGGGCCGGCTGGAGAATGCTGGCCTATGTGATCGCCGTCTTGGTGCTGGGCATGGTCCTTCCCGCGATCGTCAAACTCCTGGTGTCCGGTGCAGAGAATGCGCCGATGATGTCCTGGCCGCACATCGCCATGATGGCCACGGTCAATCTGGTATTGATACTGGCGGGGCTTATTGTCCTGAGGTGGATCGACCGACGACCCACGGGCATGTTGGGTCTCGGGTTTCAGCCTCGCTGGTTGATCGAGTTGATCATCGGCGTCGGCGTGGGAATCGTCTCGACCGGTGGGCTCACCCTTCTTCTTGCGCTGACCGGAGCCGTTTCCTTGGGTCTTTCTCCGAATGTTGCGGACGCGTTTGCGGTTCTGCCGATCTACCTGTTTTTGTTCACCGTTGCAGCGGCGGCTGAGGAGATGCTCTTCCGCGGGTATCTCCTCCAGGCACTCGCCGAGGGCAGTCGACGGTGGATTGCCGCGATCCTCCTGAGCTTGCCATTCACCATCGCGCATTTCGGCAACCCCGACGTTTCGGCGATTGGAGTCGCCAATATTTTTCTCATCGGAATCGTGATTGCGGTGCTGTACTTCCAGACGCGCAGGCTCTGGCTGCCCATCGGCTTTCACATTTCCTGGAATCTAGCCCATGGTTGGCTTTGGGGTTTCGACGTCAGCGGCATCGCGCTGGAAAGCAAACTCCTGGTGGCCACCCCGGTTGGGCCGGAGATATGGACGGGAGGAGGCTTCGGCCTCGAAGGCAGCATCCTGACCACAGGTCTGATCGTTGTCTCGTTGGTCTGGCTCATGATGAAGACCGTCCTCACCCCCAACGTGGAGGTAGCCGAAATGTGGAGTCTCTATCCGGCCGGGTTTGGGCTCGCTCCAGCGGCTGAGAGCCGGGTGCAGGTCGATGAACCATTGGAGTCTGTCGGATCTGCGGCCGTCGAGGCCGGGTCGAGTCAGGCAGCCGGAGATCAGTGACCGTTCCACTCGATCAGTTTTTCGAGATAGCGTGAACCCAGCTGTCCCTTTGCCATGGTCTTCTGGACCGGCGGCAGGCGGAGGATGGCGCCGAGAACCGCCGCCATGGCCCGGTGGCTTGCCAGCGCGTGGTTGTCGAAGATCAGGTGTTGCAGGGACCCTCGCTCGACCGCCATCGCAACCGTCCGGCGGACCGAGTCGACCGGGGTGATGACCTGTTCGTCACGCTCGATCAGCGTGAGACCGCCTTCCGGACAGGCGGGTACACACACGCCGCAGCCGAGGCACAATGTGGTATCCAGCTTTGCGACCTTGCGCTTCGGCTTGCCGGGGTCGTTGGCCGAGACGAGGGCCATCGCTTCAACCGGGCACGCGGCAACACATTTGCCGCACCCGGTGCAGAGGTCGAGGTTGTTGTCGGGTAGGAAATTCGTGGTGTGGACCGGGTTGAGGTGACCGAAGCGGCGAGCCGCGATCATCGCTTCGCAACAGCAGCCGCAGCAATTGCAGATGAAATTCACACGCTGCTGAACGTTTTCACCGAACTGCACCAACCCGAGATCGCGGGCCTTCTGCAGGAGATCGAGACACTCGTCGGCGTCGACGTTGCGGGCGAAACCGTGCCGGGTCAGCGACGCAGCGGTGTTGTTGAAGGTCATGCAGATTTCCAACGGAGCGTCGCAGGCCCGTCCCATGTGGTCCATCTTGTGCCTGCAGTAGCACACGCCGATGCCGATGTGGGTGGCTTCCTGCACGATATGGCTCGCACGTTCATAGTCGAGGACGTGGAGTGATCCGTCTCGAGGCAGCGAGCTCTCCGAGACAAAGGTCCGGCCAAGCTGGGTTTCTCCCCGGGTGAACAGAGCCTTGATGAAATCTTCTTCGACGTTCAGGTACTCGTAGAAAAGCTCGGCCAGCACCTTCTGATCGACGTCATCGCGAATCCGCATCATCGAGAACTCGAAGAACCCGGCCATTGGTGGGGGCAACGCGTAGGTGGTTTCGCCGTCGTGTTCGATGTCGAGGAGTATCGCGCGACTCGAGAGCTCGTCGAGGACAACTCGAGCCTCTCCGGGTGTCGTCTTCCACGCTTTCGCGGCTCTCTCGGCGTTGAACGGCCTGATGGGCAGGAGGGCGACCAACTCCGCCTCGCGTTCGGAGAACAGCATCTGGAGGATTTCGAAGAGCAACTCGGACGGCGGCGCACCCTGGGGAAAGCGGTTGATCCGGTCGGCCAGATCGAGGTAGCCCTGCTTGACCGTGTGATGTGCCACGGTTCCTCCTCGCCAGCACATTATTGCCTATCTTCGGCCGAGGTAGGTAGAGGGCGAGATATTCGGGCCGAAAGCAGTGGTAGGCTGTGCCGAGACTTCGAAAGCAGGTGAACGGTGGATTTGGCCCATCTCTACAGGCAGATGGCGCGCACTCGCGCCTACGAACTCGCGGTGGAAGATTTGTGGACCCGGGGATTGATCGCAGGGGAAATGCACCTCGGTACCGGTGAAGAGGCGGTCGCCGTCGGAGTCGTGGCCCATTTGAAAGACGGCGACGGCCTGGCATTGACCCACAGGTGTTCGCCGGCGCTCGTTGCGCGGGGAGTACCGCTGGTACCCATGTTGCGCGAGCTCCTGGGACGCGAAGACGGCTTGTGCAGGGGCCACGGTGGTCATATGCACCTCTTTTCCAGGGACCACATGGCGGCGACATCGGGAATCGTGGGAGCCTCGCTACCCACCGCCGCCGGCTTTGCTCTCGCGAACAGCCGGCTGCGGCCGGGCGCAATCGCTGTGGCCTTCACCGGCACCGGGGCCATGAATCAGGGCATGGCGTTGGAGACCCTGAATATGGCGGTTGCATGGCAGCTGCCGATGCTTGTTGTGTGCATTGACAACGGCTGGGCCATCACAACCACGTCGGAGGCGGTGACCGGCGGCGATCTCGTCGACCGCGCCAGGGGATTCGGAATGCGCGCCGAAAAGGTCGATGGAAGGGATGTTGCTGCGGTCTACAAGATCTCGGGAAAATTGCTCGACCGGGCCAGACGGGGCAAGGGGCCGGCTTTTCTCTTCGCAACCTGCCCACGGCTCGACGGCCACTTTTTAGGTGATCCCCTGATCCGGATGTCAAAGCGGCCCATCGCCGAAGGCAAAGACACCTTCTCCAAGGTGATCTCGTCGGCCGTGTCTCGAGGAGGGGGAGGCCTCAAGGACCGGGCCGGCGGGATGACCCGGATGATGGCGGTGATGGCGAAAGCTCGCCGTGGACCGAATCGCGGTGGCAAGGGCGATCCCATGACGATCGTGCGCAAGGCGCTGAAGCGGTACCCCGAAGAGCTGCAACACATCGATGCGGAGGTTTCGGCCGAGATCGACGGCGCCGTCGCCGACGCGCTGGCCGGAGGTGGGGAGACGTCCGATGCCTGATATGCACCTCGGACAGGCGGTGGATCGCGCCATCGAGGACGCCATGGCGCGCGACGAAACCATCATCCTCATCGGTGAAGACGCGCCGATGCTGCGCGCCCCTCTATTCGCACGCTTTGGCTCCGACCGGGTTCTTGCCGCACCGATCAGCGAGAGCGCCTTCATTGGGGCGGCTGCGGGCGCCGCAATGGCGGGGCTGCGGCCCGTTGTCGAACTGTATATGGTGGACTTCATCGCCGTCGCCTTTGACGCAGTCCTCAACCACATCGCCAAGCTCGAGGCATTCAGCGGTGGATCGTGGAACATGCCGCTGGTGATCCGTGCACCAAGCGGCGCCGGTTATGGCGACGGCGGTCAGCACGGCCAATCGCTGTGGGGAAACCTGGCGGCAATCCCCGGTCTCACCGTGGTTGTCGCCTCGACTCCCGCCGATGCGTACGGTTTGATGGCCTCTGCTCTCACCCATGATGGCCCGGTGATCTTCATGGAGCCCAAGCTTCTGTCCGACGACTGGCTCGAGTTTCTCGGCAAGGGAGGGCGAGACAACCTGGAATTCGACATTCCTGCGGACGGCGCATTTGGCGAGGTGCCCAAGCCTCCACACGCGGTGGCACTCGGTCGTGCAGCGATACGTCGCGAAGGATCGGATGTCACCATCGCTTCGTTGGCGGTGGGAGTTCACCGCGCGATCGAGGCGGCCGAACGGCTCGAGGGCCAGGGTGTCTCGTGCGAAGTGATCGATTTGCGCTCGCTACGGCCTCTCGATGAGTCGACTCTCGTGGCGTCGGTGGGAAAAACAGGGCGCTTGGTGGTCGTCGACGAGGACTACCGGGAATTCGGTCTCTCGGGCGAGCTGGCCGCGATCTGTCTCGAGGCCGGTCTTTCGCCCGGATTTGCACGCGTCTGCGTCGAAGACACGCTCCCCTACGCCCGCCACCTCGAAGAAGCCGCACTGCCGAACGTCGACCGCATCGTGGATGCGGTCGGCAATCTTGTCCAGAGATGACGGGCTCAACAGATTGAGCCCGAATGTCTAGTACCTGTCGGGCCGGTCGACCCCGAGCCTGAAACCGAAGAGGTAGCGCCGCCCTGGAGCCGGATAGCCGAGGACCTCCTGGTACTCCTCATCGAGCACGTTGAGCACCCTTCCGGTGATTTCGACGCCATCCCACAGACTGTAGGCGAGAGCGATATCTCCCGTTGTGTAGCTGGAGGACCGGGATCGCTCGTAGGTGATCGGATCGATATCGTCACGTGCGCCGACGTACAACAGGGTGAGGTCACCGCTGAAATGCGCTGAGAAGGAGCCCTGGAGCGTCCAAGAACCGCTCCACTCAGGGCGCCGCAGCAGCGGCCTGCCGTTGTCATCCTCGGTGTCGAGGTAGGTCGCCTGAACAAACGACGATCCCCGTTTCCCGAGTGATCGGGTCCAGGAGATTTCAGCTCCTCGGATCGAGGCTGAACCGATGTTTCGGTTTTGATAGGTCGCGAAGTCGAATTCGATCAGATTGTCCAGATCGGTCGAAAAGGCTGTCAGCGCCCAGCGCGAGGTGCCATTTCTGCTGGTCGAAACGAGGCCGATGTCGGCAGATGACGAGGTCTCCGCCTGCAGCTCCGGATTGCCTGAGAGGGGATAGTAGAGCTCCCCGATCGACGGGGGGCGGAAGGCGGTTCCGTAACCCACCCTCAGCTCGAAGGTGTCCGCCAGCCGCCATCCGAGGTCCGCCCGCGGTGAGGTCTCGGAGCCCCACTGCTCGGCGTCGTCCCACCGCACCCCCACCAGCAGGCGGAGGGCTTTGTTTGGGTTCCATACGTCCTGCAGGAAGAAACTCGTGACCTCGACCTTTTCGGCCTCGAGGTTGAGTCCGAGGTTGGAGGCGTCATCGACCTCGTCGGAGCGCCACTCACCACCCCAGCTGAAGGTGTTGCCGCCAAATTCGTGATGTGAGGCGAGACGAGCCTGGGTGGATGTCGTGTCGGTGGACGACTCTGTCACCCATGCGTCGTCAGGGTCTGCGAACGCAAAGGTCGTGTCGATCTGCGAACCGATCATCTCGAGGGTCCACCGGTTGCCGATATGCCAGCTGAACGGAACTGCGATCAGCGTCGATTCGCCCTGCTGGCGTCTGTTCGGGGTGGGTGTTCCCGGGACGGCAAACGGGATCGCGGTTTCAGTCTCGATATTCTGTTAGCACGCCGAGACGGCTGCGCCGTTTGCCGAAGCTGAAGCCCGCCGTGACCAGGAACTGGCGGCTCGAAAAATCGGAGTAATCCAGCTCTCCGTCCGACTGGCGGTCATACCCGGATGCGTAGATGTCGAAGGACTTGCCGCCCCACCCGAGATCGGCCTCGAGACGGCGCCAGCTGTTGGACCCGCCCTCCCCGAAGAAGCGGCCGTTGAAACCGCCGCTGGCACGCTGTGGGAGGAGGTTGATGACACCGCCGACCGCATCGGCTCCCCACAATGCGGAGTACGGTCCTCTCACGACCTCCACCTGGCGCAAGCCGCTGGTGCTGAGGCGACTCCAATCGAACCCGCCAAAGAATGCCGAGTTCAACCGGACCCCATCGAGCATCACGAGTGTCTGGTTGGACCCTGTTCCACGGGTGAATACCGAAGTCTGTTTCCCGGCGTCGCCGGACCCTACAACCGCGAGCCCGGGAACCCGGCGCAGCATGTCCGCAACTCCATCGGCCTGGGCGTCGTCAATCTCGTCGCGGGTGATGACCGTGACCGCCGAGGGCGCTTCGTCGACATCCGTTTCGACTCCGGTGGCGGTGACGGTCACCTCACCGCTGAAGGACTGTGTTGGTTGGTTGGTCTGGGGACTTGGATATTGGCCCCACGCTGTAGCTGCCGCGGCAATGATCGGGATCAGGCTGCCCAGGGTGAGAATAGATCGGGACCGTGCACACATACGAAACCTCCCGTTTCCGAAATTTAGAACGGCAGGTCTCCTGGCTCCCGGATCAGCCGCTACCGTCCGCCTTCCCAGCCGATGGGCCCTCGCGGACCTGCTCGGCCAGTGGCTGGAAGGGCCGAAATCGACCCGTCCCTGAACGGTGCGTCCCCGGTTACAGTGGCGGGGGCCGCGCCGGTTTCTCACCGGCTTCCCTCGAACACCTCTCGGCGACCGTTCTGTCTCTGGCACCCTACGCCCGCCCCCCACCCGCGTCAACCGCCCACCCGCACAGATGCCAGATTCCCTGGAGAAGTCGGATGTGGGCGAATCTGGAATCCGGTATCTGGCATCTGGTATCCGGAAGGGTGGGCGGGCTAGTGCGCTTCGTCCCATGTCCGTCCCGTGCCGACATCGACGACCAGCGGCACCGACAGCTCCATTGCGGTGCACATCTCGTCGGCGCACCATCGCGCCGACGGCGTCGGCGCGATCTTCGTCGACCTCGAGCAGAAGCTCGTCGTGCACCTGGAGGAGCATGAGCTGGCCGGGAAACTCGGTCCGCAGGCGGGCGTCGACCGTCGATCATGGCCTTCTTGATCAGATCCGCGGCGGAGCCCTGGACCGGCGTGTTGACGGCAACTCGCTCGGCGCCCGCACGAGCCATGAAGTTGCCGCTCTGGAGGTCCGGCACCGGCCGACGTCGTCCCAGCAGGGTTTCGACGTATCCGTTCTCGCGCCGCCTCGGCGAGGGTCGCTGGTCGGTATTCCTCGATCTCGGGGAATCGTTCCTTGTAGCGGTCGATGTACTCGGCCGCCTCGGCGCGCGAGATCCGCTGGGTCTGGGCGAGGCCGAAGGCGCTCTGGCCGTAGATGATGCCGAAGTTGACCGCCTTGGCGATGGACCGCATCTCGCGGGTGACCTCATCGGCGGGCACGTCGAAGAAGCCGGCAGCGGTCTCGGCGTGGACGTCGGCGCCGCGGCGAAGGCATCGGCGAATCCGCCTGTGCCGCCGCACAGGTGGGCGAGGATCCGCAGCTCGACCTGTGAGTAGTCGGCCGCCAGCAGCACCCGGCCCGGAGGGGCGACGAAGGCGCGCGCGGATGCGCCGGCCCTCGGGGGTTCGCATCGGGATGTTCTGCAGATTCGGGTCGGTGGATGCCAGTCTCCCGGTCGCGGCCGTGGTCTGTGAGAAGTGGGTGTGGATGCGACCGGTGTCGGGGTTGATCAGCTCGGGCAGGGGATCGACATAGGTGTTCTTGAGCTTGACCAGCGACCGGTAGTCGAGGATCGCGCGCGGCAGCGGGTGCTGGACGGCGAGCTCGACAGGACCGATTCGTTGGTCGACGGCCCGGTCTTTGTCTTCTTGATCACCGGCAGGCCGAGCCGTTCGAAGAGGATCTCGCGCAGCTGTTTGACCGAGCCGATGTTGAATGCTTCGCCGGCAGCTTCGTAGCACCGTGCCTCGGCCTCGGCGATGCCCGACCGACGAGCTCGATCGGAAAGCTCGTCCAAGGACGTCCCCGGTCGACCGCGATGCCGTTGCCTTCCATGCGCGCCAGCACCGGGATCAGGGGCACCTCGAGCCTTCGGTACAGCTCATCCAGACCGTCTTCCTCGAGCAGCGGCGTCAGTTTGCGGTCGAGCAGCCAGGTGACGTGGGCGTCCTCGGCGGCATAGTCGCGGGCAGGGGCCGGTGAGGACCGCGGCGAAGCTGGCCTGTCCGCCGACCGCCTCGGCGAAGGAGATCATCTTGTGGTCGAGGTGGATGAGGGCGAGGTCGTCGAGCTTGTGCGATCGGCGGTCCGGGCTCAGCAGATAGTCGGCGAGCAGCGTGTCGCCGTCGATCCCGGCCAGGGTCGACACCGTGGCGCGCAAGGACCTTGAGGTCGTACTTCAGGTTCTGACCGGTCTTGCCGATTGTCGGGTCCTCGATCAGTGGCCCGAGGACCTTGCGGACGATTTCCCAATCGAGCTGCTCGTCTCGCCGGTCGTGTGACCCACCGGCACGTACCACGCGACCTCGTCGTCGCAGCAGAACGACAAGCCCACCAGATCCGGCCCGCAGGGCGTCGAGCGAGGTGGTTTCGGTGTCGAGAGCGAAACGGCGGCTCGCGACCAGCGAGGCTCGCAGCTCCTCGAGCTCCTCCTCGGTGACGACCAGGCGGTAGGCGCTGCGGTCGACGGACTCCATCTCGCCACCGAACTCCTTGAGCAGAGCCCGGAACTCGAGCTCGGTGAAGAGCTCTCGGCGCGGTCCTCGGGTGGCGGGTAGTTCAGGGCCGAGCTGCGTCGAGATCGACCTCCACCGGGGCGTCGGTACGGATCGTCGCCAGGTCGCTTGACAGGATAGGCATTGTCGCGGTCGCGTTCGAGCTTGGACCTTGGCCCCCGGTGGAGTGACCTCCTCGATGTTCTCGTAGATGTCCTCGAGATCCGCGCCACCGGGCGAGCAGCTTCTTCGACGCCCTTTTCGCCGATGCCCTTGACGCCGGGGATGTTGTCGGAGGAGTCGCCCCAGATGCCGAGGGCGTCGGGAACCACCTCGGGCCGGCACCCGAACTTTTCTTCGACCTCGGGGAAGGAGATCCGGCGGTCCTTCATCGTATCGAACAGGGTGACGCTGTCGCTGACCAGCTGCATCAGGTCCTTGTCCGATGTCACCAGCACCACGTCGAGGTCTTCTTCGTGGCGGCGGGCGAGGGTGCCCATCACGTCGTCAGCTTCAAAATCGTTGATGCACAGATACGGCACGTCGAAGGCCTCAGCGACACGGGCGAAATGGGGCATCTGCGCGCGCAGCGCATCCGGCATCTCGGGTCGGGTTCCCTTGTATTCGGGGTAGACGCGGTCGCGGAAGGTCCCGCCCTTGGGGTCCCAGGTGATGGCCAGGTAATCGGGCTGCTCGTCTCGGATCAGCTTGAGGAGCACTGTTGGTGAATCCGAACAGCGCGTTGGTCGGGAGCCCCTGCGAGTTGGTCATCCCCCCGATGGCAAAAAAAGCCCGAAAAGCCATGTTCGGCCCGTCGATCAAATACAACGTCTTGCGCTTTTTGTCGTTCATGTGGGGTAGTGTAACCGCGTTAGCCCGATCCCGATCCCGCTCTGTTCCCGACGGTGTGCCGCGAGCGCTTGGAGTTCGGCGCTCGTCCGTGGTCAGCTCTTCTGCGGTGCCGCGCTTGCAAGGGAGCCGCCGTTAGCATGTGCCAGCGACCACGGGTCGGCCGGAGGCCAGGAACGCTCGCTCCGGCACGAATGCAAAAGATGGCACCTCGCGTCGAAACGCTCTCTGCAAAACGTTATGTGAAACGTGGGGTCATCTGTGGACGATTTCGGGTGGTCGTGGGTCGGAAATCCGAGAGAAATCCGAAATCCGAATTCCGGAATAAAGAAAAACTTGCTGCACATGATGCCTGTCGCCCTCCATGTGCTTCTCGAGTGCGAGCCACCGCCTGCTGCCACTCCTCTCGGCTGATGCTGCGGTCGAGGTCGGCGAAATCGGGGCTTCGCGGGACCCGGTGGCTCGGCCGGTACTGGGCGAGGAGCGAGATGGCAACCGACGGCGAGAGAGTGCGGGCGATCCAGGAGAGATTGGCGTCCACGCCGCCCAGGCCTTCCGGAAGGACGAGGAGTCGCACCAGCAGTCCCCGTCGCAGCTCTCCCTCCGGACCGAGATCCCAGGTATCTGCGAGCTGGCGGTACATCTCTGTGAGAGCTGCGCGGGCGTGGCGTGGATAGTCCTCGACCGCCGACAACCGGCAGCCTGCCCGGGTTGGGCGTATTTCAGGTCGGGCATGTAGATGTCGACGACGCCGTCGAGAAGGCGCAGGACCTTCACTGAATCGAAGCCGTTGCTGTTGTAGACCACCGGCATGCTCAGCCCTCGGTGGGCGGCGATTTCGAGAGCGCGAACCAGTTGAGGAACCTGGTGGCTCGGAGAGACCCAGTTGAGGTTGTGGCACCCACGGTCCTGGAGGTCGATAAAGATCGCGGCCAACTCCTCGTCTGAAATCGAGCGATCGGCAAAGTCCGGCGGCCTCTGAGAGATGTCGTGGTTCTGGCAGAAGACGCAGCGCAGGTTGCAGTTGGCGAGGAAGACAGTGCCCGAGCCGCGGCGGCAGGATATGACCGGTTCCTCGCCATGGTGCGAGTTCCAGGAGGCGACCACCGCATCGGCGCCGGTGGCGCATTCACCGAGTTCTCGCCGGCGATCCACCCGGCATTCCCGCGGACACACCGTGCAGTCATCGAGCAGAGCGTCGAGGCTCCGGGCGCGCTCGCCGAGCTCTCCACTTCTCGCGAGCCGCACATAGCTCGCACGCCACACTCGAGTTGGTTGGCTCATTGCCAACCAATGATGCTGATGCAAGATGCAAGATGCAAGATGCAAGATTCCAGATACCGAATGACGGACTGCGGTGGCAGAAGAGCGCGCTCAGCGGAGGTGCCATCTTTTGCATTGTCCGGATCGAGACGCGCATTCGGTTTCGACCTCTGGTCGGTCAATGCTAAAGGTGGCTCCTTTGCGGGAAGCGCGAACGCAGAAGAGCGCAATCAATCAAAGAACGCCATGCATATACACCTGTGGTTAAGATGAGCCGAACGTTCTAGCCTTCGAACTTTCTAACGTACGAATGACCTGGAGCGATGGGCTCGAGTCGGGCGCGATCGCCACAAATAGATCTCCCTGTCGCCCGCGATATCGATGATCGCAGGATCGTCGGGATCGGCCTGGATGAAGAGGAGATCGGCCTCGGGGTCGGGTTTCATGAGCCGAGAGGCCATCGCCCAGCCGCGCCAATCGTCGGGAGGCAGGAGAATGAGCGCTCGCTCGAGCCCGGAAGATACAACCTGCCTTTCGAGGGTTCCGTCGACGCCGTTATAGCCCCGGTACAGCTCGAGGCGGTGGGGGAGGATTGCTCCAGCCGGCATGCAGAGCGCGAAGAACAGAAGGCCGGCTGCGGCTACGGGGATTCGACGTTCGACCAGTTGACCTGATCCGCCCATGCGCCCGAGCTCCTGGAAGCCCCTGGCCGTGAGCAAAAACAGGCAGGCGAAGATCTCGAAGTAATACCGGGGACCGAATCCGTGCAGGCCGTGTCCCCTGGTGCCAAGATGGAGTACAAGGATGCAGATAACCATGGCGCCCAGCAGGAAATCGTAGGAGCGCCGCCGACCCATGAGGAAGGGAATCAACGCCAGCGAGAGGGCGGCGGCGCCAACGATCGGACCGTGGACTATCTCCCATCCCCAGCCGAAGAGCGATGCTCCTGTGGAAGCGAGGAGGACGTCGAGGTTCTGGAGCCCAAAGGGTATGTTCTCGGTGAGATACATGCTCCGGCCTGCCAAGGAGTAGGGAAAGGCCAGAGCGCTGCCGGTGATGAGGTGGTTGGCAACGAGAGCGGGTGCCGCGCCGAGACATCCTCCGACGGTGAATCCGAGCATTCGTGCCTGGGCGCTTCTCCGCAGGACCACCGGGTCGAGGTCCAGCACCATCAACGCCCCGATTGGAATGGCGATCGCGACTGCGGCCAGCGGCCGGATACCGAAGGCGAGGCCGAGAGCAACTCCGGCCGCAGCCGCCGCCGAGGAGGATTTCAGCCTTCGCGAAAGCATCACCAACCAGAGAGCGGCGAGTGTCAGGGTCGCGGCGGCGGCGTGCGACATCATGCTGCCGAAGATCAGCCGCGCCATCGGCGAAATGAGAGCGAGAGCAGCCGCCATCAATCCGACGGCCGGGCCGGCCATTTCGCGGCCCGCGAAGTAGAGGAGCAGGACGAAGACTCCGCCGAGCAGCGGCGCTGCAAACCACGGAGCCCCGGCAGCGAGGCCGGCGGCGAGCAGGGCCGGCCAGGCCGGAGGATAGTGAGCGAGCCAGCGGCCACCATCGACATACGTGAACGGCACCGTCAGATATTCCTGGATCGTTGACACTTCTCCCCACAGGGAGCCGTCGAGCATCCAGCCTGCCTGGAGCAAATAGACGACCGAGTCCGGGAAGTGAGGCAGTCTTTCAAAAATGCCATGAGCGACCCAACCTGAAAGAGCGACTGACGCGATTGCCAGGATCAGCGCCAGGGGCGCGCCGCGGAAGCCTTGAGATGCTGTGGGCACCGGCGACGGCCGGGACCGTTTTTGCAGGACGGAGAACAGCGCGATCAGAAGGACTGCGATGGCAGCAGCGCGAAGAGCAGTCGCCGATGTGGCGCCGATGTCCGCCATGGGAGTTGGATCGATCGACGAAGTGGCTCTGGTAAGACCTTCGCCGTCGCGGATTGCGCAGTCGTTGTTGATCAGACCTCGACGGACGGCGATCTCGACGGGCGGATCTGCAAGGAGGACTATCGAGAGGTCGTGGTGGAAGCGTCCGCGGAGTGACGCCCGCAGGGTGAACGACCCCCGAACGTCGACCTCGCGTCGCCAGACGGACCCGAACCCGGACCTCTCGTCGATTTCCCAGTCGCCGATCGGAACGAAGTCCGTTGCCGGATACCGGAATCGGCGCGGGAGACGTTCACGGAAAACCAACCCCTCGTCGTTGGACAGGGTGATCTGCCTGCCGCCGGGGGGGTCGATCGAGTCCATGGCCAGGATTTCGACGGCATTGAAGTGCTCGATGACGATCGGCGCCGAAAGGGTTGTTCCAGAAATGTCGACGTCGATTCGGCCGCCGGTCGAGGAGATCTCGACCTCGGTTCGACGATCCACGACGCCGGCGAGGATCCAGAGCAGGGCAGCCGCGACGATCCAGCTCAGGGGTTTCCTCGTCTGCGCCAGGCTGATTCTCTTCAATTCAGAAATTCTCCACTGATACTGAATATAGGTGAGTCACGTGAATTCGTGCAGGATGCTTCGCCCGTGCCCGTGCCGAATGCTCGCGCAGCAGAGGGTGTTCGAGAGGCGCTCCGTTGACCCTTTTTGACCGCGTTTTTTCTGCGGTAACGCTTCGTTTGCCGCGTGGTTGCCACCCTTAACAATGATCGGACCCTTCGTCGATCCGATTTCAGCTTTGAAAGTGCCGACATTGTTAAGAATGGCACGCCCGATCAGCGCGCTTTTCTGCGGACGTGCTTCCCGCACAAATGGGCTCTTCTGCCGGCATGTCGGTCCGTTGCGTCTCAAGCCCCAAGCCTCAAGCCCGCGAGCCTCGGATGGGTGGTTGGGGGGCCGCGCGTTCAGTCCCGAAAAACCACCCGCTGGATCTCGTGCAACATATACAGCAGCCGCAGCATCCACTCCTCGTCCTTTTCGAGTCGGATCAAACCGGCAACGGTGATCTCCTCGTCCTCGATGGTGCGCAGAATCCTCTGCTGCCGGCCGGAAAGTTGAAGGTCGGCGGGGATCTCGCCGGGGATGCGGAGCACGGTCTGCTGCATGCGGCTTTCCATTGAACGGCGGATCACGACCAGGGGCATCCGCTCCTGCACGCCCTCGTGGATCAGAGTGTGTGAGCGGAGGTTCAAGGGCAGGCCGGAACCGGAAACCGTCGTTGTCTCGTAAACGGCGAAAGAGCCCGTGAGCCAGCTGAAGAGGTCGAGAATCCGGTTGCGAACCTGACCGCTGAGTTGCTGAAAGAGGACATTCGGCGTGCAGGCATTGAGTGCGAGCAGCGCTTCGGTGAATCTCAAGCCTTTGCGGGCTGCGAAGTCCAGGGTCTCCCCATGCTGTTCGCGCGACAAGAGACCCTGGGCGACGAGGTGCTCGCCGAAGAGCTCGGTCTCGACGTTGGAATTGGCAAAGACGGGGTCGCCGTTCTCGAGATCGATGGACTTTTTGATCGGCTCGCGGTGGAAATCCAAAACCCCGGTAATACGCTTCTCGTTGGTTTGGTGGAGCACGCGGGACAACGAAACCTCGTGCAGCTTTCCCTCCCAATCGGCTTTTGCGGGGCGTTCGTTGGCAGCGTCAACTGCAGGGACCGCGACCGGGCCCGCGCCGCCGCGAGCGGCAAAAATATTGAGTGGATTCCTGCCCGCATCGCCCGGTGCTCTCGGAATCCCGGGCAACGGCCGCTGGATGGTGTCGTCCTGATCAGCCTGCTGAAGCTGGCGCTCGACCTCCTCATCCCGCGCCTCTTCGATCTCGATATCGTCGGCGAAGAGCGAGTGCATGAAGGTCGAAACGTCGGCCTGGCTCATGGGACGACTGCTGTCGTCGTAGCGCTTTGCGAGGTCGTTGGCGAAATCGAGCGCCGTCGGATAGCGGTCGTCCCGCTCGACCTCGAGCGCGCGATCGAGGACCTTTCGCAGGTTTTTGGAAATGGAGTTGAACCGCGATCTGTCGAACTCACCCTTGCGGATATCGAGGAGCATGGCCATCTCGTTGTCGCCTGTGCGCAGCGGCGCCATCAACAACATCTCGGCAAAGACGATGCCGAGCGAGAAGAGATCAGAACGGCGATCCACCTCCTTGGCATAGGCCGCCTCGGGACTGAGGTAGCGGACCTTGCCTTTGATGATGCCGTGCTCGGTGTGTTCCTCGCGGTTGCGGGCGCGGGCGACTCCGAAGTCGGTGAGCTTCACCTCGCCGTTGTACGTGACGATGATGTTGCGGGGGCTGACGTCGCGGTGGACGATCTCCTGCGGCTGGCCGTCCGGCGAGCGGAAATCGTGGGCGAAGTGGAGGCCGATGCAGACCTCGGAGACGATCTTGGTTGCAAGACGCGCCGGACAGCGCCGATCGAGCGATCCGAGACGCTGCAGAACACGGAAGAGGTCGCGGCCGGGCACGTACTCCATGGCAATGTACGGCGATTCCTCCGCCTCACCGAGATCGTAGATCTGGACGATGTTCGGGTGCACCAACCGCGAGGCGATCTTCGCCTCGTCGGTGAACATGCGCAGAAACCGTTTTCGCTCGAGGAGGTGTGGGTGGATCCGTTTGATCGCGACGGTCTTCGTGAATCCGCGAATACCCACGACCTTCGCGCGATAGACGTCGGCCATGCCTCCTGAGGAGATCTTGTCGACCAGGATGTACTTGCCAAAACGTTCCATGATCAGAAACCCCAGTGTAGACCAAACCGCGGGCTCCGTCGGCGACCCCGGTCACCCTCCTGAGGATATGTCTCGATTCGCAACGTTGCGACGGGCTTAAGAGGTCCGGAGCGAGAATAATCGAGGGAGTGCGATGAACCAGAGGTGGTTCACGATCAGTGGTTTAACGAGACTGGAATTATGGAATAGGAACAAGAATTGTTAGGGGTCACAGACAACATGAGGTAAGATTTTTAGTGTGCCCCGGTGCGCCCAGGTCCCTCCGTAGGGAGTTCCAGGTGTTTGGCCGGATCATTTGTTCTGTTCAGGGAGGGCGGTATGAAATCCAGGTTGCTCGTGCTTCTGGTGGCTGGGTTGTGTTTTGCGAGCGTATTGGGTGATGCGCAGACGACGACAGGTCGCCTGATCGGCAGAACCATCGATGATGAAGGCGCGGCCCTGCCGGGCGTCACGGTCACCATCACATCCGATGTGATGATCGGTGGCGCACAGACCAAGATTTCTGACGGTGGCGGGGAGTTCTCGTTCCTCAGCCTCTTCCCGGGTGACTACACAGTTCGGGCCGAGCTGTCGGGTTTCGTCATCCAGGAGCGGCAGGAGGTCAAGGTGCCGCTGGGTGGTGCCGCCTCGCTGATCATCTCCATGCCGTTGGGGACATTCACCGACGAGATCACGGTGGCGGCCGACGCACCGGTTGTCGACCCGACCCAGGTCAACACCGAGCAGATCTTCGACCTGCCCTACCTCCAGCAGGCGGCGATCGGTTCGGACAACCGCTTCTACCAGTTCATCATCGGACAGACCGCTGGCGTGACCGGCAGCTCCAACCCCAACGTATTCGGATCGACTGATGCTGAGAATGCCTATTTCATTGACGGCCAGGACACCACCGACCCGCAGACCGGCACCTGGGGTGTGATTTTCAACTACGATTCGATCGCCGAAATCGAGTTTCAGACCAGCGGTTTCGAAGCTGAATACGGGCGCGCCTCAGCCGGACTCGTCAACATCGTGACCAAATCCGGGAGCAACCAGTTCCACGGATCGGCTGACATTCGTTACTTCACCGACAGCTTCCAGGAGAGCGGAGATCATTATGACTCGTCGACTCTCGATTCTTCTCGTGATGATATCGGTCTCACCCTCGGCGGGCCCATGCTCAGGGACAGGTTGTGGTTCTTCGCAGCCTACGAGTACATCGGCTCAGAGAACACGCCGACCGGTTCGCCCACGACCCGGAAGGCGACGACCAGCAACTACAACCTCAAGCTGAGCTGGCAGATGGCCCCCAACTGGAGGGCCTTCGGCAGGTACGCGGGTTCGCCGGCGGATATCGACAACAAGGACGCGGAGTGGTTCGTCGCCGAGGAGGCAACGTCGTTCCAAAAACAGCGGAACGATATATTCTCCGCCGAGATCAACGGTTTGCTCTCGGAAAAATTGATGTGGAATACGGTGGTCGGCGCCTATCGCTCGGCCTTCGATATCTATCCGATGTCGCGGGACCTCGTGACCCCATCTCACTTCAACTTCGGGACCGGGATGCTGACTGAGAACGCAGCCTTGCAGGAGTATACGGAGCGCGATCGCAACGACTTCGCGACCGACTTGACCTGGTTTGTGGATGACCTCGCGGGTTCGCACGAATTCAAAGGAGGAGTCCAGTACTCGGCCACCGAGTTTTCAGGGGCAACCTGCAGCACAGGCACGACCGGTGGTGCCTGCGGGCCCGGCAGCGTCGGATACAGCTACCAGGACCTCCAGGCCTTCACCGCGATTCCGTACTTTCTTGTTCGAGTCCACCACCGCCGGGACCCAGACGAACACCGGCAAACTGTGGACCGCCTTTCTCCAGGATTCGTGGCGGGTGCTTCCCAACCTCACCCTCAAACTGGGCGTGCGCTACGACCAGGTGAAGTACGAAAACAACGACAACCAGCAGGTTGCGGACTTGAGCAAAACCCAGCCCCGTCTCGGTGTTGCATGGGACATCACCGGTGACGCCAAGAACGTGGTGCGGGCGAATTGGGGCCGGTTCATGGATCCCTCGAATCTGACCCTGCCCTATATTCTCCGGGCGGGCAGAGAACCAACCGCCAACTGGTACTCGTGTTCGACCCTCGGCGCCCAGATCTGGGGTGTCACCACACCAGAGGAATGTGCCATGTGGTCCGGGATCTTCGGCTGGGGCTACCGCGCCGACGACCCGGACAATATGGATCCGTTGGGGTGGTTCCTGCCTCCGTTTGCGGTATCCGGTCTTGGAGACACGCTGTACCAGGACGATCTCAGGGCGGCCTACGCCGATACTCTGAGTCTGTCCTATGAGCGCGAGGTCGGCCGCCGTGCTTCAGTGGAATTCACATACGTTGACAAGAAGACGCGCGACATCTTGGAGGATACCTGCGCCGACAATATCCCGGTGCCGGTCGAAAATCCGATCTGCGCCCAAAGCTACCTCGGCAATCTTCCGGACCTCGCCCGCGACTACCAGGGGTTCATCGTCAAGTACGAGACCCGCTCATTCAGCTGGTTGACCCTGCTCGCCTCCTACACGTACTCGAAGTCCGAGGGAAACCTCGAGGCCAGCTATCCCGCAACCACAGCGTTCGATATCTTTCCCTACCATTTCGTCAACCGTTACGGCTATCTCAGGGACCATCGCGAACACCGTTTCAAACTCAACGGCTATTTCAATATCAAGGGCGACTGGACGATTGGCTTCGACGGCTATTGGGCCTCCGCCTTTAAATGGGAATCGCAGGCCAACCCATCCGATGACCCGGCAATTCGAGGTGGTGTTATGTTCCTCGAACCGCGCGGCAGCCGCGACGGTGACCAGAACCACCAACTCGACCTCCAGCTGTCGAAGGGTTTCACCATCTCCAATGTTCGCCTTGTGCTGATCGGCTCCGTTTTGAACGCTTTCTCGAGCGAGAACGCGCTTTCGGTTTGCAGCCAGATCAGTGGTTGTGGTCAATATGCGCAGGGCGAAGCCACGAGTTGGCAGATTCCGCGACGCTATGAGCTGGGCTTCCGGGTCGAGTTTTAGGCGGGGGAAATCGATATGATCGTGACCTTCGATACGGACGACGAACTCGAGGGCAGTCTCATCGCTCATCTCGAAGGGACCGTCGACGTCAATGGAGCTCAGGAGATGTGGGCTTCCATCTCCAAAGAAGTGGGTGAGAGCCCGTCTCGTGTTCTGATCGATTTCTCGGATGTCTCGATCCTCACCAGCGCAGGCATCGGCACCATGGTACGGATCTTCACACGCCTGAAGGCTCAGGGAGGATCCCTCGCGGTCTTCGGGTGCGACCCGAAAGTCCGCGAGATATTCCGCATTGTCATGCTCGAGGACATCCTTCAGGTCTGCGATTCTCTGGAAGAGGCTCGCGAGCGGCTGAAAACATAGCGACCGAGAGCGCCACCGGAAAAACGCCGTCCACACGTTAAGATGATCTGAGGAGGCAGCCATGTCCTACTCCAGAATCTGTGTTGCGGCCGCGCTGCAGCGATACATCGACATTACGCCCATTGCGGCGCGGATTCGCGATCTGGCGGGGGTGCTGGCGGCGGCTCACGGGGCATCTGTTTCGGTGCTGTCCGTTGAAGCGCCGGTGGAGCTTCTGCCCGATGTTGACTCGATGGTCGAGAAACTCGAGCGCTATGCCGCTCCGCTGACCGCGGAGGGATTCGACGTCGATGTGGCCCTACGAAAAGGCAAACCCAGCCGCGAAATCATCTCCTATGTCGAAGAAACCGGCGCCGATTTGCTGATCATCGGAAGCCACTCGAAACGAGGGGTGCTGGATGTCGGTCTTGGCAGTACTGCCTCGGTGCTGATGCGGGAACTGGAGCCCTCGGTGATCATGGTACGCCCCACTGATGAAGAGCGGGAACGAGCGCAGGAGTTGATGATTCCCAGGTATCCGGTTGTGTTTCCTTACGGGTGACGAATCGTTGGAACGTTGAACGTTGAAACGTTGAACGTTTCGCCCGGCAACCAACCGGTCAAATGGAGCGCGGCCATGATATCTCGGCCTTCGCTTCTCAGAAGATTGAACGTCTTGACCGCTAGGCCGGTCGTTCCGACGATCGACGTCCGAAGTACCGAGGGCCTCGAGAGTTTCCGGTGGCACGTTGACCCGACCGAAGTACCCGGTACCGAGAACACAATTTCCGGAGCGGCCTCGATCACGTCGGTCAGATCAGCCGGTGCGAAGAGTGTCCGCCGGCTTCTCGGCACCACGGGCATACCAGCATCCCGCAGCATCCGACGTCCTGTTTGTACGAACCCCGTCAACGTCGATCCGACCGAACGAATAGCCGTTGATCCGGCATCCGTCTCTGCCAGTCTAACCCGTCACTGGCTCCGGCAAATGAGCCGGTATCAGGATCAGCGACGGGTTTCGGAGATAGGCTTGATTACCAACGTTCAAACGTTCAACGTTCTAACGTCTTAACGTTACGAGAGGTGCCGCTCCATCTCGTCGCGCAACAACCGCATGTGCTCGGCCTCGGCCTGGCGCAGCCCCTCGAAAAGATCGGAGACGGTATCGTCAGCTGTGTATTCGAGAGCTCCGGCGTAGAAGTCGTGGGCCCGTGATTCCGCACCCATGGCGACGTCGAATGCCTGACGAAGGCTGGCGTCGGTCGGCACGGCGTCGAAATCCGGCGCCTCGACCGCCCACGACACACTTGCAGCGTTGCTCTTCGGAGAATCTCCATACAACCGCTGCCTCTGGACCTCAATCTGCTGGCGGTGCCGCTCCTCCCGAGTCGCCATGCGGTGGAAGAACGCCGCAACTTCATCGTCGGCCTTGCCTTCGACCCAGCCTGCGAGCTGTTCGTAATAGATCTGCGCTTCGTCCTCGATGGCGATGGCCATGTCCAGGACATCGGTTCCGCTGAGCTTGGAAAAATCGAGTTCGAGTGTCATAGCTACCTCCGCGTCTGGGTCGCTTGGGCGGCCCACGGTCGATGCGCACTTTGCCTCGGCCCAAGAGCAATGTCAAGAGTCGAAAAACCGATCAATTTTTGCGAAACCACTCAACTGTCGAGGGGATCCCGACAGCGAGCGGGGTGTCGGGGGCGACGCTCAACTCTTCGAGCATGCGCTCCGATGTGATGCACGACCGCCGCTGCTCCCCGGCCATGCCTGGGCCATGTGAGGGTGCACTGTCTATTCCCGCAGCATCGGCAATGTGGTTGTACAGGGCGGTCACATCGGTTTCGACGCCCGTACCGACGTTGTAAATAGCGAAACCCGGGCGGTTGAGGACTGCGATATTGGCCCGAACGACGTCGTCCACGTAGACATAGTCCCGGGTCTGCAGACCATCGCCGTTGATGACCGCCTCTTCCCCGTCGAGAAGACGCCGGCTGAAAATGGCGACCACCCCGGCTTCCCCGTGAGGGTTCTGGCGCGGCCCGTAGACATTGGCGTATCGGAGACAGGTGGCGTCGAGCCCATACTGACAGTGATAGAAGAAAAGATATCGCTCTGAAGCGAGCTTCGCGACGCCGTAGGGCGAGAGCGGACGGGCCGGGTGGTTCTCGTCCGCCGGGAAAACATCCTGCTCTCCGTAGATAGCGCCGCCGGTGGACGCGAAAACCACCTGGCGCAGCGAACCTCTGCGGCCGGCCTCGAGGAGATTGAGGAGGCCCAGGATATTGACGTCGGCGTCGAAGACGGGGTCGTCGACCGAACGCCGAACGTCCATCTGGGCCGCATGATGGACCAGAATCTCGACCTGGCGATCCACCAACAGCTGTCCGGCCTCCTGGGATCGAACGTCGAAGATCTCGAGCTCGGCCCCGTCCGGGACATTTTCCTTGCGACCGCTCGAGAGGTCGTCCACAATCAAAACTCGGTGGCCTCCCGCTACCAGGGCATTGGCCACGTGGCTGCCGATAAAACCCGCGCCGCCGGTAACGCAGATGGTGGATCCCATGTCGTACCCTCCCGTCCTGGAGCGAAGATTCTATCAGCGCCCGACAAACGTCGTGGCACGAGGTCTGCTCGGGAAAGTGCTGGTCAGGACCGAAGGCGGCTGCGACACGGTCCTTCGCATCAACGAGGTGGAGGCTTACCTCGGGATCGGTGACCCGGCGTGCCACACCTTTCAAGGGCGCCGCACTCCGCGGACCGAGACGATGTGGGGCGAAGCCGGAATTGCCTATGTCTATCTTGTCTACGGAATCCACCACTGCCTCAACGTGGTGACCGTTGGGCCGGGTCGGCCCGAGGCTGTGTTGATCCGCGGCGCCACCGTGATCGATGGTCACGACCTGGTGAGATCCCGTCGAGGCTCGAGGGTGGGGGAGGAGGCGCTGACCAACGGGCCGGGCAAGCTCTGCCAGGCATTGGCTGTCACCCGTGACCTGGACGGAATCGACCTCTGCGGGCCCCAATCGGATCTCAGGATTTGCGATGACGGGTTTCGGGTGTTGGACGAACGCACGCTGCAAACCCCGCGCGTCGGCGTCGACTACGCGGGTGAGGCGGCCTCATGGCCGCTCCGCTACGTGAGCGATTCGAGGGTCTGAAGCAGCTTGGCTTCGTCGACCGGCTTCTGCAGATACGCGTTCGGGTGGTATTTCTTGAAGCGATCGAGGAAATCGCCGAAATCGGCTTTGAGCGTCTCCTGAATACCCGTCACGAGAATCACCGGGACCTCGGCTGTGCGCTCGTCCTTGCGCAGCGCGATCAGGGTGCTCAGCCCGCCCCTTTCGGGCATCATGACATCGAGGAGCACCACATCAGGGGGCGTCTCCTGAGCCAGTGCGATGCCGTCGTTCGGATCGTTGGCGGTGCGCACGCTCCAACCGTTGTCGGTCAGCAGGGTTTCGAAATAGGTCGTGATGTCAGGCTCGTCGTCGATGATCACGGCAGTTTTCGGCGCCATGGTTCCTCCCAGGCAATTTCATACTTGAACAAAATAGCATCCTCGCCATAACGCGGCAACGAATTTGAGATTTGAGATTGAGAACAGCTATCTATTCTGTAATACCTAGTTGACAGGTATGAATAATGGGATATCTTAAATCCGCGATGAAAATCTCTACCCGCGGTCGGTATGCCCTTCGAATGATGCTCGACGTCACGCGAAACGGCGCGCAAGAAAAACCGGTCAGCCTGGCGTCGGTTTCTCAGCGCACCGGGATCTCTCACGGGTATCTCGAGCAGGTCGCGCTCTCCTTGAAGAGCGCGCGTCTGGTGCGCGGAGTGGCCGGCCGTCACGGCGGTTACAAGCTGGCTCAGCCGGCTAAGGACATCTCGATTCGTCAGATCATCGAGGCGACCATTGGGCCGGTCTGTGTTGTCGACTGTATCGATGAGCCGGAGGCCTGCCTTCGCGCCGAATACTGCGAGTGCCGGGTCGTGTATGCGCTGATCAACCAGAGAATAGGCGAGGTGCTCGATGAGTTCAGCCTCGCGGATCTGGCCGATCCGAAGTGGCTGCACGACTCCGCCAAAGATTTCAAATCACAGCTGATCGGTGTCGGCTGTGGCGAATGAGTGATTTCACCGGAGGACCGGGAGGGTCAGAACATGGTGCATCGAGTCATCGGCGATAAAAGGCTGGAATTGGTTGGTGGTGACATCACCGAGATGGAGGTTGGGGCCTTTGTCTTCGACATAACCGAGGATGTGAAATTGGGTTCCGGCTATGGGGCCGCGATCCAGCAGCGCGGCGGAATCGTGATTCAGAAGCAGCTGGACGAAATCGGGAGTTGTCCCACCGGTGAAGCGGTGGTGACCGATGCCGGGATCCTCAAGGCCGACTGGATCATCCATGCCAACGGCCCCAAGTTCCGCGAGGAGGACGAGGAGGGCAAACTCCGGAAAACGGTCGCCTCGGCGCTTGCGCGCGCTGAGGAAAAGGGCGTCAAGACCCTGGCCTTCCCGCCCATTGGCACTGGTCTTTATCAGGTCCCCATGGACCTCTGTGCGCGAGTGATGGTGGACACGATTTCCGAGCATCTGGCCAACGGTGCCTCGGTCGAAGAGGTGTTCATCGTTGCGCCGGATCCGCGAGAGTTCAACCCCTTCAAGGCGCAGTTCGAGGAAGGAGCCTGAGATGCACGATGTCAGTCCTGCTCTCTACACGGCGGAGATCGTTCACTGGATAGCCCTCGCGGTGATGGCGGTCGTTTACACGTTGCGCATTCGCTGGCTGCTGTCCTTCAACCTCGCCAAAGACAAGTCGGCGCCCGGGAACCCGGGTCAGTCGACCAAACAAATCGGTGCGCGCCACTCGTTCTTCAATGTCGCCATGCCGTGGTCGATGGAAAGCACGCGGTCGCCAAAGGGTTTCACCTTCTATTTGAGCTTCGTCATATTCCACATGGGCGTGGTGGCGGGCATAACTCTCGCGTTTGTGAGTACGATTGCCCCGGACATCCTGCGCATCCCGGTTGTGGCGTGGACGATGATGACCTTCATCGTCGGCGCCTTTCCGGTTTCGCTCTACCGCATCGGACGGAGAATCCTGAGACCGCTGATGCGGCTCATCAGCACACCGGACGACTACTTCTCGCTCATCATGTTGACCACGTGGTTTGGCCTCGGAGCTTGCACTCAAGCCTATTTGATCGGTGCGTGGGGAATGACGAGCGAGACGATCCTGATCGCCTATCTCTATCTGACGAGCTTCTTCCTGCTCTACGTTCCATTCTCCAAGATCTCTCACTACTTGTATTACCCGTTCACCCGCGTCTATATCGGCCGAGCCCTTGGGCATCGCGGCAGCTACCCGGTGTCCCGGGGATAGGAGTCTCAAAGTGGCAAAACAAAAAACTCACAAAATCAAAATGATGGAAGAGCAACTGGCGAGGAAGCTCAACCGGCAGGTGGTCGGTTCGCTCGTTGGGTGCGTTCACTGCGGCATGTGCGATCAGTCGTGTCACTACGTGCTTGCGTTTCCGGACGACCACAAAATGACACCGTCGTACAAGGCGGATCAGTTGCGTAAGTTGTTCAAAGCCAACCACGACTGGACCGGCAGCGTCTTTCCGTGGTGGGTCGGGGCGGACAAAGTTCCACTCAACGACGACGACCTGGAGACCCTCAAGGACGTCGCTTTCGGGACGTGTACCAACTGCCGGCGCTGCACCTTGAGCTGTCCGATGGGCGTAGACACCGCGACCTTGAATCGGATCATGCGCGGCCTGCTTTCGCACGTCGGTGTCATGCCTGAAGGCGTGCGCGTCGTTTCGAAAGACCAGTGGGAACTCGGCAACCAGATGGGCGTTCTCAAGGAGGACTACCTCGACACCCTGGAGTGGATGTCGGAGGAGTTGGAAGAGGATCTCGGTCACGACGAAGCCACGATTCCGGTCGAGAAGAAAGAGTCCAAGATCATGTACTGCATCAACCCGCGCGAGGTGAAGTACGACCCTCGCACGATCAAGGAGGCGGCACTGATCTTCTGGGCGGCCGGCGAGGACTGGACGATGCCCGAAGAGGGTTGGGACAATACCAACTTCGGTCTCTTCTCGGGTGACGATGGCCTCGGCGGGGCCTCGGCGAAACGAGAGTACGACAAGGCGCGCGAACTCGGTGTCGACAAGATCGTGATCTCGGAGTGCGGGCACGGCTACCGGTCGACGCGGTGCGAAGGCGTCAACTGGTCGGGAGATGCCGAACCGGTCCCGATGGAAAGCTCGGTCATGACCATGCTCGACTACATCAAAGAGGGCAAGATCAAGGTCGATCCCACCAAGAACCCAGAGAAGATGACCTTCCACGACTCCTGCAACAACGCCCGTAGTTGCGGTTTCTACGAGGAACCCCGTGAACTCCTGAAGTTGGTTTCGATGGAATTCGAGGAGATGTATCCAAACCGGGCGGAGAACTACTGCTGCACCGGCGGCGGCGGCGCCATGTCGATGTCCGAGTACACCCCTCGGCGGCTCGAGTCGGCGAAGGTCAAGGCCGACCAGATCCGAGAAACCGGTGCCAAGGTCGTGGTGACGAGTTGCCACAACTGCGTTGACGGTCTCAACGACCTGATCAAGCACCACGGTCTCGATTGTGAGGTCAAGCAGCTCGTGAATCTTGTCGCCAACGCGTTGGTGCTGGACGAGAAGGAAGTACCGGCTGAACTCAAAGATGCAACGGCCCAGCCGGGAGATATCGCCGTGAGCAAGGTCTCCGACTCGGAACCGCTGTCCCGACGCAAGATCCTCGTTATCGATGACGAAGAGGACGTTCGTACGTTCCTGACGATGGTCTTCGAGGATGCTGGCGCCGACGTGATTTCGGCTTCGAGCGGCGACGAGGGCATCGCGATGGCCCTCGAACACCAACCGGATCTCATCAGTCTCGATCTCTCGATGCCAGGTAAGGACGGTGTCGAGACCTTTGTCGAACTGAGAAAGACGGAGGGCACCGAGGAGATCCCGGTCTGTGTTGTCACCGGCCACCCCGAGTTCCGGCAGGTGATATACGACCGTCCGGTGACTCCGCCGGAAGGATACCTCGGGAAACCGGTGGACGAAGACAAACTGGTGGCTTACGCTCACCACATCATCGAGCACCGCGAAGAAAAGGCGAATTGAGAAATAGTCGGCCTATCGACTCGTAAGAAAAATACGGAGTATTTTGTGGAAAAGGTCCAGATGGCCGTGCCCAGGCCGAAAGCCGAGTTGGAGTCCAGGTACCACGAGTACTGGGAAGAGATGCCGTGTTTTCTCTCGGTCCACGATCGCGACTTTCGGATCATCGATGGCAACCGGCGCTTTCGAGAGGCCTTTGGCGAACGCATCGGACAGTACTGCTACAACGTATATAAGGGAAGAGACGCTGTATGTCCCAACTGTCCGGTGGAAGCAACATTCGCTGACGGTCTGAACCACCCAAGTGAACAGTTGTTGACCACCAAGGATGGCCGCGAGATACCGGTCATGGTCCACACCACCCCGATCAAGGACGACTCCGGCGAAGTCACGGCGGTGATGGAAATGCACACCGACATCGGCGAGGTCAAGCGTCTCCAGACCCTCCTCCAGCGGTCGCAGGATCGCCTCGCCCAGCTTTTCGAGGAGGTTCCCTGTTTTATCACCGTGCAGGGGCCGGACCGGAAGATCCAACACGCCAACCGCCGCTTTCGGGAAACCTTTGGCGATCCGGTCGGGAAAGACTGCTTCCGTATGTACAAGCACCGCGACGAGCAGTGCCTCGTTTGTCCGATGCAGCAAACCTTCGATACCGCGGAAACGCGGGATCACGAAGAAGTCCTTTTCACCAAAGAAGGCGAAAAACTCAATGCGCTGTGTACGACCTCTCCGCTCCGCAACGCCGAGGGCGAGGTGGAGGCGGTGATCGAGATGTGCATTGACATCACTCAGATCCGCGAACTGCAGTCGCAGCTGGCGTCCATCGGTCTCCTGGTCGGTTCAATTTCCCATGGCATCAAGGGTCTGCTGACCGGCCTCGACGGCGGCATCTACATGGTCAACTCGGGCTTCAAAAAGGAAAAACCGGAGCGGGTCGAGAAGGGCTGGGAGATGGTGCAGCGCAACGTGGAACGGATCCGTTCCATGGTGCTGGACATTCTCTACTATGCCAAGGACCGAGAACTCATGGTTGAGGATGTGGATCTCTCCTCCCTCATTGCTGAATTTCGCGATGGAATCGAGAAAAAAGCGGGCGACGCCAATACCTCGGTCGAGATCAACATTGCGGACGACACCGGAATTCTCTCGGGCGATCCACAGGCGATTCGAGCGATGCTTCTCAACCTGCTCGAGAATTCTCTCGATGCGTGCCGTATGGACAAGGAGCAGGATGCCCACACCCTTCGGCTCGATGTTCGCCGTGAGACCCCGTGGATGAAGATCAACGTCGAGGACGACGGCATCGGTATGGATCAGGAAACCCGGGAGAAGATCTTTTCGCTCTTCTTCTCGTCCAAGGGGATCAAGGGCACGGGGCTCGGTCTGTTCATCTCCAATAAGATTGTCGACAAGCACGGCGGTGACATCACAGTTGATTCGGAGCCAGGCCGCGGCACCCGTTTCGAAGTTCGATTGCCGCTTGTTGCCAATCCGAGCATCAAGCCGGAGGACCGAGCGCAATGACTGCTGCGGGGTCGCGGGTGCTGATCGTCGAGGACGACCCCGATATTGTCGACTACCTCTCCTTCTTCCTCGAGGACGAGGGCTACTCGGTGAAATCCGCGAGCCGGTGTTCGACCGCCCTCGGGATGATGAGTGAGTATCAACCTGACATCGTTTTGATTGACGCCCTCTTGCCCGGGAAATCGGGTCTCGAGTTTCTCGTGACCCTCCGCAAGGACCCGCAATGGTCGTCGCTGCCGCTTGTGGTTGTCACTGGAAACGACAAACTTCTCGAGGACGATTGCCAGTCCTACCTCGGCGCTCACAATGGCGTGAGTGGTCCCGATGGCGTGCTTGGCAAGCCGGTGGATCGCGAGACCCTTCTTGCGGTGCTCACGAATTTGTTGGGGACTCCTCAGGCCTGACTCTCAGATCCGATTTCTGTTGCTGCCGGCGAATCCGCTGAATTGTCTGGTCGAGGCGCTGTAGAAAATTGGACCGGTCTTTCTTCTGGAAGGGTGGCGGTCCCCCGCCGATCTCCCCCAGGTCGCGAAGCTGTGACAGAAGTTCTCGGGTGGCGAGCGCCTGACCGATATTATCCCCGGTGTAGGGTTGTCCGTCCGGGCGCAAGACTGCGGCACCCGATTCCAGACACCGTGCGGCGAGCGGGATATCGGTGGTGATGACGATATCGTCGTCAGCGGAGTTCTCGACGATCCAGTCATCTGCGGCGTCGAATTGGTTTTCGACCACAACCAGCTCGATCCATTCCTTTTCGGGGGTCCTCATCCACGAGTTGGCGACGACGTAGACCCGAAGGTTGTAACGTTTCGCCACGCGGTAGACCTCGTCCTTGACGGGGCATGCGTCGGCGTCGATAAAGAGGTCGAGCATCCGATCGCCAATCAGGGTTTGGCTGCGAGGATCTGGACGACGGCCGCGGTGCCGTCGTGATACTTGCCTGCAGCGACAGGACGCTCGATCTCGTGGGCGATTTCGAGTTCGAGCCCGTCGAGTTCATCCCGGAGCGCTTCCGGCTCCATCAGCAGTTCGATGTTCTTGGGGCCGCCGGTGCCGTGCTCGAGTTGGCGTGGCGTGAAGCCCTCGAGGATGAAGACGCCACCCGGCGCCAATCCGGCAGCGCATCGCTGATGGAGTGCGGTCCGAAGTGGCGGGGGAAGGTGGCAGTAGATCGAGACGATCCCCTGCCAGAAGCCGGGTTCGATCACGAACTCTGCGAGATCCGCATTGACTGTGGTGATCGATACGCCGCGGTCACGGGCAAGTTCCTCGGCCTTGGCAAGTCCAACCGACGAGGTGTCGACCGCCGTGACTTCGTGGCCGAGGCTCGCGAGATAGACCGCATTCCGCCCTTCGCCTTCGGCGAGGCTGAGCACGCGCCCTTTCGGGATCCGATCGGCGACAGAAGATAGAAATCCATTCGGGTCCGTCCCGTAGGCAAAACCGGGTTCTGAGAATCGTTCGTCCCACATGCGCGCTAGTCTACACGGGCTTCGAATCTCGACCGGAAAACCACAGAGACACGGAGGCACAGAGAAAAACACGGAGCCGCGCAATTGCCCACAGATCACCCAGATAACCCAGCTCCAGGACATCGTAGCCTAAGACACAATGACACGAAGAAGCCAACCGAGAGGTCGCCGGCCGATCTAATCGAGCCGGGATCCTCGCCGAGGCGTCGGGTTGCGATGGATATCTGGGTTAATCTGGGTGATCTGTGGGCAAAACGGGCGGTTGGCCTGGCTTCGCTGCAAGGCAGCTACGCCGTGATAAGCGGCTTTGTGATGTCTTTGTGTCTTCGTGCCTTGGTGGTTGAAAAAGGGTGGGCGGGCGGGCTCTGTGCGCCGCCTCTGTGTGCTCTGTGCCTCTGTGGTTCTTCGCGGGTGGGTGGGTGGGAATTCAAAACTCAAAATTAAGAATTCAAAACTGGGCTGGGCGGGCGGGAGGGTCAACCCTTCCCAAACATCTCCTTCACCGAGTCCCTGACCAGCACGATGATGGTGAAGACCCCGAGGACGGTGCCGACGGGCATGAATACGCACTCGATCCCGGCCATGACGAGACAGTAGGTGTAACGCGTGTGGCGACCGAGGTTCCGGCCGGCAATGGCGACCAGTGCGGCAAAGGTCCACCCGAGAGCGATGAAGCAAAGAGCGACGAGCGCCATCACGATCCCTATAGGCCGCGCTTCGGGGTCTGTGTCGCCGAATGCGCCGGTGGCGAGAGCCAGACCCATGAAGAAATGGATGAACGGAATGCAGGCGACCATCGCCGCCATCCCGGCAGCCACGTAGTGGAAGATCGAGAGCAGCTTGAGATGTTCGATGTCTTGTTTCATGGTCGGCTCCTCCCTCAGCACTACGAACGGCGAAAGGGACTATTCCGTCATCGATCCTCGTCGAAGGTCGGCAGGTCGGCGGGGTTGGCATACCACGGCGACCGCGACGCCCAGTAGATGTTCTTTTCCGGCTGGCAGCCAGGGTCGGAGTCGAGGGTTCCAACCGGCACCAGGTACCCTTTTTCATTGCGCGATTGCCAGGGCAATTTGGAACCGCACACGGTGCACCACCCGGTGCAGTAGTACTGCGCTTCCGGCAGTTCCCAGTGACCGACCAGCTCCTCGCCCCGGGTCCAGCGGAACTGCGCCGCCTTCACCAAAATGTTGGCGCCATAGGCGGAGCCCGAACTCTTCTGGCAGCGGCTGCAGTGGCAGTGGTGAAAGAAGATGAAGGGCGGGCTCATCTCGAACTCCACACCACCGCACAAACACGATCCTCGCAGCGATTCCTCACTCATGGTCAACTCCTGTTCAGCGATCTTGCCAGGCCACCTTGATCTTGGCCTGAGGCGGCCTCCATGCTGTGATCTCCTCCAACTGCAGCTGGATACCGCATACGGTTTCGGTTGGCTGATCGGCGGCAACCGATACCACCCGCCGATCCTCGCCGCATCGAATCTCGACCTCAACCGTGTCGGCCAGCCTTCCGAGGTCTTCCCTCCATCGGCTATCGAAAACACCGATCCAGATTTCGGCCCGGCCGTCGGCGACCGTCTTGTACGACCCGGTCGTCATTTCGACAATCTGCGTACCGCCTGATTCTCCCTTGCACCCCCACGACACACATATGAGCCCAATGATGATCGTTGCGAGAGAGGTGCGAAAGCTCATATCTTGCCCGAGAGTCAGGTCCCGTCCTTCGGTAGTTTTCCGAACACCTGCCACAGCCACCGATGAAATCGATGAATTCCCGTCGGTTGCGCGAACATCATGATGCACTCGCCGTGGACGGCGTTCCCAAATTTCTTTCCACCTCTGGAGAGCCCAGCGAGGGCCAGAGTTTCTTGGGCAAGGAATTCATCGATTGAGGTTTGGCTTGCCATCTCGTTCCTTCCCACGTTTCAGTGCCCGAAATGAGCCGACGAGCCCGGAAATCACCGCGATGAGTACCATCGAGATGATGCCGAGCACCGCCAGTCCGGCGACAATTTTCAGGATTGTGAGCAACATGGGTGCCATCGTACCAGTGTCCTACCGCCCTATTCCTCGCTGACGCGCTCCATGACCGGACTTTATGTGCTCATCATCGTATGGGAGAAGAGCCTACCCGGCGCCGATCCAGAACCGGCCCAAATTCTATTTGGGCGGTAGGGTCGATACAAAGACTCTGGCGCGTTCGAGCCAGCCACTCAAACGTTCACCTTCATACCCTTTCGGTTCAACCGTGACCCAGCCTTTCATGGGCCGGCCAGTGATGTCCATTGATCAACTGTCTCGGAACCAGCTTCGGTTGGCCCATAGACCGATGACTGCTATCAGGCAGGGAGCGCTGAACAGCATGAGTGCCAGGAAGACGGTTCCCCTGAAGGTCTGCCATCGCTGGAAGGCGAAGAAGAGTGGAATATAGACACCGACGGCACACGCCATCAGCCCTGCGGCGAGGCCGAAGAAGCGCCGCCTGAAGATCCCTACAAGAGCGACCACCGTCAGCGGCAGCGGCCACAACATGTCGGCCATCGCCACCCCCCAGCTCTCGAGGGCCCACGCCGTTTCGGCCGGATCATCGGAAAAGCGCTCGTTCTGTATCCCGAGCGAGACCGCGTGGTCCCAGTTCAAGAGCGAGTAGGCCTGCATGCCCCAGGCCAGCATGAGGATCGCCAGAGCCAACAGGGCAACCCAGATGCCGGTCGGAAAAGCTCCGAACTTTTGCTGGAGGTGTCTCACCGCGTCTTCCTCATTCTTGGACATCAGGTGAGAACCACGGGTGGGCTCCGAACTGGTTCCGCCGCACCGTCTCACCCATCGTGGCGAACCAGTCGAGACCCTGCACGACCGACTCGAGATAACGAGTCAACTGCGGTCGGACTTTCGTCAGATGGGGGACCCAACGGATTACGACCGGCAGGTGTTGGACCGCGTGGGGATAGACAGTAATCGTGATTTCGGTCCTGCGTTCCTTGATTTCGGCGATCCGCCACGAGACAAGGGATGTTCGGCCGCCAGGTCGTCCGATCTCCAGATCGTAGCCGGCATCCTCGTACCAATCGGTGAAACGGCGTTCCAGGACAAGACCGTTGAAATAGTGAACCTCATCACGGGAGGATGGGCCGGGCCACTCGGATACCGGGTTCTGCTCGCAAAATGGGTGATAGAGAGGCAACATCCCCGGGCTCGAGATGAGATCCCAGATGTGTTTCCCCGGCGCTGCAATCACCCGGCTCGCGGCGACCGGCCATTTGAACCCGGGCTGTTGTAGCGGTGGAGCAGTCATTGGTCTTCCTCTGATTCATGGTATCGGAGAAGGGAGTGCCTGCACGAAAAGCCGCAATTTTCTGGCATCGAGACGGTTGTCGGTCCGCAGACCCGAACAGACATCAATCCCGAATGGCCGCACCTGCCGTACGGCCTCGGCGACGTTGTCGGGGGTGAGCCCGCCGGCGAGGAAGATGGGAATTTCGACTGCTTCTCGGATCCTCCGGCTGACGGACCAATCGTGGGTCCGTCCGGTGCCGCCAAGCTCCTTGATTGGTTTCGCAGTGTTCCCCGAATCCAGCAAGAGAGCGTGAGCTGCTGTCGCAGCAGCTTGTGCCGCACTGACTGCGGTCTCATCCATCACGTGCACGACCTGGACAACCGCAATTCCGGGCAGAGCCTGCCGGAGATCGCGGATGTGTCGGGGCGGAAGCTCATCGCAGAGCTGAATGGTGTTGACCCCACAACGTTTCTGCTGATCGACGATGTGGTCGACATTGGTGCTGCTGGTGAGGAGAAAGGTGGATACGCCCGGCGGGATGCGAGCTGCGATTTCCCCGATGCGATGGTCCGGAATGACACCCGGCCCGCTGGGCATCGAAGAGACCAGGCCGATGGCGTCTGCTCCGTGGTTGATGGCGAGTTGCGCTTCCTCGACGCTCGCGATACAGCACACCTTGAGACGTGGGCGTGCGCGAGGTGTCGATGATTCGGTCATCGAGCGAAGCCGGAGGTGTTCATGAACCCTCGACGTAGGCCACGGTTGCGGTCATTTTGGACACCAGACGCTCCTCGCCCGAACGTACACACCAGACCTCCGATTCGACCACCGAAAACTTTCGGCCGGGCTTCAGTACCTTGGCCCGGCAGATCAACCGTTCGCCTTTGGCTGCGCGCAGAAGGTTGATCTTGAACTCGACTGAAAGCACCATTTTGTTTTCGCGGATGAGGGTCGCTGCAGCGACACCGGCGGTGTGATCCGCGATCGTGGCCTGGACCCCGGCATGCACGAAACCGTCCTGCTGGAGGTGGCGGCCTTTGAGGTCGAGAGCTGTCTCGCACTCACCGTCGCCGACCGACTCGAGCTTGATGCCGAGATCGGCAATGAATTTTGCTGCCCGAAAGATGCGCTGGATCTCGTCGAGAACGGCTGGTTCCATGGTGCCCCCTGATTCACATTCTCATTCAATCACAACCGCAGCTGCGTGTTCTTTCGTCGGCGATCACAACACGCCGCTCAATCGCCTTGGGTCTGTCATGAAACGGGCCGTCTTTCGGTACGAATGTCTTGGTGATTCGCCCCTGATCAATAATCGACGATATTCACGACCCGCCAACTGCCTTCGATCTCAACCATGTTGAGAAAATCTGTGACCTCCTCGGTCGAGTCGATCACGAAGGCGATTTTGACCTGTGCGACGGTTCCGACCCGGTCGAGCTCAGAAAAGTGAACTGACGATCTCCTCGACAAAGCCGACGGCCGAGTCGAGGATGCTGTTTTCGGAGGTCTTGAACCGCGAATTGGCCTGCGGGAGAAACAGACCGCGACACGAGGTGCACCGCATCACCTTGCGCTTCGAAATTCTGCCGATGCGAAGGATATCTCTCTCGCAACGCGGGCACTTGACGTGGGCCGAGTCGCCGGTTGGTTCGTAACCGGCTGAAGAATCCGGCAACTCGCTCAGTCGCTGCGAACCGCCTCGCCTGGTGCACGTCCTCGAGTTCGCCGCCGTCGAACCAGACCCCGAAACAGACCCCGCAGAGATCGACCCGCACACCGCCGCGGGTTTCTTCACTCATCTCTGCGGAACACTTTGGACAGTTCATCGGGCACCTCGAGGGGAGATTTACGGGCTCTGTAGGCCGCTGTTCCGTGTCTCAGAGAGGATACGACGATTTTCGAAATCAGTTAAGCCTGAATCCTCGATCGGTTCAGTCTCGATTCCGGTGACGGCCAGGAGTTCCTGGAGATCTGCAATTTCGTAGGTCGGTTCGATTTCCGGATCCGGCGCCGCCCCGCCGGGGTTGTACCAACAGGTGTCGATTCCGAAGTCGTTTCCTCCCTTGATGTCCGAAGACAGACTGTCTCCGATCATCAATACTTCTGCCTTGTCCGGGTGACCCATTTCCGCGAAGGCGGCGTCGAAGATCTCCGGTGCGGGTTTTGCCGATCCGATCTCCTCCGAGATGACGAAGCCCGAGAAATACCGGAGGATTGCTGACGATGAAAAACGAGGTCGTTGGACCGCGGCCAGTCCGTTGGTGATGAGCAGCCCCCGGGCGCTCGTGGATAGCCGGGCCAATACCTTCTCGGCACCGTCTATCAGATCCGTCCGTCGGGCAAGATTTTTCAGATACAAGCTGCTGAAAAGAGTTGGATCGGCATCGACATCGGTGGCGGCGAACAGCGACTCGAATCTTTCAGTCTTCAGGCGCGCTTGCGTCATCGTCCCACGTTCGAATTCGAGCCACATTTCCGCGTTGATCCTGCGATAGGTTTCCAGATAATCGGAGTGATATTCGACGTCGCCCTCTCGTATGTGGCTAGTGAGTGCCTTGCCTCTGCCGCGTCGTAGTCGAAGAGCGTGCCGTCCGCGTCGAAGAGGAGCCAGTTGTACCTCATGAAGAATCCATCTTTCTTGTCGCTCGGCGGTCATATTCGCGAGAACGGAACCTCTCCCTTCGCCCAGATTTCGGGTGATCGGAAGCCGGCCCGCCGACATGCCCAATAATTCGCGGAGCAGTTTCCGTGTCGATGAAACCGGGGTTCACCTTGCGACAGCGACGTTCAAGGGCAGAGTTCCTGGGAGAGCGCCGATTGTGCCCTTCGACGGCACCACTTGTTGGCACAGGATCGGGAATCGCGGAGCGAAATTTACCGATCTCAGTGTTGGCCATGGTTGTCGATACCTCCCGGCATTCTCGATCCGCTGCATCCACACCATGTCGAATGTGCGACCACCCTTGACGCCGATCTCGAGAAACGGCCGCATTCGGCAAATCCATGCTTTTCGTGGAAGCGGATACTGCCGTGGTTGGCCGAGGAGATATGGGCCAGGAAGTTCGTGACGCCGAGCCTTTTGCCTTCCTCCATCAGGAAGTCGAGGAATCGTCCGCCGAGCTTTCGGCCAGTGTGATCGGGGTGGATGAAATATGTCAGCATGGCCGACCGGCGCATGGTTGGCACCGGTTGGAACGGAGCGAGATAGGCGAAGCCCACCACTTCGTCCCCCAACGCTGCGACCGTGAACGGGTAGTCGGGAGCCTTGAGGTGCTTTGCCTGGAAAAACCCGTTGTCTACCGGTTCCTCTGGGTAGGCGGCATGGCTGTTCTCCACGAAATGGTTGAAGATATCGGTGATCGGCTGCCAGTCGGTCTCCTCAACGGGTCGAATCTTGTATCTTGGATCCTGCATCTATAGACCTTCACGACCGTGTGCGTCCAGGGCGCGCTCCACCATCTCAGCGAGCAACCCCTCGCGCATCCCGATTTGCGAGGCCGAGCGCACGGGCTACGACCGGCCACGCGGCAGTCAGCAGAAACACCGGGGCCGCGAGATCGAGAAAGAGCAGGCGGGCCTCGCTGCTGGCGCGCGGGTTGTCGCCGTCGCCGATCGCGGTTGCGAGCTGCTCGAAGGCGGAGCGCAGAGGGGGCGTCAGGGATTCCACTGCCACCGAACCTCCGTCGGCCAGATCACGGAGAAGGAGACGGATGGCGGTATCGTCATCCTGCATGCGGCGGAAGATCCGAAGGATCGTTTCTTCTGCCCCGATTGACTCGGCTTCGCTCTCTTCGGCGAGGATGCTCTCTGTGCCCACGCCCGCAAGATCGGTCGAGGCCCTTCGGAGAACGGCGCGATAGAGGTGGCGTTTTCCCCCGAAGTGGTAGGACATGGCCCCGGGGTTGGCCCTGCCTGATTACAGATGTCGCGCACCGATGCACCGCGGTATCCCGACTCGGCAAACAGCCGGGCAGCGGCGTCAAACAAACGTTCTCGAGTCGTCAAATTCATACAGTTGTTTGTATCAATTCTTCAATAATTGTGCAAGTGATACCCAGCGGATCGATTCTTTGGTAACCGCGTAGCTTCTGGGGTGTTCGAGAACGGACGGTAAGGCTCCAAATATTCATGTAAATGTCTTTAATTTTCAATACAATTGATAAATTAATAACAAACGATTGTTTGAATCCTGATGAATCGCCCTTGACTTGATTCCTGGCGGTCGCTAGCATCGATCTACAGGATGAGACAAGTCGATTTTCGAGTCGTTGCCGTGATTCCGGCCCGTTGGGCCTCTACGCGCTTCCCGGGGAAGACCCTGGCCCGAGTCGCCGGCGAGCCGATGATCGCCCACGTGGTGCGGCGTGCTTCGAAATCCGCAGACGAGTCGAGCACGTCATTGTCGCCACCGACGACGAACGTATTGCGGACGCTGCAGAGGGCGGCGGGCGCCGAGGCGGTGATGACGGGAGACTGCGCGTCCGGGACCGACCGGGTCGCCGAGGCGGTGGCAGGCCGCGATGAGTGGGATGTGGTGGTCAACGTGCAGGGCGACGAGCCGTTGCTCGTCGGGTGACAACATCGACGTCTTGGTGGACGGCCTGTCGGCCGACGACCAGGTCGGCAATCGCAACGCTGTGTCGTCCGCTCGACCCCGAAAGGGTCGACGATCCCAACGCGGTCAAGGTGGTGAGGGAGTCGCGGCAGGGCGCTGTATTTCTCGAGATCCCCGATCCCCTATCCGAGATCGCGCGAATACGCGGCAACATCTGTGGCGGCTCCATCTCGGAATCTACGGTTTCCGCCGTGACGCTCTGGAGAAATTCGTGGCCTCGAGCCTTCGCCGCTCGAGCAGGCCGAAGCGCTCGAGCAACTGCGGGCGCTGGAAAACGGGATTCCGATCCTGGTGCTCGATGCGCCGCACCCGGCCTTTTGGGGTCGATACGCCCGAGGATCTCCTTCGGGTTGAAGAGATCATCAACCGAAAGACTGAGCGGGAGGGCAGATGGCGACGAAGTACGTCTTTTTCACGGGTGGTGTTGTTTCAGGGCTTGGGCAAGGGCATTTCGGCTTCGTCGCTGGGGGCCCTGATGGAGGCCCACGGTTACTCGGTGACCATGCTCAAAGTGGATCCCTACGTCAATGTGGATCCGGGCACCATGTCGCCGTTCCAGCATGGCGAGGTCTTTGTGACCGACGACGGAGCAGAGACCGATCTCGACCTCGGTCACTACGAGCGCTTCACGTCGGCGACGATGGCCAAGAAGAACAACTTCACGACCGGCAAGGTCTACCAGACGGTGATCGAAAAGGAACGCCGCGGCGACTATCTTGGCAAGACGGTGCAGGTGATCCCGCACATCACCGACGAGATCAAGGACGGCATCCGGGCTCTCGGCGGTGACGTGGACTTCGTGATCGTCGAAATCGGCGGCACGGTCGGTGATATCGAGTCCCTGCCCTTCCTCGAGGCCATCCGCCAGTTCCGGACCGAGGCGGGGCGCGGCAACGTCCTCAATGTCCACCTCACCCTGGTGCCCTATATCAAGGGCTCCGGCGAACTCAAGACCAAACCCACCCAGCACTCGGTGAAGGGCCTGCTGCAGATCGGCATCCAACCCGACATTCTGCTCTGCCGGTGCGACCGACCGCTGCCCTCCGACCTCCGCGAAAAAATCGCGCTGTTCTGCAATGTCGAGGCGAGAGCCGTGATCCCGGCCCAGGATGCCGACACGATTTACGATGTGCCGATGAAGCTTGCGGCCGAGGGCTTCGACGAGATCGTTCTCGAGCTGTTGAATCTGCCCAAGGGCCAACGCGACCTGACCCGATGGCGGGAGGTTGTGGATGCCACCCGTGCGGCGACCGAAGAGGTTTCGGTTGGTATCGTCGGGAAATATGTCGATCTGGCGGATTCATACAAGTCGCTGAACGAAGCGCTGATCCACGGCGGTCTCGCCAACGGCGTCAAGACCAATCTCGTGTTCATCGATTCGGAGACACTGGAGGGCTCGGGCTACCCTGGAGAGCTTTTCGAGGTGGACGCGATTCTCGTGCCGGGAGGCTTCGGAAAACGGGGCATCGAGGGCATGATCCGCGCCATCGAGTTTGCGCGCGGCCACAAGATTCCGTTCTTCGGGATCTGTCTCGGGCTGCAGACAGCCATCGTCGAGTTTGCGAGCAATGTCTGCGGGCTTGCCGATGCGCACTCGACGGAGTTCGTCAACCAACCGCCCTACAAGGTGATCTACAAAATGCGCGAGTTGGTGGGTGTCGACCAGATGGGTGGCACGATGCGTTTGGGCAAGTACCCGTGCCGCCTGACACCGTCCTCGAGGGCGTGGGAGATGTACGGTTCCGACGAAGTGTGGGAGCGCCACCGCCACCGTTACGAGGTCAACCCCGAGTACGTGCCGCTCTTCGAAGAGAAGGGCCTTGTGGTGAGCGGGAAGTCGCCCGACCGGATCTTCGTCGAGGTGATCGAGCTTCCCGATCATCCGTGGTTCCTGGCTTGCCAGTTCCACCCCGAGTTCAAGTCACGGCCCTATGATCCTCATCCCATATTCAAATCCTTCATTGGCGCCGCACTGGAGTACCGCGATCAGCGGCGTGCCGAGGAGGAGGCAGAGGCCGAGGTGGAACCCGAGGTTGCGGCCGAAGCAAACGAGGCGGCGGTGGAGATCGAAACCGAAGCCGAAGCTGTGGAGGAGACGGTCGAAGCTGATCCGCCCCGCCCGCCAATTAACGAATTCGGAATTCGAATTCTGAATTCACGCCCACCCGCCCGAACGTTTGATATGGGGGGCCGGTGGGAATTCCGAATTCCGAATTCCGCATTCTCGATTCTGATCGGCCTCCTGCTAAACTGCCCCATGACGAACGAGAGCTTCGATCTCGCCGACGGTCATCGCTATCGGTGGCGGTGCGCGACCGGTGTATCTAGCCGGTCCATGCGTCGTCGAGTCCCGGGATTTCGTCGTCGACGTCGCCGGCAGGGTCGCCGAGATCGCCGCCCGTCACGACGTGCCGCTGGTCTTCAAGGCCTCCTACGACAAGGCCAACCGCTCATCCGAGTCGAGCTTCCGCGGCCCCGGCGTCGATGAAGGCCTCGAGGCGCTGGCCGAAGTGAAGAAGCTCACCGGATTGCCGGTTATCACCGATGTCCACCACCCGGAACAGGCGTTCGTGGCCGCCGAGGTCGTCGACGTGCTCCAGGTGCCGGCCTTCCTGTGCCGGCAGACCGATCTCCTGCACGCCTGCGGTGAGACCAACCTTCCCGTCAACGTCAAGAAGGGTCAGTTCCTGGCCCCTGAGGACATGGCCAACGCGGTGGATAAGATCAACGCGACGGGCAACGAACGCGTGGTCCTGACCGAGCGCGGTTCGTCCTTCGGCTATCACAATCTGGTGGTGGACATGCGAGGACTGCCGGTGATGCGGGGCTTCGCACCGGTGGTTTTCGATTGCACACACTCGCTGCAGTTGCCCGGCGGCCTCGGCCACGCAACCGGCGGTGCGAGGGAGTTTCACCCCTACCTGGCGCGGGCGGCGGCCGCGGCCGGAGTCGACGGGTTTTTTATCGAGGTCCACCCGGACCCGCCCAACGCGCTGTCGGACGCCACGACCCAGCTCGATTTTGATGAATTCGACCGTTTGATCGGACAGCTCGAGGCGGTGTCCAAGGTGGTGCGGGAGGTGGTCCCTTGAGCCGCGATGTGGCCCGTCAGGTGCTCGAGGCCGAGGCCGAGGCCATCCGGAATTTGATGGATCACCTGGATGAGGACTTCGACAACGCGGTCGAAATGATCGACGGCTGCGCAGGTCGCGTCGTGCTGACCGGGATGGGCAAGTCGGGAATCATCTGCCGCAAGATCGCAGCGACCATGCGGTCGACGGGAACGCCGGCGGTCTTTATGCACCCGGCGGAGGCGATCCACGGCGATCTTGGAATGGTGGCCGAGGGTGACCTCGTGGTCGCCGTATCAAACTCCGGCACGACGGAGGAGATCCTCAACCTGATGGCGGTGTTACGGCGGATCGGGGTCTCCTTGATCGCCGTCACTTCGAATCCGGATTCTCCCTTGGCGAGCGCCGCCGATCTCCATCTCGATGTCGGAGTGAGGCGCGAGGCGTGCCCGATGAATCTGGCGCCCACCGCTTCGACGACCGCCAGCCTCGCCCTTGGTGACGCACTGGCGATGGCGGTTTCGGTGAAGAAGGGTTTCAAGGAAGAGGACTTCGCGAGGCTCCACCCGGGCGGCAAGTTGGGCAAGAAATTCCTCGCCGTGCGCGACCTCATGCACACCGGCGATGACGTACCGAGGGTCGAAGTCGGCACCGCGATGAAGGATGTGATCTACGAGATGAGCCGCAAGGGTTTGGGATTGACGACAGTCCAGGATGCGGATGGCCGGCTCCTCGGGCTGATCACCGACGGTGACCTGAGGCGGTTGATGGAGAGCGATCCGGACCCGATGGCTCGGTCAGCCGGCGAGGTCATGCATCGTGGTGGTGTGTGCATCAATCCCGATGAATTGGCGACAGCGGCGCTGCGATTGCTCGAGGAGAAGAGGATCACCTCGCTCATGGTCTGCGATGGCAAGGCCCCGGTGCTGGGGGTGCTGCATGTGCATGATTTGTGGGGAGTCGGACTTTTTTGATTTCGGAATTCGGAAT
>CAVYKX010000003.1:0-233874 GCA_963769215.1 Candidatus Sulfomarinibacteraceae bacterium | reverse complement strand
GCGCTTCAAGATTGATCCTGATTCCATCGTAGGCAGCCTGCTCGCGAATGATCTGGCCGGACACGGTATCGGGTAGAAAGACCACTCCGTCCGACTCTACTTCCAGGCCGCTCACGTCTCTGAAGATGTGCTCGAGCCGTGCGAGTTCAATTGGTGCCAGGTACGGAGTTACGTAGTTATCTGTAACGTGCTGAGATGCTAGCAACATGGATTGCCGATCATCGCCTGATCGAGAGCTTCGTATCGTCTCGCGAAGCCTTCATCTTCGAGGCGCTGCTTGATGCCTTCGCGTGCAAGGTAGCTGATCGTGTCGGCCGTTTTTCCGAGCGCGGCTCCGAGTTGGTTCGCTCGCTGTGACCAACGTTCCCGGCCTAAAGCAAGGAGCAGCCTTCGGGCTTCGACGACGTCACGTCGCCGGGTTCGGCTCGCGAGGTCCTCGACATCGATCCCAAGATGCCGCGCCCCTTCGGCGATGAACTCGTCAGTCGACAGGTCGCGTCTCTCAGGGCCTGTGCTTCTTCCCAATACGTCAATGTACGGGCCCTCATCATCGGGCTTGAGTTTTCGGTCAGCCCGCATCCAGATTTTCCCGGCATCGATTCGTTGACTAACATCCCCGCCCAGCTCCCGGCACCCGAGCCGAATGCTCGCCAAATAGGCCTTCCGTGCGGCCTTCTCGGTCTCCCCGAAGCACAACAGCGTTTCATCGATGTCGATCAGTGGATTCTTCGGTCTCTTTGCGATTTCCCGATGGCCGCCGAAGACGTGGTCGGCGGGTCTTTCCACCAGCCCTCCGGCCACCGGGTTGAGGTGGATATAGAGTACGACCCGATCCAGGTACCGTTGCTCATTGATTGGTTTCGCGTGATAGCGGCTCTGCCACAGTGCCCCGGTTCGGCCAATGCTGCGATTGAAGCGTCGGCTGAATGTTCCTTGGAGGTAGTGGAACCCCTGCGAGATGGGCACCGTTCGGCTTCGGATGGCGAGGTGGTAGTGGTTTGACATCAACACCCAGGCGAAGATCGTCCAACCATCACGATTCTTGACGAACTGAATGAGCTCGATGAAATCTCTTGCTACTTCCGGGTCTGCGAAGATCGCTTCGCCGCTCGCAAATCGGTTGTAAACGTGATAGATCCCACCCTCAACAAACAACCTGGGCGTCCGAGGCAACAAACACCTCCAACACCCAACCTACCATAACTCCGTAACTCCGTACCTGGCACCTATGCGGCCAGGGCGGATGGTCGTGCGAGCAACCCGATGTCTTGCTGATCACAGGTCCCGACGAATCGATGCGTAGACCGGCGATCCGCTGTATCACCACACCGCGCGCAGCCGGAGGGCCAGCAGCCAGAGATCTGACTCGTCCGGTTCGTAGGCTGGGTTGAGGATGTACTGGACCGACGGTACGACCGACAGGCCGCGCACGATGTAGGTCCGGTAATAGCTTTCGAATTGATACTGGTCGCGCTCGCCGTCCGGGGCGCGCCCCCAGTTGACACCGAACCCGAAGAAGCTGTCCCGCTCACCGATCGTGTAGCCGAAACCGGCACTGATCGTGCGGTCAACGAGGGTGCCGCCGCTGTCGGAGTACCCGCCGCGAAGAAACGGCACGATACCGTTCTCGAGCTCGGTGCTCCACGAAAACGTGGCACCCCACCCACCGTCGACTCCCGCCTCCTTGCGGTCGTCCACCTGCCACAAAAGGACGTGGGCGTTGTGGGTGGTTCGAGTCAACCACGACCCGACCAACCCGAACTCGAGGTGCTTGAAGTACTCGCCCTCGGCGAAGCTCGATAAAAAGTCCTCGGGGTGATGCGGGTCGGAGTTGGCATCCGAGAAACCACCGAGTACGTAAACTTGCGAGGTGATGCTCCAGCGGGCCGCCGCCCCGAGGCCCTGGTTCGGAATCTGAATCGTCGGGCTCGTCGAGAAGGCCAGATTGTTGAAATCGGTCCACGGATTCACCAGCGCATACACGTCCACGTAATCGGTCGGATCGACGACCCCGGCCTCGAATGCAAAGCGATTGTCCGCGAAGGCCTGGGTCCAGAACAGGTTGGTCAACACGCCGCCGGCGGCGCTGAAGGTCGGCCCACTGATTCCGGCGACCCCGGCCGTTGACAGGATCGCCTGCGGGGGCAGCTCGGTGCCCAACGAGTTCCGGTACTCCACCTTGAACACCAGAGCTCCCACGTCGGGCTCTCTGTCTCGCCCGAGCAGAGCCCAGCGGCCGTAAAAGCGGGCGGCCCCCCCGACCCCGCCGGTCTGCCCGGGGCTTTTGCTGATCTGTTGCGCCAGTATGTTGAAGTCGGCCCCCAGCGACAGACCGTAGCGGCTCCGCATCCGGTCCTTCACCGTCTGCGGTCCCACGACGCGTTGCTCCTCTCGGTCCCTCTGCAGCTGGCCGCTGACGCTGCTCGGCCCGCCGAACTGCGCCGATTCTACGGCGCCGGCATCGTCAGAAACCGACGGTCGCGTATCGTCCGAAACCTCGCCCTCATCCTCCGTCTCGCCTTGTACGGAACTCGGGGAAGTCGCCGCCACCTGCTCGCCGTCAGCCTGCTCGCTTCCGATCGGTTCGGGATCGGATGAGCTCAGGCCGGGCGCCGGCGACGCATCGGTCTGAGCCCAAACCGAACCATTCTGCCCGAGCGCGAAGAGAGCGACGACGATGCACGCCGATGCCGCAGCCCGTGCTGCCGTTGCCGAAACCTCACGGCTGACGATGTCTTTCGACCTTCGCAATCTGGCGTCTGTTGATGTGCTCACCGGTTCTCCACACAGCGGTCGTTATCAGGTTCCAGGTTTGAAATACTTGCGGAGGTCGTATTCGCAAGATTCGCAAACCTGGAACCGTTTTGATCGACGTGAGACGCTCACCCACGGCTTTCGGTATTGAAAGTAGTGGCGGCCCGACAGATCGTCGGAAGCGACGGCCTCAGACTCGGAAATCAATCCAGGTGAAAGTCCTCCATGCCCGGCACGCCGCCGCCGAAGTCGACCGGAGCGGCATAGTACTGCTGTGTCCAGCCCTCCATGGTGATCGGCTCGAAGTGGCTTCCTTCGGGCGGGTAGCGGACCGGCTGGCCCGGGGTGACACCCTCGAGCACCTGCGAGTCCTTGACCACGATGGTGCCGTTGACCACGACGTAGGGGATGCCGACAGAGGGAAGCGTTCCCTTTTCGTAGGTTGCCTTGTCGGTCACGGTTTCCGGGTCGAAGATCGTGATGTCCGCGACCATCCCTTGCTGGAGACGGCCCCGTTCCTGCATCGCCTTCAGGCCCATCTTGCTCAGGGGCAGGGCCGAGTTGTAGCTGGACATTGCAACGATCTGCATCAGAGGGATGTTGTTCTCGCGCGCCAGGCGAAAGGCCTTCGCAAAGCTGCCGGCCGCTCGCGGATGTGTATTGGGGAGATCCTCGTACGCGGTGTCCCAACTCAGGTCGTCGTCGGGGATCATGGGCATGCCGTCGGTGATCAACGTGACGCCCGGCAGCTGGAGCCAATCGGTGATGGCCGACTCGGGCATCTTGAAGACCAGCACCGCCCGGGTCGGTTCCTTCGCGACCATCTGCTCGCGCGTCTCCTGCGTATACCACTCGCCGGTCGCCACATCCTGGATGGTCTCTTCGTACTTGTACCCCAGGGTGTCGACCCACATCTCCGGTTCCAGGAAGACCGCGTTCAGGGCCGTGGAGCCGGCGGCATAGGGGTAGATCTCTCCCCAGACGTTCATACCGCGCCCCCGCATCCGGACCAGTAGCTCGTGCACCAGGTTATAGCCGGGGTTGTTGAAATGGCACGCCAGCGCCGGCGAGCCCAGGGCCGCCGCGTTGGCGAGCAGCTCCTGGATGCCGTTGGCCTCGGTGGTGTCGGTTCCGGGTGTGTAGCGGAAGTGTGCGCCGGTCTGCCGCCCGTAGCGCCCGGCCAGCACCTGCAGCTCGAAGAACTCGCGGGCGGACACACCGTCGCGCATATAGCCGAGGGTGGAACCGATGCCGAGTCCGCCCGCCTGCAACCCTTCATCCAGGAGCTGGAGGATTCTGTTGCCTTCCTCGAGGTTGGGTTGTTTACAGCACCAGCCGTTCCCTACAGCACGGCTGTTGGCGGCAGAACGTGTGTCCTGGCCATCGGTGAATCCGTCGAGCACCTCTGCACGGGCAAACTCATGGGCCACGGCCTGACCGTAGTTCACCTGATTTTTCCCCACCCGCTCTTTGTACCACTGGTCCAGATAGGGACCATGGGTGCCGATCTCCAGATCCAGGACCGTGGTCCGGCCATCGCGTAGGGCGAGCTTATTGGACCAGGGTCGGTCGTAGTGCCAGTGGGTGTCGATAAAGCCCGGGGCGACCACGTGGCCCGTGGCGTCAATCGTCTTCTTCCCTGTGATCTCGTCCTTGGTGATGACGGCGATCCGGCCGTCGTTGACGCCGACGTTGGCGACCGCGTCGTACATGCTCTCCGGGTCCATGACCCGGCCGTTGAGGATGACGAGGTCGTAGTCCTGGGCCACGGCGACCTGTGCAACCGCAAGGAGCCCGCAGATGAGCGCTGCCGCGCCGATGATCTTCGAGAACTTCGATATCGATTTCATGTCCAATCTCCTTTGGTTCGGGTTTTCAAGATCCGACACACCTCACCACGCTCGAATACGCTGTCATTGTTGGGAGTCGCCGACTCTCGCATCGTTGTCAGCCTCCGGAATTCGCTCACTCGGTCATCGTGCGCCGAATCGGCTGGCCCGGGTCGGCGTCAAGAACCAGCTCCCCCTGATCGACGACGAGTTCGCCGTTGACCAGCAGCGACTGCACGCCGACCGCCGGCTGGTTGGGCTCCTGGTAGGTCCCGACGTCACTGATGGCCTCGGGGTCGAAGACCACGATGTCGGCATCCATTCCGGCCTGCATGCGGCCTTTCTTCTTCATCTGGGGAACAAACCCTTCAAGCGTCTGGGCGGGCATCAGCGTCATCTTGCGCAGGGCCTCCTGCATGGTCATCAGCCCGCGTTCCCTGACGTAAGAGCGCAGGATCTTGGCGAAGGTCCCGTTCGACCGCGGGTGTGAGAACGCCTCTTCCGGCAGGGGCCATGCGTCTCCCTCGTAGTTCTCGATCTCGTCGTGATCGTCCACAAACATCCAGAACATCTCGTCGGACTCGATGAGGATGTCCGGGTGCAGCACGGATGCGTCGAGCAACGCGAGGTCGTCAGGGTTTTCCTCGTCGAGAAAGTGCCAGACGATGAACGTGCCGGGCTTGTTCTTCTGGTAGTCAGCCAGCTCTTCTTCAGTCATGCGGCTCGTCCCGAGCTGGAAGTTCTCGGCGGTGGACCCCATGCGCTCACGCCAGCCTTCGCCGCTGAACATCGCGGCGCCGACCACCGTGCTCGCGGCGCCCCAGGGATAGGCGCCGACGGAGATGTTGATCCCGCGCTCCATGGCGCTGTCGATCAGGGGCAGGATGGTGTGGATGTCCTTGAGTGACGTGCTGTTGATGTGGCACAGGTGCATGTGGGCGCCCGTGATCGCGGCGTTGCCGATCAGCTCCTGGACGGCTTCGAACGAGCTCTCGGGCTCTGCATTGCTGGCATAGCGCACGTGGGTGAAGGTGGCGACGCCACGTTCGGCGGCCAGCTTCGCCAGCGCGTAGTACTCCTTCTGGCCGTAGCCCGGGGCGTAGCCCGCATTGATGCCGATGCCCAGGGCACCCTGATCGAGACCCTGCTTCGACCAGGTCCAGGATCTTCTCCTGCTGCTCCGGCGTCGCGATCTCCATCTTCCAGTCGCTGCGGCTCTGAGCGTCCTGGAAGTAGGCGGCCGTCGCCTCGGGCTGGGTGCCCGTGAAGGTGGCGATCCGGGCGTAGGTCCAGGCAGATGCCGCGCCGTAGTTGATCGGGCAGCTTCTTCTTCGCCTGGGCGTCGTACCAGGCCGAGATCGGGAGCACGCCCGACTCCAGCTCGAGCATGGTCGTCACGCCCTGCATGGCCTGCATCCGGTAGTCGCCGATGTTCTGGCCGTGGGCATGGATATCGATGAACCCGGGCGCGACAACGTGGCCTGTGGCGTCGATGGTGGCATTGCCGTTGATCGAGTCCGTGGTGATGACGGCGATCCGGCCGTCCTTGACGCCGACGTTGGCCACGGCGTCGTACCCAGTCTCCGGGTCCATGACCCGGCCGCCCAGGATGACGAGGTCGTAGTCGGCCGCAACGACCCCTACGGCCGGCGCCAGAGCCAACGCAACCCAAACTCAGCAGCACTCACTGTCCGTTTCATTCTGTTTTCCCTTTCAGGTTTCATCCGTTCTTCATTCGCCAGCCAGATATTTCGCGGCGCGGCGCAGGTAGCCGGGCAACTTGTCCTCGCCGTAGGGCGGGATATAGCCGTTGGTCGAGTAGTAGACACCGACGAAGTCGCGAGCCGGATCGATGTAGATCCCCTGGCCGACGTTGCCGTGCTTCCACAGCGCGCCGTCGGCGAACACCGCGTCGAACTGCATCGAGTTCATCAGCGGCGCCTCGCCGAAGTCTTCCTTCAGGCCTTCGAACTTGGCCCCGGCCTGGAACGCCTCGACATTGCCCCCGGTCTGCAGTCTTTTCAACACTGTGCCCGAGACAATCGGCTCTACCGCGGTCTTGTCCCAACTCGGGGTGAAGATCATGCCGAAGCGGGCGAAGTCTTCGAGGGTGGTCGAGATCAGCCCGTGCGCCACCGCCGTGCCGTCGGGCATCAGGTTCCAGAGCATGTCCTCGCGGGCGCCGACCTTGCTCCAGACCCGCTCCTGAAACAGCTTGGCGAAGGTCAGGTTATCGAGCTTCTCGGCGGCGAGGACGAAGATCTGGGTGACCGCCGAGGAGTATCGGAACACTTCGCCCGGTCCTTCGCCCTCGAGCTGCTCGGCTTCTCTCAGGATATCGAGCCAGTTCTCCATCTCGCCGGTGTTGGGGTTCGGCGCGCCGAACTCGGCCGAGAAGAACCGCACGATGATCGATGACGGGTCGATGATCGAGTCGAGCGTCTCTTCGAGGGCAAGACCGGTCGCCATGTTCGCGGCGTCGATCATCGGGATGCCGTCCCAATTCGAGCCGGCGAGCTCGGGGACGTAGTCGACGACGGGTTTCGAGAGGTCGATCTTGCCGTCCTCCTCGAGCATGGCGAGGATCAGGCCGACGGTCGCCTTGCCGGGCGACATCCAGATGTGGCGGTCCATCGGGTCCATCCCCGGGTAGGTCTCGTAGACGACCTTGCCCTTGTGGATCATCAGCACGCCCTGCACCCGGTGGTTGGGGTGGACGACGTACTCCGCGAGGCTCAGTTCCCCTTCCTTGGTCGTGAAGCTGACCGCCTCCTCGATGGAGTCGTCGATTGCCCGTTCGAGCGGGATGTACTCCGGGTTGGGCGACGAGTAGGCCGTGGGCAGGAACTCGCCGAGGTTGGCGATGTAGTAGAGCGCGTGGTCGCCGCCGAGCTGGAAGTGGAAGTTGTCGAAGTGCGACCGCGCCTCGTTGGCGAACTCGAACGAGAACGGCTCCCTGGCCACCTCGACGGGCAGCGTCGTTTTTGCTCCCGGAACCTCCAGGTATTCGGCCAGGGGGTTGTCATTGGTCGCTTGGTTGTTGGTGGCCGGCGGAGCGTCGGGTGCGCCCGGGGCGCACGCTGCGGCCGAGAGCAACGTGACGACGACAACGGCCGACAATATCGTTGGAGTGATTCTGGTGCTGAGTCCTGATTCGACCTGTTTCATACGCAATCCTTCTTGCCGTGTTCGATGTTCCAACTGTTGCCGAGTCGAAGTTGTTCATTCACGAGCTCGACTCTGAGCAGCGTGCACTGCATGTCGGTGAGCTGCCCGAGAACGCCGAGGAGTGCAGCCTGGTCGCTGACGGGAACAGTCAGCTCGGTGATCCCTCGCGAATCGCTACTCTTGGCGAAAGATCGACTTCGTTGCCGTCGAACCGTTCCTGTCCACTCGGGACCGAGACGCCCGACAACCAGGAGTCGATAGAGCCCCGGATCGTGCATCGCCGGTAGATCGACGCGTCCGGCTTCAGTTTCGTTCACGGTGTTGGTCCACACGAGTCGGTCGCTCCTTGTGCTCGATTCGAAACCGCTTTGTGATATTCGATATCATCTCCTCGCCGGCGCTCCCGCGCAACGGCTCAAAACGGCTAATAATGGCGAGAAATCAGCTCGTGCTCAGAGAGACGGCGTGCGGATGAACCCCCGGGCGACGGCTGCGGCCACCGCCTCGCGCCGGGTGTGGACATCGAGCTTGGCGTAGACGCTCTCGAGCCGCTTCTTGACGGCGGCGGAGGTCACCGAGAGGCGGGCCGCGATCTCCTTATTAGTCAGCCGCCTGGCCAGGAGCTCGAGGGTCTCGAGCTCGCGTCGGGTGAGGGGGGGGCCGATCTCAGTTCCCGCACCGGCGGCGGGCGCCGGGGTCGGTTCATCGCCATACAAAGGTCGCGTCGCCACCGCACGGAGCAGCTGCTTGAGAAATCCGCTCCGTCTTGATCGCGCCGCAAGCGACTCCAGGAGCGCCGTCCGCCGAGGACCGCCACCGAGGAAGGGGCGCACGATCCGGTGGGGCCTTGCCCGTTGCAGAGCGAAATCGAGTGCCTCGCGGGCTTCATCGGTTCTGCCCACAGCTTCAAGGGCATCGCTTCGAAGCACCATCAAGCGGATCTCCTGCCGGTGATTGTGGATCATCTTCGCCCGAGCCAACAGCTCGTCAATGAAGGCGAGGGCGTTGCGGTGAGCTTCGGGATCCGGATGGAGCAGCATGTTCTCGGCGCGGGTGATACTCGGCACCTCCAGCCAGAACGACATCGGATCGAGACCATTCGTCGCGGCCGTGGGCGCAGTCGTCGGCGAACCCTCGAACCGCGCAAGCCGCGACTCGAGGGACTCCACGACCTCGAGCGATGTCGGGTCGTTGGCATCGACTGCGAAGCGCCGGGCATCTGTCAACCCGGGACGCCATCGCCTCCCTGTCCGAACGCCTCTCGGCCACCAGTGCCAGACCGATCAGACTGTCGGTAATGAGACGGCTATTCGTCAGGTAGCGAAACGCTCCGACTTCCTCGAAGTACTTTTCCGCCTCTTCCGGCCGGTCCTGCTCGAGGGCCACGACACCGAGCAGATACGGAGCGTTGGCAGCCCAATATGGTGGTGTCGACTCGTCGGCTGCGAGCCATCGCCGGGTCGTCGCCGCCACACCGTCGAGGTCGTTTTCGTAGAGCTGCAGAATGGCGCGAGTAAACAACAGCACCCCGAGCCGACCCGAGCCACGGCTCAGCTCACGTCGCGTCTCGGCGTCAAGGAGGCGAAAGGCCTCCTCGTGGCGCCCGAGCCGCGGCATCGCACCGATGCGATAGAGGCCCGCCAGACTCTGCGCCATGCCCCCGCCGTCATCGCCGATGGTCTCGAGAGCGCGCTCGGCGTGACGCAGCGCCGCGGACGGATCGCCCTGCCAAAAACATGCAAATGCGGACACCGCATCAAGGTCGGCCGAAAACAAGTCCGTGCCCGCCTGTCGATCCTGGGGAAGCCCCCCTTTCCGGACTTCTTCTGCACGCTCCAGCAGTTCGGCGATTCCCTCGAAGTCCCAGCGAACCACCCGGAGGTAAAGGTCCGCAACCAGGAGTGGAAGTCGGTCGCGTTTCGCGCCGGGCGGGAAGAGCTCGAGCCAGCGCTTCAGCAGCCGTCTCGACAGGTCCTCATCGATAACCCGATGCAGATGATCCCCCAGCAGATCGGCCGCCCGGTCCACCTCACCGGCATCCAGCCAGAGCTGGATCGCCTCCTCCACCAGACCCTCCCCGGCAAACCACTCCGCGGCCCTTGCGGTGATGTGGGCGCGCTGTTCCGAAGAGTCGAGCTCCGGCAGTCGCTGCAGCAACAACTGCCGGAACAGGTGGTGGTAGCGGAACCAGCGGTGCTCGGCGTCGAGCGGAACCAGGAAGAGCTGGTGCCGTTCAAGCCGTGCGAGCAACTCCCCGGCGTCACACCCTGGGCAGCGCTCCGCGAGGAGGTGCGCGCACAACGGAGCGCTGAATCGTTCGAGCGGGGCGGTGACCGCGAACAGCTGCCGGACCTCGGGCGGCTGCAACGCCAGGACCTCGGACATCAGATAGTCGACCACCAGTTGGTCGTCACCCGAAAAACGGCGCGCCCGCTCGTGCGGGTTCGGCGCTTGTTCGACAGAGATTCGCGCCAGCTGCAGACCCACTGCCCAGCCCTCGGTCCGAGCACCGAGAACATCGATCTCGGCATCGTCGAGCGCCGGTCCGTCCTGCCCTGTGAAATAGGCGTGGATTTCGTCCGGGGTGAAGCGGAGGTCGCGCCCCCGAAGCTCGGACAGCCAGCCCTTGCCGCGCCATCGGCCGAGGGGCCATGGCGGGTCGATCCGACCGAGAGCCGCGACGCACACGGTTTTGGGCAGCTCCTCTACGATTCGGACGATCAGTTCTTGAACCTCCCGGGAGGTGATCAGATGGATGTCGTCGAGGGCAAGGAGCAACGGTTCCTCGATCACCGCGAGCTCCGAGAGCAGGACGTCTCTAAAGTAGCCCCACGGTGGTGTCGTCCGGGCGTCGAGCAACGCCGCGGCCTGTGCCAGTGCTCCCGGCCGCTGGTTGCGGATGGCTGTCACCAGATAGCTCGCGAAGCGCTCGGGTTCGCTCTCCCGGTGGCTGAGTGAGACCCACGCCGTATCCCCGGTGCGCTGCGCGATCCACTGCAGCGCCAGCGTCGTCTTGCCGTACCCCGCCGGCGCTGCGATGAGCGTCAAGCGGCCGTCAAGACCCGTTTCAAGACGTTCGACGAGCCGCGGTCGTGCCACCAATCGCCCCGGCAACGGCGGCCGCTCGAGCTTGCTGCGGATCAACATGCTCTCCGATCGTGAGATGTCGGAATCGTCCGTCATGAGTCTGGGTCCCCGTGAGCCGGTATGTTACCTGAATAGGTGCCAATAGGTGCCACTGGTCACGGCCCTCGGGCTCGGTCTCAGTGCGACCATCCCGGGACGAAACCCCGCGCTCGACGGCTTCGGGCTGATCGCGTTCGCAAGCCTGTTCCCGATGATCACCGTCATGGGCTACGCCCAGCTTGCCGTGTGGTGGGACAGCGTGCGCTTGAAGTACCCCCAGGAGGGATGACATGGACTACAAGGTAATCATCGCCGCTCTCAAACCGGACGTCACGGATGGGGTCGTCGAGGCGGCAAAGGCCTGCGGCATATCCGGCGCGACCATCGTGCCGGGCCGCGGGACCGGGATGCACGACGCCAAGACCTTTCTCGGCCTGACTCTCGAGATGCAGACGGACGTAGTCATTTTCCTGGCCGAAGAAGAACTGATTCAATCCGTGATGACGGCGATTCGCACGGCAGGCAGGCTGGACGAGCACGGCACCGGAAATTTTCTCCGTCCTGACCTCAGGGGGTGTACCAGATCGGTGCGGTATAGGCGCGCTCCTGGTGCGTCGTTTCCGCGCCCTCGGGGATGTCGATGCCGTAACGGAAGGCGTCGTAGACGATCCAGCGCGGGGTCGGGATTTCGAGCACTCGGGCGTAGTAGAAGGCGCTCTCTTTCGGGTCGAAATCAGGATCGGTCCAGACTGCGCCGAGTTCGGAGGCTCCGATGGTGTTGCTCCAGTTGGCCGCGGCGATGTCAACCGTGTTGCCGACCGGTGGCAGCACTCCGTTGGCGTTCGGCTCGCGTCCGGTCGACCAGGCGACGTCGTAGACCTTCTCGTGAGTCTCGCCCTTGGCGTCCAACCAGCCCTTGACGATCTGGATGCGGTCGAGGTTGGCGCCGATCACATCACGCAGCGCGTAGACCATGAAGGTCGGCGCTTTTCCGGAACCGCGGAGGTCGCCGCCCATCGGCACGCCTTTCTCATAGCCCCGGAAAGCGGGCTGGCGGCTGTTCAGGTCTTGCGCTGTGTAGTCCCAGCCGCCAAAAAAGCGCACCATGATGCGCGGGCCGGTTGTGCCGTAGACTTCCTTGCGCTCCATCGCGTCCCAGATCGAAGCGCGGGTGTTTTCCTCCGCCCACACGGCTGTGTAGCCCGAGGCGACGAGCTCATAGCCCTCGAAGGCGCCGTTCTCGGTCTTGGTGAAGGGATGCTGCATGCGCTTCGGCGAGGGCTCGGCATTGGTTGCCTTGCCGAAGAAATTCTCTTCCTCGACGGCGGAAAGGCCCGTGTGGCTGTCGGTCGAACCGATGAGACCAAATTTGTAGGGGTTGGTGCCCAACCGCTTCTCCAGCAGAAGTCCATTCTTCAAAGCCTCGCGGGCGTATTCGTACTGCAGCATGTTCTTGGTCTTGGCCTCGGAAAGATCGAGGTTGCCGGCGTCCCAGGTCTCGTAGTCGGCAAAGGCGTCGTCAGGCGACAGGAAGGGATGAGCCTCGCCATCGCCCTTGATCTGGGTGATCTCGTACATCGGCTCCCAGCGAGCCCGAGACTCGACGTAGTGTCTTGTCGAGCTTGCGGCCGGTGTACTGGGCATCGACCGGGAACATGATGCCGTTCGACAGGTTGCCGTTGTGGGCGAGCGCCAGCGCAGAGCCGCCGGTCTTCGCCTCGTAGTTCTCGAGGTACTTGTAGAGCTCGAGTGGATCGGTCGAACCAACCGGCGCCTGGGTCGTGTAAGGCACAACCTGACCGGCCTTCTCGGCGCCCTCGCGGAAGATCACGTTGCGGTGCAGATTGTTGCCGGCGACGAGCGAGGTCCACTCGAAGCCGATCAAGGCGGTGAAGTGGCCAGGGTCGTTGAACCGCTCGGCGGCATCGACCACCTTCTCCCAGATCGATGCGTAGGTCTTCCCGCCTGGCGAGTACTCGGCCATCATCTCCGGATCAATCTCACCTTGAGAAAACGTTCCGATCAAACTCAGCGCTGCTGCAGCCGAGGCCTCGCCACCGGCCATCAGACCTTCATACCAGGGCTTGGCCTGGTCGAATTTGAGGATGTCGGGATCACCTGCCGCGAGGTCGTTGAAGAACCCCATACCGTCGGAATGGTCGGCGATCACCAGCCAGTCGAGCGGGCGGCCGAGCCTGACCGGCTGGCCGCTCGAGGCCATCACCTGTTCGCCGCGGGCGAAGCGGTAGGCCTCGTCGAGGCCGAGGCGGCAGCCAAACAGACCGGCGTCCATCGAGAGGCCGGTGTGGAGATGGGTGTCGCCCCAGAAGCACCCGGTCGGGAAATTGCGCTGGGCGTAGGGCGAATAGGCTTTGCCGGGATAAAGATCCGACAGAGATTCCTTCGACGGAGTGATCTGCGCGAACCCGGTCGTCGCCGAACCAATGAACAGCATCAAACACAAAACACTGAGGACGATGACGGGACAGGAGCGCGAGGCGCGCGAGGTGAACATTTGCGTGGGGAACATCAGAGATCTCCTTTGGTTCAACGAGACTTGTATTTACGAATCGGGACTGGGGCCTATTGTAAGACATCATTCACGGCTGATTTCGCGTTTCAGCGTTGTGGGGTTTCGGAATACCAGAGAGGAGTTCTGTATGGGGACGAGAACGCTCACAAGCTGATTGGCCCCAGCGGGTGACACGGCGAGCAACTATTCGGGAGATCCGGAGTTGGTTCCGGAATCCCTGAGCTCAGATTCGGATCGACTTTCGGGAGTGATACCGCCAATGGGCTGCGGAGCCGTTTTCTGCCGCGCGGTGCATGGCGACGGTGCGAATCTGCACCTCGAACACAATCCCGTCGCGGCTCCTTACACTTGTGTGCAGGCTCTGGTATCCGTTGGCCTTGGGCTCAGCGATGTAGTCCTTGAATCGAAATGGTTCCGGATCGAAAAGCCGATGAACGGTGTTGAGTGCAAGATAACAGGCGTCCTCGCTCGGCACGACGATCCGGAAGGCGAGCAGATCGTGGACCTCTTCGAGAATGAGGTTCTTCTCCTGCATTTTTCGCCAGACTCCGGCGGCGTGCTTGGTGCGGCCCTGAATAGCAGCCAGAGAAACGCCATCGGCGGCCAGCGCCGTCTCAAGGGTTTTCTCGATCGTGACAGACCACTCGAGGCGAGCCTCGACGAGAGTGTCGAGTTCGCGCTCCACCCGCTGATAGGCAGTCGGATCGAGGACCTTGAGCGCCGCATTCTCGACCCGAGCACGGAGCTCCATTTCACCGAATCTCTCCGCCTCGATGGCGTCGTGCTCCCACATCTGAAGGGCGACCTCCTGTGCCCGCACATCTTCCGGCGGGTACTCTTCCAGCATTGCGCAGCGGCTTCGGAGGTATCGCCGTAAGATTTCGTGCTCAGCCGACTGCCCGGGGCGATCGAGGTCGAGAGGGTCGAGGAACCCGGGATCGATGTCGGTGTTGGTCGGTGATTTCGATGTCTCCATCGCTCGCCTGTGGGCGGCTACCAGCAACCGAGCACTGTTGGTCAGGTTGGCGCTCATGTGTTGAAATCGCCACGCCAGCCAACGCAGCTCACGGGCGATGTCTCCTTGACGAAGCGTGGCCGGGTAACCCATTTCAACCTTGTGGATGGACGTGAGGAGATGATGTAACGGCCTCGTGACAAGCAAGTAGATCGTCAGCTGGACCACGATGATGATCGCCAGAATCGTGATGCCAATATCGAGCCGGGCTGCGCGCCGTCGATCTGCCATCTCGGCGGCGAAATCGGAATCGCCCTGCCATGCGGTCAAGCTCCCGCGCCCCGATGCGAGCCAGACCGATCGAACTGGTATCTGGGCCCGAAGAGAGTCTGGTGGCGGAGAGGTGACAAAGCCCGCAAGGGCCGAACCCACTATTCGTCCGTTGCCGTCGCTGAGTATCAAATTGAAGTCGGAATGGCCCCGGCGGATTTCGGCTTGCAGGCTTGAGGACAGGCGCTGCTCGATCGCGCCCAGGCTGGCCGCCGTTTCGATTTCTGCGCCGACCGGTGCAAGCGATTCAGCCAGCAGTTCTTGGCGAGCTGCCAGCTCCCTGCGTACCTCCCTGTGGAGTTGTAGAGCAGTCAACCCACTGAGCAGCAGGCCAACCAGAACCGAGATTGTCACCCCGAGGGCGACACCCAGAGGGAGCCCCCCCCGTGGCGGCAGGTCCACTAGCCTGATGAGGGGCTCGTTTGACACAATTGCGGTTTCTGAGGGCCCGGTTTCAATGGCGGTGAAAGACATTTTGGACTCGACAACACGTTTGCAAGCGGCGTGCCCGAAATCATGGACGAAATACATCGACCACAGCGGGCTTCGAATGACAAATTGGCGCGCCTTCGAGGATACGGGAGCATAATGAGGGTGACGAAGTTGTTCCGGCGAGTTGCCGCGGCGCCTCGCCGCCACCCCGCGGGGGTTTCGATTGATGAACTGGTTGGATCGTCATAAACCGGCGGCGGCTGTCCCCACGCAACTGATGCTGGCGTGGCTGATGTGGGCGACGGTGGGATCAGCGCTGGTCGGTGTCGGGGTGTGGTGGCTGTGGGGGTCGGCGCCGGCCGTTGCGCCGTGGGTTGCCGCCGGTTCCTTTGTCGTCGGCGTGGTCAAATCGCGGCTGGTGCTCGATGCGGCGGCGCGGAGGGTTGTCGAACGAATCAGCGCTCGCGGTGACGGCCGCTGCCTTGGTGGGTTTCTGTCGGTGCGCACCTGGGGGCTCGTGGTCTTGATGATCGTCGGCGGGCGTATTCTCCGCGGCACCCTCGCTCATGGGATCGTCGGACCAATCTATATTGCTGTTGGAACGGGGCTTTGCCTCTCGTCACGCATCTCCTGGCGGGCGTGGCGCGAGTCCGGCGCCTTCTGAATCTCACATTCTCGCGAAACCGTGGAGATGGGTCACTCACCCTCTTCTTCTTGGACACGCCGCCGGTGATAGTGGATGCTCCAGTCTTCCAGCTCCTCCGCAGGCGGACAGGTGAGGCCGAGTATGGCTGCCGTCGCGAGGAACACGAACGCGGTTGCGGCCACGAACCACGACGGGATGAAGTCGCCCACATGAAGTCGCGCATAAAAATCAGCCAGGTTGGTGGCCCGGGTCGGGTGAATAAAGAGCTTCGCAATCCAGACTGCCGACATGAAGCCGATGATCAACAGATAGTTTCGCCGCAGCCGCAGGCGCATGCCGGTCAGCCAGCTGATCGAGAAATGAGTGTGCCGTAGGTCGGCTGCGAGCAGGCGCTTCCAATCGGGGCTCGGGTCCGTGCCCTTCGCGGGGGACAACAGATTGGCAAAGAAACCGGACTCGAGGAGGTAGAGCCTCCACTTGCTGTGGTGAAGGTGACGGTATCGCCGGCCTTCGAGGAGAATCGAGATCATGACCAATGCCAGGCCCAAGAGCAGTGTGTAGTGGGGCACCTCGCTCGAGCCGAGAGTGAACGTCGTCAGGGCGGTGGCGAGGATGACGGCCCAGTTCGTCGTAACGTCGAGGCGTTGACGCCACACCGACATGCGGTTCATTTCCGCCCGATACAAATGAGCGACCGCCGTGATTACATCGCGGTCGCCGTTAGATTCGGTCGGCAATTCTTTATCGGGAGTCATTGGCGAACTCTACCACGACGGCGCCCGGGACAGTTTCGACTGTGCTGGCCGGATTCGATGCACATCGAGAAGGAGATGGTGATCGGATTGGTGGACGGTCTACAGCTGTAGCTTGTACCCCACCCCATGCGCGGTGAGGATGTGGCGGGGGTGCTTGGGATCGGCTTCGAGCTTTCGGCGCAGTGCGAGGATGAAGTTGTCGACCGTTCGTCGGAGAGCCTTCAAAGTCCCAGCCCCACACCCTGTTGAGGATCTCTTCGCGGGTGCGGGGCCGCCCCGGGCCGGGCGAGGAAGCACAGCAGGTCGAACTCCCTGGCCGACAGCGCGACTCCTCGCCGCCGACGCTGACCCGCCGTTTGTCCCGGTCGATCGTCACCCGTTCCGAAGGTGAATCCAGGGTCCTCTAGGCGTCTGTCGGCGCGACGGCGGCGAAGCATGGCCTCGACCCGGGCCAGCAGCTCGGGCAGCTCGAAAGGTTTGGCCAGGTAGTCGTCGGCGCCGATTTTGAGGCCCTCGACCTTGTTGTCGGTGGTGCCTCGGGCGGAGAGGATGAGCACCGGCACATCCTGGTCGCGCTCGCGGAGCTCGGCCAGGATGTCGAGACCGCTCCAACCCGGCAGCATGATGTCGAGGACGATCAGGTCGGGATCGAGATCGAAGGCTTTGCGCATGCCCTCCTCGCCGTCGGCGGCTGTGTCCACCCGATAGCCGTGGAGCTCGAAGTTGAGGGCCAGCCCTTCGCGCAGGGCCCGGTCGTCCTCGATGACGAGGATGGTTTTGGTCGATTTGTCATGGATTCGATCATCGGAGCGTCCTGGGCACGGCCGCCGGAAGGCGCACCGTCATGCGGGTCGCCTCCGCCCTCGCGCGCGCCGGCCTCGATCGATCCCTGATGGGCGCTGACCACCGCTCTCGAGATGGCGAGCCCGAGGCCGGCGCCGGAGGATTTGCTGCGAAGGCGGTCGTCACCGCGATAAAATGGTTCGAAGATGCGGACGGCGGTCGGCGAGATCGGGATCCCGATCCCGTTGTCCTCGACCTCGAGCACGACCTCGTCATCGCGGTCGAAGCCCGGACCGCGATCTGTTTGTCCTCACCGGTGTACTTGTAGGCGTTGATCAGGAGGTTGAGCAGCACGGTGACGATTCCGTTCGGCGTCGTGGGCCACCGGGGCACTGTCGTCACCTCGGTGGTGAGCTCGACCTCTCCAGGTGCGGTCAAGAGCGAGAAACTCTCCAGGGCAGGTGTGGACCGCATCGGAGATGGGTGCGATTCGGAGCTCGAGCACCAGCCGGTCCTTTGGCCGCACTCCGCCAGGTGAGCACGCGGTCGACCATCGTCTCGAGCCACTCGGTCTCGCGAACGATGGTGTCGAGGCACTCCCCGGTCTTCTGCGGGTCCTCGCGGAGCCGGTCGTTCTGCAGGGTCTGGGCATACATTCGGATGGCCGACAGCGGCGTACGCAGCTCGTGGCTGACGTTGGCGAGGAAATCGGACTGGAGCCTGGCGGTTCGCGCCTTGCGGCCCAGCAGCACCGTTGCGGTCACCGCGCCGCCGATCGAGGCGACGGCAAAGCAGATCACCAGGACCCCGATCACGAGGTTGTTGGTCTTCTCGCCGAGAGCGATGCTGACGATGCCTACCGAGGTGGAGAGGACGACGGGCAGGATCACCCCGACGGCCAGCGTGACGATCACGCCGGTCAGGCTCAGGTTCGGGCCGAGCTTTTTGAGCCGGGTGGCGACCTGCGCCGGGCGCTCGCCGAGAGCGTCGGCTGCCATCGCCGAGATCCGCGATCTCGCGGTGGACGTTCGGCCTCGGTCCGGGAGCTGGTCCGAATTCGATTCCATCGCCTTCAGTATTGCGCTCTTTCCACACGGTTGTCACACCGATGCAGGCCCACTGACATTTTCATGACCTCGGCCGTTCATACGCTTGTCGGAACAAGCCGCCGACAGTGCGGCCGCAATACCCGTCGGGGAGTCGGAATGGGAACATCAGCCGGAATACAAGGAGACCCCGGAAAATCCTTCTGAGCGGAGTCTTCGGGCCCTTTGGTGTGGACGACGAGTTCGGCCGCAAAGAAAACATCATGGAGCTCTTCCACAACCAGGTGACCAAGGCGCAGGGGCCGGCCTCCTTCCGCTTCCACCACCGTTCCTTCGGGCTCTACTTCCTCGCCGACAACATCGACGCCGATGTGACCGTGCTCGATTTTCCGAGTCGAAAGCGGTTCGCCCGTGAGGTCGCGAAGGGTGGCTACGACATCGTGGGGATCTCCTTCATCATGCCGAACTTCGACAAGGCGCGGGAGATGGCGCGGATCGTCCGCGAAGTATCGCCCCAGACGTCGAGATCATCCTCGGCGGCCACGGCGCGGCCATCGAAGGGGTCGAGGAGCTGATCGACTGCGACCACGTGGTCAAAGGCGAGGGCATCCGCTGGTTGCGGGAGCACCTCGGCCAGGACCCGGATGCAGCCGATCCGCCACCCGGCTCTTCCGAGCGCCGAGTGGATGAGCATCCTCGGCGTGTCCCCTCACGGGGACCGCGTCGAGCCTGCTGGTCCCGGGGGTGGGCTGCGTCAACGGCTGCAGCTTCTGCTCGACGTCGCACTTCTTCGGCAAGAGCTACACCCCGTTCCTCGACTCCGGGAAGGCGCTCTTCGAGACCGCCTGCCGGGTCGCCGACGAGCGGGGCACGGACAGCTTCTTCGTCATGGACGAGAACTTCCTCAAGGACCGCGACCGGGCGCTCGAGCTGCTCGGCGGAGATGGAGCGCCACCGGCGGTTTTTCCGTTTCCACCTCTTCTCGTCCGCAGAGGCGATCACCGGCCTTCGGCATCGACAACCTGGTCCGGCTCGGCGTGGATCTGGTGTGGATCGGTTTCGAAAGCCGAAGCCGCCAGTCCGCCTTCGCCAAGAACCTCGGCATCGATGCCCGCAAGCTCGTCCGGGATCTGCGCGACCGCGGGCATCGCGGTGCTCGCCTCCGGAATCCTCTGCATGGAGCACCACACGCCCGGACAACATGCAGGAGGACATCGATTTTCTGGTCGGCCTCGAGTCCGACTTCGTGCAGTTCATGCTCCTGACGCCGCTGCCGGTCACCGCGCTGTACCGAGATCACCAGCGTCGCGGGCTGCTTGCGGACGGACCTGCCCTTTCAGGAAATGGCACGGTCAGAAGTAGCTCAGTTTCCGCCACCCGGCCTTCTCCGACGACGATGCGGAGAGGTGGATCAACCGGGCCTTTCGCCAGGACTACGAGGAGAACTCGAGCTCCATGTACCGCATGGCGGAGACCGCGGTTCGGGGCTACGAGCACCTTGCGGCGATGCCGATCGCGACGCCTGTCTCGAGGCCCGGCTGGCCGCAGTTCAGAGACAAGGCGCGCGATTGGTCGCCTGATTCTCCCTGCCGTGGCCGCAACGCGGTCAACGCGATCGGAGCGGCAACGATCCGACGGTCTCTCGAACGAGCAGGCGCGCCTTTTGGTCGATCCCGTGGTGGGAGCGTGGAGCCGGGGCCGCCACCGTGGCGCTGGCAGAGCTGTGGAAGCTGCGGATCAAGATCTTCGGTGACGGCCTGCAACCCACGGACCATCGTGACCCGGTATCCGGCGACTACCGCCGCCGTCAGTCTGGTGGGCAGAAAAGCCGGTTCGGATTCCAGGAGCGCAGCACAGCAGCAAGTGCCCGAGGCGGCAGCCGCCATGTCACCGACCGCCTAGTGCTCCTCGACCCAATCAACGGAGAAAAATCAGACAAAAAAAGGGCCGCAGATGCGGCCCGGAGGTTGTCGGTCAGGTTTTGAATTCGGCGCTATTTGCCGACGACAGTGATCACAGCCCTCGACGAAGAACCTTTGCCGGCGGTCGTCTTGAAGGCCGCATGGACGCTCGCGATCGACTTGGGCCCGCCTTCGATGGCGATCGGGTCGCTGCTGTGGCCGGGTTGCACATCCTGCTCGAACTCGATGTCCTGGCTCGTGCCGTCTCCGAATACGAGGCTGACACCGGTGAACTCGACGGTATAGCCGGTCACCTTGAACATGATTTCGCTGACTGGAATATCGGATTTCTTGATTTTGATGTCTTCCCCACCGTTTTTGAACACGGTCGTCTTGTTGCCCAGCTTCTGCCAGCCATCGCCGGCAAAGGCTGCTCCGGCCGCGACCACCATGATGAGTGAGCACACCACTACCAAACGATTTACATTCTTCATTTTGCTTCTCCTTTTTTAAATGCCGTCCCGCTCGATGCATCGTTTCCCGGGGAACGGGTGGTTATTTCCTTTTCCACCTATTCATACGAAAGTACGCCCGATTGGTTCACAGAAAACGAAATCCGTGTCCGAGAAATTTCGTGGCGATCATCAGAAAAGTCACTCCCTGATCTGCCTTTCGGCTGCGACGCCAAATACCGCCGTCTGGAATCCGGAACCGGTGCCGACCGCCTGAATCACCCCTGATCCGCCGGCTCCTCCCGAATCACATGGACATCCCGCTGCGGGAACGGGATGCGAGATCCCTTCCGCGTCGAAGCGCATTTTCACCTCGCGGGTGACGTGCCAGTAGACGTCCCAGTAGTCGTCGGTCTTGACCCATGGCCGCACGATGAAATCGACCGACGAGTCCGCCGAGGTTGTGAAGCTTGACCATCGGTTCGGGGTCTCGAGCACGCTGTCGTGGTGCTCTCGAGAATCTCTGCAAGCACTTTTTCGGCGTGCGGTATGTCGTCGGAGTACGAGATGCCGAACACCATGTCGACGCGGCGGATCTTCTGGGCCGTGACGTTCTTGATCACGTCGCCCCAGATCTTGCGGTTGGGAATCGACCAGCGTCTGGTTGTCCAGCGTCAGGATCGTCGTCGCGACCAGTGCTCATGTCGTTGACCTTGCCGAATGACGCCTCCGCTTCGATCAGGTCACCCACGTCGAACGGCCGGTACATCAGGATCATGACCCCGGCGGCGAAGTTGGCCAGCGTGTCCTGGAGGGCGAAGCCGACGATGAAACCGGCGATACCGAGACCGGCAAGCAACGGGCCGACCTCCACCCCGAGTTGCGAAAGCGCCACCAACAGGCCAAAGATCATGACGACGGCGCCTGTCACGGACAATGCGGTCCGCTCGAGCAACTGCGATACCTTGAGGCTCGACGTCCGGATGGCCTTTCGAACAATCTTGCGCGCGAACCTGGAGAGGACCCTGAAGATCAGTAGGATCACCAGAAATAGGAGGGTCTTGAAAAAGATCCGGGGGCCATTGTTTTTGAGCCAGTCCACCGCACCGTCCCACCATGAGGCCACGATCCCCGCCATGACCTCACGGCTCAACAGGCCGGTCGTGATCTCGCCCGTGACCTCGAAAAGGAGTTGCTGATACTCCGCGGTGTCGAGACCGAGGGAATCCATCTGCTGGACTGTGGTGGTGAGGCGGCCGACATACAGGTCGAGGCGCTGGTGGGTGAGATCCAACTCGGTTCGAAGCTCGGCGTTTTCGGGGTTTGCCTCGACGCGCTTTCCGAGGTTCATCTCATTCTCCCGTGCCAGCTCGATCCGACCGGTTAGCAGTTTGGCCCGGTCGGTCAGAACCTCGGAGAGGTACTTCCGTTCCGTCGTGGACTCGAGGCCGAAAGCCTCTCGTTTCTCGATTTCTTTGAGTAGGATGCCCAGCGCATCTTCGAGTCTCTGGTTGAGGGTCACCAGTCGGTCTTCGATTTGAGAGAGCTCTTCCGGCGGAACTTCGCTTCGTCCTTTCCTCAGCTCGGTCAGCTTTTCTTTCATCCCATCGATGGTCTTACGAAAGAACCCGGAGATCTGCTCGAACATCTCCGTGACCTTTTCGCGGTCATCGCCGATATCCTGCCCGTCGTCCTCGCGAGCGATGACGTTCGCCGAAAGCTCATGGACGTCTTTCACGTAGTCGATGACGAGCTCCGCAGCGATCTTCTGGAGAGCCTCTTTATCTTCACCCTCAGCCGCCGCGATCTCGGCCTGGACCCGATCGAACTCCTGGATTTTCTCTGCAATCTCCTGGAAGAGTTCCTGGGATTCATCCAACAACTTGTTTTCGGCAACGGAGGCTTCGCCCTGTTTCTCCTGTGCCCCAAGAGGAGCACAGAGCCCGATAGCGATCATTATTGTGACGATCATCCACACGCGCGCCCTCGAAATAGATTTCATTGATCCACCCCTGTTTTGTCTTATGCGGAAGCCTAACACCGAGAAGCAAACCAGGCACCGATCGACTGGATCGAATTCCAGCACATGGAATAAAAGATCCCGCATGTTCGATAACGACGTTGGAGCGGATTCAAATTCCGGAATTCCGTGGTGCTGTCGGGTGACCGTGAATCTCGCAGACTCGGACAAGACACCTCGTGCCGTTTCGGGTAGGATCAAGAACGCAAAATAACGGTTCGAGACAAGTTGTCTGAATGGAAGGAGCATGTGCCGATGAAAGGACTGTTGATCGTGGGAGTTGTCGGGCTGGCACTCTTGTGTCTGCTGTGCCCGTCGTGTCGCGCACCTGCAATCCAGGCCGAAGTTGAATCCGCAGCCGTTGCCTGCGCGGAGGAAGTCGGGTTGGATCCGGGTGTGATCTCGGTGTCAGGACGTGACGTTACCCTCACCGGGGCTGTCCCCTCGCAGGAACTTCACGCCCATTTGATGAGCTGTGTCGCAGCATTCCCTGGAACCCGAACCATCGTTGATCAAACAAAGGTCCTGCAAGCCGGTGCGCTCGCCTTTCTTACCCATTACGGCGACGTCACGATTTCTGGTGTTGTTCCGACCGACGACATGAGGATCTCGCTCGTCAACGAGGCGATGGCGTTGTGGGGTTCCGACAATGTGACTGACGAGCTCGATGTCGACCCCGGCCGAACCATTGGCGGTTGGTCTGAGGATGATTTCGGGCTCTTCATGGCTGTTCTCCATCACTCGCGTCGAGATCTCGACATCGAGCTCACTGGCGGGCAGGCTTATGTCGGCGGAACCGTGCTCAGCGAGCTCGCGAGGATCCGCGTACTCGGCGGGGCGGTCGCCCTGCTGCCGGAATTCGAGGTGGTGGACTTGCTGACTGTTCGTGACCCCGAAACTCCGAGGGAGATCCTGCAGGCCAACCTCGACACCCTTCTCCACGGCAAGGTGGTGGAGTTCGAAACTGACAGCGCTGACCTGGCATCCCAGGGGCGTGCGGTGCTTGGCGAGGTGATCGGGATTCTCAAACGCCACCCGGGCCGGGTCGAAATCTCGGGTCACACGGATTCAACGGGAGACCCTGAGCACAATCTCAACCTGAGCCTCCGGCGTGCCGAGTCGGTCCAGAACTATCTCGATGCCAACGGAATCGACGAGGGCCGCCTGGTAGCGATCGGCTATGGTCCGACTCGACCGATCGCATCGAACACGACAGCCGACGGACAGCAGATGAACCGTCGAACCGAGTTCCACGCTCTGAAGGAGAACTGAAAATGACCTATCTCATGACCCAGATTCTGTTGTGCCTGTTGCTGGCGGCGTTGTTTGGCTTCCTCATCGGCTGGGCCCTCCGTGCGATGGCCTGCCAGAAAAAGATCGCCGAGCTCGAGGCCGAGTGGGCGGATCGGTTGGCCGCTGCCGGCGCCCCAATGAAGAAGGACGACCTCAAGCGCATCGAGGGCATCGGGCCGAAAATCGAAAAGATGCTCAACGACGATTTGATCTACACCTGGGCCGAGCTTGCCGAGGCTCCCGTGGAGCGGCTCAAAGCCACCCTCCGCAAGGGCGGCGACCGGTACAAGATGCACGACCCCAAGAGCTGGCCGGACCAGGCCAAGCTCGCGGCAGAGGGACGCTGGGAGGAGCTCGAGGAGCTGCAGGACATTCTCGACGGTGGGCGGGAGGGATAACCCCCCACCCAACCGGATGCCAGATACCGGATACCAGATACCGGATCCGCCCACTCGCGATCTCATGTGCCGAAAAACCGGGATCTGATATCAGGCATGCGCCGGTGCGATTGGATCGGTGGACGGGAATGATCTTGAATGTCCTGCGTTTGGTATGGATAGTGACTATTTGAGGGAGTTCAAAATGCGTTCACCCCACCCATTTCTTTCGAGAATCGTGACGGCTCTTGCCGTGATCGTGGCGATCGCTGCGGCGGGACCGGCCCTCGCCGATGAGGCAAAGGAAGGTTGGCAGCCGGCGCCGCCCATGCCGGATGATTTCGACTGGATCCAGCTCACCTCCGGTGAGTGGCTCAAGGGTGAAATCATCGTCATGTACGAGGATTCGATGGAGTTCGACAGCGATAAGCTCGACCTTCTGACGCTGGATTGGGAGGATATCGCGCAGGTGCGATCGGCGCAGATCATCCAGGTTGGTTTCGAAGACCAGACGATTGCCACGGGCAAGCTCGTTGTGGACGGCGACGCGATCCGGGTGTTGGGCGAAGAGGATCGGCAATTTTTTCGATCCGATGTTCTCTCGATCACCGCCGGCGAGCCGAAAGAACGCAACTACTGGTCGGGCAAGCTCAGTGCGGGCCTCAATCTCCGAACCGGGAACACCGAACAGACCGAGTTCAACGCCAAGGCCAGCTTCAACCGCCGCACCCCGAAGAGCCGCATCAACTTCGATTATCTCGGGAATTTCAGCGAGAGCGACGATGTCACCATCGCCGACAACCAACGATTCAACACGAGCTGGAACCGGTACCTTTCAAAGCGTTTCTACCTCACTCCAGTTTATGGAGAGTACTACCGGGACCCCTTCCAGAACATCGCCGATCGTTGGTCGATTGGCACCGGCCTCGGCTACACCATCGTTGATACCTCCAAGGTCACCTGGGATGTGAACGGTGGCGTTGCCTACCAGCGAACGACCTTCGACGATGTGGCCGAGGGCGACTCATCATCGGCCGATACACCGGCGTTGATCGCCGGTACAAAATACGACAACGAAATCACCGGTTGGATGGATTACTATTTCGACTACAACTTTTATGTGGTCAACGAGGAGTCGGGAACCTACACCCATCATTTGATGACCGGATTCGAGTTCGAGTTCTTCGGCGATTTCGACTTTGACGTGTCCTTCGTTTGGGATCGTATCCAGAACCCGCGTGAGAATTCCGATGGGACCTTCCCAGAACAGGACGATTTCCGAATGATCTTCTCGTTGGGCTATAGCTTCTAGCGCACCTGCCCCACTTTCTGATCACAAGTTGTATGATGCGTGAGCCAACAACTGAAAAGGGAGAATGCCGATGAAAAAGACAACTGGAATCCTGACCCTGTGCGTCGCGGTCCTCGCCTTGGCCGTGCCCGGCGCCGTAGCCGACGAACAGAAGACTTCGAAGGAGCTCAAGCTCGAGTCGCAACAAGCCAAGATCAACGAGGTCGCCAAGGAGACACTCGACAGGTTGTTCGCCGAAAACCCCAAAGCCAAGGGTCTTTACGATGAGGCCATTGGCTGGGCGGTCTTCGACAACACAAAAGTCGCGTTCGGCATTTCGGGTGGCGGCGGACACGGGGTTGCGGTGTCCAAGACCTCGGGCAAGCATGCCTACATGAAGATGGGGACCGTTGGAGTCGGCCTCGGTCTCGGTGTCAACAAGTTCCAGGTCGTGTTCCTGTTCCAGGATGAGATGACCTTGAAGAACTTCATCGAAAAAGGCTGGCAGGCGGATGCCGGCGCCACAGCTTCGGCCGGAAAAAACGCAGCCGAGGCCAAGACCGCGTTCGTCAACGGCCTCGCCATCTACCAGCTCACCGAGAAGGGCCTGATGCTCAACGCCGACATCGCCGGCACCAAGTACTGGCTGAACGACAAGCTGAACGAGTAGGCCGGAAGGCTTCCCGCCCACCCGCCCGGATGCAAGATGCAAGATGCAGGATGCAGGATGCAGGATGCAGGATGCAGGATGCAGGATAAAAACCTGAACATCCCTGAGGATTCAGGCGTCGCGATAATTCTCGGCTGGTTCTTCTCGGGCTGAGAGGTGCTGAGTCTCGACGGCTCTGATGAAGCCGCTGAGAGCTTTGCTGAGATCGTCGATCCTGGATGACAGGTCGTTGAAAAGCGACTCATCTGCCAGCGATCCGGTCTCGTGAAGAATTTCGAGATGATCTTTCGCCTCGTCACACGAAGCATGGGCCACAACCAGAAATCGAACGAATTCTTTCTTGTACGAGCGCCGACCATATCCTTCCACGATATTTGATCTCACTGACTTAATGGCTCGCCTGATCTGAGATCCTTCTTCATACATTTCGTGATGTGGGAGCGCGGACATCGTCATACGGTGGATGTCCACGGTGAGGCCTCTCGCCATCTGCCAGACTTTCAGCTGTTTGTAGCTCATGATCGCCTTTGCGAAACACGATACACGATTCTGCAGATCTCTTGGCGTGTGGATCTTGCATCTTGCATCTTGCATCTTGTATCCGGGTGGGCGGGTGGGCGGGTGGATCAGAACCGATCGATCACCGTGATGCCGACGGCGCCGAAGTCGCCCATCGCTTCGAGTTCCGGCCGGCGCTTCTTCGAGCGGTACGGTCTTGCCGATGAGCCGTTGGGGCTCGAGCTTGCCGGGGTGATCAGGTCGAGCATCTCGCCGTATCGGAAGGCCTGCATGCCGTGGCTGCCGAGGATCTCGAGCTCCCAGCCGATCACGCGTTCCATCGGGAGGCGCGGCCGGTAGTCGTCGCCGGCAAGCAGCCCGACCTGGACGTGGCGGCCCCGCTTGCGCAGGCTGAGGATGGAGTTGGAGCAGGTGATCGGGCTGCCGAGGGCGTCGATCGACACGTGGGCGCCGCGGCCGGTCAGGTCGTGAATCGCCGCCGGCGACGTCGTCGGTGTCGCGCGCGTTGACGGCCGCCTCCGCACCGAGCTCAGTTGCCAGCTCCAGGACTTGTCGGGTCGATGTCCACGGCGATGACCCTGGCGCCCAGCGCGCGTGGCGATCATGAGCGCCGAGAGCCCGACGCCGCCGCAGCCGTGGATCGGCCACCCACTCGCCGGCGTGCCACCCGGCCCTGAGCGACGACGGCCGCGGAAGGAGGTGGCGAAGCGGCAGCCGAGGCTGGCCGCGGTGACGAAGTCCATCTCGTCCGGCAGCGCCACGAGGTTGACGTCGGCGTGATCGATGGCGACGTACTCGGCGAACGAGCCCCAGTGGGTGAAGCCGGGCTGGGTCTGGTGGTCGCAGACCTGGTGGTTGCCGTTCGCGCACTCGGGGCAGGTGCCGCAGCCGCAGACGAAAGGCACGGTCACGCGATCGCCCCTCTTCCAGCGGGTTACGTCGCCGCCGGTCTCTTCGACGATTCCGGCCAGTTCGTGGCCCGGCACGTGCGGGAACCGGCTGATGTCCGGGTCGTGGCCCTGCCAGCCGTGCCAGTCGCTGCGGCAGATGCCGCTCGCCTCGACCTTGATGACGACTCCGTGCTCTACTGGCGACCGGATCGTCCACCTGCGCGACCTTCAGTGGTTGCCCGAACTCCTCGAAAATGACTGCCTTCATTCTCCATCTCCCCGTGGTGCCAGGAACGCTCGTATTGTCGCACCGACGGTTCCCGAGCCGTGTAAAGTATGTGCTTCAAGGACGGTGGCACATGGCGGATGCTTCGCATATCGACATCCTGTACGAGGGTGTGGAGGCCTGGAACGAGTGGCGCCGCGAGAACCCTGGCGAGAAGCCGCAGCTCGCCGGCGAGGACCTGAGCGAGATGGACCTCACGGGTGTCAACCTCGGCGAGGCCGATCTCACCGACGCCGAGCTCTTCCAGACCGATCTCACCGACGCCAACCTCAAGATGGCGGTGCTCGAGAAGGCCGACCTCTCGGGTGCAGATCTCAGCGGCGCCGCGCTCTACAAGGCGAATCTCTACGGAAGCGTGCCTCATCGAGGCGAACCTGACCGGAGCGGATCTTCGCGCGGCCGACTCTCGGGAGACCGACCTTCGGGGCACGACCCTGCACGGGGTCGATTTCGAAGAAGCGGATCTGACCGATGCCAACCTCACGGAGGCGGACCTCACGGGCTCCAATCTCACCCGCGCCGACATCACCGGCGCCGACCTGCGCAGCGCCAACCTCGCGCCGACCAATCTCACCGGGATGCAGGATGGCGGCTTTACCGACAAGCGGGGCCGCTACTACGGAATCCGGGGCCTCGACTCGTGCTTTGGCGACCCGCTCTTCGTGCGGGACGCCAAGGACCAGGACTATCTGGACACCCTCGAGGTCGCCATCGACGAAACCGCCGTCTCCCGGCAAACGGCGATGGAAGCGGTTCTGGTTCAACGCCTGGAGCCTGATCGACTACGGCCGCAGCCTCGGCAGGCTCGCTCTCGGGGCATTTGCCGTGACCTTCGTCTTCGGTCTGATTTTCCATCTCGACGTCGGTCTTGGGTGGGACTTCTTCGATCTCCCGGACTCGGTCGACAGCCCGTTGACGCCCTACTATTACTCGATCGTCACCTTCACCCGGCTCGGGTCCGGCGGCATCGCCCCCACCCACTGGGTGGGTGAGATCGTTCTGATCTGCGAGCGAATTCTCGGCTATGTGGCGCTGGGCCTCCTGCTGTCGATCCTGGCCAACCGGGTGGCGAGGAGGAGCTGAAACTCAATGAGCCAGGTATCGCATTCGAACCAAGCTTTTTCTGACGGTGCTCGCGCTGGCGGTGCCGGTTCTCGTCCTGGTGGGGGGGCTGGCCTATTTGGGGGGCAAATCGGCGGTCGAGCGAACCACCTTCGAGCATCTGACCTCGGTTCGCGCAGGCAAGGCGCAGCAGATCGAGGAGTACTTCGACCAGATCCGCAAGCAGCCGCGGACTCTCGCGCAAGAGCCGGATGGTGATCGATGCCATGGCGGATTTCGATGCTCGCATATCAGGAGCTGAGTGATGCCGAACTCACCGATCGGAGCAGCGCGAGAGCGAGTGGCCGCGTTCTACAGCGAGGACGTTCCTCCCGCAGCTCGAGGCTCGCACTCCGGAGGATCGGCTCGAGCTTCGGCGCACCTGCCCGACCGACGACGCCGATCTCTATCTCCAGTACCACTACATCGCCGCCAACCCGAACCCGGTCGGCGAGAAAGGACCTTCTCGATGATGCCGGTGACGGCAGCGACTACTCCGCGGTCCACAGCCGCTACCATCCCGTGTCTTGCGGGATTTCGTCCGACGAGTTCGGTTTCCACGATCTCGTTTCTGATCAACGGCAGCGGGCAGATCGTCTACACGGTCTCCAAGGAAGTGGATTTCGGCACCAACCTGTTCGACGGGCCCTACCAGGATTCCAATCTGGCGACGGTCTTCGAGGCGGCTCAGCGGCGACTATCTCGAGCGATGAGGTGCAGCTGGTCGATTTCGCCGCCTATCGCGCCGTCGTTCGGCGAGCCGGCGTCGTTCATGGCGGCGCCGATCGTCGACGGCGCCTGGCTGCTCGGCGTCCTCGTGTTCCAGATGCCGGTGGGTGAGATCGACGGCGTGATGACCAGCGACCGCAATTGGCAGATCGACGGTCTCGGCGAAACCGGCGAGACCTATCCTCGTTGGCCCCGATTTCATGATGCGTTCGAATTCGCGCTTCCTGCTCGAAGACCCTGAGGGCTATGTCGCAGACGGCGACAGCGGCCGGTGATGTCGGACCACGACGCGGATCTGATTCGGGATTTCGGAACCACCATCCTGATCCAGGAGGTCCGGACCCCGGCGGTCGACGGCCGCTCTGGCGGGAGAGACGGCCACCGAGATCAGCCGCGGACTATCGCGGGGTCGAGGTTTTGATCGTCGTACGCCCCTCTGGCGATCGAAGGCGTGGATTGGGCGATCATCTCCGAGATCGACGCCGACGAGGCCTTTGCCAGGATTCGCGATCTTCACCCGCAACCTGGTCCTCGGGCTGGCCGGTCTGCTGGCCTGGTGCTGGTCGCCTCGTGGTCCTGGCGCTCGCCGCTTCTTGTCGGAGCCCATCGTGCGGTCTCGAGGACTCGGCGCCGGCGGTTCGCCGCCGGCGAGACCGAGGTCGAGGTCCCGGTCACGAGCGGCGACGAGTTGGGACGCTTGGCCGCGGGCTTCAACCAGATGGTCTCCGCCATCCGCCAGAAGACGGCGGATCTCGAGAAGACCGCGCAGGAGCTTCGAGGGCATCAGCAGCGTCATCCTCCGATGGGGCCCCGACGGCAGCGATTCGCTTCATGAACGATTTCGGACTCGAGCTCTTCGGTTTCACCGAGGAGGAGCTCGTGGGACAGCCCCTTGTTGGCACCATCGTTCCGGAGTCCGACGAAGTCGAAGCGGAACATCCGCACCATGATGGAGGAGATCGTCGGCCGACCCGCAAAAGTACGAGACCGACGAGACCGAAAACTCGACGAAGAACGGCGAGTGGATCTGGATGGCGTGGCGCAACACGCCGATTCTGCGGCCGGACGGACAGACTGCAGGAGATCCTCACCATCGGCATCGACATCACCGAACGGCGCAAGATCGAACAGGAGATTAGCCGATCAGAAGCAGATGCTGGAAAACACCCTCGAATCGCTGACCCATCCCTTCTACGTGATCGATGCCGAAGACTACTCGATCAAGATTGCCAATTCGGCGGCCCGGGCCCTCGGGCACTTCCGGGAGACGCGACCTGTCATGCCCTCACCCACAAGAGCTGACACCGTGCAATACCAGCGAGCACACCTGTCCGATGGTCGAGGTCAAGAAGACGAAAAAGCCGTGCATCGTCGAGCATATCCACGAAGACGCCGACGGCAATCCGAGGATCATGGAGGTCAACGGCTACCCGATCTTCGACGACGACGGCAACGTGGTCCAGATGATCGAGTACTCGATCGACATCACCGAGCGCAAGCAGGCCGAGAAGGCGAGCTTCGGAAGCTGATCGCGGGCTGTGGAGCAGAGCTCCAGCACTGTGGTCGATCACGGATCTCCGGATGGACGCATCGAATACGCTCACATCCGAAATTCACAGAGGCTCACCGGCTACGCGATCGAGGAGGCTCTCGGTCAGAACCCGCGCGTGCTCAAGAGCGGAACCCATGCCGGAGGAGTTCTACGTCGACCTGTGGGCGACGATCTCCTCGGGCCGAGAATGGCACGGAGAATTCCGCAACCGGAAGAAGAACGGTGATCTGTACTGGGAGTCCGCTTCGATCTCGCCGATCCGAGACGGGTCGGGCGAGATCACGCACTACGTCGCAATCAACGGCACGACATTTCGACGTCACCGAAGCGCAAGGAGGATGGAGCTCCTGAGGGCGCCATGAAGCGGCCGAGTCCGCCAACCGCGCCAAGAGCACCTTCCTCGCCAACATGAGCCACGAGCTGCGGACGCCGATGAACGCCATCATCGGCTACTCGGAGATGCTGGCCGAGGACGCCGAGGACGAGGGCCACGACGAGATGGTCCCCGATCTCGAGAAGATCAACGCCGCCGGCAAGCATCTGTTGGCGCTGATCAACGACATCCTCGATCTCTCCAAGATCGAGGCCGGCCGCATGGACCTCTTCCTCGAGACGCTTCGATCTGCGGCAGATGCTGGACGAGGCCGTGTCGACCGTCATGCCCCTGGTGACCAAGAACGACAACCAGCTGGTGACCGAGTTCGCCGACGATCTCGGGACGGTTCGGGTGGACCTCACCAAGTTCCGCCAGTCGCTCTTCAACCTCCTGTCCAACGCCGCGAAGTTCACCGAGAAGGGAACGATCACTCTGGCCGGCCGAACGAAGTGCAGCGAGGACGACGCGAGTGGATCGATGCTGAGCGTCTCCGACACCGGCATCGGCATCAGCGAAGACAAGCTCGACGCAGGTCTTCGAGGAGTTCTCCCAGGCCGACGACTCGACGACCCGCGATTACGGCGGCACCGGTCTCGGCCTGCCCATCAGCCGGCGGTTCTGCCAGATGATGGGGGCGACATCACGGTCGCCAGCGAGCCCGGCAAGGGCACGCACCTTCACCATCGAGCTGCCGACGCCGGGTCGACGCCCTGGAAGCGGCCAAGGCGGCCGCACAGGAGGAGCGGCGAGGAGACCGGGAGGTCGCCGCTGGAGTGCCGGCCCATCCTGGTGGTCGACGACGACCCCGACTCCCGGGAGCTGCTGCAGCGGATGCTGGAGTCGGAGGGTTTCGACGGTCGTGACCGCGTCCTCGGGCGAGGAAGGGCCTCGAGCTCGCCCGCAAGCTCAACCCGTCGCTCATGACTCTCGACGTCATGATGCCGGGCATGGACGGGTGGGCGGTGCTGCAGGAGATCAAGGCGGACCCGGAGCTCGCGCACATTCCGGTGATGATGGTCTCCATCGCCGGCGACAAGGACCTCGGCTACACCCTCGGCGCGGTCGAGTGCCTGAGCAAGCCGGTGGATCGCGACCAGCTCCGGAAGCTGGTGAGCACAGTACGCCGGCACGCGGGCGGCGGCCGCGCGCTGGTGGTGGACGACGATGAAGGAATCCGGTCGCTGTTCCGTCGCGCTCCTCGAGGATGACGGGTGGACGCGTGGACGAGGCGGAAAACGGCGCCATCGCGCTCGAGCGGGTGGCCGAACACCGGCCCGATCTGGTCCTGCTCGATCTCATGATGCCGGTGATGGACGGTTTCGAGTTCGTCCTGCACTTTCGCAAGCTCGAGGGCTGCAGCCGACATTCCGATCATCGTGGTGACCGCCAAAGATCTCGACCAGAAGGAACGGGAGCTCCTCAACGGCGGCGTCGAGCGGATCGTGGAAAAGGGCGGGCTGACCAGAACCGAGCTTCTCGAGCAGGTTCGCGAGCTGGTGTCTCAACAGCGGAAGCCGTCCGAGTGTTGCCGACGGCGACGATCTTGAGTAAGGTGAGCCGATGGCGAAGATACTGCTTGTTGAAGACAACGAAATGAACCGCGACATGCTGTCGCGGCGGTTGATCAAACGAGGCCACGAGGTGACGATTGCGGTCGACGGCACAAGAGGGTGTCGAGCAAGGCGCGTTCCGACAGCCCGGAGATCATCCTGCTCGATATGAGCCTGCCCGTGATGGATGGGTGGGAGGCCGCAAAGCGGCTCAAGGCCGACGGGCCACCAGCCCCATCCCGATCATCGCCCTCACCGCCCACGCGATGGCGGGCGACCGCGAGAAGTGTCTCGAGGCCGGCGCCGACGACTACGACACCAAACCGGTGGACTTCAAGCGCCTGCTCGGCAAGATCAACGACCTGCTCGGCTCGTAGACACAATGGACCACTCTCCCGGGCAGTCTCCTGGTCGTCGACGACAACGAGATGAACCGCGACTCCTGTCGCGGCGGCTGGCCAAGAAGGGCCACACGGTGGAGGTGGCCGAGGACGGCGCCCAGGCCCTGGAGATGATCGAGAACGGCGCCTTCGACCTGGTGCTGCTCGACATCATGATGCCGGGGATCGACGGCTACGAGGTGCTCGAGAAGTTGCGCGAGGACCACGGCCCCGACGACCTCCCGGTCATCATGGCGACCGCCAAGAGCGAAAGCGAGGACATCGTCGCGGCCCTCAAAATGGGCGCCAACGACTATGTCACCAAGCCCTTCGACTTCCCGGTGGTCCTGGCCCGGGTCAGCACCCAGCTCGCGCTCAAAAAGATCGCGCGACGAGCTGGCCGCCGCCCACCAGCGGATGCAGAAGGACCTCGAAGCGGCGGCCAGCGATCCAGCAGACGCTGCTGCCGGCCGAGACGCCCGAGGTGGGAGGCGCAGTGCGCCTGGCGCTATGTGCCGTGCGACGAGCTCGCCGGCGACACCCTCAACGTCATTCCACTCGGCGACGGTATCACCGGTCTCTTCGTTCTCGATGTCAGCGGGCACGGCGTGCCTTCGTCGCTGCTGTCGGTGACCTTGAGCCGGCTCTCTCGGGTCAGCGCCCGATTCGTCCTCCGTGTTGTGGTCGATCGCAACGACGATTCCGGTGCCAGGCGTGCGGCCTCTCCGGCCGAGGTCGCCGATGAGCTTTCGCGGCGGTTTCCCTACGACCTCGAGACCCACCAGTATTTCACGATGGTTTACGGCGTCCTCGATGTGAATCGACATCTCTTCACCTACGTTTCCGCAGGGCATCCGCCGGTCGTCCATCTTCGATCAGGCGGGGAATCCTCGCTCTACACGCAGCACCGGTCCGCCGGTCGCTTTGGTTCCGGAAATTCTCGGCCCCGCGAGTACGAAGAAGTGGAGATTCCGCTCGAACCCGGCGACCGGCTCTATCTCTTCAGCGACGGCATTCCCGAGGCCCACGAGTCGGGCGGCGAAGAGTACGGGAACGACAGAACTGCCCAACACCTTCAATCGTGTTTCCATCAGGATCTCGACGAGAGCATCACCTCGCTCCTTGCGCAGGTCTGGGAGTGGGGAGGAGGGTCCGGTCCCGGTGACGACGTCTCGATCCTGGCAGTCGAGATCGAGGATTGATGAATGCCGGCATCTCGCCGGCTCGGGATGAACGGAGTCCAGGTGTCTGAGAATCTCTTCTCGAAAACCGGACCGTGCAGCGGTCTGAGCCTGGTGCTGATCCTCGCATTTTCTCTCCGCCTGGCCTTACTCTTCGGCAATATAGCTGACCACCCCAGGTTCTTCTTCCAGAATCTGGCGACGGTCGAAGCGGAGATCTCGAGCTCGGAGATACCGTATATGAATCCATTCGGGTTCGAAGCTTCGAACATAGCCCACGCACTGGTTTGTACCGACCAGGGTTATGCGAGCCCATTCGGCGGCGCGACCGGGCCCACGGCGTGGATCGCTCCCGGTGTGGTCGCCCTGTACGCGCTGTCATTCACTCTGTGGGGCTGTTTCACTTTCGAGTCCATTCTGTTTACATTCGTGATTGCGCTGGTCGTTTCCCTCATCACTACCGTGGTGGTGTTCCGCATCGGAAGTCGTGTCGGTGGCGATACGGATGTGGGCTTGCTGGCAGCGCTCTTTTTTACCGTCCTCCCTTTCGAGGCCTGGATCTTTCAAATTGCAGGTCATCTCGATTTCAATCTCCAGGTGCTGTGGTTTGCCGTCCTGCTCCTGGCGGTTCTCCGTGCGATGGACAGGGATCGGCGGCAATCGGGATTCGAATTCGGTGCGGTGTCTTCCGCAGCCGCGATCTTTAATCCAGGGTTCCTGCTCTGCGCAGCGGTGGGATTCGTCTTCGCCATCCGCGGCAGGCCGCGGCGGGAAATCGGCCGATTCGTTCTGCTCGTGGGCCTGGCCCATGTGCTGATCCTCGGACCGGTCGTCGCCATCCAGAGCATTCGACTCGGTGGCTTTGTTCCGGTCAAATCGAACGCCGGGTTCGAGATCTTCCTGGGCGATACTCCAGAAGCTCACGGCCTTCTGCATGACCCGGCCTTTCAGACTTACCATCCAAGCCAGAGCGTGAAGGAGTTTGCCCGATACAGTGCAGTTGGCGAGTTGAGGTACGTGGACGATGCGAAACAACAATTTCGTGAGAGCTTTGGTATCACGGATTTCCTCGGCAGATCTGGACTTCGCGTCTTCCACTTTTTTCTCGGCTATCAGGTCAAACCGTGGGACACCTCAGTTCTGGTCATCGCGATCAAAGCGGGATTCTGGGTGTTGCCCACAATTTCACTCCTCGCTCTCATGGCGCTCCGCCGGGGGCGACTCGATGCCGCGGAGTGCGTCGTGGTGCTCTTCACCCTGGCCTATGCAGTGCCTTATCTCGTGACCGGAGTGATGGAACGATACCGGATACCGATGGTGTCGTTTGCGGCGGTGGCATTGGCACTGGTGACTCAGGCCCTCATCGAGTCACGGCGCGAACGAATCTGATATCAGTGAGCCGAGGTCGCCATCTATACTTGAAATCGATGAGTGAAACTGGCGTCGAGATCTCCGTCGTCATCCCGACGGTCGGACGAACCCCTCAGCTCCGGCGTTCGTTGGAGGGTTTCGAAAGGCTTGACCCGGAGACTCCTGCGTTCGAGGTCATCGTCGTGCTCGACGGTGAGAATGAGACGTTGCTGGAGCTGGGTAGGAAGGACAGCCCGTTTCCGCTCCGCGTCGTGAGCCAGGAGCGAGCCGGACCGGGTCCCGCAAGAAATCTCGGTGCGAAATTCGCCAACGGAGGCCTCATTGTCATTTTGAACGACGACACACGACCGGATCCCGGGTGCCTCGTGGCTCACATGGGCGCTCAGGAAGAACTCGGACCGTGTGTCGCGGTTGGCCGGGTGGAGTGGGACCCGGAGCGAGAGGTCACACCGTACATGGAGTGGTTGGCGCCCGAAGGCCACCAGTTCAATTACGCTCGCCTCGACCCGGCACAACCGGTGCCGTGGGATGCTTGTTGGGGGACGAATCTCGCGATTCCCAGGGCACTGGATGTTGGACGAGCCGTTCGATCCGCATCACCCGAGCCGGCTTTGAAGGATGGTGAGTGGGGCTATCGGCTTGACGCGGATCGGGGCGTCCGTCTGCGGTACGTGCCGGAGGCGGTCTGTTACCACGACCACCGCTACGACGGCCCCGCAGACTATCGGCAGCGCGCCCGTTCAGCCGGCGCCGCTTCCCGGTACGTGGTGCGGCGCCACCCCGAGCTGGCGTGGGCGCTGATTGGCCGGTCCGATGGCCGCTGCTGCCGCTCATTCCGTCAGTCTGGCGTGGCCCGGTTTGTGGCGCCGGGAGCTGCTCTGGGACCTGGATTTCCGGACGAACTACGTGCTCGGGATCCTGCAGCCCCGCCGGAAAGAACGCCTGCGATAGAAGTTTCGGCTCATCCGGAATGCATGAGATCGGTTTGTTCCCGAGCCCGAGCCCGAGCCCGAGCCCGTGCCCATGCCCGATTTTCAGGGGCAGCGACAGCGGTCAGGGACGGCGGCAGAAATCAGTTGTCAGCGACGGTCTTCAGAGGCAGCGATCAGTTCCGCGGCATGGTCATCTCCGTTTCGTTCTCACCGGCATCGGGAGAAGGACATGAACGAAACGGAGATGACCATGTCCAAACACCACCGTCTGATCGCTGTCGCTCGCAGAAAGTCGCTGAAGCTGCCCTCTGTCGCGGGCGCCGGTCGCTGTCATTGACGCAAGCTGCATCCAGATCCTGGCTCACCTCGTTGAATTCCGGATGAGCCGAAGTTTCAATGCCCGCCGGCGAACTGGAGCTTCCAGCTGTCGACGAGGGATTCTTCGTAGTCGGCGCAGCGGATCGACGCCCTGAATGCGCGTTCCTGCCCGATCCTTAGCTGGTTCACCGATATCGTGTCGACGCAGATCAGATCGCCGGCCGCGTCGTAGAGGCTGAGGTCGAAGCTGGCCACCGCATAATCCGGCGCCGGAGCTGTTGACGACGATGCCCATGACGTCCACCCACTCCGCCTCTGCGGCCGAGTGCTTGAGCCGGCCCTTGAGTGCGAATTCGGGGGCTTGGTTCCGCGCATTCTGCGGGCTGGCGGGGTTCTGACCGACCGCTGTTGCGGCCGCCGCACCGACGACGACCGACGTCTCGACGGCCTCGGGATCGGGTTCACCTGTCACTTCTGCTCGGAGCTTTTCAACGGTCTGTTTCTGTCCGCGACGGCGACCGCCGCATGCGGCCTCACCGGTCGGGCTCCGCGGCGAGACAATCATCGGTGGTGCTGACCGCGAGGGCGGCGTGGCCCTTGGTGATCAGTTGGGCGTAGGCGGTGATCTGATTGCCCGACCACTGGAGCTTGTCCTCCGACCCGGTGCCGGCCGCGCCCGTATAGGACCCCATCAGGTCGTCGACATGGTTCATCACGTTGCCCTTGTCGGCCTTGAGGAGCATCAGGAGGCCGCCGTGACGACCGATTTCGGCGCTTTCGAGCGAAAGCGGGGAACCGACCGGCAGCACCACGGATGTGTCGACCGAACCCACGCACAGTTCGACGCCGAGAAAATCGACCGCGTGCGCCGGGGCGGCAGCGGTCAGAACGAGGCACGCAGTGATCAGGACTCGTCGCATCGTCTTCCTCCTTGAAGCAGGCACCAGAATGATACATCTTGCCTCGCGTTTGGGGGTCTTGGTCGGAGTAATGTAGGATTTCCCCACCATGATCAATTGGAATTCGCTGTGGCGCGCATACCGAGAGAGGCCCTATCGGAACATTTTGATTGCGCTGGGTGTCGTCATCCTGTTTGATGCTCTCGCTCCGAACGAATTCGCCCGGGGCAGGTTCTCGAATCTCATGTTGGTCGTAATTTTCGTTGCGGCCCTGTTTGAGACGGTCCGAAGCCGGCGCAACCCGGCCGCGGCGATGATTCTCGGTCTGCCGGCAATCGTGCTCCGGATTCTCGTCGCGTTCGTCGAGGATTCACCATCCATGAATGCGCTGACCCTGGCGGTGAACGGCCTTTTTTTCGGATTTCTCATCTGGAACCTGCTGCACGACCTCGCCAGGGGCGACCGCTCCACCGGGGAGCGCATTTCCGGGGCCCTTTGTGCCTACGTGTTCATCGGTCTGTTCTTCGCATTGATCTACACGCATATGGAGTACAGGTATCCCGGATCGTTTACGGGCGTTGGGGGTGATCCAAGCTCGCCCGAGGCGAACCTTTACCCGGCCTTCACCTATTACAGCTTCGTGACGTTGACGACGCTCGGCTACGGCGACATCACGCCGGTCACGGAGCACGCCCGAACGCTGGCCTGGTTCGAGGCCCTGCTCGGCCAACTCTACCTGGCCGTGATGGTCGCCGGCTTTGTTGCTGTGCATATTTCGGAAAATATGAAGCGTGATCGCGGCGATCCGCCCTCCGGCGGTTCAAGTTAAATACCACCAGTATCAGAATGGCGTTGCTTTCGAAGCTCCGCAGTACCACTTGGGAGACTCGGTTCCGTTAACATCCTTTCAACAGGAGGGTCGTCCATTCAACTCGCTGTAATCGACTGGATCGTCATCGCCACGTGCCTCACGGCGGCGTTTGCCCCGGCAATCTTCTTTGCCAGACGCGCGGGCCGAGGGACCAGCGAGTTTTTTGCCTCGGGTCGGTCGGCGCCGTGGTGGCTGATCGGCACCTCGATGGTTGCTACGACGTTTTCCACCGACACACCGAATCTCGTGACTGATTTTGTCCGCACCAACGGTGTGTCCCAGAACTGGGAGTGGTGGGCCTTTCTTCTCACCGGCATGATGACCGTGTTTTTCTACGCGCGGATGTGGCGTCGCTCGGGGGTGCTGACCGATCTCGAATTCTACGAGCTGCGTTATTCGGGTCGTGCAGCGGCGTTTGTGCGTGGTTTCAGAGCGGTCTATCTCGGACTCTTTTTCAACTGCGCGATCATGGCGGCGGTGACTCTGGCCGCGGTCAAAGTCGCGAACGTCATGCTCGGCTGGAATCGACTTCAGACCGTCGTCGTTTGCGGCCTGATCTGTATCGTTTTTTCGGCCGTTTCGGGGCTTTGGGGAGTCCTCGCGTCGGATATGGTGCAGTTCGTCATTGCGATGGTCGGCGTTGTCATTGCCGCTTCCGTCGCGTTGTCGCAACCCGAGGTGGGGGGCCTGTCCGGGCCTCGTCCAGAAGGTCGATCCATCGACTCTGCGATTGCTGCCGGACTTCTCCGATTGGGGACTGACGCTCTCGGTCCTCGTCATTCCGCTCACGATTCAGTGGTGGTCAGTGTGGTACCCGGGGGCCGAACCGGGGGAGGTTCGTACATCGCGCAACGAATGCTCGCCGCCAAGGATGAGCGCAATGCGATGGCGGCGACCCTGTGGTTCAACATAGCCCACTATGCGCTGCGGCCGTGGCCGTGGATCATCGTCGCGCTGTGTTCTCTTCTCGTCTTCCCGACCCTTGGCGATATCAAGACGGCGCTGCCGCACGTGTCCGACGAGCTCATCGGCAACGATCTCGCCTACCCGGCCATGCTGACCTTGCTGCCGGCCGGTCTTCTCGGCCTGCTGGTCGCGTCTTTGCTATCGGCCTACGTGTCAACGATGTCCACCCATCTGAACTGGGGGTGTTCCTACCTCGTCCACGACCTCTATCGGCGTTTTCTCAACCCGGGTGCATCCGAGAAGCGACTGGTGTGGATTTCGAGGGGGATGACGGTGGTATTGATGGTCCTGTCGGGGGCCACTGTGTTTCTGCTCTCAACCGCGGGTGAGGCTTTTCATCTGCTGCTCTCGATCGGTGCCGGCACCGGGTTGATCTACCTGCTGCGGTGGTTCTGGTGGCGGATCAACGCCTGGTCCGAGATCGCGGCGATGGCGGCTTCGTTCACCATCGCGTTCTCGCTTTTTGTCGCCCGCAAGTCGGGCCTCGAAATGTCGTCGCACGCCGCTCTGGTGTGGTCGGTGGTGCTGACCACAGTCGTCTGGGTGGGGGTGACATTCGTGACGCCACCCACCGACACCGAGACCCTTCGCCGTTTCTATCGCAAAGTGAGACCTGCCGGTCGGGGTTGGGCGAAGGTTGTTCAATCCGATGATCTCGAAGGGCCAACAGATGGCCTTTCGTTGGCGTTTGTCGGCTGGGTGTGCGGTTGCACCTTCGTGTATGCGACCCTTTTCGGAACCGGCGCATTCCTCTACGGCCAACCTTTGCAGGCCACGGTCTGCCTGATTGTGGCCGCGGCATCCGGTGTCGGATTGGCCAAGGTGGTGCCGGTAATGTGGCGCGGGCTATGATGGGATGCAGCCTACTGGTGTGTGATCTGGGGGGCGATGATGCAGCTGAAGAACCCTGATGCCGATGTCTATGTTCCGGACGACGTCAGTGTCGCCGAAGCACTTGCCAGGACGACTCACCTTGCTGTAGGCGCTCATCAGGACGATATCGAGTTCATGGCGTTGCACGGCATTCTTCAGTGCTTCAATCAGGCCGATCGCTGGTTCAGCGGCATCACGGTGACCGACGGTAGCGGCAGCCCCAGGAGCGGCCCGTACGAGAAGTACTCGGACGAGGAGATTCGCAAGGTGCGGGTCATGGAACAGCGCAAAGCCGCGCTGGTCGGGAACTACGCGTGCCAGATTCAGCTCGGCTTTCCGAGTGCCGCCGCAAAAGACGGTTCGAACGAAGACGTTGTCGCGTATTTGAAAGCGATCTTCGAAGGAGCGAAGCCCGAGGTCGTCTATCTTCACAACCCGGCTGACAAGCACGACACCCATGTAGCGTGCTGTCTGAGGTCGATTTCTGCGTTGCGCCAATTGCCCGAAGAAGCGCGGCCGGCGAGGGTCTACGGGTGCGAGGTGTGGCGGGGACTTGATTGGTTGTTCGATGACGACAAGCAGATATTGCGGCTGTACGACCGGCCCAATATCGCGGAAGCCGTATGCGGCGTTTTTGATTCACAAATCACTGGTGGCAAGCGCTTCGACCACGCGGTGCGCGGACGCCACGTTGCCAACGCCACCTTCCACGAGGCCGACGAAGTCGACAAGCAGGAACGTCTGAGCTTCGCCATGGACCTCACGCCACTGGTTGCCGATCCGTCGATCGATGTGGGGGATTACACGCTCGCCCTTCTTCGCCGGACCAAAGACGATATGACCGACCGGATTGTCAGGATGAGCCGGGGAGCCTAGAGAATCATCGCTGATGTGTCTTTGCGGATCGGGCTTCGGACCGCGGCTCCGAGGGTGAATTCTCTCCAACCTTGATAGACTTCTACCGTAAATAGAATCACAGTCTCAACGGGAGTGGCAATCGGGGGTTCATTGGAGTGACCCATGACGGCGAAATTCGACGAGGGGGCCGCAGGATTGTCGGCCGGGGTCGCGAGCTTCAAGAGCTCGCAGCGGGAATCCTCGACGTGGCAGCCGGGACCGGTGGCCTGTTCGTGGTACAGGGTGAGCCCGGGATCGGCAAGAGCCGGCTGGTCGAGGCCGCCGCTGAGCTTGCAGAAAACAACGGCGTCAGCGTGCACTGGGGACGCTGCTGGGAAGCGGGCGGCGCCCCGGCCTATTGGCCGTGGATCCAGGTTCTGCGATCAATCGAAGAAAAATCCGGTTTGTCCGATCTGGCGATGGTTCCGGGAGCCCCTTCGCTTGGTCAGTTGGTTCCGGAGTTCGCAGGAATTCTTCCTGCCCCCGGTCCCGAGTCACGTCTCGAACCCGAGCAGGCTCGATTCCAATTGATGGATGCTGTCGCGGGCGTGGTGCGTGGCGACCGCTCGCCGCAGCCCGGTCGCGATCGTCATCGAAGATCTTCACTCTGCGGACCCGGCTTCTCTCGCCTTGTTTGAATTCCTTGCCCGTCAGATCCGCAGGGAACCGGTGCAACTCGTCGGCACCACTCGGGAAGGGGAGGCCCACCGCGAAGGTGTTGGAGAGGCTTTGGTTCGCATTGCTCTCGAGGCGAGATCGACGGTTCGGCTCGGCGCACTGACCCACGACGAGGTTGCCGAATGCGTGCACAGTGTGAGCGGAGCCGAACCCGACCCGAGAGCGGTGTCGGCAATCTACGAGGCAAGTGAGGGTAATCCGCTTTTTGTATTCGAAATCGCCGGGCTGATGGCGTCGCGGGGACAGCTCGTCGGCACCGGCGAGCGCATTGATATTACCGTTCCAGATACGATCAAGGCCGTGATTCAGGAACGAGCCGGCGGGCTCGATCCAGAAGATCGTGAACTGCTCGAGGCCGCCTCGGTGCTGGGTCGAGAATTCGCGGCGACCGATGTTGCCCAACTGCTTGGGGTCGGTTTCGAAGAGGTCGAGGATCCGCTGGCCCACGCGACGACGCAGTACATTGTCGAGGAGTTGCCGGACGGCCGGCACCGTTTTGTCCACATCCTCATCCGCGAGGTGTTCCATGCCGCCATCGAAATGGAACGCCGACGAGAGCTCCATCTTCGGTGGGCCGAGAGAATCGAGGCTTTGCACCCGGGAGGCAGTCGTACGCAGTGGACAGAGGTTGCTCACCATCTACTGTCGGCAGGCCCGGCCGTCGCTGCTCGCGCGGCCGACGCCTGTGTTCGCGCAGCCGAGCAGGCTCAGGAGCAACTCGCCTTCGATGATGCAGCCGAGTTCCTCGGTCACGCACTGGGACTCGTTGACCGATCGGGGAAGACCGAATCAGGGCGTCACTGCTCGTTGATGCTCGACCATGCTCAGGTGCTCTTGAAGGCAGGCCGAATCGATGACGGGCGGCAGGAATGCCTCAATGCTGCGGACGAGGCCCGCCGCCTCGACGACCCTGATCTCTTTGCTCGGGCTGCGCTCATCTATGGGAGCGTTTTCGTCTACGCAGACGTGGACCGGACGCTGATCGAGCTGCTGCAGGAAGCCCTGGAGACCGTGGAAGGCGGCGACGGCGCGATGCGGGCCCGGCTCCAGGCACGTCTCGCGGCCGCTCTTCAACCCTCCGAGGAACCGGAAGAGGGCTTCCAGATGGCGCGTGATGCGATTGCCATGGCGCGGCGGATCGAGGATCGCTACGCGCTGCTGGACACAATACGCTTCGGGCTGTTCGGCCTTGATGGATCTCGCCGATCCGGCGGAGAGGCTCGCCTCAATCGTGAGCATGTCGTGCTCGCTGAGGAGCTCGGTCAACCCCACGATGCGTTTCGCGGCCACATGCGGATCGTGATCGATGCCATCGAACTCGGTGATCTCGCTGCGGCGGATGCGGCGGTTCATGCGTGCGACCAGATCGCCCGGCAAACGAATCTGCCCCACCACCTGTGGCCGGTCGCTTCTTTCTTCGCCTTGAGGGCAACGATGAGTGGGCGTTTCGAAGAGGCTGCGGGCTGGATCGACGAGGCGCAGCGGCAGGCGGCCCGGGTTCAGGACCCAAATGCCGCGCGATCGATCGCTCTCCAGGAGCTCGGGTTCTACAGGGCTCAGGAATCATTCGAGGATATGGTGGCGTGACCAACGCCAGGTCCAGGATGCGTATTCCGGATCGGATTTCGCCGGCCTGTTCGTGTGGGTCGCGAGCGGGAGTGATTTTGTCCGGATGGAGCGTCCGGGACCGTGTCCCGGTTGATGCTGTGGAGCGCGGCGGGAAAGTCGCGTTGTCGTACGGTGACCCCTCATTCATGTGCCTGGTGTCGGAGATAGCCGCCGCGCCCGAGTATTGGGAGACGGCTGAACTCCTCTGGCAAAGGCTCCAGGGGAAACGCGATCATTGGGTCTCGTGGGGTTTGTTCGGAATGGTGGTTGAGGGACCGGTTTCGAGGATTCTTGCACTCCTCGCTTCCGGACTTGGCCGGGCCGGTCAAGCCGAACGCCATTTCCAACAGGCCCTGGCTCAGGCACGGGCTGCCGGGGCGCTGCCGATGGTGTCGCGGACCGCCTACGAATTTGCGAGGCATCTCACACGCGCGGGTGACGGAATTTTTTCTGATCAGATCTGTGAATTATTGGACGAAGCCGAAGAGATCGCTTCTGGTCTCGGCCAGAAAGGTCTGCTCGATTTGATCCGTCTCGCGCGAGGGGAGAGCACCGATGGACCGGCACAGGGCGCCGGAGTGCCTGTTGTCGGTTTCTTCGGGCTCGAGCGCGACGGCGATCTGTGGACCTGCTCGTGCGGCGGAGAGAGTTTCACGCTCAAGCACACCAAAGGCTTGCGGATGCTGGCGCGGCTGGTCGCAGAACCGGGTCGCGAAATCCATGTCCTCGATCTGTACGGAGCGATTCCGGAGGGTTCCGCGGTGGATGGAGGCGATGCCGGCGAGGTGTTGGACTCCACCGCCAGGGCACAATACCAACGGCGGGTCGAGGAACTCCGGGTCGAAATCGAGGAGGCGGACGGATTCAACGATTCCGAGCGGGCATCCCGGGCCCGCGAAGAACTCGACGCCATCGCCACCGAGCTCTCGAAAGCCTATGGCCTCGGCGGCCGTGATCGACGGACCGGTTCGGCCGCGGAGCGCGCGCGGGTCAATGTCCAACGCCGCCTGCGCGACGCCGTCAAACGCATCGCGCGCCACAGCCCTGCTGCCGGTAAGCACCTCGACTGGGCGTTGAAGACTGGGATGTATTGCGTCTACGATCCGAAATAGTCCGATCCTGATTCCGACGTATGCCCACCAACGCTGCCGTCCTCCGTGGCGCTCCACCGTTGATCGCGCATTTCTGCGGGCGCTTTACCGCGTGATTGCCCCCCTTGACGATCTTATGGACCTGATGCGCTCACAACTTGGAGGCGGGAACTCCCACAAATCGTCAAGGACGGCACGTCCGATCAATGCGCTGTTCTGCCAGTGCGTTGAAGTAGGCCTCCGGGTGGGTGGAAATCCAAAATCCAAAATCCAAAATCCGAAATTGGAAGATGGAACAATGTTCCATCCATTGTCACGCCATCGGTTTGAAAGCAAGAAACCGCTCAAACCGAAAGGAGACGACAATGTGGGGAACGATTGAATATCTCGGACTGGCCCTGATCCCGGGCTTTATCGTGCTCGACCTGGTGACGCGTGCGAGGAACTTTGAAACGCCGAATTCGTGGCGCCTGCGGGCATTGGTCGTCACCGTCCTGACCTTTGCTCTGTCAATGGCGGTCACCATCTTCTGGGGCACTCTGCTCGCCGGTGTCAGCCTGGTGGACGGTTCGAAGCTGGGAATCGTTGGCGGTGCCCTTGTCGGCATCCTCGTCTACGAGTTCATCCACTACTGGTACCACCGTGCCGCCCACGCCAACGACCTGCTGTGGCGGTGGGCGCACCAGATGCACCACTCGGCGGAGTCGGCTCGACGCCTTTGGCGCCTACTACCTGCCACCCGGTGGATACGTTCTTTTTCACGACGTGGTCGAGCCTGGTCTTCTTCCCGCTGCTGGGTCTCGCCCCGGAAGCCGGCGTTCTCGGCGGGTTCTTCCTGGTCTTCAACGCGATGTTCCAGCACGCCAACATCGCGACCCCCCGCTGGATGGGCTACCTCATCCAGCGGCCGGAGAGCCACGGTGTTCACCACGAACGCGGTAAACATAGATCCAACTATTCGGATCTTCCCCTCTGGGACATGGTCTTCGGCACCTTCGAAAACCCCGAGACCTTCGACGAGGAGGCAGGCTTCTACACCGGCGCCTCGAGCCGGATCGGCGACATGCTGATCGGGCGCGACGTTTTCGAGCCTGTCGCGGACATGAGAGTGCGCAGACCGCGACGGCGAGGAAAGTCGCTTGATGAATACCACGAATACCATCCGTGCGGGCCGAAGCCGTCGAGCGGGCCGCGCTCGCCGACATCCACCGGTCGGCCTCTCCCGATCTTCGGGAGAGGCTCGGCCTCGGACTCCGGGCGGTCGACGGCGCCATTGGTCTCGATGGCCAGCCGCCGGCCTACGATCCTCGTCAACCGGGTCGTCGGGTTGGGCCTTGCGCATCCCTGCCGACGGGATACCGTCGATGCCATAGTCGACCGTTATCGCCAGTCCGGTGTGGACCGTTACTTCGTGCAACTCGACCCTCGGCGGCGCCCGGAAATCTCCCGGCATGGCTGCAGGAAGCCGGTCTCGAGGCGCCCACAATCGGGCCTGGGCGAAATTTCACCGCGGCGACCGAGCCGGCTCCCGCCGCAAGGTCCGACCTCGAGGTGCGGCAGATCGGAAAAGAGCACGCGAAGGTATTTTCGGGCGGATCGCGGCAGCCGGGTTTCGAGCTGGACGACTGTCTGGATTGATGCACTCGCGGCGTCTCGTTGGCAGTGGTACCGGATGGCATATCTATTTACGGCTTCGACGGCGACGAACCGCACAGGCTGTGGAGCGATGCGGGTCTACGAGGGAGTTGGCTGGCTGGACTGGGCGGCCACTCTCCCCGAGTTCCGGCGCCGCGGCAGTCAGGGAGCCGATCATCGCGCGCCGGATCACCGGATGGAATCGCGCCTTGGCTGCGACTGCATTTGCCACCTCGGCCGGCGAAGCGGTGGCCGGTGATGCCCAGCACTCGTATCACAACATCGAGCGATACGGTTTTCGACGTAGGCACGCGAGGGCGAATTGGGTACCCATATCAAAAGTTGAAAGTTGAAACGTGAGCCTCTTGCAGAATTCGAATATTCCGCCGGAATCAGTCTTCGGCCTGGTCGAGGCAAGGCGGCACAGGTGCCGCCACTACCCCCAATAGGCATCCCCCTGTAGTGGCGGGGCCTGCCCCGCCTTTGACCGTGAATTTTGCAAGAGGCTCACGTTGAACGTTATGCCTCTTCGGCGCCTGGAGTGGCCGCGGAAGCTCCTTCCACGAGCCAGCGGCGCAGGAAATCGCTTGCGATCTCGTGGTGACCGGTGGTGTCGTCCAGAGTCACGAACCCTAAGTCGCGGAGCGTGCCAAGACTGGTCGTCACCGTGTCCGAAGACAGCCCGCTTCGGCTGTGAAGCTTGGCGGCAGGTACTCCAGGTGATTCGGCCAGATCCCGGAGGATCGTCCGCTCCGTATCGTTGAGGAGCTCGAAATCGACTGCAAAGAAGAAGCTCACCGCACGGTCGTGGGTGAGAGACTCGATGGCCTCGTCGAGATCGCTGCGGTCGAGGGCCCGGCGGCAGAGGAGTTGGATCTGGTAGGGGTGGTTGCCGCATTGACGGCGAAGTCGATCCACCTCATCGTCGGTGAAATCAGGGCGGGAACTCTCCGGGCAGCTGAGATTGTCGAACGAGCTTTCGGGCCGCCTCGTCTCCGAGGGGGCCGATGCAGAGAGGCGGCGTGAAACCATCGAGAAACGGCGAGGTGTCCTCGTCGGTGTCAGCGAGTTGCCAGAGGCGGCTGCTCGATGCGAGAACGGAGCGAATACCGTCTCGTGAGTGCAGAGCTCGGCGAAGTTTGCGGAGAAGAGAAGGGTCCTGTCGGTTGAGGTGGAGCAACTCTTCGACCTCGTCGCACAGAAGCAGCAACCTCAGGCTCTTTGCTTGGAGGGCGCGCCGGAGCCGACTCAGCGACTCGAAACAATCGTCGGAACGAACATCCGCTACCGGGATCCCGATCCCGTCAAGCTGATCCTCCGCGTCCAGGAGGGCTTCTGCAAAATCGAGATGGAACTCCTCCGGCCGATCGGCCCCCTGGAGGTCCCAGAACACGGGGACGAACCCGAGGTCTGGCGATGAGGCGGCGATGTGCTCCAGCTGCTTGAGCACTGAGGTCTTGCCGATTCTCCGGGTGCCGAGGAGCCACAGCCAGTTGCGGTTGCCGTGGAGCACCTCCTCGATCACCGCCGCCCGGCCGTAGAAATCCTCCCCTCGGACCCACTGTCCGACAACGAACGGAATTCTCGTCCCGGCGGCCTTGACCGCGCGAGGAGACGGCGGTTCGGGTGCGCTCGGCTGGAACTCGACCTTGGCGATCAGACGATAACCGCGTTTTGAGATGGTTTCGATGAATTTCGGGATTCTTGACGTCGTCCCCGAAAGACCTCCGCAGACCCGCGATCGACCTGGTGATGACCGATTCGGTGATGAACACGTCGGGCCATACGGCGTCAGTGATGTCGATTTTTGAAACAACCCGGCCGGCGTTCTGCGCGAGATACACCAGGACATCCATCAGTTTGGGCTCGAGCTGAATCACCTGGTCGCCGCGCGATAGTCGGTTGAGGCTCGGCTGCACGCGCCAATCTGCGACCTCGAGATCGGGCGCTGCGCGGCGCTGTGATCTTTCGGGAATATCCATCTCGGTGCATTCTATCCCGATCACGTCGAATCACCTGTGGGCGGAGAGAGTTCGATCTCTTCGAAGAAGTTGTACCAGGGGCTACCCTCTTGTTCCCAGTGCTTGTCGATCTCGACCGCCGTCGCTACCATGACGAGATTGCCGTCGAGGCTCGCCATGAACAGGCTTCTCACGCGCTGGGTTGTCCGGGGGTGGTAGGTGTTGAGCTCGTCAATACCCTCAACGAGAAGCACGAGCCTGATTTCGCTGACGCTACTCTCCCTGAGCGTGCGGATCACCGCGCGGAAATCGTTCGCCAGGTCGCGGTGGCCGTACGAGCCACCGAATCGTTCGACTTTTGTCGGCGACGCGAACGAGAGCTGCCCCAACACGGCATCCGCAACTGTCGCAAAGGCGAGGTGTTCGGGTACGCCTTGCAGGTCGATGGAAACGGGAAAGAATTCCGTATTCGAGTCCCCACCCGATTCGAGGCGGTTTTTGATCTCCTGAAGAATGGACTTCTTTCCGCTCTCGGATCCACCGCACAGCAGAATACTGTTGTTGTGGATCGTGCTCAGGATTCGTCGGATCAGTTGCTCGCGGCCGGCACCAGCGATCGCACGGTTATCCAGCCTGCCGTCGGGCGCATCGCTCGCCGTTTCGAGCGCCGAATCGGCGGACGATCGCTGCGAGCGACGAGAGCGTGATCGGGTCGGTCAAAATCTGTACCCGACCCCGACGCTGAAGATCATCGGATCGATGTCTGTCCTGCCGATGCCGCCGTCGGGTGCAGTTGCGACCAGTGTCGTGTCGAGGTATTTGAAGGCGGCGTTGAGCGACCACCCACCTTCACCGAGAAGCACGTCCAGTCCGGCGGAGATACCGACCCCGATGTCGTCATCGGTCTTGAATCCCTCTCGGTGAGGAACCATGGGATCGACGACGAGATCAAAACTGGAGTAGAAGACGTAAGCGAGCAGCGGTCCGACGTAGACGTCGACGGGGCCTTTGGTGTGAGATGGATGTTGAGCCCGCAGATAGACCGGAGTGATTCTGGGTTTTGCGCTGGCGGAAATCACGCCGACTTCGTCGATCAAGACGTCGATGACAGGGTTTGCGGTAAGACTCCGAAATCGATTCCGAGGCGGCGAGACGCCTGGTACTCGAGATCGAAGCCGAACCCCAGCCGCTGCCTGCCGTCATAACGATCTTTCGCCGGATTCCGGGACGATAGACCGTATCGCCGGTCGGGTTCATCGACAGACCCGAAATTCGGAGTGCCAAGGGCCCTCGCCGGCCTCGGCGGGCCGTCGGATACGCTGCGATGAAACGTAATGACGCCGCCATGAAACGATGGGATTGGTTTCGGGCAATCTTCGATCTTCTCCTCTCCATATTCAAACCTACGGCGGTGTAGCCCGAGACTTGAGGGTCGAATGAGGATCTGATGAGGGTTTACCGGTGTTAGCATCACCTTCGACGCTCCAACAGTCGAGAAGTGCGCAGGGAAGAAATGAATGCCCGAAGGCTCTCTCTCGTTGTGCTCGTCGCGGTGGCTACCGCCCCTGCGATGCCTTCTCCCAGGAGACTCCTTCGACCTTCGAGTTCAGCTTTTCCAACCCGGGAGCGCGGAGCCTCGGCCTCGGAGGGGCGTTTGCCGCTCTCGCCGACGATGCGACGACCGCGTTTGCCAACCCGGCGGGTCTGGTACAGCTCGTTTCTCCCGAGGTGTCGGTGGAGCTGCGGCACTGGCGCTACTCGACTCCCTACATCAAAGGCGGTCGCTACGAAGGTGAGCCGACCGGTATCGGGCTCGATACTGTTGACGGCCTCCGGACCGAAGTGTCGGAGGAACAGGTCACCGGGCTGTCGTTCCTGTCGTTCGTCTATCCCAAAGGAAACTGGTCATTTGCGGTTTATCGGCACGAGCTGGCAAACTTCCGGGCCCAGACGGCGACCGAAGGGATCTTTCACACCGGTGGAACGGAGACCTTGAATTTTCGGACCTTTGACCGGAGGTGGTCGACCGAGCTCGAGATTGTGAGCTACGGAGCGGCCGCCGCTTACAGGATCAGTGATCGGCTCAGCATCGGTCTGGGGGTCGTCTATTTCAATGGTCGGCTCGATGCCCCATTCGAGTACTCCTTCTACGACGATTTCGAGACACTCCAGGGTTTTTACGGTCCGACATCGTTCCTGCCCGAGCGGCAGCTCGCAAACGGCGAGATGGTGATCGACGACTCGGACTGGGGTCTGAGCGCGGGTCTCCTGTGGACAGTTGCAGAGGGTCTGAGCCTCGGCGCCTTCTATCGCCAGGCGCCCGAGTTCAGACTGGTCTACGACGTCACAGCCGGGCCGCATTGCCCCGGAGTTCTTCGACCCCGCCTACAGCGCCGGGAGCGACGATTCTAAAGATTGCCACGCCGATGCAGTTTCCCGATGTCTATGGGTTCGGTGCAGCCTACCGGTCGCCCAGCGGAAAGCTCGCGGTTGGGTTCGAATGGGACCGGGTCGAGTATTCAACGATTTTCTCGAGCTTTGACCCGGTTGTGATTGAAGCCCTCGATACCGATCTCGATTTGGCGGTTTCGCTTGCTGCCGACGACGGAAACGAGATTCGCCTCGGGGCCGAGTATGCCCTCATCAACCTCAGACCGGTGCTCGCTTTTCGTGCAGGTGTTTGGCTTGACCCCGACCACCGATTTCGAAGCATCAGCAGCGACCCCGAGCATCAGGCCCTGTTTCAACCCGGCGATGACGAGGTTCATTTTTCCTTCGGTATCGGTTTTGCGTTCGAGTCATTCCAGATCGATTTCGCGTCCGATTTCTCCGATCGGGTCGATACCTTCTCCTTGTCGGCGATCTACAGCTTCTGAGCCCCGATCACAGCAGGGCCACCACGACCAGTACGAAGAGAAGGATCAAGGCGGTCAGCACCGTGATGGGCACGTCGCGCGGACGCGGTTCGCCGGTGCTCGAGAACGGGGACGCGTTGTGCTGATTTCGCGTTTCCATCGTGGGCCTCCCATGGCCGTCGTTGTGTGATTGCAAGCGGGCTATCTCTTCATCGTGACGGCCGTTCCGTCGTTGGTCCCGTTGTCGATCACCGATGCGTAGGCGATCACACCTCCACCTGACTCGATATCGATTCGGGCGTAGCCGGCTCCGATGTCCGTACGTCCGGCGAGTTTCGAAAACGGCTGCTGGAGCTGGATCCACCCGCCCGAGTCGAGCGTCTTCCGTGCTGAGGCGAGCTCCGTTCCTGAACCGTCGTACAGGACGATGCGAACCCGCGATCGGGAACCACCGGTGTTGAGGAGTCCGATATTGGTTCGAAAGGCCTGGTTCTGCCGCAGTTGAGGGAGCCAGACGGTGGCGCCGCGATCAGCCGTGCCTGATGTCGATACACCGTTGAGAAAAAGGCCGAAGGTCCCGGTCCCGCTTTCGTTGAAGGTGCGCGAGGTCGCGAACAGGGGCTGATCCGAGACGATCTCGAGGGCTCCTGCATCCAATCATGCCCGCCTGCGCCACGACGTCATCGACCACGAGCTGTTGTGCTATCGACAGACTGGTCGTGATCGATCCTGTGTCACCGTTTCGCGATGGAAGACGATTTCCGCCGTGGCTGCACCACCTGATCTGTTGAGCAGACATGAGGTCGGTCCGCCACAGACTTCCGTGCACGCCTCCCGCATGGGCGGCGGCTGCGATCCACTGGAACTTCGCGTCCCGCTCCACTCTTCATTGGCATGGCCATGGGATCGCCGGTTGAGTTGTCGATGACCGATCCGTAGACGTAGATGTCTTGGCCGGACCGCACGGTGACGACCGCATAGCCCGACTCGATGTCGACGCGTCCCCATCGTCGAAGGGGCGGTTGAACTGCCGCGTTGGACGAAGGAGGGATGAGCCGGGTGTGCCGGAATTGACGAGTGTCCCGTCGGCGTCATAGAGGCCACTTCAACTCGGGCAAGTCCCCGCCACTGGTTGAGGATGCCGATGTTGGTGCGGGCGGTGTTATCTTCGCGAAGCTGCATCAACACCACAGACTCGCCGGATTCGAGACCGCCGGTAGCTGTCACGCCGTCGAGAGACTGACCAAATGTCCCATCCGTGGACTCGTTGTAGGTTTTCGAGGAGACGGTGAGAGCCTCTGACGAGAAGACCTGCAAAGGTCCAGAGCCGCGGGGTCGCACCAGTCGACGGCGTCGGGAATTACCCGAGATTTCTCCTGGCGCCAATCAAGTTCGCGTCCGAGAATCTCCCAAAGCGTATACCTGAGTCGGATGGCCTTGGTTTGCCGACGATCGGTTGAGCAGACCGACGTCGGAGCGCCAGAGGCTCGTTCCGGTGCCGGCGGTGTGGGCCACGGCTGGGATCCACGACTCGACCGGAGCCGAGCCGACCTCGTGATCGGAGATTGCCGACAGACTGCCACAGATCATGGCTGGGCCAATATGTAATTTCGGGGAGTTCGATGGAAATCCTTGATCAACGGGTCCTTGTTGCTGATCCAGAAGAAACCGATGCCGTCCGTTCGCCACGACTGCGAGAGTGTGGATACCGTGCCTCCGCCTCCATGGGAGTACACCCGGAGGCCGTCGTCAGGTATCGGTCAATGAACCGATCGTGTGATTTTCGTCGATGAAGAACTTCTCGATGACCCAACCGCGTCCATAGCCCATGTCGCGGGCGGCGCTGCACAGGAGCTCCAGCATCGCCTCGACCGTGTCGGAGCGCAGCAATCCGAGGCTTCTGGGTCGATCGAAAAGAGAGTGTAGAGTCTTGCCAGGTCGGGTGCCGACATCACCATGCCGCCCGGCAGCGATTCCCTTTCCCCATTGTCGAGTACGGATCACCCTCGTAATCGCCGATCGTAAATTCGTCTCTGTCGGATGCGAGGTCGACGCGAAGCGAGTGGGCCATGCGCGCCCGGCCGACGCCAACCGGCCGGAAGAGTTGTCGTGCACATACTCGGGAAAATCGACGGCCAGTCATCATTTCGGCCAGCATGCCGAGCAGGAGTAGCCGTAGTTATTGTAGTCCCAGGAACTTCCCGGATCGAACTGGAACGGCTCGGCAATCATGTAGGAGGCGATTTCGCGCTTTGTCGGCGGTGTTTCAAGATCCACGAGCCGCGGGCCACCACATCGGCCGCGGTGAAGACCATCGTCGATGCCGCAGTAGACTGCCGACCGCGTGTGCGTCAGCAAGTGATCGACCGTGACCGCGTCGAGCCGCGGGTCCCTCGATCGAACCCGAGAGGCTGAAGGCCGAGAGTGGCGAGCACCGGGTGTCGTAGGCAAGCAGACCCTCTTCGATGAGTTGGTGAATCGCGATCGAGGTAATCGATTTCGCCGATGATGCCGATGCGGAACAGTGTGGTCGGTTGTACAGGATCCTGCCCGGGTTGATCCCAGGTGTAACCCCGGGCGTAAACGAGCCGACCGTCCTTTGTGATTGCAACCGATCCGCCACGGATATCGTGCCTGCACGATTTCGTGCGAATCATCTGGTCTACGGCTGCGAAGCTCCGGAACATCCTGGCCGGTGACGGTCCACTGGCGCTGCGCCGACACCGTCGAGGTGTGGGTGATGGCTGCGCAGGTGATGGCGGTGGCAATCAGGAACTTGTGCATGACGAACCTCCTCGGAATTCAATGTGGCTCACCGTGGTGCTCGGTGCTTGATGGAATTCTGAGGACACGATGAGGGTCTGTTGAGGCCGAAGCCCGTGGTCGATCAAGACTCGAAGCAGGTAACAACGGGCGAATTCCCGCGTATGCTTTGTGACATGCGGTGGTTTGTCTGGATTTCACTCGTCTTTCTGGCAACTGGGGCCGCCGTCGCGCAGGAGGCGCCACCGGCACTCGAGTTCAGCTTCTCGAACCCTGGCGCGCGGAGCACGGCTCTGGGTGGCGCCTTCGTCGCCCTCGCGGACGACGCCACCGCCGCTTTCGCCAATCCCGCAGGTCTGGTGCAACTCCTCAGGCCGGAGGTCTCGCTCGAGCTGAGGAGAAGGCAGTTTTCCACTCCCTACACCGAGGGGGGGCGGGCTTCGGGAACGCCGACCGGCCGAGGTATCGACACTGTCGAAGGCATACGTACCGGGCACTCGAACGAAACCACGTCAGGGGTGTCATTTCTTTCCTTCGTCTATCCGAAGGCGAGGTGGTCGCTGGCGCTCTACCGGCATCAGTTGGCCGATTTTTCGATCACCACGGAGATCAATGGCCTCTTCGGGATGACTCCCGCGGGTGAAACCCGGCGGTACGAAGACCAATGGGCGGTCACGGATCTCGACGTCGTCGGAACCGGCCTGTCCGCCGCCTACCGGGTGAACGATCGTCTGAGCTTCGGCCTCGGGTTGTCATACTTCTCGGGCACGGTCGACAACCGGGGTGCGACCTACGCTGTCGATACATATCCGGCCGAATCGTGGGGGCGGAACTCGTTCCTTCCAGAAAACTCGTGGGTCACCAGCGACTTCTCCGTTGCGGACAGCGACGTAGGATTCAACATCGGTGTGCTGTGGAAATTTGCCGAGAGCTGGCGATTTGGGGGTGTCTATCGACAGGGACCGAAATTCGATTACGAGTTATTTAACCGAGCCGGGCCTTTTCACAACGCGCCCGAGGGAACAGTTCTCGAGTCCGTGACTGACCGCGCCATCGCCTTTCCGGACGTGTGGGGTTTGGGTATCGCCTACCGATCACCGGGCGGCCATCTCACGGTTGGGTTCGAATGGGATCTGGTGGAGTACTCGATCATCGGTGAGAGTCTCGAATCACCGTTGCTGGACACCTCTCTGGCGGCAATCGATGACGCCAACGAACTGCATCTCGGCGTCGAATACGTTTTCTTGAAAAGCAGTCCGCTGATCGCCGTCCGCGGCGGCGTCTGGCACGACCCGGACCATCGCTTCCGTTTTCTGGATGGTGATGACCCCTACGATGATGCCTTCAGCTATGCGATCTACCGTCAGGGGGAAGACATCCTCCACGTGACCATGGGTGTCGGGATTGCTTTCAGCGTATTCCAAATCGATTTCGGAGCCGATTTGTCCCAGACGTCGGACGTTTTCACCCTCTCCGCGATCTACAGTTTTTGAAAATCAGTTGCCGTCGTGGACTCGGCGCAACGCCCCTTCCAGTTCGTTGGCGGTGTCGATGCGGTCTGCGGGATCCTTGGCGAGGCACTCGAGGATGATCTCGGCCAGTTCACCCGGTATCTGCGGCGAGATCGTGGTCGGATCCGGCGGCGGTGTGCTCTTCTGCATGGCGAGGGTCTCCGCGACGGTGGCGCCCTCGAATGGCCGACGGCCGGTGGCCATCTCGAAGATCACCAGCCCCAGGGCATAGATGTCCGATCGTTCGTCCAGTTCTTGAAGCGCCACCTGCTCAGGAGAGCAATAGTGCGGCGTGCCGACAAATACCCCGTGCTGGGTCAGACCGTGCTCGCCGATCAGGCGTGCAAGCCCGAAATCGGCGAGGTACGGTTCGCCCTGCTCGTCGACCAGGATGTTTCCGGGTTTGATGTCGCGGTGGAGGACCTTGCGGCTGTGGGCCGCCGCCAGGGCCGATGCGAGCTTGGCGGCCAGGTCGACGGCATCGTGGGGCGGTAATGCACCACGGCCGGCAATCATATCGGCAAGAGTACCGCCCTTGATCCACTGCATCGTGAGGTAGGTCCCGCCTTCGAACGAGGCGAGGTGGTAAACGCGGAGGATGTTCGGGTGGGCGATGTCCCGCGACAGGAGAATCTCCTGCCGCACCCGTTCGATCGCGCTCTGGTCGGCCGTGTACTCCGGTTTGAGCATCTTCACGGCGACCCACGTGTCGAGCATGGTGTCGCGAGCCTTGAACACGCTGCCCGTCGCCCCCGCTCCGATCTCTTCGTGCAGGGTGTAGCGGCCATCGATCGTCTGTACCGAAATCGTCGGGTCCTCGAGCAGTGATGGAGACGGGGTTTGCTGCGGCAGTTGGGTGACCGGCAGGTCTTCGAGCCAGCGGAGGAAGAACGGGCTCGGCAGCTCGTAGTTTCGATCGCTGTCCCGGCCGATGAAACCGAGGTTTTCGAGTCGCTGCAGGGCATCATCGCGGTCGGCGGTGTCCCCCTTCATGACTGCGTGGATCGACTCGTCGGTGGCTGTACCCTGCTCACCGATGAGACGAAGGACCGATTTCTCGGTAGCGGACAACATGTCGAAATCCACCGAGAAGAAGTAGTTGATCATGCGATCGCTCGCTACCTGACGACAGGCTTCCTCGAGATCACCGGTTTCTATGAAGCGTTTACAGACAAGCTGCGTGAGATAGGGGTGGCGGTCGCAGAGTCGACAGATTTCGACCGCGTCTTCATTCGAGATCGCCGGGCGAAGGTCCGAGGATAGAGCGTCCTGACGAACGAGGGCGAGAGCGTCACCGGCCGACATCCCGCTGATGTAGAGCGGCGGAGAGAAGCCGTGCAGGAACGGCGAGGTGTCGCCGCGTTGCTCAGAGAGCGCGCAAAGTCGAATCGAGGACGTGAGGACGGTGCGGATGCCGTCCTGTGACTGCATCGCTCGCCGGAGCTTGCGAAGGAGCGCTGGGTCCTGCCGGTGGAGGCTGAGCAGTTCCTCGACCTCGTCGCACAGCAGGAGGAGCGACCGGCCCTGGCTGCGGAGCGCGCGGCGAAGCTTGCCCATCGAGGCGAAGAGATCATCGCCGCCGAAGGCGGATGCTTCAACAGCGATGGACGCGAGCCGATCTTCAGCGTCCAACAGCGCGTCCGTAAACGTGAGGTTGAGCTCATCCGGGTCGTCGGCACCCTGAAAGTCCCAGAATATAGGGAGATAGCCGGAGTCTTCCGGGGAGGTGAGGTGCTCGAGCTGTTTGAGCAGTGAGGTCTTGCCGATCCGGCGCGTTCCGAGAATCCAGATCGAGTTGCGCGGGCCGTTGAGGATTTCGTCGATCAGGTTGCCCCGCCCGTAAAACCGGTCGCCTCGAACCCATTGGCCGACCACGTATGGGTTGGGCCTACGGACTGTCATGAGGTGTTTCCGGCGACGGCTTCCACATCGGCGGTCGTGATCTGGCTCCGATTCTCCTCATACATCCGGTTGACGAGAGCGACGCAGAGTCGCTGCAGGTGGTAGGGCTTGTTTTCCGTAATCTCGAGAAGGCGGTCGATTACGGCCTGGTCCACCTTGAAGACACCACCGATGGGACGGGTGATCAGCTGCACCGCATCGTCGCGTCCGATCGGGGTGACCTCGATTTCTTCGAAGAAGTTGTACCAGGGGCTGCCTTCCTTGTCCCACTGCTTGCGAATCTCGACTCCCGAGACGACTGCCACCAGGTTCTCTGCGAAGCTCTTCATGAACAGGCTCCGCAGTCGTTGGTTGATCCTGGGGTCATACGCGTTGAGCTCGTCGACCTCGTCGATCAACAGCACGAGCTTGACCCGCTTCGAGCTCTTCCCTTCGAGGATCCTGAGGACCTTGCGAAGATCGGCGACCAGCTCGCGGTAGCCGTAATCCGCATCCGGATCGAGGCCTTCTCCCACCTGCAGGCCATCCAATAGCGGTTCGAGCTCATGGAAGACGTCCTCGGCCAGGGTGGTGAAGAACTGCGATTCGGGAGTGCCCTGGAGGTCGACGTACACGGGGTAGAACGCATACAGCGGGTCGTCCAGCTGCTGGAGTCGCCGCCGGAGATGGTGCTGCAGGGACGTCTTGCCGATGCGGCGCTCGCCGTAGAGCAGGAGGCTGTTGTTGTGAATGGTCTGCAGGATGCGTTCGATGAGCTGCTCCCTACCGAAAAACATCTCGTTGTCGAGCACCGGAGCTCCGGCGATGTACGGGTTGAATCGGCGCTTCATGAGCTGCCGTCTGCGCCTCGTCCGGTGCGCCCACACCGCGGTAAAAACCGCAATCGGAATGACGGCGATCGTCAACTGGAACCACAGTGAGCGGTAGAAGGGTGGCGCGTAGATCACCGAGTACTCGGCGCTCGTTTTCAGCCCGGCATTGTCGGTTGCGACCACCTGATAGATCGAGGGGCCGTCGGCCAGCTCGTCATCGAGGCTGAATTCAGTGATGAAGATTTCTCCCATCTGCTGACTCGTGCTGGTGCCCTCAACGAGGAGATCGCCAGGGCTTCGGAAGATCACATCAACCGGTGAGGTGTCGATGACTACTCCGCTCAAGCGAAAATCTGGGCTCCGGACTGTTTGCGCCCTGGTCCCGTCCGGCTGGTCATTTCGAAAGTCGGCGAAGCGAATGGCCGGCGGGAGATTCTCGATGTTCCTCGATCCCAGGAGTCGGCGGCTGATTTGCCCGTACGAATTTCGAACATACTCGAGCGCGTCGCCGTTGCCCGGCTCGATGGCGAGGACTCGATTCGCCGCCGAGATGGCGCTTTCGAAACGTCCGGCCGCGAAATCCTTTTCCGCTTCAGCCAGCGCTCTACTGAGCGCGTCGCGGTTCGCGGAATTTCGTTGCGAATCCAGGATCGTGCTCTGGAGTGCGAGGGCTTCCCTGTTTTCGGGATCGGCAGCAAGGACCGGTTGGAGGCGATCGAGGGCCTCCGAGAATTGACCTGCGGATGCCATCTCGCGAGCTCGAGCCAGGTTTCCTGTTATTGCGGCCTGCCGGGCATCGGCGTCGTCTTCCGCCTGAATTTCGGCCAATAGGCCGGCGCGTGCACGGTCGAAGAGCTGTTGGGCGTCGGGACTCGGGCGGGTTTCCAGCGCTTGGCGAAACAGGCTTGCCGCCTCGGCATAATTCCTGGTTTCGAGGAGCGACCTGCCTTGGTCGATGAATTCCGCGGCCCGGGTGATGTCGAGTTGCTCGCGTTCCAGGCGGACGACCTCTGTCCGCAGTTCCTCCATTTTGGCGGTTGCGCCGGGATTGTCCGGGGCAACCGCGAGACCTTCGCCGAGAGCTTCCATCGCGTCTGACAGCCGGCCCTGTCGCTGGAGGATTTCTGCAGTTCGAAGGCTTTCGCTGACGATCTGAGCGATTCGTGCGCCTTCGGCTTCGGCGACCTCGGCCCGAGCTTCAATCGCCAGGCCGCGGTAGCGCTCGAGCTCTGCGAAATCGGAGTTTGAAGCCTGGATGGCTCCCAGTTGTTCCTCGGTCTGGAAGGCCTGTAACGCCGCTTCTGGTTGTCCGAGGTGGTAATAGGCGATACCCAGCTTGAGATAGGGGAAGTAGGCGACGACCTTCATGCCGTAAGATCGCACCCGAGCGCCAGAGTCGCCCTTTCGTTCCAATGCCTGCTGCAACTCCTCGATAGCCCGGTTCCAATCGCCGTTTTCGAGAGCTGTTTCGGCCCGCGCATAGTGCTCGTACCAATAGTCTGCCCAAACTGGAGAAACGGTCGCCACCACAGTGATACATAGCGCAGTGGCGATTCTGAGCGATCGAGCGGCGCGATTTCCGGTTTTCACCTTTGCTCCACGGTGAGTTTAGCGCGTTCAGGTAGCATGCTGTCCATGGCAAACGGAATGCGACCCCTGGAAGTGGACGGTGTGGCTCTCGAGTTGAAAGTGGTGCGCAAGCGGGTGAAGAACATCAACGCCCGATTGAACGGCAAGGTTCTTTCGGTGAGTGCGCCCCATCGCGTGTCGGCGCGAGAGCTCGATGAAACGATCCTGCAGTTGGCGCGGCGGCTGGTGCGCAGATCTCGAGCCGACGTGGTGAATTCCAACGGTGGCGCCAATGGGATAGCTCGAAAGGTGGCCGCCCGCTTTCCGAATCCTCCCGAGGTGGCCGAGGTTCGATTCGTGACCAACCAGATGGCCCGTTGGGGCAGCTACAGCTGTCAGACCGGAATCATCCGGCTCAACGCAGCGCTCCGGCAGATGCCTCCGTGGGTGCTCGAGGCGGTCGTCGCGCACGAGCTGGCGCATGTTTTCCATCTGGACCATTCGCCGGCATTCTGGGAGCTGGTGCGTTCGGTGTGTCCGAAGACCGACCGAGCCAGGGCCTTCCTCGAGGGTGTGACGTGGCTGGCGTCGTCGTGGGACAGTCTCCCGCCGGTGGAACGATCCCAGCTCACAGGAAAAGACTGACGGACAATCCACAGAGCCACCCACCCTCCACCCAGATGCCGGATGCCGGATCCACCCGCCCCTCCAGCGGAATCCACAGATTACCCAGATAACCCAGATCCACCACACACCCACGTCGCAACCACCAAGACACCAAGACACGAAGCCCACCCGCCCGCCCGAAGAAACGCAGAGCCACGCAACCGACCACCAAGACCGGCCGGCAGAACGACAGGCGATCCGGGATCGCCTGCCGCCGGCGAGAAGACAATCTGCTCCGAACGCCAGCGTTCGTCACAGATTGCCTTCTCACCGACCGACGTGCCATGGGCACGCCGGTTCTGCCTCGCACCATTGGTTTTTGAGAGTGGAACGGACCCCTGACTTTTTTCAATATGAAAAGAGGAGAGGCGAGGCCTGCGCTCTCTAAGAGCGCAGGCCGCTGGGAAAGAGACCCGATGCGAACGCTTGCTTTCACATCGGGTCTCTTTCCCAGCGGTTTCCGGCCGTTTGACGGCCGGAAACCTCGCCACGGCGTCAGGCTGCGATGAATATCTGCGTCAATCTACGTGATCTGCGGTTTCTCCGAGTGTCCGGATCTGGGTCTATCTGGGTGATCTGTGGACAAAATGGGTGGGTCCGGCTTCGCTCCCGAGCAGCTATGCCGTGACAAGCGGGCGGGCTTTGTGATTACTTTGTGTCTTGGTGTCTTCGTGGTTGCGATGTGGGTGGGTGGAAATCCGAAATCCGAAATAAAATCCGAAATCCGAAATTTCTATGCCTCTGTGGTTTTTTGGCGGGTGGGTGAAACGTTCAACGTTTCAACGTTCAAACGTTGGGCTTTCACCGTTCCGGCAGCGTGTCCATCCCAGCGGCTTTGGCGGCGGCGGTCATGACCTCTTCGAGTTGCTGTTTTTTGTCGTCGTCGAGGCGGCTTGGCGTGAATTCGGCGATGATTCGATCGACCTCTGCGGCTACGCGTTGGTCCAGAGTGGCCGCGCCTTCGCTCAACCATCTGGCGCGTGCCGTGCGGTCGATGACCGGTCCTGGGAAGGTCAGCTCAGAACGGAGATGGCGACGGGTGTGGTCGGCGATCAGAAGGTGTTTCTCCCTCAGGAGCTCCTCGAAGAGAGGTTTCGACGGGAAATCCTCTCGCGGCTCGACGCCGGCGCTCAAGCGCTTGGTCATGAGGATGATCTCGTGGTCCACAACCAGCTTTTCGAGGCTTTGGCAGCTCTCGAAGTCGAGCATCCCCGGCCCTGAGACGTTGTCGATGCCGGTAAGGACTGCAAGGGTGGCCCCCATCGAGGTCTCGAGCCCGGCCTGGGCATCGAGGGCCTTGGAGTCGGAAAGCGAGATATAGCCCTGGGTCGGCATTCCGAGGCGTCGTCCGATTTGGGCCGCGCCACAGGTCAGCATGGCGGTCTCGACGGCGCCCATGGGCGTGGTCTCGAAGCGAAGATCGAAGATCGCCGGTGAACCGCCGAAAAGAAGCGGAGTGCCGGGTTGCACGAGCTGGGCGATGACCACCCCTGACAGAACCTCGGCGGTGTGCTGGATCATCGTTCCGACAAGGGTTACCGGGGCCATGAAACCGGTCAGGGGGACCGGGATGATCTCGGCCGGGATTCGGTGGCGAGCGCATTGGAGGAGGTTCTGGGCGCCCTCTTCCGTCCAGCGCAGGGGAGCTGTGGGGCAACAGGTGAGAATGGCCAGTGGTTTCTCGGCGAGCGCCTCGTTGGAGCCGCGAACGGCGAGCAGGAGGTCCCGAATGACAAAGAATCCTTCAATAGAGAAGGCGCCGGTGACAACCGGTTTTTCGCAGTGGAGAAGGTTGAGGTAGAGGCGGTAGCTGTCCGTAATTCCTTCGGCGACGTCGGAGGACATGAGCGCCGTCGATTGAGCATCGATCCCGTCGAGACCGCTCACGACCTTCGCGAGGTTGACCAGATCGCGTGTGACCGCAGGCCGGATCTGCTGGCTCGTGCGGTCGAGGATGTTGATGGCGGCCGAGCCCGGTGTGAAATAGGTCCTCCGGCCGTCGAATCGGTGGGTCTCTTCGCCAAAAACGTCGTGCAGCGAGAACGACGACGGTGTTGTGGCGAGCGCGGATTCCACCATGCCATCGGCAAGCCGAACCCTGCCGTCATCACCGTCGGCAGAGGCGCCGTGCTCAACCAGAAGGGCCTGTGTTTCCTCGTCTCCAATATCGATCCCGACCTCGGTCAGCACGATCTTCGCCTCGGCAATGATTCGGTCCGCCAGGTCATTGTCAACGAATTGGAATTGCGGCCTCATGCTCTACCCCCCAGATTCACGAATTCAGTTCGCATCGTTCTACCGTCTTTCAACGCACTCCCGGACCGTAATTGCGGCCGCGAGCGCGGCGGCGCCTGTGCGGCCGTCCACGATCGGACGATTCTCGCCGCGACAGGCTCCTATGAAGGACTCGAGCTCGGCCTTGAGTGGTTCTTCCTTCTCCACATCCACCAGCCGCGGCGCGATCTGCGCCCCGCCCTCTCCATGAATGAGCTGAGCGGAAGACACGCTCTGTTCGGCGTAATCGATGGAGAAATATGACTCTCGTGCGAAGAGCCGCAGCTTGCGAATGCGCTCCGCCGATACCCGGCTGGCGGTGAGATTTGCCACCAACCCACCCGGAAACTCGACCCAGGCGTGGCAGAGATCGACCTTGTCGGTAAGCACCGGCACACCTACGGCGCGGATCTCGGAAGGGGTATCGCCGGCAACCGCAAGCGTAATCTGCAGGTCGTGGATCATCAGGTCGAGGATTACGTCGACGTCAACTGAACGCGCGGTGAAAGGCGACAGACGCTGCGATTCGAGATACCGAACGCCGTCGGCCAGCCCCAGGGCCGCCTGGACCGCGGGGTTGTGGTATTCCACGTGGCCAACCGCCAGTATCTTGGAGTGTCGGTCGGCGAGGGCGATCAACTCCTCTGCCTCGGCGACCGTCACGGCGATCGGCTTCTCCACAAGCACGTTGCAATCAGCCTCGAGCAGTGTGCCGGCGACCTCGCGGTGACTGATTGTCGGCGTGGCCACGACGACCGCATCGGCCGCACCCGCAGCCTCGACCGAGTCGAGTGCTGGCACACCGTGTTCGGTGGCGATTTTGGCAAGTCGGTCTCGATCAGCGTCAAAGGCACCGAGAAAACGCACCCCGTCCATGCCGGCGAGGATGCGCACGTGGTGGCGGCCGAGGTGGCCGGTTCCAACGACAGCGGCGGTGATATCGGTGTTGCTCATGGCGCGCAGGATAGCGCAGCAAGCCATCGGGAGTACAATCCTCCGGCGAGCGGCGTCACGGTGAGGCCGCAGAAAGGTGGCGAACAATGCTTGACATCAAGAAACTGCTGATCGATGTCTTCGATCCCCAGCCGGGTGAGGTTGTGACCTTTGCGGTGGATTTGCCGCGAGACGATGTGCCGGACGACGAAGGGTGGGTGGCGCGCCGTGCCATGGCCGGGCGCTGGCGTGATGTGATGGTCGAGCTGGCGGCTGAGCGACAGTTCACCGTGTCGCCGATTCTCGGCTTTCCGGCCACCGGTGCCAACAATGCGGACCTTCCCGAAAAGGGCGTGCTCGGTGACGACGAAGTGGATGGTCGAGGAGGCGCTCAGGGAGTCGACGCTGGTGATTGCGATGACGGAGTTCTCGGCGACGGCGCCGCTGGCCAAACTCGCGGACGCCAACGAAGACTTCCGCGCGGCCTCGATGCCGGGGGTCGAGGAGCGCATGGAAGGCACCGCTCTGGCCGCCGACTACTCGAAGGTGGCTGCTCGCTGCAAGGCGATTTTCGAAGCCATGGAAGGGGCGGTCCTGTGTGACGTCACGTTTTCGACTGGCCATCGCTGTTGGTTCGACCTTCGGCACAGAAAGGCGGAGATGGACGACGGCTTCCTGCCTCGAGGCAAAGAAGGCGACCGCATCATCAATCTGCCGTCGGGCGAGACCTTCAGCGTGCCCTACGAAGGCGAGCACGAAGCTGTTCCTTCGTGGACGGCGGGGACTATTCCGGTGGTGGAGGACGACGAATTGGTGCTTTTCCACGTGGTTGCCAACTCGATTGTGATCGTCGAGGGCGAGGGCCCGGTTGCGGACCGGTATGCGGCGTTCTTCGACGACGATCCCGCTCGCGCCAATATCGCCGAGGTGGCCTTCGGCGTCAACGACAAGGCGGAAGTCACCGGAAAGGTGCTCGAGGACGAAAAGGCCGGGTTCCATTGGGCCTTCGGACGGTCCGATCATTTGGGTGGTGTCGTCGGCGTAGAGTATTTCGAGAGCCCTGAAAACGTTGTTCACCAGGACATCGTCTATGCCGAAGGAAACCCGATCCAGGTCGAGCGTGCGGTCATTATTCATCCCGACGGACAACAGATTGTCGTGATCGAAGAAGCTCAGTACAAGTTGTAGCTTGAATTCGGAATTCGGAATTCGGAATGGTTTACTCTAAGGATCCGACGAGGAGGTAGAGATGGCTGAACAACTGACGCTTCAAGAAGCGGTGGAGCAGCGCGGTCCGTACGCGGTATGGGAACTGATGGACGACGATGACCAGAAGGCTGCGGCAATGGCCTTCTGGAACGGTGCCGATCGGGAAAGTCGTGGGGCGATCGAAGTTGCCCTCGCGCAAGACCTGAAGTTTCGTCCGCAATCGGTGCGAAAACTTTCTGCAGAACGGGTTGCCGGACGGCTCGTGCGGCTCGCTGACGCGCTGCCGGAATCGGTCCTCTTCCAGTACCTCTTCCACCTCCACATGGGGGAACGGCGGCCATTGATGGTCAAGTACCTCGACGCCGTGGGTCTGCCCCATGAAGACGGCACCCTGGATCTGCCCGATGACTTCGAAGGGCCGGATGCCGAAAAGGTGGAGAAGGCCGGCCGAGAGCTGGCTGCCGATGGTGGCAAGGAGGCTCTGGTCTACCTCGGCACTCTGGCCGTCGCGGACGGAGAGTTCTGGACCGGGCTCGAACCCGTGTTGAAGGAGTTTGCCGAAGACGGCTCCAAGCTCTAAGAATTCTCAGTTTTTAATTCTCAATTTTGAATGCCCGCCCAACCCCCCCCCCGCTATTTTTTCGTGGCGATTGGGCATTAAGAATTGAGAATTCAACATTCAGCGACTGTAAGTCGCTGAATTTCTCTCCGTCTCGTGAATGGTCAGAGCGGTCAGCGTGATGCCGTCGGGCAGCTGAGGTGCGACTCTCTCAAAAAACACCCGGGCGAGATTTTCGGCTGACGGGATGCAGCCCGCGAGCCACGGGACCTCGATGTTGAGGTGTTTGTGGTCGACTTCGTCCACCACCATCCGATTGAGGACCGCCTTGAGATCCTTCATGTCGATGAGGTAGCCGGAGTCGGGGTTCACCTCGCCCTCGACAGTTGCTTCGATGATGTAGTTGTGGCCGTGGCCGTGCGGGTTGTTGCACTTGCCAAAGGTCGCCCGATTCCACTCGTCCGACTGCGCCGGGTTGTGAAGTCGGTGGGCCGCTTCGAAATACACCTTGACCGTGACTTGAGTCGCCATAATTCTCCCACTCAGCTTAGCGTACACCTGGCCGCTGATATTCCAGGACGGTACCAGACCGGGAGTAAATATCACCCGCCCGCCCTGAACCACAGAGGCACAGAGACACAGAGGAAACACAGAGCCGCTCGCCACGGCGTAGCCTCTTCGAGGCGAAGCCGGACCCACCCACGTCGCAACCACGAAGACACTAAGACACGAAGGCCGCCCACCCATCCAAAAAAACGCAGAGACGCAAAGGAGTGGTCGCTAAGATTGAGTGCGGACGCCGAGACCAGCCGGCAGAACGACTGGCGATCGAAAATCGCCAGCCGCCGGTGAGAAGCTCGTCTGCTCCGAACGCGAGCGTTCGTCCCAGCCAACCTTCTCACCGACCGTTCGACGGCCGGGACCTCGCCGCGGCTTCAGGTTGTGATGAATATCTGCGTCAATCTGCGTGATCTGCGGGCAAATTCGGGTGGGTGGGTGGCTTTGTGATTTCTTTGTGTCTTCGTGCCTTCGTGTTTGCGACGGGGGTGGGTGGAAATCCGAAATCCGAAATCCGAAATTTCAGTCCTCGTCCTCGATCTTTCGGTAAAGGTCCGGGCGGCGGTCCGCGAGAAATCCGAATCGCTCGCGGGCGGAACGTACCACCTCGGCATCGACCTCGCCGAGGACCACTCCCTGCTCGTCGGCCAGGGTCGCAGTGACTTCGCCCCAAGGGTCGAGCAGGGTCGTGTCGCCACGGTACAGGTGGCCTTCGCCCTCGCCGACCCGGTTGACGCCGAGAACCCACGCCTGGTCGTCGATGGCGCGGGCGGCAAGCAGAGTACGCCAGGCGTGGGACCGCCGCTCGGGCCAGTTGGCGATGACGACGAAAAGGTCGGTCGCCCCGGCAACAGCGCGAAAGACCTCGGGAAAACGGAGGTCGTAGCAGATCAACGGGGTCACCCGAAGCCCATTGATCTCGACGGTCTCGACCCGCGCCCCGGCCTCGAAGTGCTCGTGCTCGCCGACGAGGGAGAAGGGATGGATTTTGCGGTAATGGAGCACCTCCGAGCCGCCGGGGTTGAAAACGCTGCACGCGTTGGCGGGGCGGTGCTCGCCGGGCTCGTGGTACCCGCCTATGAGCCAGATTCCGTGTTCTGCGGCGCGATCGGAGAGAAAGCCCCGAATCTTTTCGGCATGCTCGGCCATCGCCCGGGCCCGCATCGAGAAGCCTGCGGCGAACATCTCCGGCAGTGCCAACAGGGAGGCGCCCTGGTCGATCGCCCGTTCCATCAATTCGCTCGCCCGGCGGAAGTTTTCCTCCGGGTCTTCCCAGGCAATGTCGAGCTGGAGGCCGGCGACGATCATGGGAGTGGCGGTAGGGGTACCGGGACCCTGCAAGTGCGGAGCCGGTCGGCCAGAAGGACGTTGAAAATCAGTTCCTGCCCATCCTCCCAACCGTCCTGCCACCCCTTCGTCTTGTCCCTGGGAGCGCTCGTGCGATAGGAGGTGAAGGATGCGCTGAGGAGAGCGGTGCAATCTGTGGTGGAGAAGGAACTCATCTTCTCCGCACCCTCAGAAAACCCGCCAAGATACTCGCTGTCATCGTCGAGGTCATCAGCGATTCGAGCTGCGGCCGAAAGCGCGTCGTCGATGCCCCGATTGACCTCGGCGTTGGTTTGTTCAGCTTTCCACACTGCGTATCGGTGCAAGGTCTCGTCGTAACCCACCGGGAGCGGCACGATCGCGCGCCCATTCCAGTTGTCGGCGGAACGCGCATCATCGAGAGACGGGAAAACTGTGAGCACTGACCCGATTCGACCGAGGAGAGCTGCGACGTCGCCTCTTTTGATCTCTTCCCGCGCTACGGGAACAATGAGCTGAATTTTGCAGACTCTCTCGTCGAAGAGCTCGAAAGGACCGTCCATGCGCGACATCCGGAAAGGTGTCGCAAGGGTCAATAACAAATCGACTCGTTTGCGTTTGACGTTGATCTTGTCGATCTTGACCAGTTCTCCTTCTTCGAAGCGGTGTCCGGCTTTGCTCGCAACGCCTGATATGCCAACCTCGTTGTCCGAGTAGGTGCCCCCGCAGGCCGAATAGACCTCGACCTCGACGATGCCCCAACCGCCCTTGAGCTCGAGATTCAGCCGATCCTCGAGGTCGGAGGCTGTCGTCAGACCCACGCCGAACAAGAAAAAGCAGATCGTTGCGAAACCCTTGAGTGCGTGTCGCATGTGACCTCCAGCGGATATTTCGAGGCTACCACGAATGCAATGGGAGGTTCTGCCATAATGCGGTTCAATGGAGGGAACACACCCCTATCCGGAAACTGCACCGCCGGTTCGGCGTCGACGGCCCCGGACGCCGGCGGTGTCGGTGATTATCGCCATCAATGTGCTCGTCTTTCTCGGGTGGCAGGCTGCGGCCGTCGTGCCGGGTCTCGGGGATTTCATGTTGACCAATTTTCTGGTCAGCACCACACATCTGATGCACGGTCTGGTATGGACGTTGGTGACCGCCGCCTTTTCGCACAGCGAGATCTGGCACCTGGCCATCAATATGTTCGTTCTCTGGAGTTTCGGAACGGTCCTCGAACATCTGTGGGGGACCCGTGTGTTCGTGGTCTTCTACCTGGTTGCAGCCGTTGTCGCATCGCTGAGCCATTGTGTTGTGTCCTCGGTTTTGATGGGAAATCCCGATATCCCAGCTCTAGGTGCCTCGGGGGCGGTCAGCGGGTTGCTGCTGGCCTACGCGTTTCATTTCCCACGCCACAAAATTCTCCTCTTCGGAATCGTTCCCGTGCCTGCCCTCGCCGGGGTGCTCGCATTCGTCGGCCTCGATCTCTGGGGATTGCTGGCTCAGAGCCGTGGCGGTGGCCTGCCCATCGGTCACGGAGCCCACCTCGGCGGCGCGCTCGCCGGAGCGATGATGTACCTTCTCTTCCTCCGCGCTACCTACCCGACGCACGAAGGACCCGAGCCTCGCCCTGCACCGATCGGCAGCGTTCTGGCTCCGGAAGAAGCCCGGGAGTTCGAACGCATTCGGGCGAAGATCGAAGCCTGGGGTCCGCAAGCGCTGACACCGAAAGAACAGGATTTTCTGAACCGGCTGCGGGCTCGGGTCATGGAGACGGGCGACCGACCACCGCAGTGAGGCCGGATTCGCCATGTGGTTTCCTTGCTTGCTGCTCGGCGGTGAGACCGGATACCATGTCCGGGCCGACCGAAAAAAACCGATGTGGAGGGGACATGGAGCGGAACGAGAGAGACGTCCGACTCGAGGTTTTCAACTCCTTCAAAGATTTGTATGCAAGCGCACCGATTCGGCTCATGAGTCGAACGGTCAACGCCATGCGTGCGATGGGCTACAACGACCTCGCCAGCGCGATCGGCGATCTCGACAGGCGGACGGTTCCCCCGGACGATCCCGAAGATTCCCGTCTCCGGCACGATTGGCACAGCACTCTATTGAGCGCTTTCGAGTACGTTGGCGGCTGGGTGCGGCAGCTCAGCTCCCACCCCATGGGATACAACGTCGACTCGATCGGTTATCCGATGGTGACCCGTTCGTGGGGCGCACTGTGGTCAAAACAGCTCGGCATCGACTTCGTCAATGAAAGCCACTCGCCGCCGCAGATCATGACATTCCACGGGGGCAATCAGGCCCTGCAGGCCGCTCTCCAGGGCGTAGCCGAGGCGCACCGCAATCGCGTCGGAACCGGAAGTCCTGCGACCGTGCTCGTACCCATCCCGACCTTTACGTGTCCGATGGATCAGCTGGCCCTGCTCGGAATGGAAGTGGCGTTTCTACCTCCGGGGCGTGCCGACATGGACCCGAGTCCCGAGGACCTCGATCAGCTGCCTGAAGACCTCGATATCGATGGTGTCTACCTGATGCCGATCAACAACCCGACCGGCAGGACCCTGCCGCCGGAACAGATGCGGGCATTTGTGGACAAGGTGCTCGATCGCTGGCCGCATGCGGCCGTGATACTCGATTCGGTCTACGTGCGACTCCACCCCGATCACCGCGAATTGGTGGCCTGGTATCTCGAGGATCCGCGGTACGCCGAAGCGGTGTTGTTCATTGACTCGCTGTCCAAGACTCACGGCGTGACCGGATTGCGTGCGGGTGCCTTGCTGACCAGGTCGAAAGCTCTGGTTGACGGGATCGTGCGCTATGCACAGAACGTGATGGCGGGACCTTCCAACACTGTCCAGGCCGCAACCGCATCCCTTCTCGCACCCTTCATCAGTGGTGACGACGAACTCGCCGAACATCGTATTCTGCTCGAAATGAGGATCGGGCGCCACCTTCAGCGCCGCCGCCAGTTGCTGTTGAGCGAGGCCTTCGAAAAACACGGCGACCTGCTCGATGTCGATCAGCCGCTCCTCCCGGATCCCGTCGGTTACGACTGGAAGGGATCCATGTACGCCGATCTGCTTCTCTCGGATCGATGCCGGGAGCTTGCGGAGGAATTTGAGGTGGCGCCCACGGTCGCCTTTTATCTCGAGACCGGGATTGCGGGTGTCCCTCTCGACGGTTTCTGCCGCAACGGCAACCTCGAGCGCCATGGGCTGGTGGTCAACGGCGACTCGCAGCGATTGCTGGATTTTCAGAAAAAGGCACGGAACTTCGTCCGGCTTTCGTTTGGTATGACGCCACCGCCAGTGAGACGCTGAAACGTTCGAAGGTTAAAACGTTAGAACGGTCGGTTCATCCGGATTTGCATGAGATGAGCCGAACTTTGGGCTGTTTCCGCCCGTCCGCCCGAACATCTTGAACCACGAAGACTCGAAGGACACGAAGAACTCACAAAGGTTTTCCGAATGTTTTCCTCACTCATCAGAAGCGCGGACGCTGAAAGCGTGGAGAAACCTGCCTTTGCGAACTCCAGCGATGTGATGGGTCAAAAAACTCCTTCGTGTTCCCTTTGTGTCTTTGTGACTTCGTGGTTGCGACGGCAACGATGCCGTCCATTCGAGGCTCGCCTCGAAATTCCTTCGATCTCACGGAATTCCGGATGAGCCGAAGGTCAGAACGTTAAAAAGTTGAGACGTTTGGCAATCGAGACGATTCGGAACTCGAACTTTCAACCTTCGAACCTTCAAACATCTCCTCGTCGTGTGTCCCCGCCAGCTGTGATCGCTGAAATCGCGAGTGCGGCGAAGCCGGCCAGGAAAAACGCCGGCACGAGCTCGTAGACGTTGTCGAGACCCCATTGCTGCACGAGCCGCCAGCTGATCACCGTGAGTGCGGTGGCCGCCACGACGGCGATCCTATCGCCCCGTTCGAAGGCTTTCGTCAGCTGACCCAGGAGCATGATTGCCGCGGCGGCGATCAGCGTAATCCACCACACTCGCGCGAAGACCTCCGGGCTGGCTGCAGCATCTCGGCCGAGCTTCCACGCAACCGTAACGCCAATGCCTGTGAGCATCGCGGCCAAGGCGCCGAATCGATTGACCCCGCGACGCGCCAGCGCGAGCAGGACCAGCGGTGCGAAGGCGGCGCCCAGACCGGACCAGGCGAAGAGCACGAACCAGAAGACGAGCCGCACCTCGGAAAGTGCGACGAGGATGCCGATAACGCCGACCACGGCGACCGTCCAGCGGCCGAGTACCAGGCTCCGCCGGTCGTCCCGGGCCTTGCCGAAAGCCTCCTCCACAACGTCGTAGGAGACCGCTGATGCGGCCACCAGAAGCTGCGATGAGACGGTCGAGAGAATGGCCGAGATCACGGCAGCCAGCAGCAACCCGGCCAATACCGGGTGAACCAGCTCGAGAGCAATGGCCATGAGCGCCTGCTCGCCGTCGGCCAGATTCGGCAACATCACCCGGCCCACGAGACCGACGAGGCCGGCGCCGTAAAAGACCGCAATGCCCCAGAACATGGCGATCATCTGCAACCTCTGGACCTCGTGGTCATTGCGAGTCGCCATATACCGCGTGATCACGTGTGGCATTCCCGGGTAGCCGAGGCCGATGCCGAGCTGGCCGATGATGAAGCCCCACAGTGCGGGGCCGATGCGGTCGCCACCGGCGGAGAGAAGGTGGGGGCTGATGGATCCGAGACCCTGCACGAGAGCGTCGAAGCCGCCGAGCCGCGCCACGGCATAGAGCGGAAGGGCGATGAGGGCGAAGGCGACCAGCAGGCCCTGGAAAAGGTCGGTCCAGGCGACGGCGCGGAAACCTCCGAGGGAGGTCACGAGGATGATGACGGCGGCGCCGATCACAACTCCCACGAGATATCCGCCGCGCCCCTCGAGACCGAGGGAGGACGAGAATGCCTTCCCGGCGGCCGTCATCTGCGCCGCGACGTAACCCATCATGCAAATCAGGGTGATGGTGGTCGCCGTGATCCGCAGAACGTTGCGGGGGTCTCCCCAGCGACGCGTGATGACATCTGTCAGGGTCACCGAACCTTGACCGGCTGAAAGCGGCCGTAGGCGTGGGGCGACGATGTAGACGTTGACGAGGTAGCCGAGCAGGCATCCTGGCGCATACCAGAGGCCGGAGACGCCGTGGGTGAAGGTCATCCCGACGGCACCGAGGGTGACCCAACCGGATTCGGAGCTGGTGGTGGAGGAAACCCCCGCCGCCCATGCTCCAAGGGATCTTCCCGCGAGATGGAAATCCTCGCCGCCGCGGGTCCTGCGCGAGGCGCGCCAGGCGATGAATATGAGGACGCCCAGATAGGCGACCATGACCACGGCCACAGTGGTCAGCGTGGAACCTTCCAGAGGCGTCATGATTCCCGCCCCCGCTCGCGCGAATCGAGGAGGTTTTCAACGATCACGAAGATGGTCAAGACCAGCGGGAAGACCCACAGCAGCAGGTGCGCACCGAGGGTCAGTGAGTGTTCCTCCATCGTGGCCTCCTATCAGCAGAGTGTACCCCGGTAGGGGAGCAGAGGGGAAAGAAAGGGGAAAAGGGGATGCGTTCCTTATCACGATCTCTTCTTCTCCTTTTTTCCTCTACACCTTTTCTCTGTTCTTCTCCGCCGGGTTAAACTCCCCGAGCCAATGGGAGGGCAGATGAGTACTCAAAAAATCCTGAAATCACTGATTGTCATCCTGGTGATCGCCGCGGTCCAGTTGTCGGCGGGCGAGCCGATTCACGTCCTTGTCGGCAACGACGACGGCATCGAATCGCCCGGTCTCGAGGCGATCGCCGCGATCATTGCAGCCGATCCGGCCTATCGGGTGACCGTCGTGGCTCCGAAGCACCAGCAGAGTGTCTCGGGACACGCCCTGATCACGCGCCGCGAGATCGAGGTGGTCGAGCGAGAAGCGATAGCCGGTTCTCCTGCGTGGGCGGTGGATGCGACGCCGGCAACGGTCGCTCGCGTCGCCCTGACGGCGCTCTTGGTTGACGACCCCCCCGATATGATCGTGTCGGGAATCAACCGCGGCGAAAACGAGGGCCTTGGTGTGTGGACCTCGGGAACGGTTGCGGTGGCGCGCGAGGGGGCTCTGGCAGGCATTCCCGCGGTTGCCGTGTCGCTCCAGCTGAACTGGGATGATCCGCAACCGGATTTCGAGGTTGCCGCGAGGTGGGCGAAGCCGGTGATCGATTCGGTGAGGGACGAAGGGCTTCCTGCGAATGTATATCTCAACGTCAACGTGCCGAAGGACCCGGCGGCTATCCGCGGATATCGGGTCACGCACATGGGTCTGGACCGTTCGGAGGAGGCGCGCTACGTGCTCTCCCGCGCCGACTCCGACGGTTCACGTTGGTATACGAGCCGCTGGCGCCCGCCGAAAGACAGAGAGCCTGGAACAGACAGCCATGCTCTCGATGCGGGATGGGTGACGATCGTGCCCCTTGGGCTCGACGTGACCGCCGAGGTTGCGTTCCCCATGTTGCAGCAGCAGCAGCTGTCGCTGCCGGCGAGTGCGGACGACGAAACTGGGCGCTGAAGTACGAGATTATGGCGCCGGTTCCGCGATCGGAGATTGACACTTCGAGCACTCCCACCTAGAGTTGGAGCCCCCGTGCGCTCAAATCGCGAACGAGCGTGCGGCGGACACGGTCGGATGATCGTGGGAGGAGTGTGATGGGACGTCGGATTACTCGCAAGCAACTGAAAAAAGACGACGAGTTCGTCTCGGCGGCGGAGCTGATTTTTCGCTGGGTCGCGGACAACCGCCGCGCGATCGTCGCCGGCCTGGCGGCGGTCATCATTTTTGCCCTGGTGTGGTGGGCGGTGACCCTGTGGACGGGCTCTCGGGCCCAGGAAGCATCGCTCATGCTTCGAAACGCGGTTCTGGCCCTCGAGGGGGATGCTCAACCGGGGTCGCTGGTGCCTGAGGGAAATGTAGCGGATGCGGAAAAGGCCTTTCTCGATGTGGTGGACGCTTACGGGCGCTCGGACCAGGCTGACATGGCCCGCCTCTATCTGGCGCGAATCGCGCTCGGCCGCGGTGAGGTCGACGAAGCGCGTACAGCCCTGGTGGATCTCTCCCAGCGCCACGGTGACGACCTCATCGGCCGTCTCGCGACCCTCGATCTGATGGATGTGCGAGTCGCATCGGGTCAGGGAGTCGAGGTGGCCGCCGATCTGGAGGCCGTGGTCGCCGGGCAGTCGCGGAGTCTTCCCAAGGACGCCGCGCTCTACCGGTTGGGCGAACTCTTCGCCGGTGAGGGAGACCCCGAGCGGGCGCGCCCGTACTTCGAACGCTTGCTCGAAGAGTTTCCGGAATCGCCGTATCTCAACAATGCACGGCTCAAGTTGGCCGAACTCGGCTCGTGACCTCGCATCCGCCGATGACTGTTCCGGCGGGCCGAGGCTGAGGCGCTGAGGCCTGACCCGTGAATTTCGTCGAGGCCATCGCCGAAAAACGCGACGGCGGCGTTCTCACCCGCGAGCAGGTCACCGCTTTTGTCCGGGGAGCGAGCGATCAGTCGCTGCCTCTGGAACAACTTTCCGCCATGCTCATGGCGATCTGCCTGCAGGGAATGAACAACGACGAGACGACGTGGCTGACCGAAGAGATGCTTCACTCCGGGGAGGTCTGGAATCTCGCCGCCGACTGCCCGGAAGTGGTTGACAAGCATTCCACCGGTGGAATCGGAGATACGGTCTCGTTGATCCTCGCGCCACTGCTCTCAGCAGTTGGTGTGCCGGTGGCGATGATGGCGGGGCGCGGTCTCGGTCATTCGCAGGGAACGCTTGACAAACTCGACGCAATTCCGGGTTGGGACTCCTCGCGGGATCGAGCGGGAACATTGGCGCTGATTGATTCCTGCGGCGCGGCGATCATCGCTCAGACCGGGGAGATTGCACCGGCGGACCGCACGCTGTATGCACTGAGGGATGTCACCGCGACGGTGCCGTCGCTGCCCCTCATTGTCGGTTCGATCATGTCGAAGAAGTTGGCCCTCGGCGCCGGGGCGTTGATCCTCGACGTGAAATGGGGCAGCGGGGCCTTTCGAAAAACGGTGGCCGAGGCGAGGGAGTTGGCCATCGCTCTGCGACAGGTCGCGCGAGATACCGGCGTGCGCTGCGAGGCCCTGATCACGGATATGAACCAACCCCTCGGGCCGGCACTCGGGACCGCCTGCGAGGTGCGGGAGGCTCTCGCCATCTTGTCGGGGGGCGGCGATCCCCTCTTGCGCGAAGCGAGCCTGGCACTGTGTCGGGAGGCCATGAAGCTCCGCGGTTGGGATGAAGCCGATGCGGGAGAAGTTCTCGGCCGAGCCCTGGACGATGGTTCGGCGCTCGCCGCGTGGGAGCGCATGGTCGTGGCCCACGGCGGGGATCCGGATCCTGACCTGCTGGAGCAGCCACGGCGGACGGTCGAGGTGAAGGCGGCGAGCGAGGGTGTTGTTGCAGGCTGTGATGGCGAAGATCTCGGACGTGTGGCGGCGGAGGTCGGAGCCGGTCGAAGGCGGGTCGACGAAGAGCTCGCGCACGGTGCCGGCATCCTGGTCCATGCCCGCATCGGCGACCGTGTGGATGTGGGTCAGTCGTTGGCGACCCTGTTGATCGGCCGACGAGAGGTCGACGAAGAACGGCAGATTCGTCGGATTCACGATGCATTCGCGATCGGTGACGAGCCGGTTGAAGCGCCCCCATTGATTCTCGGGACTGTCGAAGATCTGGCAGAGTAGTCAGTATTCAGTGATCAGTAATCAGTACCCGACCACCCAATCTCGCGCGTTCCGGACTGAATTCTGATTACTGATTACTGGGCACTGATTTCTGGGTGGGTGGTTGGTCGGTATACTTGTTCTCCACGACGGAGGTGAGATGGCAGAACGCAAACGAGCGCTGGTAACCGGTGGAGCGGGTTTTCTCGGGTCGCATCTGTGCGGCAGGTTATTGAATGAGGGGCTCGAGGTGGTCTGCATGGACAACCTCATCACCGGCTCGCTGGATAACATCGAGGAGTACTTCGGGCGCGATGGATTCTATTTTGTCCATCACGACGTCACCAACTTCATTCACGTGGCGGGTCCGCTGGATTACATCCTGCACTTCGCGTCGCCGGCGTCTCCGATCGACTATTTGAAGCTCCCGATCCAGACGCTCAAAGTCGGGTCGCTGGGGACCCACAAGGCGATTGGTCTCGCCAAATCGAAAGGCGCGCGTTTCCTGCTCGCGTCGACCTCGGAGACCTATGGTGATCCGCTGGTTCACCCGCAGCCGGAGACGTACTGGGGCAACGTGAATCCCGTCGGTCCGCGCGGCGTCTATGACGAGGCAAAACGATTTGCCGAGGCGATTACCATGGCGTACAACCGGCACCATGGGGTCGATACGCGGATTGTCCGAATCTTCAATACCTACGGCCCGAGGATGCGGGCCGGTGACGGTCGGGTGGTGCCTGCGTTTATCTGCCAGGCGTTGTCCGGGAAACCGCTGACCGCGTTTGGAGACGGATCCCAGACCCGGTCGTTCTGTTTTGTGGACGACCTCATCGAGGGCATCTACCGTCTGCTGCTGTCCGACTACTCCGAACCGGTGAATATCGGCAACCCGGCCGAGATGACCGTGCTCGAGTTTGCCAAGGAGATCATCCGGATCACGGGGTCCTCTTCGGAGATCGTTTACGAGCCCCTGCCAGAGGACGATCCGAAAGTCCGGCAACCCGATATCACCCTGGCGCGCAGAATTCTCGATTGGGAACCCCAGGTCCTCCTCGCCGACGGGCTCAAGGAGACCATCGCCTTCTTCGACAGATAGAGCCGATCCCGACGCGTCGGGGCCACGGGCATCGGTTTTGCGCCTCAGAACTGATGGCGCACTTCTGCAGGCGCGCTCCCCGCAAAGGAGCCACCTTTAGCATTGACCGACCTGTGGACGAAACTGGATTGGTCGTGTCGATTCGGACAATGCAAAAGATGGCACCTCCGCCCAGCGTGCTTTTCTGCGAGCAACCCGGCACGTCATTCTGGAAGGGTGGGTGGAATTTCGAATTCCGAATTCTCAGTCTGGCAGCAGCGCTGCCGCAAGTACCTCGTCGACGGTGTTCACGAACACGAATTGGAGTTTTTTGCGTGCCGACGGCGGGAGATCAACGAGATCGCGTTCGTTTTCGGCCGGCATCAGCACTTCGGTGATGCCGGCTCGCAACGCTGCGAGGACTTTTTCTTTGACGCCGCCAACCGGCAGGACGTCGCCGCGCAGGGTGATTTCGCCGGTCATCGCGAGGTCGTGACGAATCAATCGGCCCGAGGCGGCCGAGACGATCGCCGACAGGATGGTGGCGCCAGCGGATGGGCCGTCCTTCGGGATGCCGCCGGCGGGAACGTGGATGTGCAATTTGTGTTTGGCGAACCAGTCCTTTGCGATTCCGAGGTCGGTCGAGCGTGCCTTGGCCAACGAGAGGGCCGCCGCCGCAGACTCCTTCATGACATCGCCCAATGACCCTGTGAGCTCGAGGTCGCCTTTTCCGGTGAGAGGTATGGCTTCCACCAGCAGGACGTCGCCGCCGACCGGCGTGTAGGCGAGACCCGTGGCGACACCGACCCGGTCGTTTTCCAGGGGCTTGTCGGCGAGGTGCCGTGGTGGGCCGAGGAGCCGCTCCACGGTCGGAGGAGTGATCCGTTTCGAAGCGCTTTTCCCCTCCGCCACCTGAACCGCGATTTTTCGGCACACCGATCCGATCTCACGTTCGAGATTCCGCAGCCCGGCCTCTCGGGTGTAGCCTGTAATCATCCGGCGCACCGCGGGGGTGGTGAAGTTGATCCCTCGGTCGGCGAGGCCGTTCTCTTCGATCTGCCGCGGAATCAGATGGCGGCCCGCGATCTCGAGCTTTTCTTCCTCGGTGTAGCCGGATAGGCGGATGACCTCCATCCGATCGAGAAATGCCGGCTGAATGGTGTCGGTGACGTTGCCGGTCGCGATAAAGAGCACCTTCGAGAGGTCGTAAACGACTCCCAAATAGTGATCGCGAAATGAATCGTTCTGCTCGGGATCAAGGACCTCGAGGAGGGCGGAGGATGGATCGCCGCGAACATCCGCACCGAGCTTGTCCACCTCGTCAAGCATGAACACGGGATTCGACGTGCCGGCTTGTGACAGCCCTTGGATGATGCGTCCGGGAAGAGCGCCGACATAGGTTCGACGGTGGCCCCGGATCTCGGCCTCGTCACGGACGCCCCCGAGGGAAGAGCGCACGAATTCCCGCCCGAGCGCGTGCGCGATGGAACGGCCGAGGGAGGTCTTGCCGACCCCGGGGGGGCCGACAAAGCACAGGATCGGACCCTTGCTCTCCGGGCGGAGCTGGCGAACCGCGAGGAACTCGAGAATCCGTTCTTTGACCTTTTCGAGGTCGAAGTGGTCCTGGTCGAGAATCTTTCTGGCCGAGGCGATGTCGAGATTGTCATCGCTCGTCGTGCTCCAGGGCAGGGTCGTCATCCAGTCGAGCCAGGTTCGAACGACCGACGACTCGGCGCTTTCGGGGTGCATCGTGCCGAGCCGCCGCAGCTGACGGTCGACCGCCTCCTGTGCCTCTTCGCTGAGGCCGATCTGTTGCGCCTTCTGGCGATACTCTGCCATTTCCTGTTCGAGGTCGTCGACCTCACCCAGTTCCTGTTGGATCGTGCGCAGCTGTTGACGGAGGAAGAACTCGCGCTGGTTGCGGTCGATTTCTCCACGCACCTGGGACGAGATCTGCTGCTGCATTTCGGCCAGTGCCAGCTCGCGTTCGAGGAGTTCGTGGACCCGCCGAAGCCGGGGCATGGCGTCGATGGTCTCGAGAACATCCTGGGCGTCGGTCACATCGAGCCCGAGGTTCGAAGCGGCGAGATCGGCGAGGCGCAGGGGGTCCTCGAGACTCGAAGTGATCAGTATCACCTCGGGTGATATCTGCTTGCCCATGGTGCTGACGCGCTCGAGGCCCTGACGAATCGAGCGCACAAAGACCTCGCCCTCAATCTCTGAGGGGTCGAGTTCCGGTTCTTCGAGCCGTGTCAGACGGGCCTCGAAATAGGGTTCGGTGCGCGTGAAGTAATCGACTTTCGCCCTCGAAAGACCCTGGATGAGGATTCGGATCGTGCCGTCGGGAAGTTTCAGCATCCGCATGATCACCGCAACGCACCCGGTCTGGTAGAGCTCCTCAGGAGCCGGGTTCTCGCTCTGCGGATTTTGTTGGGTGAGGAGGAGCACCAGACGGTTGCCTGCGAGAGCCTCATCGACCGCTTTCACCGAAATTTCGCGTCCCACGGTCAAGGGGATGATGGCAAAAGGGAACAGCACGGCGTCACGAAGCGCCATGACCGGCAGCACATCCGGGATACTGATGGTTTCCTGGGAATCGAGCTCGTTTTCGGGAAACTCCGGGAAGTCGGTCATCTAGTCTTCGCCCCCGTTATTGTCGCGCTTGATGAGCAGGATCTTGAGTTCGTCCATGAACTGGTTCACATCCTCGAAGCGCCGGTAGACGCTGGCAAATCGAACGTAGGCCACCTGGTCGAGGCGTCGCAACTCTTCGATCACCAGTGCACCGATCTCCTCGGTCGACATTTCACGAACCTCGCGAGCAGCCAGCGTCGATTCCACGGAGTCAACGATACTGACCAGATCGCGGCGCGGAACCGGCCGCTTCTCACACGCGCGAAGAAGGCCGTTGAGCAGTTTTTCCCGGTCGAAGCTCTCCCGCCGGCCGTCACGCTTGACGACCGTCGTCGGGAGCTCGTCCACGCGTTCATAGGTCGTGAAGCGCTGCTCACACTCGGAGCACTCGCGGCGGCGCCGGACTTCGAGACCGCTGCGGACGTCCCTCGAATCCACCACGCGATTGTCCGGGTGACCGCAGAAGGGACAGTTCATTCGCTCGCCTCATCGGTGGACATGGCCTCCACCTGTCGCAGGTTGACGCCAAGGAGCGGAAGGCACAGGAGGCCGACGATGGTGATCGGGAGGAAGCAGATGGCGTGATAGGCGATCGCGATGCCTGTGGCCTTGTTGAGCCCGATACCGAAGAACATGGTCATTCCGACCTGGGTCGCCTTGTGGAATCCGCCGACGCCGCCCGGGGTGGGGACCGCGAGCCCGATGACTGCCAGCGTGACCAGGAGGTAGGCTGCGCGCAACGGCAGATCGACGTCGAAGGCGATGAGGGTCATCCGAACCTGCCAGAAGATGACGTACCACATGGCGATCGACGCGATGACAGTGATCAGGAGGTCGCGCGGCCGCTGGAGGACGCGAAGCCCGTCGAGAAAATGGCGGAAGAAGTTTTCCACCGGCTGTTGCCAGCTCTTTTTTGATCCAGCCCACGGGTCGGGCCAGGATTTCCACGAATTTCTCCTGGTAGCGAAAGAGACCGAGCAGGACCAGAGTGCCGATGACGAGGCCGGCCCCGACGAGGTAGCCGCTGAACGAGAGCACTTCCAGGCTGCGGCGCGCTTGGTCGTCCAGATTTGTCATTTCCGGCGGCCAGATGATGAAGATGAGAAAGAACAGGACCACGGTCCACAGATCGAAAACCCGCTCGGTGAGAATCGACGCGAGGCTGGCCGAGGCCGGAATCCGTTCTCGCCGGGCGAGAAGTATCGGACGGATCAGTCACCCATCCGCGCCGGTAGGAGAGAAAGTGCTGCATAGCCCACAGCGGTCGTCAGGACGACGCTGAGTGGCGAACGCGCGCCACCGGGAGGAGGATGAACTGCCACCGCAGCGCGCGGAGCCAGTAGGCAAACAAAGCGATTGCCGAAGCTGCGACGAGGTCGAGAAGGTCGGCGCCCGCTATCGCCTCGGCGACTTCGCCGAAATCCACATTCCAAAGAAAAACGGCCAACAGGATGACCATCAGGACCAACGACACAGCGATACGAACCGACTTATTCGCCATCGCCTCTAGGGTAGCATCCATCCAAGGCGATCATTCTCCCACAGGTTTCAACGCGCTCTTCTGCAATCGCCACACCACGTGGTTGCCACCCTTAACAATGATCGGACCAATCGTCGACTCGATTTCCGCGTTGAAACCACCGACATTGTTAAGAATGGCACGCCCGATCAACGCGATCTTCTGCGAACACCCTTCCCGTGCATAACCCATAGCCCATAGCCTCGAGAGGGTGGGTGGAAATCCAAAATCCGAAATCCGAATCCGAAATCCGAAATTGGTTGTGTTGTTCGCTATGATGACTCCGTGAATGAAACACAATCCGATCTGTTGCTGAGTGTGCGGTCGCACCCGCGCTGTCTGGAGCACCACCCGGGGCTCGGGCATCCTGAGAGCCCGGACCGGATCCAGGTTGTGTTGGACGCACTGTCCGCTCGTGTCGAGGGGCGATGGACTGTGGACGGCGAGAGTCCGCTGCCACCGGAGGATGACATTCTCGGTGTACTGCAGTGGATTCACGATCCAGCGTATATCGATCGGGTCCGCGAGGATCAGCGGCCGGCAGCGGCTGGATCGACTCCGAAGACTGCGGCGTCTCGAAGGGCACTTTCGACGCCGCGGTCGCTGCGGCCGGACTGGCGATGCAGGCGGCCCTCGATCTCGTCAACGGTCGGATCCGCAGGGCCTTCGTTGTCGTTCGCCCGCCGTCCCACCACGCGCACAGCGATCGTGCCGCCGGGTACTGTTTCTTCGGCTCGGTGGCTCTCGCAGCCGAAATCGTGACGAGGAGTTGGAATCGACCGGTGGTGGTCGCTGATTTCGGGGCGCTGCACGGCGACGCGTATCCAGGAGCATTTTTTCGATCGAGATGATGTCGCGTTCGTGTCGGTTCACCGCTACCCGGCCTTTCCCGGCTCCGCAGGGGCGGGGACGAAATAGGTGACGGCGCCGGAGCGGGCACCATCCGCAACCTACCGCTCGCCAGGGGTTCGGGCGACGACATCTTCTGTGACGCATTCAAACAGGCATTGACCGATATCTGTCAGGAAATCGCCCGGCGGCAATTTGGCGGCCGACCGGATTCGATGCGCATCACGAGGACCCGCTCGGTGGCATGCAGGTGACCGAGGAGGGGTACAGGCGGCTCACGGCAACTGCCGTAACCGCTGCGGAAATGTGGTGCGAGGGCCGTTTGCTTTCGTTTCTCGAAGGCGGTTTCAATCTCCAAGCGCTGGCCAAATCTGCTCGTATTCATGTTGAGGAATTGGCGAAAACCTCGGATTATAAACCTCCACAGGAATGAAATCACTTCGGTGATGGACATCGACATCGAAAAGGGAATCAAGGAGCTTCCTTTTCGGATTCCGAGCGAAAAACCGTGTCCTAAAATTGCCCGGAATTTTCGATACGAAGCTCAACTCGGCGCATCGAATTCGAAAGGCGATACCGAGAAGGTATAATGAAATGTGACATTTGCGGCTGGTTAGGAAGAAGGCTTGGTCGAACGGCGTGGCGGGAAGTGCGATGAAAACCCATCATATCATCTCAAAGAACCTCAATCGCAACAGCTCATCGCAATTGCGATTGGATCTGCGATATTCCAAAACGGTTTGACCGTAGATATGCCTGGTATATCATTATTACGATCGTAAATTGCTCGCCTGGAACCTTGGTTCAGAGGAGGATACGCAATGCGTTACAAGGGATTCGCCGGAAGCGCGGCTTGTTGTTCTGCGTCTCTCCCTGCTTCCGATAAACGCCGTTGCCGAGACTATTTTCTGGCTCGATACGCCAGTGACTGGGCAACCGTATTCGGCCTCGTAGAGGTCAATGGATTTGTCGTCTACGACTGCTAACAGTGTGGTCTGCATGGGATGTGCAACATGTGCCAGTGGGCCGATAGCCTGGTGAATAAGATAGATCTCTATGTTGATGGCGATTACGCGTCGACGGCCGACCTGATGTGCTCCGCCACCATATTCTTCAGGCCTATCCGTGGGCTGCCGCACTCGTACGCGCGCCCCGGGTTTGTGACCTCTTTGATTTCTTGTGCCTACGCCTATGGTGCGCACACCCTGGTTGGTCCGTGTCACATTCAGCGATGCGACTGTCGAAGACTACGGCCGTCCATCACGGTCGATAACGACTACAATCAGGCCCCCTTCGGCGAGCTCGAGCTCCCGGGTTCCAATCAACCCATGAACGGGGTCTTCCCGATCACCGGTTGGGCGCTCGACGACGAGTCCATCGACTTTGTGGAAATCATGAGTCGACGGATTGGCGATGGACAACGCCGGTGACCGGACTTCACCGGCCGCGATGTCGCCCATCGATTCCCGAGTGATCCCGATGCCGAATTTTCCGAGTTTCGTCCGAATGCTGCAACTCTGACGTTCTCAACAACGGCATTCATATGATCGCCGTGCGCGCGATCGACAACGGAAGGAGCCTCCCGGGTCATCGGGCGGCGCTTCGTTCAAGACCTTCAACACTTCGTCGAAACCTGCCGCCGTTTTGGTCGATGACTTGCCGATTGCGCGACCACGTCATGTACGCCGACGGATGTCGAATTGGTCGACGGCGAGCCCCCGCCATGGTCGGGCGAGGAGTACGAAGATCCCTGACAACGTTCGAAATAGTCATCGGTTGGGTCCCTTGACGTGGGTTCGCGATTCCGACTTCGGAGGTCTGGAATACGTGGAGCTGCTTGCTCGACGGCGACATCGTCGCGGACACCTTCGAGGGGAGCTTCTACTACGAGTTCTCGACTTCGATTTGAACTGTATCTTTGGACACTACAGGATCGACATTCAGGAGCTGCTACACGGACATGCCAAAGCCAGGACGCCGGCTTGCGTTCCCTCTTGACATCAACTATCTCATCCTCGGTCGCGGCTACAGCCAGGGGCTCCATTTCCTCAAGGTTCGGGCGGCGATCTTCGGAGACAACGTGACCGACATCGTCCGGATCCCAGTGATCTTCGACCGCAACTACGATTGGGACGATCCTGGTCGGTGTGCATCGTGACACCGGCCCACATCGAGAGAGATTCCAGTCGTGTCGAAGTCACCGGATTCGCGTCGACACCAGGACGATTAAGGCGTCGATATCTCGGTTCGATGGGGTCCCACATCGGCGACAGCTCCAGAGATCAACCAGTACTTCACCGTGGGTGGCCGAAGAGTATCCGGACTACCCCTACAACTGGTAATCACTATCAACACGGGCTTCCCGATATGAACTCGACACCGTTGCCGCATCTCTGCAGATGGAGAGCACGCCTCGTCATCTGGACCCAGGACTAGCGCGACGGCCGCCGAACGTCCTCGGCGACGCCGCTTCGTCTCATAATCAAAGCCCCTGAGCTTGACCTGACCCGTGAGAACCGCGAGACCCCGCTTCGGCGGGGTTTCGTGTGTCTGCAGTTGAGCCCGAACACCGGATGGCCCGGTCGGGTAAAATTGTGGCGGTACTAATGTCGGACTCGATTTCCGAGGCCTGTGTGAAAGCGATCTATTTTGAGGAACACGGCGGGATCGACGATCTGATTTCGGGATCGCCCGGAACCCGAGCCCGGCCCCGGTGGAGTTCGGTCCGCCTCGGGGGACGGCGGCGTTCAACCATCTCGTTCCTTTACGTCTTACCTGGGTGGATGCCCGGTTTCCCCATCGGGTTGCCCCACATTGGGGGAGCCGATGGCGCCGGGGTCTGGAGGCTTCTCGGTGCCGGAGTCGAGTCCGTTGACGTTGGTGCCGAGGTCGTTTTTGACCCGGGGCTGTCGTGTGGAAGATGTGCGTACTCGCCTCAGCGGTGCGAACAGAGCCTGTGTGTCCGGTTCGGAGTGCTCGGCGAGCACAACGACGGCACGCTGGCCGAGACGGTTGTGGTCGCCGCCGATTCTCTCGCACCGCGCCCGTCCCATCTTTCGTGGGCCGAATCGGCTGCGTTCGGTCTCACCTTCCTCACCTCGTGGCGCATGCTGATCAATCGTGGCGGCTTCGCCCCGGTGAGAACCGTGCTCATTCATGGGATCGGCGGCGGCGTGTCGCTGGCGTGCCTGCAGCTGGCCAGCTCGTGGGCGCCCGGGTCATCGTGACCTCTCGCTCCGAAGACAAAGCTCCAACGCGCCTCGGAACTCGGTGCCGACGAGACCTTGATCGCCGACGACCAGGTGGCCCGGGAGGTGCGCGGCTTGACCGGCAAGCGCGGCGCGGACGTGGTTGTCGACTCGGTTGGCGAGGCAACCTGGATGCAGAGCCTGAAGGCGGCCGCCAAGGGCGGGCGAATTGTGACCTGCGGTGCCACCTCGGGTCCCAATCCCGCCGAGGAAATCCGGCTGATATTCTGGAACCAGCTCAGCATCATCGGTTCGACGATGGGATCGAGGGAAGATTGGCGGCAGCTGCTGTCGGCGGTGGACATCCCATGGGCTGCGGCCGGTTGTCGATGCCGAAATACCGCTGGCCGAAGGCAGAACAGCCTATGAACGCCTCGAACGGGCGGACCAGTTTGGTAAGATCGTGCTGTCCATCGATGGCTGAGCAGACGGTCGAAGACGGCCGACTCGCCAGAGACTCCCGATTGATTTCGAAACTGAGTCGCGGTGGCCGGAGGAATGACCGACGCCATGAGTTTGCCGGCAGTTGAAAGCCTGGAGCCGCGGGTGCTCAGCCGTCCGGATCATGTTTTGTCGAGGGGTAATGTCTCAACCGAGGCGCTCGAAGTTCTCTACAGGCTGCACCGCTCGGATACACGGCGTACCTTGTCGGCGGGAGCGTGCGCGATCTCCTGCTCGGGTCGAAGCCCCAAGGACTTTGATATCGCCACGAACGCGAGGCCGCAGGATTCGCCGCCTGTTCCGAAATTCACGGATCATCGGGCGTCGATTTCGTCTGGTCCACGTCTTCTTTCGAGGTGAAATCGTCGAGGTGGCGACATTTCGAGCCAGTCCAGAGCCGCCCGAGAGCCGGATGATTGGGAGGAAGCGGCTGAAGAAGCTGCAGAGGATGATGCCACCACCGATCGTCCACCGCCGCAATCTGACGAGGTGATCTTCGGTTCTCCCGCAGAAGATGCGCTTCGCAGGGATTTTACGGTCAACGCGCTTTTCTACATTCGCTGACTATTCGGTCATCGATCACGTGGGTGGCATCGAGGACCTCGAAGGCGAGTCGATCCGACCATTGGTGATCCGGATCAGCGATTTGCCGAGGATCCGGTTCGGGATGATGCGGGCTCTCGAATATCGGTTCGTCTGGATTTCGAAATCGACGCTGAAACTGTCGACGCCATCGCTCGAGACACGTCACTCATCACCGAAGCGTCGGCCCCTCGGCTCACCTACGAACTTCTGAGAGCCTTCGATTTCGGACGCAGCTGGATCCATGAAGGCCTGGCGCAAGGCAGGGCTGTTCAGCCATGCTTTTCCCGATCTTCCGGTCGATACCGATGAGAGTGTTCGGGTTCTCGAGGCGATCGACGTCCAGATCTCGGTCTCGAAGGGGTTCCCGGATCCGAGTCTGTTCGGCGCGTTTTTCCTTCCGCGGTTCTTACACCGTGCTCGACGAGGCAACCGGCGACAACGGGCGGGTCGACAACGTCATGTTCCTGGAGCGGATGCGCGAGTGTCTGGAACCTGCCGCTGCCAGCATGCATCTTTCGAATCAGACGCTTCATCTGATGCACCAGGGACTGTTCACTCTGACCAAAATGAGGAGATCGCCGAGCCGGGGACGACAGGTCCTGAAGCTCGCTCGTCAAGAGTACTTTCCGGTCGCCTGGGATCTGCACGGTCTCGCGGCGACCCTGGGATATCTTCCGCGCGACGTGCACCGGTCGTGGGCGAATGCCGTGGGAAAGGTGCAGACCAGGGACCGGGATGTTCAATCCGACGATTCCGGAAAACGTCGCCGGCCGCGCCGTCGCCGACCGCGTCGGCGCCGGTGAGCTTCGCGGGCGACAGGTGATGCATGGTGGCTGATCGAAAGAACGCTGAAGCCCGGGTCGTGGAATTGCGGCAATTGGTGCGATATCACGATCACCGGTACTACACCCTTGCCGAGCCGGAGATCTCGGACTACGAGTACGACCAGCTGTTTGCCGAACTTCGCGAGCTCGAGGAACGATGGCCGGCACTCCGAAGCCCGTCCTCACCGACACAGCGGGTGTCGGGCGAACCGCAACCCGGCCTCGAACAGAGAGAGCATGCGGTTCCGATGCTTTCGCTCGACAACAGCTACTCGAGGGAAGAGCTCCGTTCGTGGTACGACCGATTGACCCGTGAGCTCGGGCATGAACCCAGGGGGCTCGCCGCGGAGCTCAAGATCGATGGTGTTTCGATTTCTCTGATCTATGAGGGTGGCGTTCTGAGTCGGGCCGTCACGCGTGGCGATCGGCTCGTCGGCGACGATGTGACCGCAAATGCGAAGACGATTCGTCAACTGCCGTTGAGTGTGAAAGGCCTCCCGGCCGTGGTTGAAATTCGGGGAGAGGTTTACATTCCGCGCAGCGTCTTTGCCGAGCTGAACCGAAGGCGTCGAAATTCGGGAGAACGGGAATTCGCCAACCCGCGAAATGCCGCTGCCGGGTCGATTCGCCTTCTCGATCCAAGGGAGGCATCGCGCCGCCGACTGGCTGTGTGGTGCTATCAGCTGACGCGCGCTGAGGGCCATGAAGAGGACAGTCATGTGGCCGCCCTGCGCTGGCTCGAAGACCTTGGATTCCCCGTCAGCCCCGGTTTGGCGTTGTGCCGGGAGCTCTCTGAAGTGGAGGACTTCATCGAAACGTGGGAGGGGAGGCGCCCTGATCTTGATTACGATACCGACGGTATCGTGATCAAGGCCGACACCAACTCCGAACGAGAGCTGTTGGGCAGCACGGCTCGGTCGGTTCGCTGGGCCGTAGCCTACAAATTTCCGACCGGAGGGCCGCACCACGCAGCTGAAGGATATCGTGGTTCAAGTCGGGAGAACGGGCGTGCTGACGCCGGTAGCGATCCTGGAGCCGGTGGCGATCGCAGGGTCCACCGTGTCACGGGCGACCCTCCACAACTTTGATGAGATCGAGAGGCTTGATGCCCGCGTCGGCGACACCGTTTGGGTCACGAAGGGTGGCGAAGTCATCCCCAAGGTCATCGGTGTGGTGACTGCCGATCGGAAGGATGACGCGGTCCCCTTCGCGCCGCCCACCGTGTGCCCGGAGTGCTCGACGCCGGTAGTGCGCGAGGTGGAGGAAGTCGCGCTCCGTTGCCCGAACCCGGACTGCCCCGCGGTCGTCGCCGCCCGTCTCAGGCACTTCGTCGCCCGTGGGGCGATGGAAATCGAGGGCCTTGGCGGCCGCTCACTCGCGCAGTTGGTGGATGCCGGGTTGGTGACCGACGAAGCCTCGCTCTGGGATCTCGACGAGGACGAACTTGCCGAGCTTCCCGGGTGGGGGAAACTCTCGGCCGCAAATGTGCGCCGTGAACTCGATGAGGCAAAAACCCGTCCCCTCCATCGACTGCTCTTCGCGCTCGGGATTCCGCACGTCGGTGAACGGGCAGCCAAGGTCCTGGCGGCCAGATTCGGGAGCCTCGAAAATATACTCTCGGCGGAGAACGAGGCACTCGAGACGGTCGACGGAATTGGGCCGGTGATCGCTGAAGCGGTGAAGGAGTGGTTGGCGGAACACCGAAATCGTGAGATCGTTGACCGGCTCGCCCAACGCGGCGTCAATCCCATCGAGGAGATTGAAGACGGTGAAGCGGCGTTGGCCGGCCACATCTTTGTGATCACCGGGACGCTTGGCCGGCCGAGGCGCGAATTGAAGGAATTGTTGGAGAAGCTGGGGGCGAAGGTTTCGGGATCGGTATCGCGTCGCACCTCGTATCTGGTCGCAGGCGAAAACGCGGGAAGCAAACTCGAAAAGGCGCGGGACCTTGGTGTAGAGGTCCTCGACGAAGATGGTTTGGCTCGTTTGCTCGAGTCTTTTGGGAGTTGATTTCATGGCTGCGGTGATTTTCCTGGTGGATGACGATGATGGGTCGCGGGATGCCATGAAACGCACCCTCGAGCGTGTGGGTTACACCATGCAGGCTTTTCCTTCCGCGGAGGAAGCTCTGGAGCGCCTTCGCGAGGGCGACGCAGTCGATGCAATCGTCTCAGACGTGCGGATGCCGGGTATGGACGGGTATCAGTTTCTCCGGGAAGTCCGGGCCGACCACCCGAACCTCCCGTTCCTTCTCGTGACGGCCTACGCGGAGGTCGCGGATGCGGTCGCCGCCCTCCAGGAGGGCGCGGACGACTATCTCGACCAAGCCCGTCAAGGTTCAGGAGCTGCGGCAACGAGTTCAGATGCAGCTGGAACGGAGGGTGCTGTCGGATGAAAACCGGCGCCTGCGGCAGCGGCTCGAGAAGAGCTTCGGCTTCGAAGGCATTGTCGGTCATTCCTCGGCGATGGAAGAGCTTCTCGAGAGGTTGCGCGTTGCCGCCCCGACGCGCTCGACCGTGCTGGTTGTCGGCGAATCCGGTCCGGGCAAGGAGTTGGTGGCCAATGCCCTCCATCAGAACTCGCCACGGGCGGAAGGCCCGTTCGTGGCCATCAACTGCGGTGCGATTCCCGGCGAGATTCTCGAATCGGAGCTCTTCGGCCACGAAAAAGGAGCTTTCACCGGAGCGCACCAACGCCGGATCGGACTCATCGAACGGGCGTCGGGCGGTACGCTTTTCCTTGACGAGATTTCGGAACTTTCACCGGATCTGCAGGTCAAGCTCTTGCGGGTACTCGAAGAGCGTCACATCATGAGGGTCGGAGGAACCATCCAGCTACCGGTTGATTTCCGCCTGGTGGCAGCCACCAACCGGGATCTCGCGAAGTGGGTGGAAGACGGCAGGTTCCGGCAGGATCTCTTTTACCGGCTCAAGGTGGTCGAGCTGCATATTCCTCCGCTGCGGGAGCGGAAGGAAGATATTCCGCTCTTCGTTCAGCACTTCCTCGATCATTTCAACCGCGAACTCGGCCGGGATGTCCACGGTGTGCACCCCGCGGTGATGGCGGCGTTCAAGCGCCAGCAGTGGCCGGGAAACGTGCGTGAGCTCCGAAACCTCATTGAATCGGTGGTGCTCTTCGCGCGGGATGTGGAGATCGGTCTCGACGATCTTCCTGCGGAGTACCGGACGCCGGTAGCGCCGTCTGTAGTGGAGGAGAGTGGAGAGTGGCGGCCACGAGCGATGGCCGAGATCGAGCGGGAGGCCATTCTGCGGACCGTTGGGCATACGGGCGGCCACCGCGCCCGGGCGGCCGACCTCCTCGAAATCGGACTCCGCACTCTGCAGCGGAAGCTGAAGGAATACGGCGAAATCGCGCCCCGAAGCGAAGACGAATCCGAACGGCGACAGCTAACAATTTCGAATTACGAATTAGGAATTCGGAATTAGGAATTCGGAATTCCCGCCCGCCCGCCCATGATGCTGGATGCGCGTTCCACCCACCCGCCCCCAACATCAATTCTCAATTTTGAATTCTCAATTTTGAATTCCCACTCAACCTCCCGTGAAACCCGAAGTCGATCGGCGGGAGCGCGCCCGCAGGATTGCGCGTTGATCGGACGTGCCACTTTTAACAATGTTCGGGAGGACCACGACCCCGCTTGATCGAGCTCAGGTCCCGAACATTGTTAAGGGTGGCAATCACGCGGGGCGCCTCCGCAGAATATCGCGCTCGGCGGAGGTGCCATCTTTTGCATTGTCCGAATCGTGCCGCTCAAATCAATCAGCCCCTCGGTCGGTCAATGCTCAAGGTGGCTCCTTTGCGGGGAGCGCCTCGAGAGAACAGCGCCGTCAGCGGTGGAGCGCCCTGCGGGCACACATCGGGAACGGGATCGGAGAGGACACGGGTAAACGGCGCCACGGTGATAAACTCGAAGAACCGGAAAGGAGCCGCGCAATGGAGATCCCCGGCAAAGTTTCTGTCTACTGTCCCTTGATCGACGCCAAGGGGACGGCCGCGACGCTGGTATCGATTTCAGACAACGGCTTTTATCGCGTTGAGGTCCCAATCAAGGGCGGGACCCACGTCATGCTCCTGCCGATTGCCCATACGGCGCTCTATTTTGCGGAACCCGAACCGGAGCCCGATCAGGACTTCGTTATCGAGCGCTGATTCCCGCGAAGCGGCACCGAGGCCGGGAAATTCCATGGGTTTTCTTTCAGTGCGAATAAAACTCGCATCACCCGCTGTTATTCAGGTGTGGCAAGCCAACGAGACGATCATTTCATAGGGCCATGGAGAAAGGTGCTCGAGCACCTGGGCGAAGCCGTTATCGTCCTCGATGACCAGCGAACGCTGTGCCATGTGAACGAGGCTGCACGACGTTTACTCGGGTATGAAAAGGGACAGACGGTGGGAGGCAGGTGCCGGCTCACGACCCGAGGTGTTGATTGCGAGAACGCCTGTCCCTTGACCTTCGCACTCAAAAACGGTCTCGATCGCGTGGAGGATTTCGCCACGGTCTACCACACGGTTGACGGCCGCGCCGTTCATCTGCAGGTGACGGTGATTCCGTTCTGCGCTGATGACGAGACGTTCCAGGGCGCGGTTGAAATCTTGCGGCCGACCCAGCCGCCATCCGGCTTCATGATGGCTGGTTCGTCAGATGCCGCGGGAACCCTCAGGGAACGGGCAACCTCACTCGCCCGAACCGGTTCCGATGTCAAGATTGCCGGCGAGGCGCCGGCCTGTCTCGATGTGGCGCGAGCGATCCACCGCTTTACGGGCCTTCCGGAAGATCTCTTCGTGAAGTGGAACGGAGACTGGGATGAGATCAACCCGTGGCCGCCAGGGACGGTCTATGCACACGGTGAGTCGGTCGAGTCGCTGCTCGCGGCGGAGCGCCCCGAAGGGTGGCGAATGGTTGTTGGAGGTTGCGACTCAGAGATTGATCATTCGTCGTTCGAGCCTCTCGAGGTGCCTCCCATCGAAGCTCTTTCCGAAGACCTGGCGGCGGTGATTTCGGCTTGGATCGTGGAGCTTGCTCCGAATAAATCGGTCTCGCCGGATGCACTGGAACATCTCTCCCGAATGGTTCGTGACCGCGGTCTCGAGGATATGGAGCGGGTGTTGAATACCGCCGTGGCTGCATCGGGCGATTGTATCGACGTCAAGGACCTTCCCGTCGACGGCTACCAAACGGCCCTGGTCGACGAGTTTCTCCGGTCCCCGAATCCACTCGCGGCTCTCGAGGAGCGCCTCCTGCGAGAGGTGCTCGAACGTTGTGAGTGGCGGATGCAGGAAGCCGCCGACCGCGTCGGGGTCTCTCGTGTCACCCTGTGGCGGAAGATGAAGGACCTCGGTATCGATCGGCCCTGACCCACCCACCCGCCCGGTTAAAACGTTGGAACGTTGCAACGTTGAAGTTGCAACGTTGCAACGTTATAACGTTGCCATCCACCCAACCCCGCCTGATACTGAACGTTGAACTTTCTAACGTTCGAACGTTCTAACGGGTGTGGGTGTGTGGCAGGCTTTATTCTTCCGGTTCGGAGGTGAATCGGTACCCGACTCCGCGAACGGTGTGGAAATGTAACGGGTTGCGGGGGTCATCCTCGAACTGTTTTCGCAGCCGGTGAACAAAGGTGTCGAGGGTCCTCGTCGAGGTGTCGAAGGTGTAACCCCAGACCCGTTCGAGGAGTTCGCCGCGGGTGACGACGCGGCCCTCGTTTTCGGAGAAGTACCTGACCAGCATCACTTCGCGTTCGGTGAGTGGCACCGAACCGGAGGGCGTCGTGGCGCGCATGGTGTCCATGTTGATCTGGGAATTCCCAACCTCGATGATCGGGCCGGTGCGTGCCGGGGTCCTCGACCATTCGGCGCGCCTGAGAATGCCTCGGACCCGCAAGACCAGTTCCTCGACGAGAAAGGGCTTGGTCAAGTAGTCGTCGGCCCCCAACTGCAGACCGAGGATGCGATCGGCGTCGCTGCCGCGAGCGGTGAGAAACAAAATCGGGATGAGATTTCCAGCGGCACGAAGTTGCCGGCAGACTTCGAATCCGTCGATGCCCGGCAGCATGATGTCGAGGATGATCATGTCGAATTCGCTGGAATGTTCAGCGAGCTCCGTCAGCGCGGCCTCACCTGTTCCAACCCAGTGAACCGAGAAACCCTCCAACTCGAGGTTCCCGCACAATCCCTCTGCCAGGGGTTCGTCGTCCTCGACGGCCAATAGCCTGATGGGTTCGGCGGTTTGCTGGATTTCGTTCATCTCTTTTAATTGTACCGCGATGTTGTTGACGATTGAACGTTAAACGTCTGAACGTTAAAACGTTGGACTATGGGCTTGTGGAATTGAGCGCTACAAAAGTTCCGTCGTTGCGGCGGCAGAGAATCCGCATCAGCGTCGCGAATCGGACGCCGGTCTGCTCTCCGGCCCCAGGTGCCGAAAACACGGTGGGGAAACCGATCGCGTGGATCCGCACCCGTCGGGTGCCGTCCCGGCTGCTCGTGTTGAGATCGTCGATCGTGCGCACCACTTCATCAATGGATGCTCCGGAGAATTCATCGCCGAAGACGTAGATGGAGACCCGGTGACTGGGGCTGGCAAAGGTCCGGATCGCACGGGTAATGCCCTCGACCGGTGAGGAGTTGGAGAACACGCTCCACGACCGCAGCCGGGAGATCACCGCCTTGCGCCGGCCTGGCGTGTCGGGGATCCACTTCCCCGCGTACTGGGAGTACATGTACTGGCCCATGTCGTTCATCACCTGCATCCCTTTGACCTTGGGGTAGGTGTCGAGGACCTGGGTCATCTTTTCGACCACCGCCGGCCACGCATAGTGGAACATCGAACCCGAGGTGTCGATGACGAAGATGATGTACTCGCTGTCCATCGGGATGCCCCCGACGGAAGAATCGACATCACGCCGTTGCCGGCTCTGTTCGAGCAAACGGCGCATCTCGTCGGTGAGATCCTGCTGAGCCGCCAGCATACGTCCCTCGAGAATGTCCTGGACTTCTGAGAGCTCTTGGCTGGATGCGTACTCCCCACGGATATTTTCGAGATCCCCGCGGAGCCTGGCGATGTGATCCTGCTCCTCGGACAATTGTTCGCGGCGTGTCCGCAGCCGTCGGTCGAGGGTTGCGCTTTCGCCGCGAATCTCGAAGAGCTCCTGCTCGAGTTCGATCACCAGCCGATCGAGATCGAGGCGCGCTTCCTCGAGAGCTTTTGGTTCCCCGAGCTTCGTCAGGACGAGCAGGAGAATGATGGCTCCGAACCCGCAACAGATGACGTCCAGGAACGACAGCGAAAAGACGTCGAAATCGCGTCGGCGGGTCCTCACGGCCAGTCCTCGGCGATGCTCATGAAGGAGCCGCGGGTGCTCATGGCCAGCTTCCAGAACGCGCTGGCCGCCATCGGGTCGCCCTCCATGGGATAGAGGATGACGTTCACCGGGATCCGGGCGGGCAATTCGCCGATTGCCCGGTTGAAGTATTTTCACCCGCTGCCGCGCGGATACCGTGGACGAACTGGCCGGGTTGCGGCCGACCGTGGGGAGCCCGTCAGTGAGAAGGAAGACATTGTCCGGCAGCGGCCTCAGTTCGGAGATCTTCGAGAACGCGTGGTAGAGGCTGGTGCCGCCGGCCGGCACCATGGACCGCAGATCGCGGACAGCTCCATCAAGCACCTCTCGGTCCGAACCGTCGAGCCACACACCGGCCGTGCCCGATACCACCGCCTCTGAAGTCGTGTTGAATGCATAGATCTGGAAACTGCTGTCGCGTGGGATCTGGGTCGTGAGCCAGTCAACTGTCGCCAGGGTCTGCTGCCACTTGGCCGCCCGCAGCTTCTGGCTGTCCGGGAGGTTTCTGCGCCGGATGATGTTGACGATGGTGCTGCCGAGCATGCTGGCTGAAGCATCCACCATGAAGAGAATTCGGTCGCCGCCGACCTTGAGACCGGTGAGGTACTGGCGATTTCCGTCGCCGACGTGGAGCCGGATGCGGTCGCCGGGAGTCTCCTCCGACGGCAGCGACGCGGAGAGCCGCTTCGCGTCCTCCTCGAGCGATCGCAGGTCGGCCTGGAGCCGGTTGATGTGCTCGCGCTGGGCGAGAGTCGAATCCTCGAAGGTGGCGAGTTCGACGCGAATGACCTTCATGGACTCGATGAGCCGCAACGCAAGACCTTGCGCGAGGACTCGTTCGTCTTCGGTTAGCCGGACCGCGTTGCGAAGCTCCACCAGGTTGCGGTGACCTTCCAGCACTTCCCGTTCGAGACGGTCCACCTCGCCCTGCAGGTCCGCGGTGACCTGGTTCGAGTGGTCTCGAACCGAGGCGTTGATGATCATGAACAGAAGAATGACCGCTCCCAGGCCACAGGTCATTGCGTCGAGAAATGACAGGCCGATCGGGGTGACGCTTCGTGCCCGCATCTCACTCCACCATGGTCACGAGGAGCACGTCATCGGCGTCCGGCGCCGGACGCACACGGTCGCCGGTTGTGAGGACCGTGGCGCTTTCAATCGCCACACCGTTGACCTCTATCGACGCGCTCGATGGACCCTCGAGGATGACCTGGTGGCCCTGCCGGTAGATCCTGACCTGATCGGCGCGGTCTCCCGCTTCGCTGTCCGCGCTGCCGAGAACAATGCCCTCGGCCGAGATGCGGTGGGCGACGCCACCCACCACCACATGCGTTGGCGCCTCGATCTTGGCGGCGCTGCCGGGCGGTGGCGTGACGGCCACCGTGACCGGCGTCGGACGGGAGTCGTAGGCAGGAAGCCGAGTCACAAAGGGCACCGAGCGATCGCCGGAGCAGATCCGATCTCCATGGGCGAGCGCCCCACTGGCTGCTGCGGCAGGGTGGAGAGCGACAACCTCGGCGTCGGTGCTTTCCCGGAGATGGGCCACGAGCCCGGGCAGGCCGGCAAGACGGTCGCTGACGAGCAGAGTCGTCTCGGTCGAATCGGATCGGTCCCCGACCCACGTCGACAGGGTCTCGTAGAGCGGGCGAACCGGCGCGACGACATCGTCGAGCCCGAGCTCGATTGTGTGCCGGCGCCCGCCGGACGGGATGGTCACCGTGGTCGTGTCCTCCTTTGTCAGGGCGGCAAGGTGGTTGTGCAGCTGGACGTACAAGACCTGTTCGGTGGCCGCCCGATGCATCGGGTCGAAGCGTGTCGTTCGCACGAAGATCCGCGCGAGCGCTCGTGCCCAGGTGTCATACAGTCCGAGAAGCCCGGCACGGCTGTCCTCGGCGACCGCTCCTCGGACGATTTCGGATCCGCGATCGAGTTCGGTCAGTACCGCCCGGTGGAGGTGGATATCGAGGTGGAGGCACCGCGGTCGTGCCGGACGGTCGACGGTGGCGGCGACGGCCGCGTCAACGAATCCCATCACCGGCATGTGGCACGCCTCAGCGATGCCGAGGAGAAGACCGAGCTGTTCTTCGGAGTACAGGCTGGGCACGGCGATGACGACCTGGTCTTCGTTCCCGCCCTCCGTTTCCCAAAGACTCAGCAGGTGAGCGTGGGCGAGATCGGCGGAGCGAAGGTGGCCGGGAAAGGGTCTGGCGAGGGGCGCTGAGCTGAGATTCTCCCAGAAGCGGCTGTGCAGCCGGCGTGGTTTGAGACGGGCCGAGCGCGCGGCGTCGAGCCCGACGAGGAGTTCCTGGCCGTCGACGATCGCCAGACCCGGGCTCGGCGTCGAAACCCGGCCTCTCGAACTCACGAAGATGAGCCCGGAGTCCACCAACTCGAGGGCGAGTCTCTCCACGGTGGTCAGGATGTCCCGATCCGCGGCTCGGGCGCCGAGGGTCCGGACTGCAGGTGGCGAATCAGTTGGCTGTCCACATAGGTCTCCGTGTCGAGCACCAGGCGCTCCTGGCGCAGCTGGAGCTGGTGGAGGAGAAACATCAGGACGATGGAGATCAGGAGGGCGATGAAGGTGGAGTTGAAGGCCACCCCGAGATTTCGGGTCACACCGGTGATGTCGCCTTCCACCGCTCGGTGGGCCTGCCCGAGAGCCGTGCCGATACCGCGCACGGTACCGATGAAACCGATCGACGGAATCGCCCACGCGATGTAGCGAACCATGGCGAGCTCCGAATCGAGGCGTTCAGATTCGGTTTCAGCGGTCGCGTGGGCGGTGTCGGAAGCGTCCTGGATGCTGCCGGTGGCGCCGAAGCGGTGAAGCGCTGCAAGCAGGGCGCGTGGCAGCAGTAACCGCCTCTCGTTCTTTGGCAGCGCCTCGACCTGTCGGGCGTATTCGCGCGAGTCTTCCGGCAGGATGCGGACGCCGTCGGCCACCGGAATCAGGTCTGTCTGCAGGAGCTGACTTTCGCGAGCGGTCGTCAAGCCCTTGGAGGCCATGATCGCCATCGCCCAGAGCATCAGGACAAAGCAGGCTTCCTGCTCGAAATCTTTGACGATCACCCAAACCGAACGCTCCTGGACGTACTCGGGATCGGTAGCCATCATCGATGCCTGTTCGGCGAGAAAGAGATCAGCTTTGGGACGGACGACCGTGACGTAGATGGCGTGCACGATGATCAGCGCCACGACCAGTGATGCGAGTTGGAAGACGAAATCGATGGAGTCGTTGCGTCGCATGATTGCCTCAGATATCCGTCGGGAAGGCAACGGCGCTGCCTGCCGGCAATCTTTCGGACGGAAGAAATTCGGGGAGAGGTGTGGACACGGAGGCGGCGGGCCCGGCCCCACTTTCGGGAACGGTCTCCGATTCCTGCGCCCGCGCGTCGGCTCCAGCGAGGAGCCAGCTTGCACCGAGCGCGAGCACGGCTGCCAACAATGCCACGGCAGCAATGGATTTGGGTCGGGTGGTGTAACTCATCTGCGCCTCCGATTTACTGTGCACCGCGAGCGATGCGAAAGCCGACGTCCGGTCGGGCGGTGTTGCCGTAATCACGGTAGCTCAGCCGAAGCTCGGTGACTGCCGTGTCCATCCAACTCGCGCCTCTGATGACATGGAACGGACCCGACGGTGGTCCGATGGGGTCGCGCTCCACCGTGCCGGGGGCGGTCGGGGTCAAGGAGTAGATGTCCTGCACCCATTCCGACACATTGCCGCCGAGATTGAAGATCCCGAGGGGATTGGCCTGAAAACTGCCGACCGGTGAGGTGGCCGGGTGTCCGTCCCGATAGTCGGGGAGACTCTGCCTGAGAATTCCAGCGGCGGATTCGTCGCCGTAGTTTCCTGCCTGGGAAGGGACCGGTAGAGAATCGCCCCAGCCGTACTTCCGCGGCGCTGCAGAATCGGCGTAACGGGCGGCCCATGCCCACTCGGCTTCGGTCGGCAGGCGATAGCCCAGCGACGGCGGATTTCGAGGAGTGAGTGTGCCGCCCCGCATGGCGTAGACCGGTGGCAGGCCTGCCTTCTCGCTCAGCCAGTTGCAGTATCGGGCGGCATCCTCCCAGGTGAGGTTGACCGCCGGGTGATGGTCGATCTCGAGGTTCCGACCGCCAAAGGCCCCCGACTGGTGGGAGCTCTTGAATTCGCGGAACTCCTGATTGGAGACCTCGCGGACGGCGAGGTAGTAGGGTCGAGTGATTTCGACCTCGCGCAGGACCTCGTTGGCGCGGCGACCGGGTTCGCGCCGTGAAGCTCCCATGGTGAAGCGGCCGGGTCCAACGAGCACGAGTTCGACGCCCTGAGGGCTCGTGATCAGTTTTTCGAGCCCTGCAGGTCCCTCCTGTTTGAATGCTGCCTGCACCGCCTGGATCAGTCCGGGTTCGGGTGTGATGGTGGTCCGAAACGGCACATATCCCTCGAGGCGAAGCTCGATCACCTGCGGGCGCGCCTCGAGTTCGAGGGTCTGGTTGGTCGTGCCGCGGGGCTCGCCGTTGATCAAGACCTCTGCGCCCGGTGGTTGCGAGGTGATGACGACTTCTCCGGTCAGCATCTCGAGCCGCGCTCGAATCTCAGATCGCGCACCGGATGCGACGCTGATTTCGTTGGTGTAGGTCGCGTGCCCGGCGAGCGATACCCGGAGGTCAAACATGGTGTCGGGTGCGACCTCGACCTCGAGCGGGGTGATTCCCCGATATTCCGAGTCGACGGTCACCGTCGCACCGGCAGGTTCCGAAATGACTGCGAGCCGCCCGTCCACGGGTGCCAGCCGGAGGGTCCCCAGATCTGCGGGCACTCCGGTGACGACCTGCATCCGGCGGCTCCAGGCTTTGAACCCCGGCTTGCTGATCTGGATGAACCTGCTTCCGGATTCAATTTCGAGGGTTGCAGGTGTCGAGCCCACCCGGATTCCGTCGACCGATATGTCCGCCCCCGACGGCGTTGACCCCACCGTGATCGGTGCCCAGTTTGGCTCCAGTTCGGCGGCGAGTTCGATCGGTGAGTCGCCGGGTTTGACCACAAGGGTTTTCGAGAAAGGCAGATGGCGGACGGCGCTCACTTTCACAGTGTGTTCGCCGGCACTGAGTTCGATCCCATCGAGCGGGGTCTTGCCGACGTCCCTGCCATCGATCGTGACGGATGCCGCTTCCACCGGGATGGATCGAACACTCAGGATGCCCCCGAGAGCTTCGAACGTGTATCGAACAACCGGGGGCGTTTCCTGGCCGACCTCGAGAATTTCGGAGAGCGCCAGGTAGCCCTCGAGCTCAGCCGACACGGTGTAGGCGCCGGGGCGAAGGAGATAGCGATCTCCAATTTTCGGCGTCAGGAGTCCGCCACGCAGGGCCACCTTGGCGGCTGGTGGGTCAGTTTCCACCCTCACCGCACGTGCAGTGAGGACGAACCACGCGCCGATGGACAGGAGGCCGAGCATCGCGGTCACGACGACGGCGCGGGGCCGGATGGCGATTCCCCTGTGCCGCTCGGGTTGTTGCCATCGCGGAACAAATGGTGTCGGAGCTATCGAGATTGTTGACGGAGGCTGCCGGGTCGTGACATCGGGTGTCGCAGACGTGAGATGCTCGCGCGATTTCTCGTCGACGTTGAATCGGATCTCGTCCCCGTCGATCGCGATGAAAATCCGGGTCGGACCGACCATCAGTTCGTCGCCGTCGGCGAGCCATCGAGAGGCCGTCAGTGGAACACCATTGCACGAGAGGCCTGTGCGGCTGTCCGATTCCTCTGCCGGTTGGATGAACAGATCTCCGTCAAGCTGGCCCAAATAGGCGAGCGTCCCGCGGTGGTTGATCTGCGGTACCTTGAGGTGGCACGACGCCCCACCGATGCTGAGTGGGAAATCGTCGGCGGCAAAGACCCGAGACTGTTGTTTCCACCCGATCGAGATCGTGCTCATAGGGGCTCCGAGCAACGAACCATCACGGGTTTCGAAGCGTTTCCTGGACTGACCTGGAAGCGCACCCGGACGTCGCGATACCCGGCGCGGCTGCCGACTGCCGTATAGGTGCCGGGGCGCAGCTTCAATTCGCGGCGGCTGAAGCTCCCGAGTTTCCCGTGCCTGTAAACCACGACTTCGGTCATATTATCGGATTCGAGGACCACCGGGATCGGTTTCGAGGCGATCTCGATCAGTTCCTCGAGGTTTTTTATCTGAGCCGCCAGCTTCGGTCCCGAAGGTGTGACGCCCTGTGCCTCTTCAAGCACTGCCGAAGCGTCTTCCAAAACCTGTGGAGAGGACATCCGCCCGGGGTACTGAATGTGGTACTGGAGCTTCTGATCCAACTCGGCGCGGATGGCCGTTCGTTCCCGGCCTTCGAGGGCTATCGCCGATTCCGGATCGACGGCCAGGATCTCATAGTACGTCTTTTCTGCGTCGCGCCACGCTTCGCCTGCTTCGAGCTCCCGGGCGCGTCGGATCGCGTTGCCGAGAGCTTCCCGTCGTTGGCCGGCGTCGAGACGTGCCATTGCATCCGCAACCTCGGGCGCGTCGGGTCGAAGTGCAGTCGCGCGATTCAGAGCCGACCCGGCAGCCTGCCAGTGTCCGAGTTCGAGGGCTGCAAGGCCTTCGGACATGGCCTCGGCAAATTCGCGCTCGATCCGCGACGGCGCGCGAGTGGGTGCGGGTCGCTGAACGACTCGTGCCGGTGGCGAAGTGGCGGTTGGCGCCGGCAGAAACGTTGGCTCCGGTGGAACGGCCGTGGGTTCCGGCGTAGCCGTAATGGACTCCCAGGTGGTAGTTGGATTCGATTGGTTGGACTGCGGCCCGGGCACCACCGTTGACGCCCGGTTCTGGCGTTGCGCCTGCCACCGCGGGAGGACCACGAAGACACCGATCAGACCCGCCAGCAGAATCGAGAGCACGAAGACCAGCCGGAGGCGGCGACCCAGTTTTGGCTGATCGGTATTCGCCGATGAACGGTTGGAGCCATCGCCGGCTTTCGCTGCGGAAACCCGTGGCGGAGGCTGCAGCCGCGGTGGACGCTCACGGTCGGGCATGACTCAGAGGGTGTCCTGGGGCTGTTGATTCCGGCCGGAGCCTGCGGTCTCGGGGTTGGTTTCGACAGGTTCGTTGAGATCCTGAGGAAAACCGGTTTCAGTGGTCCAGATCTCCCGCAGGAGACGCCTCCACTCCACATATTGGGTCTCGGCTGAGCCCGAGAGTCGAAGGGTTTGACCTTCGACCTCGATGACGATCGGCTGGAGTTCGGTCTCCACCGACGCCGCCAATTCCTTGAGAGCCTCCGCGTGGATCTTCGCTTCCTTGGAAGTGGCGATTCCGGCTTGGATTGCGGCGATTCCGCCGATCATGGCGGCATCGCGGACGACTGCCGCGGCCTGCGAACCGGGGTCTGCGAGGACCGCGCCCAGGATCGCCAGTCCACCGAGGATCTTCTGGGTGAGTGCCTTGCGTCTGAGCGCCTTGTAAGCCTGTTCCTCTTCGTAGGTGTACTTGCGCCAACTGGCGTACGGTCCGGCCATCTTGTCGTAAAACGCGGTGTAGTACTGGTCGAGGGTATCCACAAAGAGGTTCTCGCTGGCTCGGATGTTGTCCACCCGCTGCAACATCGGGTCGTCCCGCGCAGGCAGCCGCTCGACCATCGTCAAGCCTTTCTTGTCGGTCGCGAGATAGTCCTCGAAGGGGACCGGTGCAAGTTCCGCGGCAAATCGCATCCGCGACACCTGGCGCACGGTTGAAAGGTGGCTCGCCTTGAGTTTCTGTTTTGCCTCGAGGAGGTCGTTGGAGATCTCGTTGTACAACGACTGAAACGGGTCCGTCGTAGCGATACCTGTGCTCATATACATGAGCCCGTCGGCGTCGGCACGATAGCGTCGTTCGAGCCATTCGCGTCCGGCGGCGTCGAAAGCGCGAATATCGAGGGCCATCTTGGATCCGGTGGAGAGGAGGATCCTGCCCGTCACTTTGAGATCGGTGACGCCATGGTCGCGAGGCAACACCCGGACCGCGCCCCACTGCCCGGTTCCCTGCATGGTGTTCTTGAGCTGAATGGCAATATACCGGGACTCGGCCTCGCGCAGTTCGGGAAAGACGTCCTCAGGCATCGGCTGCCCTTCGGGAGGAAGACCCGGGTCGAGGACCTCGATGCCGACATCGAAGAGGTGCTCTTCCGGAATCTCATCCGTGGCCTGGATGACCTGAACGGACTTCCCCTGCTGCGGCGACTGAGATGCGCAGCCGACACTCAGTGCGACGATCGCTGCCGCGCAGAAAATGTGCGGCGCGATCGTTCGATTCTGCCTTCGTTTCATTGGCTCTCCCGAGTGGAGCCGGAGACGGAGGCCTTGTAGCGCCGGTACTCATCCCAGAGTTTTTCGCGCAGGGCCGGATCCTCTTCCGCCATCGCCGCCTCACGGAGTTGTCGTGCGACGATATCGTCATCCGAACCGTCGCCCACATCGGGCGGGACCGCCGACGGTCCTTCGCCGCCCGGGCCCGACCCACCGACTTCGCCGGAGGTCCGATCTCCTTCTTGGCCGGCCGAGCTCGAGCCGCCCCCAGAAGCTGTTTCACCGGTAGATCCGGCGCTGCCGGATCCGTTTCCGGTGGCGGCGCTGCCGCCGCCGGGGGCGCCTCCACCGGACTCACGCGTCGCGGCCTCGGAGGCCAGACGCTGCAATTCCTCGCGCATTTTTCGGTCGAATTCCCTGCTTGCAGCGTCGAGTTCTCCGTCGAGAGCCGAAGCCGCCTCGTCAGCGGTCGCCGATCCGCCCGGAGGCGGTGGGCTTCCTTCCGGAGATCCGGAGGCAGATCCCGCCTGTCCGCTTCCCTGATCATCCGAAGGATTTGTTGCTCCGGCACCTTCCCCGGCGGATCCAGCGCCCTCGGCTTTGCCCGGCTCGCTTCCGGTCGCTCCGTCCGTTCCGGTCGAGCCCTGGGTATCACCTTCGCCTTCGCCGGCGGTGCCGGTCTGGGCTTCGCCCGAACCCCCGCCGCCGCCGCCCTGAGATCCGCCGCCCTGTTCGCCGGTCTGAGCGGTCGCTTGCGGGCTTTTTTCCGGCGTCTCGGGTGGCGTTTGAGTCGAATTCGAGCCGCTGGACGCGCACCCGGAGAGAAGGGCCGCAAGAGCAATGGCCCAAACCACCGTGAAAATCTGTGGACTCAATCGCATAAATGTGAACCTCTCCAGGTCCTTCGCCCCGTCGTTATGCATGAACGGTTCCAATACGGCGGGGATTCCACCGAGAACTTTAGCATGCGCGGTGGGGGCCGTGACCGTTGACGTTGTGCTCCTTACGACCCAATTCTGTCGAGATCTGGAGGTGTCTACCTCGGATGACGAAGCAGCGATTGAACGTCCTCTGCGAAGGGCGGGAGAATTCCAGGTCGGGGCACAACGGGCGATGCATCTGGGATCTTGACGCACGCCACAGACACCCCTACGATGGGCAGGTCCCACCACGCTGCATCCGCAGTAAGGAGTTTCTTATGAGTCAGAAGGCCGACAAATTGAAGGCATTGGATACCGCGATCGGTCAGATCGAACGACAGTTCGGCAAGGGTTCGGTGATGCGCCTCGGCGAGAAGCCGAAGCTCCGCGTCAACGTGATCCCGACCGGTTCAATCACCCTCGATGCCGCACTGGGAATCGGTGGCGTGCCGCGCGGTCGAGTCATCGAAATCTACGGGCCGGAGTCGTCGGGAAAGACCACGCTCGCCCTGCACATCATCGCCAACGCACAGAAGGCCGGAGGTCTTGTCGCATTTATCGACGCAGAGCACGCTCTCGATCCCGAATACGCGGGCAACCTCGGAGTGAATCTCGAAGAATTGCTGATTTCCCAGCCCGACTTTGGTGAGCAGGCGCTCGAGATCGCGGAAACGCTGATTCGGTCGGGATCGGTCGACGCTATCGTCGTCGATTCGGTGGCCGCGCTGGTTCCGAAATCGGAACTCGAAGGCGATATGGGCGACGCGCAGATGGGACTCCAGGCGCGTCTCATGTCGCAGGCGCTTCGCAAGCTGGCCGGAATCGTTTCCAAATCAAATACGAGCCTCATCTTCATCAATCAGGTTCGCGAGAAGATCGGCGTCATGTTCGGTAACCCGGAGACGACAACCGGCGGGCGTGCCCTCAAGTTCTATTCGTCGGTGCGCATCGACATCCGCCGGACGAGTGCGATCAAACAGGGCGACAAAGTCGTCGGTAACAGGACCAAGGCCAAGGTCGCAAAGAACAAGGTCGCAGCTCCTTTCAAGGTCGCCGAGTTCGACATCATGTACGGCGAAGGCATCTCCTTCACCGGTGAGCTGCTCGATCTCGGTGTCGAGCACCGGTTGGTCCAGAAATCCGGATCCTGGTACTCGCGCGGCGACACGAGAATCGGCCAGGGCCGGGAGGCTGCACGGCAGTTCCTTCGTGAGAACCCGGATGTTGCGGAAGAGCTCGAACTCAAGCTGCGCGAAGAGTTGGGGCTGCTGCCGGGGGCGGTGGAAGCGCCTCCCGAGACCGAACCCGAAGAGAAGGAAATACCCGAGAAGGCATAGTCGGCAACGGGCTTCTGCTGCAAGCGGCTGCTACAATTCCAGTGGGAGAAATGAATGAGGATGAGACTCTGTAGAGAATTTGTGAGCGCGTGCGCGATGCTGCTGGTGCTCGTGCCAACAGTGAGCGCGCAGACCAGCGACACGCTCGAGCCGGATGAAAAGACTGTCCGCTTCGTCAAACGGGCTATTGCCTGGTACCCGAATTCGGTCTTCAAACTCGTCAGCAACACGCGCTACAAGACGGCGTCGGGGTCATACCGGCGGGTCGAGGTGCAGCGGACGTGTGAAAGCCAGCTTCTGACCGGGACGCCGACGGTGGTGGTCGACGAAATCGCGAATACCGCCTGGCTCGGGGCCGTCGCTGAACTCCCCCCGATCCAGGATGCGGGAGTGGGGCCCGCCGCGATCAAGGTTTTCATCGAGAACTTCCTCCCGGAAGCGCTGAAGGCTTCAATGAACCTCAAGGTCAAGATCGAGTGGGATGTGGGGCCGAGACGCCCCGGTGCCTTGATCCCATTGAGCCTCGTCATCGACAGCGGATACGGGTTCTACCGTGCCCCGGCCGCGGTTACGGCGGAGGGCAAATTCCTGGTTATGGGAACTGAGATGCCCTACGGTGGGGATCCCGTTGCGATTCGCCGCCGGCAGCTGGCGGAATCAGAGTTCGTGATGTGGGACACCGAGTCGGATGCAGCAACGAAGCTCGATATTGTCGAGTTTTCCGACTATGAGTGCCCGGCCTGCAAAGGCAAGTGGCCGTTGGTGAAAGAAACCATTGAAAAACACGGCAGCGCTGTACGCCACGGCATGGTGAGCTTTCCCCTGACCACGATCCACCCGTGGGCGTTTCGGGCCGCGAGCGCATCGTGGTGCGTGGCCGAACAGAGTCCTCATTCGCTGATCCCGCTCAAAGAGACGTTCTACTCCCTGCAGCGGGAAATGCAGGTCTCGGAGGTGACTCCGACGTCGATCGACTTCGTCGCTGGAAACGGACTCGATGAAACCGCCTTTCGGTCCTGCTACCTGCGCGACCCTTCTCTGGACGCCGTGCACCGGCAGATGAGCCTCGGCCAGGTCATGAACGTCCGCGCGACGCCGACCTACTTCGTCAATGGGTGGTTGATCCAGGTTCCCACCGATCCATGGTTCCCTGAATTTCTGGAGACGCTACTGCGAGGCGAGGAACCCTAAAAGAGGCCGCTGCATCTGAACGCGCTGACCCTGAAAAGGGGGACCAGGACGCGGGACACGGTTACCGAATTGCGCCTTCCGGACAAGTAGTCGGCATCCGAAAGGAATCGGATGCTGGAGGTTTCGATGGCGAAATCGGAGATCGCGATGATGAAGCAAACACTGCGTGGAGAAAGTTCGAATCGGGCTGCAAAATGGCGAAGGCCTTTCGTCGGCCTCGCGGTTGTCGCCGGCGGTGTATACCTTTTCTGGAAGTTCGGGATATTCGATAAGCTGACGGTCGAAAACATCGAATTGATGGATGCCTGGTTTGAAAGTCTCGGGCTGTGGGCGCCCCTGGTCTTCATCCTCGCATGGGTCGCCGCTGCGGTCTTCTTTCTCCCGGGCCTCGCGATGACGATTGTCGGAGGCCTGGTCTTCGGCGCGGTCTGGGGCACGGTCTGGACGACCATCGGCGCCAACCTCGGCGCCATTGCCGCATTTCTGATCGGCCGATACGCGGCTCGAGGTATGGTCGAGGGCATGGTGGAGAAGAACCCTACCTTGCAGAAAATCGATCGGGGAGTCCGAAAGCAGGGTTGGCGGATGCTGATGATCACCCGCCTGGTGCCGATTTTCCCGTTCAACGTTCAGAACTACGTGTACGGTCTCACCGACGTTCCTCTCAAAACGTATGTGCTGGTGACCTTGCCGTGCATGCTCCCGGCGACCATTGCCTATACCTTTGCCGCCGGATCGGTGCGGACCGGTGATTTCGGGAAGACACTGTGGTATCTGGGAATCGCGGCTTCGGCGTTTGTTGTGTTGTCGTTGATCCCGAATTGGGTGCGGCGACGATTCGCCGTCGATGAACTTGAAGACTGAATGCTTGTTACCAGAGCGTAACAACAATCCGGATGACCGCAACACATTGGTTGAGGTATTGGAGACGGTCGACGCTGTTCTGGGATCGGATTGCTTGCATCGGAATCTCCTGTGCCTGACCATGTTTCATGTCCGAGGTCGGTATTTGATCGTGTGCGCAGATGTCGTCTGAATTCCGAGTGAATCGCTAGGGAATAAATATTGCGATTTGCATCCTCTGGTGGCTGGTGGTTTTGCCTCAGAATCGTGCGCTCGGATATGCTTCCGCCGCGGGAAGACCGAGGATCTGTGTCCGGGCACATCTTCGACATATCAGGATTCAACAACTAGTTCCTTCGCACTGTGAGTTTCGCTATTCTCACGGCGGTCCTATAATCTCCTTATTGGGAGTGCTAATGATGACTACTCTCGCTTATATCATCGCTTATCTCGGCATCGTGGTCTTCTTGATCGCGGTTGTCGTTCGCTTCGTGTTCTGGTCCAAGATGCCCATGCATTTGCGATGGGAGCTCTATCCGGTTGCCCACGAAGGCGGCGGGCGTGCCGCCTACGGCGGCTCCTACCTCGAAGAGAGCGACTGGTGGAAGAAGAAACGCGAAGTGTCGATGCTCGGTGAGCTCAAGGTGATGGTGCCGGAGATCTTGTTCCTGGTTGCGTTGCGTGAGCACAATTCGAAGCTCTGGAAGTGGTCGTTCCCGTTCCACTTCGGGTTGTACCTGGTAGGCGGCACGACGATGCTGCTGCTCTTTGGTGGCTTGGTTTCAGCGTTCCTGCCGGCGGGAGTGGCCGGTCCAATCGGTGGCGTCATCGGCGCCGTTGTTCCCTTCCTGGGTGGCGCCGGCCTCGTGCTCGGCATCGTTGGCGCGGTTGGGCTCTTCATGCGCCGCCGCGGACGTTCGTTGCGGGACTACACAGCGCCGGCGGATCTCTTCAACCTCCTGTTTTTCATCGTCGCTTTTGGTGTTGCGCTGGCGACCTTTGTCGGTTTCGACCGGAATTTCGCTCTGGTCACAGGATTCGTCACCAACCTGGTGACCTTCAACCTGGCGCCGCTGGGAAGCGGAACGGGCGCACTGTTGTTGCTCCTGTCGGTGGTTTTGCTGTCGCTCCTGACCGCCTATATCCCGACGACCCACATGTCGCACTTTGTCGGGAAGTACTTCGCGTACCACTCGATCCGCTGGAAGGATGATCCCAACCTGCGGGGCGGTAAAGAGGAGAAAGTCATTGAAGAACTGCTCGGTCGGCCGATTTCGTGGTCTGCGTCGCACATCGGAGGCGACGGCAAAAAAACCTGGCTTGAAGCGGCCACCGAGGAGCCGGAGGTAGAGGACAAATGAAACAGCCCTTCAGCGTCAAGGACATCGCTAAAAACCCGGGTCAGCCGATGGCCCAGATCGATCCACTCGAGCAGATCCCACTGCCGCCGCCGTTTGACAAAATCGACGAAGAACCGTCCTACGGCCAGTTGACGGACGAGGCCCGCGAGAAGTACGTGGTGCTCGACGACACGATCGCGGTCAACATTCCGAAACCCGCGTCCAAGGAGGAAGAGGACCGCCTCGTCCAGGGCTTCTTGAGCGGGCTCGAAAAATGTATGAGCACCGAGGACAACTGGGCCTTCCTCCAGCCCTTCGAGATGTCGATGGAGCACTGCGCGCACTGCCAGACGTGTTCCGATGCCTGTCCGATCTTCGAGGAGAGCGGCGAGAACGAGCTCTACCGGCCGATCTACCGCTCCGAGATCCTGCGCCGTATTTACTTCAAGTACGTCAAAAAGCAGTCGCCGAAAGTCCACGGCGATATCGACCTCAACTGGGAGGTCGTGGCGCGGCTGATCGAGCTCTCCTATCGCTGCAACGTCTGTCGACGCTGTGCCCAGACCTGCCCGATCGGTGTCGACAATGCTCTCCTGTCGCGTGAGATTCGTAAGATTGCGTCGATGGAGATGGGCATCGTGCCAAAAGAGCTGCACAAGGACGGTTCGGTGCTCCAGCTCGAGGTGGGTTCCTCCACAGGCATGACGCCAATGATCGTCAAGGATAATATCGAGTTCATCGATGAGGACACTGCTGAGCGGACCGGCATCGAGATCGAAACCCCGTGGGACGTCGAGGGCGCCGATATCCTGCTCATCCACAACGCAGGTGAAATCATGGCGTGGCCGGAAAATCCGGGCGCCTTCGCCACTGTCTTCGAAGCGGCCGGCCTCAGTTGGACGATGTCCTCTGAAGCTGTCGCCTACGATGGCATCAACTACGGAGTCTGGTACGACGATGTGCAGTTCGCTCGCGTGGCGGTCAAACATGCCGCCGCCGCCAAGAAGCTCGGGGTCAAAAAGATCGTGCTCGGCGAGTGCGGCCACGCCCATAAGGCGCTGACCGTGATTGCGGACAAGATTCTGACCGGTGACCTCAACATCCCGCGCGAAAGCTCCATGGTGACTCTGCGCGACATCATTCGGTCGGGCAAGCTCAAGCTCGATCCGATGCGCAACGACTTCCCGGTCACACTGCACGATCCCTGCAACCTGGTCCGGTTGATGGGCATTGTGACGCCGCAACGAGAGATTCTCGAAGCGGTGCTCCCGCCGGGACGCTTCCGCGAGATGACACCGCACGGGGTCGAGAACTACTGCTGCGGCGGTGGCTCCGGCTTCGCGATCATGTCGGGCCACAACTTCCAGGATTGGCGCCACCGTATGACCGGGCGCAAGAAGTTCCGCCAGATCCTCGATGCATTCCAGGATGAGCCGATGGATAAAGAGCACCCCAAATATCTGTGCGCTCCGTGCTCCAACTGCAAGGGCCAGATCCGCGACATCATCAACTACTACGATGCCTGGGAAAAGGCTGGTATCTACTACGGGGGCCTCGTCGAACTCATCGTCAACGCGATGGTCGACACCGAGCCCGGTTTCATCGATTGGGAGTGGCACTAGTACCGCCCACACACCCAGTAATCAGTATCCAGTGATCAGTGGCCGCCCGCGAAAGCGGGCGGTTTTTTTCGGTCTCAGTGATGGTGACGATCGAAGACTTTGTCACCGGGCAACCCGAAAATGAATGGTGTTCCCATCAAGCCCAGGGCGGCGCAGGCTAGAAATGCCGTGCGCATTCCGATCCAGTCGGCGAGAGCACCTACGAGGACTACGATCACAGCCCGCAGGCCGAAATTGAGGGCCATGTAGATGCCGTTCGCCAGCGCACGACTCTGCGGTGCATATTCCTGAACGGCCGCCATGACGACTGGAGTCGGCATGAGACCGGCAAATCCCAACGGCACGAGGAGGAGCAACTGCCACCAACCCGTACTGTGAACGAAAACGAACATCAACACAGGGGTCAGCAGAAACGAGAATGCCAGCACCCGTCGTCGACCCAGCATGTCGCTCGCGGAACCGCCGACCAGGGCTCCGATTACACCGCCCGCTTCGAGAACGGAAAGAGAAGCTCCGGCGAACCAGAGGCCGGCCCCTTCCTCGTGCAGGAAGACGGGGAGGTAGGTGGTAAATGCGGCCATCATGAACGCCCGAAAGGTCACCACGCCGGACAAAGGAAGCAGAAAGCTTCGCATGGAACGTACAGTCCGAAAGAACTCGCCGCGTTCGGTCCGAGAGCTGTGGATCGGCGAGGCGCCGCGAACACCGAGATAGAGCAACGCCGATGCACCGGCACCGCCGGCCATGAGCCACGGTAAGCCCTCGAGGCCGAGAATCGCGATTGCGCTCACCAGAATGATGGGCCCGAGGGTGCGCCCGAGTTCTCCCCCGACCATCCAGAAGCCCATGCCGTAGCCCAAACGATTTCCGGAGAGCCGGCCCGTGAGCACCGGTGCGAGCGAGTGGAGAACGGCCGCGGAGATCCCGGCCGTCACGAGGAGCAAAGCGATGAAGGCGTAGCCAGGCGCGACGCCCAACAGGCACATGCAGACAGCGGTCACCGCAGGAGTCAGAACCACGGCGCGCCGCAGGTCGAATCGATCCCCGAGGTGACCGATAACTGGTTGCAGCAGCGACGGGCCCTGGAGAAAGACGGTGAGCAGACCGGCCTCGGCCTTGGCGAGGGAGAGCTTCTCGATGAACACCGGCAGCAGGGGAGGCAGGAACGCACTGTAGGTGTCGTGCGCCGCGTGGGCAGCGGCGATCGTGGCAACCTTCGAGGTCTGCGGGGTCTGCGACGACGTAGATTTGAGCTCAGTCACGCGATAGCTACCCTAACAAAACCCCGCAATTGGCGTCGTTTACATCCTCTCGTCGATCACGAGAGTCGCCTCGCGAGAAAACACTTCACACCGCTATTGACGGATGCCATTCGCCAGAGTTGCGTCTTCTGGAAGCGGGCTTGGTGCTGCTCGGGGTGGAACCTGAAGGTCCTGAGCCGGACTACGGTTGGATTGTACCGGCCGCGTGGTGGAAGCGGACCCTCTCCGTTCAGTTGTCTCGTTTCGCGAGAAACCGGATGCCTCGACCACTGCTGCTCTGCTCAGGCGGGGGGCGCTGCTGAACAGCTTCATCCTGGTCGCCAGCGGTGGGTTTCTTGCTCGACCTGTTTCGAGACCACCTTGCCGAAACTGTGGCGCGTCCTTTCAACCCGTGCTCTACGGAACTCGGAACAGAGCCCGGATCGGAACAAGAAGCGGCCCACATTTACCAGTCGGTCCCTAGCTTTGATTTCTCGAAGGATGTATTGGAACAGGTCTGCCGACAAACTCTGGTCTACTCCGGTCCCGTCGTGCCGGTGGCTCGATCTTGGAACGCCGGAACGGCTCACCCGTCATCTGATCGAGCACGGTCAAGTCATCCCCGGAGGGCCGGGCGCGGCTCGCCCCTTGCGATCCGAGCCGGGGGCGCACGATGGGGTACGGAGAAGTCCGCAACACCGTGATGCAGTCGAGCCGGCCGCCGGAATCAAGACCCACGCTGGAGCTTCATGATTCTCCAGCCGCAAATTCCTTTCAACGGAGGATTAGCAATCGCACACATACCGACTCGAATCCTGGTTCCAATCGACTTCTCAGCCGCCTCGGATCGCGCGCTTTCGATGGCGAAGGAAGGCGCAGACAGATTTGGAGCCGAGATCCACCTGATTCACGTGCGGGCGGCTGTCGACGATCCGGCGATCGACACGGCGATCCTCGACGAGGTCGAGCAGATTCTCACGGTTTCAGAATCCAAGACCAGGCTAGCTCTCGAACAGGCCGGGGAACATGGGGGCGCGCGAGTTCACGCTCACATCAAGAGGGGAGCACACCCGCGGCATCGATTGTCGCTGCCGTGTCCGAATACGGCTGCGATCTGGTGATGATGGGAACCCACGGTCGACGCGGCCTGAAAGGTCTTCTCTTGGGGTCTGTCGCCAAGGAGGTTGCCCATCGTTCTCCCGTTCCGGTTGTGACGACGCGAGCGGAGGCTGACGGGGCGTCCCCACCCCAGAGAATCTTGGTGGCGTGTGACTTCTCGGAGCATTCCCTGCAGAGTCTTTGTTTGGCCGCGGTATGGGCACGACATCTGTCTGCGGAGGTCACCCTTCTCCACGTGGTTGAGTCCTTTGTCTATCCAGAGTTCTATTTTGACCACGCTCTCGAGGAGGAGAATCTCGAACGGTCCATCCAGAGGAGCCACGACTACCTTGCCCGGATAGCCAAGGATCACCTCTCCGGCGTGGTGCACGAAACGGTTGTCATCCACGCGCCGGTGGCGGAGGGGATCGCAGAATATGCTTCGATCAACGATTTCGATCTGGTGGTATTGGCAACCCGGGGTCTTTCAGGTGTCGCCGGTGTTCTCTTCGGGTCGGTGGCGGAAAGTCATCCAGCTATCGGAAATCCCGGTTCTCACGGTTCGGGGAAAAACTCCGATTCCGACCGAGGAGTCGGGCAGGAAATCAAAATCGCGCACAGAGCGAGGGACCTTCAAAGGCTCAAAACCGGCCCGAACAAAACGTGATCCAGCGTTTCGTCGAGAATGTTCGTGGTTTGGATTCGTTCGTGGTCGGCGTGGTCGGTGGCGAGGTCGCCTTCCAGTTGGCGGCACCGCTCCTTGCCTGTGACTACCGAATCGTCAGCTCGGACACTGTATTTGTGAACACCACACAAACACTGCCGCGCGCACCCCTCAACTGTCTTCCCTGGTTGTTGGCCAAAATGGTTGGCAGTGCGAAGGCCTCCCAACTCATGCTCGACGTCCCGAGGTTGGCCGCCAACGACGCGCATGTTCTTGGTTTGGTCAATCACATGGCCTCGCCCGATCGACTCGAGGCCGAAGGGCTCGAGGTTGCTGGTCGACTCAGCACCCTTCCTCGCGCAACTCTCGTTAGCCTGAAGCGCTCGATCATCGCATCCAGCGAAGGTTTCGAGGCCTACAGACAGCAGGAGTTGATGCTGACGCAGCGACTCGCGGCGCCAAGCTGGCAAGAGAACTGAGGCTCGGAACCATCAGCGTGTGGCCTCGCCCCGTGCGCGAAACGATCGATGCGCTGAATTGGGCCGTATCCCCCGGGGGCGGCGAAATGAAAGGAGGCAGACGGTTTCGGACCAGCGGAGCCGCGCGGTTTCGCCATGGCTGGAGGCATCGCAAAATTTTCAACGAATAAGTCGGCCTCTTGACATTCGTCCGTAATGAGCATATGTTCGTAACTGGGAGATGAAATGGCACGACCGGAAAAGCTCAGGCGGGTCGGTTGCGGAGCTGGGGGGCGGGCGTTCAAGCCTATCGGCCGTCCGGTCGGCACCCTCGAAGTCGAGGAGTTGCGGCTCGACGAACTCGAGGCCTTGCGCTTGGCCGATTTGGAGGGGCTGTATCAGGAGGCCGCAGCAGAACGGATGGGCGTCTCCAGGCCGACCTTCGCCAGGATTCTCGCCCGTGCGAGGTCGGCGGTGGCCAGAGCGTTGGTTGAGGAACGCATGTTGGTGGTGGGGGAGGGTCCGGTTGTGGCCACTTCCGATCAGCCCTTCCCCTGCCCAGTTCACGACGGAGGGCGCAGGCGCGGGCAGGGTTGCCGCTGTCGCCCTCAGGAGGGTCGCAGCAGACGCGGGCGGGGCTCGCGTTGAGAGAAATCGAATAGAAAAAGGAGAACCGAGATGAAAATCGCAATCCCATTGCACCAGGGGAAATTCAGCGAGCATTTTGGCGGCGCCGAGATGTTTGCCTTCTACACCGTTGACGAGAGCGATCGCTCGATCGGCGAACGGCTGCTCGATGCTCCACCCGAACATGGACGCGGGATATTCCCGATGTGGCTGCGCCAGCAGGGCGCGACCGTGGTCCTGGCGGGAGGCATGGGGCCGCGCGCGGCCGGCATACTCGCCCAGCACGGCATCCAGGTCGTGACCGGCATCCGCGGAGAGGATCCAGACGCTGTGGCACAAAGCTACCTTGATGGCACTCTCGATGCCACCGGCGAGGTTTGCCACGAACACAATTTCCACGACTGCGGGCACGATCACGAAGCCCGTGGCCAGGGTGGATGTCACAACGACTGAGACGCGCAGACGCGCGTGCTCATTCATGGGAGGCTGATCATGCCCAGACAAGGTAAAGGCCAGGGACGAGGACAAGGACAAGGAATGCAGGCGGGCCGAGGGTCCGGTCAGGGAGGTGGACGTGTTGGTGGCCCTCGCGGAGAGGGCGGAGGACTGGGCGGTGGCGGTTTCTGCATTTGCCCCAAGTGCGGGCAGAAAATCCCGCACCAGCCCGGCTCACCGTGTCTCGACGAGCGGTGCCCGACCTGCGGCGTCGCGTTGGTACGAGAAGGCTCGCCGCACCACCAGGAGATTGAGAGCCGTCGTGCCGGGCGTCAAACGGAGCGCTGAAAGGAGAAGATCATGCCAGGAGGAGATCGAAGCGGACCGATGGGTAACGGACCGTTGACCGGTGGAGGTTTTGGATTTTGCCGAAGCGACTCGAACACACGGCATTTCTCAAGGGGTGGCTACGGTGGTCGCCAGGGCGGCTTCGGCCGCGGTCGAGGGTGGCGCAACCGGTTCTGGGCCACGGGACAACCTGGCTGGCAGCAGGGCGCCACAGCCGAGAGAAGGAACCTCGAGGAGGAAACCGCCTCGCTCGAGGCCGAGATTCAACGCCTGAAGGCACGCCTCGAGGAGCTCAAGTCATAGGGGGAACACCTCGGATCGGGGTTGCGGCCTGAGAAATACCCGGGTGTCGGCGTTCAGGTCGCCTTGCCAAGCTGCTGCAAGACAAAAAAACCCGGCTCGCACCCGATGTGCCGGGCAATGACCTCGCACTTGGCCATGAGGACGAACCAGACCGGCCTGGGGGTGGCGCTGAGGGTTTCGTAGTTGCCCTGGCCTTTGGCCCCTACTCGTTCGGCTTCCACTCCTTCCAAACGTTGCCGACCAGGCCCGGCCCCGGTTTGAGGACCGGGTCTCCCGGCATCCAACCGGCGGGCGTTGCCTCGGCGCCTCCGCTGGCGCGAACAAGCTGGTAGGCCTGCACCTGACGGATCGACTCCGCAATGCGACGTCCGACCGGCGGTGTCAGCACCTCCATGGCCTGGATCACGCCGTCCGGATCGATAATGAACCGGCCGCGCAGCTCGATTCCCTGTGTTTCGTCATAGACTCCGTAGGCCGTGCCGATATTGCCGGCCTGGTCCGAGAGCATGTGGAAGGGGATCCCACCGTCGACCATCTTCGAAAGCTCATGGTCGTTCCACATCTTGTGGACAAAGTGACTGTCGACGCTGACCGAGAACACTTCGACGCCGAGGTCCTGGAGCTCTTGATACTTGTCGGCGACCGCCGACACTTCGGTCGCTCAAACGAAAGTGAAGTCGCCCGGGTAGAAGCAAAGTAGGATCCACTTGCCGAAATGGTCGGAGAGTTGAACATTCTCGAAGCTGCCCTTGAAATAGGCTGGAGCATTGAAATCGGGTGCCTTCTGTCCTACTCGTGCCGCCATGAAATCCTCCTTGGACGTGCCGTTTGTTTTTTGAGCATCAGGAACCTCGGGTGATGGTTCGCCTAGAACGGCCCCGGTCACCCGCGCGCATCCTTTGGGTTCGTCTGTCATATGGCCTCCTTGTACCTGGCGATGATAGAAGCTGACGTGAATTTCATCAAGTAAATTATTGATAATTCAATAGTTTGCATAGATGCTCACACGAAAAATCGAAACTCGCGCGACGGCTCCCGGGATCGTCTGCGAAGGTTGTCAGTCGTAACTCTTGCGCATCGCCTCATCGGTGAGCGTCCACCGGATCTTCTCTCCCCACACCGGGGATTTCCACGTTCCGAGCGCCTGATGCGTCTCGTAGTAGTTCTGTGGGATGGGATGGGTCCCGAGCACGACCTCTAAGCCGTACTTCTCCTCGATGAAGTGCTTGAAGTCGTCGATGTAAGGACACGGCGGGTAGCCGACCAGGAGGCCCGTGGCGAGGTGGACCACCTCGACTCCGTTATCCTTCATTTCCGCCGGCGCATACTCGACGTTGCCGCCCGGACAGCCGTCGCAGGTGGTATAGCCCGCCAGCTCCACCTCCTCACCCTCGTACATGCTGAATGCACCTTGTCGCTCCTCGAGCGCACGAAGACATTTTCCCCCGGCGCACCTGCGCCAGCGGTCGCAAATGATGATGCCGACTTTTTTCATTCAGAACTCTCCTCTCCCGGAATACCGGGTTCGAATTCTCCTTCGATCGCGGCGCGGTGGTGCGGGCTCCCCTCGCGAACCATTTGAGTACCGCACTTCGGGCAGCGTTGCTCCATGCAGGGAGCGCCGGCGCGGTGGGCGACAGCGGTACCGCATCTGGTACAAACGCAACAGCCCCGCGGGCCCATGCCGAATCCCTCTGGACGAATCATCAGGACCTCATTTCTGTCGAGACCATCGCCTGTGTTCCGGTCCGGGTCTTTGTCCGGGCTTCTCAGCTCACCGCGTCGAGAACCTCAGGAAGGACAATGGCGAGTCGTTCAATCCCGTCGAGTGGAATTCCTGCATAGCCGAAACGGATGCAACCCGGCGCTCCGAATGCGCTGCCCGGAATGGCACTGAAACGCCCTGTATCGATGGCCGTGTCGACGACGGCGAGATCGTCCTCCCGGCCGTCGGGAAGTCGTGCCAACAGCGCGATACCTCCCAGGGGTAGCCCACCGTGGCGTGTGTGGATCTGGAATCCGTTCGTATGGAGCGCCTCGACCATCGCGTCACGTCGCCGCCGGAGCTCTTCCTTGATGGCGGAGAGATGGGTGGGCGGCCTTCCCGCCTCGAGATCGGCCACATCGCACGCCAGAAAATCGGTGGCCAACTGCTGACCGAGAACGTTGGGCGATGACGAGGTGGACCGGATCAGGCGCGGCATCCACTCGCCGCAGAAGGCGGCATCGGTGCTCAGAACGTAACCCGTGCGTGCGCCGGGAATCAGATACTCCTTGGATGCGGCGCCGATCACCAGCGTGCGTTCTGGGGCAAATTCGAGCAGGGTCCGCGGCGTGTCGTCGTACCGAATCCAGTTGTAGACCTCGTCCGACACGAGGAGGAGATCCCGCTCGCGCGCCAGATTTGCGAGTGACGCCAACTCGTCGTCCGTCAGCACGTCTCCGGTCGGGTTGGCCGGAAAGTTGACGAGCAGCGTTCGAATGTTCTTTTCCTCGATGGCGCCGGTGAGACCGGCCAGGTCGAAGGTGCCGTCTGGAGCGAAGAAATCGAGCGTGACCGCTTCGCCACCCGCGTGTGCGATGAGGTTGCGATAGTTTCCCCAGCAGAACCGCTGAACGCCGACGGCCCGGCCGGGCGCCAGCAACCGCATCAGAATTGCGATGCCCTCTGTGGCTCCGGATACGATGGCCACGTGCTCGGCCCCGAGCCCATCTCCGGGCAGGTTGTAAGCCAGAGTCCAAAAGCGGGCGACCAGATCGCGCAGCTCGGGCAGGCCGGAAGAGGGGCCGTAGTAGACCTCTCGATCGGGCATCACGTCGACGACCTGCCCCTGGTCGCCGCGGACGAAATCCGGGTGCCTGGCGGCGGCCGCCTTGGCTCGGGCGGCGATCTGCGGAATCACAGGCGCTTTGCTGACGGTGTTCCGCATCGCCTGCGGCATGGTTTCCCACGCGATCCTGAGAATCGGACTGGTGGCGTCGTGCGATGGTCCAGTGCTCACGGTTCCTCCACGCGCCCGGCCTCGACACCGGGGTGGTCATTCAGTCGAAGTAGTTGATTTTGCAGCCGCACCCGTCCCACATCCTCTCGTAGATTTCGAGCCTGTCGTTGACGAAGGTGTCGGCGCCCTCACGCGTCGCCATGCCGCGGGTCAGCACCTCGCGATCGGGCGTCTCCTCCTGGACCAGGATGGCCCCGCCGACGGACAGGATGCGGATCATACCTGCAATGCAGGTGTCGTCCTGGCGGAGTACCTCGGCTGCCTCGAGGAGGCCGGCCAGGGTTTCGCGGTCGATCGCCATCGAGTCCGAAGACGACAGCTCGGTCATCAACTCGCTGATGTTCACGACGGTTCTCCCCGGCGGTGGACCCCGGTCGATCGCAGCACCGCTTCGACCGCCTGTCGACCGGCGTTCGTGGCATCGAAGATCTGCCCGGGCTGGTGAGCGTCTCCGATCACCGTGACCGCCAGCCCGGCAGCACGGAGGCCTTCCGACAGGGGATCGTAGGGCTGGTGACCGACGGCCACCAGGACCGAGTCGAAGCGACCGATGGACCTCTGGTTGCCGCCGTCAGCATCATCGATGACGGCCTCGTCGCCGTCCATCCGAACCAGCCGGGTGCTGGTGTGGATGGTTACGGGCAGCTCCTGTAACCGTTTTATCGTCATCTTTCGGGCGATGGCCTCCATGTCTCGAGCCGTATCTTCGAGCAGCTCGATGACGACGACCTCGTGGTTGTCAAATGCGAGGTGCTCGGCCATCTCGATCCCCACCAGGCCTCCGCCGAGGATGAGCACCTTGCGTCCGACCTCACGTTCGCCCCTGAGGATCTGCTCTGCGGTCAGAACTTCGTTGAGGCCGGGAATCGGGGGCGTCGAGGGGATCGATCCGGTGGCCACGATCGTGTGGTTCGGTTTGAGGTCTGCGATCGAGTCGACCGTGGCTTCGACGCCGGTCCGCACCTGCAAACCGATCCGCCCAACCAGACCGACCAGGGACTGCAGGGGCCGAGCCATCGCCGCCTTTCCGGTCGTCAGCGGTGCGAGGGAGAACTGGCCGCCGAGGGAGCCGCACCGCTCGAGAAGCGTGACGTGGGCCCCGGCAATGTGTCCGGCCAACGCCGCCGCCATGCCGGCCGGGCCGCCGCCGACTACGGCGAGGCGAACGCCCGCACCCGCATCGGGCGGCAACGGATCTGTTTCGTGTCCGAGTTCCGGGTTTACGATGCAACCGATGGGACCGCCGGCCTTGACCTTGGCCAGGCAACCCTGGAGACAGGACCCGCACGCGATGATGTCTTCATCGCGGCCCTCTCGCATCTTGCGTGGCAGACCGGGATCAGCCACGAGCGGCCTTCCGAGCGCGATGACGTCGACCAGGCCTTCTCCGAGGACGCCCCGGATCCGGTCTGCGCCACCAAGCCTCCCGGCGGCGATCACCGGAATCGAGACCTCGCCTCGCACCCTGGCCGCCAGGTTTTCGTTGACGTGCTCGGGGAGAGCCATGTGCTGGTAGTACCACGGCGGGCTGTCACAGGCGGACCCGGTAACGACGTGGAGTGCGTTGATCCCTCGCGACTCGAGGCGGCGGGCGAGCAAGACGGCGTCCTCGAGCCCCAGCCCACCGTCGACCTTCTCGTCCGCTGAGATCCGTGCGACGAGTGCCATGTGGTGGCCGATTGCTGCGCGGACCCCGGCCAACAGCTCGGAAACGAAGCGCCAGCGATCCTCGCCCGTGGCGCCGTACTCGTCTTCGCGCAGATTGGTCCTGGTGGACAGGAACTGGGCGGGCAGGTACCCGAGACCGAGCTGCAGTTCGATGCCGTCGAATCCCGCCTCGCGGGCCCGTTGTGCCGCCCGCCGGTACGCGTCGAGGACTGCCTCGATCCGGCGGGTGGACATGGCCTCTGGTGTCGCTCCGGTGGTCGGGCACGTCACTGCCGACGGCGCCTCCGGCGGACCCGCGATCACCTTCGGGTTGGCGGCTCGACCGGCATGGTTGAGGTGGGCAAAGGCCGGAGTCCCGGTCGTTTGGATCGCACTGGCGAGGTTGCGCAGCCCGGGAATTGTCTCGTCCCGGTCCACGGCCAGTTGCCGCGGGTGTTCCCGGCCTCTGGGGTCCACGAAGAGCGGCTCGACGATGACGAGGCCGACACCTCCCTCGGCCCTGCGGCGATAGTACGCGACGTGACGCGAACTGACCAACCCATCCGGATCGCCGAGAGCCGTCTTGACCGGGGCCATCGCGAGGCGGCATTGCATCTCGACGGGGCCTATCGCGATCGGTGTGAATGTCGCATCGGTTGGTTGTACGCCTGAAGAACCCGCACCACCGTTCGCGCCGCAGCCGAACGCTCGATTCATACCGACACCGCCATTTCCTCAGCTGCTTGTTTGGTGGGAGGATCGTCAGCGTCGTGGGAGTTGGATTCCAGAATCGGCTGGATGGCGTGCAGCGCCCGGTCGTGGAGTTTGCGCTCGGACTGGCCCTTGACCGGCAGGAATGCGTTGGGTTCGTTATTCATGCTCTCAGGCCTCCACGAAGAGTGGCAGCTTTGCTGCGAGCCGCGATTTCACGTTTTTCCAGACGTCGGCGATGTCCGCGCCCGCACCGTTGTTTGTGTGCTCGACCACGGAAAGACCGCGGATCTGCGCTTCGGTGACTGCAGGATCCCAGCGGACGCGGCCGGCGATCTCCGCCCCCAACCTCCGTGCGTGCTGCTCGGCCCGCCGGGTGATTTCTTCGTTCACGTCGTATTTGTTGACGACGATCAATACCGGGATCTCGAAGTGATTCGTGAGCTGGATGACCCGATCGAGATCGTGGAGGCCGCTGAGAGTCGGCTCGGTGACCACCAGGACAATGTCGGCACCAGTAATGGACGCAATCACCGGGCAGCCGATTCCTGGAGATCCATCGATGATGATGTGTTCGATCTTCCGACTCGCGGCCGTCTTTCGAGCCTCGAATCGAATCAAGCTGACCAGCTTGCCGGAGTTCTCGCCGGCCGGGTCGAGCCGTGCATGAACCATTGGTCCGAAACGGGTCTCCGAGAGATACCACTCACCGTCGATCGTATCCACGAGCTCGATCGCATTTTCCGGACAGAACCAGGCGCACACACCGCAACCTTCGCAGGCGACGGCGTCGATGGTGGGCTGGACGGAATCTGCACGCTTTGCCCGCCGACCCGAAGCAATGGCATCGAATCGACAGACATCCTCACACGTGCCGCAGTCGGCACACAGGTCGGGGTCGATCGCTGCACGTTTTCCTCCGTAGAAGTCGTTGCGCGAAACCAATGAAGACTGAACCACCAGGTGAAGGTCGGCGGCATCCACATCACAATCGGCCAGGACGGTCTTCTCGGCCAGGGCGGCGAAAGATGCAACGAGAGAGGTCTTGCCGGTTCCTCCTTTGCCGCTGATTACTACGAGCTGTTTCATGTCGTGTCCTCGATGTGTGCCAACAGGGAGCGGTATTGATCGCGGATATCCGAGTCCACTTCCGCTGCCAGCTCACCCCGCGAGTAGGCTTCGGCGATACGGCGGTCGTCGGCAAACTCGGCGACGATCTCGACCCCTTTGCGGTGGCACAGCTCTTTCGTGGCTGCGCCATTCAGCCCCGCGCGGTTGATGACGACCTCGCACGGGATTTCGAGTTTCTGGACCGTCTCGATGGCGAGCTCGAGGTCGTGAAGACCGAATGGGGTCGGCTCCGTCACGAGCAGCACAAGATCGCAATCTCTGACGGCCTCGACCACCGGACACGACGTTCCCGGCGGGGCATCGACAATCACCAGGTCTGCTTCACGGGCTTCCGCCTTGACGGCGCGGATGACGGGTGGGCTCATAGCCTCACCGATGTTGAGCAGACCCTGGAAATATTGCATGGATCCGCTCTGGCTTGCCGTCAGAGTGCCGATTCCACGAGGGACTTCGGTAATCGCGCACAGCGGACACACGAGATCGCAGCCACCGCAGCAGTGGCAGAGCTCCGGAAAGACCAAAACCTTTTCGCCGACGGGAACGATCGCGCTGAACTGGCAGATTTCACCGCACAGCCCGCAGAGATCACACACCTTCGCGTCGACTCTCGGCACGGAGACAGTCACCGGCTTGCACCAGTTCACGATTGGCTTGAGGAAGATCTGCCCGTTCGGTTCCTCGACGTCACAGTCGAGATAGACGACTGATCTTTCCTCCTGCGCCGCCACCCAGGCCAGATTCGTGGCGACGGTGGTCTTCCCGGTTCCGCCCTTGCCGCTCGCAACCGCTACTCGCATTAAACGACTTCCTTGACCGGTCATTTCCCGGGCTTGTCTGGAGTTCTCATTCCCTGGCCGCGTCCTCTCCCGGACCCGCGGCCCATGCCTCCGCCAGCTCCCCGACCCATTCCACGCCCACCTCCTGACGGTGAACCGGAGGCTGAAGGGGCGGCGTCCTCAGGCACGGACCGTCCGCCGCCGTCTGTGGCGTATCGTTTCAAAGCCTGGCGAACGGTGCCGCCGTACCCGGTGATGACGTCGATCTTTCCCGCTTCGAGGGTCTCGACCGCGTTGGGACCGCAACGGCCGGTGAGAACTGTCGTAACACCCCGTTCGATCAGCATTCGCGCCGCTTGAATTCCGGCTCCGTGCCCGAGTTGCGCATGCGGGTTGTCAACATACTCGTGATCGGCCCCCCCAGAATCCGTAATAACGAAGAAGGGACACCTACCGAATCGTTGGTCCATTTGGGTGTCGAGCGAGGTTCCAGTTGCGCTGATCGCGATCCTCATTATTCTTCCTTTCATCAGGTTGATTTCGAAGGTCTTGAGGCCGCTGTGAATGTGCAGAAGCGAATCCGGTACAACGAGGATTCTCCTCTGCCGACTCTCAGTTGCCCACACCTCTACTGATGCAACGATCCTGCCAATGTTGGATGGTTCCGAGAATCCGGTAGTGATGATGCAGGAAAAGGGTTTTCGCGGGATCCCTCACTCGTGGCAGGTGGGCGGAATTGCAGAATGCCTGATTGGAGCCGCCGATAGAGATGCGATTTGCTCTGTTTATCTCATGCCCAACTACACCGCGTCAGCTCCGATTTTTCCTGTGGGTTGGAATTTGGAATGACGGCTGTCTAAGTTCATCTCTCGAAGCCATCGCTGAAAAAAGAACTCTCGATTGTGAAACGTGGGTTCGAGCTGGTCGAATGAGGTTGCTTTGGGGTCAAAGCGAGCAAAGAAAATTCGGTTGACCCACTCGGGGTTGCGGCCCTGGATCATCTTCAGAACGAACACTTTCTGTCCGTTGATCGTGGCCGAGGGCATCTCGATCGATCATGTTCACAAGGCCTCCTCTCTCCGAGGTCCTCAAGCCCCGGCGTTATTCGTAGGAATGCCTGACCTCGCGATGCCGCCTCTTCCACACCCGGTGGACTATATGAGAGCTGCCAACAGAGGCATGGCCGTGTCGCAGGACGTATTCGTGGTACGGGCTGCCTTCTCGCACCATGATCGCGCCACACTTCGGACAGTTCACCTCGAGGCAGGTGATCCAGTTCCTGTAGGGCACCCGGGTGTTGCATTCCAGGCAGATGCAACACTTCTCCTCAGCTAGCTCGCGTGGTTCATGTCGATTCATGGCGACCTCCTCTCCACCGACGGAATCGATAGATAGGAATGCCGAATCGAAATGGGCCGTGGCTACCGAAACCGAGTGGTCATTTCGATGAGGAGAGATGCAATTCTCATGCCTTCAGGGTCTTGGCCGAAGATCCCGGCAATGGATGAAGGAGGCGCACGGTGCGAGTCCTACAGCACCAATATTGGTAGCATCTCCGGTTCTTATGCATCCTCGCCGTCATCACCGATCGCCTCGACAGGACACGACTCCAAGGCATCGCGGCACTGAGCTTCTTGCTCGTCGGTCTTGGGCTGTTTGTAGACGAAGGAATAGCCTTCCTCCTCGTTGGCCCTGAAGTTTTCGGAGGCTGTCTCCCGACAGACGTCGCAGTCGATACAGTTGGAATCGACGTAGTACCTTCCAGACTGAGGGTGTCGTTTGTCGAACCAGGGGAAGATCGGGCTGCCGCGCTTGAAGCCGGTTCGACCGACCCCCCGGGTCAGCACACCGAATATCAGAACAGCGTACCGGCCGTGCTATGCCCAGTAGTGAGACCTGTCGGCCCGCGGCCGTGAATGAGAGTTGCCGTTCCACGTCTGATCTGGAAACTGAGTTCCTGCCGCACACCAGAAACGCTTCCCGAATCGTTCGACCACCCGGATCTTTTTGCTGTTGGCAAGGGTGGCAAGGGTTTCCAGGACCCTTCCGGGTACCAGGTGTTCGAGGGTCCGGACGAGCTCGACCTCTTGGAGGGGGTGGCGAGAAATGATGGTCAACACGACGTCCTCGAGGTCTCCCTTGACGCCAGAATCTACCTCGACGGTGATCGGATTCAACACTTTGGCGACGCTGCCGAAGATAGAAGACGCACGTTCGAGACCACCTTGGCATGGCGGCTCGACCCATGGTTCGGCTGGGGGACGTGTGGGAGTCGAAATATGGATCTCATTCGGCTCGACCTGTTCCATAACTGAAGCGATGTCGCTGAGGGCGTCGCGCGAGTCGTTGATTCCGTCGAGGAGCATGACCTCGATCCACAGACTGCCGTCGAAGACCTTTCGAAATTCGATCAGCCCGTCAACATGGCGTGCAAACGTGAAATCGTGGTGAGGCCGGTTGATACTCGCGAAAAGTTCCTCGCTTCCCGCATCGAGGCTCGGAAGGACGGCATCTGCTGCCGAGAGCGCTCTCCGGACCTCCGGGAGGAAGAGCAATGAACCGTTGGTGATCACTGCCACCGGCAGGTTGGAGACGGTCTTGACGAATCGAATGAGCGATCCGAGGCGGGAGAACAACGTGGTTTCGCCCGATCCGACGAATGTGATCCAATCGATGGACCCGGGCTCACTTTGGGCCAGGGTGGTCGTGACCTCGGCCAGGATGTCACTGACATTGAAGAACGCTTTCCTCTTCCTCGTCAAAGGCCGGGTTCGACCCAGTTGGCAGTAGATGCAATTGAAGTTGCAGGTCTTGAGCGGCACCGGGTCGATCCCGAGAGACAGCCCGAGACGGCGTGACGGCACGGGTCCGAATACGTGCTTCATCTCTTTCCGCCCTTCTCCGGTTTGAGGTCGAGGATCGGGGTGCCCGGCCAGGCATCGAGTCCTCGGACCCGTACGATATTTCCGGCGATTTCGAGAATCTCCACACTGGTCATCCCGATCGGGTTGGGCCGGTGCGGGCTGCAAAGGTTGAAGACGCCGCGACGAGGCCTTTGCGGGTTGCCCTGCGGATGTTGGCGAAGCTCGAAATCCTGTGCGCGGTCGAAGACGAAGATCACGGTCATTCGATCACCCGGTGCGAAACCGTCGAGGCCGCCCGCCAGATCTGGCCGGAGGACAATCAGTGTCTCTTCGTGGGTGGTCTCGCTGGGTATGTGGCCACCGTCGATGGACTCGATATGGCCGATCGCCAGGAAGGTGAAGGGTCGTGGCGATGCGTCAGTCATCGAGATCCCCCTGGGTTGATTCGCTGACGCGATGATGTTTTTTGTGGAGAGCGGAGTCTGTGGGTGTTCCCGGGTGAGCGAAATCGTGCCAGCTCTGTTTCGCCGGCGACGAACGCTTCGACAATCTCCTCAACGGTCCCGCACAGATCTGGAATGACTTCGACACCCGACATCCACACCGTGGATTCGAGGGGTGTGGAGATGGCTGCACAGATCAAGAGATCGGCGCCGAGATTTACAAGTGCCTGGGATCGTTTGTCGTTTTCGAGGCGATGGTCTGAAATATCTGTTATCGCGCCATGACGAACGTCGATGATCCGGATTGACCTGGCAACATCGAACACGGGAGAAATTCGACCATTCCATACGGGGATCGCGATTCTCATGGCAAATGGGTTCATGCAACCACGATGCCAGGCGTCATTCTGGGGACGGCGAACCAAAGGGATCCCTCAAATCTGGCCTGGGGAAAGATTCGGAACGTGTGGGGGGTGGGTGATACAACAGCGAATCGCATTCAAGGCGTCGATAAAAAGCGAGCAAAACGCGCGGTTGCAATCAACGCGAGAGGGGTCGCATGAGCGACGCTTCTGTGGCCGGATCTGCGAGACCGAGATTCGAAAATGCCGAAGGCCGCAAATATCGCCGTTTACGATGTGTGGTCTTTCCCGTGACTTCGTCCGTCGCGGGCCGGGACATCGATCCCCAGGTCCTTGATTTTCCGCCGCAAGGTGGTCGGATGAATGCCGAGTTCCTTCGCCGCCGCTTTTCTGTTCCCATCGTGGCGGCGGATGGCGTCGGTGATGTGGAACGCCTCGATCGATCTCAAGGTGGCTCCGGGACTGATTTTCGCTGTCGGCAATCCTGCGCGTCTCGAGAATTTCCTGGGGCAGGTGGTGAAGCTCGATCACACCCTGCCGGCACAGCACGAAACCATGTTCGATGATGTTTTCCAGCTCCCGCGCATTGCCCGGGAAGTCGCACCTCATGAGCACGTTCATGACGTCGTCTGAGACGCCGGCTACACCTTGTTCTGCAGCGCGTTGAATCTCGACACGAAATGGTCGACGAGAAGCGGAATATCCTCGCGCCGATCTCGCAACGCAGGGAGATCGATCCGGAACACGTTGATCCGGTAGTACAGATCCTCTCGGAAGCGATTCTCCTGACGAGCTTCCTGAGATCCTGGTGGGTGGCGGTGATGACCCGTACATCGACTGGGACCGGTGTCGACCGAGCCCAGCGGTTCGTAAACCCGTTCCTGCAAAACCCTGAGAAGTCTTACCTGCATGGCCGGTGAGACGTCGCCGATCTCGTCGAGCAGAATCGTTCCCCCGTCGGCGAGGGCAAACCGCCCCGGCTTGTCCTTGCGCGCATCGGTGAATGCGCCGGCCTTGTGGCCGAAAAGCTCGGACTCGAGCAGGGTGTCGGGAAGAGCGCCGCAATTGATGGCCACGAATCGTCTTCTCCCTCCGCGGCGAAAGACTGTGGATCGCACGGGCAACCAGCTCCTTCCCGGTACCGCTTGCCCCGTTGATCAGAACCGTGCTGTCGCTGTCAGCGACCACTGGCAAAAGCTCGAACAGGGACTGCATGGCCGGGCTTCGACCGATGATGTCGGCGAAGCTGTACCGACCCTCGATTTCTTTCTGAGTTCCTCCACCAGGCTGAGGTCGCGGAAGGTCTCGACGCCTCCAATGATCGTTGCCGGACGCGTCCTTGATGATTGCGGTGGAGATGCTGATCGGAACCGTGCGCCCGCGAGCATCGATGATGTAGATCGCCTTATTGACGATCGGGTTCCCCGATCGGATCGTTTGGCCGATCGCACACTCGTTCTCACAGATACTCGCCCGAAAGACATCGCAGCACCGTCTGCCGATAGCCTTGTCGTGGGGAACTCCGGTGATTTTCTCCGCTGCGGTGTTGAACGAGGTGATGCACCACTCGCGGTCGACGGTGAAGACACCGTCGGTCACGCTGTCGAGGATGACTTGCGCCGCGTGTGGATCGTCGTGGTACATCGTGGCCAATACTATAGACGACGCCGACAACGGACCCGCCGCCGATCTTTGGCACGGTCCGTGCCTTTTTCCACGCGCGAAATCGACATTTGGCTCCTTGGGCACACTATTTAAGAATATGCTAATATGAATTTATAAAGATTCAGCGCAGAAGATGGCGCTGACCCGGGAGGAACGAAATGAACGTACCCGTAGCGCTGATCGCCGGCATCCTTGTCGGTATCGTGATCACCGTGGTAGCAGTCGTCATGATGATGCGATCGAAAATGGTTGTGCCCGAGAAATGCTCCCGGTCCTTCGAGGACACCTGTGAGGCCATCGAGGAGGTGGTGCCTGCTGCTGAAGGCTGGAGCTTCCCGATGGAGAGCTTCGACATGTCGGCCAAGCTCTCCGCCAAAGGTGGTTTGCCGGACAACGTGAAGCGCATTCGCCTCTACTTCATGTGCAACCCGAACGTCGCCAAAGTCGTCCTTGGGGCCGAACCGAAATTGTCGGCGATCATGCCGTGCTCGTGGTCGGTCTACGAGCTCACCGATGGCACCGTATGGGTTTCGCATATGAACATCGGCCTCATGGCGAGGATGATGGGTGGCATTGTCGGCACCGCCATGGGCGGGGTCGCGGAGGTTGACGAGCGCTTTCTCGAAAAAGTGCTTCACTGAGCCCGATCACCCAGACCAGGGTCGTGCGGACAGGGTGTTTGACAACCAAAGGCCTCAGACAGAAACGGGCGCTCTCACCGGCTCGAGCTGCGCTGGCTCGAGCGGCAGGTTCATGACGATCGACTGCAGCTTTTTCATGGTCTGGATGTAACGGTTGAAATAGATGCGGGAGATCTGGGTCTGGAGCGTGTAGCCCATCATCAGGTCATTATCCATGAGTTCCTTGAGGGTGGCCGATTCGATCTTGAGGAGCTTCGAGTCGCGCGTGCACTGGGCGTTGAGAGAGTATTCCACGAGCTGGAAGCAGATGCAGGAGCCGAACACTGCACCTTCGGTGAGCTCCTCGATCTGGATGCTGACCCCAGATGTTCCGGGCAGACGAAGAGATACCTGGCCGCCCAGAACCACGTAGAAGTGATCGGCCGGCGTACCGCGCTCGTAGATGGTTTCCCCGGCGTCGAACTCCACCACCTGGGCGACGTCACTGATGGCACGCACCTGTTCGGGGCGCAGAAATTGGAAGACCTCGTTTTTGTTGAGTCGATCGGGGATCATCGGAAACTCCTTTCTGTTCGTTCTCTGATGGTTGTCTTCATGCCCTTGCACGGTGCGTGCCAATACATCGGGAGGCCCGGCAACCCCGGGTGTTTTGCTTGAACGTCGGCAATGACGGTGGGTCCGGGGAGGTTGAACGGCGGCTTGACGGCGTTTGGCTCGAAACGCGACCCCCCAGTTCTCACAAGGGTTGTTTTCGAGACGGATCGGGTGGCTTTTTCGCAGCCACCGCTGTGCGCGCGTTCGCGGGCCGGAACGCTCCCGAGAACGCCGGCCGGCGAATAACTCATCAGAATCGATCAGAATTGCTGATGTGGGCGACCAGATCATTGCCTTTTGCAATCCTGAGTCATTGCCGAGTATCGCAATTTGCAATGTTAGGCATGGTGCCGTCGCACGGGTCCTGTCTGGCAATCTGTTCGAAACACGCGTCTTAATCGCTCCCACGCGGGAGATTTTCGTTCTGGCACAGCCGTTGCAGCGGGGGGCCCAACGACGGGCGAATGCCCAGTCGTGGTTCGGGGAGAAAACGAAGGGAGCGGCTGGATGGTCGATCGCGAAGCATGGAGTTGGGACACGGGGAAAAAGCTCGTCTGCAACCTCCGCGCGGTGGAGGACCGGTTTGACCAGGTCCACGAGTGGGTGGTGAGTGCGGACGGAGAACGCATCGCGGCGCCGGTTCTGACTGGCCCGGACGCATTCCGGGTTTCGGTCAACGATACGCTCTGGGAGGGCGAGTTCGAAAAGGCCTGGAATCTCGCATTTGCTCCGGACGGGCGTCTGACCTCGCTGGTTCGGATCGACGACGAGTGGACTGTGGCCATCGACGGTGAGCCGTGGGAACAGCGCTGGGAATTTGCCTGGAACCCGGTATTCAACCGGGACGGCAGTGTCCTGGCGCTCCAGATCAAGGACAACATGGAGTACACGGTGGCGGTCAACGGACAGCCGTGGGAACAGACGGTTCCACTCCTCGAGAGGGCTTGCCGTGAGTGAAGAACGGCGACTGTGTCGTCGCTCTGGTTCAGGTGGAGCCTCTCGCTGAAGCCGACATTTCGGTTTCATGGAGGGGACCTGGAGCGTGGCGGTGAACGGAACGCCGTGGGATAAGAAATTCATCAACGTCTACGGTCCCGCCATCAGCCCCGATGGGAACGCACGTGGCGGCTGAGGTCCGGCTCGACATCTGCGAGTACACCCTGGCCGAAGATTCGGCGACCTGGGAGAGCCGTTTCGGCTGCGTGTGGGAACCCGTCCTATCGGCCGGGTGGGGCTGGACTGGTGGCGCCGGTCCGTTTGAATGGGTCGTGGACGATCGCCGAAAACGGCAGCCCGATCTGGGACAGCCGCTTCATGCAGCTCTGGAACCACCGCCTGAGCGCGGACGGCCAACACATCGCGGCGGTGGCGGCTCCTGGATTCGGCCAGTGGACGGTCGTGGTTGACGACCGCCCGTGGAAGTCGACTTTTGACGATCTGGTCTTGCCGCCGGTCTTTTCGCCGGATGGAAACCGCGTCGCGGCTGGTGTGAGGAACAACGGACGATGGAGCATCGCGGTGGACGACACAGCCTGGCCGGAGACCTTCGACATGGTGTGGGACCCCGTCTTTTCACCCGCCGGCGATCGTGTGCTGGCCAAGGTGGAACGGGACGGTCGATTCGCGATCGCGATTGACGGCAAGATCTGGAGCCCGTGGTTCGAATCGCTCTGGGATCCGGTGATCAGCGCCGACGGCGAGCGATTGCTGATTCGGGCAGTGGACAACGGGACCTACGCCCGGCAGGTGGTTGCATTCGGCACCACCTTCCAAGAGTGAGCGAAGGAGGGAGTATGTACGAGTTCGTTCGTGGCCCCCTGGTCTGGATCGCATTCATCGGCTTCTTCGGCGGCATGGCCTATCAGTTCATTACGATGGCGATGCTGGCGAAGAAGGACAAGGTGGTCTATCCGACCTTCAGCGCCAAGTATGGCGTCACGGTCGCTCCTCCACTGGTTGATTCCTTTTGGTGGACGCAAAATGCAGCTCCACCCTGTCTATACCATGTTGTCCTATGCGTTTCATATCTGTCTGCTGGTGACACCGCTGTTCCTCATGGGGCACGCGGTCCTGTGGCAGGAGTCATGGGGCATCAGGTGGTGGAGTTTGCCGGAGGGCGTTGCCGACGTCATGACTCTGGTGGTCATTTTTGCGTGTTTCTTTTTCATCATCAGGCGGCTCGTGCGCCCGGAAGTGCGAAACGTCAGTCATCCGTCGGACTTCGTTCTGGCGCTGCTGGTGATGGCGCCGTTCGTCACCGGGTATATCGCCCACCAACAATGGCTGCCCTACAAACCGATGATCATCATCCATGGTTTTGCGGGAGCCCTGTGGTTGCTGGCCATCCCATGGACGCGGCTGATTCACATGCTCTGGTTCGCCTTCACGCGCGCCTACATGGGATCGGAATTTGGCTCGGTGCGCCGCTCGAGGGATTGGTAATGAACAGTTTCAAGTTTCGGGCATTTTGGGGAGAAAAGCGAAATGGCTGATCTTCAGGATATTGCAATCATCGACCCCGGCGTTGACGACAGCATTGCCAAGCTGACGCCGGAGAGGATCGAGACCACCATCAACAAGGTGTTGACCGAGGAGTGCGCAGCGCGTCTCGAGGCCTACCGCCAGACCTGCGTCCATTGCGGGCTGTGTGCGGAGGCCTGCCAGAGCTATGTCTCCCGCAACGGCGATCCGGACTACGCGCCGGTTGCGAAGGTCGAGGACACCTTGTGGGAGATGGTCAAGAAGAAAGGGCAAGGTGGACGGCGAGTTCCTCCACAATGCGGCGCGCATCGCGTTTATCGACTGTGGTGCATGCCGCCGCTGCAGCATGTATTGTCCCTTTGGGATCGACATCTCTTATCTCATCATGACGGTGAGGCGGATCCTCAATCTTCTCGGGGTGGTTCCCCAGTATCTCCAGGACACCACCAACAGCCACGCGGTGACGATGAATCAGATGTGGGTCCAGCAGGATGATTGGATCGACACCCTGATGTGGCAGGAGGAGGACGCCCAGGCGGAGCTCGCGGGGACCCGCATTCCTCTCGACAAAGAGGGGGCCGAGATCATGTACTCGGTGATCGGGCCGGAGCCCAAAATCCTCGCCCAGCTCATCGCCAACATGGCCATCATCTTCAAGGTTGCCGGCGCCGACTGGACGATGCCGTCCACGGATGGCTGGGACAACTCCAACATGGCCATGTACTCGGGGGATTTCGAGACCATGGGCCGTGTCGAGCGCCTGCACTGGGAGCGGGCGATGCAGCTCAAGGTCAAGAGGGTAGTCATGGGCGAGTGCGGCCACGCCTACCGCGGTGCGGTCTACGACGGTCCCCGGTGGTTGGGTTGGACCAAACCCCCCATTCCGATGGTGCACGCTGTCGAGTACTACTACGAGCTCATCAAGAGCGGCCGCATCAAGATCGCCCGCAAGATCGAAGAGCCGGTGACGGTCCAGGATCCCTGCAACATCGTCCGCGGCCGCGGGTTGCACGACAAGCTGCGCTACGTGGTCAATGCCATCTGCGAGGACTTCCGCGATATGACCCCGCGCCACGAACACAACTACTGCTGTCAGGCGGGGGGAGGCCTCATCAACTGTGGGCCGCCGTGGAAGCTGTCGAGGATGAAGAGCAACAAGGTCAAGGCCGAGCAGATCGCGGATACCGGGGCCCACACCGTGATCACCCCTTGCCACAACTGCCACTCCGGAATCGAGGACATCATCGGCCACTACAAGCTCGGCTGCCACGTGTCGTTCATCAGCGAGATGCTGGTCAAGACCATCGAAATGCCGGAAGCCGGAGGGGAGGAATGACGATGTATCGAAAAACACTGCCTCTCCTGGTTGTCATTGCCGTCGTGGTTGCCGGAATTGTGGGTGCTACAGAAAATGAGCCGCGAACGATCATGCCGGCGACAGTCGTGATGCAGTTCCCCGATACGTTCGGAGAAATGCAGCGGCCCGCCGTCGAGTTCAATCACGCCGCCCATACGACGGCGCTCGAAAAACAAGGTTGTGAAGCCTGCCATCGTATCGACGACAACGGGGTGTTGATTCCGAGCGTCGCAGCGGTGGCCGAAATCGACGCCCGGGAAACGCTGATCGACGCCTACCACGATTCCTGCATGAAGTGCCATACCGAACGTGCGGGCGACGCACTTGCCACAGGCCCCGTGACCTGCGGAGAGTGCCATGTGCGGCGGCATCCGGGAGTATCGGTGCGGTCGGCGATGTCCTTCGACTATTCGCTCCATGCCCGCCACTCGAAAGCATACGAAGACAAATGTGAGAACTGCCACCACGTCTGGGACGAGGCGACCGAGAAACTAAAGTACGAAAAAGGCAAAGAGGAGGGGTGCGCGTCCTGTCACGGAGCATTCGATGAAGATCGAAAGCTCTCGTTGGCCAACGCTTCCCACCGCTCTTGTGTTTCGTGTCACCTCGAACGGGCTGGTGCGGAGTTGGATGGTGGGCCGGTTCTGTGTGTCGGCTGTCATGATGCCGAACGCCAGGCCGCAATCAAGAAGCTCGAGGAAATTCCCCGCCTCATGCGCGGCCAGCCCGATACCGCATGGATTCACGGCGTGAACGCCAAATCGGCGACGGTCGCATTCAACCATCTCGGGCACGAGCCGGTCGCTGATTCCTGTTCGGGCTGCCACCATCAGACCCTCAAGCCGTGCGACGAGTGCCACACGCTTGGCGGCGCGCCGGAGGGCGAAGGCGTGACGATGTCACAGGCATTCCATCTGAGTGCGTCGGAGCACAGCTGCGTCGGATGCCACGCCCAAAAAACCTCGGAAACGCAGTGCGCGGGATGTCATCGTTCGATGGGGAGGTCGCCGGCGGACAGCACCTGTGTGGTGTGCCACAACGGTCCGTCTCCGGGCGCAGCGGAGTTGGAAACCGGACCGGTCCTTTCTGAAGTGCGCCTTGAACCGCTGCCCGTCACGTCGGACGAGTTCCCGGAGACGGTGGTGATCGAGAGTCTCGTTGACGACTACGAAGCGTCGACACTGCCGCACGCGAAGATTGTCACCAAGCTGGACGAAGTCGTTCGCGGGAGTGCGCTGGCGGGGCGCTTCCACGTCGACACCGAAACGCTGTGCAGCGGATGCCACCACCACAGCCCGGTGGGGACGCGACCCCCGCCCTGCCGGTCCTGTCACGCCGAAAATGCTGATGCGACCCGTGACCTGCCCGGTCTCAAGGTCGCCTACCACCGCCAGTGCGTTGGTTGCCACATTTCAATGAAGATCCAGAAACAGAGCTGCACCGACTGCCACGCTGCCAGGGAGGTCGAATCATGAGCATTTCGCGACGAGGCTTCATCGGGAGTGCAGTCGGGGCTGCCTTGACCGCCGGTACGGCGGAAGCCGGAACGACAAAGAAGTTCGAGGGCTATCCGGGACGCTACGGTCTTCTGCACGACACGACCTTGTGCGTGGGTTGTCGTTCGTGCGAGGTTGCCTGCAAGGAGGTCAACGGACTTCCCCCGGTGGAGGCGCCGGTTGGCGACACCGAAATTTTCGACACGATCCGCCGGACCACCGACACCTCGCTGACGGTTGTCAACCGATACGTTGACGCGGAGGGCGAAGGAAGCGACGTCTACCGCAAGCTGCAGTGCATGCACTGCAACGAGCCGTGCTGCGCAACGGTGTGCCTGGTCCATGCCTTCGAGAAGACGCCCGAGGGACCGGTTCTGTACCACCCGGAACTCTGCATGGGGTGCCGGTACTGCGTGATGGCGTGCCCGTACAATGCGTTGGCCTACGAGTACGACGACCCTCTGACACCAAAGGTCATGCGCTGCACCATGTGCTACGACAGGATCAAGGAAGGTCGTCTCCCCGGGTGCGCTGAAGCCTGCCCGATGGGTGCGATCACCTTCGGAACGCGCGAAGAATTGATCGAGGTCGCACGAGAGCGGATCCGCAAGTTTCCGGATCGCTACATCAACCACATCTTTGGCGAGCACGAGTTCGGCGGTACCAGCTGGATGATCCTGGCGGGCGAGTCGTTTGGGACGCTCGGACTGGAAGAGGGGCTCACCTCGGAGCCGCTGCCGGCGATCGCCACAAGCTATCTGGGAGTGGTGCCGCTGGTGCTGACTATTTATCCCGGGCTCCTGATGGGGATGCACGCATTCACCAAGCGCCAGCAAGCGGTAGCGAAGAAGGAGCGGGACGTTGCAGTTGCCGATGCACTGGCAGGAGCAGAAGAAGAGAGCAAGAAGAGGCTCGCATCGGCGGCGGACCGTGCCAAAAAGGACAAGGAGCGATCGATCGATGCCGCCGTCAAAAAGGCTCTTGCCGAGTCGCAGGAAGGAGGTGCGTCATGAGTGACGTCACCGCAGACGCAGCAACCGCGCCGGACATCGGCAAAACCGGGCTCCTGACGCCCTTCAATATCATCACCGGCATCATTCTCGCCGGGGGCGCGGTGATCCTCGGCATCCGCTTCATCCATGGGTTGTCGGCGACAACAAATCTCGACAACAACTACCCGTGGGGGCTGTGGATCGGATTCGATGTCATGAGTGGAGTCGCCCTTGCCGCAGGAGGTTTTGTTACGTCGACTGCAGTGTACGTTTTCGGGATGAAGGAGTACAAGCCGGTGGTCCGAGCCGCCATCCTGACCGGCTTCCTCGGCTACTTTCTGGTCGTCCTCGGACTGCTGGCCGATCTCGGCCGGCCGTGGCGGCTTCCGTACGCATTCATCAAATCGGCGGGACCGACTTCTCCGCTCTTCGAGGTCTCCCTGTGTGTGGCGCTCTACCTGACCGTGTTGTTTATCGAGTCGACCCCTGCGGTGCTCGAGTGGCTCGGTCTCAAAAAGTGGCGGAGGGTCGTTGGCAGCCTGACGCTCGGTCTCACCATATTTGGGCTGATTCTATCGACCATGCATCAGTCGACTTTGGGTGCAATGTTCATGGCGACACCGACGAAGCTCCACCCACTCTGGTATTCGCCTCACATTCCGGTGCACTACTTTGTGAGTGCTGTTGCCGCCGGGTTGGCGATGGTGATCGTGGAGGGCTTGTTCTCCCATCGCGCATTCCATCACCAGGTGGACATCAGCCGGCAGCATTTCGAAAACATCAACTTCGGTCTCGCAAAAGCGGCATCGGTGACCCTCGGGATCTATTGTGCAATCAAGGTGGTGGCCCTGACTCTCGAGAACGAGTGGCACCTGCTGGCCACCGGGTGGGGCGCCTGGTACCTGTTCGAGCTGGTCGGTTTCTTTCTCCTGCCGTGCGCACTGTTCGCTGTGGCGTACCGCGAACGGAAACTTTTGTTGGTGCGGGTGGCGGCGATTCTCACCGTCTTGGGGATCGTCCTCAATCGTTTCAACGCGACCTTTGTCGTATTCAATTGGCAGTTGCCTGCGGATGAGCGTTATATGCCTTCCTGGATGGAAATCTGGGTCACGGTCGCGTTCATCACCTTTGCGGTGGTGGTCTTCAGGTGGATAGCGATGCACATGCCGATCATGTACGAGCACCCCGACTGGCGTGGACAGCACTAGGGAGGCGATGATGCACACACTTTTTGATTTTCTCACCCACACCAAAGCCATCGGCTACATCGTGGCCTTCGGCCTACTGCTGGCGTTTATCCCATTCTGGAAATTCTTGACCGAGCGCGAACGTGAGGAATAGTCTGATGCCAGAAGATTTCTCAAGAACGGAGGCCACCATGAGTCACACTATCCTCGTCGTAGACGATGAGGCGGACGTTCGTGCTTTCCTGAGCGCGGTGCTCCAAAAACGCGGCTACCGAGTGGTGACTGCCGAAGACGGCAAGCAGGCATACGGCATTGCTGAGGATGAGCAGCCCGACCTGATCGTTCTCGATCTTCAGATGCCCAATCAAACCGGCACGGATTTTTATCGGCGTTTGAAGAAGAACGAACGGCTGACCAAGGTTCCGATAATCATCGTCAGTGGTCTGGCCGGACGGCATCTCGCGGTGAGCAATCCATTTGCGGTGTTTGACAAACCGATCGAGCCCGACGAGTTCGCCGCGACGGTGGAACAGGCGTTGGGAGAGAGCGATGTCTAGAAAATTTCTGAACCAGGCACCACTGTCGGTGTTCGTACGAAGCGACGAGTGGCTGCGCCCCCGCGAGAAAGGAGGGCTGTGATGAGTGTCTTGGAGAAAAAGGATCATTCGCATCCAAACCCGAAGGTCCGGATGGCTGCACTCGAGAAAATCGATGACCCGGAGGTATTCGTCGAGATCGCGTGCACCGACGACTCGCCCCGAGTTCGGCTGACTGCGGTTTCGCGGTTGACGGCCGACCCGCATCTCGAGAAAGTCGCGCGGCAGGCTGAGGCGCTCGATGTTCGCCTCGTTGCGGTGGAACGCATCTTTTCCCAGGGAATCGTTGCGGATCTCCTCAAGGTCCCCGAAGATGTCGAACTCATCGGAATGTGTTTTTCACGCATCACGGACCGCCGCATCATCGAGTCGATCGCCGAGGACCCGGACTACAGTCCCACGGTGCGGCGGATGGCAGTCGAATACTTCGCGGATGAGTCGTATCTCGCGGAGGCGTCGGCTGCAGCCGAGGAGGACTCCGAACGCAAGAGCGAAGAGGCCGTCGAGGCCTTTGTCGAAGCGTATGGTGGCGGGTTACGCGGCGTGAGGGCCATCGGGAGATTCCGCCGCAGCGAGAAGGCGCTTCGCGCCCTCGGCACGATCGCTCAGAAGGGTGGAGAAACCGGTGGTCTGGCCGTCGAGTATCTGTGTTCGGCTCTCGGCAGCGCCAACTCCGACCTTGTCGAGTGCGCCGCCACTGAGCTCGAGACTCTGAGGGATCCGGATCTTGTCGACTGCATCATCCGCTCGCTCGACAAAGAAGACCTGAGAACTCCGATTCGCAAGGTTCTCGAGCGCATTGATACTCCGGAATCGAGGGCTGCGCTCGGGGCCGAATCGAAGGTACAGTGAGCACTGGCCGGGAGGAGACTGAAATGGCGAAAAAAATTCTCATCATCGATGACGAAAAAGACATGCGCGTATACCTCGAAGCGGTGTTCCGCAAGGCCGGGTATGAAACCGAGACGGCGGTCAACGGCGAGGAAGGGATGTGGCTCGCGGAGGCTCACAAGCCGGATCTCATCACCCTTGATGTGTTGATGCCGAAGAAGTCCGGGATCAAGGCATACCGTGGTCTCCGGGGCTCAGAGAAGACGGGATCGATCCCGATTATCGTGCTCACGGGGCTCGCACGGCTGGACGATTTTTTTGGTGATCTCGGTGATCTGCCTCAACCGGAGGCGATGGTTGAAAAGCCGATCGAGCGGGAGACCTTTCTGGAAAAGGTGAAAGAGTTGATCGGGGCGGCCTGAGCCCTTCTCGAACCGTGGATCGGAGACGCCCCGGCTATTGGGAAAGGACGTTGAGGAGAGGCTGGTCGCCCTTGGGGTCGTGGGCTGGATGGAGTTGGTGGATCCGGGGAATCGTGACCCAAAAGGTCGTTCCCTTCCCGGGCTCCGAGGTGAAGGACACCGTCCCTCCGTGCTCTTCAGCCACTTTCTGAACCACCAGCAACCCGATGCCGGTGCCTTCCGTTCCCTTTGACGAGAAGAACTCCTGGAAGACCTTGCGCGACATTTCCTCTGGAATGCCTTCGCCGTTGTCCTTGACCTCGAAAACGGTGTCGCCGTTCCCGTTCTGGTTGCATCGTATGATCACCCGGTGTCCGTCGTTCTTGGCCGTAGAATCAAAACGGCAGGCGTCGATCGCGTTGGCCACGAGATTGCAGAGCAGGTTGTGAATCGCCTCGGGATCTAATACGACGAGATGACGCGGCTCCGAAACTTCGGCGAGAACCTCGATGTGTTCGTCGGCCGTCCTGTTGGCGAAAAGATCTCGAACCTCGAGCGCGATCTCCTGCGGGCATACATTGGCCTCGAACTCCGGTGCGCGTTCTTTGGAGCAGTAGAGAAGGTCTTTGACGATTGATGACACCCGCCCGACGTTTCGCTCCACCATCTCCCATCCTTCTGCGATCGCCTCCCGGTTGTCCTCTTCGAGGCCGTCATTGACGATGAAAATCCCTCCCTCGAGTCCCATCAGGATGTTCTTGACGCGGTGAGCGGTTCCGGCTACTGCGCGCCCCGTCAGAGCGAGTTGGCGCTGCAGCTTTTTGACCTCGGTCACGTCGGTGAACACTTCCATCACCGCGCTGATTGTGCCATCTTTTTCGTAGATCGGTTGCGTGTGGACAACTGCGTTGATCTGCCGCCCATCGCGGGTCACCAGGGTCTCTTCGTTTGATCGGCTCACCCCGTCGGCATAGGTTGCGTCGACGATGCAATCGGGACACTCCGAGGTGCGGCGCTTGCAGACCTCGTAGCAATGCGAGCGCTCTGTGGCCCCGAACTCCCGGCGGTAGAGCTCGTTCGCTTCCAGGATGTGGTGTTCCGGGTCGAGCACGCAAATGAAGCATGGCACCGCGGAGAACAGACGCTCGTACTGGCGCCGAGACACATCGAGTTCGCGTCTGAGGGCCGACACCGGTCCATTGTGATTTTCGGTGCCGTTTCGTCGTCGGCTGATTGTGAGCCATCCGACCAGGAGAAAGACGCCCATCAATGCAGCGCCGAGGGCGATGGGAGAGAGGTATGGTGAGGCTGTTGCGACTGCAGCGGCCGAAAAAAGAGAGCCGCCGAAGTACGTTAAAAGGTCCGATTTGCGGATGTTTAGAAGTCGTGCAAGCTTTGTCGCACCGGTCGGGTGTGGCGTGGTGACGCCGGCGGATTCACGCGGATCCCCACTTGGTCCGAGTGGTTGTTGGCCGTCGGACCTGCGATTCTCGGTGTCCAATCGATGTTGACCCATACGCTCGTTCACCGAGCAGTATGGCATAACCGTGGGCTCGCGGTACGGTCTTGACAATTGTGGGGCAACGGTTAGTTTCGTTGATGGGAGGGCTGAGCGGTGGACGCTGACGAGCCAGGCATCGGGCGAATCATTTTGGACAGCGTTGCGGAAGGTGTGTTTACCGTCGACCACGAGTGGAAGATCGCGTACTTCAACAGCGCTGCGGAGAGGATCACCGGCGTCGCACGGAAAGACGCCGTTGGGCAACGCTGCTGCGATATTTTCCAGGCCAGCATTTGTGATAGCGGCTGCGCTCTGCGTCATTCGCTCGAAACAGGTGAACCGGTGGTCAATCGGGCGGCCTTCATCATCGACGCGAGGGAGCGCAAGGTCCCGATCAGTGTGTCGACCTCCGTGCTGCGAAACGACCACGGACAACTGGTGGGGGGCGTCGAGACCTTTCGTGACCTGAGCCAGGTGGAAGAGTTGCGAAAGGAACTCGAGGGGAGATTTTCACTTGGCGACATCATCGGCAGGAGCCGTGCCATGCGCGATCTCTTCGGGGTATTGCCGGCGATCGCAGCCAGCGACAGCACGGTCGTCATCCACGGTGCGAGTGGAACCGGGAAGGAGCTGTTTGCTCGCGCCATCCACGATTTGTCGCCGCGCAGGAAAAAGCGTTTTGTGGCCATCAATTGCGGCGCTCTCCCGGACACCCTCCTCGAATCGGAGCTGTTCGGATACAAGGCGGGAGCATTTACCGATGCGCGCACCGACAAACGAGGCAGGTTTGCGGTTGCGGAGGGTGGGACGATTTTCCTTGACGAGATCGGCGATATTTCGCCTGCCATGCAGGTTCGCCTGCTCAGGGTCTTACAGGAACACATTTACGAGCCTCTCGGGGGTGTCGAGCCGGTCGCCGCCGATGTTCGAGTGGTCGCGGCGACGCACCGCGACCTCACCGATATGGTCAACGACGGGTCGTTCCGGGAGGACCTCTACTATCGCATCAACGTCATGCGCCTCGAACTGCCGTCGCTCATCGAGCGCCGCGATGACATACCGCTGTTGATCGATCATTTTGTCGACCGTTTCAACCGGCTCCAGGAGAGGGACGTCGTGGGTGTCTCGGCCGATGTACTCGGTTTACTGATGAACTACGACTTTCCGGGCAACGCACGTGAGTTGGAAAACATCGTCGAGCACGCCTTCGTGCTGTGCCGCGGCAGCGTGATCGAACTCAAACACCTTCCTCCGGAGTTGACCAAAGATCTGGAAGCTTCGACAGCATCGAAAAGTCCGCCGATGACCCTCAGAGCGTTGGAGTCTTTGCACATTGGCGACGCCCTGAGACGGAGCGGCGGGAATCGAAAGGCCGCTGCGGCAGAGCTTGGAATTCACCCCAGCACGCTCTTCCGGAAAATCCGGGATCTCGGGATCGAAACACCCGAGACCGATGGGCGAAGTCGCCGCCGATAGTCCGGCCGTGTGGTGAAAAAATGCCCGTTGTGACCCCAACGGGTGCTACGGTCCGGGAACACGCTCGAAATCGGTGCCTGTCCGCCGTTACGCATCTGTAACACGGGTTTCCCCGTGACCCCGTATGAACTCCGGCGATCCCCCTCGAAGTTATATTCCGTCAACAGTTTGTGGAATCTTTCACGAGCTCTGGTTCTGGCACACGGGTTGCACCTTTGCCCTTCGGTTGTGCGGAGGTGAATCGGTTGCCAGGCGAGATCGAAAAACTCTGGAAGACGGAAGACTACTGGGCTGTGTGGCTCGGCCTGGGAATCGTCCTCCTTGCTCTGGCCTCCTATTTGACCGGCGGCACCATCGGTGTGGCGGTCGCCGCTCCGCTCGGCTATTTCCTGTCGATTGTGGTGTTCTCCAGGTTTTGGTCGAACATCAGTTCGCTGATGTGAGGCTGAGTTTTGAATTGTTTTCTTGTTTTTCCCAGTAACCAAATATGAAGAGATGAAAGGAGTGGCCATGACGGAACAAAACAAGACGCCGCTGCTTGACGAGCTCGAATCGGGGCCCTGGCCGAGCTTTGTCAAGGAGATGAAGAAGGAGGCTTTTCGTCCCATGACGAGGGACGCGCTGAGCCAACTCGAACGTTCCTATGAGGAACACCTCAGTCACTGGAAACACGGTGGTCTGGTGGGAGTGATGGGTTACGGCGGCGGCGTAATCGGCCGTTACTCGGATCTGGCTGACGAGTTCCCGGCAGTGGCCGAGTTCCACACCCACCGCGTTAACCAGCCGTCAGCGTGGTTCTATACGACAGATGCCCTGCGCACTCTGTGCGACATCTGGGACAAACACGGTTCGGGTCTCACCAACATGCACGGTTCGACCGGCGACATCGTCTTCCTCGGTTCAACGACCGAAGCCATCGAGCCGCTGTTTAAAGACCTCACCGAGGCCGGCTGGGATCTCGGCGGATCGGGATCCAACATGCGGACGCCGAGCTGCTGTGTCGGTCCCGCGCGTTGCGAGTGGGCGTGTTACGACACGTTGGATGCCTGCTATAACATCACTCAACACTTCCAGGACGAGCTGCACCGCCCGTTCTTCCCCTACAAGTACAAGTTTAAATTTTCCGGTTGCCCGAACGACTGCGTGGCCTCCATCGCGCGTTCGGACTGTTCGGTGATGGGCGTGTGGCAAGACGAAATTCGGGTCGACAACGCCAAGGTCGCCGAGTACAACAACAACGGCACCGACGTTCAAAAAGAGGTCTGCGACCTGTGCCCCACCAAGTGCATGGAGTGGGACGGCAAGACCCTCGACATCGACGACGAAAACTGCGTCAAGTGCATGCACTGCATCAACTTGATGCCGAAAGCACTCAAGCCTGGCAAGGATCGTGGTGCGACCATCCTCATCGGCGGCAAGGCCCCGATCGTCGGTGGCGCGCTCCTGTGTTCGGTCTTCGTGCCCTTCCTGGAAATGGATCCCAAATCCGACTACGAGGATCTCAAAGAACTTACAGAGGCCATCTGGGACCTCTGGGGCGAGCACGGAAAGGCCCGCGAGCGCACGGGTGAGTTCATCCAACGCGTCGGTCTTTCCAACTTCCTCGAGGAGATCGGACTCGACCCGGTGCCGGAGATGGTGATGCATCCACGCACCAATCCATACATTTTCTTCGACGACGAAATCTTCGAAGACGCGGAATAGGAAGGGAGGAACACATGGCTGACGAACGTATTACCGATATCGGACCCCCACACTACGAGCAGTTCCTGCCCGAGGTCATCAAAAAGAACTACGGCAAGTGGGACTACCACGAAATCCTCAAACCTGGCGTCATGGTTCACGTGGCAGAGTCGGGTGACAAGCTCTTCACGGTTCGCGCGGCGTCGCCGCGCCTGCTTGCGATCGAGTCGATTCGCAAGTTCTGCGACATCGCCGACAAGTATTGTGACGGCCACCTGCGGTGGACAAGCCGCAACAACGTTGAATTCCTGCTCGTCGACGAGGCGAATATTGAACCCTTGATCAAAGAGGTCGAGGAGTACGGCTTCCCGATCGGCGGTCTTGGAGCGAAGCTCTCGAATATCGTCCACACCCAGGGTTGGGTGCACTGCCACTCGTCGGCATCGGACGCCTCCGGTGTGGTGAAGGCGGTGATGGACGAGCTCTTCCCGTACTTCTCCGGCGAAAAGGACCTCCCGGCGAAAACACGTATCGCCTACGCGTGCTGCCTCAACATGTGCGGCGCCGTCCACTGCTCCGACATCGCGATCCTGGGTGTTCACACCCGGGCGCCGGTGATCGAGCACGACGATCTGCCCAAGATGTGCGAGATCCCGACCCTCGTCGCCTCGTGCCCCACGGGTGCCATCCGTCCGGCGACGGTAGACGGTGTCCAGTCGATCGAGATCGTCGAGGAGCAGTGCATGTATTGCGGCAACTGCTACACGGTTTGCCCGGCAGTAAAGATCAACAACGCCGAGACCGATGGAATTTCGATCTGGGTTGGCGGCAAGGTTTCCAACTCGCGGATCGCACCGCAGTTCTCCAAGCTGGCAATTCCGTATCTTCCCAACACTCCGCCGCGGTGGCCGGAAACTGTCGAAGCTGTCAAGAACATCGTCGAGACCTACGCCGCGAATGCCCGCAAGCATGAGCGCCTGGCCGAGTGGATTGATCGCATCGGTTGGCCGAAGTTCTTCGAACTCATCGGTCAGGAGTTCACCAAGTACCACATCGACGACTTCAAACACGCGGGCGAGACCTTTAAGCGAACGGCGCAGCTGCGCCACTAGGAGGAAACCATGGCTGAAGTCACGATCGACCAGATCGCGGACGCCATGTTTGAGTTGGTGAAATCGACGCATGGCAAGAAGAATCTGAAACCGATGGACGTCACCAAGGCGATGATCGACGAGTTTGGTGAGGATAATGTGGACAAGAGAGCGTGCAAAAAGGCTCTCCGCGCACTCATCGACTCCGGCCGCTGCACCTACAAGTATGCCGGCGGCAGCTACGTGACGCTTCCAGAAGACTAAGCGTTCCGTCGCCCCCCGGGCGATGCCCGGGGGGCTTTCGGACGTCCCTATACGACACGGAGGAAAGAATGGCCGACAAGAAGAGGCTTTCAGGCCCGGAGCGCCAGAAGTTCACGATCGATGTGCTGCGCCAGTGGCAGGGCATCGAACGCGACGCGATTGAAACCACCGCGCAGATCATGGAGAAGACCGACAATCTCCTGATTCGCCAGATCATGGAAATCATCCGTAACGACTCGGTTCAGCACCATCGGGTGCAGCAGTTCCTGATCGACAGCCTCACCCGGACTCCGATAAACCTGTCGCCTGAGGACCTGGCCGAGGTTTGGGGTCAGATCGAAGCCCACGATGAGCTCGAGCGGCAGACCATCGCGCTTGCCAAGGAGCTCAAAGAGCAGACGACCGAGCCGTTGCACGTGATCCTGCTCGACTATCTCCTTCGGGACGAGGAAAAGCACGACACGATTCTCGGAGATCTCGAAAAGTTCAAGAAGCACATGTCGAAGCTCTCCTGAGGAGGAGAACGTCGCGCAGTGAGGAGAAAGTAAATGGGTCTGCTGAAGAAAAAGGACAAGAAGAAATCGGGCAAGATGACGGCGCGCATGAGCGGCTCCGGGGGCAGCTCGGCGCTGTCGTCGCTACGACCGCGCTATGTGGAAAGTCTGCCGCCATGTACGGGCAACTGCCCGAGCGGGAATGACATCCGCGGTTGGTTGACAGTCATCAGCCTGCGCGAAAAGCTCGGTCTCAGCCTCGACGAGGCGTGTGAACAGGCCTGGCGCATCGAAATGGAGACGAACCCCTTCCCGTCGGTGATGGGACGGGTGTGTCCCCATCCCTGCGAGACCGGTTGCAACCGCGGCCAGAAGGACGGCCCGGTCGGCATCAACTCGGTCGAGCGCTTCATTGGTGACTACGCGATCGACCACGACCTCAAGGCCGAGCCGATCGAGGGCGAAGGCGCCAAGGACCAGAAGATCGCTGTCATCGGAGGAGGTCCCTCCGGTCTTTCCTGTGCCTATCAGCTGGCCCGTCGCGGTTATAAGGTGACCGTCTTCGAGGGTCTCCCCAAAGCCGGCGGCATGCTCCGCTACGGCATCCCGGTCTATCGCCTTCCGCGTGAAATTCTGGATGCCGAGATTCAGCGAATCGTTGATCTGGGTGTCGAGCTCAAATGCGACACCAAGATCGGCAAGGACATCGCGTTCGATGACATCCGCAAGGAGTATGATGCGATCTACGTCGCCATCGGAGCCCACCAGGGTAAAAACATGGGGATCCCCGGCGAGGAAGGACCCGGCATCTGGACCGGTACCGAGTTCCTCAACCATGCCAACTCCGGGAAACAGGTCGATCTCGGCATCAACGTCGTGGTGATCGGTGGTGGCGACACCGCGATCGATGCGGCGCGGGTCTCGAAAAGGCTGATTGCCGATTCGGCGACTATGGCCTCCAAACTCGGCGCGCAGGTGACGATACTCTATCGCCGCACCCGTGCCGAAATGCCGGCGATCGAGCGCGAGATCGAGGAAGCGATCGAGGAAGACGTCAAGATCGAATACCTCGCGGCGCCGATCGAGATTCTCCGCAACGATGACGGTTCGCTCAAGGCGATGGTGGTCCAGCGCATGGAGCTTGGCGAGCCCGATGATTCGGGACGCCGGCGTCCGGTGCCGATCGAGGGCGACACCTACGAGCTGCCGCTCGAGACCATGATCACGGCCGTCAGCCAGAAACCTGACCTCGCCGCAGTGAACTCTTCGGAGCTTGGCGACGGTTGGCTCAATGGCGACGACTGGGGATTCACCGGCATCGAAGGTATCTGGACAGGTGGTGACAACATCAATCTCGGAATCGCCACGACGTCGATCGGTCAGGCGCGCAAGGCGGCCGACGCGATCCACGCGAAGCTCCAGGGAACGGACCTGCCTGCCGAGAACAACGGCGAGATGATCCGGGCCGACAAGCTCAAAATCGACTGGTACGAGCCCGCGGAACGCAAGCAGCGCCAGGTCAAGGAACCTGCCGACCGTCTTGCCAACCCGTTTGACGAAGTCGATCTCGGGCTTCTTGCAGAAGATGCCCTGGCCGAGTTGAATCGCTGCTTCAGCTGCGGACAGTGTTTTGGTTGTGAAAACTGCTGGATGTACTGCCAGAACAACGTTTTCGGCAAGGTGAAGGTAGCTTCCCCTGGGAACTTCTTCGAGATCAAGAAGATGGAGATGTGCGACGGGTGCAAGAAGTGTTGGGAAGAGTGCCCGTGCGGCTACATCGTGGGTGAGTGAGGCGGGCGGGCGGTTGATCCGATGCGGGTAAAGGTCCCTCGGCTGGTTGTCGCCGGGCTCTCCGGCGACAGCGGCAAGACTCTCGTGAGTCTGGGCATTGCCCGTGCGCTTGCCGATCGCGGTGTCAAGGTGCGGCCGTTCAAAAAGGGGCCTGACTATATCGATACCGCGTGGCTCGGGGTCGCTGCTCGTTCCACGTGCCGAAATCTGGACACGTATTTGATGCCCGATGAGGCTATGGCGGCTTCGCTCGCTACCGCTACCGGCGATGCAGACCTCATCCTCGTCGAGGGGAACCGCGGTCTATTCGATGGAGTCGATGTCGAAGGGAGCCACTCGACAGCGATGCTCGCCCGGCGACTTGCGGCTCCAATCGTGTTGGTTCTTGATTGCACCAAAATGACGCGAACAGCGGCTGCCCTGGTTCTGGGTTGCCGGGCGATGGACCCTGAAATCGACCTCGCGGGCGTAATTCTCAACCGGGTCGGCTGCGGCCGCCACGAGACCATCGTTCGCGAGGCGGTGGCAGGCATCGCAGGGGTGCCGGTCCTGGGTTCTATTCGCCGCATCAAAGGTGATGACCCGCTTCCAGGGCGGCACCTGGGATTGGTGACCGCGGTCGAGCACCCCGACCCCGAGGAAGCGGTGCAGCGCGCCGCCAAGGCGGTGGTCGATGGTGTAGATCTCGATCGCCTGCTGGCTGCGGCACAATGGGCTCCCGAGTTGGAACTCGCACCTGCAGACACAGCGGTAGAACAGGTTCCCGTAAGCATTGCCTATTTCGAAGGCGAGGCCTTCAGTTTCTATTACGCCGAGAATCTCGATCGAATGCGTGCCGCCGGTGTGGATTTGATACCGGTGGACCCGGCGAGTGCCGGCGAGCTACCCAAAGCCGACGGTCTCTATATCGGTGGCGGATTCCCGGAAGTCCACGCAGCCCGGCTCGGAGCGAATGCCGCGTTTACGGCAAGCATTCGAGCTCGGGTAGATGCGGGAATGCCGATCTACGCCGAATGTGCCGGTCTCATGTATTTGGCCCGCGAACTTGTTGTCGACGGCGTCGCCCACTCGATGTCCGGAGTTCTTGATCTCGTGGTCGAACAGCGACCGACACCGCAGGGCCACGGCTATGAGGTGGCGGTGGTTGATCGGGACAACCCGTTCTTCGCTGCCGGCACCCGCCTCGTAGGGCACGAGTTTCACTACTCGCGCCTTGTCGACGGTTCGGATCGCGAGAACAGCGTGCTTAGGGTCGAGCGTGGGACGGGCATCGGTGACAAACGGGACGGCATATCGAGTGGCAGGGTCTTTGCGTCCTATCTCCATCTCCACGCCGGGGCGAGCCCCGGGTGGGCAGACGGATTTCTCGCGCTGGCTTCGCAATATGCGACCGAGCGTGGTGGTTCGACGGCCGCATGCGGTTGAAGGAGAAAGTGATGGAGTTGTTGAGGCAGGGCGATTCAGAAGGACTTGGAAGGATGGTTGGAGAGAATCCCGCCGCCGTCCGGTTCCTACAGGGTCGGCTCTGGGATGCGGATCCCGAAATTCGCGACCTCGCTGCCAAAGCTCTTGGCGCGGCCGCGGCCGCACACCCTGACCTGGGGCGTGAGCTGCTGCGGCGCGCGCTGTGGTCCCTCAACGACGAGTCCGCCATGAACGGAAAGTACATGTTGCCTGCAATCGGCGAGATCGGACGACGCGCCCCGGATCTGGCGGCGCCCTTCGTCGGTCCGATGACCGCTTTTTTGTGGGACGAAGGGCTGAGGCCCGGAATTCTTGACGCGCTCCACCGCATGGTTGAATCGGCTCCTGAATCGATTGCCGGGATCCGTGACCGACTGGAGGAGCTCGACGACACAAACGATACCGGTGAGCAGGTTGTGTTGAACCGCCTGCTGGCCGTGAACAGGGAGGGTGCGGATGGAGAATGAAAGTCAACGCCAACGCCTCGAGCGTTGTGAAAGGGCTGTGGAGGAAAATCCAGAGCTGGCGTCCGCGCACCACAACCTAGGCCTCGCCTACACGGTTTCGGGCCGGGTGAAAAAGGCCGAGGCAGCGTATCTGAAAGCGGTGGAGATCGATCCCACGCTCTATCAGGCATGGGTCAACCTCGGTGGTGTCCGCCTGATGCGGTGGGAATTCAAGGGGTGCCTGGAAGCAAATCAGCAGGCCGCCAAGCTCCGCGACGACGTACCGGTCGTTCACTACAACATGGGCCAGGCATATTTGTATCTCAACGATCCGGAGAATCTGTTGCGCTGCAACCAGCGGGTTCTCGAGCTCGAAAAAGACCACGCCTTGGCTCATTACCACGCTGCGGTTGCGTACCTCGCATTGGACAACATGGGCGCCGCCGAACGTCATTTCGGTCGCGCGCTTGAACTCGGTCACCGTCCGACCCAGGACTTCATCAAGGCTATGGAGAAGGCGAACCTCAGAAAGCAACGTGAAAGCAACGTCTCATTAATTGAAATCAGTGGGGCTGAAACCCCGGAAAACGCAAAGGAGGACTGAAATGGCTCTGTTCGAACAAGGGAATGTCTCGATCGAGGTGGACGAAGACGGTTTCATGCAGGCACCGGAAGAGTGGAACGAGGAAGTCGCGGCGGCCCTCGGATCCACCGAAGGCGTGGACGACCTCACCGACGACCACTGGAAAGTCGTCAACTATCTTCGTGACTATTACCTGCAGTTCGGCGTTGCGCCGATGATCCGCAAGCTCTGCAAGCAGACTGGATTCCAGCTCAAGGAGATCTACGAGCTGTTCCCGTCGGGCCCCGCAAAAGGCGCCTGTAAGGTTGCCGGCCTGCCCAAACCCACCGGCTGCGTCTAATTCAATTACCTACTGCCGCCGCCCCCGTCGTTGACGGGGGCGGTCGGGCGGTTTCGGTGCGCGAAGGGGGTTGGCATGCTCTCTGATGAGCTTGCGAAACACCGCGACGCGATCCTCGATCGATGGTTCGAGGACGTGATCAACGGCTATCCGGACGAGACGGGGAAGTTCCTCAAGGAGCAGTCGGACCCGTTTGCGAATCCTGTCGGAGCCGGACTTCACCAGGGCCTTTCTGGGATCCTGGATGGTCTTGTGGGTCCGGTGGATTTGGAGCAGCTCGAAGCGGCGCTCGATCTCGTGATTCGGGTTCGGGCGGTGCAGGAATTCAGCCCCGGCAATGCCGTGGGTTTCGTGCCTGGACTCAAGAAGATTGTTCGCGAAACGCTTCGTGATGGGCGAAACGTCGATCACGAGGAATGGACGGATTTCGATCACTCCATCGACGACCTGGGTCTGCTTGCCTTCGACGTGTACATGAAATGTCGTGAGCAGATGTGGGCGATCCGCGCCAAGGAAATCCAAACGCAGTCGTTGGGAATCCTCGAGCGAATGCAGGAGTGGCGTGAGAAGCGTGCTGAGAGAATGGAGAACGCATGAGATGCGTCTCCCGGCCTGAAAGGCCTGAAAGGCCTGAGAGGAAGGAGGGGTCGAACGCATGGGAGCGCTGATATCTCTGATCGCGGTAGCCGTCCTGGCTTTGCTCGCCGCGGTGGGGGCGAGTGCCGGCGACAGTTTACGGTTTGGGCTCGGGGTGATCGTTCCCGGAGTCGCCTTTGCCGTATTCCTCGGTGGAATCATCTACCGGGTCGTCAGCTGGGGAAAATCGCCTGTACCGTTTCGGGTTCCTACCACCTGTGGCCAGGCAAAGTCCCTGTCGTGGATTCGCAACAACGAACTCGAAGCGCCGAGCGGGTTGCCCGGTGTGATCGGCCGAATGGCGCTGGAAGTTCTGTTCTTCCGTTCGCTGTTCCGAAACCACAGGGTCGAGGTTCTGTCGGACAAGGAGAAGGTCAACTACATCGCCGACAAAAAGCTGTGGGCAGCGGCAATGGCCTTTCACTGGGCCATGCTGATCATCGTCCTGCGCCACTTCCGTTTCTTTATTGAACCGGTGCCGGTGTGGGTCGAGGCCTTGCAGAGCGTCGACGGGTTTTTCCAGGTCGGATTGCCGGTCTTCTATGTCACGAGCTTTCTGATGCTCGGTGGATTGGCCTACCTGCTGGCACGGCGTTTCTTCGACAGCAAGGTGAAGTACCTTTCGCTGCCTTCAGATTACTTCGCCCTCTATCTCCTGCTGGGGATCGGTGTCACCGGAATACTGATGCGGCATGTCGAGAAGGTGGATGTGGTGCAGGTCAAAGCTGCGATCGCCGGATGGGCTTCCTTCCAGCCCGTGGCGCCGGTAGGCGTCGGCCTGTGGTATTTCGTCCACGTTTTCCTGGTCAGCGCGCTCCTCATCTATTTCCCGTTCAGCAAGCTGCTGCACGCGCCCGGGGTTTTTCTGAGCCCGACTCGCAACCTCGCCAACAGCAACCGGGTACGTCGCCACATCAATCCGTGGAACCCCGACATCCAGGGCCACTCCTACGCCGAGTGGGAGGACGAGTTCCGCGACAAGTTGAAGGCGTCCGGTTACGCGCTGGAGAAGGAGTGAGCCATGGCTGAGAAAACACCTCAGGAACTGATTCAGATCGATCTCACTCCGCCGCGAAGAAAGTGGATGAACCCGGCCGTGGACTTTGAAGCCCGCAGGGGAACCTGGTCCTACCCGACGGCCACGAAGAACCTCAAGTATCTTGGCATGCCGAATCCGCGCGAGTGGTCGCCGGCGGACGCCGACTGGAAGCTGCCGGACAACTGGCAGCAGATCATTCACGATGGTTTCAAGGACCTGCTCGAGAAGTACCGGTCGCTCAAAATTTTCATGGATATCTGTGTGCGTTGTGGCGCATGTGCCGACAAGTGCCATTTCTTCATCGGCTCCGGCGATCCCAAGAACATGCCGGTGCTGCGTGCGGAGCTGCTGCGGTCCATCTACCGCCAGGACTTCACCACGATGGGCCGGATTCTCGGTTCGTTGGCCGGTGGTCGTGAGTTGACCGAGGAAGTGCTGAAGGAGTGGTATTACTACTTCTTCCAGTGCACCGAGTGTCGTCGCTGCAGCGTGTACTGCCCCTACGGCATCGACACCGCCGAGGTCACGATGATGGCTCGCGAGTTGATGAATCTGGTTGGGCTCAACATCAACTGGATTTTGAGCCGGTGGCCAACTGCCAGCGAACAGGAAACCACCTCGGGATCCAGCCCCACACCTACAAAGACAACGTCGAATTTCTAGTCGATGAACTCGAGGACGTCACCGGCCTCAAAATCGATCCGCCGATCAACCGCAAGGGAGCCGAAATCCTGTTCGTGATCCCGTCGGCGGATTACTTCGCCGATCCCGGGACCTATACCTTTGTCGGTTACCTCATGCTCTTCGAGCACCTCGGTCTCGATTACACCTTGAGTTCGTACGCTTCTGACGGCGGCAACTTCGGTCTTTTCAACTCGGCCGAGAACCTCAAGAAGTTGAACTGGAAGATCTACCACGAGGCCAAAAGGCTGGGTGTCAAGTGGATCCTCGGAGGCGAGTGCGGTCACATGTGGCGCGTCATGCACCAGTACATGGACACGATGAACGGACCTGCGGATTTCCTCGAGGTGCCGAAATCGCCTTTCACCGGCACCGTTTTCAACAACGCGGCCTCGACCAAGATGGTCCACATCTGCGAGTTCACGTCGGATCTGATCAGGCACGACAAGCTCAAGCTCGACCCGAGCCGCAACGACCGGTTCAGAGTCACCTTCCACGACTCCTGTAACCCTGCGCGCGCGATGGGTCTGCTCGATGAGCCGCGGTATGTCCTGAATGCCGTCTGCAACAACTTCTTCGAGATGCCGGAGAACACGATCCGCGAAAACACCTTCTGTTGTGCGGGTGGCGCCGGGCTCGGCAACGACGAAAACATGGAGATGCGGATGCGGGGCGGTCTGCCGCGAGGCAATGCGCTTCGTTGGGTGCGGGACCACAACGAGGTGAACCGCATGGCGTGCGTTTGCGCCATCGACCGCGCGACACTGCCGCCGCTTGCTGAGTATTGGGCGCCGGGGGTCGACATCAGCGGCGTTCACGAGTTGGTGGGCAACGCCCTCATCATGGATGGAGAGAACGAACGAACAACCGACCTGCGAGGCGAACCGCTCGTCGAGGAGAAGGAGGAGCAAGACGATGTATGACGCCAGCAAAATCGTCGCCGGCCTTGCCGTCTTCGTGGTCCTCGCGACCTCGCCCCTCTGGTACAACCAAATCAGTGCCGCGCCGGCAGACAAGCCGGAGCTTGCAGTCCCCGAAAAACGGCTCGACCGAATGTGTCGAAGCGACCGATTACATGCGGGCAAACCACATGGACCTCCTGGACCAGTGGCGGGACACGGTGGTGCGTGACGATGTCCGCACCTACACCTCCAAGGCAGGGAAGAGCTACACGATGAGTCTCTCCGACACCTGTCTGGACTGCCATTCCAACAAGGATCAGTTCTGCGATGCCTGTCACACGTATTCGGCGGTCACACCCTACTGTTGGGACTGCCACGTGATTCCAGAGGAGGGGCAGTGATGAACAGCAGCAGACGAGGATTCCTCAAATTCGCCGGTTTGTCGGCCGTCGGCGTGGCGGGTTCTGCCGCCGTCGCCACCGGAACGAGGGCGTCTGAAGAGCACGAACCGCCGGCAACCGAAGGCAAACGTCTTGCGCTGGTGATCGATCTGCGGAAGTTCGGCAAGGACGACGCGCTGCTCGAGAAAATTACCGATGCATGCCACGGCGTTCACAATGTGCCCGACTTCGCAGACGACCCCAAAAACGAGGTCAAGTGGATCTGGACCGAAGAGTTCGAGACAGCATTCCACGAGCAGGAGTTCCATTACATTCGCGAGGATCTCAAGGGCAAACCGACCTTGTTGTTGTGCAACCACTGCGACAATCCGCCGTGCACGCGCGTATGTCCGACCCAGGCAACCTGGAAGCGCGCCGCCGACGGAGTGGTCATGATGGACTGGCACCGCTGCATCGGCTGCCGGTATTGCGTTGTCGCCTGTCCCTACGGGTCGCGGAGCTTCAATTGGAAAGACCCGCGCTCAGCGCCGAATCTCGCAAAGATCGAAAGCACCTACCCGACTCGTATGCGAGGTGTGGTAGAGAAATGCACCTTCTGCGACGAGCGGCTGGCGCGTGGCGAACAACCGGCCTGTGTCGAGGTTTGCGAAAACAACGAGATGGTCTTTGGCGATCTCAACGATCCCGAGTCGGAGATCAGGCAGCTGCTCACGGATCACCTGGCCATCCGACGCAAACCGGGTCTCGGCACCCAACCAGAGGTCTATTACATCGTTGAGGACCCACGAACCCTGCAGGAGTTTGCACCGGCGGCGGAGGTCTTTGAAGAGGAGGGTGGTTATGCTTGAGAAGGCTCTCACGGGCTCCCGAGCCTACTGGTCCTGGATCTTCGCTCTGTTACTGGTCATCGGTGGAGGGGTGGCGTGCTGGTTCTGGCAGTTCAACGAAGGACTGACCATCACTGGTCTCAGCCGCGATGTGGTGTGGGGCTTTTACATCGCCCAGTTCACATTCCTGGTCGGGGTCGCCGCGTCGGCGGTGATGGTGGTTCTGCCTTACTATCTCCACGACTACAAGGCATTCGGCAAGATGACCATTCTCGGCGAGTTCCTCGCCATTCCCGCGGTCATCATGTGCATGCTCTTCATCTTCGTCGACATGGGTATGCCGAACCGTATCGTCAACGTGTTTCTCCACCCGACATTGCACTCGATGATGTTCTGGGACACTGTCGCTCTCAGTGGCTATTTGTTGCTCAACATCGTCATCAGCCATTTCACATTGTCGGCCGAGCGTCGTGAAGAGCCACCGCCGAAGTGGCTCAAACCGATCATCATCTTGTCGATTCCGTGGGCGGTTTCGATTCACACAGTGACTGCCTTCCTGTACGCCGGTCTGGCCGCGAGGCCCTTCTGGATGACGGCAGTCCTGGCGCCACGGTTCTTGGCATCAGCCTTCGCAGCGGGCCCCGCGATTCTGATCCTGCTCGCGTTCTTCGTGCGCAAGGTCTCGACCTTCGATGCCGGCGAAAAGGCGATTGGAACCTTGTCGAAGATCGTTGCCTACGCCATGACGGTCAACGTGTTCTTCGTGCTCATGGAGCTCTTCACCGCGCTCTACAGCGACATCCCCGAACACGTGAATCACTTCCAGTTCCTCTTCATGGGGCTCGACGGCGAAAATATGCTGGCGCCGTGGATGTGGGCGTCTTCGATCCTGGCGGTCGTCGCCCTGATCATTCTGATCAATCCCAAGACGCGCGGTGACTACGGCTGGCTGAAGTTCGGTTGCATCGCAGTAGTCGCCTCACTGTGGATCGACAAGGGCCTGGGAATGGTCATTGCCGGTTTCGTGCCGAATCCGCTCGGCAAGGTCGTTCACTACGCACCTTCTGCTCCTGAGCTGATGATCAGCTTCGCCATCTACGCGATCGGGCTGCTCGTGCTGACCGGGCTTTACAAGATTGTTCTCGAGGTGAGGGGGCAGTTGAAGAAGGCCTAAGAGATTTCGAATTTCGGATTTCGAATTTCGGATTTTGCCCCCGCCCACCCGGGTCAGCCTGGGGGTGGGGGCTTCGTTTTGAAAAGAGGCCGCTATGAGTGAGGATATCGAAGAAGATCGTGATTGTGGGTGCGTCTGCGGCGGGGTTGCGGTGTGCGTGTCGGTTGCGGCGGCTGCAGCCGGAGTGGTCGATCACGGTTGTCGAAGCTGGGGAGGTCTTTTCGTACGGCGCGTGCGGTCTGCCATATGTGTTGTCGGGCGACATCGAAGAGCTCGGCGCTTTGCGCAGAACACCCTACGGTGTCGATCGCGATGAGGCATTCTTTGCCGCCGTCAAGGGGGTCGAGATCCTCTCGCCGTGGAGGGCGACCTCTGTCGACGGCGAGGCGAAGACGCTCCATATCGAAAGTGACGAGGGTGAACGAGATCTCGAGTGGGACGAGCTGGTCATCGCCACGGGCGCGTCGCCACGGCGTCTTCCGGATCAGCCGGACCACCCGAGGGTCCACACTTTTCACGTCTGGGACGATGTGAAACCCCTCAAGATCGGGCTCATGAGAGGAGAGATCGATCACGTGGCCGTGATCGGCGCCGGGCTCGTCGGCGTCGAGCTGGCCGAGGCATTCCACAGCCTGTGGGGAGCGGAGGTGACCCTGATCGAGGCGGCAGAGTCGCCTCTCCCGGAGATTCTCGATGCCGAACTGGGTGAGGTCGTCGCTCGTCACCTGGAAACCAACGAAGTTCGAGTGTTGACGCGGTCACCGGTGTCCGACATCGCGCCTGACGACGAGGGTGTCACCGTGACGGCGGGAAGTGAGGAAATCCGGGCCGACGCGGTCGTGGTTGCGGTCGGAGTGGTGCCGCGGGTCGAGTTGGCGGTTGAGGCCGGCGCAAAACTCGGTTCGTCTCGGGCCGTTCAGGTCGACGACAAGCTGCAGACGTCGGTGCCGCACGTCTGGGCGGCGGGGGATTGTGTCGAGTGCCGCCACGTCGTCAGCGGTGGGCCGGCGTTCATACCTTTGGGTTCGCTGGCCAACCGGCAAGGCAGAGTCCTTGCAAACGTTCTCGCCGGTCGAGAAGATGCATTCGGACCGGTGGCAGGTGCGGCAGCGGTCAAGGTCTTCGATCTCAACGTGGCGGCCGTCGGCGTGACGGCCGGCAGGCTCGGCGCAGATGGCCTTGGGGTGCGGAGCGCCTGGGTCAGCGCGGAGGACCGGGCTCACTATTGGCCGGAGGCGAAACTCATCCTCCTTCAGATGGTGTACGACCCGGCGACCCGGCGTGTCCTGGGAGTTCAGGGCGTGGGCGAAGAGGGCGAGGTTGCAAAACGTATTGATGTCTCTGCGCAGCTGATTGCACGGGGGGCCACAATCGCAGACTTCGAGAAAATTGAGCACGCCTATGCTCCGCCATATGCGCCGGCCCTGGATCCGCTGGCAGTGCTGGCGATGGCTGCGGCGAACCAGACCGAAGGTATCGAGATGATGTCGCCTCTGACGAATCTTGCAACCGCCACTGTCCTCGATGTTCGCGTGCCCGAGGAGCGGGCAGAGCGGCCGCTTCAAGCGAAACGGCTTGTTGAAATCGAAGCCGGCGAACTCTCGGAAAGAGCCGACGAAATTCCTGATGGCTCGTTGCTTGTAGCCTGTGCCCACGGTACGCGGTCGGCGGAGGTGGTTCGCTGGCTCAACCAGCGAGGTAGTGTCGCGCGGTATCTCGGTGGCGGTGTTTCATGGAGAGTCCGGGCGCAGGAAGAAAGAACCTCGGACGAGAAATAGCCTAACGCCTGGATCCAATGACGCTTCGATGCGCCAGGGTGTGAGCATAGCGCGTCGGAATGACGCTGCCGAACTCGTCTTCAGATCACGTCCGGGAACAGTACCGAAAACGCCAGCCAGGCCACTGCCAGGGTCAATATCAGATTGAACGACTGCCCGACAACGTACAGCAGCAGCGTCTTGCCGCCCTCCAACTGTTTGGCCATGTCCGCGAAATTCGACTCCAAACCAATCGAGACAAAAGCGAGACAGAAGAACCAGCCCCGGAGTGGATTGGTCACCGCCTTGATCACGGCGGACTCCACCAACTTGAGGCCATTGCCTTGGAAGAGAGCGGCAAACAGGGGCGCCAGGACAAAGGAAAACAGAATCGATGCCGCGACAAAACCGACGATGAACTTCGGAAACCTGACCCAGATCTGCATGAGCCCGGGTCGAGGAGCGTCCGGGTCCCGCTCGACGGAGGTGATCCAAAACAGGGCGACGAAGAATCCCACCGCGCCGATCAGGATGTTCTGGATCATTTTGACGACCGCGGCGACGGCTTCGGCCCGCGGACCGAGGAAAGCGCCGGCGGCCACGACCGCGCCGGTCGAGTCGATCGTGCCCCCCATCCACGCTCCACCAAGAACTGGATCCATATCGACCGAAGCGATGAACATCGGCATGAAGATCATCATCAGTACCGTGAATATCAACGTCATTCCGACGGCGAGGGTCAGTTCTTCCTTTTTTGCGCGTGAGGCGGCGGCCACCGCGATGGCGGCCGAGACCCCGCAGACCGAGGTAGCAGCCGCGATGATCATCACCAGAGGTTTGCTGACGATCTTCAGGACTCTGGTACCAAAAAACCACATGAAGATGATGACGGTCGGGGTGACCAGCCAGGCGACCATGAGCCCGGGAACGCCGATGCTGAGGATCTTTCCGAACAGAATTTCGGCACCGAGGAGCACCAGACCCGCCTTGATATACATCTCGGTTCGAACGGCCGGTTTGAGCCATTTGGGCGTGCCGACAGTGTTGGAGATCAGGAGGCCGAGAAGCAACGCCCATGCCGCGTAACTCAGACCGTAGGCATTGATGGTGTTCTGGTTGGCGATAGCGAAGGAAAGGGCCGCGAAGATGAAGACGGCCAGAAATGCTACGGCATATCCGGGGCCGTTCTGACCCATGGTCACGACTCCGATCACGGTCAGCAGCATGATGCAGATCATGGTGACGATGAGCGGCAGAATGATTGATTGCGATCGTTCTGCAGTCACCGTCACCTTGCCGCTGCCGACCACAACATCTGCTGAGGGCAGAGCGTTCGATGCGTAAGCCGTTGCCCCCAGACCGGCCGGGTCCGGTTCGATTTCGCCGAAGCGGAGATCTGCCGGACCACTCGCCAGCTGTATCTTGAGGGTGATGGTCTTCTTTGCTCCCGGTCGCGCTGTGGCAACCTCCAGCCGCACCTCTCCTTTGCTGGGTACGATTAAGGCGGTCGCCCCCGTATTCGCCGCATTGATCTTTGCCGCCAATTGGGCGAGCGTGGTGCCTTCCTCGACGTCAATCGAAGTCTTTTTTGCGGAGAAAAAGACATCCGCCGGGTTTGACGCCCACTTACCGATCTTTGGCACTTTTTTGGCGGAAATGCTGCCCGACATGGTCAGCATTCCGAGAACGGTGGCAACCAGGAGAATTGCCAGACCGAACCAGACGGTCCACCAGTCCTCATCCATCAACAGCGGGCTGCGCTTTTTTTCGCTTGTCATGAAAGTGCCTTCTCACTCCCTCGGTCAGGGTTGTTGAACATCCCCCGGCCGGCAGCATGTTTGCGTGACGGTGTTCGGCTCGCGGGCCTCGAACGATGGACAATTGCAGGCCGCCTCGGGGTCCAGAAATCGATCGAACTCCCGACAGATCCCGGCATATCCGCGCGCTGAGGAATAGGCGGAGCCAAAGGAGGTCAGGCCCGGGATCTCAGCCTCAATCACGGCGGGGTCATCGACGAAATGAGCGCAATTCTGGCAGCTTTGTTTGATCATGCTCCGGATTTCATTCCCGAACGGACCAGTTCTCCTGTCCGCGGAATCAAAATACCACGCTCCCGGAGGTGCATGTTTGCCGGGAACACCTTGTTGGGCGCAGAACTGGATTATTTGAGATTGCAGGTGTTCGCTCGGTGGCGAAGCAAAAAATACTCAGCTATTTCGGAACTCTCCGTTTCATTAGCGTAACACTGGTGTTGTTCGGCTCGCCGGTGTTACAATCTCGGAACTGCGGTGCAAACCGCTTAATACTTTGTTTTCCGGGGTTTTTCTCATGTATCCCGTTTCACTCGATATCAGAAATCGTCGCTGCCTGGTTGTGGGCGGTGGTGGTGTCGCGCTCCGCAAGGTCCAGGGTTTGGTAGAGGACGGCGCGCGAGTCACCGTGATCGCCCGAGATGTTGTTGCTCCGTTGGCAGCGATGGCGGAACGTGGCGAAATCAAGCTCGAAAAACGCCCCTACAAAACGGACGCGGTCGATGGTTGGGCGCTGGTGTTCGCCGCTACCGATGATCGGGAAACCAATGCATGGGTTTTTCGCGACGCGGACGAGGCCGGAACCTGGTGCAACGTCGCAGACGACCCTGAATTTTGCGCGTTCCATCTTCCGGCTCGAATCCGAAGAGGTCCCCTGCAGATTGCTCTCGGTTCGGCGGGCGAAGCGCCGTTCGTCATCCGGCGGCTGCGCCGCCTCTTCGAGAAACGCTTTGGCGAAGAATGGGCGGAGTGGCTCGCGGCAGCCGCACGATATCGGAAATCGGTGCGAGGTCTGAACGCCGATCGTGAACGAGAGGAACACCTCTTCGATCTCTTCTTCGAGGCCACTGTGGACCCCGATCGGCTGACGGCGAGAGTCCCTACCGAGACCGAGGAACGCGCTTGGCTGGAGGCCTCAGTGGACCACCGCGCGTCCGAAGCGCCATCCGAAGTGACGGATTCCGGAGCCTGTCGGGAAGTGCGCCAGGGAACGGGTCTGGTTTCGTTGGTTGGCGGCGGGCCGGGCTGTCCAGGATTGTTAACCGTGCGTGGATTGGAGCGACTGCGCGACGCGGAGGCGGTGGTTTTCGACCGTCTCGCCGCACCATCCCTGCCGTGCGATCTCCCTGCGGCCGTGGAGCTTCACCCGGTGGGGAAGGTCGCCGGCAGCCACCCGATGCCGCAGGAGGAAATCAACGCCCTGTTGGTTCGGCTGGCGCGCGAGGGCAAACGGGTGGTCCGTCTCAAAGGCGGAGACCCGTATGTTTTCGGCAGAGGGGGGGAGGAGGCCGAGGTTCTCCGTGAAGAGGGCGTGCCGTTCGAAGTCGTTCCGGGAGTGACTTCCGGGGTTGCAGCTTTGGCATTTGCCGGGATCCCCGCGACTCACCGCCGGGAGGCGGTTCGTCTGACCCTGCTCACGGCGCACGAGGCGATCAAGAGCGACGGACCTCAGGTCCGGTGGGACCTGTTGGCCCAGGACGAACACGCCACGCTGGTGGGCTACATGGGTGTGACGGCGCTGCCGGCGGTTGTCGACAGGCTCCTCGAGGCTGGAATGGCCGCAGACACACCGGCGGCTATGGTCGAGCAGGGCACGACATCCGCACAGCGGCAGGTGATTTCGACCCTCGAGGCGCTCCCTCGTGCAATCGTCGAAGCCGGGCTGCAACCTCCCGCGCTCTTTGTCATCGGTCCGACCGTCCACCACGCCGAAACCCTCGACTGGCGGGCGGACTTGCCGTTGTCGGGTCAGCGATTGTTGATGGCGTCGACCGAGGCGAAGCTGGCATCCGTGCTCGAGCGCGAGGGTGCCGATATCGTGCTCCTGCCCTTGCCCGCCACGCCGGCGGCGAGGGTGGTCCTGTCCGCCATACCGCTCACCGGGTGCCTGGTGTCGAACGGCGCTGAGGTGGACTGGCTCGATGAGGAACGTGACAACCCCGGTTGGGGGCCTGACGTGGTTGCCTGGTGCATTGGACGGGAGGCAGTGGAAAGGGCCCGCGACCGCGGTTGGCGAAGGGTGGTCGAGCTCGAAGACGGCCTGGACTGCGGCGAGTTGGTCGGCAGGATGGCGGTATCCCATGCGACGTGAGGAGCGAGGCCGCCGGCTCACAGGGGAGCGTCGATTCGAAATCGGTCGGGAGAGTATCGGGAGGGAGATGTGATCAAGCTCGGTCTTCGAATCCGGTTCTTCCTCTACTCCAATACGGTCATTGCCGTGACGATGATTCTCGTCACCGTTTTCGGGATGATGTACCTTCGCCGGATTCGCTACGAAACCATTGTCGGGCATGGCCGGAGCATCGTGGAAGCGATGGCCATACCGATTCGCGATGCTGCACGCCCCGATGCCGACGATCAGAATGCAGAATCGGAAGTCATATCCCTCTACATTTCGGAAATCATGGACCGAAACCTCGATTTCATGCGCTACGTCGTCGTGACGGATGCCGACGGCGTCGTGACGAATTCAAGCCGCGAGGAGCTCGTCGGCCGACGTTTCGAGCGGGCCCTTCAGCGCGGCAAGGATGTCGATGAGCCTTTGGCGGCCGAGAATCTCAACGAAAACGGAGAGGATTTGCTGGAGGTACGGACGTCCCTGAGTGATGCTGGTGAGTTTTTCGGGACGCTCGCGGTCGGGTACTCATTGGAACCGGTGGAGCAACAGGTGCGAGAGATCGCGAGCCGTGCCGCGCTCGTCGCTCTCGTGCTGATGCTTGGCAACTCGATCATGACAGCCCTGTATGTGGAGACCCTGATTCGGCCGATCCTGAACCTCAACGAGACCATGAAGAAGGCGGGAGAGGGCAATCTGACGGTCCGAGCTCCGACTCGGCGCGGCGACGAGGTGGCCGAACTCGCTGATGTTTTCAATCGCATGATGGACGAACTGGTTGCGTCGCGCGAACGGGAAGAACTGCAGCGCGCGCAGCTTGCCCACACTGAAAAGATGGCAGCTGTCGGGACCCTCGCAGCGGGTGTGGCACACGAGGTGAACAATCCACTCGCCGGGGTTCTGGCGAGCATCGAGAACCTGCGCGACAATCCTGATGACGATGAAATGAGGGACCGGTACCTCCAGCTGATTGCCGATGGCCTCCAGCGGATCGAGCGGACCGTGGCGAATCTCCTCAACTTCGCGCGCACTCGAGAGATCAAACTCGAACCAACATCGATCAACCACAATCTCAAACACGTGGTGGAGCTCGTCGCCTATCAGCTTCGCGCAGGATCGGTGGAGATCAAGTGGGATCTCGACTCGAACCCGGCAGTCGTGGAAGCTGATCACTTTCAGATGGAACAGCTTTTCCTCAACCTGGTGCTCAACGCGCTCGACGCGATGCGTGAGGGCGGCGTCCTCTATCTCAGGACCCGAGTCAGAGGCGGCAAGGTCATCGCGGAGGTTCGCGACACGGGGCACGGCATCCCCGCGGAGATCAGAGACCGGATCTTCGATCCATTCTTCACGACCCGCGAAGTCGGAGAGGGAACCGGTCTCGGACTCGCAGTGAGCGGGAGCATCGTAGCTGCTCATGGCGGCACGGTCGAGCTCGAAACATCGGTCGGTCGTGGCACCACCTTCCGGATCATCATGGCCGCCATGCCTGGCGAGTGGGACAAGGGAGAAACCGCATGAAAATCTGCGGACACCGGTTGCTGATCGTCGAGGACGAGCCCCTGTTGCGCATCACCATGGCAGACGCATTGCGCAAGGAAGGTTGGGCAGTCGATGTCGCCGAGGACGGCGTCAAGGGCGCCGCTCTCTTCGAGCACCATCAGCATGATGTGGTCCTCTCCGATTTGGTGATGCCGCGGCTCGGAGGCGTGGACCTCCTGAAGCGGATCAAGGCGCTCAGTCCCGATACGATTGTGGTCATCATCACGGCACATGGCACCGTTGATCGGGCGGTGGAGGCGATGAGGGAGGGCGCGTCAGACTTCATTGCCAAGCCGTTTTCCATGGCACAGCTTGTCGTCCGCCTGAGCAACGTGTGCTCGGTACGGATCCTCCAGGAGCAGAACGTACGCCTTCAGGCTCAGCTCGAACAACGGCATTCTTATTCCAACATCATCGGCAAATCCAAGCCGATGCAGGAGGTTTTCGATCTCATCCGCCTGGTGGCGGATTCCGAAGCGTCGGTGATCGTCCACGGCGAGAGCGGCACCGGGAAGGAAATGGTGGCGTCGGCGATTCACTTCAACTCGCCGCGGCGCGCCAAACCCTACGTTCGAGTCAGTTGCGCATCTCTGCCGGAGTCGCTTATCGAATCCGAGCTCTTCGGATACGAAAAGGGGGCCTTTACGGGCGCCAGCGAGCGCCGAATCGGGCGCTTCGAAGCGGCCAGCGGAGGCACTCTCTTTCTCGACGAAATCGGTGAACTGCCGCTGACATTTCAGGTCAAGCTGCTTCGTGTGCTTCAAGAACGACAGATCGAACGCCTCGGATCCAACCGACCCATCGATGTGGATGTGCGAATCGTCTCCGCGTCGGTGCGTTCACTCGAAGAGGAGATCCGCCAGAATCGATTCCGGGAAGATCTCTATTTTCGGGTGAACACAGTGGCCATCGATCTTCCACCGCTTCGCGAACGCCGTGTCGACATCCCGCTGCTGGCGGATGCTTTTCTCCGGGAACTTGCGGCCGATCGTCGGCGCGAGATCGAAGGATTCAGCGATGAGGTGATCGATCTTCTCGAAATGTATCCGTGGCCGGGCAATGTTCGGGAGCTGCGCAACGTCGTCGAACGTGCGGTTCTCTTCTGCCGCGGGCCGGTCGTAACCGTTGACGAGCTGCCGCCGAACGTCCGTGGAGGCTCGGCGACCGCCATCGGTGAACCGGCGCAGGTTGTCGCCATGCAGGCGGCGGTGGAAAAGGCGGAATCGGAGGCCATTCGAGCGGCCCTTGCTGCGACTCAGGGAAGACGCACTGACGCTGCCGAACTCCTCGGCATCAGTCGCAAGACGCTGTGGGAGAAGATCAAGACGCTTGAGATTAAGGTCGATTGAATCTGAATTCTCAGTTTTGAATTTTCAATTCTCAATTCCCTTTTTCCCACCCGGGTTTTCACTGGAATTCGGGTGGGCGGGCGGAATTCAAAATTGAGAATTGAGAATTGAGAATTTCATTTTTCCCTTGTGAAACCCGGCACAAATCCTCGGTATAATTTCGGCGCGTGTTTGGGGGGTGTCGATGCGGGTCATGAGAACATCGATGATTCTGGTTGCGGCGATTTTCCTCGTGACTGTTTCGGCCGCAACCGAGGAAGTGACGGAGGACGAAAAGAAGCCCCTTCGCGTATTCTACGACAAGGGTTTCCGGCTCGGTTCTCCGGACGACAATTTTTCACTTCGCATCAACGGTCTGCTCCAGGTTCGTTACTCATACGTCGACTACGATCCGATGATCCGCTTCAACCAGGAGGACTACTCGAACTTCTTTGTTCGTCGCGCCCGCCTCTACTTCTGGGGGAACGCCGGTAGCCCTCGCCTCACCTACTTCATCCATGTCCAGCTCGAACCGAACCAGGGGCTCAACGCCAACGATCTGTGGGTCGAGTACGAGTTTTCGGACCTGCTGCGCCTGGGCACCGGACGAATGAAGATCAGTTACGGGCTCGAGTTCATGAACGGGGGTTCGGCGTTGGGGCTGGTGGAACGATCGGTCTTCTCCGGAGAGACCGACATCGATCTCGGATCGCTTGTGAACGAAGGTCCGCGTTACCCCGGAGGAGGCACCGAGCGGTTTGCCCTGAGCTGGTTCGCGTATACCGGTTTCGCGACGGGAGGAATGAACCTCTATCGGTCCCAGGGGGTGCAGCTACGAGGTCAGCGGGGTTCCGACGCCACCCCGACCTTCGAGTATCAGGTCGGCCTGTGGCAGGGCCGGAGCACGACCAGCCTGTCGAACGGCGGTTCTGGTCATCTTGTCGCCGCCCGCGTTGGGTATCATCCGTGGGGTTTCGTGGATTGGCGTGTGGTCGGCGACGTGGACCACTGCGAGAGTTTCAAGCTCGGAGTGATCGGCTCGGTCTACCGAAACTCGTCGGAGGTGTACGACCGTTTCGATGAGAGCGGCTACAACCTCGCTGGCGTGGCCCGGTACCGCGGGTGGTCGGTGGATGCGGAGTGGGGCACCGAATCCTACGATTTCGAAGATTTCACTGATGACTTCGACCGCGAAGGCTGGCGGGTCGCCCTGGGGTGGTTCGTCGTGCCGAAAAAGCTCGAGCTGCGGGCCCGCTACGCCGCGATCACACGGCTTGTCGATCCGAGCTTCGAGACGGCAAACCGCTCCGGTCTCTGGACTGCGCAGGTCTGGGACGACGAGGGATGGGCGCCTGCGATCGAGAGTGAGATCACCGAGACCTCGATTGGTGCGAGCTACCGGTTGTTCGCATGGCGCAACAAGGTGGCTTTGATGCTTCCAGGTTGGTGAGGTCCTTCGCCGCGGATCCGGACGCGATTGTCAACGGTGTGCCGTCACCTATCGCCAAGGCACCTGATCAGATCGACTACCGCGTGCGGTTGATGGTGCAGCTCGTATTCTGAATTCTCAATTCTCAATTCTCAATTCCGTCCCACCCACCCCAGGTTCTCCGGGAGGGAGGGCGGAAATTCAAAATTGAGAATTAAAAACTGAGAATTCAGGTTGTGAGTCCAAGTCGCCCGCCATCGTACTGATCGCGCATGACCTCTTTGCACCACTCCTGGTTTGCGAGATACCACTGCACGGTGGCGCGCAGGCCTCCTTCGAATGTGTGGGAGGGTTCCCATCCGAGCTCTGATTTGATGCGGTCGGCGTCGATGGCGTACCTCAGATCGTGTCCGGGACGATCGGTAACGAACTGGATCTGATCGCGCCTGCTCCCGCCGCCCGAGCGCGGTCTGATCTCGTCCACGAGGTCGCAGAGGGTATGTACGACCTCCAGGTTCGTTTGCTCGCTGTTGCCACCGATATTGTACGTTCGTCCCGGCGCGCCATCGTGAACAATGACCGCGAGGGCGCGGCAATGATCTTCAACGTGCAGCCAATCGCGGACATTGGCCCCCTCGCCATAGACCGGCAGCTCTTTGCCGCTGACTGCATTCAGGATCATCAAGGGAATAAGTTTCTCCGGAAACTGATACGGCCCGTAGTTGTTTGAGCAGTTGGAAAGAGTGACGGGGAGCCCGTAGGTACGATGCCACGAGCGGACGAGATGATCGGCGGCGGCCTTGGAGGCCGAGTACGGGCTGGACGGATCGTAGGGTGTGCGTTCCGAGAATAGACCATCGGTTCCGAGCGAGCCGAACACCTCATCTGTGCTGACGTGGTGAAAGCGGACATCTTCGCGATTCTGCCAGGCTGACCGGGCTGCCTCCAGGAGATTTGCCGTGCCCCTGATATTGGTGTCGATGAAGTCCAGGGGCCCATCGATCGAGCGGTCGACGTGGCTCTCCGCCGCGAGGTGGACCACGGTGTCGATGTCATGCTCCGCGAAGATTCCTCGCACCGCGTCGAGGTCGCGGATGTCCGCGTGAACGAAACGATAGCGGTCTCCGTACGTTTCGGAGACGTCGCGGAGGCTGGCGAGATGACCGGCATAGGTGAGGGCGTCGAGATTGACGAGTTGAAGATCCGGATCAGCCGCCAGGCAGTGGCGCACAAAGTTGCAGCCGATAAAACCGGCGCCGCCGGTGACCAGCATCGAGCGCGGACGGTGGGTGGATTCGCTCACGGGACGATCTCCGGCAGGTCATTCTCGGGCGTGTCCGCTAGTGGGGTCCATCTACTGTCGCGATCCGAAAAGGTTGGGACGATATCGCCGAGGGGCCATTCGATTCCCAGTGTGGGATCGTTCCAGGGCAGTCCGCGCTCGTCTGAAGCGCTGTAAAAATCAGAACACTTGTACTGGAACTCTGCGGTGTCCGACAACACCAGATACCCGTGTGCAAATCCTTCTGCTGCGAAGAGGCACAGCCGATTGTCCTCGCTCAACTCGACACCGAACCACCGGGCAAAGGTCGGGCTGTTGCGGCGGAGGTCGGCGACCACATCGAAGACCCGGCCGCGCGTCACCCGGACGAGTTTGGCCTGGGCGTGGCCGAGTTGGTAGTGGAGGCCGCGCAACACTCCCCGCGTCGAACGCGAATGATTGTCCTGGACGAAATCGGTGTCGATTCCGAGTTCGGCAAACCGGCGTCGGTTGTACGACTCCATAAAGAAACCTCGGTGGTCCGCGTGAACATCCGGCGCAAGCACTGCGACCCCCGGCAAAGGAGATTCAACGATCCGCAAAGTTGTTGCCCTCTCGTGCAAGGACCTCGGCAAGGTAGGTCCCGTAGGTGGAATTACCGGCCTCCGCGACTTCCTTGCGGAAGCCTTCGGTCGTGATCCAACCGCGATTCCATGCAATTTCCTGGAGGCAGCCGACCTTGAGGCCTTGCCTCTCCTCGATCGCCTGGATGAAATTCGATGCTTCGATGAGGCTCCGGTGTGTGCCCGCATCGAGCCACGCATAGCCCCGTTCGAGGACCGCCACAGTCAGACGGCCCTGATCGAGATAGAGCCGGTTGAGATCGGTGATTTCGAGCTCTCCTCGTGTGCTCGGCTCGAGATCGGCCGCGAAATCACAAACGTCCGGACCGTAGAAATACAGACCGGGGACGGCGAAGGGGCTCTTTGGGGAGCTCGGTTTTTCTTCGATTGAAAGTGCGCGGCCCGTGTCGTCGAATTCCACGACTCCGTAGCGTTCCGGGTCTCGCACCCGGTAGCCGAAGATCCTTGCGCCATCAGCGATCGTGGCACATTCACCGAGCATGGTCGAGAGATTCGGGCCGTGCAGGATATTGTCGCCGAGGACAAGACAGGCCGGAGAACCATCGAGAAAGTCTCGTCCAAGAATGAAAGCCTGGGCCAACCCTTCGGGGCGCGGCTGCTCGCAGTAACTGAATGTCATACCGAAGCGTTCACCGGAACCGAGGAGCTCGCGAAACGCCGGAAGGTCGCGCGGCGTCGAGATGATCAACACCTCTCGGATCCCGGCGCGCATGATGAGGCTGAGCGGATAGTAGACCATCGGTTTGTCGTAAACCGGCAACAGTTGTTTGCTCACGACCTGTGTTACGGGGTGGAGACGAGTGCCGGAGCCACCCGCAAGAACGATACCTTTCATGCGTTTCTCCCTATCGGCGCAACGATAGCATGGAGGACCGACTGTCCTTCTCCGATCCCGATCCCGTCCCCAGTGAATGCTCGAGTCGGATTCAGAGTCGCGCTCGAGGTTTCATCGCGCTCTCCTGCAGACTCCGTCCCGCGTGGTTGCCACCCTTAACAATGATCGGACCAATCGTCGAATGGATTTCGACGTTGAAATATCCGACATTGTCAAGAATGGCACGCCCGATCAACGCGCTGTTCTACGATAATCCGGATGATCTGCGGCGGCTTGGAATTGAAATCCATCGCCAGGTCTGACTCTGAAGTTGACATCAGTGGCTCACTGATATACTGTATTACATCAGTAACACACTGGGGAGATCCATGACCCACCTTCTCGACGTCGATCCGGCCGCAGCCGCACCCATCTGGCGGCAGATTGAAGACGGTATGCGGCGGATGGTGGCCTCGGGGAGGCTGTCGCCCGGCACGGTTGTTCCGTCGGTTCGCGAGCTGGCCAAGGCCCTGCGCGTCAATCCGGCGACGGTGTCCAAGGCATATCGCCAATTGACGGAGGCGGGCCTTCTCAGCGTTCGCCGCGGCGAGGGCACCTTCGTGGCAGAGCGAACCCACGAGGAAAGAGATGACGAAAGGCGGCGGCTCCTCGCGCAAGGAGCGGCGGACTTCATCCGTGTGGCGAAAAGCGTTGGTGCAAGCCAAAAACAGGCACAATCCACGGTCAAAGAATGCTGGCGAACTGTTGATGCCGAGGGCGAAGAAGAGGTGCGGGATGAGTCATGAAGCAGTGGTTCAACTGGATGGGCTGACGGTCCGCTATGGAAAATTGACCGCGGTCAACAAGGTCTCGCTCGAAGTGCCGAAAGGATCGGTCTATGCGCTCCTCGGGCGAAACGGATCGGGGAAATCCTCGACGATTCGGTGCCTTCTCGGACATCAGCACGCACATGCCGGTCGTGCCCGGATTCTCGGTCTCGACGCCTGGAAGGAAAGGCGGCGGGCCATGGAGCGTGTCGGTGTGGTCCCCGAAAACCCGGATGTGCCGCCTGAAACCACAGCAGAACGTGTCGAGCGTTTTATGGCGCGGGTCACTCCATTTTGGAGATCTGCGGAGTTCTTCAGTCGCATCGAAAGCCTCGGCGTGCCCCGGCGACGGCGATTCTCACGCCTCTCCAAAGGCGAGCAGCGGCAGCTCGCGTTGGCTCTGGCGCTGGCCGGTTCGCCGCACCTCCTGGTGCTCGACGACCCGACCCTGGGCCTCGATGCGGTCGCCCGGCGGAAACTCTACGAGGAAATTGTCGGAGAGCTCGCCGATCGCGGCACGACCATCTTTGTCACAACCCATGATCTGGCAGGGGTGGAAGGGATGGCTGACAGGGTCGGTGTGCTGAAGGAGGGTTCGTTGCTGGTAGACGAACCACTCGAGGCACTCAAGGCGCGTTTTTGTCGTCTGACATGGGTCGCGAACGATGATCTTTCCCAGCAGCAAATCGGAGCCGGGTTCAAGCACCTCGGTCTTTGTCGGAACGACTTCGGTTGCGGGTGCGAACGAGACGGTTGTGGATGATTTTTCGGAGACTGGCTTCGGTCGGTTCAGGGAAGCGGCGCCGATCGAAGTCACGCGGGTCGACTCGCTCTCGCTCGAGGAGATCTTTATCGTGCTCTGCGGTGCGGAGCCGGGAGGTCGATCATGAAGGCGATTATAGCGGTCATGGCGCGCGAGGTCATGGCCCGGCGCGAGCTGCCCCTGATGGCGGCAGCGGTCGCATTCATGATCAGCTTGTTGCCATTTCTGCCCAATATCCAGACCTTCGAAGCAACGGACGTGAGGACCGTCGCATCCAGCGTTTCGGCGCTGACCCTCGGGTGTGTCCTCGCCCTTCTGCTCGGCGCGACCGTCTTTGGCAATGATCTCTCGGAGGGTCGGCTCGGTTTCTTCTTTGCGCGGCCGGTGAGCGGTCTCGCGGTGTGGTGGGGCAGAGTGCTGGCGGTGATGGCCCTGGTTTGGGTCGTTGAGATCATCGTCCTGACGCCGGCCCTTTACCACGAGGGGATTCGCGTAATCACGTCGAGTGACGGCACCGATCGGCTGACGATCCTCGCCTATGTCGTTGCGCCGTTGCTGCTCTTCCTCCTCGCCCATGCGGTGAGCATCCTGGTGCGGGCGGGCACGCCCTGGCTTTTCCTCGACCTCGGCGGTGCAATGGCTGTCGCGGTTCTTGCCTGGCTGAACCTCAAGCCGTTGATCGAGATCGGTGCGCCAATCGCGATGTGGGTGGTTGCGGGTGCCTTGGTTGCCGCCCTGCTGATTTCATTGTCGGTTGGCGGTGCGAGCGGGGTGGCGGTTGGGCGGGTGGATCTCCGACGAGTACACCGTGCGCAATCGCTGGCTCTTTGGAGCACGATGGCGATCTGTCTTGCCGCCATCACCGTCTACGGTAACTGGCTGCGGGATTTCGGCCCGCAGGATTTTGGCGATGTTGAGGTTCGGGGCGTCGCGCCAAATGGGAAATGGGCGGAGGTGGTCGGCAATGCACCAGGCCGGCTGGACGTCAGCCGGCGGTGTCTGATCTCGACAATCGACGGACGGTGGTTGCCGTTACCAGGTCGTGCCTACGGTTTTCCTGATGAGGTCATCTATTCGAACAACGCAGGGACAGCAATGTGGTGGGGTGCGGAAGTGGGCCGAGGGCTTCGCAACCTGTCGTGGGCTGATCTCGAAGGTCCGGATCCTTCGGTGCGGCAGTCGAACATTTTTCTGTCCCCCGAGGCTCACTTCACGCTGTCAGCCGACGGAAGCCGGGTCGCGGTTCTCGAGGAAGGAACCCTCTCGGTATTCGAGGTCGGCGACGAACGCCTGCTCACGGCTGTGAAATTGTCGGAGGACCTTCGGCAAGCCACGGTCTTCTTCCCGTCCAATGACACCCTGCGCATCTTCGCCCGACTCGGAACCGGCGACGAGGTTTCTCTGGTCATTGCCAAGGTGGATGCGACCACCGGAAAAATCACCCGCACCGGACAGATCGAAGGCCTCGCCGGGGATTCTCTGCTCGTGGTCGACGCCGGGCTGGAACGTGTCGTGACCTGGTCCAGACCGAAGGTCGACAGCACGCCGGTTCGCTCCGTGTACGACGCGGCCAACGGAGGCCTGGTGCGGCTCCTGGACAGTACCGGTTTCCCGCGCTTCCTCCAGGACGGGCGGGTGCTTCTTTCCTCCGAGAATCGCGACGGGGGTCTGATCCTCATCGCGGAGCCGATTGAAGGTGGTGACAGGATCACTCACACCGTGGATGACGCCGCCTACTTCAACCTCCACGGCGAAGCGATGCCGAATTGGGTTGTCGTGTCGCAACTCGCGGATCCGTCAGATCGCAACGAGGGACGGCGAATCGACATTCATGATGTCGATACCGGTGAGGTGAGGAACATCGGAACGCATGTCCGGCGGGGTCTTTCTTGGCTTCCATGGCAACTCGGGGACGCAGGTGCGATTTTCTGGTATAGAGATCAGATGGAGGCCTCGAGGTTCTTCGTTGACCAGTCAGGCGCTCTTGTTCGCTGGGATCCGGAGACCGGCGATCTGGTTCATGTTGTCGGTGGAAGGAAGTAGGACAAGCCCCAAGCCCCAAGCCTCAAGCCAGAGCCCAAGATCGGGAACGGGATCGGGAGCGGAAACAGGCACGGGAACATTCTGCTGTGAGTGTGCGTAGTGAAGAGTGGAGGAAACGATGTGGACTTTCATCCTGTGGTTGATCCTGCTGGTGGTGTGCTGGCCGCTGGCGTTGCTTGCGCTGTTTCTGTATCCGATCGTGTGGTTGTTGCTGCTGCCGTTGCGGCTCGTCGGGATCACCGTCGACGCTGTCTTCAAGTTCTTACACGCTGTGTTGATGCTGCCCGCGCGAGTGCTTCGAGGCCCGACCCCCGCCCAGTAGACCGCCCAGCACCCCAGTTATCAGTTAGAAGTAATCAGTGGTATGCCAACGGGTTGGTGGATACTGATTACTCACGCCTAGTTTTCGAGGATGTAGAGCGCCAACTTCCGGAGGTCCTCTTCGTTGGTGGACGCGTACCCGGGCATGGCGATCGGGTACTGCTCGTCGAGATACGACAACCGGGGGTTGCTCTCGACAAAGGTCTTCGGGCTCTTGAGATACTCGAGGAGAGATGCCTCGTCCCAGTGATCGATGATCTTGACCAGAGGTGGGCCTGACCGCTGCCCCAGGCGGTCGTCGCCATGGCACTTCGCACAGCCGAGATCGACGTAGAGCGCCTCCGGGGTTCCGAGCGCAGGTCCGGAACCCCCACATGCAGCGAGCGTGAGGAGAGCGATGGCGCCGGCTGCGAATGACGCGTACACGATGCGGTTTGTCGTCACTGTTCCTCCTTCGTTTCCAGGTCGAGGATCAGTCCCCGACCAGGTGATCCACCTTGGCTGAGCAGATGAAGTCGTTGTCGGAGATCCCGCCGATCGAGTGGGTGTTGTACCTCAAAGCGCAGGTGTCGTAGCCCACCACCATTTCCGGATGGTGGTCCTCTCGGTGGGAAATCCACGCCACGGCGTTCACGAACGCCATGGTCTGATAGTGGTCCTCGAACTGGAAAGTCTTGGTCAGCGTGTCATCGACAACCTCCCAGCCAACGGTGTGGCTCAACTTGTGTTCGAGATCGTGCCCGGAAAGCGGGGGTGTGCCCGGTGGGAGTGGTTTGCAGGCCATCATCAACAGTTCGTTGTCGCACATAATGAGTCCTCCGCCGTCATTCTATCCGATTCGAACGCTTGAACCGAAGGAAAAATTAGGTTAGCCTAAATTTCTAATGAAAGCGGAACACACCTCTCCTGATGGACGAAATGGCCGGCCGGCTCTCTCCGAATCCCAGGAGGATTACCTCAAACAGATCTATCTTCTTGGTGGAGACGGAGGCAGGGTGAGCACGCAGGCTCTCGCGAGCAAATTGGGGGTCAAGCCGGCTTCGGTGACCGAAATGGTGGGACGGCTCGCCCAACTGGATCTGGTCGAGCATATCCCTTATCGCGGTGTCCGGCTCACCTGTGCCGGCCGGAGGGTCGCGCTCGAGATGCTCCGCCACCACCGATTGCTCGAGACCTACCTGGTACAAGCTCTCGGCTACAAGTGGGACCAGGTTCACGATGAGGCCGAACGGCTCGAGCACGTGATCTCGGAACGATTTGAAGAGCGGATTGCAGAGGCGATGGGTCATCCAACCCACGATCCCCACGGCGACCCCATCCCTGATTCCGATTTGAGTATTCCGGATGGGGACACATCGCTTCCGCTGCGACAACTTCCGGTCGGATTTCGGGGGACTCTGGTGAGAGTGGGAGCCCAGGACCCTGACAACCTCAATCTGCTCAGGCGACTTGGTCTGGCTCCGGGCAGTATTGTCGAAGTGGTTTCCGATGACGCTCGTGGCGTCAGGGTGCTTGTAGGAGATGACCGCTTTCTGCTGCCGGCCTATCTCGCCGAGATGCTGTGGATGGAAAGGGCGGAACTATGAAGTCGATTGCCAATCTCTCGATGGGTGCGATGCTCTTCATCGCGGCCGCATGTGGCGGGGGCGCGGCCGGTCCAGCCGATGGCGGCAAGCTCAAAGTAGTGGCCACAACCAACATTGTGGGCGATCTCGTGCGCACGATCGGCGGCCCGCAGGTCGAGTTGGAGGTCCTGATGGGGCCGGGCATCGACCCCCACCTCTACAAGGCATCTGCCGGCGACGTCCGGCGTATGAGCTCGGCACAGGTTATCTTTTACAGCGGTCTTCATCTCGAGGGCAAGATGAGCGAGATCCTCGAACGAATTGGTGAGCGTGGGGCGAGGACAGTGGCGGTCGCCGAGTGCATGCCCGAAGAAGAACTCATCGAATCGACGGGCTTTTCGGGTCTGCACGACCCGCACGCATGGTTTGACGTCGGCCTGTGGTCAGAAGCGGTCGGCTGTGTCGCTGAAACGCTCGCCGATCTTGATCCTGAACACGCTGTCGAATATCGGGAACGGGCCGAGGCCTACGCCGCTGAGCTGGTGGCGCTAGATGACTGGGTTCGACAGACGGTGGAGGCTCTCGCGCCGGAACAGCGCGTTTTGGTGACCGCTCACGACGCGTTCGGGTACTTCGGTCGAGCCTATGACTTCGAAGTGCGAGGCTTGCTGGGAGTCAGCACAACCGCCGAGGCCGGTACGTCGGATATTCAGGGACTCGCGGATTTCATCATCGATCGGCAGATCCCTGCGATATTTGTCGAGACATCGGTGCCGCCGCGTTATGTGCAGGCGCTGCAGGAGGCAGTCAGAGCGCGGGGGATCGAAGTGAAAATCGGCGGCAGCCTCTACTCCGATTCCCTGGGAGACCCGGGCACCCCCGCCGGTTCCTATGCCGGAACAGTGCGTGCCAATGTCAAGGCAATCGTCACTGCGCTCGCCAAACCCGGCCAAATGGACTAGGAGGATGGGTGTGAACGAGTCACAAGTCTGGGCGCTCGAGGTCGAGGATCTGACCGTTGCCTACGCGGACAAACCGGTCCTTTGGGATATCGATCTGCAGGTGCCGAAGGGCGTCAAGATGGCCATCATCGGTCCCAACGGCGCGGGTAAGAGCACGCTGGTCAAGGCGGCGATGGGTCTTGTCAAACCGGTGGCGGGCGAGGTGCGCGTTTTCGGAAAATCACGCGAGAGCGCCGAGGGGCAGATTGCGTACGTCCCGCAGCGCTCCACACTTTCGTGGGATTTTCCGACCGATGTCATCGACGTTGTCACTATGGGGACCTACGGCAGAGTGGGCTGGTTCCGCCGCTGCGGCGCCGCCGAAAAGAAAGAAGCGGAAGCTGCTTTGGATCAGGTCGGGATGAGCGAATTCGCGAGGCGCCCCATTGCCGCGCTCTCCGGCGGCCAGCAGCAGCGGGTGCTGTTGGCGCGCGCCCTCGTTCAGGCCGCACCCATCTACATTCTCGATGAACCGTTTCAGGGCGTCGATGCGCCGACCGAGCGCGCGATCATCGAAGTCCTCGACGGTCTCGCCGACGCCGGCAAGACAATCATCGTTGTGCACCACGATCTGCAGACCGTTCCCGAGTACTTCGACGCGGTGCTGCTGCTCAACGTTCGTGCCATCGACTCGGGACCGGTGGGCGACGTATTCACGGAGGAGAACCTGCGCCTCACCTTCGGCGGCCGGGTCGGGGTGCTGGCGGCGAGCGGCGCCGGCGGAGTGTGATGGACATTTTCGGCGACTACACGCTGCGGCTCGTGGCCCTCGGGTCGGCGGTTCTCGGTGCGACCAGTGGTGCGCTCGGGTCGTTTGCCTATTTGCGCCGCCAGAGTCTGCTTGGCGATGCGGTCAGCCACGCCGCGCTGCCGGGGATCGTCCTCGCATTCATGCTCACCGGATCGAAGGTCCCGCTGGTGCTGATGCTGGGCGCGGGTATGGCAGGGTGGATCGGCACTCTGGCGGTGCAGGTGGTCGTGAGGCGATCGAGGGTCCCCTATGACAGTGCTCTGGGGATCGTCCTGGCGGTGTTCTTCGGTTTCGGTTTGGTGCTTCTGACTCATATTCAGAAATTCCCGAACGCTGCGCAGGCGGGACTCGAGTCGTTCCTCTTCGGGCAGGCGGCATCGTTGCTCAGACGCGATGTGGTGACCATGGCCGTGCTCGGTGCTGCCGCGTTGCTGGCCCTGGTTCTTCTGTGGAAAGAATTCAAGCTCTTGAGCTTTGACCCCGACTTCGCGGCCAGCCTCGGGCTACCGGTGCGCCGCCTCGATGGTTTGCTCACGCTGCTTCTGGTGGTGGCGATCATCATCGGTCTGCAGACTGTCGGCGTCGTCCTCATGAGTGCCATGATCGTCGCCCCCGGAGCTGCCGCACGCCAATGGACCCGGCGGCTGGCCCCCATGGTTGCCGTTGCAGCTGCGATCGGGATCTTCTCCGGTGTCACCGGGTCCGTCCTCAGCTCCTACATACCGCGATTACCGACCGGGCCGACGATCGTCCTCGTCCTGAGCGTCATTGTCGTGGTGTCGCTGCTGATGGCCCCTCAACGCGGTCTGTTGTGGAGGTCTCTGAGGTTGGGTGTTTTGCGAACCGCCCCCGATCTCGATCCGGTGCTGATGCACCTCTACGCGTTGTCTCACCAGCACCCGGACGACCCGGACCACGGCCACTCGGTTGCGGTCATTCGGACAATGAGCCCACCGGAGGCCAAAGTCGATGCCGCCCTCGAACAACTGGCAGACCGCGGTCTGGCGCGGCGAACAGCGGACGCCGGCTGGGCGCCGACCCCGATTGGCCGGCGCGAGGCGCAGCGAATCCTCGATCGTGAAGCAGGAGAGGAGTCATGAACCCGGAGCTGCAGATCGTGCTCATAGCGGTGGTCACGGCCGTCGCTGCGGCCCTGCCCGGGACCTACCTGGTCTTGCGCCGGACGGCCTTGGTGTCGGATGCGATCTCGCACGCCATCTTGCCGGGGATCGTGGTCGCATTCTTCCTGACCCGCGACCTCAACTCGCCCCTTCTGCTGGTTTCCGCTGCCGCTACCGGCGTCTTGACTGTGATTCTCATCGAAGCGCTGATGCGGTCGCGTCTCGTTCCCGAGGATGCGTCGATCGGGCTTGTCTTTCCCGCCCTTTTTTCCATCGGCGTGATTCTCATCTCGCGTTACGCGGGCGATGTCCACCTCGATACCGACTCGGTGCTTCTCGGCGAGCTTGCCCTGGCGCCGTTCGACCAGATGGTCATCGGTGGTGTGGAGATGGGGCCGCGAGCGCTGTGGACAATGGGAGTCATTCTGGTTCTCAACCTGTTGCTCATAAGCCTTGCCTGGAAAGAACTCAAGCTGGCGACCGTCGATCCGGGGCTCGCCGCACTCTTGGGATTTTCGCCGGTAGCCATCCACTACACCCTGATGGCAATGGTCTCGATCACCGCTGTCGGCGCCTTCGATGCGGTGGGTTCGATTCTGGTGGTGGCGCTGATGATCGCGCCGCCGGCGACTGCCTATCTCCTGGTCGATCGTTTCGCTCCCATGCTCTGGGTCGGTGCAGCGGTCGCCGCGGCCAGTGCGATCCTGGGATACGCACTGGCGTTCGCGTTCGACGTGTCGATCGCCGGATCGATGGCGGTCATGTGCGGACTCCTCTTTGCCGCTGCGCTTTTCCTGGCGCCGCGCCGCGGTTTGGTTGCCCAGGCGCGGCGGCGCAGTTCTCAGCGCCTCGAACTGGGTGTTCGGATGCTGTTGGTTCACCTGCTCCACCATCAAGAGACCGAATCCGAAGCTGAAGAATGCCGGGTTCCGAGCCTGCACCGCCACCTGCGGTGGAGTGAGGCCCGAACGAGGCAGGTCGTTCGCGAGGCGGCGGGCCGGGGGCTCGTCAGCCGGGCGGGTGAGCTTCTTCACGCCACAGCAGAGGGTAGGGTCGTGGCTGATGTCGCGGTCGTCGGGGAGAGTAAATATTGAGATCCCAGATACCGGATCTGACATCTGGTATCCGGCATCTGGTATCCGGCATCCGGCATCCGGGTGGGAGGGTGGTCGGAGACGCGATACAATGGCGCGCAGGCCGCAGATACGGCCGGGCCAGGAGGGTCCATGCAGGTTCTTGAAGGACATCTCGATGCACAGGGTTTGCGGTTCGCGCTGGTTGTGAGCCGTTTCAACGAGGCGCTGACATCGCGCTTGGAGTCAGGTGCGGTGGACTGCCTTTTGCGGCACGGGGCGGAAGATGACGACATCACCATTGTCCGCGTTCCAGGCGCCTGGGAGATTCCCATGGCGGCCGCAAAACTGGCAGTCGATGAGCGCTTTGATGCGGTTATCAGCGTCGGCGCGTTGGTGCGCGGTGGGACCGCCCACTTCGATCTCATTGCCGCGGAGGTGGCGAAGGGGGTCGCGCAGGCGGCCATCAGCTCAGGAGTCCCGATGACCTTTGGAGTCATCACCACCGAAACCCTCGAACAGGCGGTGGAGCGGGCCGGTACAAAGATGGGCAACAAGGGGTGGGAAGCTGCTCTTGCAGCGATAGAGATGGCGCGTTTGTCCGAGAGGCTTGACCGGAGGAAATAGTGCGAACGGTCTCGAATTTCCACCGTGATCCGGGAGGGGCAGCCTAGATGGGTACCCGTCGGCGTGCCCGAGAGCTCGCCCTGCAACTTCTTTACCAATACGAGCTGACGGATGCCGCCCCGGAGGAGATGCAGGCCGGCCTCGAAGAATGGGGCAACTCGAGTGAAGGAGTCCGCCAATTTGCAGACGTACTGCTGCGCGGCACACTCGAGAAACTGGCTGAAATCGATGACGAGCTTGGGGCTCAGACCACGCATTGGCGTCTCGAGCGACTCGCTGCAGTCGATCGAAATATCATCCGGCTCGCGATGTATGAACTCATCTATCTGACGGATACGCCCCATGCCGTGGTCATCGACGAAGCCATCGAAATCGCCAAAAAGTACGGAGCGAAGGATTCCGGCCGTTTTGTGAACGGAGTGCTCGACGGCTTCGTCAAGCGAAGAGCCGAAGCCGGATGAGGTCATTTCTCGTCGTCCTCTTGACGCTCATCGCAGCCCTGTTGAGTGCCGAGGAGGCGAGCTACCTGGTCGCTGGCGAATACCTCCCGATTCGAAGAGCGGCAAACGGATACGTGCAGGAAGTGCGCCCGGCTGGGAAACGGGCGGTCACGGTGCATGTCGAGACGTCACAGGCGCCGATTGGTTCCACCGAGACCTACGCCAGAGTTCTCGCAGGAGGGCGCCCAGAGGTGCCGATGGGTTTCGAACTTCCGCAGAAACTTCTTCGAGAGTTGAGCCCCGGGCTCGGTGCGTGGGACGCGGCTACCATGGTGCTGGCGTGGGTGGCGAGCCGTGTCGAGATTGATACCGAAGATGTCGGGCCGCAAGATGCCGTGTCCGTACTCGAACGCAGACGGGCGAGGTGTTCTGGTTTGGCCAACGCTTCGGTCGCACTGCTGCGTGCGGCCGGATTCGAGGCACGCACGGTCAGCGGTCTCCTGATCGGCGACGATGAGGCCATTCCTCATCGGTGGCTGGAGTGTCGGCTGCCGGATGTCGGCTGGGTTGCCTCGGACCCGACACTTGGACTGTGGACCGTGACGCCCCGGCATCTCGTGTTTGCCGACACGGTGACGGTCATGCCCGAGGTCAAGGTGCTGTCCGCCGCGGGCGATGGCCTCGATCGCTTGCCCCATCGGGGAGGCCGGCTTTTGAGACCCAATGTCGGCGCCGACCTGGTGTGCCGGCTCCCGTCCGACTGGGATCTTGCTGAGCCGATGGCAATGCTCCGCGGGGGCGGCGGTGAGGTTCGGCGTTCGAAACTCGATCCCGAGGCGCGTTTTTCGTCTCTGCTTCCGGGTCGCTGGTTGCTGGTGGTCGAGGCTGGAGGATCAATCGTCGAGCGTCGGGAGTTCGTCTTGCGGTCCGGCGATGTGCACAGCTATGTCGTGCAACAACCGCGTGGTTCTCACGACGGAGGAGCCAAACCGTGAGGCGCCCCCTGTCGGGAAGTCTCGAACACCTTGCCCCGCCGGCATTGCTGCGCCTGGTATCGGCGACCTCCCCGAGCGGAGTGCTCGAACTGGAGACCGAGGCCGGCTCGTTGCGTTTCGACGTGAAACGCGGCTGTGTGGCCGTGCCGACGACAGCGGAACTCGAAAGCGCCGGGAGAATCCTGGCATGTCGCAGCGGCAGCTTCCGTTTCACACCTGGCGATGTCGGTGAACTCAAAGGTGAAGCTCTCACCCTGACGGGGCTCGCGGAGGCGGCCTGTACGGCAGCGTCCGATCTGAAATTGGGGAACCTGCTCGAGGGAGAACTCCCGGTAACCCTGCATCCGGAACTCGACTCGAATCTCCATTTTCTTCCATCCGAGGCACTGCCCAATCCGCTCGACGATCTGTTGGCCGACCTCGAGACCGAGGCGCCGGGCGAGTTGCTCCTGTCACAGATTGGGGTTTTCGCGCAGGATCCGCGATGGTGGAAAGGTTCCCTGGAAAGAAACTGGCAGCGGCGCGGGTGGAAGGTCTGCCATTTTCCGTCTTTGGAGAGTGTGGAGATTGATGGGCTCGATGCGCTCGTGATTCATCATCAACAGGCCACCGTGCGCGTGGGAAGGGAACAGGGTTGGTTGGACCTGATTGCTGCGGCGGAAGGGACTGAGCCGCCGGTGCCGGTGGTGTGGATTGCGCCACTTGGCGACCCTGAGTGGGTTCATCGGCTGATCGAGAGTGGGGTTTCGTTTCTGATGCCGGCGCCTCAAGGAGAGGGCGGCGAGGCTGTGGTGCGGTTTGGCGATGATATCTCTCGGGTGGTCGAACGGCAGCTTTGGAGACCTCTTCACGCCGGACCTGCGGATTTGCCGTCGGGAGTCGCGGAGCTTGTCGGAGCACTGCTCTCCCAATCCGATCCCGATCACGGCGTGAGCTCGTTTTTGCAGCTCGCTGCGAGGGAATTCGACCGCGGGGCGGTGTTGATTGCGGAGGAGGTGTCGGTCCGATGTCGAGCTGGGTTCGGCTACAGCCTCAATCGCGAAAGGACGGCGCTGCCGCGCGGAATCGGGTTTCTCGAGAGGGTCCTCCGATCGGGTGAAGCTCTGTTGGAAATCGACCCTGAAGCAAGTGGGCCTCGACGTCTCGCCGATATCCTCGGTGTCGAGGCGCTCCCCGCTGCCACTGCGGTGATTCCCCTCGGTCGTAGCGGTGGTGTGGTTGGCGTGCTGGTGGCGGACCGGAAGGGCGAGTCGTTGCCGGACCTCGCCGATCTCGTGCTGCTGGTCGGCCGCCTTGGGGGAGCTTTGGGCCCGTGACCGACGGCCGCTCCCGCCGAAATTGCCCTGCCCTGTTGTATTATTTGTTGACACCCTGATCTCTCGGACGTAAGCTCTCCCTGCGATTCACTCGGCGCGATGGTCACGCGGGAGGCAATTTCAAATCGGTCTATCACATAGACCTTTCGCCATTTCCGCCAGTGTTTTGTTGATCGCGCGGCGTGTGGATGCGGAGGGCGGATGGTCATCCTGTCGATCGATACGGGCAGCGGCTCCGAGTTGACCTATGAGATCAACAAGGAGGTCGTCTCAATTGGCGCTTCGAGTGGTAACGATGTGGTGCTCAGGGCGCCGGGTGTCGCTCCCGTTCACCTCGTCATTCGGCGCACAGATCACACCCTCACTTTCATCGGGCAACACCGCCAGATTGTCATTCTCAACGGAGAACGCCGATCGCGAGGCGTTCTCAGGGACGGAGACCGGCTTCGCATCGGCACCGCGACGCTGACAATGGAGCATGACACTGGGGTCTACGAACTGTCCGACGAAGATCTTGCCGCGGCAGAGGCGGACGCCGCGTCGGAAACCCTGCTGGATGAAGCAGTGGTCGAAGAGACGAAGCCCCGGGCCGAAGTAGCCCTCTACAACCTGCCGCCGCGGATAGCTGACGGACGGCGGCGGTTGATCGAGGTCTTTCGGGATGGTGTTCAATCCGATTTGCATTCGGCTCTCGAGTCCTTGTTGGCGGTCGCCTTTCCCGGTCGCCGAGCGATGCTTTCGTGGCTCGACCAACAGGGCCGTCTTCAGCCCGTGATTTCGAATTGGGAAGGGGCGGTTCCCCAATTGCCGTCGCGGTCGTTTGCCGAGCTGGACCATGGAGACCGGATCGCCGTGGTTCGGGGAGGGGCCCGAGAGATCCTGATCTACCCGGTGCCCGTCGGCGGTGTCGAGTCGAGAGTTTATTTGATCGCCGAGACAGATTCCGGGAGTGATGAAGAGGATCGTCTGCTCGTCGCCGAAATCGCTGGAATGATCGCGGTGAACTGGGAACGCGTCGAGAGCTCAAGTGCCCTGTTCGGCGAATGGGAAGCTGAGGCCCGACAACTGCTCGGGGAGCGGCTTCCGGGATCATCGCAAGCGGTCAAAGAGCTTCGGGAACAGGTTTTGGCTGCCGCACGCTCATCCCAACCGGTGCTGCTCAGCGGCAGGACAGGGACGGGTCGGACATTCCTGGCTTCGCTGATCGCATCGCTCCGACCCACCGGCAAGCCGTGGATTCGGGTGGTCAAGGCGAGCGGAGGCGACGAGATGACTCTACGAGCCGAGATTTTCGGCTCCGAATCGGTTACGGGTGCGCGCGAACTTGCAGAGAAGGCCGGCGGCGGCGTGGTGGTTGTGAGAAATATTCAGCGACTGACGCCGGAGACCCAGCACGAACTGTCAGCGGTGATCGAAAACGACACGGGGGCCGGGTATGGCTCCAAGGTGCGATGGGTCCTGACCTGCGATGAACCTGCTGGATTCCTTGAGTCGGATGAAGGGCTTGACGCCGCCCTTCAGCGCGTCGTTCTTGATCACAACATTCGTGTCCCGTCGCTGGAAGAACGCCGAGAAGATCTTCCTCTCCTCATCGTTCGAATGCTCGAATCGGTCGGTGCCGAACAGGGCAAGGAGATTCGAGGTGTCGCTCTGGATACGCTCGACTCCCTGCTGGGTCATCGTTTCGATGGAGAGATGTCCGAGCTTCTGGGAGAATTGCGGCGGCTGGTTTCGGCAACGCCGGGCGGCGAACTGGTCAGCGGATCGGTGCAGCGGACGGTAGCCGTCACGAGCGCCGCGCAGGGTGATTCGGGAGAAGACATCGACCCGGCGGCAGTGCTCGGCGACGATGATCTCAAGGTTGTCGTCCCGGCAGTCGAGCGCCTGTTGATCGACCGGGTCCTACGCCGGTCCAAGGGCAATCAGAGCAGGGCTGCCCGTGAACTCAACCTTTCACGAGGGGCGCTGATTGCGAAGATCAAGGAGTACGAAATTCCCGACTACCGCTCGCTCCGCCGGAGCAAGCGGTAACGTGTAAACGTTCAACGTTTCAACGTTTTAACGTTGGAGCGCCTCGGTTTTCTGTTCTTCTTTAGCGGCTTGGCGGTGTCGTTGCCGACACTCAGCATCCCCATCACGACGTCCCAATTGAATCCGAGCCAGATGAGGAACGGGAAGGAGAACCGACCCGGGAGGTCGGTGAAGTACTGCCAGAACCCGAAGAAGTTGCGTGCGAAATCGGAGTAGTTTTGCTGGCTCCACTCGCCCAGGCCCATCGCGTAGAGCGTCTTGACGTGGAAGAGGAGGTTCATGGCTTGGGTGAGGTAGAGGACGCAAAGTCCCATGAAGAGTCGTTCGAGTTGGAGGCGGGACCATGGTCGCGGCAACGCGAGGTACAGGGCAAGCAGAACAATCAGATTGAAGTTGTTCTCGGTGAGCGGAATCGTGGGAATTCTCGAGTCGCTGCGGAAGTCTGAGCGATGCACCTGAACCCGATGATCTGTGACGACCAGCCGCGTGACCCGCGGGTACTCGAAGGCGCGAATCAGGGTCTGAGTGAAACCAGCGACGGCGACATCAAGCGCCGGCCGCACCAGGAGCCATACCACCATTCCGACAAGGAGGGTTGCAGGAAGGCGGCGAAGGAAGAAACGCGGAAGGTTGATGTTCTGCGAGTTCATTGGTCCCGCTTTGCGGGGACAGCGAAATATTGGGCCCACAACACCCAGAGAGCGACCCCCGCGACGATGACCAGCGACTGCCAGATGAAGATGTGGGCATCGTCAAAGTGATCAGGAAGATAGATGCCGATATAGAAGAGAGACACGATCCGAACGAGATTGATGAGCTGGATGGCGATCAGTCCGCCGACGACGCCGATGGCTTTGGCTTTCCATCGCGCAGGAAATGCGAGTACTCCCGAAACAAAAATCAGGCTCGTGATCAGACCGTTGCACCCGTTGTATATGGTGACCGCAAATCTCGGAGATGAAACGACACATCCGTTGACAGAGGCCGGTTCCCCGAAAATTCGCAGCACGGCGCCGGAGACCTGGGCGATCAAGGCAGTGTATGGATCGACGAACAGGTCGTTGATTTGATTGAGAGCGATGACTGTGAAGCTCGCGCCGAGGATGACGAGGAACAGAATGAGAAAACGAACTTCGGGACGGCCCCATAGCTCACGGAGGTTCATGTGTGACTCCAGGGATCATGAACGGATGGTTTGGAGGGCGGTGTGGAGTTCAACGCTGTCTGCGAATCGGTCCTCCGGTTTCTTTTCCAGACAGCGGAGGATGATTTTCCCGAGGTCGGGGTCGAGATCGGGCGTCAGGTCGAGGGGATTCGGTGCCGCTACCTTCAGATGAGAATCGATGATATTCCCGGTGTGAAATGGCGGCCGGCCCGTCGCGAGGTGAAACGCAGTCGCACCGAAGGCGTAGATGTCGGTGGCAGGAGTCGGGCTCTTTCCGCGGATCTGCTCCGGCGCCATGTAGAACGGGGTGCCGCAGATCGATGGCCCGCTGCTTGCACCCTGGTCGAGCCGGGCGGCGATGCCGAAATCAAGGATCTTCACCTCATACTCCGGGGTCAACAAGATGTTACCTGGCTTGAGATCACGGTGAATGACGTGATGGCTGTGGGCGTACGCCATCGCATCGGCAAGCCGAAGCAGAATGCTGGCGAGTTGGGTTCGGATTTTTGACGGGTGTTTTTTTACGAGTTCGTCCAGTGATTTGCCCGGCACGAACTCCATCGCAATGAAGTACCCGTCGAATCCCATTTCGAAATCATGAATCGTGACGATCCCCGGATGGTTCAAAGTTGCCGCGGCCTTTGCCTCCTGACCGAGTCGGGCGGCCTCCTCCGCAGAAGTGGTGCGTAACACCTTGATCGCGACATCTCGTTCCAGTCGTGTGTCGCGCGCCTTGTAGACGACTCCCATGCCGCCGCGCCCGAGTTCGGTCAGAATTTCGTAGCGTTGCTGGGCGGCGAGATCGGCCTGTGCGCCCGGTTCGAGAGTACCGGGCCGGGTGCTTACCGAATCGACTCCCCGTTCATCCTCGATCCGAGCCCGCAGGAGCCGGGCAGCTTCACAGGAGTAGTCGAAAGCGAGGATTCGCTCCAGTTGCGCCAGGGCCGGGGCGCGTTCGCCGGCCCGATGCAGCTCCTCCGCCAGCGCCACTGCCGGGGCGAGCCGGCTCGGTTGCAGGGCGACTCCGATGACGGCCCGCTGGAGGCAGGCGATGGCTTGTTCGGGCGAAAGGTTGCTCCGGGCCCACTCCGCCATCTCGAGCACCACCTGGGGGATATCAGGAATCGGGCCGGGATGGCTCTGGAGCACTTCGAAGGCCTCGGCGAACAGGCCGTCACGATGGAGTTCGGCCAGCGCATCCTGAAGAAATCCGAGCCGGGCCAGGCAATGGGCCGCACCGTCGGCAATGCCCAGGCCCCGGTACAGCTGGAGAGCGCGTTCGTCCTCCCCGGCCTTTTCGGCGCAGCGTGCGGCGGCCTCGATATTTCCGGAGAGCTCGAAGATGTCGCTCGCCTCTCCCCAACGACCCAATCGCTCGAGAATGGGGGCCGCAAGATGCCACAATTCGGCGTTGATCGCGAGATCGGCGGCTTCCGATTCCTCGTTCTGCTGGACGAGCTTCGCGATCGCCTCCTCCGCACGACCCGATGCGCTGATGACATCGACCATCTCCTGCCGCATCTCGAGCTCGGAGAGCAGCGGGATCAACGATTCCTCCTCACGCTTGATGCTCCGCCGGAGATCTTCGATTTCACTCTCCGGGGCATCGTTTCGCGACTCGCGCAGCGACAGCCGATCCCGCATCGCCTTGAGCTGCCGGATGCGCAGCAGCGCGGCCTCACGAGGGTGCCCGGCCGCCGACTCGGCAACGGCCGCATCGTGCATCATCCCGGCCTTGCGGAAGATCTCGGCTGCTCTGGAGTGGTCGCCGGCGGAGCGCCATGCATGAGCGGCAGCCAGCCAGTTGCCTTCCACCTCGTGGAGTCGGGCCAGCACCCGGTGATCCCCGACCTGCTCCACCGCGCGCCGTGCAACGGGAAGCGAAGGGTGCGACGAACTCAGACGACCTTCCTCCAGCGCGATGATCGCCGAACCAGCGGCTCGTTTCGGATCGCCGGCGCGCATCCAGGCTTCCACCGCTTCGTCATACCGGCCGCGGCTCGTCAGCCACTCGGCAAAGTCGCGATCGCACCGCTGTGCGCTCCCGATGTCGCCGGTTCGCCTGAACAGTCGTGCCGCCTCGCCGAGGTCATGTCCGCCCGCACGTCGAAGGAAGTCCGCCGCCTGATGGTCTCGACCCAACTCGAGGGCGGTTGACGCGGCCTCACTCCACGCCTTTGCTTTGACATACAGAGACAAGGCCTTTTTGAGATTTCCGTCTTGAGCGTATATCTGGGCCGCTCCGAGGAAATCGCCGCGGCCGATCAAGGTGCTGACAAGGCGCTGTCGCGGACTCCCTGCAAACAACAGCTGAACCAGCCCCCAGACGATCATGAGTCCGGCGGCGGCATTTGCCACCAACATGACGGTTGGATTTGTCGCGAGGTCGATGAGCCGTTGCGGCATCGCTTCGGAAATCTGGAGTTGCTGGACCAGCCACGGGAGATTGAAAACGGCGGCGAGCACGAGACCGGCAAAGAGCACGATCATTGACCGCCGGGTCCGCGACGGCATGGCCGCGACGAGGAGGAGGGGAAAGGCCGACACCGGATCCATAACAGTCATTCTACTTCGGCGATGCCGAGACCAGGAAGGGTGGGAGGAAGATCCGTCGGCGAGACGAGGTCATTCGTCTCTCGAGATCACATTGTGGGGGCGAGTTGAAATATAATGCAAACTCGCTCATATTTCTGTGGGCCCGTTCGATTCTTGAGGTCCCAGGGCGACGATTGCGCACAGCTGCAGGAGGCAAGGTGCCGGCTGATTATTACGACACACTCGGGGTCGACCGTTCTGCGTCAGCCGCCGACATCAAGAAGGCTTATCGCAAGCTGGCGAGAAAGTACCATCCCGACGTCAACCCGGATAATCCCGAGGCTGAGACGAAATTCAAAGAGATCCAGGAAGCGTACGCGGTTCTGTCGGACAAAACAAAACGCAAGCAGTACGACACCTACGGTCGAGTCGACGGCGCCCGAGATATGGGCTTCGATCCCTTCCGTCAGGCGAGCTCATCGTGGCAGGATGCGGGTGGGTATCGTGTTGACTTCGGCGATTACGCCAACGCGACGGGGGGATTCCAGGATCTCGGGGACCTTTTTGGAGAGCTCTTCGGACGTGGTCGCGCGGCGCAGGGCCGCGGGCGGCCGCAGAGGGGTGCTGATCACGAGAGCGAGATCTCGATCGATTTTCGGGATGCCGTCAAGGGGACCAGCGCAGCGATCCCGGCGCAGCGGCAGGTGAAATGTTCAACCTGCGGCGGCAAAGGGAACTCTGAAGGTCGCGTCTGCTCCAGCTGCCACGGATCGGGCGTTCTCATATCCACGGAACGGCTCCGCGTCAAGATCCCGGAAGGCGTGGCGGACGGTCAGCGCGTGCGGGTCTCCGGCAAGGGAGCCGACGGTCGGGGTGGCGGGAAACCTGGAGACCTTTTTGTCCGAGTCCACGTCCGTCCGGATCCGTTCTTCAAGCGCGATGGAGACAACATCCTGACCACGATCCCGGTGACGTTTACCGAGGCCTACCGGGGTGCGCAGATAGAAGTTGGCACCGTGCACGGGCCGGTGCGAGCGAAGGTTCCGCCCGGGACCAATTCCGGACGCACTTTCCGGCTGCGCGGAAAGGGTGTGCGCAACACCAAGACGAGGGCCTACGGCGATCACCATTACACCGTGCAGATTGTGGTGCCGAAGGTCATGTCTCCGGCCGGCGAAGAGACCGCGCGCCACGTTGCCGAGCTCTACCAGAGCAACCCACGCGAGGATCTGCCGACGGGGCTCTAAATGAAGAATTAGGAATTGGGAATGAGGAATTCCCTACCTCCCTCCCATGATTGAATCGCCCCGGGCGGGTGGGCGGCATTCCTAATTCCTCATTCCTAATTCGAAATTCCTACGCGGTGGCCGCCCAAATGCCGAGTTTCCTCATCTTCGCTACCCGCCGCATGAAGAGCCGTTTCTTCATCCCTCGAAGGTGGTTTACGAGGAGCACCCCGTCGAGATGGTCGATCTCGTGGCAGACGGCCTGAGCGAGGAGACCGTCTGCGTCGAATGTCCGCCACCGGCCCACCTCGTCCTGCGCCCGTACTGTGAGCGACGATGGGCGCTCGATGGTCGTGAAGAGGCCCGGAAATGAGAGGCAACCCTCTTCGAGGCTCGTCTTCCCTTGGCGGTGGACAATTTCTGGGTTGGCGAGCACGATCCGGTCGTCGGGGTTCTTGCCGACCGAGAGATCGATGGTGGCGAGCCGGAGGTTGACACCTATCTGGGGTGCGGCGACTCCGAGACCAGGAGCTTGCCAGCCGGTTTCGTGGAGATCCCTGATCAGAACAAGGAGGTCATCGTTGAAATCCTCGACGGGTTCATTCGGCGCCTCCAGACGAGGATCACCGTACACGAGGATCGGGCGAACGGTCATGATTCTGCGGTTTGTTCGGTTGGCGGTCCGGACGTCTGTTCGGAGTCTGTGGGACCGCCCCGGAGTCGCCGGATGACCGCTTCCACAGTTTCCGTCGCGCGCCGGTTGCAAAAGTCCTCGAGGACTTCACGAACCTCGGAGTGTTTTTTGGCGATCCTGTCAACTTGTGAACCGTCGAGCTCGATGGCGGAAACCTCGGTACTGGCGGTGATGGTCGCTGTCCGCGGCCGCCCCGAGAGGAGTGAGACCTCGCCGAAGAAATCTCCCGGACCGAGTTCGGCGAGGGCGAGATTGCTGCCATCAGTCGTGCGGGTGAAGACCTTGACTGAACCGCTGACAATCAGGAAGAGACTCGACCCTTCCTCCCCTTCGGTGACGACGATATCGCCCTGGTCGTACGATCTCAATTCGGTCGACGCGATGACCTCAACCAGAGTCTCCCTCTTAAATGAAGAGAACAAGGTCGACGCCTGGAGCTCCTTGAGCTCCTGGTCTGCGGCTTCCGCCTCGTGTCCGATGGCGGCTTCGTTTTTGCGCCGGCTGTGTTTGGCAATCTTCGAGCGCCTGTCCTCTTCGATCAGCCGGGCCAGCTCCGTGTGCACATCCTGGTCCGGGTCGAGACGGAGGATCTTCTTGTAGATCGCGATCGCACGCGCGTAGAAGCCGTCTCGAGCCTGACCGTCGGCGACATCACGGTAGACAAAGAGGGCTTTGTCGCGATCACCCATGAGATCGAGTATTTCGGCCTGCCGGAGCCGGAGATTCAGCTGGCTGGGATTCTTGACGAGTTCCTTTCTGAATCGCCTTGAGTGCATTCTTATAGTCCTTCTTGGCGAGGTATCGGTCCAGACTGTCGAGGTCCGCCCGCGGAGTTTCGTTTTTCATGGCTTTCCCTCCATCCGTCGGCGGGTCGTATCCCACGCCTGGGAGATTCGCGCTCGAAGCTCCACCGGGTCGGCTTCTGTGAGGCTCCCGTTGACCACCAGCGGCTTCCCATCCACGACCACGTGCCGCACCATCTGGGAACTGGCTCCGTGGACTATTCGTGAAGCGGGGTCGCCTCCCGGCAGCCCCGACCAGTCCTCAAGATCAACCACGACGATGTCTGCGATCTTCCCGACCTCGAGGGTGCCGATCTCGGTCTCCAGGTGGAGAGCGGCAGCGCCTTCCCGAGTTGCCATCGCCAGGACTGTCCAGGCGTCGAGCGCGGCTGGGCCGTGTCGCAGACCATGGATTGTTGCGGCAAGACCCATCTCGTGGAACATGGAAAGCCGATTGTTGCAGGGAGGGCCGTCGGCTCCCAAAACCACGCGCACCCCGGCTTCGAGCAGCCGGGGCACATCGGCGATTCCGGAGCCCAGCTTGAGATTCGCGCCGGGGCAGTGGCAGATTGTCGTGCCGGTTTCGGCCAGACGTCGAATTTCGGCAGCTTCGAGGTGGATGCCGTGAGCCAGAACGACGTCATCGCCGACCAGTCCGTGTCTCTCCAGGAACTCGATATTGCCGCACCCGCCGATCTCGCGGACGGCGGCGACCTCTGCGGTGTTTTCGGCGGCATGAGTTTGCACCAGCCAGCCGTGCTTGCGGGCGAGCTGAGCGCAACCTTCGAGGAGCTCCTTGGTACACGAGAGGGCGAATCGGGGAGCCACCGCATACCGCAGACGGCCGCCGGCCGCACCGTGCCACCGGATCCCCAGGTCTTCGGCGTCCGCGAGCGAGCGTTGCCGATCCTCCAGCAGGGACGGCGGAACCCGGTCGCCCATGTCCATGTGGGTCTTTCCCGAGACAAACCTGATGCCGAGGCGCTCGGCTGCGCGGAAGACACGATCGTGGTCGTGGGTCGTGCCGAAATCGAGCGCGGTGGTCGTACCGCCACACAACAACTCGGCGATGCCGAGTTCCGCAGCGGCCTCGACGCCGTCGCCGTCGAGGGCCGCTTCGTAGGGCCAGGTTCGGTCCTGCAGCCAATCGAGTAGCTCGAGCCCGTCGGCCTGGTGCCGGAGGAGCGATTGTACGACATGAGTGTGAGCCTGCACGAAACCCGGTAACACGGCTGCGCCATCGGCGTCGAGCACCTGTCGGGCTTCGAGGTCATCCAAAACTGTCTCGGACAGGGCAGTGATGCGGCCGCCGTCGACGACGACGTCTCCGCGGAACCACTCGCCGTTGCGAACCATCGCCATCACGAGTCCGTTCCGGATCAGGAGGTCTGGTGCGATCTGCGGGTCCATTAGATTTCCGGTGGTGATTGTAACGAATCGTTCCGGCCGGCGCGGAACTCACTCCGTTTTTCCAGAATCAGGTCGACTGCCTCGTCGACGGTATCCACCAAGGTCGGAAGTCGAACGTCTTCCACCGCGACATAGCCCTGCTGAAGGGCCTCTGTCTCGATCCAACTGAGGAGGCCGCGCCAATGAGTCCCGTACAGCAGGAATGGCGTCGGTGGCAGGTGGCCGGCCTGAAGCAATTGCCACACCATCATCGCTTCCAGGGTTGAACCGATTCCTCCGGGAAGCACGACAAAGGCCGAAGAGAGACGGACGAAATGATGGAGGCGGGAAAAAAACGTACGGTGGCGATAGACCCGCTCGACGAACGGCTGTGTCCCTCCGTCGGTCATGGTTCGGATGGGGAGGTCGCCGCCGACCGGTCCCTCGAGTTCTCCCCGAGAAGCGCCGTGATCCACCGCCTGCATCAATCCTCCACCGCCGCCGGTGATGATGTCGCAACCGGCCTCGGCGAGCCGTTCTCCGAGACGCTGTGCCTCGGCGTAAAGCGGATCTGATGCCGCGATCCTCCCGGATCCAAAGACCGATACCCTGAATCGTTCCAGATTTCGAGGCTGCAGACGTTCCAGAGACTCGATGGTTTCCCAGAGTTGCGCAACCGACGCGTCGATGACGTGGACAAGGTCGATGGCCGCGTTGCTGACCTTGCCGTGATCGGGTGCTGCCTGGTCTTTCACGGGGTTTGTCATGTTGCAGGGTCTTCCGCAAACAGTGGCAGGGTGGGCTCGAGTTTGGGAAGCAGCGAAGCGACGATGGTCTGGCACCACTGATTCCTTGCCTGTGCATCCAGCCGAAGCGGGCTGAGTGCTCGGGCCGCGATCATGCCCTCGAGCAGCAGTTCGATCTGTTCCTGGAAGCCGGGGTCCACGGCTCGTACACCATCAAACGACGGCCGTTCCGAAATCGGAACGTGGACGAGGACATCGTAGGTGGACATCCAGTGGTCGAGAAAGTTCTCCCAGGCGCGGATGGTGCCGCCCGAATGCACGAGATAGCAGTAATTGTCGAGCACAGATCGGTCGCAAAGAACCACATCGTGGCTGGCGGCGGCTTCGATCTCCCAGGCGATCTGGGTGTGGAGAATCCACTCCTGTGCAGCCAGCGTAGTTTCCTGGTTGATGGGCAGCGGACATCGACGAGCCACCTCACGCACCATCTCGAGTTCGGCGTTGCGGCGCTTGAGGGCCGCTGCGAGCTCGAAGCACAGCGTCGTCTTGCCGACACCATGACTCCCGATGAGCGCAATCTTCATCGCGGACATTGTAGAGCGGACAGACGTCAAAAATGGAGAATTCTCAATTCTGAATTCTGAATTCTGAATTCCCGACCGCCCTCCCCGAGTGTTGGGGAGGGCGGATGGAAATTAAGAATTAAGAATTTAAGAATTGAGAATTCGACTTCAGCGTCCTGCTGCTGCGCCCGTCGGACGGAGCGCTCCCGGAAGGTCGCCGGCGGCATCGAGCATCGCCTGGTGAATTGCCTGGGCCGAGTCCGCATCCAGGAGCCTGCTGAGCCGGGTCGGGTTGCGGACGATCCAGGCCAGTCGCGAGAGCCACCGCAGATGCAGGGCATCGTTGCGCAGGGCGAGGAGAAAGAAGATGTTCGTCTTGCCCATGTCGGGTGAACCGAACACGACACCCTTCGGCGATCTCCCCATTGCAATGAACTGCTTCGGGAACTTGTCCGCCGCTCGCCGTCTGGCATGAAGGAAGGCGACTCCCTCGGGAACTGCGGTCGGTACGAGCCGTTCGCGCGCCGCCAGTGCAGCCTCGAGCCAACCCTGATCCTCCACCAGTCCGAGGCCGGTGACGTGCTCTGCCATGGCGTGGATCACTTCGGGCCGGCTGCCTGCTTCGAGTACTGGAATGATCTGATCGACGGTAAAGATCTCTTCCATGGGTGCATCGATCACCTGATTGGGTGCGGTGCCCGCGGAAACGCACCGACTCCGAAGCGAGGGTGTCCAGGTATTCATCGAGCAGGGCGCGACGGAACCGCCACTGTCCGCCGATCTTGACTCCTGGGATCTTGCCTTCGTGGGCAAGCCGGACAAGGGTCCGCTCGGCGAGCTTGAGATACTCTGCGGCCTCTTTTGCGGTCAAATACGATTCCATGGGTGCCTCCTGTCGCCGACCGAATGCAGCGCTAACTGGCTGAATACTCCTTTTTCGGAAAGATGTCAAGCGTCAAGGTGCCCCTTGCGTGGTCGCGCGCCGTGTGTTATCACGTAAACCTTCCGGGTGTGCGGCAATCGCTGCTGAAGGCATCCGGAGTGACGAAAAGGGTTGGTTGGCTGATCTCAATCGTGGTTTCGCCCATTCAAAATGGGTGTTGCGGCGGTTGTTTTGGGCGCCACGCTGTAGTTTCCGAAAATAGGTTCTGATCAGAAAAGCTGAGGAGGATTCGAGCATGGATGTAGAAGCCAAGGTCAAAGAGATTATCGTTCAGCAACTGGGTGTTGACGCGGAAAAGGTGACCCCCGAAGCGTCCTTCGTGGACGATCTCGGTGCTGATTCCCTCGACGTGGTCGAGTTGGTGATGGCGTTCGAAGAGGAGTTCGATGTCGAAATCCCCGACGAAGCGGCGGAAAAAATCGCCACGGTCAAGGACGCCAACGAGTTTCTGAAGCAGAACCTGGCCAGCTGATGTCCCGCCGGGTGGTGGTCACCGGGGTGGGTCTTGTCTCGCCCCTCGGAATCGGGACCGACCCAACCTGGGAGGGTCTGGTGGCCGGCAGGAGCGGTGTCTCCAAAATCACCCGATTCGACACCTCGGACTTTGCGGTTCACATTGCGGCGGAGGTCGACGGTTTCGATGCCTCCGACTGGATCGAGGCGAAGGAGGTCAAGAAATTCGACCTCTTTGTCCACTATGCGCTGGCCGCGACGACCATGGCGCTTGAGCAATCCGGTCTTGAAATCACCGAGGAGAATGCCACCAGGGTCGGAGTCGTGCTCGGCTCGGGAATCGGCGGATTTCCGCTGATCGAACGGCAGCACAGTACACTTCTCGACCGCGGTCCCAAGCGGGTCAGCCCGTTCTTCATCCCCGGCGCGATCATCAATATGTGCTCGGGCTTGGTGAGCATCCGCACCGGTGCCAAGGGGCCGAATATGGCGACCTGTACCGCGTGCTCCACATCCGCTCACGCCATCTGCGGATTCTGTTCTCTATATCCGCCACGGCTATGCGGATGCGATCATCGCAGGCGGTTCCGAAGCGGTCATCTCACCGATGCCACTCGCGGGTTTTGCATCCATGCGGGCGCTGTCCACGCGCAATGATGAGCCGGAGCGCGCTTCGCGTCCGTGGGACAAGGACCGCGACGGCTTCGTCATGGGCGAGGGGGCGGGAATCGTGATCCTCGAAGAGTTGGAGCACGCCAAGACGGCGCGGCGCACCAATTCTCGCGGAGGTGCTCGGGTTCGGCATGTCGTCTGACGCGTATCACATATCGGCTCCCGCCGAGGATGCCGACGGCGCGATCCGGGTGATTCAAAACGCCCTCGACGATGCGTCGGTAAACCCTGAGGATGTGGACTACATCAATGCCCACGGCACCGCGACCCCCGCAGGTGATGTCGTTGAGACGCGAGCGGTGAAGGCAGTGTTTGGAGATCACGCGAAGAAGCTCATGGTTTCGTCGACCAAATCGATGAGCGGCCACCTGCTCGGTGCGGCGGGCGGATTCGAGTTTGGGGTCGTGGTCCAGGCGCTGGCCAACGGCGTCGTGCCGCCGACCATCAACCTCGATGAACCGGATGCCGAAAATGATCTCGACTACGTGCCGCACACAGCGAGAGACGCTGAACTCAGAGTTGCGCTGACAAACTCCTTTGGTTTTGGCGGCACCAACGGTTGCCTGGTGGTCGGTCAGGTTGACCGATGACCCAACCGGATTTCTGATCTGATTCAAGAGAAAACCGATGTCTTCTCTGGCACAGGTTTGGCTCAAGGGTTTCGCCCGATTCTCCAATCGGGTCGATCTGTTCAACTTCGGTCGCTGGCTGGTGCTGGCCCTGCTCGTGGGTGTGGTTGCCGGTCTCGGCGGCACCCTGCTCACATGGGGAGTCGAAGGCATCGGCTCAGTGTTGTTGGGCGACATCGTCGGGTTCCACGCGCCCGGTCATGGCGAATCGGCAACGCCGAGCTGGAGCATGCCGGAGCGGCCGTGGTTGTTGCTGCTGGTGTTGCCGCTTGCGGGCATGTTGGTAGGCTGGATTGTCCAGACCTTTGCCCCCGAGGCTGAGGGGCACGGCACCGATGCCGTCATCAATTCGTATCATCGAGGGCGCGCGGTGCTCCGCAAGCGGGTGGTTCCGGTCAAGCTCATCACATCGATGATCACCATCGGTTCGGGCGGTTCGGCTGGGCGAGAGGGTCCCGTGGCCCAGATCGGGGCGGGGTTCGGCTCGTATCTTGCGCGATCTGTTGCGCCTGGGCTACCACGACCGCCGGATTCTGGTGATTTCAGGGGTGGCCGCGGGTGTCGGCGGCATGTTTCGGGCACCCCTGGGAGCCGCCCTGTTTGCCGTGGAGGTTTTGTACTCGGATCCGGATTTCGAGTCTGAAGCGCTGATTCCGGCGATTATCTCGTCCATCGTCTCCTATGTGGTTGTGGCTTCGCTCACCGGCTGGAACTCGATTTTCGATACGGCCGATATCCACTTCGCGAAGCCGCACGAGCTCATTTCGTACCTTGCGTTGGCCATGATCGTGGCGGTCATCGGCATCATCTACGTCAAGGTGTTCTACGGGATGCGGGACAACGTTTTTGCGCGCCTGCCGATTCCTGCATGGACGAAGCCGGCGGTCGGCGGCTTCCTGCTCGCGATCCTCGCGGTGGCGGTGCCGCAGGTACTCGGAGGCGGGTACGGTTGGCTGCAGCTGACCCTCGACGAGCAGTTGCCGCTGAAGGTCCTGTTGTTATTGTTGCCGGCCAAGATCCTCGCTACGTCGTTCACGATTTCGTCGGGGGGATCGGGCGGAGTATTTGCCCCATCGCTGGTCATCGGCGGCGTGACCGGTGCGGTCTTCGCCGATCTCGCCCAGCGGGTGGCGCCGCAGTTTGCGCCGCCGACGGCCGCTTGCGTTCTGGTGGGGATGGGCGGCTTCTTTGCCGGGGTCGCCAAGGTCCCGATCGCTTCTCTCATCATGGTTGCCGAGATGAGCGGTTCGTACGGACTTCTCGTGCCGATGATGCTCGTATCCTCGGTGGCGTACCTCCTGACGCGCGGAACGAGCATTTATGAAGCCCAGGTTCCGGGCCGGGTCGATTCGCCGGCACATATCGGCGAGTTTCAGATCGACGTTCTCGAGCGGTTGACCGTCCGTGAAGTCATGGAGCCTGATCAGAACGTCGCCTCGGTTCTGCCGGGTGCATCATTCGAATCGGTCCTCGAAATCGTTGCCGAAAGCGACCAGGAGGCCTACCCGGTGGTTGACCAGCATGGAACCATCGAGGGGATGTTCAGCATCAATGACGTTCGCCGTGTCATGGCCACGCCCGAGGTGTGGCCCCTTCTCGTGGCATCCGATCTCGGTGTCACCGCCCGCGGCATGGCCTACCTCGAGCCCGATGACGACCTCCACTCGGCGCTGCAGCGCTTCACCGCCTTCAAGCGGGAAATTCTGCCGGTTGTCGAGGGCACACCCCCCGCACCCGTCATTGGCATCCTCCGGCACCACCAGGTCATGGAGGCCTACGACCGCGAGATCCAGAAGCACCGGGACGAGCAGAGCGGATTAACCCGTCTCCGTGCCCGCTCCGTGTCCACTCTCGGAGGCGAGCGTTCGAAACAGGAGTCGTGCCTGGCCACCGCGGGCTTCCCGATCGGACTCGTTGTGATTGATCGCGCTCTTCTCGAGCGCGCTCTCCCGCAATAGGAGCCACCCTCAGCCGATCGACCGACTCGGAGTGCACGAAGGAGTTTCGACCGTTCGACTCCGACAATGCAAAAGATGGCACCTCCGCCAATCGCGGCCTTCGGCGGGCGACATCTGCGTTCTGGTCTAGAATCTGGAATAAACGAAAGCTGCCCCTTCTCACGGCCCCTTTCTCCACCGCCCGCTTTTCAGCGATGGGTTGCGTGGGCGGAAAAATCCACATATCCAAAATCTGAAATCCAAAATTTATGCCTGAGGGGAAATGCTAGAATACCGGCTGTGAATAGTCATTCATTTTCCAGAAATATCAGCGAAGGAGGCAAGCCGTGAACTGTATCGTTTGTGTGGCCAGCGTGCCGGATACGGCGTCGGTCATCAAAATAGGTGGCGATGGCAAGGGCATCGACGGGACGGGCATCAAGTGGATCGTCTCGCCCTATGATGAATACGCTCTCGAGGAGGCGCTCCAGATCACCGAGGCCAAGGGTGGCGAGGTCACAGTCGTGACCTACGGCCCAGATTCGGCCGAAGCCGCGCTGCGGGACTGTCTCGCCAGGGGCGCCCATCAGGCGGTGCATGTGATCGGGGGAGAAAAGACTCTCGGAGATAGCTTCACGATCGCCAAGGTCCTCGCCGGTGTGATCAAGGACCGCGAATATGACTTGGTACTGTGCGGCGTCAAGGGCGTTGGAACCGATTGCGCACAGGTTGGAGAGATGCTCGCCGAAATCCTCGATATTCCGAGTGTCGCCGGCATTCTCGAGCTCGAGGTGGGTGATGCTTCACTGGCGGCCGGGCGCGATGTCGAGGGTGGCAGGGAGAAGATCGAGAGCCCGCTGCCCGCATTGCTGACCTGCCAGAAGGGGCTCAACGAACCGCGTTATGCGGCCCTCAAGGGCATCATGGCCGCGAAACGCAAACCGGTGGAGAAGATCGAGGTCTCGAGCCTCGGCGTCGAGGAGGGTGCAAACCCCTTCTATCAGGTGGAGAAGTTCGAGCTGCCGCCCGAGAAGGCGGCCGGCACCATCATCCAAGGCGAGGACGATGCCGGCGGCCGCCGCAGCCGAGCTCGTCAAACTGCTTCGCGAAGAAGCGAAGGCGATTTAGGGAGGCGATGATGGCTGGCATTCTCGTATTCGTGGAGCAGCGTAATTCCGAAATTCGTAAGGCCTCGCTGCAGGCGGTTTCGGAGGCGAAACGCCAGAACGGCGCCGGCGGCCAGGTAACTGCGGTCCTTGCCGGGGCCGGCGTCGGCGATGCGGCGGCCGGGGTTGGCGCATACGGTGCCGATAAAGTCTTCGTGGCCGATGACGCGAACCTCGCACTGTACTCGGTGGAAGGTTATGCCGAAGCGGTGGTCAAAGCCGTCGAGCAGGCGCAGCCGGCGGCGATTTTCTTCGCCGGCACGGCCATGGGTCGTGATCTGGCGCCGCGGGTGGCGGCCAAGCTCGGTGTGGGCGCGATTGCCGATGTGACGGGTCTCACTCTCGACGGTGAGGCGTTCTCGCCCTTCGCCCGGTCTACTCGGGCAAGGCATTCGCCACCGTCGACGACGGCCGGCAAGACACCTCAGGTCATCAGCCTCCGTCCCAACGTCTTTGCGGCGGAGGAGCTCGGTGGCGCCGGGGAGGTGGTGGCGCTCGACGGTCTCGCGCTTTCGATCCGCGCGGTGGTCAAGGAGTTGGTCGCCGCGGCCGGCGACGAGATCGATGTCGCCGAGGCGGACATCATCGTTTCCGGTGGGCGAGGCATCAAAGGTCCGGAGAACTTCGCCCTCATCAAGGAGCTCGCCGACGCACTCGGCGGCGCGGTCGGCGCGTCGCGCGCCGCGGTTGACGCCGGCTGGATCGAGCACTCCCACCAGGTCGGTCAGACCGGCAAGGTGGTGAGCCCCTCGCTCTACATTGCCGCCGGGATCTCGGGCGCCATCCAGCACCTCGCCGGCATGTCGTCGTCGAAAATCATCGTGGCCATCAACAAGGATCCCGACGCGCCGATCTTCAAGATCGCCGATTACGGCGTGGTGGGTGACCTCTTCGATGTCATTCCGCCGATGGTGGCTGCAATCAAGGCACTTTAGAGACCGGGCGCTCAGCAGAAACAAACGGCGGGCTTCGGCTCGCCGTTTTTTTCGTTAGAACGTTTCGGCTCATCCGGAATTCCGTGAGGTGAGCATTTCAGCGTCGCGGATGACGTCTGCAGAGTGCAGTGATCGAGTGGCCGCGACATAGGGCAGGTTCAGCGTCGCTCCAGCAGTAATTTCGCGATTCGACGGAAGCACGTACGAGGTCAGGAGAACAGAGGAGAAGCGGACTCTCAGAGAAAGCGATGGCAGATCGTGCTGTGCGGGTCTTTTTGGGCAACGAGTTGGTCTCCGGACGTTGAGCATGGTAACGGTCGTCATTCCTTCTTCAGCATTCTGCTCCGCACCGTCTTGCACGGCTTGCCCGACTCGAAAATCAACGATCCGCGCCGACCAAATGGTGGTGGCTGAACCGTATGATCTCCGTGAGGGGAGGGACGCACGAAGAATAACCCACCTGTGAAGCTGAATCGTTGATTGTCGCCGTTGCTCCTAGATCTGGCTGTGCCGCCACACGAGCCCGAGGATCGCTGAAACAGCACAGTGGCCATGCGGGCCGACGCCATCGAGGATCGTTTGCCGAGTCCGATCGCCAGTGGACGGGGGTGGCGGTGACCCCGGAGGGTCGGGTTTTCGCCAACTATCCGCGCTGGTCCCTGGAGGTTCCGGTTTCCGTGGTCGAGGTGCGCAAAGACGGGACGCTGGCCCCGTACCCGGACGAGGCCTGGAACAGCTGGTCGCCTGACGCCGATCCGACCGCGACCTTCGTCTGCGTGCAATCGGTGGTGGCAGACGACAGGGGCTTCCTGTGGGTCTCGACCCTGCCAACGCCTGGTTCCAGGGAGTCGTGCCCGGTGGCGCCAAGTTGGTGCAGATCGATCCGTCGACAAACGAGGTGGTCCGAACCATCACCTTCGACGAGGAAACGGCCCCGCCAGGCAGCTACCTCAACGACGTGCGCATCGACTTCCGGCATCGGGCGCCTACATCACCGACTCCGCGGGCAGCGCCCTGGTGGTTGTCGACCTGAACACGGGTAGAGCCGTCGTCTACTCGACGATCATCCTCGACCGCTGCGGAGGAAACCACTCTCGTCTTGCGATCGGCGGCAGCAATGGCTCATGCCCGATAGGCGCCCCGGCAGGTCCACTCCGACGGCATTGCGTACGACGCGGCCGACGACTTCGTCTACTACCAGGCGCTGACCGGGCGGACATTGTATCGAATTCCCGGGTCCGCCCTCCGTGATTCTTCGTTGGACGATGCCTGCTCGGCCGCCGATGGTCGAGACCGTGGCCGAGTCGGGGCCCTCTGACGGCCTGCTGTGGGACGGCGCCGACGGCATTTTCATCTCCGCCATCGAGGACGATGCCGTCAAGCAGTGGAGCCCGGAAGCCGGCGTCGAAATCGTCATCCAGGATCCCGCAGATCGCATGGCCAGACAGCTTTGCGCTCGGCCCCGACGGCGGGCTCTACGTCACAACGTCCCAGATCCACCGGGGCCGAACCCGCCGAGCCGTATCGAATTCTGCGCATCACCGGATTCCTAGCGCCACCTTCCCCGTGACGGTCTCAGAGTGCGCTATAACAAAGCGAGTTGCTCGCTCTTGAGCGCTGTTCTTTCAGTGCGCTTCCCGAGAGGGACCTACGCATTGTTTGACTCAACGGTTTGCAGGAACTGAACACTGGTAACCTAACGTTAAGAACGGCATCTCAAGGAACGCGGTTTCGAACGGAGAGTTGAACTGGTCAATCTTTTCAGTGCCTTTCCGGCATGAACCAGTGGATGTAGCCGCAGTTGGCACAGATCAGGCAGCGCGCCGCCGGATTGATCCAGTCGAGTCTGAACAAGGTCAACGCCCTGGTGTTGAGCTGGCCCTGCCGCTCGAAGAAATGATCGTGCTGGCAGATCTGGCACCGAAGGTCGATTCCGGCAACCTGAATGGGTGCGGAGTATTTGGCGGTAGGTTCGGTCATCGCGGCCTCCGTTCATTTTCAGGTACGTCGAGCAGAACCCATTTATTCATTTGAATCCTCGTGTGGACATCCCCGAAGATCAGATACTCTGATTGAAATCAGCGAGCCGAAAAAGCGGATTTTCGACACGGAAGGAAATGCGGATGCCTTTGGCGAAGCGGCTTGGTGCGGAGTTTATCGGGACCTTCTGGTCGGTGGCAAGGCGATCAGCCAACTCTGGCTGTTCTGGATCGCCCCGATCGTCGGCGGGATCCTTGGCGCCATTTGCTACGGGTTCACCGCAGAAGAATCGAAGGTAGATTGACGACAACGTTTGTGTGGTAGCAACCGAGTCGGGTGGCAACACGACGCCCGGCTATCTTGTATGCGCGTACCTAGAAAGGAAGAAACTCAATGGATCTCACGAGCGTTCTGATTTTTCTTGCGATCGGCGCGGTCGCCGGTTGGCTCGCCGGCGTCATCATGAAGGGCGGAGGTTTTGGTCTTCTCGGTGACATCGTGGTCGGTGTTATTGGAGCCGTCCTCGGTGGTTGGCTTTTCGGAGTGTTGGGCATCGCTGCGGGCGGGTTGATCGGTGCGATCATCACGGCAACTGTAGGCGCCGTCGTGTTACTGGCGATTGTGCGGGCTCATCAAGAAAGCCTGACGAAATAAATCTACACCGGACTTCCCTTCCGAAGACAAGTCTTCGACTTTCCCAGCAACCTTCACACATCTCGCGCAAATCTGGGAGTATCCGGTATCCGGTATCCGGTATCTGTCGGGTGGGTGGTCGGTCCAACTCGGAAAATCAAGACACAATCCCGCCGTCATGGTATATTTCCCGCTCGTGTGACACGTGCGGAGGCACCGTGGACCTGCAGTCTCTTATCCTCAATCTCCAACGTTACTGGGCCGATTGCGGCTGCATCATTCAGCAGCCGTACGACCTCGAAGTGGGTGCGGGCACGATGCACCCGGAGACCTTTCTTGCGCGTTCTCGGCCCGGAGCCATACGAGTGGCCTACGTGCAGCCTTCGCGCCGTCCGGCCGATGCCCGGTACGGTGAGAATCCCTTCCGGCTCGGTCGACACTGCAACTGCAGGTGATCCTCAAACCGTCCCCGGACGAGGTGCAGGAGCTGTACCTCGAGTCCCTGCGCGCTCTCGGCATTGACCCTGCAGTCCACGACATCCGTTTCGAAGAGGACAACTGGGAGTCGCCGACTCTGGGCGCGTGGGGGGTCGGTTGGCAGGTGCTGTTGGATGGTATGGAGATCACCCAATTCACCTATTTCCAACAGGCGGGCGGGATCGAGCTCGCACCGATTTCAGCCGAGCTGACCTACGGCCTCGAGCGCATCGCCATGTTCCTCCAGCGTAAGGACTCCATCTATGACATCGAGTGGGGCGGAGGCGTGCCGTACGGCAAGGTGCGGCTCGAGGATGAGCGCGAGGCTTCGGTCTACGGCTTCGAGGTGGCTGACGTGGAGATGCTGCGCCGCCATTTCGAAGACTGGGAGGGTGAGGCTCGGCGTTGTCTCGAACACGAGCCGCCACTGGTCATCCCGGCGCTCGAAGCGACGCTGAAGACATCACACCTCTTCAACTTGATGGATGCCCGCGGCGCAATTTCCGTGACGGAACGCGTCGGACTCATCGCCCGTGTGCGCCGCAATGCTGTGGCGGCGGCCAAGGCCTCGTTGGAGCAGCGCGAGCGGCTCGGTTTTCCGCTGGGAGGTGGTCCGGAAAGTGCTGAATGGGAGGACAGCTGATGGCTACCTTCCTACTCGAGATCCGTACCGAGGAAATCCCCGCTGCGGCCCTGCCCGGCGCCAGACGGCAGCTTGACGAGCTTTTTTCCGTGCGACTTGGGGAGGCTGGGTTCTCCGAGATTTCGGTCGCCGTGTATTCGACCTCCCGCCGTCTCGCGGTTCTCGTACAAGGCCTGCGCGAGCGGCAAGCCGACCGCAGCGAGGAGATGACAGGACCTCCTGTTCGGGTGGCGGTTGCCGAGGATGGCAGCCCGACTCCGGCAGGGGAGGGTTTCGCTCGAAAAGTCGGCCTGCCTTTCGCGGAAGTCGGTCGGGTTGAGACCGAAAAGGGTGAGTATCTGGTCGCGACGGTGGTCCACGAGGGCCGCGCCACGACGGAGATTCTGGCCGAGTTGGTCCCGGCGGTGGTTGGGGCCTTGCGCTTCCCGAAGATGATGCGCTGGGGCGACGGCAGCAACCAGTTCGTTCGCCCGGTGCACGGCGTTGTGGCGCTGCTCGACGACGAGATCGTTCCGTTGGAGCTGTTTGGCATCAAATCGGGTCGTTCGATGGTGGGCCACCGCGTGCACGCTCCTGATGGTTTTGCGCTGGATAATGCGGCCCATTATGTTGCGGCGCTGGCCGAGCGGAGTGTCCTGGTTGATCCGGCTGCACGCCGGCGCGCGATCGAGGATCTGGCCGAAGAGCTGGCGAGCGCGGCCGGCGCGCGGGTCCATCCCGACCCCAATCTGATGGCGGAGCACGTGGAGTTGGTGGAGTGGCCCGGTTTGCTGGCGGGGTCGTTTGACAAGCGGTATCTCGAACTCCCGCCCGAGGTCGTGGTGACGACTCTTCGCTATCACCAGAAATGTCTGATCCTCGAGGATGACGATGGCGGGTTGAAGCCGAACTTCATCGCTGTCGCCGACCGCCGCGACGATCCCGAGGGGTTGGTGCTTCAGGGGAACGAGTGGGTGATCGGCGCCCGCCTTGCCGACGCCGAGTTCTTCTTCAACGAGGACCGGAAGCGGAGTTTTGCGGATCTCGTGCCCGATCTCGGGCGTCTCGAGTTCCACCGCGTACTGGGTTCTTTGGAAGATAAGGCGTCGCGGGTCGCCGAGATTGCGATTGTCCTGGCCGACGCGATCGGTTCCGAAGTTGATCGCGATGCGCTCCGGAGCGCCGCCAGCCTGGCCAAGACCGATCTCCTGACCAATATGGTGGTCGAGTTTCCGGAACTTCAAGGGATCATGGGCGGCCATTATCTGAGGCTCGAAGGTGCGGCCGAGGAGCTGTGGACCGCGGTCCGGGACCACTACATGCCGGTCGGCTTCGACGGCGCCGTGCCGCGAGTCCGAGATCGGGCGGCTGATCGGCGTAGCAGATCGTCTGGATACGGTCGCAGGGCTCTTTGCAGTCGGTGCACGGCCATCGGGATCCAAGGATCCATTCGGACTCCGGCGCGCAGCTCAGGGCGCCGTCAAGATTGTTGTCGACAGCGCCTGGCCGCTCGACATGAGCGCGGCGATCGGAGCAGCAATCTCCGGGGCGGAGAAATTTACCGAAGATGATGACGGAGTGCTGACTGAAGCAGTCACGGCCTTCGTTGCTGACCGGGTTCGGCGCTGGCTCACGGATATCGTGGGTGTCTCCGGCGACACGGCGGATGCCGTGATGGCCGTCGGCTGGTCACGACTGCCCGATACGGTCGCGCGTGCCGAAGCGCTCGAACGGGTTCGCGAAGCTGAGAGCTTCCGCAGCCTGGCGTTGGCCTTCAAGCGGGTGCGCAACATTACTGAAGGCCAACCGGACGCCGAAGTTGATGCCGGGCTCTTCGAGCACGCTGAAGAGCGCGAACTTCACGAGGCGACGGAAGATTTTCAAGATGCTCTCGATCGTTTCATGCCGGAACGTCGCGTGGACGAGGCATTTGCTGCGATGGAACCCCTCGCTGATGTACTCGAGCGCTTCTTTGTCGAGGTGCTCGTGATGTGTGAGAGCGAAGACGTGCGATCCAACAGGATCGCGATTTTGAAACAACTGGGAAGGGAATTTTCAACGCTTGCAGATCTTTCGAAACTGCAAGTCGAAGGAGGCGAAGAGTGAGCAACGAGAAATATGTGTATTCGTTTGGCGGAGGAACCGCCGACGGAACGGCGGAGATGAAAAACCTGCTCGGCGGCAAGGGCGCCAACCTGTGTGAGATGGCCAGTCTCGGCATTCCGGTACCGGCCGGATTCACCCTCACCACCGAGGTGTGCACCTACTACTACGACCACGAGCACAACTACCCAACCACGATCAACGCTGAAGTCGATACTGCGATGGCCAAGGTGGAAGAGATCATGGGCACCAAATTCGGTGATCCGACCGACCCGCTCCTGGTGTCGGTTCGTTCCGGTGCCCGCTCCTCGATGCCCGGCATGATGGAGACGGTGCTCAACGTTGGTCTGTGCTCGGCCACCATCCCAGGTCTCATCGCGAAAACCGGCAACGCGCGTTTTGTTTATGACGCCTACCGCCGACTGATCATGATGTACTCGGACGTTGTGATGGAAAAGGCTGCCGGCATCGAGCCCGAAGAGGGCCAGGGCATTCGCCAGCAGCTCGATCGCATGCTCGACGACCTCAAAGAATCGAAGGGCTATGCGACGGACGCCGACATCTCAGCCGAAGACCTGGAAGATCTCTCCAATCGCTTCAAGGCCAAGGTGAAAGAGCTGCTCGGCAAGGAGTTTCCTGACGATCCGAAGGAACAGCTCTGGGGCGGCATCGGCGCCGTCTTCTCCTCGTGGAACGGCAAGCGCGCCATCTCCTACCGCCGCATCGAGGGCATCCCTGACGAATGGGGCACCGCGGTCAACGTGCAGGCCATGGTCTTCGGCAACATGGGCGACGACTCCGCCACCGGCGTTGCATTCACCCGCAACCCGGCCACTGGCGACAACAAGTTCTACGGCGAGTGGCTGGTCAACGCCCAGGGCGAGGACGTGGTGGCGGGCACCCGCACCCCGAACCCGCTCAACGAAGACACCAAGAACGAGCAGAACGAGCACCTGAACTCATTGCAGATCGCGATGCCCGAGGTCTACGAGCAGCTCTTCCTGATCCGCAACCAGCTCGAGAGCTCATTACCACGACATGCAGGACATCGAGTTCACCATCCAGGGCGGCCGCCTGTGGATGCTGCAGACCCGCGTCGGCAAGCGGACCGGCACCGCGGCCCTCAACATGGCGATGGACATGCTCCCGAGACGGCTGATCGACAAGCCGACGGCAGTCATGCGCGTCAAACCCGAGCAGCTCGATGAGCTGCTCCACCCCATGGTCGACCCCGCGGCCGAGGCCAAAGCCGAGCCAATCGGCAAGGGTCTGCCCGCCGGTCCCGGCGGCGCCTACGGTCAGATCGTCTTCTCGGCCGACGATGCGGTCGAGTGGACCAAGGCCGGCAAGACCGTGCTCCTGGTCCGCGAGGAGACCAACCCCGAAGACGTCGAGGGCATGCGCGCCGCGGTGGGCATCCTCACCGGACGAGGCGGGATGACCTCGCACGCGGCGCTGGTTGCCCGTGGCTGGGGCAAGTGCTGCATCGTCGGTGCAGGCACCCTTGATATCGACGTCGTCGGCAAGAAGATCGAGGCCAACGGCAAGACCTACAAAGAGGGCGACGTGCTCACCCTCAACGGTACCCGGGGCATGATCTACGCCGGCCAACTCGACATGGTCGACGCCACCGAGAACCCGCGCTTCGTGGATTTCATGGCCTTGGCAGACGAGATCCGGGTCCTCAACGTGCGCACCAATGCCGACACGCCGGAGGATGCCCGCAACGCCATCGAGTTCGGCGCCGAAGGCATCGGCCTCTTCCGCACCGAGCATATGTTCTACGGCACCGGATCCGAGGAGCCGTTGTTCATTCTGCGCAAGATGATCATGTCGGGTTCGCTTGCAGAGCGGCGTGCCGCCCTCGAGGAGCTCTTCCCCTTCGTCAAGCGCGACATGAAAGCGACCATGGAGGTCATGGGCGAGTATCCGGTGACGATCCGCCTGCTCGACCCGCCGCTCCACGAGTTCGTGCCGCAGGCGTCGGACGAGCGCGCCAAGCTCGCCTCCGCCCTCGGCATCGATGCGGCTGAGCTCGACCGCCGCGCCGACGAACTGCACGAGATGAACCCCATGATGGGCCACCGCGGCGTTCGCCTTGGCGTCACCTTCCCTGAGATCACCGAGATGCAGATCCGCGCCATCCTCGAAGCGGCGACTGAGTTGCGCAAGGAAGGCAAGAAGTGCTTCCCCGAAATCATGGTTCCGGTGACCTGTGCCAAAGCCGAGCTCGATGACCAGCTCGCGATCGCCGAGGCGGTCCACGCCGAGGTCTGCGAGAAGTATGGCATCGACGAGGTCGAGCACCTCTACGGCACCATGATCGAGATCCCGCGTGCGGCTCTGACGGCTGATCAGATCGCCCAGTCGGTGCAGTTCTTCAGCTTCGGCACCAATGATCTGACGCAGATGACCTTCGGTTTCTCGCGTGATGACATCGGCGGGTTCCTGCCGGACTATCTCGACAAGAAGATCCTGCCTGTCGATCCCTTCCAGGTGCTCGATCGGGACTCGGTCGGCGTGCTGGTCCAGACCGGCATCGAAAAGGGCCGCTCGGTCAAGCCGGACCTCAAGGTCGGTATCTGCGGCGAGCACGGCGGCGAGCCGAACAGCGTCGAGTTCTGCCACCTCGTGGGCATGAACTACGTCAGCTGCTCACCCTTCCGCGTGCCGATCGCGCGTTTGGCCGCGGCTCAGGCCCAGATCAACTTCCCGCGCGAGTAATCGACGTTCTTTTGAAATTCAATAACCCGCGCTCTTTGGAGCGCGGGTTTTTTTGCTCCTGGACCCATACCTGCGCCCGGTCCGTTGGTTGGTGTACGCTGCAACCGGCGGAGGTGGCCTGTGACCCGGAAGTGTCTCGCACTGGTAGCGTTGTGTGCTTGTTGGTTCACGACGGGGTGTGCTGGTGAAGATCGAATCGTGGATGAGCCCGGATCGAGAATTTCCTCGGACGTGCCGCCTGAGATCGATCTCGACGCCCGCTACATGATCTACCTTCACGGTGCGATCATCGAAAATGAAGGCGTCCGCCCGACGCACCCTGAGTACGGAGTCTACGAGTACCAGGAAATTCTGGAGGTTTTCGCCACGCGCGGATTCGTGGTGATCTCAGAGGCGCGCCCGCCCGGGACCGATGGGATGCTCTACGCCTCGACGGTGGTCAGCCAGGTGAGGGCGCTCCTCGATGCGGGTGTCCCACCGGAGAATCTGACGGTTGTGGGTTTCTCCAAGGGCGGCGGGATCGCCATCGCGGCGTCGTCGATGTTGGCGAACGATGATGTCAACTTCGTCTTCATGGCAGCCTGTAACCCTTGGCTCGACAACCACCCGGAAATCGTCGCGCGTGGTCGCCTGTTGTCACTGCGCGAATATTCGGATGATCTGGTTGGTTCCTGCGGAAAATTCTTCGGCCAAAGCTCGAGTCCACACCAACACCAAGAGATTGTCCTCGATCTTGGCGGCGGCCACGGCGCCTTCTACCGTCCGCGCGGGGAGTGGGTCGAACCGGTGATCGCGTGGGCTAGGCTTCAACCGGCCGCGCAATAAGGACCCGGTTGCCGGTGCGTGTCGCCGTGACCTGCCACTTGGTGCCGCTATGGCAGAACAGGTCGCCGAGAGAGGCGGATTCCGGCAGCTCGAGAATTTCCACCTTTGAGCCGTCTTCCTTGTTGAGAATCACGACCCGCGGCTTGCCGCGCTCAGTGATAGCGGCATCGTCGCGCTCCGACCGGGACGGGGCTTCGAAATTTCCGTGCGGTTTCAACGTCTTCCTCGAAGGCGATAGACGCAAAAATCGTGCCGTTGTGCGTGAGATTGCAGATGAAGCCTGTTGAATGGTTGCCTGTCCTGTTTTCGGGATCTGATCTCCCGGTTTCGGGAGCGGACCGAGTGCGTCGCTCCGGCCTCGAGAGAGGACAATGCGTCTCCCTGCGGAGTCAGCGAGAGATTGAGGGCGCCCATGCTTTTCTCTACGCACAAGGTCAGAGCGGATTCCACCTCAGGGCTGAATCAAAGATTCACACGAGGCCGACTCGCGCAGCACCACGGTTTGCACCGGCTCGTAGGTGAATGACTGCGAACACTCGAGAGCGAGCTATCTCGACCCGAAGCGATACTCCAGGTTGGTGAGGACAGCCTTTCGCGTGCCGAAAGCGCCTTTGAACTTCAGGTTCCAGTGTTTGCTGATCTGGGCGCGCATCCCGATGTGGTAGTTCCACGGTTCCGATTGTCTGAGCTCTGCGTAGTACGGCACCGCACCCAGGAACGGCATCTCCCAGATACCCTCGTGAGTCTCTTCAGCTTGCTGATACATGGCGCCGACCCAGATGGAGACGCCATCGAAGATGAGGCCGATGTTGGGCGTCACCACCCACCCCGTTACAGTCGAGTTGCTGACGTCGAGATCGGTCCAGGTGCCGTCGTAGGTCAGGCTCGCGAACCAGGTCTTACCGCCGAAGGCCAGGGTGGCGCCTCCACCGTACATGAAGCCTGAGTAGTCGATCCTGATGTCGTTGAGGAGAATCGGCAAGCCGAGATCCACGTTGCTGAGCTTTACGACGGTGCTGCCGTCGATGTATCCACCCAACGCATAGATGTTGAGGAAAGGGAGCACCCAGTAGTCCATTTTGAGGTGGTAGCTGTCGGTGCTGTTCTTGATTTCGAGGCCCTCTGCCGCGCCGATGTCCAGACCGGCAAGCGGGACCTGCAGTTCCACGATGTCGTAGGGCTGGGTCTGGTTGTACAGAGTGAGCCCGAGTCCCCACTTCATGGGCAGTTGGTACCCGCGGTCGGTGATCTGCTGGTTCAGATTCTGGGCCGATACGGGAGTCGATGCCGCGGCAAAAAGAAACGCGACCATGAGCAACGTCAACGTGGCAAGTCGTTTCAAAAGACCCTCCTCTCCTCGTTCGAATGATCTTTGATTTGGTGCCGCGCGCGTCGCGGCGCGCCCATCTTCTTCCATGATTTCGAGACGAGTGTAGCCTAGATTGCACCTTTCCGACCACTCGTCCTGAATATGCATCGCGGAATCAAATGGCAATGGCGTAGAATGCAGCGTGCGAGGAGGAGCGAGTGTTTTCTGACGAACGCGGCATTCTGTATATCGTGTCCTCACCATCCGGGGGCGGTAAGACGACCTTGATTCGCGAGGTCATCGGGCGGCTCAGAGAGCTGGGGATTGAAGGCCACTTTTCGATTTCCCACACAACGAGGCCGGTCCGGCCTGCCGAGACCGACGGCATCGACTATCACTTCGTCGATGACGACACCTTCGAGAGCATGGTGCACCGCGGCGATTTCCTCGAGTGGGCCGAGTATGCCGACTACCGCTACGGCACCTCGCGCAAAGCGGTCGAAGATCAACTGTCGGCCGGGCACGATGTCTTCCTCGATATCGAAGTGCAGGGCGCCAACCAGGTCAAAACGCTGATGCCCGACGTGGTCAAGATATTCGTCTACCCGCCGTCGTATGAGGTCCTCGAGACCCGTCTCCGTGAGCGGCGCCAGGATCCCCCGGAAGCCATCAAACGCCGTCTCCAGTGGGCTTTACGTGAGTTTCAGGTGGCGGGGGAGTTCGATTATGCTATTATCAACGACCGTCTTGAAGAGGCGGTGAACGCCCTGTTCGGGATTTGCATCGCCGAACATCAAAAACCGACGCGGATGAAGCGACAGTTGGACGCCATCAGGACGGCGTTCCAAGAATCGCTCGAGAAGGATTTCTCCCCATGATCCAGCTGCCCGAAGACTTTGATTCGATCTTCCGTTACATCGTTGTGGTATCGCAGCGAGCCGAGCAGATCATCAATGGCGCCAAGCCTCGCACCGAAAGCAGATTCAAGAAGCCGACCCTCAAAGCCCGAGACGATGTCGACGGCGGCGAGGTGGATTGGCGGATCCTCACTCAGGAGGAGCTTGACGCTCACCGCCAGGCGATGGTCGAGCAGTTCCGTGCAGAGGTCGATGCGGCCAGCGAGCAGCAGGCCGGGCAAGCGATTCCCGATGTGCTGCCGACAGGCGATGCCCCTGCCCCGGTTGCTGCCGCCGCCGCTGTCGAGGATGTGGAGAAGGACGACGAGCTGGCGCGCCTCCAGCGTCTTCTGGGGATGACCCAGCAGGTCGAGGTTGAGGAAGAGGCCGAGGCAGCAGTCGAGCCTGAAGAAGCGGTCGAAGGCGATTCCAAGAAAAAGGAAGAGGACTGAGCCTCGCCGAGGATTCTCCGCACGGGACGTGAGCCGTGCGTCCTCGTGATCTCCATCGCTATCTGAACGACGTCGGGTGGGCCGATTCGCCGGTACCACCTGAAAGGCCTTCGGGAGATCGCGGCACCGTCGCGCAACCGGATGCCGACTCTCTCGATGCGCTTGGCGACTCCGCCGAAGGGTGCACACTGTGTCGGCTGAGCGAGAAGCGCAGCTCCGTTGTCTTCGGCGAGGGCCACCCCGACGCGCAGTTGATGTTTGTCGGGGAAGCCCCTGGAGCGGAAGAGGATCGAACCGGTCGGCCCTTTGTCGGGCAGGCCGGAAAGCTGCTGGATGCGATGATCTTCGCGATGGGTTTCGAACGCTCCGCGGTCTACATCGCCAACGTGGTCAAGTGCCGGCCGCCTGGAAATCGCGATCCCGAGGAAGACGAGATGACGGCCTGCGCCGCATACCTCGACCGCCAGATCGAACTCATCAAACCTCGGGTGTTGGTGGCGCTCGGAAAACCTGCGTCGCATCGCCTGACCGGTACGTCCAAAGCAATGGGCGCCATGCGCGGCCGCTGGGCCTCCTACCGCGGCATCCCCCTGATGCCTGTTTTCCACCCGGCCTATCTCTTGCGCCAGCCGAAGCTGAAAAGGGAGGCGTGGGCGGATCTCAAGCTCGTGATGGAGAGGTTGGCGGCGACCTCAAACGACTGATTGCAGATTTCAGATTTCAGATTTTGGAATTCCCGCCCTCCCACCCGGATCGGATCGCCCGGGGGGTGGGTGGAAATCCTAATTCCGCAATTCCAAAATCCAAAATTCCGCTCTTTATCGATCGCGCTCCATATACTTCAAGAACTCTCCATCGGTCGACAGTAGCAAGATAGTGTTCTTGTCCATGGTCGTCGTGTAGACCTCCATGGTTTTCAAGAACCGGTAGAAGTCGGGATCGCGATTGTATGCGGAGGCGTAGATGTCCGCGGCCTCGGCATCGGCCTTTCCTTTGATCTCCTGGGCCTCTCGATAGGCCTCCGACGTGATTCGCTTGAGGTCGCGATCCTTGTCGCCGATGATGCGGGCCGCTTCGCCGGCACCCTCGGACCGATACTCCTCGGCGATCCGTTTGCGTTCGGAAATCATCCGTTCGTAGACCTTGGGCCGGTCGACCTCCGCATAGTTGGTGCGCTTGAACTGAAAGTCCAGGATCTCGATGCCCAGCACCTGGGTGCGGGTCGAGGCGTTGTCGAGAACCTCCTTTTCGAGCACCACCCGGCCGGCCGAAATCTGGCGCATCTCTTCGCTTTCGATGGCAGAGCTGACCTCGAACTCACGATTGGTTGACCGTACGACCTCGATGAGGTCGTGTTTGGCGATCGTGTTTCGGGTCTCGCCGTCGAGGATGTCATCGAGGCGCGATTGCGCGCCACGCTCGTCACGCAGGCGCTGGAAAAAGAGGAGCGGATCGGTGATCCGCCACCGGGCGTATGTGTCCACGTAAATGAAACGCTTGTCCTTGGTGGGCACTTCATTCGGCTCGCCGTCCCACTCGAGGAAGCGTTTGTCGAAGTAGTTGGCCTTCTGGACGAACGGGGTTTTGACCTTGAGACCGGGAGTCGTGACGGGATCGCCAACCGGCTTCCCGAACTGGGTAATAATCACCTGCTGTGCTTCATTGACCACGAAGAAGGCTCCGCCGAGGGCGGCGACCACCAGCAGGACAAAGACGGCTACGAGGAGAAAAGACAGCTGTTTCATTGCTTCACCTCCGCCCCGTCGAGTTGAAGCAGTGGCAGAACCCCTTCCAGGCTGCTGTCGAGAAGAATCTTGCGCTGCATCGCGGGATAGATGGTCTCCATCGTCTCGAGGAAGATACGTCGGCGGGTGACCTCTGGTGCCCGGCGATAGGCCGCATAAACCTCTTCAAAAAGCACCGCGTCGCCCTCGGCGCGATTGACGCGGTCGATGGCGTAGCCTTTAGCCTGTTCGACGACCTGGGCGGCCTCTCCGCCGGCTCTTGGGATCACCCGGTTGTAATCGCCACGGGCTTCGTTAATCGACCGTTCGCGCTCCTGCTCGGCCTGGTTGACCTCGTTGAACGACGGTTTGACGGGGTCGGGTGGGTTGACGTTTTGGAGCACGATTTGATCGACCACAATGCCGGTCTCGTAGCGGTCACAGAGCTCCTGCAACTTGAGCTTGACCTCGTCTTCAATCTCCAACCGACCGACGGTGATGACCTCGTCCACCGAGCGGTCCCCAACCACGGAACGAACGACCGCCTCGTTCATGTCTCGGAAAGTCTTGGAGACATTCCGCACCCTGAACAGATACTTGAAGGGGTCTGCGACGCGGTATTGGGCAATCCACTCGACGACAGCCACGTTGAGGTCGCCGGTGAGCATCAGCGACTCACCTTCGAAGTCACGGTCAGAGTAACGGGTGCGGACTCCCGCCTCGACTGTCTCGAATCCAAACTCCTGTTTGAGCTGGCGCTGCACCGGGACCTTGAGCACCTGCTCCAAGGGCGCGGGCATTTTGAAGTTGAGCCCCGGATCGGCGGTGCGCGTGTACTCGCCGAAACGCAAGACAATGCCGACCTCCTCGGGCTGGATGGTAAATACGGTGCTGAAAATCAGCAGGGCGCAGATGATGACGAGCGCCCCGATGAGGAGCAGCCGCATTGGCGGTTTTCCTCGGCGGAAGTCTCCGATGTCGATTGTTCGCGGTCCCTGGTTCTCCATGATTCGTTCCTTCCGTTATTCGTTTGTCGGGGCTGTCAGCACGAGAGTGACGTCGCACACGTTGGTGCCGGTGGGCCCGGTTCGAATGGCATCGCAAGTTGGGTAAACGGTCAATAGCTGATAGTATTCACGCTGTGTGATCGGATCATATTTGTGGTCATGGCAGCGGGCACACTCCAGCGTCAATCCCAGAAACGCCGTGCCGAAGGTGTTCGTGCGATCCGCGACATACTCCACGCGGAACTCCTCCGGGATACTACCGCCTTCGACCTTCTGAGGATGAAGGCGATTGAACGTCGTCGCCAGGATTTGTTCGTCGTCGGCCTCGGGCAGTAGATCGCCCGCCAACTGCCAGAGTATGAACTCGTCGTAGGGCATGTTGCGGTTGAATGCGTCGATGACCCAGTCTCGCCAGGGCCAGACAAAACGCTCGCGGTCGACCTGATACCCGTAGCTGTCGGAGTAGCGGGCCAGATCGAGCCAATCGGTGGCCATCCGCTCACCGAACTGCTTGCCGCTCAAGCAAGCGCTCGACGAGACGTTCGTAGGCGGCGGGAGAATGGTCTGCCAGGAACGCATCGATCTCGTCGACCGTGGGAGGTAACCCGGTCAGGTCGAAACTTAGCCGTCGAATCAGTCGCTCGCGACTGGCCTCCGCAGAGGGTGTCAGTCCCAGCTGTTCCATCCGCGCGAGCACGAAGTAGTCGATCGCGTTGCGCTGGCCAATCCCGCTGCTTGACGGAAGGCAGAGCCACCGGTTCCACCGGCCGCAGCGACCAGTGCATTTCGTAGGGCGAACCCGCCTCGATCCATTGGCTCAGCACCTGCTGCTCGTCCCTTGTCAGCTGCAGCTTCGACGTCGGAGGCGGCATCTGCTCGTCCGGCTCCTGACTGCGGATGCGTCGCAACAGCTCGCTGTCCTCCGCTGCCTCGGGCGACAGGACATACAGTGCATCCTCACGGCGATCCAGCCGCAAGTCAGCCTCTCGGCCTTGCTCATCGGGACCGTGGCAGAGGTAGCACTTGTCGGACAGAATCGGCCGAACGTCTTGGCTGAAGCTCACGGGAGTCGTCGTCTGGGCCCGCAGTCGGCTGAGTGAGCCGTCGCAGGTCCAGCCGGACATGCAGATCATCAGCGCAGGTGAAGTGCGTGTCTCATGGCAGCAATCAGTGTAGAGCGCAGTTTCAAAACCGCATATCGGGAGGGCGGTGCTACTGCCGAGCCACATGTTGCCGAGTCTCCAGCTCGGCAGAGCCTCGCCCAGTTTTGAAATGCCCTCTACGCCCCCGGGACTTCCCAGCCTCGTCGGTAGCGCTTGTGAATGAACTCCGCCGCGCCGGGTGCGTTGGTCGCCTGCAACTGTTCTGCGTCCCAGACGAGTCGTTCGCCACTTCGATAAGCGACCACGCCCAACAGAACGGTTTCCGTTAAGGCTCCCGAGTAATCGAAATTGCACGTCGTGGGTGATCCGGTCTTGCAGGCCTGAACCCACTCTTTCCAGTGTCCGACGGAGGCCGGAATGGATGGCTCGGGAGGCGTCATATCGGCAAATTGCTCCTCGGGCAACAACAGGCGACGACCATAATCTGCCGCCAGCATTCCCTTGTCTCCCACGAACAAGATCCCCAATCCCCAATCGCTGAGTGGTTGACCACTCGTGAGTCGAGTGTCCTTCACGCGGTCGAAATGGGCTCCGCCGTCGGACCAGTGGAGCTTGAGCGGTTGGCCGTTCACGGTGAACTCGTAAGTCGCCTTGACCCAGGCGGGAGCTCCATCTGGGTGTCGAGGCGGCCCTTCGCAGACGGCCGAAGCGGGGCTGTCGCAGGTTGAGTGCCCAGAAGGGCAAGTCCATCACGTGGCAGGCCATGTCGCCGAAGGTTCCGGACCCAAACAACCAGAATCGACGCCAGTTCGCCGGGTGGACGTTGGGCGAATAGGGACGCAGAGGAGCTGGCCCCAGCCAGAGATCCCAATCCAGGTGGGCCGGGATCGGATGGTCTCCAGACTGAAATCTGCCATCCCCCCAACCCTTGTTGCACCAGCAATAGACCTCCGAGACCGTGCCGATGACGCCGCTCTGAATCCACTCGACGACTCGGCGATAGTTGTCTCCGGCATGAATCTGGATGCCCATCTGTGTCGCCAATTGGTTCTTGGCGGCCAACTGAGCGACGACGCGAGCCTCGGCGACTGTGTGCGTGAGCGGCTTCTCGCAATAGACATGCTTGCCCAACTCCAGGGCGGCCGCCGTGGCGGGGGCATGCGTGTGGTCGGGCGTCGACACGACGACGGCGTCAATCTGATTCTGCTCGGCATCCAGCATTTTCCGATAGTCACGGTACCTCCGTGCCTGCGGATAAACTTTGGCGGCCCGATCCAGGAAATTCGTGTCAACGTCGCACAAGGCGACGATGTTCTGGTCGGTCAGCTGTTGCACGTTGTGCCAGCCCTTGTTTCCACAGCCTACAATGCCAAGGTTCAGCTTCTCCTGAGGCGATTCGGTTTCGGCGGCGGACAGACGGGAACACAAAAAAACCGCCGGCCAAGGTGCCGGCGGTGAACGATTTCTGCAGCAGCTGTCGGCGAGTTAACTGGTGGGACATGGTGAGGCTCCTCGAGCAGCGATGCCCCGGGGGCGGGCTGAGGCGGGATCGGCAGAACGGCAAGGGCAGACGGCACCTCCGTCAGGATAGAAGCCCGCCTGCCGTCATCGTTCGTCCGAACTCGAGTCCTCGTGGCGTGAGCCACAACGCTTCGGCTACTTGGTGTATTCCGCTGCGAAAAACTCCTTGCTGTCGTCTGGCGTTGGCTTGATGGTCCGCGCGCCCTCCTGCCAATTTGCCGGACAGACCTCGCCATTCTTCTCAAAGAACTGCAGGGCCTGCACCATCCGAATCGCTTCGTCGACACTGCGACCGAGCGGAAGGTCGTTGACCACCTGATGTCGCACGACCCCTTCCTTGTCGATCAGGAACAGCCCGCGCAACGCGATTCCGCCCGGCAGCAGCACGTCGTAGGCCTGCGAGATCTTCTTGTCCAAGTCGGCGATCAGCGGATATTTGATCTCCCCGATGCCCCCTGCCGTCGCGAGGAGTGTTCCGCCAGGCCAGGTGCGAGAAGTGGCTGTCTATCGAGACACCCAAGACCTGGACTCCCAAGCTTCTGGAATTCCTGCACGCGATCGGAGAATGCGATGATCTCTGTCGGACAGACGAATGTGAAGTCGAGCGGATAGAAGAACAGCAGCACATACTTGCCACGAAAGTCAGACAGCTGACCTCCTGAAAACTACCGTCCGCCATGACCGCCTGGGCCGTGAAATCAGGTGCCTCCTTCTGGACGAGAACGCTCATGCTGGATGTCTCCCTTTTAGAGTTCAATTTGTTTTGGCCGTTGCCACTATACCGTTTTATCCTGTCGGTCCGCAGGTCAGCAAGGGGCGAACCGAACGTGCCGGATCAGGCACGGGCGGATGTGCTCGGATGGGGACAGGCACGATCCAGACGCGGTAAGAGATTGGCAGGCAATCGAGGACCGACAGGACCCACTGCGACCGGTCACTCGAGCGGTCCGCCATCGGATCCGCGGTGCCGTCGACCCGAGATAGACAGCTCAGACGCTCGGCTCCAACCGCAGCGTGATCGGCCAGCTCACGCAACTTGCCCAGGGCCCGTCTGCTCCAGCTGTCGGACCCGTTCCTTGGATACGCCCAGCAATTCGCCGAGACGCTGGAACGTCGGCTTCTCGCCCAAGTCCTGAAAACCATATCGGGCCTGGACAATGAACTGCTCTCGCTGATCCAGTGTCGCCATGAGCTTGCCGATCGATTGGTCGATCTGGTTCCAAGATGCTTCTGATCGTCGCTCGGACGCATTCCGTCGTCAGCTGCTGAGAGAGCACGTCCGAGGCGCCGGTCGCGAACCGAACCCGGTCGCGGTACTGCCGCTGGACCAGACGAAAGACCTCGCGGCGCACGGCTCGAGTGGCGTATGTACTGAAGCGGAACCCGCGGTCGAAATCAAATTTTTCCACCGCCTTGATCAGGCAGCTGATCCCTTCACTCAGAAGATCGTCAAACGAGTTTCGCTCGTCCGCGAACTGTTTCACAATCGAAACAACGAGGCGAATGTTAGCGTGCACGATCTGGTTTCGGACCGTCGTCGCATGTCTCAGCAACCTGTCGATCCGATCCAGTTTCTTTTCGTTGGGACGCTGAGCACTCAGGGTGACGCGAAATCGAGTTGGCTCGATACTTTAGGTAGTTCATCCGGCAGAACAGGTCCCGCTCCTGCTGGGAGTCAGCAGAGGGCGCGCGCACAGACGCTCAAGATGGGCCGGCATCCGGACACGTGCCCCCCACGGCAGGTCAAACAGATCGGGCCCTGAATCTGCCACGTCGCTCTCCAGCTCCCGCTGCCAGGCGCGATCCGCATCCAATTCACGGAAGCACGGATTCGGGGATGAAGGCGATCTCGCAGGTCAGCGATACGTTCAGCACGTCGTTGGAGGTCGCCGGAAATCCGGCTGGCTCGTGGACGAACTCGTTTCTTTCGGATGCGATCGACACCGGCAATCATGCGACACTCCTGTGCGGAAGCTAAAACGGCCAAATCGGTCACAGGACTGACCGAAGGCCGGGCCGTCATTTAACTGCCCATCTCCGCGATTTTCAGGTTTTTCCGAACTTCGCCAGGCGGATCGTCCTAACGCAATCATCAGTCACAACTTACGAACGCGCACCCCGGACGTTCGGACCGGACCGGCCTCCTCACGCTGTCAAGTTAAAAAAGCGTGAACATTTTGGCCGACGACCTCTCGAGCAACCTTCCCCGCTCCGCGGCGCCCTTGCGCTCGGCGCCCTTGCGTTTTGACGAGTACCACGCTGTTTTCAGCCAAACGCGAGGGCGCCGAGGCGAGGGTCAGAGCGAGGGAACGGCGCTTCATCGGCCTACCGCGCAAATCCCGCTCGGCGATTTAGAGCAGCTCGAATTCCGCGATCAGTGGGAGGTGGTCGGAGGCCTGTTGTGCCAGGTGAACGCGAGACCGAAAGCAGTGGTGACAGCGGAGATTTCCGCGATAGTAGACGCGGTCGAGCGGTCTCATGGGGCGTACCGCGGGGAAGGTGTTCACGGTGCCGCAGGCGGGTTTCAGGCCTGCCGGCTCAAGAACTCCGCCGTCCGAGAGTCCCCCAGACATCATTCAGATCGCCGCCGAGGATCAGCGGCGTTGCGTGGTGTGTTCGCACGTAGGATTCGTCCGTCAGCAGGCGTCGCAGCTGGATCCGTCGTTCGTAGCCGGCCAACCCCAGATGGAAGTTGAACAGGATCAGCGACCGTTCATGTTCACCGGTGCGCAGATGGCAGCGCATTGCCCGGCGACGCGTTTTTCAGCGCGACGGTCAACTCGATGTCAGCGGACGTCCGTGACCGGGAACCGGCTGAGGATGGCATTTCCGTAGTGTCCGCGGCGCAGGCGAACGTTGGCCTGGTAGGCTCGGTGCTTGAGTCCCAGGGCGTCCCCGAACCAGTCAACTTGGCGGTGTCCGCGAGAGCGTGGCACTCCGTCATCGACTTCCTGCATGAAGACGATATCCGGTTCATAGTGGGCCAGGGTCTCCACAATCCGGTCGGGGCGATACCGCCGATCGACGCCTCCGATTCCCTTATGGACGTTATAGGTGATTAGCTGGAAACGCATGGTGTGCGGCTGGTATCTTAACGACAAAACTGTGGCTGTTGGATCGGGAAAATGATGGTTGTGTGCGAGGCTTCTGTGGGGCCTGTTCCGTCGACGGTTGTGTGGTATGGAGGGTCGATCGAGAAGCGAGACGGATCAGCATTGGTGCATCAGCCACTCGCTTGCTGGGGTCCCTCGGCCGCGATCTCGGCGAGTTCATCGAGCGTATCAATGTCTTTGGCAAAGGAGACCACATCGGTTAGGCAGAAGACAACTGGGCGGGCGGGACCGTGTTGTCGAGCTGATCGATGCAGGAATGCCGTGGCGATCGCCTGCTCGACATCGCCAATGGTTGCCTGCGACCTGACGATAGCGCCGATAGCCTCTCAATGTGGAATAGAGCAACGGTACAGTCACGGTCGGCGGTTGAAGTGTAGCAAGTCATTCAGGTCCTCCGCCAGCAGCCGGCCCAACCCGTGCAGTGTCATCCGCAGGCGACGTTGTCGGAGTTCACGATTGCGGTAACGATAGGCCAGACGCAGCAGATAGATCGTCAGATCGGTTCGCAGGGCCGGGGACGGCACGATCACCAGGTGTCCGGGGTAGACCGCGATGGGATCCTGGTTGCGGTCGGGGCGGAGCCGATAGGCGGGCTTCCAGGAACTGGCCCCCATCGATTGGGCGGTCGCGGCCACAAGCTGCGTCCAGAACATCGCCTGCGCGTGAGGATGATAGGCTTCATCCATCAATCGACGAAAATCGGCAGGAGCGGGCAGGATGTCGCATGTGGTCACTGCCACGGGATCCGCCGGGGCATATCGCTCGCCAACCGCCTCCACGGTCTTCTGCAGCGTCGTGGCTAGATTTCCCTCGACATCGACGATTGTGGCGTCCACCAACGCTTCGTAGACCCGGCGCGGGCCCACCAGCAGTGGCTCGTCGAATCGTCCGGAGGCACGGATACGCTGGATCAGTTCGGCCGCCAGGCAGCGTCCCCAGGGCAGCCGCAGGGCTCCCTTGAATCCGGTCAGCATCTGTCGGCGACCATGCCCTGCGGCACGGCGGCCGGCTGCAGGTCGCTTCCGCCCAGGATGACGATGGGGATCTTCGCAGACATGTCAACTATCGTACACGACCTGCCCTCGACGAACTGCCTCGGCCAGCCAGAATCTGGCCGTTAAGCCGCGCGAGGCACTGACCCGGAGGATCTCGCCCGCATCCGCGAAATGACGGGGGAAGAACACGCACGGCACGCGGCGACGGCGGACGGCGGACGGATGCGGCAGCGACTCGGCTCCGTGATGCAGGACCCAGATCGGGTTCACCGCAAGGCACTGACTTCCTCTTTAGCCCGCCAAAGTTGTTGTAGTAGTTGTTGAAGTAGGGCGAATTGTCATGGAAGGTGCGGGGAGCGGGCCGTCGGGACGGCAGTATGAATCGGCCCGGTCGTCGGGTACGACGAAATCGGTGACGAAGACGCCCCGATCCCGGGTTGTCGCGGACCTACGGACCTCCGCTGAACCTCGGGCAGGACATAACGGTAATAGTTGTTGACCGCATTGGGGCCGCTGCGGCGGGCCAGGTTGAGGTAGGGGCTGATATTTGGGTTTTGATAGTAGTACTTGTCAATGATGTAGTTTCGAGCGCTCGCTTGAGGTCGTTGGTAGTGGTACATGGAATTCATGTAGTAGTCGGCATAGGATTGCTGCTTGACACCCGTCTGTGGGAGCATCTGCGCGTGGACTGTTCCACCGGCCCCCAGTCCCAGGACCACGGCCAACACGGCAGCCCATTTCTCGCCGAACTGTACTCGTCGCAAATTACTCATGCGGCATTTCATCCACGGTTTGCTCTTCCGGTGCGCCTTCGAAGCGACGCATGATTTCACGCCAGTTCGTGGTCTGAATCAGCTGTTCTGTCATGGTCTTCTGCACCTCCTCATCCGTGAGTAGTTGGTGTGACCACACTCGCTGCTGCCAGTCGTCGGTCAGTCGCTCCAATCCCGGGCTGGCGACGGCCGGATGGAAGACCAGTTCCGTCAAGCCGGGTTGCAGTTCGCGCAATATACGACACAACTCATCGCGCCTCTGTTCGTAGCTATCGGTGGCGGGCGGCAGGAATCGGATGTTATCGACCTTGGGCAGTGGGTAGTTCCGCACGAGTTCGATCAGATCGTCCTGCAGCGGAAACCCTTCCCGCCGAAAACGTGCAAGATGCTCCGGTGTGAGTTCCACAATGGGCGTGGGAATCCAGAATTTCTGCGAAGTTCGCAACAGCACAGCCGCCAGATCAGTGCGGCAGAAAACCGTCCCGTAATAGCCACTCAAGTGCGTCAGAGGAATCCCCGCTTGACGTGCACGGGCGATCTGAGCGTGCAGTTCGGCTTCGACGTCCGCGGCGGTTGCGGACGAGGCAAGTTGGAAAACGTTCTTCCACGGGAATCCGTCCCCATCGGTCAGCGTGGACGAGCGGTCCTGCGGCGAAAGCAGTCGCCAGTCCAGTCGGTCAAAGGGGTTGGTCAAAGCGAAGTTCAACCCGACGTCGAGGCCCGGGTGTTGGCGGCACCAGTCGGCGAAGTCCTCGAACCAGGGGCCTGTGACGACCACCGAGGCCGATTGCACTCGTCCTTGCTCCAGCAGTGCCTTGCCCGCGTCATTCATCTCCCAACTCACGCCCATCTCATGGACCCGCGAAGATCACCACTCGGGCGTCCGCAGGGTAACCGAGCTTGACCGCCCAGGTCTCCGCACGTGCCATCCCATGACAGGCCGTGAAGATGGCCAGACCGGTGGCCAATTGCAGGAATCGCAGATGCGTCATTCGGTACATTGCCGTCTCGCTCCGTATCGGTGAACTGTCATGTTTCTCGCGACGCGACGGGAACAAAGTCCCTCCTCGCCCAAGATGGCCTGGATTGACCCATGTGCGGGCGGTCGCCCCGGCTTCCCGCTGGCGGGACTGGGTCGGGGTGAGGGTGGTTTTTCCACTCCTACATTTATAGGTTGGCAACCTCCAACAGGCCAGGAACTGAGACGATTCGCCCCTCAGTTTTCTGCCTTGATCCCGGGGTTTCTACGACGCCGGCCGGCCGGTGCCCTGGAACCGGTAAGAGACCGAACCATCACGGGCGGCGTTTCCCACCACCGGGCCCATCATTTGGGGGCGGCTTGACGATGGCAGGAGTTCGAATCGGGCAATTGGCAGGTTTGTGCGTTCTCGGCGCAGTCCTGGCGATTCTTCCGCGCACCGTGCCGCGGGCGGAAGTTCTCTGTAAGCGTTCACAGGGGACGGTTCGCAATACTGTTCGGCACAGTTGGAAAAAGGGGTCGGGAGTCTTTTCGGTCACGCGATTACCCGTTGTCCTACGACGATGCCCGAAAAAGACTCCCGACCCCTTTTTCCGTTTGGCCAACCCGTGAACGCTTACAGTTCTCTCGCCGATCGGGATGGCCCACGTGGATATTGTGCCGGCGGTCCCTGGCGGTGCGGAGGGTCATTTGACCTCGCGAAGCTCAATATCCTTGAACATGATGCGCATCACGTTGCCCGAGTGCATCTGCAGGGCAAAATGACCTTTCGCGCGGCCAGGGTCGTTCTTGATATCGGCTGTCTTGGTGCCATTCACGAAGACAACGATGTGGCTGCCCTTGGCCGTCAATGGTCATGGAATTCCAGTCCCGGTCCTTAAGAATCTCTTTCTGCAGTTCATCGCTGGGCTTGTCGATCCAGCCTCGACCGTAGCTTTCGTAGATGCCACCTGTTCCGCTGCCTGCCAGGCCAACCTGCACTTGGTTTCCGTGCGCCTCGTCGGGTTGTTGGAATACAGTTCGAATATAAAATCCGCTGTCACCGGCGAGGCACTTGAACTGAAAGCGTACCGAAAAATCCTGGTACTGCTCGTCACTGAACAACAGGCCATAGAGCTTCTCGCTATCGGCTCGGCCCACGATGACACCGTCTTCGACTGTCCACTTGCCATCGCCCACGGCGTGCCAGCCCGTCAGGTCTTTGCCGTTAAACAGAGGCTTCCATTCCTCGGCCCCATTGCACGTCTGACTCCACCCAAGTGCCAACGAGCCGACAAATCCAAATACCAACGTCAAGACAATTCGCATGGCGGACCCCTCCAGGTGTATAACGTATCGGATGGTTCTGGGCTGCGAGTCTCGTTGGCTGTGCAGTCCTCGACAGAATCGCAAGGACGGAGTGTACCATGGCAACCCCCAGCCGCCCCACCGCATCATACCTGATATGCCTGATTGCCATCTGCTGGGTTGGCTCGCATTGGCCAGATTCGGCGGCGAGTTTCGGCCAAGAAGAAAACGCGATGCCACGTCCGCGCGATCTTGGCCGCTCACTGCGGGGTATTGACCGACAAATTCCGGTTCCCCTGGCCGATCATCCGGGTAACGTCTATCTGGCGGGAGAAGAGGTGCAGATTCGAAGTCCCGGCCGAACTGCGCGAAAGGCTCTGTCGCTGGAAAATTGTCGATGACCAGGACAGGCAAATCGCAGAAGGATTCGCGATAGACACGGGGATCAGGCCGACCGAGTTTGTAGCGGCTGGCCAGCTTGGCATCGGTTGGTATCGCGTCGAGATCTTCGATTCGCAGGACCGCCTGATCGGATGGACGTCGGCTGCCGTACTGGCCAAGTTGGCGGAGCCCTTACCGCAAGATTCCCCGGTATGCCTGGACTGTGCCACCTCGTGGTTTGCCAGTGGAGACGCCGCCGCTCAACAAGGGTTTGCCAGCCTGGCGGCGTTGAGCGGTGTTAACTGGGTGCGGGATCGGTTGCGATGGCGGGATATCCAACCCACCGCCGACAAGTTCGTCGAACATACGACTTACGATACGGCCGCTCGCAGCCAGTCCCAATCAGGTCTGAAGGTGTTGCAGGTCTTTCACGATACACCCTCCTGGGCTGCCAGATCGCGAAGAGGGCGTGGCCAGTTTCCGCCAGACCTTCGTGTCGTGTATGACTCCTGCAAGGCATTGAGTCGCCGGTTTGCCCACGACGTGCAGGCTTGGGAGCCCTGGAACGAAGCCAACGCGGCCAGCTTTGGTGGGCACACGATTGACCAGATGTGCACTTACCAGAAGGCGGCATATCTTGGATTGAAGGCTGGAAATCCCGACGTGATCGTCTGTTGGAATGCCCTGGCGGGAACGCCCAGCCCGATTCATGCTCGGGGTGTCCTCGAGAACGAAACGTGGCCATACTTCCAGACGTACAACATCCACACTTATGATTGGCCTGAATCCTACCTCCGACTTTGGGCGCCGGTCAGAGAAGCAGCTTGCGGTCGGCCGATCTGGGTGACGGAGAGCGATCGCGGAATCGGTTCAGCGTCCGGACCTCCGTGGCATGATCTGTCGCGTCAGCATGAGCTGCTGAAGGCCCACTTCATTGCCCAGTCGTACGCCAGCAGTTTCCTGGCGGGCAGCCACCGTCACTTCCACTTCATTCTGGGACATTACTGCGAGGGTGATGGGAAGATCCAATTCGGATTGTTGCGGTTGGACCAGACGCCCCGTCCCAGTTACGTGGCGTTGGCCGCGGTGGGACGCTTTTTGGCCGGTGCGAGGTGCTTAGGGCAATGGCAACCTGACGGCGTCCCCTACGCACATGTGATTGCCTTCAGCGCCAGGCCGGATGCACGGGCACGAGATGTGCTTGTTGCCTGGGCGGAGAAGCCCGGCGAATGGGCTGCCAAGGGCGCGACCACACAGAAATGGTCATTGCCCGATCGGCTGGGTGTCCAGGGGAGTTACGACTTTCTCGGACGATCTCTCGGAAGTCGAGTTCCGCAAGAAATCGGATCCGCTCCCTTGTTCGTTGTGCTCAAAGCAGGAGACGCCGCACAGCTTCCGCTAAAGTCACCACCGGAGAGTACGTACCGATCCGGCCATCCCTCACCGATCGTGCTGCAACTGCAACTGCCACCAGCGCCGAAACGGACTCTCGCCGAGCAACCTTGGGCTGAGGTGCACGAGCACGTTGTGCCTGAGGTTCTGCCCGTCGACCTGAACCTGTATGCCTACAATTTGGCCGATCAGCCTGTCCAGGGGACGGTCCGGTTTGAACAGGTTCCCACGGGGCTGGAGTTCTCTCACCAGAAGTGGGAAGTGGCCCTTGAGCCGATGGATCGCGTGGCGCTGCCCTGCCGTCTTCTGTCCTGTGAGGTGCCGAGCGAAACCGACGGGGAGGGCTGGATTAAGCTACGAGGCGACTTCGGAACAAGCGGTCGCCCGACGCTTGCCTTCCGCTGGGTGCGCTGACCCGATGTCGTCTGGGCGAAGCGACGAGGGAAAGAGACGCGGATACTGCAGAAGGACACGGAATGACGCAGGTCGGTGATGGCCGCACGGCCTGTCCGGGTGTCGCGAGATCCTGTACCTCAGTCCACCTGCTCCGCGAACAGTTTCACGAAATCAATCGCCGCGATGATTCCGTACAGCCGCTGCGTCTGGTCGAGCACGAGTGCACGATGGACGCTTGCTTCAAGCATCGTACGTGCGACGTCGACGACCGGAGTTTCTCGCTCAACGGAGACCAGCTCGCGGGCCATGACCTCGTCAACTCGCACATCGCCAAACTCCTCCAGTGCAAACGAACTCACGCGGACACTTTCCCGGCGCTGAGTGTCTGCATTGAAGTGTTGGGCCATCTCCTCGTTGACCTCGGAGACGAATTCGGAGTGATCTTGCTCGTACGTCAAGATGTCGCTGGCCGAGATCAAGCCGACACAGCGGCTCTTGGCATCCACGACGGGCAATCCCCAGACATGGTTGTCGGTCATCAGCGCCATGGCCTCTTTGAGCGTATCGGCTGGCGAGACGACGACCAAATCGCGACGCATGATATCCGCGGCCGTGAGACGCTTACAGGAAGTCTTTTTCATGTCGGCTTCCCCTGCAACAGGCACAAAACAGCGGGATGGCACCCAGGGCCATCCCGCTGGCTGGATCCGATACTCAGGCAGATTCACCCGCCCACTGACGCGAAGTCTGCCCTGTGCACGCACACTCCGCGATCAGCATCGGTCATCGCCGCTTGATGCGACGAAAACAGACGGCCCATGCTGCCAGAGCGACGAGGGACAATCGCGGCAGAACTCGGCTCGGGCACGGCGCTGACGGCTGCTTCCGGCCTCTTGCCTTTTTCGTAACCGCCGCCGGCAAACGCGGCGACCATATCGCTGCTGTCAAACTTCAGGTTGCCATCCCAGTCGCCTTCGTTCCAGGCGGCATCCTCGCCCGTCTCGTACTTGCCCTGTGCGAACACTTCGACCATGTCACTGCTGTTGAACTCGCCATCCAGATTCGCATCGCCGATCCAGGTTTCCTTCAGGACTTCAACCCACTGCTTGCGATCGGCGAAGTTGACAAGACCGTCGTTGTTCAGATCGTACTCGGGCGGATCCTGTCCTCCCGCAATCGCCACGGCCTGCAGGTTCAGGTCACCGACATCCAGTTGGCCATCGTTATTGTAATCACCGGTTACCGGGTTGCCGGGCAGAAGTTCCAGCGTGAGTGCCTGCAGCAGAGGGTTGTTGTCGGCATTGTTGAGGATATAGCCGCCCAGCGAAATGTTCAGCATGTCGTCCGGCGCGACCAGATCCAGCGTGTACACAACGGCTCGGTCTTCGTTGTCTGGATAGTAGCCTTCTTGGGCGACGTGGATGGCGAACCCTCCGACCGCTAGTTCGTCTTCGACGCGGATGTCAAAACCACGGTCCCATATCCCCTCGGCAAAAAGTAGCTGCAATCGGTACGGCATTCCTTCTTCCACCTCCAAGTCCACATTCAAAGGCGGTTGAGTACTGAACGCGTTCCAGCGGATGGAATCCATCACGGTTTCAAGGTTGTTGTCGTTTGTGGTGTCTCCGAAGTTGGCCACGTAGGTCCACGGGTTTGCCTCATTGGCTTCGTTAATAGTTGCACCAGGTGAACTCCCGCCCTGCATGCCTAGCTGACTTCCGTCCGTGAACTCGGCATCACCGACCACCAGGTTTCCGGGGCCGCCGACGTTGATGGCGTACGCGAACGCACCTTCGAGATCGAGCCCGTCATCTGGATCGCCACCGGTGAAGACGCCCAGCGATCCTTTGAACACCTGATTTGGCTCTGTCAGTTCGAACAGCGAGACGTCGTATTTTGCGTAGAGATAGCCACGCACATCGTTCATTTCAGCTTCGCTCAGGACGCGATCGTAGATCACGACTTCGGAAATGTCGGCGTCACTCACTTCCAAGGGAAACTGCCCAACGGATACGAGTCCCAGACGGCCCGGAGATCCGACCGGCGTAGAATCATCAGTGAAATCCACTCCGTTGATCGTCAATGTGCTCTCATCGAAATTGCCGGTTGTGTCCACGACTACGGGAGTGTCCACGGGAGCGTTTCGATGTCCGATCCAGGGCTCTGCATATGCCCCCATCTCGCTCGACCATAGACCGGTCAGCCAGTTCGCATCCTGGCCCTGCAACGTGCGCCCACGGAATGCGACGTCCCAATACTGGTTCACGATGAACACGGTGTAAGGGCGTTCCAGAAAGAGTCCGTCGTCGATGGACATGCCATCATTCTCGGAGCCGCTGAAGCGCAGCGCCGGTTGGCCGTTCATCGCCGTAGCATCCCAGATCGGTTGCAGAAACTCGTCGTCCTGAAAGGCGTAAAAGTCATTTCCACTCTTGTCCATCCAGCCACCAATCGGATCACCCGGGTCGGCCGGAGTGCTAAAGCTGGAATCCTGGAACAGTGTGGTGGGATCGGTGGCATCGAGCCACAGCAGCAAGCCGTCGGTGACAGGAACGGCCGAAAGCCGAGTGCAGAAACTGATCAGCAGCAGGCCGGTCCAGACAAGTGACAAACGGTTCATGGCGTCCTCCCAAGTTGCTCAAGACGAGGTCTGGTTCGGGAACGGAAGAACCGTCGGTCGGTCATGGAGTCCCGTGCGTGTCAGGAAGCCCGCCCGCATCCGCCGGCCATCTCATTTCCCACGTCGATCGGATATCTCGGGACGTTAGCTTACCGGCACTGACGGCGCGACGCAATCAGCCGATCCTTCGTCCTGACGCCTCGATATTCCCGTCCCGCGCGAACGAGGGAATGATGTTGCACTTGCGATGTGTCGGTCTCTCGGCCCGGCACTCAATGCGGCGGGGTCATGATACCCGCGCCGAGCCTGTGCCCAGTCCTTTCTGCTCAGGCGACCAACTCCTTGATCACGCGGCATGGTTCGACACCGGTCAGGCGTTGGTCGAGACCCATGTGTTTGAAGACGAATCGTTCGTGATCGAAGCCCAACAGGTGCAGCACGGTGGCATGGAAGTCGTGGATGTGGACGGGATCGCGGACGATGTTGTAGGAGAAATCGTCAGTTTCTCCATGGATCGTGCCTCCCTTCGCCCCTCCTCCGGCCATCCACATGGTGAAGCATCGGGGATGATGGTCGCGACCGTAGTTTTCATGGGACAATCCGCCCTGTGAATAGATCGTGCGACCGAATTCACCACCCCAGATGACCAGCGTGCTGTCCAGCAGGCCGCGCTGCTTCAGGTCCTGCACCAGCGCCCAGCAAGCTTGATCGACGTCGCGGCACTGGTCGGGCAACCGCCCGGCGACGTTGGCGTGCGTGTCCCAATTGTTGTGGTAGACCTGAATGAACCGCACGCCCCGTTCAACCATTCGCCGTGCCAGCAGCATCGTGTTGGCGAACGTGCCGGGTTTCTTGGCCTCTTCACCGTACAGTGCGTACGTCGATTCGGATTCCTCGGAGAGGTTGGTCAGCTCCGGCACACTCGACTGCATGCGGTATGCCAGTTCGTACTGCTGAATGCGCGTCTGGTTTCCGGATCGCCCAATTGCTCGTAGGCCAGTTGATTCAATTGACTCAGTCCATCCAGGGTTAGTCGTCGCACGGGCGAGGAGACGCCGGGCGGATTCTGGATGTACAGAATCGGATCGCCGCTGGTGCGGAAACTGACGCCGGCATGCGTGCCGGACAGATAGCCAGCCGACCAAAGTCGTGCCGAGATGGCTTGGACCTGCTCCGTATTGGTCGGTTTGGCCACCAGCACGACGAACGTAGGCAGGTCCTCGTTCATCGAGCCCAGGCCATAGGAAGTCCAGGCGCCGAGACAGGGTCGTCCGGTGACCTGGTTGCCGGTCTGCATAAAAGTGATCGCCGGCTCATGGTTGATGGCTTCGGTGTGCATGCTGCGGATGAAGCACATGTCGTCGACCATCTTGGATGTCCAGGGCAGCAGTTCCGAGACCCACATTCCGCACTGGCCGTGTTGCGCGAACTTGTACTTGGAAGGAGCGATGGGAAACCTGGCTTGGCCGCTGGTCATCGTCGTCAGTCGCTGGCCCATTCGGATCGAGTCGGGCAGATCCTTGTCGAACCATTCGTTCATGACCGGCTTGTAGTCGTACAGATCGATCTGCGAAGGTCCACCGACCATGTGCAGATAGATCACCTGCTTGGCACGGGCCGGGAAATGCGGCTCGGGCAGAGCAGGCGGGCGTCGCGGCTGTCTGCTTGAGCACGGTTCTGTAGGCGGTCGTGGCCGAGCAGCGTGGCCAGTGCGGCCCAGCCCACGGCGTGCGAGCCTTGCGCGAAGAAATGGCGTCGTGTCATTTGACTGAACGGACTGCTCAATCAGGATTCATGTGTCGTCACTTGTTTAAGACCTCGTCCAGATTCATCAATTCGTTTGTCAGCATCGTCCAGGCGGCCAGCATCACGGCGTCGAGTGTCTGATCGTGGGGAGACTCGCCAACGGACACAAGCTGCTGTCGCGTCTTCCGGGTGCTGTTGATAGTAAGCTCAGTAGATCGCCGCAAATCATTCTCAATGATCGGCTCGCTCACGGTCCGATGTCGGCCGGGCCAACAACTGCATCAGGATGAAATTGGCCTTGTCGACGATGTCGGTCCACCCTTCCGCAGAGCTTGCTCGGCCAGGACTCGCGCCGCTTCGACAAACTGCGGGTCGTTCAATGTCACCAGTGCCTGCAGCGGGGTATTTGTTCGTTCACGCCGTACGGTACATGTCTCTCGTGAGGGAGCGTTGAACATTTCCATCGAGGCGGGCGGAGCACTGCGTTTCCAGAATGTGTACAGGCTGCGGCGATAAAGGTTCTCACCCTCATCCCGGCGATAGTCACGCGTGTTGCTGCCGATCATCGCCACCGCTTCCCAGACCCCGGGAGGTTGGTACGGCTTGACGCTCGGGCCACCGATCTGAGTCGACAACAGACCGCTGGCCGACAAGGCGTAGTCGCGGACCATTTCCGCATCCATGCGGAAACGCGGGCCGCGCGACAGCAGGCGGTTCTCCGGATCCATCTGCAGTTTTTCCGGTGTGCTGATGGCGGCTTGCCGATAGGTCGCGGACATCACCATCAGCTTAAAGAGCCGCTTGACGTCCCAACCTGATTCGCGGAATTCAACGGCCAGCCAATCCAGCAGTTGAGGATGCGACGGCAACTCGCCCGCCACACCAAAGTCGCCCGAGGTTCCTACAAGACCTCGGCCAAACAGCTGCTGCCAGAAGCGATTGACGGTGACGCGAGCGGTCAAGGGATGTTGGGGGCTGAGCAGCCATTGGGCAAAACCCAGCCGATTGCGTGGCAGGCTGCCGTCCATCGCCGGTAGCATGTCCGGTGTATCGGGCGTGACAGCATCTCGCTGCTTGTCATACTCACCACGGTACAGCACGTATGCCATCGCCGGCTCGTCTGCGCTCCTGCATGACATGGGCGACGGTACCGCGTGCCAGAATGTCGGCCTGCTCACCCTGCAGTGCTGCCAGCTGGGATGACAGACTCTGGTAGCTTGGATCCACCGCCTCCAGCCACCAGCCGTACAGTTGTCGGGTCTGCGACTGCGTGCGCCGTGCGGGCGGCTCGGCCAGGATGTGAGCGACCTGACCGAATCTGGCTAGGGCGGCGATCTCCGCGGCACTGAGGGCTCGCCTCGTAAATCCGCAGGTCCTGCAGGATGACGCCGCTGAGCGGTTGTCCGGTATGTCTTTGTCCGATTTTCAGCGGCACCTCCGTGCGGATCGTATCGGCCGATCGATCGGCTTCCACATTCACGGGTTGTCGTTCCCGTCGTAGATAGACCTTGACGCCCGAGGCTTTTCCCGAGCCGTCGTAGCGGACGGCCACGTGGGTCCACTGATTGGCCGGGATCTGCTTCTTGCCGACGACTTTCAGGGCATTGTCGGGCCAACGATGGATCGATGTGCATGCCGACTTGTCGACGTTGTACCCAGAAATCCCAGCCGCGATAGCCCTGGGCGTCGTCCATGCGGGCGCAGATCGGGCCCATGCTGTCGTTGGCGGGCAGCTTGACCCAGGCGGCCAGGTGAACGACTGATCTCTTTTCGAAATCGCCCACATCGGGCAGTTCACAGGCCGCCCCTTGCGGCTGCAAGGCATGGCTGTCGGCGGGGCCCGGTTGCCAGCTCCGCACTGGTAGCCAACGGCAACTCGCGTGTCTGCCCTCGACCTCGCACACGCAGCACGTCGCCCTGGCCCTCGTCGAGCGGCGCGGCAACGCGACGCCCTGTGTCGGGATCAAGTTGTTTTCAGCTGCGTCGGCGTTCGCTGAAGCCAGCCAGGCGTCGAAATCCGGGCGACCTGGACGCGACGGGTCTCGCGGGCTGCTGTGCTTCGGGGATCTCCACTTCGAGCTGCTGCCAGCGCGGTCGGTCGGCTGCCAGCGGGACCGGCAGGATCGGCGGTGTGTCCTTGATGTTGCCGTCCATGACCGCTTGAGTTGTGTTGTTGAAGAAGGCTGCCATCTCGTAGAAATCACGTTGCGTCAGCGGATCGAACTTGTGGTCGTGACAGACCGCACAGCCGGCGGTCAGACCCATCCAGAGTTAGCGAGACGGTTTCGGTGCGATCTCGCGTGTACAGCACCGCTACTCCTCAGGAATCACACCGCCTTCATTCGTGGTCATGTTGCAGCGATTGAAACCGGAAGCGATCCGCTGGTCCATCGTCGGCCTCCGGCAGCAGGTCGCCGGCGAGTTGCTCGATGGTGAACTGATCGAAAGGCAGGTTGCGATTGAAAGCGTTGATTACCCAGTCGCGGATAGGTCCAGATTTCGCGATAGTTGTCGAAGTGAATGCCGTGCGTGTCGGCGTAACGGGCGATGTCTAACCAGTAGCGGCCGCGATGTTCTCCCCAGCGGCTCGAATTCAGCAATTGGTCGACGAATCTTCCGTACGCTTCATCGCTCGAGTCACTCAAGAAAGCTTCCACCCACTCAGGCTGAGGTGGTAGGCCTGTCAGGTCCAGGCTGACACGACGGGCCAGCGTCCGCCGATCGGCTTCCACCGCAGGCTCCAATCCCACAGACTCCAGACGGGCCAGGATAAAGAGGTCGATTGGGTTGCGCGCCCAGTTGGCATGTCGCACCGCCGGCAAGGCAGGGCGCTGTGGGGCAATCAATGACCAGTGGACTTGATACGGGGCGTCCTCTTCGATCCAGCGTCGAAGCGTTGCCTTCTGTTGAGATGTAGGGACTTCTTGATTGCCGGTGGGGGCATTTGCTCATCGGGATCTTCTGAGATGACCCGCGAGCAGTTCGCTGTCGTCTGGCGAGCCGGTGTCAGGGCTCCCATTTCGATGGCGGCATCGCGCTGATCCAGACGCAGATCCGCCTTGCGGGCAGCACTATCCGGTCCGTGGCAGCTGAAACAGTAGTCGGCCAGGATGGGACGCACGTCGCGGTTGAACTGCAGCGAATCTCCGTCGTCGGCCGCCGAAGTCTTGGGACACGTGGCCAGACAGCTACAGACGAGAACAGCCAGGCCGGAACGGAGTCCGATGCTCTTCATTCGAGGGTTCCTTGGGCGCGACAGAAAGATCCGGCCATGCTTGGGATTCACTCTGATTTCACGGTAGCCGGCCAGC
>CAVYKX010000002.1:0-75098 GCA_963769215.1 Candidatus Sulfomarinibacteraceae bacterium | reverse complement strand
GTTCAGTCGCGACCTCGGGAAGGAAGAGAGCACGGTGAGCGCCCTTGGTGAGGATCACGCCGTGCGTGCCCACCTCGATGGCCCCTGGACCGGAGACGGGATACGCCGGCGACAGCACCGACACTTCGATCTCCACCTTGGACAATTCGGACGCTACCAGACGGGGAAAGCGCGGATCCTGCGCCGCCCATACGGCCGCCCGAACGACCGCTTCCTCGAGCGGTTGTTTGGCTTCGATCACACCCATACAGGCCCGCAGGCGTCCCGGGTCCTGTGGTTTCTTGCCCTTGTTGTTGAGGGTCACGAAGGCGCCCGCCAGCGCACGACTCGCATCCCCATCGTGAGGCGCTGCGTACCACTCGGCGAGGCTCCCGTCGTGCAGGAGATAGGTCTCGAGGGCGGCGCGCGCCAGAGAAACCATATCTGAACCCTGCCCAAGGGTGATCTCACCGAGCTTCGGCCGGGCCGGTTCCTTCCAGGCCGTCCACGATCCGCGAAATGCGATGCTCGCATAGGTCACCGACAGATCCCAGCGTCCCACGAGGTGCCCCGAGGTGGTGACGTCGAGCACCTCGCCCGATCCGTCGAAGGCGCGTGCAAGGAGTTCGGCGAGGACCGCCGACGGCCGAGCTCCGCAAACCGTGTCGCCGCTCACCTCCACCTGGCGCCAGAAGCCGACCGGATCGGCGGCCGCCAGCCGGCCCGCGGTGATCCTCCCGAGGCGCACGAGTTGGCCGCCGAGATCCGGCTCCGAAAACGGAGTCCACCGATAGTTTTCACCGTGATGGGTGAAATCCGAGGACACCACCACGACGGTAGTCGAGTCGAGGAGCGGCATCAACGCGGCCGCCATGCGCTGAGCGGTCTCGAGATCGGTTTCGTGGCCCACCAGAATCGGCACGATCCGGGCGTTCGGCGCCACGATCTGGAGAAACGGCAGTTCCACCTCGAGGCAGTGTTCGGCGTCGTGGGCTGCGGACGGGCCCTTGAAGTCGCGATGTCCCCTCAACGAGGCCAGAGAATCGGAGTCAACGGCAAGATCGCCAAGTGGGGTTCGGAATGCGGTGATGTCCCGAGCGGGCAACGCCCCTCCGTCGAAAGCCATGTGGTGCGAGGGGCCGAGCAGGATCACCCTGCGCGTTGACTTCCCGTCAATGCCGGCAAAAGCCTTCCCCGCAATCGCACCCGAGTACACATAGCCCGCGTGGGGCACAACGAGTGCTCGGACAGGGGCCATCCCCTTCCCGGTTTCGAGAAATCCCGCAACCTGCGATCGAAGTACGACCGGATCAGCCGTGTAGAACGTCCCTGCGACGGCCGGCGTACGGCTTGATGCACCCGCACCATAGGCGGACAACGTAACAGCAGGGTGAAAAGGCGCTTCATCTACTCAGTGATAAACCGCGCGCCGGCAGAATGCAACAGCGATCTTGGGGAACGCTCAGTTGGGATTCTCGGCTTCGACCTGCCCACGTTGCCGCAGGGCGGATGCCTTCGCCTGGTGCTTGTCGGCTTTTTCGCGCTCCCCTTCGAGTCGGGCGAGTCTCGACAGCGCTTCGTGGACCTCGGGCTCTCCGCCATACCACCAACGGGCGCGCCGCAGATACTGCCGCGCCTCGTCGAGATTTCCATGCAACATTTCGACATCCGCCATGGCGATCAAGGTGAACGGGTTTCGACTACCCTCCGCGGCAGCCCTCATCGCGGTGCGCGCTTCCTCGTCCTGCCCCTGATCGGTGAAGACCTTTGCCATGTTCACCAATGCCGACGAGTTGTTCGGTTCGGCCACCAACGCCATCTGGTAGGCATCGAGAGCGGCGTCCACATTGACCGGCCCGGGCCTGAGCGACACCCAGATTGACCCACGCGGGCGCCCAACTCGGCGCAATCGTCGTGGCAATTTCGAGATTATGGATGGCGGCATCGAGATCATCCTGCCGGATGGCCAATCCACCGATATTCGTGTGATACATCGCGGATGCCGCAACGTCGTCGATGACCTGCCGGTGGTGAGGTTGGTCGGTCGAGTTGAAATAGAAATCGTAGATGTAGACCTTGCTGGCGTGGCGAAAACCCGCCACCACGTGTCGGTTGACGACGACGAGGCCGTCTTCCTTCACGACCTCGGGCCGCCGCGTCACGGCAACCAGAAAGGTCGGCAGATCGAGGCTCCGGGAAAGCGCCACAAAGAGCGACGTGAAGGACATGCAGTTTCCCTGCCGGGCGCTGAACGCTTCCGTCGCGGTCAATGTCCGCTCCTGATCATATTCAAAGGAGAACTCCCCTGGATCGAAGAAAGCGAGCTGGAGAGCCTGCAATCTAACCTCCGGGGAAGCGGTCCGGTACGGCCTGATTTTCTCCTTCGCCCAGGCCCGCATTTCTTCGGTGATGTGAAATGGATACACTACTTGTGTTTGGTCGATCTCGATCTCGCTCAGCGCGCGTTGCCAGGATTCGAATCCAAATACATCGTCATCGAGACCGGCGTGAGCGATGCAGGCCACTGCTGCGACGACGCCTGCAAACAACCATCGGACGACATTTGAGCAGTTCATACAATGAGTCTACGCGTTCACAGGAAAAATGTTGCTCCAAAAACTGGATCGGGCACAATGGCGTTGATCCAGTTGCGAGGAGGTTGTAATGCTTCGAACCACTCCGGCGCTCATATTGATCCTCTGGCTTGCGCCCGTTGCCGGCGCCGAGCAGCCGTTCGAACGGAACTTCGAGAATCAGACATTGCGGATCGACTTCCACCACACCGGCGATGCCGAGCGGGAGTTTGTGGCCATCGACCGCCTGTACCGACAAGGTGAGTACTCGGGTCCGAGAACCCGCCTCGTGGACCCCTTCCCCTACGGGGGATATCTCGTCGAAGCTCACGACGCCGAGACCGGCAGCCTGCTCTTTTCAAAGGGCTTTGACAGCTATTTCGGCGAGTACCGCACGACCGGTGCCGCCGCAGACGGCACCCTGCGCACCTATCACGAGTCCGTTCTCCTTCCCTTTCCGAAGCGGCCGCTGCGGGTCGAGTTTTCCGCACGGCGGCGCGATGGGACGGTCATCGAACTCGGCGATATCACCGTCGATCCGAAATCCATCGACATCACCACCGAACCCACTGCACGCGGGGTAACGGTCGTCGAATCCCACATCGGCGGCGAGCCCCACGAGGTCCTCGATATCGCCATCCTCGGCGAGGGCTACACGGGAGCCGAGGTCACCACCTTTCGCGAAGACCTGGCGCGCGCAACCGAGGTGCTTCTCGGGCACGAGCCCTACTCCAAGAACCGCAACCGGATCAGTATTCGCGGCGTACTCTTGCCTTCGAACGACAGCGGCTGCGACGAACCGACCCGGGGTATCTACCGCGAAACCGCTCTCGGGGTCACCTTCAACTCCCTCGGCTCGGAGCGCTACATGCTGACCGAAGAGAACCGTGCGATGCGAGACATTGCCGCCAATGCCCCCTACGACGCGCTGGTGATCATGGTCAACCACGACCGTTACGGTGGTGGCGGAATCTACAATTTCTTCTGCACCTTCACCGCCCATTCGAAGTGGGCCGACTACCTTCTCTTGCACGAGTTCGGGCACTCGTTTGCCGGTCTGGCCGATGAGTACTACAGCTCGAGCACCGCCTACAACGATTTCTACCCGAAGGGACGGGAACCGGAAGATCCGAATATCACCGCGTTGCTCGAACCAGGCACCGTCAAGTGGCAGGACCTCGTGACGCCGGGCACCGCGCTGCCCACTCCCTGGGAAAAGGCGGAGTACGACCTCAAAGACGGCGCGTACCAACAAGAACGCGCCAAGCTCAACCAGGCGATTGCCGATGCAGTGCGCTCGGGCGCACCCGAGGACACAATCGCCAGGTTGAAAGCGAAAGAAGAGCAGCACGCCGCGGATCACGCGCAGTGGGCGCAGGAATACCTCGCCAAGAGCGCGTGGGCCGGCAAGGTCGGCGCCTTCGAGGGCGCCGGTTATTCTTCGACCGGACTCTACCGGCCGACTCTCGACTGTCTGATGTTTTCACGCCGCGTCCAACCGTTCTGCCCCGTGTGCGAGCGGGCGGTGGAGGCGATGATCCTGCGCTATCTCGAATAGAGGTTGGGACACACCCACCGGGCGAACATGGAGATGTGCTACAACTCGTGTTTGGGACGATGATGACGAAGAAACAGACCATTTTCCGTATCAACTTCCTCCACCAGGGCGAGGTGTACGAGATCTTTGCGAGAAGCGTCTCTCAGGGCGGCCTCTTCGGTTTCATCGAGATCGAGGACATCCTCTTCGGCGAGCGATCCAAGCTGCTCATCGACTCTTCGGAGGAACGGCTCAAATCCGAGTTCGAGGGCGTGCACCGAACCTACGTACCACTGCACTCGGTGCTTCGGATCGACGAGGTCGAAAAAGCCGGGCGCGGACGCATCACCTCCGGCGATGGGAAGGTCGCCGCGTTCCCCATGGCCATCATGCCGCAGGGTGGGAAGACAGGGAAGAGCTGACTCCAGCTCTCAGCAGACTGAAACTGTTGCCGCCCGCAGCACGTACATTCTTCGAGGCACGAGGTGATTGACACAATGAAAAAGACACTCAAGAGATGGTGGACAGACTGGGTGCGATCCGTGCTCCTGGTCATCCTCCTCATTACCTCGTTTCGTTCCGCAGTCGCAGACTGGAATGACGTCCCGACGGGGTCCATGAAGCCCACCATATTCGAGGGCGATCGAATCTTCGTCAACAAGCTCGCTTACGACCTCAAAATCCCCTTCACAACCGTGAGGCTGACGTCGTGGGCCCATCCGGACCGCGGTGACATCGTTGTTCTCTACTCCCCCGTCGACGGCAAACGCCTCGTGAAACGGGTGGTCGGAATCCCGGGCGACACGGTGGAAATGGTCGCCGACCGGCTCGTCGTCAATTCCGAGGTCATGCACTACGCGCCTCTCCCACCGGGTACCATCAGCGGACAGACCCCGGGGGTTGAAGGCCATGTCATCGCTGAAGAGACCCTCGGCGACACGCCACACGCCATGATGATCATGCACGGGCCGACAGGTCTGGCCTCGTTTTCGCCGATCAAAGTCGCCGACCGCCAGTATTTCGTGATGGGCGACAACCGCGACGAGAGCTACGATTCGCGCTATTTCGGGCCGGTCTCCCGTGACCAGATCGTCGGCCGCGCGACCGCCGTAGCCGCATCCGTCGATCCCGAACGGCACTACCTCCCGAGGTGGGAGAGGTTTCTGCACAAGCTGCGGTAGCGGCCGCCCATCCACCCACCCAGATACAGGATACCCGATGCTGGACCCATCCGCCCATCCGGATAGCGCATCAACCCGCCGGCAGACAGGGCGTCGATCGGACGTGCCGTCCTTGACGATTTTGGGGTACTGACCTCCAAGTCGGAAGCGCACAGGGTCCATAAGATCGTCAAGGGGCAATCACGCGGGAAAGCGTCTGCAGAAGAGCACCATCACACTCAGCGCCACGTCTCCACCGATCACGGGCGTAACTTGCTCTCGAGTTCGGACGGGAACTGAAGACGCTAGCGCTCGTCGGGAATAGCTCGCGAGATTCTGCCAGAACCTGAAGTTTGTCGGGTTGCCATACATGGAGATCAAGAGGCCGATATCGGCGAGGGCGACCACCTCACCTCCGTTGCCCCCGACTCCCACGGCAGCTGCCACGAGTGAGTCGCCTACAGAAGCCAGAGAATCGTAGGCCTGGCCGTCGAGGCTCAACGATATTCCATTGCCGTCAATCACGTAGAGGGTCGTCACACCGTCAACGAGATCGTGTCCTGGGCTGACGATCGCCTCTCGCCCTGCATAGGACTCGGTGTATTCCACCCCGAATTCAGCAGCCAGAGTATTGAGGTCGCTCCAATCCTCGTTGCTCTCGACGGGCCGCCCGAACGGGCCCAGCCGGTATGCGCTGTTCGTCAGTACCAGCAGGCCGCCTTCGTCCACATAGTCCACCAGGACCTGGATCTCAGGTGCGGTCCAGGCCTCATCGTAGCTCGTGACGTCGGACAGTTCGCTGGGATAGTCGTGGACCGGAAGCACGACGACCATTTCGGCATTGTCGATGTCGGTCAGGGTCAGCGGCTCTCCGTAAGGGACCACGTCGAGATCGAGCCCCTCCCACGCGAGGATGGTCCCGAGGTCGGTGAACAGCATCGGGGTCATGTGCACCGATTCGGTGTGGTTGGCGACGAATACCGCGCGACCCTCTGGCGCTGGCGTCACCCGCAGTTCCGGCTGAGACCGACCCGTATCGAGCGCCGCAGAGAGCAGGACGCGCGTCAGCCTCTCGAATTGGTCGGCCTCCACCCGCGCGTGCTCCACGACGTCGTAAGGAGTGTGCCAGTGCGCCATGTAGTGGTACGAACCGAGTTGGTCGTACGCCTCGAGATCGAGGTTGTCCAGCAAAGCGTTGGGTACGTCGTAGGGAACGAACCCTGTGATGTCCGAAAGTAGCCAGTGGAAATCCCAGATTTCCGTCGAGATTCCTCGGTCGCCGACCTGCTCCTGGAGAAATTCCGGCAGCGGCAGGCTGCTGTCGCCCAGCCTCTCGAAGGACCACGATTCCAGGTTCACAGGATCCAGGAGCCCTTCAAGCGGACGGGCCATAGCGTCGAGTTCAATCATGGCGATGGTTCGATCGAGCAGGTCCTGGTGGGTTGCGGCGAAGTGCGCGGACCCGAAGATCCCCTTTTCGTGGCACCCGAACCACACCAGGTAGACGTCCACAGGCGGTACGATCCGCGCCCGGTCCAGCACCCGCGCGACCTCGAGGAGGGCCGCCGAACCGGAGCCGTTGTCGAGCGCTCCCGGCGAGTTCGGCGAATCCAGGTGGGCCGAAGGACGACCGCCTGTGAGGGGTCCCTCCCGGGAATTCGGGCTACCAGATTATTGGAGGCTCCCGGGCTCATCACATCGACATCCCAGGTCAGCTGCGCGCTTTCGATGCTCTCCAACTGGGCCCAGCGATCGATCCGGCAGGTGCCATATCTTCGATCCTCACGACGAGCACCGGGATCGCGGGAGTGCTTTGAAGGTAGCTCAACACACTCGAGTCGAGAGCAAAGGACCCGTGGCTTTCACCGATGGTCACCGAGTCTTCGGTCACCAGCACCACTCCCGCAGCGCCGGAATCGAACACTGCCGAAATTCTGTCGAATGCCTCCGTCGTGCTCATGAAGATGCGGTCGATCAGCTGGAAATTGACGAAGGCGATTCGACCCTCGAGATCCCCGTCACCGAGGGCATTGATCGCAGCTAACGTTCTGATCACCACCGCATCGCCCGCCGCCTCGACCGGGTCCGGCGCCATGTCGGTGAGATCACCGTCGGAATCGTAGAGCGCGGTGAGTTCGAGGTCATACGGATGGCCGGCGATCGCATCGGCGGCGATTTCGAATTCGGCGCCATCGATCTCGACCACCAGTCGGGATTGATGGAATTCCACTCCGACCGCAGTCCGGAGGTCCTGCACCTCGATCCTGAGGCCGTTCCGTAGGTGGAACCGCATCCGGCGAAGCCGGTCCTCCACGTATTGGAAGGCTTGCCTTTCACCCGTGCTCCCACAAGATCGCCACCCAGAATGAGCCTCGATCGCCGTGAGATCTTCGAGGTACCGCAAAAGAAATTCGCTGCTTACGAGATCGAAGGGATCCGACGTCGGAGTCATCCTCCGCGAAGACGAGCGTGGTGGATCGAGCGATCTCCGACCCGTCTCGACGATCCGTGGACCCCCGTCCGGTACGACCACCTGGGATTCGACATCACCGATCAGGAACGTCGCGGAAATCAACACAGCAACAAATAGGACCACCAGGCGAGCAGTCTTCACAGCCATTCAGCCTCCCCGTGCGCCGGGGAAGATCATACCTTCGCCTGCCCGCCCAACGCGCTATTCTGCGGAAGCTGTCCCGCGTGATTGCCACCCTTGACGATCTTATGGACCTGACGCGAAACCGACGTGATGGCGTTGACTCCCAAAATCGTCAAGGATGGCACGTCCGATCAACGCGCTCTCCTGCGAGCGCGATCCAAAGGGAGACGGCGTTTTCGTGGTCTTCGCGCCTCAGTTCCCTGCGGTGAACCTAGGGCCTAGGTCAGACATTCCTCTGTGTTTCCTCTGTGGCCTCTGTGTCTCTGTGGTGAGCCGAGGGTGGGTGGGGGAAAAATCCGAAATCCGAAATCCGAAATCCGAACTTTCTACCCGATCAATCGAGATGAGCTTTGTCGGAGTCGCCCATCTCGACATCGCCGTCGGGAAAATACTCTTTCCATCGGCGGGTGACGAGGGCGGCGGTATCGGGATCGCAGAAGAGCTCGTCGGGATACGGCGGTTTCATACGCGCGTCGATCACGATCGGCGGCGTGTACGACAGGTGGTTGCGGGTGACCTTTTTGCTCGCAGCATGAATATCCGCAGCCGGTTCGAAGCGAGTGAAGGTGGTCCACAGGAAATTGATCGGGCTCGCGGCCGCGCGTTCGGGCTCGTCGGTGATGACGACCAGCGGCCAGTCGGCCATCGAAGCGTGCGAAGCCAACCGGGACGCGAACTCGGGCTCCTCGCTCCAACTCGGTCCGCCAACGACAAGACATCCGCCGCAGAACGGCCTCGCGTCGGTCACCCCGCGCAGCACCTCGCCCGCCGAAAACTCGCGAGGCAAGTCCGAACAGCATCGCCGACACCAAGCAGCACACCCTTTGAACCGAGATTCACCTCGGGACCGGTGTAGTCGAGCGTGTCCATGGAGAGATTCGAGAAGACGTAGAGATCGGTCTCGGGCCGTGTTCGTTCGAGGACGTGCTCGAGGGTGCGCGGGAAATCGCGCAAATCGATCGCGCTGTCCGTCACCAACAGGAACTTCGTGAGGCTGAGCTGACCCTCACCGAGGATCCGGAACGCCGACGCCATCGCCTCGCGCCGGTAGCGCTGGCGAACCACCGCGGCGGCCAACGAGTGATAACCCGTCTCCCCGTACGACCACAGACGACTCGACCGCGGGCATCACCATCGGGAAGAGCGGTGACAGCAGATCCTGCAGCAGATCGCCGATGAAGAAATCCTCCTGCCGGGGTTTCCCGACCACGGTCGCCGGAAAGACCGCGTTGCGCCGGTGAACGACGCGCTCGACCCGAAAAACGGGGTAGTCGTGGCGCAGCGAGTAATAGCCGTAATGGTCGCCAAACGGCCCTTCGGGACGGGTTTCCGCGACAGGTACTCGACCTGCCAACGCGAACTCGGCATCCGCGAGCAACCGATGCTCCCCGGGACCCTCGCACGTCCTCAGCTTCTTACCGGCCAGCAGCGAGGCGAGGATCAACTCGGGCACATTTTCGGGCAATGGTGCGATGGCAGCCAGGATCAGGGCCGGGGGCCCTCCGAGGAACACCGTCACCGGAAGGTCCTCTTGCCTCGAGCGGGCGACGGCATGGTGGAATCCACCACCCTTGCCGATCTGCCAGTGCATGCCCGTCGTGCAGCGATCGTGAACCTGCATCCTGTAGATTCCCAGGTTGTGCGTCGTGTTCTCTGGATCTTCGGTATAGACCAGGGGCAACGTGAAGAACGGCCCTCCGTCCTCGGGCCACGATGTCAAGACCGGCAGACGGGAGAGATCGACCTCCCCTTCCTGAACCTCACACACGGGACCGGATCTCACCTTACGGGTCCCGAGCCGCAGGCCGGCGGCCACCAGATCGCGCGCGGACCACAACGCGCCCAGCCTCGGCGGAATCGCCGTCCGCGCAAAATCGACGGCGCGTCTCACGAGTTCGCCCGGACGAGACCCGAAGGCCATCTCGGCGCGCCGGGCCGTGCCAAAGAGGTTTGTGGCCAACGGGAAGTCACTCCCCTCGACCTTGTTGAAGAGGAGTGCCGGTCCACCGGCGGCGATGACCCGCCGGTGGATCTCCGCCACTTCGAGGTGGGCCTTCACCGGCACCTCGACGACTCTCAGATCGCGGTCTTGGTCGAGCTGTGAGAGAAAACCCTGGAGTTCGTAAAATCGAAGATCGTTCACCTGGGAAACATACCATTTCGGTGAAATCTCCCCTCAAGAGGTACAATGGAACCAATTGGAGTGCGCGCCGTGTGTTCACTGCCGGAACATTTGTCCTGGGCCTTCGGTCATCAACTGTCCGCATCTCGCGACGGGGAGTCCGCCGTTGAGTAGCTTCGAGTCCAGACATTCCCAGAGCAAAGCCGGATCGCAGGCTGACCGCGGAGCTTCGGCAAGCCGCGAGTGGCTCGAACTCGCCCAACTCGCCGGACGCAGCGCCGCCTGGGAGTGGTATCCGGACAGCGACGAACTGGTTTTTTCGCCTTCCACCGCACAGGTCTTCGGAGTCGACGAAGATCTCTTGCCGAGCACCAGCAGGGAGCTCATCGACCTCATCCCAGTCGATGAACGCAACGAACTCGTTGCCACGATCCGCCGGATCTTCAGGACACGAGAACCGTACACGATCGAGCACCGTTTTCGCCTCCCTGGGCACAGTACGGTGTGGGCCCTGGTGCGGGGGGAAGTGCAGCGCGATCCGCATGGCCACGTCGAACGAGTGGTCGGTGTGAGCGCCGACATCACCGAACGCAAGCTTGCCGAGATCGCACTCGAACAGGAAAAGGAACGGGCTCAGGTCACCCTGTCATCGATCAGCGACGGCGTCATCCGGACAGATACCGAAGGCCGCATTGATTTCCTCAATCCAACCGCCGAGCGCATGCTCGGCGTGCGACTGCACGAAGTCCAGGGCCTGGCGGTATCCCAGGTCTACCAAACGGATTCCGAAAATGGAGATGCGGACTCTGAAAACGCGGTCGATCGTTGCCTTCATGAAGCCAGGGTGATCGAGCCCGCCGAATCGGCAAAGCTGCCGAGCCGCGACGGATCCGACTATTGGGTGCGGGAGAGCGCCTCACCCATTTTTGACGGTTCAGGAGAACTTCAGGGCGCCGTTCTGGTGTTCACCGACTTCTCACAACTCGAAGAGTTGAAACGCCGAATGGAGTTTCTCGCCACCCACGATCCCCTGACGGGTCTCATCAACCGGCGGGAATTCGAGCTGCGCCTCGCGTCGGCGGTCACCGCGGCATCTCGGGGCGATCGTTGTTTCGCACTGTGTTACCTCGACCTCGACGAATTCAAGGTCGTCAACGACACCTGCGGACACGGCGCAGGCGACGACCTGCTCCGCCAGCTGACATCTGTCCTCGATGCAGTCATCCCTGACAAAGACACCCTGGCGCGTCTCGGCGGCGACGAGTTCGGAATCCTCCTCAACGATTGCGATCTCGACGAAGCCGCCTCGCACGCTCAAACCGTACTCGACGCGGTCCGTCAGTTCCGTTTTCAGTGGGAAGACCGGGTCTTCGAGATCGGCGCCAGCATCGGCATCGTCCCTGTTGCCGGTGGGGATTCCAACCTCGCGGAGTTGTTGAGCGCTGCGGACTCGGCCTGTTATGTGGCCAAGGACCGGGGACGCAACGAAATTCACGTCAGCAAGGCCGACGACTCGGCGGTCATGGTTCGACACACCGAGATGCGTTGGATCGAACACATCAACCGCGCTCTCGAAGAAGACCGGTTCCGCCTCTTCAGCCAACCGATTCGGCCCCTCCAGAACCTCCAGGGACCTCAGCTCAATGAACTCCTTCTCCGGTTGGTCGACGTCCACGGCGCCGTGATAGCTCCAAGCCAGTTCATCGCTGCAGCCGAGCGTTATCGGATGATGCCGGTCATCGATCTGTGGGTTGTCGGTGCGGCGCTCGAGATGATCGGCGCCCTCGACGATGCCGATGACGAAATCACCGCTGCCTTCACGATCAATCTCTCGGGACAGAGCTTCGGGAACGACGAACTCAAGACCTTGATTCTCGACGGGCTCGACAGGATGCAGATTCCACCGCGCCGGGTGATGTTCGAAATCACCGAGACCGCCGCGATTTCGAATCTTTCGCAGGCGCTCGATTTCATGGAATCCCTCCGCGACCGCGGGTGCCGTTTCGTGCTTGACGACTTCGGCAGCGGTTTGTCGTCATTCCGATACCTCAAGAGCCTCGAGGTCGAGTACCTCAAGATCGACGGCGAACTGGTCCGCGAAATCGCGCGCAACCCGATTCAGCGGGAAATGGTGGCGGCCATCCACCGTATCGGCGAGTCCATGGGAATCCAAACGATCGGCGAATGGGTCGAGGACTCCGACATCGAGCGCGCCCTCATCGATATCGGCGTTGACTACGCGCAGGGCTGGGGGGTCGGACGACCCGTGCCCTTCGTCACCAGCTGAGGCTTGCCGCACCGCGGCAATTCGGTGGTCTCGGCGAATCGATTTCGCGCCGACGCGCACTCCGAATTCAAGACCGTTCGAACCGCTGCATCCTCAGTCTCTTGAGTATGATGACCTGCTGACACCAGTTCCGACAGCGGTGGCGATGCTTGACATGCTTGCCGCACCGCGGTATACACAAAGGAGACGCCGCGGCACGACGTTCCGGACCGGGAACCGCCGCGGCGATGGAGATAATGCCATGATCCGACTCATCAAACGATACGGCAGCCGCAAGCTCTACGATACCGAGGAGAGCCGCTACGTCTCCCTCGAAGAACTCGCGGGATGGATTCGCACCGGCCAGCAGATTCGCGTGATCGACAACAAGACCGCCGACGACGTCACCTCTCAGACATTGACCCAGATCATCTCAGAGGAAGGGCGGAAAGGGACAGCCCTCCTTCCCAACGAACTCCTCCACGAACTGATCAGAATCGGCGAACAGGCCGTGTCCACCGGCGTTGAACAACTTCAGAACCGCATGGATCGACTGGTGCAGGCATCTATCGACCGTATCGGCCCGGTGCGGCGCGCGAGAGAGGAGATGGGTCGTCTCCGCGAACGTCTCGAGGACCTCGAGTCCTCCCTCGCCGCCATCGATACCGACCGGCAAGAGCCGGCCGGTCCTTCCTCGCCCCAGAAGAAAGAGGATTGAGAATCCGTGTCGCGGCGATGGATCCGAGATCCCGCGGATGACGGCGTCTCCGGCGCAATTCCCTACAGCAACAGACCTTTCCAGGCTCAGATCAAACGATCCGAGTTGAAATGACGACGCCTGGATGATCAACCCCACCCGTTCGCCGGCGAAGATCGGCCTCGCCCTCGCAGGTGGTGGGCCGGAAGGCTCGATCTACGAAATCGGCGCGGTCCGTGCCCTCGACGAGTGCATCGAAGGGCTCGACTTCAACGATTTCGATGTCTTCGTCGGTGTCAGCGCCGGGGCGTTTATCAGCTCCTGTCTGGCCAACGGTCTTTCGACGGCCCAGCTCTGCCGTGCGATCGTCAAACCGGAGCCCGGCGAACACCCATTTGTTCCCGAGAACTTCCTCACACCTGCGGTCGGTCAGTTCATGCGGAGTTCGCTCAAGGTACCGAGACTGCTCGCAGAAGCGTTCTGGGACGTGCTGACCAGCCCGTCGGACTCGAGCATTTTCAATTCCTTGTCCAGGCTCTCGCGGGCTCTTCCCGTCGGAGTTTTCAAGAATGATCCGATCCGCGCCTATCTGAAAAAGATCTTCAGCATGCGCGGCCGGACCGACGACTTCCGCAAACTTCGGCGAAAGCTCGTGCTGGTGGCCACCGACCTCGACTCCGGTCGGCCCGTGCGGTTTGGTGAACCGGGCCTCGATCACGTACCGATTTCGACGGCCGTACAGGCTTCGACTGCGCTGCCAGGGCTCTATCCCCCGGTTCTCATCGACGGCCGCCACTATGTGGACGGCGTGCTTCTGAAAACCGTCCACGCCTCGGTGGCCCTCGAAGAGGGCGCCGACCTGGTGCTGTGCGTCAATCCGATCGTGCCAGTGGATACGATCCGCTCGGTGGAGCTTGGCGTCATGCGCCGCGGCCAGCTCGTTGATCGGGGTCTCCCGGCTGTGCTCGCCCAGACATTCCGCACCTTGGTTCACTCCCGGATGGGCGTCGGCCTCTCCGCCTATGAAGATCGATACGCCGACAGTGATGTCCTGGTCTTCGAACCGCGTCGTGACGACTACGATATGTTCTTCTCGAACGTCTTCTCCTTTTCAAATCGTAAGACGGTCTGCGAGCACGCCTATCAGAGCATCCGCCAGAAGTTGTCGCGGAACCGGGATCGCATCGAGCCGATTCTCGAGCGCCACGGTCTTCGCCTCCGAACCGAGATCCTGGAGGAAGAACGCGATCTGTGGGAATCGGTGGACCTCCACGGACGACGGCGCGGCCCGACCTCGCACATCAAAGATCGCCTCGACAAGGCTCTCGCCCAGATCGAAGCCATGGTGAACGAAGGCTGATTTCTCGATTTCGGATTCGGATCCGGATTTCCACCCACCCACTTTCTTTCGACTCCGGCCAGGCACCAGATTCTCCGATTCGCTACGATCTCAGCAGCCACTTTCGCATTGTCTGCCCGGTGACTCAATCGCTCAGTACTGAACCCAGATACGCAAAGTGGCACCGTGTGCTCGCTGGAACGCACTGTTCTGCGAGCACCACACCGCGTGATTGCCACCCTTGACGATCTTATGGACCTGACGCGAAACCGACGTGGTGGCGTTGACTCCCAAAATCGTCAAGGATGGCACGTCCGATCAACGCGCTCTGCTGCGAGCGCGCTCCAAAGGGAGACAGCATTGTCGTGGTCGTCGCGCCTCGTTCCATGCGGTGATTCCAGGGCTCAGGTTAGAGATTCCCTGTGGTTTCCTCTGTGGCCTCTGTGGCTCCGTGGTGAGCCAGGGTGGAAGGCGCGGAAATCCGAAATCCAAATTTCATCCGTGTGCGTGAGTATGATGAATCACCAGGAGGCACAACCCTGGCTCATCGTTTCAGCAACCTGGACTCGTCGCACGGACCGCACGGCGCCGCTGCGATCATTCGCTGGGGTATCACCGACCGGCTCCTCGGACGGCGGAAGGTGCATCCCCCTGGCCCGCCGGCGCCCTCGACGAAACCCGATCTCGACCTGATCCACAGCACATCACCCGGCTCGTGGCTGACGTGGCTCGGACATGCTTCATTCCTGGGGTCGATCGCCGGACGCCGTTTCCTGATAGATCCTGTGTTCTCGAACCACGCCGGGTGGCTTTACCGCCGCCATCTCCCTCCCCCGCTCGCCGTCAATGAGCTTCCCGAAATCGATGCAATCGTGGTGACCCACAATCACTACGATCACCTCGACGCGCTCGCGATGCGGGCACTCCCGTTGGACATTCCGACGATCGTGCCCAAGGGTCTGGGAGCGTGGTGCCGAAAACGCGGTCGCCACAACGTGCAGGAACTCACCTGGTGGAACACTGCGGATCTCGACGGACTGCGGGTGACCCTGGTTCCCTCGTGCCACTGGTCGCGCCGCGGGATCTTCGACACCAATCGGGCGTTGTGGGGAGGATTCGTGATCGAAGGAAGCGGTTCGTCCATCTATCACTCAGGTGACACCGCATGGTTCGACGGCTTCTCCGAAATCGGCAAGCGTTTCCCGCATCTCGATGCCGCGCTCCTGCCCATTGGTGGTTACGATCCCGGCTGGTTCATGGAGCACTATCACCTGAATCCGGAACAGGCCGGACGTGCATTCACCGAGACGGGTGCACGCCGGATGATCCCGATGCACTGGGGCACCTTTCAGCTGACCGACGAAGCGTTGTCCGCGCCGGTCGAGCGGATTCGCCGGTGGTGGCGCGATATGGCGCCATCGTCTGACCACAAGCTCGACCTTCTGGCAATCGGAGAGAGCGTGATGGTGGACGACACCGATGGTTGACGGAAACCGGATCTTGAACGATGCAGCCGAGATCGCATTTCCGCGCTATCCGGGTAGCGAGGGCGACGCGCGAGCCATCGCGGTGATCGAACGACGATTCGCCGATCTCGGACTCGAAACCTCGTTGGAGCGGTTCTCCTACGATCTCGAGCCGGCGAACCGGGTACTGCAGGTGGCGCTGAGCGCGGGAGCCGTATGGCTGGCCGTTGCCGGCATCGTCACCCAAAGATCGCCCCTCCTCGGTCTTGTCTTACTGGCGGCTGCTTTGCTTCCCGGGGGGATCTTTCTCGCCTGGGCGCCCTGGCTGGAATCCCTCTATCGGCGAGACGGTGATGTTCAAACCGCGAATATCATCGGGCGCCATGGCCCAACCGAACCCCGCCTCAGCCTCCTCCTGATGGCGCACCACGACAGCAAGAGCCAGAGCCTCACCTTTCCGTTCCGAATGGGTCTGACCCTGATCACGATCCTTGGCACTGTCGTGTTGATTGGTCTGATGGTCGCGGGACTCGTGACCGGCCGGGTTCCAGGCCCGCCGTTGTTGCCCACGGTGATCGGAGGAGCCATCGCGGCAGCAATGCTCGGGCTCTCCACCATGAAGAGTCGGAACACCTCGCCCGGAGGCGTTGATAATGCCGGCTCGGTGGCCATCCTCTTCGAAACGGCCCGCGAGCTGCCATCCACCCTTCCTGACGATGTCGAGCTGATCTTCCTCTCCACCGGCGCCGAAGAGGATCACATGATCGGGCGCCATGCGATGGCTCGACGACCACGCCCGAGATTTCGCCGACAGGCCGGTCTATTGCCTGAACTTCGACGGAGCCGGTGCACCGGGACGGGTCGTACTGATCGAACGTTTCGGTTTCGGACGGAAGTTTTCCGCCGCCATGTCGGACGCTGCTCGTCGAGCGGCCGCGCGGCTCGGCATCAAAGTGCGCGGCATTCTGATGCTCCCCGGGATGGGCATCGACGCCATCCCATTCGCCCACCACGGCCTCCCCTGCCTGACGCTCTCGAGCGGATCGCTGGACCGCGCCACCATGGCCGTCCACTCGGCCAACGATCACGCCGGAAACCTCGACCCCGATACGCTCGCTGAAGTGACCCGCCTCGCGGTCGAGACGCTGAAGGAACTCACGAAAACGACGCCACGATTCGAACGTTAGAACGTTAAACGTTGAACGTTCCACCCACCCGCCATGCTGTCCACAGATCACCAAGATGAACCCGATGTCGGATCACGGCGCCTGGAATTCTCTGTGGTTTCAACGGCCACCGGTTTCACTTCGCGACGCAGAGACGCCGGAGACGCAGAGGCGCAGAGAAGCCCAGCCATTTTCACCCCGCGGCGAGGTCCCGGCGTCCCATGACGGCCGGAGACCGCCACTCTCCATTTTTTTCAGAATCAGTGTTGGGTCCGGATCTGGGTTTTCTGGGTGATCTGTGGATGATACGGGCGGGTGAATGGATTGAGTCGCCTAAAGAAGTTCTCGCGTCGCGCCGTCCAGGTTTTTGAGATCAAATCGGACGAATGCGAGTTCGGGTCCGTCGTGGGCGGCGGTGAAGGCGTGGGTTCGGCCGATGCGCTCGCGCCAGGTGCCGGTCAGCCGCGGCGCCTCGTGAATATGTCCGTGCAGGGTCACCAGCGGTTGCCGTTCTTCGATGAGACGCTGGATGGCGATGCTCCCGACGTGCACGTCCATCGGTACGTGGTCCACCATGCGTCCATCGAGCGCCGCCCGGTCGAGAACGGTCTGGTACGGGGGTGAATGAAACACCATCACCGCCCGAGACAAATCGCGTCCGCCGGTTAACTTCTCGAGATCGGCCGCGATGGTGCCGTAGCGGATTTCATCGTGGTCAACCGGCACCGTCCGGTGACCGCGCTCCGGCGAGACACAGCCCGGGTCGGTATAGCGGGAAACGTCGTAGCGCTCCCAATCCTTGAGTTGAAACGGCGTCGGAGGCACGTTGGAATATCCGAACACCGGATGGGTCCCGATATCCGACCACCGCTCGTGGAGGTAGATCCAAAGTCCCTCGCGTTCCCCATCGAGAAACCCGGGCTCGCTCGTACGATCATCGTCGTTGCCCAGGATGATAAACACCTTCGGCGCGGCTGCACCGAGTCGACTTCTCAGTGCGCGGAATCCCTCCACCAGCACATCATCGAGAAAGTCGTTCCCACCCGCGCCCGAGGACCAGCGGTGCGGCAGGAGATCTCCACCGAGAAACAGAGCGGAAGGACAGTCCCGTTCCACCGCCGAAAACAACGCGCGATAGCGGTGCTCGCTGCCGTGCAGGTCGGAAACAAAGAAGCACGGAGTCGTGGTCATCAACGTGGCGCGGCAGTGTGACCGGACACGAAGGTCAAGGCAGACCGACCGCCACCTGAATCGTGTCGCCGCTCACGGTGGTGTCGCGAAGGACCGCGGACGCATCGGCAAGATCCAGCACCACGTAGATGGATGGGGGTGTCTCTTCGGGGTGATGCCCGACACGAATTCTGAGAACCTCGGGCGATCCCACTGCGATTTCGTTGGGCCGGTAAAAGGTCTCGATCCCGCGAACCCGCATCCAGATTCGCGCCGGATCCTTCATGGGTGCAACCCGTACCTTCTCTTCTGCAAATTCTCCATTGCCTCGAACACTCACCACCGTACGGTCACCGACTCTGCGCACGGTGATGTCCTCGATCTGTGTTGCCGCCACCGCAGCGGGCGTCACCTGGCGCGGCGTGGGCCGCTGTGTGGCTGCCACCGTTCTCGGTATGGCGGTCGGAGCGACCACCGGCACAACCGGCGATTTCTCGATGATCTCCGCCGTTTTGTCGACGTTTTGAGCATCCTGCGATGTCTCCTGTCCATCGTCTTCAATGAAGACGACGCCGGGATCCGTTGCAGTTTCCTCGGTAGGACCCTCGACAGCGGGTGCATTCGCCGAAGCCACCTCGGGCGACGGGGCCCGGCTCATCACCCACCACACTGACAACGATGCCGTGATCAACACCGCCGCCGCCACTACAAGGGGTACGATACGGAGATCGGTCGGGAGCGCGTTCCCGTCCTTCGATGCCAGCGTGACGTCGGGCGCGGCCCTCCCGGTATCGAGTGTCGGCGTCGGGCCTTCATCCGGGTCCCCTCCCGACAGGCTGATCTCGATCTCCCGGTTTGAAAAATCGAGCGGATCGGCGCCACCTGATTGTACCGAGTCATCCCCGGCAGTCCCGCGTCCGTCAGAAGCCAGATCGAAGTCGTGTTCTTCCGCGACCTCCGACAGCCAATCCGGCAGGTAATCGTCCTGGCCGTCCAACCGGGCCGGTGAACCGGGATCGGGCACGGTTTCGTGGTCGGATGCATCTGAAACCGGCGTATCCATCGGCTGAGCGAACCCACCCGCAAGAGCATCTGTCGGGATATCGCCAGCCTGACTGGCGCCATCCCTGCCCAGATCAAAGGCGTCACCACCCGTGGCGATGTGAAAATCGACCAACTCGTCGAGGATCACCTTGCTCTGCTTTTCGACCCGGTCGAACCACAGCGTCATCCCGGGTTCGAGACCGGGATCGGTTTCCGGCTTTCGTGTCGATGCCACTACGCCGGTCCCCTCCGCGAGAACGAATCCCTCTGGCATGACGAATCGAAAATGGACGGCCGTACCGCGCGGCAGCGGCTCCGCGCTCTTGATGAAAAGGCCGTCATAGTTGAGGTAAGGGCCCATCTGTTCGCGAAAATCGCGAAGGGTGTCGAACTCCAGATCGACCGTCACGCGGTTGCCGGCTGCGTCGCCGTTCAAGCCGGGCCCTCGATCATCGAAATCAGCGGTCATCGGTCACCTTTCAATCTGCCAATCGGAACGATCACACCATAGCAAAACCGCGGCAGGGATCAATCGCAACCTCCCGTGTTGCGCCGGGGTGATATCGTTCCATAGTCGATGGCATTACTCAGATCAGCCCTCACCTTCGGTATGCTGGCACTCGCGGTTGCTGTTGCGTCCAAGGATGAACCGCCGCGAACCGTGTCCGTCTACGACGGTATGGTCACCTTTTCCATCCCACCCGACTGGAACGAAATCCCGGCGGACACCCTGGAGTATTACAGCCTTCGATCTGCCGAATCCAGCGAAGGCCGGAACGCCGAGGTATATCAGCACGGATTCCGGCCCGGAGATCCAGAAGTCGACTTTTCCCTGCCCCAGATTCTGATCCAGATTCGTGAAAGCGGCCGCCTCAAATACGGCGACTTTCTCAGCCTGCCATCGGTTGAATCCATGCGGAAAGAAAATGCCTGGCGGCTGGCCGAGAGGAAAGGTCCCATGATCAACGGGATCCGATTCGAGGGCGCGGTCTACGATCGAAAGAGCCACTCGCTGCATGTCCGCAACACCATCGATCTCAAACTCGAGGGAAAGACCGTGGTCGAATCAGTGTCCTTTCTGACCGAAAGAGGGCTTTTCACGATCCACTGCTACGCCGCCATTCCGCAGTTCACCGAGATGGCGCCGGTCTTTGCAGAAATCGTCTCGAGCGTGAAGTTCGACGAATCGCTCCGGTACCGGCCGCGCCTCAGCGATCGCTGGCCGCCACGCCCGCCGCAAATCGCTTTCGCCGCGGCTGGGCTGACGCTCGTGGCGCTCCTGATCGCGTACCTTTTCCGCCGCGGCCGCCGCCAGTGACGGTCGTTATCGATATCGAGCGGCGGTCGATTCGGGCCGGGGTCGGCGATCTGCTCGGTGAACCCGCGCAACGATCGATCGGCCTCACCGGAAGCGGTCTTTCGCGCTTGTGGATCGGATCCGAACTCCACCGCCGGATCCAACGCGACCTCGAGGCCACCGAACCCGGATTCCAGAGCGAAGTTCCGGCCGTGCTCGAGGTCGAGATCGACGGCTGGACGGTTGAGGTCTCCGGCCGCGCCGACGGCGTGGTTTTCGAAGACGACCGCGCGGTCCGCATTGACGAGATCAAGACCCTCCACTTCGCCGTCGATCTCAACAACCTCTTCGCCGAGGAACGGCTCGATCGCTTCAAACGCCAGGCTTCTCTGTACGCCCGCATGCTTTCGTCCCCCGACCAGCCGGCCGCTGTGCGACTGATCCTGGTTGACATCGTTTCCCACGAGGAGCGAGACGAAGACGTCATCTGGTCTCCCGAGTCGGTGGACTCCTGGCTGCGGCAGCAGATCCACCGGCTGATCAACCATGAGAAGCGCCGTGTGTCACGCCTCGAGGAGCTGCGGGAGGCCGCAGAGCGCCTCCCCTTCCCGCACGACGAAATGCGGCCGGTGCAGGAGGAAATCGGTGAGGCGGTCACTCAGAATCTCAAAGACAGCCGCCACCTTCTCGTGCGCGCTCCCACCGGGTGCGGAAAGACGGCAGCCGTCCTCCATCCGGCGGTGCGGGAGGCTCTCGGCAAAGGGCACCGGGTCTTTTTTCTGACCGCGAAAACCCTCCAGCAGAGAATCGCCGTCGGCACCGTCAAAGCCATGCAGGAGGGGCTTTTTCGCAGCCTCCAACTGCGAGCGAAATCCAAGATGTGCGCCAACACCGAAATCGTGTGCCATGAGGAATTCTGCCCCTATGCACGTGATTACGGTCAGAAGCTCGCCCGCACCGGGCTTCTCGAGAACCTGCTCGCCGGCGATGACCACCACGATCCGGATTGACATCTTCGAAACCGCGCGCGAGCATACCGTGTGCCCCTTCGAGGTCAGCCTCGATCTCCTTTCGGAGGTCGACCTGGTGGTCTGCGACTACAACTATGTCTTCGATCCCACCATCGGGCTGCGGGCCCTGCTCCACGGCGACGCCCTCCGCGATGCGGTGCTCATCATCGACGAAGCCCACAATCTGGTGGATCGCAGCCGCGAGTACTACTCGCCCGAAATCACCACCCAGGCGCTCGACCGGGCCCGCGCTTTCCTCGAAACCCGCTCGCACCCGGTCTTCGAGGAACTCCTGCGAGCTGGTGGACGACCTCACCCGCGAGGTTCGCGATCGGGTGGCGGAAAGCCTCGGCGACGAACGCCACGACGAGGGACCGGCCGACCTTCGCCTCGAAGTGATTTCCGATCTCCGGATCGCCTTCGACGGCGCCATATTGAGCTATTTCCTCTACAAGCGGGAGCACGAGCTCTGGATGGCCAACGATCCGGTGCTCGACATCTTCTTCGCGCTGACTCGATTCCACCGGGTGCTCGAGCTCGGAGGCGACGAGTTCGTCTACATCGCCGCCCGCACCCGAGAAGGCGAAGCCGAAGGCGCGGCAAAGCTCAAGATCTTCTGCCGCGATGCCTCGAGATTCGTCGGCGAGATCCTCGACGGGAGCGCATCCGCGATCGCCATGTCGGCAACCCTCGAGCCCTTCGACTTCTACCGCGATCTTCTCGGCTTCGACGCGCATCGCACCGACGAGCTGTATGTGCCTTCACCGTTCCCGCCGGAGAACCGAATGGTTCTGGCGATCGAAGATGTCGACACCACCTACCGGCACCGCGCGGCTCACTACGACCGAATCGCGAATTGGATAGCCCGCCTCGCCCACCCGCAAGGCAACGTGTTGACCCTGTTTCCAAGTTACAAATTCCTCGAGGCCGTCCACGACCGGCTGCCACCCCTCCAGCACACGGTTCTCGCCCAGCAACCGGGCGTCAGTGACGCCGAACAACGTGAGGTCCTCGACGCGCTCGGGAAGGGCGAGCCCCATGTCCTGCTGGCAGTACTCGGAGGTATATACGCCGAGGGCGTCGACTACCCCGGAGACATGCTCTCCCAAGTCATCGTCGTCTCTCCCGGCCTCCCCCAGTACAACCTCGAGCGCGAGCTGCTCAAGGGCTATTACCAGGAATTTTACGAGCACGGTTTCGCCTACGCCTACCTGGTGCCCGGTCTGACCCGGGTTGTTCAGGCGGCGGGCCGTCTCCTCCGGTCAGAAAACGATCGCGGAGTTATCGTGCTCATGGGCAGGCGCTTCAACGATCCGCGTTACTTTCGCCTCTTACCCGAGGAATGGACATTCGGCGACCCGGCGGCGTTGACTTACGAAGACCCCGAAGCCGCTGTTCGGGAGTTCTTCGAAGACGAGTGAGTGATTCTCAATTTCAATTCTTAGTTTTCAATTCTCGAACTTCCCCACCCTCCCCCACGGTTGATAGGCGCGGCGTGGAGGGCTGAATTCAAAATTGAGAATTTTAACATTTGAACGTTCAGCTTTCCATCGCGGCTTCGACGTCGGCCACCGATTTCGGAATCGGAGGGCCCAATACCCTGCTGCCTTCGGCGGTGATGAGCACGTCGTCCTCGATCCGGATGCCGCCAAAATCGCGGTAGGCCGCGAGTCGGTCGTAGCAGATGAAATCCTTGTGCAGGCCATCCGCCTGCCAGCGGTCGATCAGCGCCGGAATGAAATAGATCCCGGGCTCGATGGTGATCACGAATCCGGGCTCGAGCTTGCGCGCCAACCTCAGGTACGCGAGCCCGAACTGAGTCGATCGCTCCTCACCCTGCGCGTAGCCCACGACATCACCCAGATCTTCCATGTCGTGCACGTCGATCCCCAGCATGTGACCCAGGCCGTGGACAAAGAAGAGCGCGTGGGCACCCGCCTCCACCGCCTCGTCAACATCGCCCTTCATGAGGCCGATGTCTTTGAGACCGGCGGCCACCGTCCGCGCCGCCAGAAGGTGGAGCTCGCGGTTTGTCCGCTCAGGGGATGCTGCCGCAATCGCCGACATGTTTGCGGCCAGAACGACTTCGTAGACATCCCGCTGCTGGCCGGTGAAATGGCCCGAAACAGGCATCGTTCGCGTGATATCAGAGGCGTAGAAACGACTCGACTCCGCACCGCTGTCGACCAGCAGCAAATCTCCGTTGGCCAGCGTGCCATCGTAGGTGGTGTTGTGAAGAACCTCGCCCGATACGGTCACGATGGGGTTGAATGCCTGTTGGCGATCGGCGGCGATCGCTTCCATCTGGTGGGCGGCCGCCACCTGGGCTTCGGTGAGACCCGGCCCGGCAGCCCGCAGAGTGGCGCGATACATGAGCGCGGTCACCGCAAGAGCGTCCTCGATTTCGGCAATCTCCGCCTCTTCCTTGATCGACCGTTGCGCCGCCACAGCGCGCACGAGCTCGACTGACGTCTGGCCCGCAACCTCTCGAGGATCCGTGCCCAACAGTCTCGAAAGCGCGAAGCGCCGTTGCGCGCGATACGGCGGAAGATAGTGGATCTTCGTCCCGCCGGCGGCGAATTCCCCCAGTCTGTCCGCGAGGTTGCCGAAATCGTCGAAATCGGAAATCCCCGCTGCCGCCGCGTGATCCTCGAGCGTCGCGTGCGGCCCGTGCCAGATCACATCGTCCCGATGCTCCGGCGTCCCGTAGAGAACCGTCCGGCCACCGGGTTCGATGAGCACGGCCAGACGCGCCTGGCTGACTCCGGCGTAATACAGAAGATGCGAATCCTGACGGAAAGGATAGACGTTGTCCACGTAATTCCGCGGCGCCTCGTCGTTGCCCAGGATCAGAATCGCACCATCCGGAACGGCACGTCTCAAAGCACTCCGGCGCGCACTGTAGGTGCTGGCATTCATCTCGGCCTCCTCGTGTGTACCTAGATTATGCACCATCCCGTCCACCCTCCCACCCGATGTCGGATACCGGATACCGGATACCGGATCTACCCACCCACCCGATTTGCCCGCAGATAACGCAGATTGACGCAGATTCAATCGCCCGGAGAAGAACGCGCTCGCTGGAGGTGCCATCTTTTGCATTGTCCGAATCGTAATGCTCAACCCGGTCCGGCCCGCGGGTCGGTCAATGCTAAAGGTGGCTCCTTTGCGGGAAGCGCGCCGGCAGAAGAGCGCGTATCACCTTGAAGCGCCGAGCGTTCTCCTGAGATTTTTCACACCCAACTCGCATTCAGCATTCAGTCGGGACGGGGATCGGAACGGGTGGGCGCTTGGGCAACCCGTCGTACAATTCAATGCATGAACAGGCTCTACCTCACATGTGCCGGAATTTTTGTTTTTGTAGCGATCGTAGTGACCGCAGGCGACCGGCCGGCAACGATCGAGGACTTCTACGACGTTGAAGCACGGACGCGGGTGATTGCGCACCGCGGATTCTCGGGTGCCGCACCCGAAAACACCCTCGCCGCTATCCGGGCGGCTATCGAGATCGGCGCCGACATGGCGGAAATTGACGTCACGTTGACGTCGGATGAGGAGATCGTTGTCATCCACGACGAAACCCTCGATCGGACCACCGATGGCAGCGGCGAGGTCTTTGGGTTCACGTTAGCCGAGATCCGGAAACTCGACGCAGGATCGTGGTTTGATCCCAGGTTTGCCGGCGAGCGGGTCCCCACGCTCGACGAAGTGCTCACCGAGGTCGATGGCCGCATCCTCCTCAATGTCGAGATCAAGAGCGAGGCCGTGGCCCGCGGAGTCGTGGCCAAGGTCGCCGCCGCGATCCGAGAACACGGAATGATCGAACAGGTGGTGGTCTCGTCGTTTTCTCCAGAAGCTCTCCAGCAAATGCACCAAGCCGCCCCGGAGATCCACACCGCGGTCCTTTACAACACGAAGTTTCACCAGGGTCAGGACGCGGTCGAGATCGTTACGGATCTCGACGCCTCGGTCTTCAACATCAAACGCCAACGGCTCTCCCGAAAGATGCTGCGCCGGTGCCGGGAGCACGGCATCCCGGTCGGGCTCTACACCGTCAACAAGCCGCGCCGCTTGCGTCGACTGGTCGACAAAGGCATCGATGCAATCTTCACCGACCACCCGGAACGACTGATCGAGATCCTGAACACCGCACCTGCCTCCCTCGAGACAATCCCGGCCCGCCCTGAAAAGGAGCAGAGGAGAAAAGGTGAAAGGGGGAAGAGGGAAAGGGAGACGTAATGAGGAGCCGCGCCCCCTTCTCCCCTTTTCCCCTTTCCCCTCCGCACCGCGGTAGGCTACGATACGCTCCATGACACGAACCCTGACGGCCCATCTCCAAACTCTCTTGGTTCTCCTCGGCATCGTCATTCTCTTCGGCATCGCCTCCCCCCACTTTTTCAGTACCGACAACCTGCTCAACGTCATGCAGCAGTCGGCGATCAACGCGATCCTCGGCATCGGCCTGACATTTGTCATCATCTCCGGGGGCATCGATCTCTCGGTCGGCTCGATTCTCGCCTTCTGCGGACTGGTGGTTGCCGACCTCCTCGTCGCTGGACACTCGGGGCTGGTGGCCATCGGCGCCGGGCTCCTGGTCGGTTTGGGCTGTGGGCTCCTCAACGGTCTCATCACCACCCTCGGAAAAATCCCACCGTTCATCACGACCCTCGGGATGATGCTGATCGCTCGCAGCGCGGCCAAGATCTACTCGGATTCGAAACCGATCAGCGGTCTACCGGAGTCCTTTCGCGCACTCTCGGGCGACATCGCCGGGGTGCCCGTCATGGTCCTCGTTGTTGCAGCCCTCTACGTGGCGGCCCACCTGGTGCTGACCCGGACGAAACTCGGGCGCTATACCTACGCCATCGGCGGTAACGAACAGGCGGCGTGGCTTTCGGGCGTCCCGGTCGGACGCTACAAGGTCGCCATTTACGCTCTCTCCGGGCTCATGGCCGGTGCGGCAGCGGTTCTCATGACCTCGCGGCTCAACGCGGCCTCACCCCTTTCTGGCGAGATGTACGAGCTCTACGCGATCGCCGCGGCGGTGATCGGAGGCGTGAGCCTCATGGGCGGTGAAGGCCGGGTCATCGGGACTCTTATCGGCGCTCTGATCATGGGCGCCCTGCGCAACGGGCTCAACGCTCTCAACGTGCCGTCGGCGCTCGAAGGCATGGTCGTGGGCGGCGTCCTGGTTGCGGCGGTCGTGCTCGACCGTGCGCGCCACCGCGGCACCGCCGGTCGGCAGGTAGAGGGTTGGCGCCGCTATCGCAAATGGGTCGTTGCGGGCGCCATCACCATCGCTCTGATTGTCGCCGCTCTCGCCTACCGATCGACATCGTCCAGTTCGGCGGAAGAACGACCCTTGACCGTCGCCTTCGTGCCCAAGGCCCTCAACTCGCCGTACTGGGCAGCGATGGAGGAAGCGGCAGTCCGTGAATCGGAGAAACAGAATGTTCACCTGGTGGCGCTTGCGGCCGACCGGGAAACGGATGTCGAGCGCCAATACCAGATCATCGAGAACCTGATCCAACAGGACGTCGATGCCATTCTGCTCGCACCGTCGGGGTCCAAGGAGTTGGTGCCTGCGATCCGCAAGGCCAACGACGCCGGAATTCCGGTCCTGCTCATCGACACCAGAATCGACCAGGCGGCCGCCGATTCGGTCGGCGCCGAAGTCCTCACCTATATCGGCTCGGACAACTTCGAAGGCGGGGCAGCGGCTGGGCGCTATCTCGCCGCGACCCTCGGCGGCTCGGGCAACGTCGCCGTCATCGAGGGAATCTCAGGCCATGAGACCGCGGACCAAAGGCGCCTCGGCTTCCTGCAGGGCATCGCCGACCATCCAGGTATTCGCGTGGTCGCCAGCCAGACCGCAAACTGGGAACGCGCACTGGCCTATAACGTGGCGGAGAACCTGCTCCAGGCGCACCCGGAGATTGACGCCATCTTCGCAGCCAACGACGAGATGGCGCTCGGCGCGCTCGAGGCGGCAGACGCGGCACAGCGTCTCGGAGATGTCGCCATCATCGGCTTCGACGCGATTCCCGATGCCCTCGACAACATCCGTTCAGGCCGTTTGCTGGGCTCGGTCGCACAGTTCCCGGGTGAAATGGGACGGCTTGGAGTCATGCACGCCGCGACCCTGCTCAGGGGCGGCGCCGCTCCTCCGACCGAAATCCTCACCAAGGTCGAGGTCATCGATCTGGGGAATCTTCAGGCCTTCGAAAACCCCGCGGCTGATGCTCCCGCCGACACGGAGCCCGAGTGACCGAAGTGCAACCGCTGCTTCGGATGACGGGGATCTGCAAACGCTTCCCCGGAGTACAGGCCCTCCAGAAGGCGTCGCTCGAGGTTTCAGCCGGCGAGGTTCACGTCCTGCTGGGTGAAAACGGTGCCGGTAAATCAACTCTCATGAAGGTGCTGTGCGGTCAGTATGAAGCGGATGACGGCACGATCTCCTTCGCGGGCCACGAGATCACACCCGAAAGCCCGATCGATGCGCAGAGGCTCGGACTGGTGATGATCCACCAGGAACTCAACCTCATCCCCGGGCTGACGGTGGCCGAGAATATCTTTCTCGGCCACGAACCGACCAGCGCCGGCCTCATCCGCGGCGACGTCATGCACCAACGTTCGCAGGATCTGTTGCAGCGTGTCCGTTGCAACATCGACCCGGTAACACCGGTGGCCGAGCTGTCCGTGGCTGAACAGCAACTGGTCGAGATCGCTCGCGCCCTCCGTGAAGAAGCGCGGATTCTGGTCATGGACGAGCCGACAGCGGCCCTGGCCGACAACGAAATCGAGGCCCTCTTCGAGGTCATCCGCGGCTTGGGGCGCGAAGGTGTCCCGGTGATCTACATCTCCCATCGAATGCAGGAGATTTTCACCATCGGAGACAAAGTGACCGTCATGCGAGACGGCCACACGGTGGGAACGAGAAATCTGGAAGATACGGACGTGGGCGAGCTCATCCAGATGATGGTCGGACGGACTATTGGTGAGCAGATAGCGAAACGAGATGTCGAGATCGGCGACACGATTCTCGAGATCAGCGAGCTTTCACGAGATGGCGTGCTCGAACCCCTCTCGCTGTCGATTCGCTCCGGAGAAATATTGGGCGTTGCCGGTCTCATGGGTTCGGGTCGCACCGAGCTCGCCCGCGCCATCTTTGGTGCCGATCCGGTCGATTCCGGAACGGTTCGGGTCGGAGGCAGGACGCTTCCTGGTCACGATCCTGCAGCCTCCATAGCGGCCGGCCTCGGCTTCCTCACCGAGGACCGCAAGCAGCAGGGTCTGGTGCTCCAGCTCCCGGTCACCGAAAACATCACCCTCACCAGCCTCGACGAGTTCTCCCGCCACGGAGTCCTGAATCTCGCTGCCGAGAACGAGAGGGCCGGTGAACTCGTCCATACCTTGAAAATTCGGGTCACCTCGCTCGATCAAGAAGTCGCCGACCTCTCGGGGGGCAATCAGCAGAAAGTCGTGATCGCCCGCTGGCTGGCCGCCCGATGCAAGGCGCTGCTCTTCGACGAGCCGACGCGGGGCATCGACGTCGGGGCCAAGGCGGAGATCTACGATCTTATCGGCGAGCTGGTGGAACGCGGAGTTGCCGTCGTTCTGATTTCGAGCGAGATGCCGGAGCTGTTGGGTCTCGCCGACCGCATCGCGGTGATGCACGAGGGCGCGCTTCAAGGGGTACTCCCTCGCGCCGAGGCATCTCAGGAGAGAATCATGGAGCTGGCCCTGCAATTCACTGCGTGAATTCGCTTTACGAATTGCTGTGGAAGATGGTGCATATTGGAGCTGAACTCAGGCCTGTGGAACCCATGACCGGAAAACGACAATTTGAGGTTCTGCTGTTTGATCTCGGCGGTGTGTTGATCGACTTCGCCGGATTCGACGAAATGGGCAAACTCCTGCCGGGTGCGCCGGGGCGTGCGGAGATCCGCTCACGCTGGATCAACTCGGAGGCGGTCCAGCGATTCGAGCGAGGTGACCTTGCGACGGAGGAGTTCGCACGACGCGTCACCGAGGAGTTCGAACTCCCGTTGTCGCCCGAAGAGTTCGTCGCACAATTCGTGGAATGGGCCCGCGGACCCTACCCCGGTGCGGTCGAGCTGCTCCGTAGAATCGGTCAGACGCATCGAGTCGCTGCGCTGAGCAATTCGAACAGGCTCCACACTGCCCGCCATCGTCGACATATCGAAGATGTGATTGACGTGTTCTATTTTTCTGACGAGATCGGTTCCGTGAAACCGGAACGCGAGATCTTCGACCACGTCATCCGTGACCTCGCGGTTCCACCTCACCGAATCGCGTTCTTCGACGACACGGCGATCAACGTCGAGGCGGCACGAAACATCGGCCTGGCTGCGTACCGGGTCGACGGCTTCGACGAACTCGAGAATCAGCTTCAAGGCCTCGACATCATCGAGTCATTTCGCTGAGGAGCTGCCCCTCTTCATCAGCAATTCGTGAAACGAATTGCTATCCAAAAATCTCCTTGAAACGACCGACCGAGGCCCGGAAGCCGTCCTCGTAGGTGCCACCGTCCGGGTGGTAGACGCTCTCGAGCGACACCACGCCGTCGAAGTTCTCTTCTTTCAGCCCCGCAGCGATGCCCTCGAGATAGGGCGCCATCTCGGCGGTGCCCATCTCGCATTGCCAGACCGCCGCACCGGGAATATCGACCCGGCAGTCCTTCATGTGAATGTGCGAAATGTAACCGCCGCGCAGCGCGTCGAATCCGTCGGGATAGACCACCTCGCCGCAGTAGAGCGTGTTGGCGGGGTCCCACATGAGCTTGAGGTTGTCGGAGCCCATGTCGTCGATGAACTTTCTGGCCAGGACCGCCGACGTGATCATCGCGTTGTTTCCTGTCTCCACGGAAAGGATGATGTCGTTGGCCTCGGCGAGCTTGACCGCCGGGGTGAGGAGCTCGATCAGCTTGTCCCACGCTCCCCTGCTGGCATTCCAGTCCTCGGCGCCGTTGTATCCGAAGATGATCATCTCCTTGCGGAAGCTCATGGTCCGAACAATCTTGGTGTCGAAGGCCTTGGCCATGTCGACACAGCGCTGCAGGGCGGCCATGTGCTTCTGGTGGTCTGCATCTCCCACCTCGACCTCGCCGACCAGCAAACCGACGAAGTTGTGCCGCGTGATCGATGACACCTTGACGCCGTACTTGTCGACCAGTGCCAGAGCCTTGGCCATCTGGTCGTCGTCGAGATCCCCGACCTCCTTGTTCCAGACGAACTGCAGCTCGGCGTACTCCAGATCGTGCTCGGTCGCCACCTGAAGCGCGTGCTCGAGGTCCCTGCTGATGCCATCGGTGATCACACCTAGTTTTGCCATGGTTTTCTCCTTTGCCTTCTCTTCACCAGGTCACTTCGGTACCGGCGATCTGCTCCAGAAGCTTGACGATGGACCAGTTGTCCTCATCTGGAAACAGTGAGATCCCGGACCGGAAGAGCTCATAGGCCGCAGCCGTCGCAAACATCGCGGCGCCGGTTTCCTTGGCCATGTTCATCGTGATCCCGAGGTCCTTGTACATGGTCGCGATCTGGCTGCCGGTGTCCTTGAATTTCCGATCCATGATGAGCTTCGAGCAACCCTTGAAGAGCGGGCTGCTGACGCCGCTGGAGCCGAAAACTTCGAACATCGTCTCGCCCTTGACCCCGGCGGAGGCGCCCAAAACCAGCGACTCGAAGACCGCCGCGAAGGTCGTACCGATCAGCGCCTGGAGGGCAGCCTTGACCGTCTGGCCCTGGCCAATCTCCTCGCCGACGTGGAAGACTGCCTTGGATACCGAGTCCAGAATCTCGCGATTCTCTTCGAGCACGTCGGTCTTGGCGGCGGTCATCATCGTGAGAGCGCCATCCTCCGCGCCCGACTTGCCACCGCTGACCGGCGTGTCGATGAGGTGAAGGCCCTTTTCGGCCGCCGGAGCCACGAGCTCCTTGATCTCCGAGGGGTGGATCGTCGCCGACACGATGACCGTCGAACCGGGTTTCAGTCCTTCCGCGAGCCCGCCCTCGCCAAAAATGACCTGTTTGACCTGGTCGCCGTTGAGTACCATCACGAAGACAGCGTCCGAGGACTCTCCTACCTCCCGGCAGCTCCTCGCCCGCATCCCGCCGCCCTTTTCCAGTTCTTCCAGGCGGGCCTCCCGGAGGTCGTACCCTATCAGCGGGAAACCTCCCTTGATGATGTTGCGGGCCATTCCCATGCCCATGTCACCAAGACCGACTATTCCGACTCTTCTCATCAGGTCACTCCTTTTTCGGCCCGCGTGATTCGCGGGCCTCCTCTCCGCCCCGGCTTCCACCTAGGGCTGCAGCGAACCAAACTCTCGGGCACCGGCGGTGCCATATCGTTTCGTCTGTAGTCTGCGGCGCGAATGCATACCCACCGCAATTCCTACTCCATGAACAGCGACGGCAACCAGAGGACGATCGCCGGAAAAAGAATGCACAGAATCATGGTCAGCACGTTGGCGGCGAGAAACGGCAGTGCACCGACAAAGATCGGACCGATGCTCAACCGCGAAACGGCTGAACAGACGTTGAGACAGTTGCCAACCGGCGGCGAGCAGGCGCCGACCGCGAGTCCCGACACCAGGACGATGCCGAAGTGGACCGGCGACACCCCGATATCCACGGCTGTCGGCAGAAAGATCGGCGTCAGCAACAATATTGCGGGGCTGACATCGATGAAGGTCCCGATGAGCAGCACGATCAGACCGAAGATCAGCATGAAACCGGTTGGGCCCAGATTGAGGCTGACCATGTAGCTGGTCATCGCCTCCGGGATTCGTTCGATGGCAAGGACATAGATGTAGAGCTGCGACAGCGCGATGATGATCATGATCTTCGAGCTGATCATCACCGTCAGATTGACGCACCGCCACAAGGCCGGAAATTTGAGCCTCCGGGTAAAGGCGAAACCGATGATGGCCGCATAGAGCGCGCCGATTGCCGACGACTCGGTGGGAGTGGCGATCCCGAGAACGACGATGCCGACGATCAATACCGGCATCATCAGAACGTGCAGGGAAAGGGCGGTCTCCTTGGCGATTTCTGCGAAGGGTGGTCGGACATCCTCCTTCGGATAACCGTAACGGCGGGCCATGATCAGGACCACACCGAGCTGAATGACGCCGATCATGAGCCCGGGAATCGCACCGCCCAGAAAGAGTTGCCCGACCGATTCCTGGGCGACGACGGCATAGAGGACCACGGGAATCGACGGAGGGATGATCATGCCCATGGTGGACGAAGCGACGGTGATCCCGGCCGCAAATTTCCGGTCATAGCCGCGACGTTCCATCTCCGGGATCAGAATCGAGCCGACCGAGGCGGTGTCCGAGGTTGACGATCCCGAGATGCCGCCGAAGATCATCGACGCACCCACGTTGACCAGCCCGAGGCCGCCCCGGAACCGGCCGACAAAGAGCTGGCAGAAATTGATCAACCGGGCGGTGATCCCCGCTTCGTTCATCAGGAAGCCCATCAGGATGAAGAGCGGCAGCGCAATCAGAGTGTAGGAGTTGAAACCGGCGAACATCCGCTGCGGCAGGATCTGCACGAGGTCCGGGTGGTTGAGGGCGAAGAAGAACAGCGACGAAAGTCCGATCGCATAGGCGATCGGTACGCCAAGAACCAGGAGCACCGCAAGGCTGAGCAGCAGCATCACCATGGATCAGTCATCCTGCATCCAGGGCACGCCCAGCTCTTCGTCACCGCGAAATCCGAGCCACAGCTTGATGCAACAGAAAATCACCGATGCACCGGTTCCGATGGGGATGGCGATCTGCGCAGTCCACCGGGGAACCTGGAGGACGGAAATCATGCGTCCGCCGGTGATCGCGATCCACCGCAGCGAGTACCAGAAGATGACGATGTTGATCAGCGCCAGGAGCACCAGACCGATGACATCGATGAGCTTCCGGAGCTTTGGCGGAAGCCGTTCGGTGAACCAGGAAATGGCCATGTGGTCTCGTTTGGCGATACCGACCGCGATCCCGAGGGCCGAGGTGTAGGCGAAGAGGATGGTGGCGAGTTCGTTCGCGCCGCCGATCGATTCGTTGAAACCGTAGCGCAGCGCCACCTGGGTCACGATCAGCACGAACATGACGAAGAAACAGATACAGAAGACAAACTCGAGCGCCCGGACGAGGAGGCCCTCCAGCCGCTTCACGTCACTCCCGATCGCAGGCCTGCGCCGCGGATGTCGCGGCCTCGATGTCGTCCCAGGTGTAATCACCGCGATCTACAAAGAAGTCGTACACCGGTTTTGTTCGGGCCCTCATCTCGGCTCGAACGGCCGACGAGGGTCGGATGATTTCGACACTCTCGCCAAGCCTGGCGATGATTTCCCCTTCACTCGCCGAATACAGCTCGTCGCTGTAAGCCATGGTTTCTCGAGCCACCTCGTCAAATATCCGTTGCAGCTCCGCGGGGAGCTTTCGGTACCACGCCAGATTCACCATCAGAGGATCGGGACCGGTGGCGTGGGTATCGATGGTGATCCACTTCAAGACCTCGTACTGCCGCCGGTCCCACAGGTCGGAGGGCGGCGCGGTGGTCCCGTCGACGACTCCCGTTCTGAGAGCCGAGTAGGTCTCGGCCTGGGCGATCCCCTGGGGGTTGGCCCCCAGCGCATTCTCCATGCGGTGAAAGACCTCCTGGGATCCGGGCACGCGAATCTTGAGCCCATCGAAATCCTCAACCGACCTGACGGCTCGCTTTTTGGAACCGTGGGCCCGAAAACCCTGAGAGATGCCGACCGCCGGGATATGAAATCCCTTGGCCTGCCCTTCATCGGCGATCTTCGCCATCCACGGGCTGCGGACAAGGCAAAGAGCCTGGTCCCAATCTTCCACCAGGTACGGCAGGAGCACGATGTTGAATTTGATTGAAGCGTCCTCGAACATGCCGCCACGGGTGCCTTGGAGGGCACCGATGGCCACCGCATCCGCCATTTCGCGTTCGGTGCCGAGGATGCCGCCGAAGTAATTCTCCACATGGATGCGGCCGTGAGTTCTTCTCTCGATCTCTTGCTTGAAAAAGACCATTGAGAGGCTGCGGGGGTCGGTCGCGTTCTGTGCGTTGGCGTACCTGAAAAGAACGACATCCTCATCCGCTGCCGGGGCTGACACCGGGGTCAGCGCCCAGCAGATGAGGCCGATTGTGAGGAGTCGATTCACTCCTGGACGACGCCGTTCGGCGCCTTCTTGAGATCGTCACCCGCGATGTCATCCCACGAGTAGTAGTGGAAGGTCTGGTTGTCGGACATCGCAACAAAGATGCCTGACGGGAATCTCGGATCGAGGACCGTCGAGGTCACGTCGGAGCCGTCGCTTTCATTGGTCGAGACCTTGACCGCCTTGACCAGCCGGTGGTCGTGGGGGTCGTCAGGCTCCCCCTCGCGCGTGAAGATGCGGAAGGCGTTGCCCTGCTGGTCGGAGACCAGGATGTAGCCGGTGTTGTCGTTGATCGCGTAGATGGAGATCCCCTCGCGTTGGTCGGCAAAGCCGTCGGTGCCGAACAGGGCAAGCTCCACGTTGGCGTCGGGCGCGTCGGGGTCTGCGAGGTACTTTCTGACCCCTGCCAGCTCGTCGGAGTAGTACACATAGCCGAGCGCGTCGTCGACCGCGACCGACTCGATCTCACCCAGCTCTTCCACCCCTTCGTCAAGGCTCGTGGCATCGCTGAAGGTCCCGAACTCGCGCACCTTTGTGCCCGTGACGTGCCCGTCGCCGTCGTCTGAAAGCCGGTACTGCCAGAGGTAGGCCCCAGAGGGACCGGTCTTGCGGCTAACGACGGCAAACACGGCGCCGTCGGACGGCCGCTTGTAGAGCGCGATGCCCATCGGCAGAAGACTGTCGCCCTCTTCACCCTCGAAGACCGGGATGCCGCCGTTGTCGACCGGCGTCATCTCCGGCAGGCGAAGGACCCGCAGGAGGCTGACGGGGCGGTCGGTGGCGACGGCGATGTCGACGGACTCCTCACCCAGCATGAATCCGTACTCGACGTCGATGTTGTTCATCCGCCCGCCGGTCGCGAAGGTCTTTTCCGGGATGATCTTGCCTTCGAGGTCGAACGCATAGATTTCGCCGCCCTTGTCGGTGCCAAGGATCAGGCTTTTGGAAGGATCTTCCGAATTGATCCAGATTGCCGGGTCGTCGGTGTCGACGGCTGTCTGCTCGGTCACAACCACTGGAGTCAGGGCACCCTCGATTGCGGCCGGCTGTGGTGCCGACGCCGAGTCCGACAGCTCCTCCGGTGCGGTCGAGGGTGTTCCACAGGCGGCGAGAACCACCGTGAGGACTACGATCGCGGAAAGCGAGGATGTCATGAGGTCCTGCAATTCGATTCTCCACATTGAGTGCTTTAAGACCATTAACTTCTCCTTATTAAGTTATTAATCGCGATATCTCATCGTTCATCAGTTTGATGTTGCGACATCAGAGATGGTTTGAACTCGACACACTCGATTCCCGGATCTTCTCGTGGAGGACCCGTCGTAGATCGGACGACCAGGCTCGGCGCGATAACGTCGTGGATCGAGGCGTGCCGTTCGCCGTCAATACGCTCAGAAAGGCGGTCGATGGACAACCGTCCCATGATGTTTCCGGGCTGGTCAATGCTGGTGAGTCCGATATGGCGCAACCCCGCCAATGTGGTGTTGTCATAGCCGACGATGGACACATCCGATGGAATCGACAGCCCCGCCTCTTCGAGAGCATTCATGGCGCCGATCGCACACAGGTCGTTCGAGGCGAAAATCGCGGTTGGCAGAGGCACCAATTTGAGCAGGTCCTGAGCCCCCCGGTACCCGCCCTCCTCGGTATGGGCGCCCTCGACGGTCAAGATGTGCTGTCCGATGTCAAACTCGCGCATCGCCCTAAGATACCCTTCGCGCCGCACCGTCGCCGCCGCGCTATCACCACCGGTTATGATGGCGATTCTCTCGTGTCCAAAGCTCACACAATGCTCGACCGCCAGGCGAGCGCCCGCCACATTGTCGTTGGTCACGCTGTCGCTGAAATCATCGGCGGGCACTCGGTTCAGCACAACCACCGGAACTGACGTACCGACACTGCCGATAAACTCATCAGCAACCCGCGGGGACGCAAGCACCAGCCCGTCGACACCGAGTTCGAGAAGGCTTTCGATCGCCTGCTCCTCGAGATCGGGTTTTCGATCCCCAGTGTTGAAGAGCACCCGGTAGCCCAGCTCCGAGGCGCGAGCCTGGATTCCCGAGACAACGCCTCCAAAAAACGGGTTCCTCAGATCGGAGACCATGACTCCGAGAATGCGAGTGCGGCGTTCGACCAGGCTTCGAGCCATCACGTTGGGTCGGTAGTTGAGCTCGTCGATGGCATCGAGAACAGCCTTGCGGCTGTCGTCGCTGACCCCCTCCTCGCCACGGGTCACCATCGATACCAGGGACTTCGACACTCCCGCGACCCTGGCAACGTCAAGGATAGTCGGTCTCAATTGCGACGGCGGCTTTGGGCCTTTGCCCCGCGGTGACACTTGACTTCGCTCCTTTCAAGCATTATGTTCCATTTGGAACGTTCCAGAATATATGTCGTGGAACGCGAAATTGCAAGCTGGAACGTTCCAAGGTTTGCGAGGCGGATCATGAGGACCTGAGATTGAAGCATATCTGGAATCTTATGGAACGTTCCAAGCGCGGGATGGAGGCCCGGCAGCCTGGATCCAAACCAATCGGCCACGATGGAGGCCCGAAAAACCAAGGGAGGTAGCGATGGTGTCTGCGAAGGAATATCGGTTCTTGGCTCTTATGGCTCTGTTTATTGTCTCGGTGTTTCTGCCTGGCATTGCCGTGGCACAGGAGGGCACGACCGGTGTCGTCTACGGCACCGTGACCGGGCCCGCTGGCGGAGTGATTTCCAACTGCGAGGTGACGGTTTCAGGCACCAACATCCAAGCGCAGACCGGACTCGACGGAGCCTACCGTCTGGCGCCGGTGCCGGTTGGTGAGCACACCCTCACGTTCACCTATCTCGGGTTGCAGACCGGAACCGCCGTCGTGACGGTCACTGCGGGCGGAGTCGTGAATCAGGACATGACCCTCGTCTACGGCGGTGAGATCGAGGTTCGCGGTTCCCCACTGCTCGCGGGGCAGGCCAAAGCGCTCAACCGGCAGAAGAACGCAATCAATATTACCAACATCGTCGCTTCGGACCAGATCGGGCGTTTCCCGGACAAGAACGCGGCTGAAGCGACGCAGCGGATCCCCGGCGTCAGTCTGAATCGCGACATGGGTGAGGGCCGCTACATCATCATCCGCGGCACCGAGGCGCGGCTCAACTCCACCACGGTCAATGGCGAGCGGATCCCGTCGCCGGAGGCCGGCGTCCGCAACGTCGCTCTCGACACGATCCCGGCGGATCTCCTGGAGTCGATCGAAGTATCGAAGGCCCTGAGACCGGACATGGATGGCGACTCGATCGGTGGCACGGTCGATCTCGTTACGCGGCGCGCGCCAGAGGAAACCCGCGTCTCGGCCTCCCTCGGGGCGGGCTACAGCGCACTGATGGAGGAAACGGCCCCGAACGGGGCCTTCACCATTGGCGGTCGCGTGGGCGACGAAAAGAAATGGGGCCTGCTGGTGACGGGAAGTGGCAGCGACACCAAGCGTGGTGCCGATGGTATCGAGCCGGAGTACGACGACGGTGACCTCGGCGAGCTCCAGTTCCGTGACTACACCACCGAGCGAGAGCGTTACGGCGTCACCGCCGATATCGACTTCAAGGCCTCCCAGAGATCCAACTACTACCTGAGGGGGCTGTGGACGAATTACATCGACACCGAGTATCGGCGCAGAAAGACGATGGTTGTCGAAGACGATGAGCTGGAACGGGATATCAAGGACCGAACACAAGAATCGTTGATCAACTCCATCAGCTTCGGCGGTGAGAACACCATCGGCGAATCGATGGTCCTGGACTATCGCCTGATGTACAACAAGTCCTCCGAAGAGACGATCAATCAGCTCACATCAGGTTTTTTACAGGAAGACATCGAATACCTGACCAACGTCAGCCCCGAGAGCATCGACCCGAATAACATCCAGGCCATACCGCTGAACGAAAGCGCGGATGAACTGAAGTTCGATGAGATCGAGGACCACACCAAGATCGGCCACGACGAAGACATCGTCGGATCCATCAATTTCACAAAGGGCTTTTACAAGAACGCCGGATTCAGCGGTCTGTGGAAGTTCGGTGCCAAGGCCAGGTTCAAGGAAAAGGTTCAGGATTACGAGACCTACGATCTCGAGTCGGAAGAGGACTTCTACATGGATTCGGTCCTTGACGACTGGAATTCGGAGACCCCGTTCTTCAACGGGATCTATGGGGACCAGATCATCCCGTTCTTCGACCCTACCATCATGAGGGAGCTCTGGGCCAACGGAGCCTTCGAAGGCGAGAAAAACCTCGAGGAAGATCTGGTGGACTACGATATTACGGAGGATACGCTCGCAGCGTATGTTCTGGGCGAGTTCATTCTCGGCGCGAACACGTCATTAATGGGCGGCGTTCGGGTGGAGAGCACCAAGAACGAGTACACGGCAAACGAGCTGCTCGTTGATGAGGAGGGGGACGAGTATCTGTCCGTGGTCACTGGTGACAAAAGTTACACCGAGTGGCTTCCGCAGGTCCACCTGGTTTACAAGACCGGCGGCGATTCACAGCTCCGCGCCGCGATCACCCGCAGCCTGGCGCGGCCGAATTTCGAGGACATGGCCCCGTGGCGCTACGTCAACGATGAGGACGGCGAGATCGAGATGGGGAACCCCGATCTCGATGTCACAACCGCCTGGAATGTCGACCTCATGTGGGAGAAGTACCTGCAGCCGGTCGGAATTCTCGGCCGGTGTCTTTTATAAAGACCTGACCGACTATATCTACCTCTTCCAGGTCGACGAGGTCATCGACGGCGAAGAATATGAAGTCGTACAGCCGCGAAATGGCGACAAGGGCACCCTGTATGGCCTGGAGCTCGCGTTCCAGAATCAGTTTACGAACTGGAACGGTTTCTGGGGTGGTTTTGGTATCTACGGCAACTACACCTATGTCGACTCCGAAGCCGAATATCCCGACCGCGAGTCCACAACGCTTCCGGGTCAGTCGAAGAACATCGGCAACCTCGCCCTGGTCTACGAGAAGTACGGCATCACGACACGTTTGTCATACAACTACAACGGCAAAAAGCTTCTCGAGGTGGGTGGAGATCTGGATGAAGACATCTGGGTCGACGATCACTCCCAGCTCGACTTCCTGTTCCGTGTTCAGGTCGCAAAGCGATGGGCCATCGTCTTCGAGGCCATCAACATCACCGACGAGCCCTACACCGCCTATGAAGGCACCGCCGACCGGATCCGCCAGAACGAGTACTACAGCTGGTGGGCAACCCTGGGTGTGAGGTTCGATCTGTAGCGATAGCGAATCCGGCAGGCCTCCTGGAGCCCAGCTCCAGGAGTGCCTGGCCAATATTCATGGCGGAAAGGGACACCTCCAGCTACTGGTGTCCCCGGACGGGAAACCAGGAATGATTACCAAAATCGAGAAAGCGAAAGGCTGATGAACAAAACCACGGTAGGTGTGATTGGGGCGGGTCGTATCGGCAAGATGCATACCGAGAACCTGGTTCACCTCGTGCCGGAAGCCGCAGTGAAAGCTGTTGCCAGCCCTCACGTCGACAGGGAGTGGGCCGAGGCACACGGCATCGCCGTCTGTACAACCGCCAACGAAGAGATTTTCGAGTGATCCGGAGATCCAGGCGGTCGTCATCACGGCGCCGTCCGGTCTCCACGCGGAGCTGATCTGCCAGGCCGCGGAAGCGGGCAAGCACATCTTCTGCGAGAAACCGGTGGCCTTCGAGACCGCTCCGATCGAGAAGGTCCTTGCTGCGGTCGAGACAGCCGGTGTACAGCTCCAGGTGGGCTTCAACCGGCGTTTTGACCCCGGTCTCCAGAAGATGAGCGCCATGGTGCGGAGAGGAGAGGTCGGTGAGATCCAGATTCTGAGGGTCACGAACCGGGACCCGAAGGCACCGCCGATCGATTTCGTCAGGCGTTCCGGTGGTCTTTTCTTTGATTTCACGATCCACGACCTCGACACCGTTCGTTTTCTCGGCCAATCCGAGATCGTCGAAGTCTTTGCGGTTGGCGCTGTCCTGATCGATCCCGAAATCGGTGCGGCCGGGGACATCGACACGGCCGTGATCAGCCTCCGCCTGGCCAACGGTGCGCTGGCCGTGATCGATAACAGCCGCCAGGCGACCTATGGATACGACCAGAGATTCGAGGTCTTCGGATCCTCAGGCAACGTCTTCGTCGAGAACACGAGGGCCACCACCATGGGTTCGAGCAGCACCGCGGGGGTCTTTGTCGAAAACACCTATGACTCATTCGTCACCCGTTACCGCGAGGCGTTCGTCGCCGAGGCGGCCGATTTTCTGCGCTGCGTTCGGGAAGGCGCTGACGTGACCGTTGGTGCCGGCGACGCCCTGGAGGCGGTCCGCGCGGCGGGAGCGGCCCGGCTATCGATGGAAGAGCACAGACCGGTCCGTCTGGACGAGATCACCGGGAGCGCTGGTGGAGGCACAACGCCATGAAGAGCATCACTGTAGGGATCCTCGGCGCCGGCAGAATCGGTCAGGTTCACGGGAACAACCTCCTCCGGATGGACGGAGTGCGCCTCAAGGCCGTCGCCGACCCGTATGCAGATTTCCAGGGCTGGCCGGGCCCGGAGCATTGCCACCGGCACCGATCCCGAGCTCGTGCTCGCCGATGCCGAGATCGACGCTGTGTTGATCTGCTCCCCCACCCCGACCCACGCCGACTTCACCGAGAGGGCTGCGCGGGCGGGAAAACACGTCTTCTGTGAAAAGCCGGTCGATCTCGATCCAGCCCGGATCCTCCACACTCTCGCCATAGTCGGTGAGACGGGGGTCAAGCTTCAGGTCGGCTTCAATCGTCGTTTCGATCCGACCTTTTCGCGCGTCAGGCGGGCGGTGGTGGATGGCGACGTGGGTGACGTGCATCTGGTCAAGATCACCTCTCGGGACCCGGAGGCGCCGCCGGTCGAGTACGTCAAGACCTCGGGCGGCATCTTCCTCGACATGACGATCCACGACTTCGACATGGTGCGGTATCTGACCGGCAGCGAGGTCGAAGAGGTGCACGCCATGGGGGCGGTCCTCATCGACCCCGCCATCGGCGAAGCCGGCGATGTCGACACCGCAGTGACCACCCTCAAAATGGCCAACGGCGCTCTGGCGATGATCGAGAACAGCCGCCAGGCGGTCTACGGTTACGACCAGCGGGTTGAGGTCTTCGGTTCCAAGGGCAGCGCGGAAGCAGCAAACGAGACCGCCAATCGGGTCACTTTCAGCTCCTCCGAAGGCGTTCGCTCGGACACCCCACTCTATTTCTTCCTCGAGCGCTATCAGGCATCCTTCGTCGCCGAGCTCGAAGAGTTCTTCGCCAGTATCCGTGACGATCGCGACCCGCCGGTGGGTGGCCGCGATGGTCTGATGTCGGTATTAATCGGTCTAGCGGCAGCGCGTTCGATGGCCGAGAACCGGCCGGTGAAGGTCGAGGCGTCATGAACCCCTTCCGCGTCTTTGTAACCGGCGAGGATCAGGCTCCCCTGACCGACCGGAATCTGATCGACAAACTGTACAAGCGGCACCGCCTCCGCATCATGCTCGCCATCACCATCGGCTACGGCATCGTCTACACCTGCCGTCTGGCGCTTTCGATGGTCAAAAAACCACTGATCGACGGCGGCATCTTCACCCCGGTGGAACTCGGCATCATCGGGTCGGCGCTTTTCTACACCTACGCCTTCGGCAAGCTCACCAACGGCTTCCTCGCCGACCACATGAACCTCAAGTTCTTCTTCGCCTTCGGCGTCTTGATCTCGGCGCTGATCAACATCGGCATGGGCTTCTCCACCATCCTGTGGGTGTCGGTCCTCCTGTGGGGCCTCAACGGCTGGTTCCAGGGATTCGGAGCCCCGACCGGTGCGGTCGCCCTGGCGACATGGTTCTCCAACAGCGAACGCGGCCGAATGTACGGAATCTGGAGCACCGCCCACGCGATCGGCGAGGGCCTCACCTTTGTCGGCGTGGCGGGTTTTGTCACCCTGTGGGGTTGGCGAGCCGGGTTCTGGGGCCCGGGTGTGCTGTGCGTCGTACTCGCCGGAGGCCTCTATCTGCTGATGCAGGACCGGCCGGAGACTCTCGGCCTCCCGAGGGTGGCCGACTGGAAGAACGACTACGTCAGTTCGGATGAGGACAGCAAGGACAAGAAGGAAAGCACCTGGGCCGTTCAGCGGACCATCCTCAAGCTCCCGGCGATCTGGGTCCTGGCGCTCGCGAGCGCATCGATCTACGTGACCCGCTACGCCATCAACAGCTGGGGCGTGCTCTACCTCCAGGAGGCCAAGGGCTATTCGCTGATGCAGGCGGGCGGCGTGATCTCGGTCAACACCATCGCCGGGATCCTCGGTGCGCTGGCCTTCGGCTTTGCTTCGGACAAGTTATTCAATGCGCGGCGGCCCCCGACGAACGTGATCTTCGCATTCATGGAGATCATCGGCCTGCTGATGGTCTTCTTCGGTCCGAGCAACAACCTGACCTTCATGACGGTGTCGTTCTTCATCTACGGCTTCGGTCTGACCGGGCTCGTGACCTCGCTCGGTGGGCTCTTCGCCCTGGACATCGCTCCAAAACGGGCCGCCGGCGCGGCCATGGGCTTCATCGGCGTCTTCTCGTACATCGGGGCCGCCCTCCAGGATCAGATCAGCGGCCATCTGATCGAGCGCGGAATCACCATCATCGACGGCGTCCGGCACTACGACTTTTCGACCGTGATCTGGTTCTGGATCGGATCATCGGTGCTTTCATTCATCCTGGCCACCTCCCTGTGGCGGGTGCGCATGAGGGACTGAGGAGAATCATGACTGAAGAAACACAGACCTTCGATGTCGCGACGCTCGGCAACTACACCAAGGACACGATCGTCACCGCCGCGGGAACGCACCATGCCGATGGCGGCGGCGTCACCTACTCCGCCCACGCGGCCCATACCCTCGGCCGAAAGGTCGCCGCGATCACGAGGCTGGCGAAGGAAGACTTCCACGTCGTTCGCACTCTCGAGGATTTCGGAATCACCGTCTTTGCCACGGCGACTCCGAGCTCGACGCTGATGCGGCTCGAGTACCCGACCGACAACCCCGACGAGCGCATCCTGACGGTTGCGGACACCGCCGGGTCGTTCACCCCCGACCAGGTTCGGGCCATCGACGCGAAAGCTTTCATCATCAGCCCCTCCATTCGGGGTGAGTTTCCGATCGAGACCGATCCGGGAACTGCGCAAGAAAGACGCCATCATCAGTGCGGATGCACAGGGCTTCATCCGGGTTCGTCATCCGGACGGCCGCCTCGAGCACCTTCCCTGGCCCGAGCAGGAAGAGGTCCTGGCGATGATCGACGTCCTCAAGGCCGACGTCGTCGAGGCCGAGGCTCTGACCGGTGAGGCGGACATGAAGGCAGCCGCAACGGCGCTCGCGGCCCAGGGGCCCCGCGAAATCCTCATCACCCACCGCGACGGGATCGTCGTGCTGGCCGATGGGCACTTCCTGGAAGCGAAGTTCCATGCGAAATCGATGGCGGGACGGAGCGGCCGGGGCGACACCTGTGTCGGGTCCTATATGGCTGCCAGGCTCGAACATCCCCCTGCAGAAGCGCTGCTCTGGTCGGCCGCCACCACGAGTTTGAAATTGAGATCCCCGGACCGATCCGCAGACCCTACGAGGAGATCGTTCACCTCGTCGAAGAAAAATACAAAGGAGTCTTTTCGCCGCAGTGATCAGAGAAACTCAACCACCGCCGGGATACCCGCGGCGCGAGAAATTCAAAGGAGGATCAGGTCATGAAAGGTATGGTTTTGGATGCGAAGTGGGAGCCGAAACCGGACTACACGGTCTCGGATTGGGAGAAAAAGACGGGAAAGGCCATCACCGGAAACGCCATCTGGCACAACCCCACGCTCGAGGTGCGCGATTGGCCCGATCCGAAGCCGGGGCCGAAGGAAGTGCTGCTCGAGATCCAGGCGTGCGGCGTCTGCGGCTCGGACATGCACTTCTATGAGACCGATGACGACAACTACATCCTCTATCCCGGTCTGACCAAGTTCCCCACCATCCTCGGTCACGAGTTCTCGGGCAAGGTCGCGGAGGTCGGCAAGGAAGTCACGCTGCTCCAAGCCGGCGACATGGTCACCGTCGAGGAGATGATCTGGTGCGGACGCTGCATCCCCTGCCGCAACGGCTACCCCAACCACTGCACCAATCTCGAAGAGATCGGCTTCACTATTCCCGGCGCCTTTGCCAACTACATCGCCATTGACGAGAAGTTCTGCTGGAAGATCGACGCCATCGCCGAGCGGTTCGGCAGCGAGGAGAAAGCCTATGAGCTGGCCGCCCTGACCGAGCCGACCTGCGTCGCCTACAACGCGATGTTCGAGCGGGCCGGCGGCTTCCGCCCCGGCCACTACGTCAGCGTCTTCGGCGCCGGGCCGATCGGCCTGGCCGCCATCGCTCTGGCCAAGGCCGGCGGCGCGAGCACCATTGTCGCTTTCGAGGTCTCGCCGCAGCGGCGCGAGCTGGCCAAGGCAGGTCGGGGCCGACTTCGTCTACGACCCGCGCGAGGTCGCTGCCGGCGAAGTGCTCATGGAGCTGAGCAAGGGCGAAGGCTTCGACTTCCACGTCGAGGCGGCCGGCGTGCCCCACCTGGTGATTCCGGAGATGGAAAAGGCCCTCGCCATCAACAGCAAGATCGTCCAGATCGGCCGCGCCGCCAAGGGGTGCCGATGTACCTGGAAGCCTTCCAGGTTCGCCGCGCCCAGGTTTTCGGCGCACAGGGCCACTCTGGCCACGAGACCTTCCCGAACGTGATTCGCATGGTGGCATCGGGCCGCATGATCTGAGCCCGATCATCACGTCGAATACGGCCTTGACGACACTGTTGCGGCCATCGCGAAATCGATCGACCGGACCGACGGCAAGATCCTGGTCAAACCCAACTGAGACTGGAGTACGACGTCCAGCACCGGTCGAGGCTGAAGGAGCCCGCCGGTGCTGTGGCGCCGCAGTTCGGTTCAATCGAGAATTTTCCAAGGAGATATTCATGGCAAACAATCCAGAAGATCCAAAATTGTTGGCCACCGACCAACCGGATCTGTTCTTTGAGGATAATACGGTCGGACGGTGAAGAAGGAAGTGTGGGACGCCAGTGAGCAGAGATCGACGCCATCCTGGCCGAGTACGGCGTGCCTTCGCCGGTGGAGTGGGGCAAGCCCGGCTCCTACATCCAGACCACGGTGCGCCACCAGGTCGAGGCGAACGGCGCAAGAACGATATCGTGTTCATCCCGATCGGCTGCACCGAACTGCACGGCCGGCACTTGCCCAGCGCGTCGGACACGCTCTATGTGAGCCAGATCCTGGAGGGCGTGCGCCGCTTCACCGCCAAGAGTGGCGCGCCCGTGCAACCTGGCGCTGCCGCCGCTGAACTACGGCTCGCACCCCTACCACCACATGGGCATGCCGGGCACCGTCCTCGATCCGCGAGAACGTCGCCCGCGAAATGCTCATCGACGTGATGCTGGGCCTGTGGAACGACGGCTTCCGCAAACAGATCATCATCAACAACCACGGCCACCTGTGGATGCTCGAATCCGCCATCCAGCAGTTCCAGAAACGCTACCAACTGCCCGGCATCTTCCGCGTCATCGACTGGCACCGGGCGGTGCGCGAGTTCTTCCGCACCAAGGACAAGGGCGGCAAGTGGGACACCAACTTTGTCCACGCCGACGAGTCTGAAACCTCGCTGGGTCTGCTGCTCCACCCCGAGATGGTGGATATGGACTACGCGGTCGACACCGAGGGCAAGGGCTACCTGCCGGACGGCCACTTCGACAAATCGGTGGATCCCTTCAGCCGGCCCAGCCGCTGGTCGGAGGGCGAAGGCCACTTCGCCATCGAGATTCGCGCCACGCCGGAAGGCGTGGTCGGCAAGGCTACCCACGGCGACGCCGAGAAGGCCAAGCGCCCGCTGGCGGCCATCCTCAGCTATCTGACCCTGCTCAACGACCAGATCCTCGAGGCCTTCCCGCAGGCACAGTGCCGCCGGTGGAAGAGGTCACCTTGCGCACCGAAGAAGAGATGGAGCCGTATCTGCGCGAGCCGTGAGCGAGGGCTGGAAGCCGGTCTATCAACTGCCGAAGATCGGTCAACAGTAGGCAACGGAAAGATGAAACTCAGCGTAGTGCTGTCGACCCACGCCGCCGCCTTCCAGGCGGTGGCGTTCAAGGGTGATTTCGAGGCCAACGTCGCCAAGATCGCATCCTGGGGTTACGACGGTGTCGAACTGGCCGTGCGGGATCCAAAATTGGTGAACGCCGGCCAGCTCGAGCGCGTCGTTGCCGACAACGGCCTGGTGGTGCCGGCCATCGGCACCGGCCAGGCGTGGGGCGAGGAGGGCCTGTCGTTCACCAGCAACGACCCTGACGGTTCGAGCTGCCGCCATCGAGCGGATCATCGAGCCACATCCCGCTGGCCGAACACCTGAACGCCATCGTCATCCTCGGTCTCATCCGGGGCATCACGCCGGAGGGCCAGACCCACGAGCAATCGATGGAGTACCTGGTCGAAGCCATCCAGCAATGCGCTTCGGCGGCCGAGGGGACAAACGTGCGCTTCGCCCTCGAACCCATGAATCGTTACGAGACCGATCTCATCCACACCGCCGCCGACGGGCTGGATCTCATCAACAGGGTCGGGGCGGAAAATTTCGGCCTGCTGCTCGACACCTTCCACATGAACATCGAGGAGCCGACATCGGCGCGAGTATCCGCACGTGCGGCGACCGGATCTTCCACTTCCATGTCGCCGATTCGAATCGATGGCACCCCGGCGCGGGGCACCTCGATTTCGGCGAGCATCCTCGAAGATCTCGAAAAAACCGGATACCAGGGTTTCGTGTCGGGCGAGTTCATGCCTCTTCCTGACGCCGACACGGCCGCCGAAAACGGAATCGCCTACCTGAGGAATCTCTGAAGGCAGTGAAAACCGTCATCTGCTTCCAGCTATTCGCCGAAAGGACCTGAACATGAAATCGCCACGCACCCTTTCTCTCGCTATTTTGATCGTTGCTCTCCTCACTCTGGTACCGCCACCAACCGTCTCTGCGGCAAGCCGCGATGACGACGGTTACCCGCGGCTCATGCAGGGGCCGATGGTGGGAATGGTCTCCGCCAACGAGGCCAAAATTTGGGCCCGGACGACGGGCGAGTACCCGGTGGCCGTCGAGTACGCGACGAACTTCGAGATGATCGGGGCCAAAACGACCGAACCGGTGATGTCGAAAAAGGCGAACGACTACGTTGTGGTCGTTGAACTCGAAGGCCTCGAGCCCACCACCAAGTACTTCTACCGGGTCCTGGTCAACGGCGAGGGCGATAAATACCTGATGGAGTACCCGGCGTTTCGATTCACCACCGCGCCGCCGATCGGCGCGGCAGCGACCTTCCGCGTCGCTTTCGGTTCGTGTCCGAAGTTCCAGGACGACCGGGTCCAGCCGATCTGGCCGGTGATCTCGGGCTTCGAGCCCGACCTGTTCCTCTGGATCGGGGACAACATCTACGGCGACACGCTCGACCCCGACATCCTGCGCGAGGAGTACCGGCGGCAAAGAGACGTGCCCGGGCTGCAACCCCTGCTCCACAACGTTTCCCACCTCGCGATCTGGGACGATCACGACTTCGCCCTCAACAACCACGACCGCGAAAATCCGATCAAGTACGAGGCGCTCGAGGTCTTCAAGGATTACTGGGCGAACCCCTCATACGGCCTCCCCGAAACGCCCGGCGTCTTCTTCTCCTACAGCTACGGCAAGGTCGACTTCTTCTTCGTGGACGACCGGTTCTACCGCGACCCCAACAGCGATCCAGACACCCCGGAGAAGACGATGTTAGGAACGGCTCAATTCCAGTGGCTGAAGGACGAGCTGGCGGCGAGCGAGGCAGTCTTCAAGGTCATCGTCTCGGGCAGCGGCTTCAGCAATGCCAAGGGAGAAGGTGGAGACTCCTGGGCGGCGTTCCTCCATGAACGCAACCGCCTCTTCGATTTCATCCGCGACAGTGAAATCACCGGCGTCGTCCTGGCAACGGGCGATTCCCACGTCGGCGAGCTCAACGTCATCCCGTGGTCGGAGAACGGCGGATACGATCTCTACGATCTCGTCAGCTCTCCCCTCGCCCAGCGCAACCCTGACAGCTGGCTCCATCGACGACCGGAGCGCCGCGTCCGCCCCGTCTACTTCAAGGGCAGCAGCGTCGGCGTCATCGACTTCATCTTCGACGAGAACCCCCGGCTCATGTACCGCATCATCGATATCCATGGCCGCAACGTCTGGGAGCCGTTCGTGGTGCGCGCCGACGAGCTCGTTAACGGCGTGACTTCATGGCCCGACAAGGTCCACAGCGACTCGCGACAGCGCCAGGAATTCTACGACGCCGGCAAGGGTTACTACGAGATCGAACCGGAGGACTGAGTGAATTTCCGAAGCACAATCGCCATCGCAATCGCTTTGATCTCCGCCGCGGTCTTTTCCGCAAGCCGCCCAGGCGGAAACTCCGACCGACGACCTGGTCTTCATCATCGCAGCGGACATGCGCAACTTCGCGGCCGACGGTGAATGGTCGAAGAATTTCTCGGGTGCGTGTGAGGCGGTTAATGAGGTCGGAGCCGGGTGCGTTCATGATCAGCCCCGGCGATCTCGACGTGCGCCCGCCGTCCGCAGTCCGGGACATGATCGACAAGACGATCGGCGAGGATTATCCGTGGTATCCCGTGCTCGGCAACCACGATCCGGAGTCGCCGTCATCCATGGACTATCTCCGCGAGTACAGCAAGACGGTGCCCAACGTCGTCAACCGCGGACCCGAGGGTTGCGAGGAGACGACCTTCTCCTTTGACTATGGAGACAGCCACTTCGTGGTTCTCAACCAGTATTACGATGGGGTCAACGACTGGGGCCTCGAGGGTGACGTCGTGCCGGAGCTCCTCGAGTGGCTGGAGGCGGACCTCGCTGCAACGACCAAAAAGCACATCTTCGTCTTCGGCCACGAGCCGATCGTACCGATGCCCGACATGGACAACGGACGGATCCGTCATCAAGGGGATTCGCTGGACGAAAACCCGGAAAGCGCGTTTGCGTTCCATCAGTTGCTTCTGAAGCACGGTGTCCACGCATACGTCTGCGGCCACACCCACAACACCTCGTATGCCAAGATCAACGGTCTGTGGCAGCTCGACCCGGGTCACGCGAGGGGTTTCGAGGAGGCGTCGTACGCCGATCAGATGTTTGCGGCGATCGAAAAGGCGATCGAGGAGGGCAAGAAGAAGGGCGTCGGCGAGGCGAACTCCATCCGGCAGCTCTATCGCGACGACGAGTACCACGTGGATTACTGGTTCAAGTACCTGGGATTGACGGGCCAGCCGGTCACCCAGACCCTCGCCCAGTTCTACACGGAGTACAAGGACGACCCCGAAGCCCGTGACCGCTACTACGAAGCCCAGATCAAAGGCCGCGGCCAGACGAGGTCGTCGTTTTTCCGAGTAACCGTCGGCGCCGGAAGCGGTATCTGTGGAGATCTACCGCGACGACGCCCACGGCGGACCGTACGAACTCAGGGAGAAATTCATCCTGAACTGAAATCTGAGTCAATGTAATGGCGACTGCCCAGCGTCCGATCGTTTAAACGTTCTAACGTTGAACGTTCAACGTTGAACGTTCAACGGTGGGTATCGGGCGGGTCGGGTGGGTGGAGACGTTCTAACTTTCAAACCTGCAAACGTTTAACGAACGGAATCTTGAGTCCGTGCTTCCGCGTTGCGGTAAGCGTGACGTCTCTCAAATCCCTACTCACTTTCTGCCTCCTTGGAGCTCTCATGACCCACGCGTCCACTCCCGATCAATCGTCGAAGAAGAACCGGCTCGCCGCATCGAAGAGCCCCTACCTGCTGCAGCACGCCGACAACCCGGTCGACTGGTATCCGTGGGGGCCGGAGGCGTTTGCGAAGGCGAAGGAAGAGGACAAGCCCATCTTTCTCTCCATCGGCTACGCCACCTGCCACTGGTGCCACGTCATGGAGCACGAGAGCTTCGAGAACCCGCTGGTCGCGGCGCTGATGAACGAGGCCTTTGTCAACATCAAGGTCGACCGCGAGGAGCGTCCCGACATCGACCAGGTCTACATGACGGTGTGCCAGATGATGACCGGCGGCGGCGGCTGGCCGCTGACCATCATCATGTCCCCCGACAAGCAACCCTTCTACGCCGCAACCTACATCCCGCGCGAGAGCCGCCAGGGCAGAATCGGCATGATGGACCTCGTGCCCCGGGTCTCCAAGCTGTGGCAGACGGACAGGGACAGCATCCGCGGCACCTCATCGCAGATTCTCGACGCCCTCGAGAAGATGGAAGGCCGGTCGTCAATTGGGAGTCTCGACCCAGATGCCATCGACAATGCCTTTGAACAGTTCACAGGACGCTACGACGCGACTCACGGCGGCTTCGGCCAGGCGCCCAAGTTCCCGTCGCCCCACAACCTCGTCTTTCTGACCCGCTACTGGCGCCGGACCGGCAACCCACAGGCGCTCGAAATGGTATCGAACACGCTCGAAAAGATGCGGCTGGGCGGCGTCTACGACCAGGTCGGCTTCGGCTTCCACCGCTACTCCACCGACACCGAATGGCTGGTGCCGCACTTCGAGAAGATGCTTTATGACCAGGCGATGCTGGTCTTCGCCTTCACCGAGGCCTGGCGTGCGACCTCGAACCCGGTCTTCGAACGCACGGCGCGCGAGATCATCAGCTATGTGCTCCGCGATATGACGGCGCCCGAGGGCGGCTTCTTCTCGGCCGAAGACGCCGACAGCGAGGGCGAGGAGGGCCTCTTCTACCTCTGGACCACAACCGAGGTCGAGGAGATTCTCGGCGCGGAGGACGCGGCTTTCGCCGCCGCGGTCTGGAATCTCGAAACGGCCGGGAACTACGCCGACGAGGCTTCAGGCCGGCGCACCGGCCGCAATATCCCGCACCTCACCCGGAGCCACTCGGAAATGGCGCGCGAGCTGGAGATGTCGGAGGAGGAATTCGAAATACGCCTCGAGTCCATCCGGTCCCGGCTTTTCGACATCCGGGAAGCGCGAATCCACCCGCTCAAGGACGACAAGATCCTGGCCGACTGGAACGGACTCATGGCGGCCGCGATGGCTTTCGCCGGGAGGGTCTTCGAAGAGCCGGAGTGGGTCAGGTCGGCGCAGAAGGCAACCGAGTTCGTCCACGAAGAAATGCGGACGAAAAAAGGCCGTCTGCTTCACCGCTACCGCGACGGCGACGCCTCGATCCCGGCGTTCCTCGACGACTACGTCTTCATGACCACGGCCATGCTCGAGCTCTACGACGCAACCAATGACCCCGCGTACATTCAAGGGGCGCTGGAACTCCAGAAGCAGACCCGCGATCTCTTCTGGGACGCGAAACGCGGCGGCTTCTACTTCACCGCGACCGATAACGAGGAATTGCTCGTTCGTCAGAAAGAGGTCTACGACGGTGCGATCCCCTCCGGAAACTCGATGGCGGCCGACAATTTCATCCGCCTCGCCCGGCTGACCGGCGACACCGAAATCCAGCAGGTCGCGGACCGCATCTTCGCCGCCTTCTCGAACGAGGCGAACCAGCTGCCGTCTGCTCACAGCCAGCTCCTGTCGGCGCTGCAACGCGGGACCGGTCCGTCCCTCGAGGTTGTCATCGCAGGCCAACCCGAAGCCGGTGATACCGAGGCTCTGCTCCGGGTGGTTCGAGAAATCTACCTCCCCCATGCTGCTGTGCTGGTGGTGCCACCGGGCGAGGAGGGCGCAGCCATCCGGCGCCTCGCCCCCTTCGCCGAAGCCTACGTAACCGTGGACGGCAAAGCCGCCGCCTACGTCTGCCGGAATTTCGCGTGCAAGCTGCCGACGACGGATCCTGGGAAGCTTGCGGAGCTGCTCGCCGAGGCGACCAAGGCAAAACGTTAGAGTTTTCTGAGGTCGAGGCGGGAGACCCGGGCATTCGCGGAGCTTTCCTTTGTTCATCGCGCTCTTCTGCCAACGCGCTTCCCGCAAAGGAGCCACCTTATGCATTGACCGACCCAAGTGGCAAACCGACCCGGAGGCCGAGCTCCGGACAATGCAAAAGATGGCACCTCCGCCGAACGCGCTGTTTTACTGGCGTCACACCGCGTGGTTGCCACCCTTAACAATGATCGGACCCTTCGCGGAACCGATTTCGACATTGAAGGACCCGACATTGTTAAGAATGGCACGCCCGATCAACGCGCTGTTCTGCCGGCGCGTAGCCTGGGCGGGATGGAAATCCAAGATCCAAAATCCAAAATCCAAAATCTGGGTGGGCGGTCGGCGGGCTACGCCCTCGGCTTGAGCCGCCACATCGTCGCCAGCATCGCGATCGTCACAACTGCGCACGCCACGATGGTGTACATCACGATCAGCCACGCGGTCTGCAGCGAGTAGATTTCCTTGAAGTGGTCCACCATCCAGCCGAACCCCTTGGCCTGGACCGTGCGGCCGATATATCCGAACAGCCCGATGAAACCGGCGGCTGTGCCGATCGCTTTTTTCGAGGTCAGATCCAGGGCGGCGATCGTGATCAGGTTGATCACCGGGTAGATGAAGCACCCGATGACAGCGAGCATGAACATATCCAGCCAGAGGAAGCCCGGCGGGGTCACTGCGATGACCGTGAAAGCGATCGCGATTGGGACCATGCAGAGCGTGCCGACCATCCCCCTTCGACCGCCCGCCTTATCCGAAACCCACCCCAGGAGGATCGTCGAGGGAATCCCGCCGAACTCGATCACGAGGATCGCAAATCCGCCCCCGACAAGCGTGGCATTCTTGACCTCGCGCAGGTACATCGGCCCCCAATCGAGCATGCTGTAGCGGACGATGTAGGCGAAGAAGTTCGCGATCGCCAAAAGCCAGATGTATTTGTTTTTCAGGACGTAGTCGAGGAGGAGTTCCTTCGTTCCGAGCTCGTCCTCTTTCAAGCCGTGTTGGAGTTCTTCTTCGGTGTAGTCGTTGTTGATACTCCTCGATCGGGGGCAAACCGACCGATTGCGGCGTGTCGCGGAGGCGCATGAAGAGATAGACGGCACCGATCAAAGCGATGGCGCCGGGGAAGTAGAAGGCGGCCTGCCATCCATAGAGCCCCGCCACGTAGGCTGCGAGAATCCCGGCGATGCCGCCGCCGACGTTGTGGGAAGTGTTCCATGTACTGAAGAAGACCCCGCGCTCGCGGACACTGAACCAGTGCCCCATCGACCTGCCACAGGGCGGCCAGCCCATTCCCTGGACGAATCCGTTGAGTGCCCACAGCGCCATGTGCAGGTGGGCGTTCGCAACGCTGGCAAAAGCGAAGTTGCACAGCGCGGTGAGTGCCAGACCCAGCGCCATGAACTTTCGGGGGTCGCTGCGATCCGAGATCGACCCCATCACGAATTTCCCGATGCCGTATGAGATTGCGGTCATCGCCAGGATGCTCCCGATCGTCGAATGGTCGTAGCCGAGCGCGCCTTCGATATCCTTGGCCACAACCGAGAAGTTGTTGCGGACGAGGTAGAAACCCGCGTAGCCGATGAAAGTAGATTCCAGAATCCTCCACCGGAACCTCGGGTAGAGCCGCTTGACCTCCGGATCGGGCAGCCTCTCGATGTGGGGTGCGGGCGCGAGGAGAGCACGCAGGCGTTTGAGCATGGGCTCTATCGTACGTCGTTCCAGTCGACGTTTGCACGTTGGCACGTTGAACGTTTGAACGTTTCCACCCTCCCTCCCATGAGATCAATCCGCTTCCTGGGGGGACGGGTGAAACGTGCGACCTTCCAACGTTCGGCTCATCCGGAATTCCGTGAGGAGAACAGTTCTCCGCCGGGCGAGAACCAAAATCAGAACCACCACAGAGACACAGAGGGCACAGAGGAAGACACAGAGAAATCTCAAACGTTTGCGCTCGAGTTCAGGAGGGCGATTCTTGAGAGCATTTCGTCAAGGTCCTCAAGACACCGTGAAAAAATCACTCTGTGATGCTCTCTGTGGACTCTGTGCCTCTGTGGTTATTCGGTCATCCCAAGTCACAGAACCCTGCGGGCTCAGCTGAGTCAGGCAGGGGCTCGCTTCAAGCCGAGTGTTCTGCCTTAGACATCTCCGGATGAAACCAACGTACTAACGTTGAACGTTCAAACGTTTCAACGTCTTCCCTTGCCGCGCTACTATTGCCAGCGATGATCTCGACCCCCCTCCGCCCCCGCCACGACATCAGCGATGGATGGGAGTTCACTCGGGGGCGGGTCAGCAGGCGATGGCTTCAGGGACGGAAGCGAGGCGGCGAGGCCGTCGACCTCCCCCACTGCTGGAATCGATCCGACACCTTTCAGCATGGAGAACGGAGCTACTCCGGGTATGGAGCCTACCGGCGGGCACTCGTCCTGCCCGAGCCGGCCGACGAACAGGGTTGCTGGCGAATGCACGCCGAAGGGTTCTTCGGGCTCGGCGACATCTGGCTCGACGGTCGCTGTCTCACCCGGTTCGACGGCCAGTACCTCGGCTTCGCGCTCGACCTTCCATCGAAGGTCGATGCCCGGCGACATGTGCTCGCTCTTCGTTTGAACAATGTCTTTCGGCGTGACGTACTGCCTGGACGACGCGACCCCGATTTTCTCCTCTACGGGGGACTCGCCGGACGGATGTGGCTCGAATGGGTGCCCGCCATCCACATACATACTGACAGTGTGGAAGTCGTTTCCACCCCCGAGGCGGACGGTTCCGAGAGTCTCGAACTTCGATGCTCGGTCAACGGCCCGGATGAGTCGCTGTCAAGCGGCGGCGTGAAATGGACTGTTTCGACCTCTGACGGTGCGCTGATCGCTTCCACCTCGAACGGCGCCGCGACGATCCCTGCTCCTCGCTGCTGGTCACCCCAAGACCCCCATCTCTACTGGGCCGAGGGAACCCTGGAAAACGCGGACGGTGCCACTGACGTTGTCCGGGTGCGCTTTGGCATCACGCGCGCAGAATTCCGTCCGAACCACGGGTTCTTTCTCGACGGCCGACGCGTCGATCTCCACGGCTGCAACCGCCACGAGTCGATCCCCGGGCTCGGCAACGCCCTGCCGGAGGAGCTCCATCGCGCCGACGCCCAGCTGCTCAATCACTACGGCTGCAACTTCGTCCGCCTCTCCCACTATCCCCAGCACCCGGCATTTCTCGATGCGTGCGACGAGCTCGGGATCATGGTCTACGCTGAGATCGCATCGTGGAAAACCGTGAGCTCATCGCGCGGGTGGCGCCGTGCTGCGCGCCGGCAGATGCGAAGCATGATCCTCCGCGACCGGCATCACCCATCCGTCATCCTGTGGGGCATGGGCAACGAGTCACGATCGCGGAAAGCCTATCTCGAGCTCCGGAAGATCGCCCGCAAGCTCGATCCATCGCGACCCGTGACCTACGCCGAAAACCACCTCTACCGGGCGAAGCGCGAAAAGACAGTCGGCATCCCCGACGTCTGGAGCGTGAATTACGAGCTCGAGGTGCTCGAGGAAGCGCGCGACGCATGCCGGCTCAAAAACGTGATCGCCTCCGAATGCTGCAATTTCCCGAACAGCGTCAAGGGCGATGACGGCGCGGAGCTGACCCAGGTCGCAACGCTCGAATACGAGTGGAAATTGATGGAAGATCGACCGTTTCTGGCCGGCCACACCGTCTGGAGCTTCACCGACTACGCCACCGAGCACCGGAAACGATATCCGCCGGCAGCCTGGGCTCTTCGACGCGTGGAGACAGCCCAAGATGGCGGCGGAACTTTTTCGAGCGCGGTTTTCCGACGCGGCCTTCGTCTCGCTTTTCCTCACCGGCGACCCAGGCGAGAGAAAGCTGCACTCGTTCACGAATTGCGACCGGGTCCGATTCATCTTCGACGGGTCGTCACCGATCGAGCTCGAAGGGAAGCTCCATCACGTGTTCGACCTGGAAGGAAAATTCACCGAGCTCACCGTCGAGGGAGATCGGGATGGGGTCACCGTGGTCGAAAGGCTTCGGGCCTGGCAGAAGGCGGTGACGGTGGCAATCAGCCATCGACGAGGTCAAGGCGAGGCCGGGCCGAACTGTCGCCGTCAATCTCGCAGTGCTCGACAAGAATGGAACACCCGTTCGGGACTGGAACGGACACCTTCGGGTGACCGCTGACGGCGACGCTCGACTCCTTCCATACACCGGCGCCGGCGAAGTCTTGGTGTCCCGGGGCGAGGGCCGAGCGTACCTGAGGCTCGGGCCATCAGGCGGAGAGGTCATCATCTACGCCACCGGCGACGGCCTCGAGCCGTCGTCGAAGAGCTTTCGTCCGGGTGACTCGTAGCACGGGCGGCATAGATGCCGCGCCTACAGCCGTAAAGGCGTCAACAGGTGCAGAGGCGGGGCCTATCCCGCCCGTCAATCGCGATTCGTGATGTCCCCAAAAATGCGCCGCGAGAGCTCGATGGTCTCCGCGTCGAACGCAGCGAGGTACTCCGGATTGTCGACGAAGTGGCGCCAGCGGTCGAGCACGGCCATCTTGCGTGCCTCGTTCTGGAAATCCTGGCCTGTGAACGAGCTACCACCTCCGTCCGACGAGACCTCGTCGACCCCCCTGTCGGCGCAGTCCAGCCCGAGCTGCTCGGCCACCCTATGCCGGTATTCGTCGTCTGCAAACCAGGCGTTGAAGCTGACCTTGACCGTGTCAGCGGGCAGGTAGGAGGTCTCGCCGAGGAACTCCCGCGCGTAGGCTTTCCACTGCGACCGGTAGAAGCGGTGCAGCCGGTTTCGCATCCGTCGCTTGCCGTGCCAGACGCTGGCGAAGGTGTTGTGGGCGTCGCGCAGCACGAGTACCGTCACCCGACGCCGGCTCGTTCCGATCAGACGATCAGCCCCGTCCCCCATCAACGGTTCGACGGGCACTCGGTCGAGCGGAAAGTTCTCCACGTTGGTGAGTAGGACTTCCTTGGGCATGCGCGCCACCTCGCGCCACCCGGCTCCGGGAGGCAGATCGACGTTGTAGAGCCGCTTGCCAGGCCCACCGTACCTGACCGGGTCGGAGATTCGGCGAAAGATCTTCTCACCCCGCCAACGGACCTTGAACGGTTTCGAAAATGCGTTGTTGAGGTGGAAGACCTGGCGATCAAGATTGCGGGCGATCCAGTTCACGACCGCGTGCCCACCGCCCCGTTTGAGGTGATATACCCAGATGGTGAGGTCATTCCGAAATTCCATGCCCTGACAGGATAACGTCAACCGTTCGAACGTTGAACGTTCAACGAATAATCGCTGCGGCGTGATGTCGCCGAGGATTCTCCTCGACGACTCGGTGCTCTCCTCTTCGACACCGCGATCGGCACGATCGAGACCGAGCGGTTCGCGTGCCGCGGTGCGGGTCGCTTCCCGGCTGGTCCGGCCCGATCAGCGTCGAACCCGGGCGTTGCCCTCCCAGATGCTCCAGATCTGCTCCTCGTCGGCGGGCTGGGCGTAGTCGGTCAGCAGGGTGGTGACCAGGGCGCCGGTGGCCCAGCCGAACTGGACCCACTTCTCCGGCTCCCAGCCCTTGAGGATGGCGTACAGCATGCCGCCGACGAAGCCGTCGCCGCCGCCGATGCGGTCGAGGACGCCGATCTCGCGCGGCTCGACCACGTGCCACTCGTCGCCCACCGCTGTGATCGCGCCCCACAGGTGTGCATTGGCGCTGACGACCTCGCGCAGCGTGGTGGCGAAGACCGAGGTCTCGGGATAGGCCTCCTTGGCCCGGTCGATCATGCCCTTGAAGCTCTCGATCTTCGCGGCCAGGTCCTTGCCGCCCGCTTCCGGGCCCTCGATGCCGAGGCAGAGCTGGAAATCCTCCTCGTTGCCGACCAGGATATCGGACAGCCCGGCGATCTCGTGGAAGATCTGGTGCAGCTCGTCTTCACGGTTGCCCAGAACGAGGCGCGGTGGTTGAGGTCGAACGAGATGCGGGTGCCGTGCTTCTTGGCGGCCCGCGCGACCTCCAGGCAGAAGGTGCTGGTCTCCGGGGACAGGGCGGCGATCAGCCCCGACAGGTGGACGATCTGCACGCCCTCGCTCCCGAAGATCCGATCGAGGTCGAAGTCTTCGACGTTCAGCGTCCGTCCGACCTCGCCGGCGCGGTCGTTGTGCACGCGCGGCCCGCGCGAGCCGTAGCCGCTGTCCGCCATGTTGAACTGGTGGCGGTAGCCCCAGGGCCCGCCCTGGTCGACCTCTCGGCCCTCGTAGTCCATGTGACGGCCCGCCAGGTCGTCCTTGATCATGCGCGCGATCGGGCTGCCCTTGACGAAGGCCGTCAGGACCTTGACCGGCAGGCCGAGATAGGACGACACGCTGGCCACGTTGGATTCGGCGCTGGTGACCTGCATCGTGAAGTGTCTTGCTGCAATGGACCGCCTGGCCGTTGGCCGGCGTCAGGCGAACCCCCATGCTCGTGGGCACCAGCAGTGCGTATTTGGCGTCTTCGCGAAATGTGATCATGTTGAGTGTCCTTTCCGACTCATCCGCTCGTGGTGATGCAATTCCGAATTCCGAATTCCGAATTCGCGAAGGTCTCGTCGCTCCTCACGCCTGATACGTCCTCGCGGTCACATCCCCGCCGTGCCCCGTCCAGTCGGTGTGGAAGAACTCGCCGCGCGGCCGGTCGACCCGCTCGTAGGTGTGGGCGCCGAAGTAGTCGCGCTGCGCCTGGAGCAGATTTGCGGGCAGCCGTCCGTGGCGGTAGCCGTCGAAGAAGGCCGAGCCCGCTCGACATGGCCGGCACCGGCACGCCCAGATGCGACCGCCTTTGCCACCACCCGCCGCCAGGCCGCCTGGGCGTTCTGGACCGCGTCCTTGAAAGTAGGGATCGAGCAGGAGATTGCGACAGATCCGGGTCGTGTGTCGAATGCCTCTTTGATCTTGCCGAGGAAGGCCGAGCGGATGATGCAGCCGCCCCGCCACATCAGGGCGATGCCGCCGTTGTTGAGGTTCCAGCCGTACTCGCTCGGCCGCGGCCCGCATCAGCATGTAGCCCTGGGCGTAGGACACGATCTTGGAGGCGTAGAGCGCCTGCCGGAGGTCGTCGATGAATGCCTCGACGTCGCCGTCGAAGGTCGCATCGGGGCCGCTCAGAACCTTCTCGGCCGCAACCCGCTCGTCCTTGAGCGCCGACAGGAAGCGCGCCAACACCGCCTCGGCGATCAGCGTCAGCGGGATGCCCATCTCCAGGGCCGACATCGCGGTCCACTTGCCGGTGCCCTTCTGCCCCGCCGTGTCGAGGATCTTCTCGACGATCGGCTCGCCGTCCTCGTCGCTGAAGCCGAGGATGTCGCGGGTGATCTCGATCAGGTAGGAGTCGAGCTCGCCCTCGTTCCACTCGGCGAAGACCTCGTGCATGCGGTCGTGGTCGAGCCCGAGGCCCTCCTTCATCAGCTGGTAGGCCTCGCAGATGAGCTGCATGTCGCCGTACTCGATGCCGTTGTGGACCATCTTGACGAAGTGGCCGGCGCCGTTCTCGCCCACCCACTCGCAGCACGGGCTGCCGTCCTCGACCTTGGCCGAGACCGCCTGGAAGATCGGCTTGACGTGGGGCCACGCCGCCGGCGATCCGCCGGGCATGATGGACGGGCCCTTGCGGGCGCCCTCCTCGCCACCCGACACGCCGGTGCCGATGTAGAGCAGCCCCTTGGACTCGACGTACTTCGGTGCGCCGGATGGTGTCGTTGTAGTTGGAGTTGCCGCCGTCGATGATGATGTCGCCCTCGTCCAGGAGCGGGAATCAGGCGCTCGATGAAATCGTCCACCGGTTGGCCCGCCTTGACCAGCAAGCATCACCCGCCGCGGTTTTGCCGAGCGCGTCGACCAATTCCTCGACCGAGTGGGCGCCGACGATCTCGGTGCCCTTGGCATCGCCCTGCGAGAAACTCGTCCACCTTCGACACGGTCCGGTTGTAAGACCGCCACCTTGAAGCCGTGGTCGTTCATGTTCAGCACCAGGTTCTGGCCCATCACCGCCAGGCCGATGAGGCCGAGGTCCGCCTTCTTCTCCGTCATCGCTCCTCCTTCAATACCGTGATCTTGATTTTTCAGTCGATACAGTTGCTCGCCGGCCCGCCGGCACCAGCAGGACGCCCTCGTCCTCCCGGTCCGCCCACTCTTCGGGGTCCACCTCCGCCGGGTCGAGGTATCCGAGGCCAATCGCCTCGCACCGCTCACGGGGAATGCCGGTGGCGAAGGTGACCTGATCCTCGGCTTCTCCACGCCGTCGACAAATGAGCCGTGGCCGCGCAAATGCGTGGAGTGCGCCAGCACACCCCACGGGATGTGTTTGAACTTCTCCCACTGAGCCGTGAAGTAATCGCGCACGTGGTACCCGATCTGGTCGAGGTGATGCCCGTGAACATAGGACACCTCGGTGATGTGGGGCGCGTAGATCACCACCTCGCCGCCATCGGCGATCGCCGGTTCGAGCTTGTACATTCCCTTGGCGCCGGTCCAGATGTCGTCGTACATCTCCGGCATCACCGACAGGACGCGTTTGAAGGGTTGGTCGACCCACACGATGTCGAGCTCGGCCGAGAGTTCCGTCGCCGGCCGCCACGCCTCCTCCATACCGCCCATGAAAATTCCGTGCAGATCGTGCCCGTGCATGACCAGAGCGATCAGGCTTCTCGGTGTCGGGATGAAGGATGCGGCCCGGTCGATGAGACGCCGGACGGGGGTCTCCCGCACTCCGATGATCGATTGGCTCGTCACCAGCGCCCCCACCCAGTGGGTCGCGTCGATCACTTCCTCGACCGGCGATGCCCGGGACGAAGTACTTGTTGCCTCCGGAGAAACCCGGCGACCTCGTGGGGAAAGACCGGCCCGCAGACCAGAATGTGGTCGTAGGAGCGTGTTTCCGTCCTCATCGCCGACGAGCTGATTGAGCCGCACCACGATGTCCATCTCCATCATGCCGTCGGTCTCTGCCGCAACCTCCGCAGCCGGGATGGTGCCGAGGGTCGCGAAGGTGTCGGGCGCTTCCCAACGGTGGTTGAAGATCCTCGAAGAACCGGCCATCCCGTCGACCACCGTGGTCTCGAGGAGCCGGCCCTTGGCGGCATCGTCCATCGGCGGGTGGGTGCCGAGAGCAATCAGATAGTCGAGAGCCTCGACCTTCGACCCGAGGATGTCGCCGAGGAGGCCGAAGAACAGGCCGATCGGCGCCGTCCGGGTTCCATCCGGAATGACGATCAAGACCCTTTTGCCGGTCAGATCGAGCTGTCCGAAGCCCTCGGCCAGAACTTCGCGGATCTCGGTATCGCTCAGGCTGCGTTCGGCATTCGTGCATGTGACGACCATGGTCCGATCCTCAGATCGTCATGGCGGTGAAGCCGCCGTCGACGCGGACGATGGCGCCGGTCACGAAGCCCGACGCGCGCTCAGACGCCAGCCACACGACCGCGCCCGCGAGCTCGTCGGCCTCTCCGAAGCGATTCATCGGTGTGTGATTCATGATGGACGCCGTGCGTTCCTCGGTCAGCAGCTTGCGGTTTTGCTCGGCCGGAAAGAACCCGGGGGCAACGGCGTTGACCCGCACCGAGTGCGGCGCCCAGTCCTTCGCCAGGAACTGGGTCAAATTGTTGACCCCCGCCTTGGTGATCGAATAGGTGAAGACCTTTGAAAGCGGCGGTCCCGAGGAAGCCGACGAGATATTGATGACCGATCCGCCCTCGCCGCGATCCACCATTTCCTGACCGAAGATCTGGCTCGCCAGAAACATGCTCTTGAGGTTGACTGACAGGATCCGATCCCACTCTTCCTCGGTGATCTCGAAGAAAGGCGTCCCCGAGTTGATGCCGGGAGCGTTGAGGAGAATGTCGACCCGTCCCCAGAGGCTGAGGATCTGGCCGAGGGCCTTTCGGAGGTCCTCCTCGCTGGTGGCATCGACCTTAATGCCGAGAGCATCGACCCCGGATGCCTTGCGAATGGTCTGGGCACGCTCCTCTGCCGCCTCTCCGTTGAGATCGAGCACCGCCACTCGCGCACCGGCCCCGCCGAGGGCTTCTGCCATCGCGCCGGCAAGTACTCCGCCAGCGCCGATCGCCACTGCAACCTTGCCTTCGAGCGAAAAAAGATCTTCCAGATAACTCATGCAATTTCTCCATCAACGCCGTTGAACGGCGCGGTGTGGCGCCTGAAGTGCGCCACAAGGTTGTTGTAGTGAGCCGCTTCGTGTTGATCGAGCGCGGCCAGCAGGCGGTTCTTGAAGAGGTAGCCGCCTCCATCTTTCTTCTCGGTCAGAACACGCCCGAAGGTCACGTGCAGGACCTGCCGGGCATCATCGTCCTCAAACAACGCCGACAGCTCGCCGTCGGCGAGATCCACACCCGCCGGAACCCGTCGAGTACGGCCGACACGTGGTAGGTGCGGCGCTCGTGCTCGTACAGGGAGCGCGAGAAATCCAGGATCTCGCGGAACATCCCCGGTTCGCACGCCGCAATCGTCCGCAGGGCCTCGAGGTAGCTCGTGCCCGCCGTCTTGACGTGCACCCCTCCCCGGCCGATCTCGCCGATCACCCGGTAGACTCCGAACTTGTCGCTGCCGGAGTGAATGCTGATCTTGTACGGGCCCACAGCCTCCGCAATCGCGAGGTGCTTGATGTACTCATTTCGAAAGACCTCGAGGTCTCCCCGATAGTCGATCCCCTTTTCGAAATCGCCGATGAAACGCGGCGCGAGACCGATCCACTCGACGCCGAGACGACGCAGCTCCGAGGCCACCAACCAGTGTTCGAAGGGCGAGGTCACCGAGGCGGTCTCGTCGACCGAGACCTCCACCTCGAACGGCCGATCGCCCATCGTCGAAGCGATATGGCGGTACATCTTCGCCGTGTGGGCCAACGAGGCGCCGTATTTCACCCATGCCCGGAGAACGTCTTCCGTCGACGGTTCGAGAGACAGCTCAGGGCCGACATCCACCTTGACATCGGCGTATCTTCCCAGGGCTTCCGACATGGTTGATTCGAGGTCGGCCCAGGGCAATGCGGCGGCCGCCGCCTCGAGCTCCGAAACGGACATCTCATCGGCCGCGTCCACCACGTGATCGCCGGGATCGATCGTGAACATCGTGAACCCGGCCTCGGCCATCAGCTCCACATCGGCGGGTGTCTTGAGGTGATCGGCGTCCGCTCCCCAGGGCTCGCTCCAACCCTCCTCGAGAACCGCCCAGGTGGCGGCGTCCATGACCTCATCCGGTGTGCGCTCGGTGCGCTCGAGCTCCCGGATCGACTGCTGGGCGAGCACCACCTTGAAGCCACTGCCCCGCATCGACCGCAGGTGAGCCGGCCCGGCTATCCCGAGCCGATCACCGAGGCCGAAGCTGTCGGCGAGCCCGAGCGGCTGGGGCCGCGCGGTATCGACCGCGTTGCGCACGGCCATCGCATTGTGATGGTCGAGCTCGCCGCAACAGGCTTCGAGACCCGCCTCCGTAATCCACCGCTCGCCCTGGAACGGAGCCGCGAGACCCGACTCCACCAACTCCGCTACCAAGAGTCGCCGGCGGCTGCCCTCCCGGACCACCATCAGCGCGCCTCCACCGGTCCAACAGATCGACGCGCCGCGCAACCTCCACGTTCGCCCCCGAGGGGAGCGTCAACGTCTCACGAGTTTCGTCGTCTCCCGGCGCGAGGGTCGGAAGCTGTTCGAGTTGTTGCCGCAAATTCATCAATCCTCCATCAAAATCCAAATACACCGGGCAGCCACAGGCTGAGCCACGGCACGAATGTCACTGCGATCAGCGCCAAGCACCATCGCGACGTACATCGGAAGCAGCGGCCGGATCACATCAGTTATTTTGGCCCCGGCAACGCCGCAGCCGACGAACAACACGCTACCCACCGGAGGCGTGCAGAGACCGATACACAGGTTGAGGACCATCACGATTCCGAAATGCGTGGGGTCCATACCGAGATTGGTCACCACCGGCAGAAAGATCGGCGTGAAAATCAGGACCGCCGGCGTCATGTCCATGAAAGTGCCGACCACCAGCAGGATGACGTTGATGACGAGCAGGATCACCACCGGGTTTTCGGTCAAACCGAGCAGCGCCGCACTCACGTTCTGCGGAATGTCCTCGTAGGAGAGCAACCACGACATCGCGGTCGAAGTTCCGATCAGAAGCATAACGATGGCGGTCGTCGCCACCGTCGCGAGCAGGATCTGCGGCAGGTCCTGAACCCTGACCTCGCGATAAATAAACGCGAGAATCCCCGAGTAGGCCACCGCCACGGCTGCCGCCTCGGTGGCCGTGAAGATGCCGGCAACGATGCCACCGATGACCACCACCAGCAGGAGCAGGCTCGGGAGTGCGGAGAAGAATTTCCCGACGGCCTCGCCGACTCGGAAGCTCCCCGCAACCGGGTAGTGCATGCGAATCGCGAAGATCCCGGCCACCACCATCAAGCAGAGGCCGACCAGGATGCCCGGCAGATAACCGGCGAGGAAGAGCGCGCCGATGGACACTCCGCCCGAAGCCAGCGAGTAGACGATCAGAATGTTGGAGGGCGGTATCACGAGGCCGGTTGTCGCCGACGAGATGTTGACCGCGGCCGCAAAATTCTTGTCGTAGCCTTCCTCGACCATCCGCGGACCGACGACGCCACCAATCGCCGAGGCCGCAGCCACCGCCGAACCGGAGATCGCACCAAACAGCATCGAGGCCAGAATGTGGACGTAGGCGAGCCCGCCGGGCAGCATACCCACGACGGCCTTTGCGAAATCGATGAGCCGCCGAGCGATGCCGCCACGGTTCATCAACTGGCCGGCAAGGATGAAGAACGGAATGGCGATCAGGGCAAAGCTGTCGAGTCCGGTCGCCATGCGCTGCGCGACCGTGATCAGAGCGCCGGCTCGGCCGCGATGCCCGAGCAGCATCGTCACAACGGTGCCGATCCCGATCGCGAACGCCACCGGGACCCCGAGCAGGAGCAAGGCGCCGAAGACCACGACCAGAACGAGGACGTGCAGCCACTCCATCAGCCGGCTCCCCCGTCGTTCGGGTGCTGGATGCTCCGAAACGCGCTCACCGCGTGCAACCCCGCGTAGAACATCATCAAGAGGCCCGAAAGCGGCAGGGCCAGATAGACGAACCCGAGCGGCACCCGAAGCGCCGCCGAGGTCTGGCCCAGATCAAGCGTCAGCCTCACCAGACCGGATCCACCTCCGACCAGCACCAGCGCTGCGAAGACGAAGATGCAGGCCTCGATCGACAGATCCAGCACAGACTTCCTGCGTCCCCTCGACTTGGAAGGGAGCAGATCGATCGCCAGATGGACTCCGTTTGCCGACCGCGTAGGCGCTACCGAGAAGCCCGACCCAGATCAGGAGATAGCGGGCGATCTCCTCGGTGAAGGAGCTGGGATCGTTGAGCAGAAAACGGGTCGCGACCTGCCACAAAACGTTGACCACCATCAACGACATCAGCGCTACGAGCAGCCACTCGAGCGCGAAATCGACGCCCCGCCGAATCCTCACGACCCGGCCTCCGTCTCTGACGCGGCGCTCACCCGGACCGTCCCGGATCCGTTCGATCCACCGCCAGATCTCGGGCTGGTCCCGATACTCCTCGAGCATCTCCTCTACGGCGGCTTGGAACGGCTCCTTGTCGGGCCGGATGATCTCTACACCAGATTCCTCGACCTTTGCGAGCGCCTCTGCAGACGCTTCGGCCCAGATGAGCTTCTGATACTCCGCAGCCTCGAGCGCAGCTCGCTGGACAATTTCCTGCTCCCTCGGCGCCAGTTCGTCCCACACCTTCGCGCTCATCAGCAGTACATCCGGAACCCAGGTGTGCTGGTCGAGGCTGTAGTAGCGGCAGACCTCGTAGTGGCGCGAGAGGTAGAAGCTCGGTGGATTGTTCTCGGCCCCATCCACAACCCCCTGCTGGAGCGCCGTATACAGCTCACCCCACGAGATCGGTGTCGCCGACCCGCCCAACGCACGCACCATCTGCATCGCTGTGGCGCTCTCCTGGGTGCGGATCTTCAGGCCGACCAGATCTGCCGGCGTGTGAACCGGTGTATCGCGGGTGTAAAAAGACCGGCTGCCGGCGTCGAAGTAGCACAGGCCCCGCAACCTCGAACTTCGGCCCCTCGAGCAGCAGATCCCGGCCGACCTCGCCTTCGAGGACCGCGAAAAGGTGCTCACGGTCGCGAAAGACGTACGGCAGGCTGAACACTTTGAATGACGGTATGAAGGCTTCGGCCGGGCCGGTCGAGACCTTGGTCATGCCAATCGACCCGATCTGAAGGAGTTCGACGCACTCCCGCTCCGAACCGAGCTGTTCGGAAGGGTAGATGTCGATCCGAACCGAGCCGTTGGAGTCCTCTGCCGACGATCTCGGCCATCCGCACCATCGCCGGTGCACCGGGTGCGTGACGTCGAGTCCGTGCGCGAGCTTGATGACCGTGGTCGCACCATCGCCGGTGCAGGCCGAACCGCCGAGGATCGAGAGCCACATGCCGACGATCACCGGCAGAAAACGGCCCAACGCACCGCGACGAGCTGCCCGCACATCCACCTATCCCTCGCCGTCCTCTCGGCTGGGCGTTGCCTTGATCTCCATCTCCTGGGATTCCTCGGCCCATTGCAGGTGAATATCCATCTCCCTCGCGATCGCTCGACGTCGCCTGCACGAATCGCCTGGTAGATCCTGCGATGTTGTTCTGCGGCTTCGCTCGCGCCCCGCCATCGATCCACAGTCTTCTTCCGCTGGTCGTAGAAGAGGTCGGCCACCATTTCCATGATCGCGGCGAGCAGGGGATTCCGCGCCGCAGACGCGACCGCGCGATGGAACTGGATGTCGTGGAGGAGAAACCGGTGGACGTCATCGGTGGAAGCGAACATCTCCATCACTTCCTCGGAGATCGCCGCCAGTTCGTCGCCGCCGGCGCGCTCGGCAGCCAGCCCCGCGAGATCGATCTCGATCGCCCTCCGGGTCTCGAAGAGCTCGGCCCTCGGGATTCCGTGGATGGCGGTAAAGAGCGAAAGTGGGTTCACGTCGAGGAGCGGTGGACCATCTGCGACGAAGGTCCCTGCACCTCGGCGGGATTCAACCACGCCGACGGTAGCGAGTGTTTGCAGTCCGGCACGGACGCTCGCTCGGCTGACACCGATCAGTTCAACGAGTTCCCTTTCCGGTGGGAGCTTGTCTCCCGCGCTGAACTCACCGCTCTCGATGAGCTGCCGTACATAGGCCACCACCAGCCTTCGCGGCGACCGGTGGATTGGGCTTGATCTCTGGCGGAGGCCTCGCCGGAAGTCTCGCCGTGATTCTTCATTGGTCTGACCACTTTGAAAAATAGCATTTTCGAATCGATTTGTAAACCCTTGTGAATCTTAACAAACTCGGCGCCTTGAGATATTTAAATTGCTTATAATTCTACTTTAACAGATTCTTCAATTTTCTTCGATGGCACGATTCTAGAGACCGCGCTTCAATTAATGGTCAGTCCGAAATTCGTCAGCTACCATACACGGCCGTGCTAATGTAGCTGTTCACAGCAATCCAATGGAGGCCCCCGTGAAACGAATTTTCGTCCTGGCCATCGCCCTCGTTTTGCGTTCCCCTGCGGCATCTGCCGGCGCGACAGAGGAAGGACCTCCCGGCAATCTCTTCGGTCGCGAACGGGTCAATTTATCGGGCGACTGGCGAGAGATTTTCGTTGATCGACCGTCGTCGGATTCAGACGACGACCCGGTCCTCCACGTCTCCCCGTCACCGACCCGTGCGCCGCGAAGAACGATCGATCTCCTGACCACGGCTCGGCTGCCGATCTCGCAGCCGGACTCGAGGAACACCTCGGGCCCGATAGCGCATCCGCTTCACCGAGCACGACACCCAACTCGACCCGACATGGCTCGACGAAGTGCGCTGCCGTGGCCGGCGGGCGACCGGAGCCGGGCGGCCGGAGTCGCCTTCCTCGAGAACAACAGCCGCGTCAGCGGCTCAGAAGGTCCTCCGGGGTTCGACACTTGGGTCCGCTGCGCGCTCGTACCCCTGTGACCACGCTGCCGCCTCGATCAGCATCTGGATGGCGTCCTGAAGTTCGTATTCGCCGCGGGGCGACGGCTCGACCGAACGGAAGAAGGTCCAGTATCGATGGCGGAAAGACGTAATGAGGCAGGCTCACGTTGTTTGACGGCGCGGTCTCGAGCGTTGGTTTCTCCACGATTCGCAGAATCCGCGCGCCATCGGAGCTCCACCACCCCGCTCCGCGTGACCAGCTCCGGCTCGACCTCGAGCAGGCTGAGCACGGCGTCCGCGCCGACCGCAGCATCGAGAAGGTCCCTGACGTGCGACGAGTCGATCAGGCTGTCGCAAGCCGACACCACGAATCGACCACGAATGAGTGGGGCGGCGAGGCCCAGGGCGTGAGCCATGCCGAGTCGTTCTTCCTGGATGACGAACCGCGGGGCGATATCGAGGGCACAACGGCTCTCGAAATAGTCTGTGATCTCGGTGTCGTCGCGCGAGATCACGAAGATGAAGTCGTGAATACCGTTGTCGACAAAAGGCATCGCCGCCAGTTCGACCAGCGGCCGTCCGAGCACTGGAACCATGGCCTTGCTGCGCGCCTGGGTAATCGGCAGCAACCTTGTCCCCTTCCCCGCCGCGAGGATCACGGCCTGCATTACAGTTCCAGATCCGACACGCGCGCCGATCCTCCCGGGAGACACACGTGAAAAGACGCTTCGGCGGCTGCCAGAGGGTGCGCAGCTTCATACCGTCGCCGCACCTCTTCGATGACCGAGACTCCGGCATCGGGCTCGATCAGAGCGACACAGCTTCCACCGAAGCCGCCGCCGGAAAACCGAGCGCCGTAGACTCCCGGAGTCTCCTGGAGGATTTCACACAGGGTCACCAACTCGGCAGTGCCGCTCTCGAAATTGTGAATCGAGCTGGCGCCGGAGGCGTTCATCAATGAGCCGAACCTCCCGAGATCTCCGGACCGCCAGGCCTCCACCCCGGAGAACACCCTCCGCTGTTCACTGAAATAGTGGGTAGCGCGACGCCGCTCGGTTCGAGGCAGGTCTTGAACGAATCGCTCAAAAACCCGGTGTGGCACAGCCGACAGCACCGGCCGTTCGGGAACCGGCCGGCCTGCGAGCTTCAGCAAGAGCCTCGCGGCATCGTGACACTCCTCCACCCGGGTGTTGAAACTGGACCCGGCGAGAGTGCGACCGACGCCCGAAAAGGCCACGAGAACTCGAAAGTCGGCCCATCCGGGGGGGTGTGGCACCTGCTCGATGCTCAGGTCCGAGCAATCGACCCGAGTGAGGTGATCGCGCTCCGCGAAGAGGATCATGCTCTGATCGAGGCGCCCGCTGGATACGCCGACGTAGTCGTTCTCCGCCTTCTGGACAAGTCCGGCGATCTCCTCACGTTGGATATCGATGCCGTTCACCTTCGAAAGCGCCAGCAGGTAGGCAACCAACACGGCGGCCGACGAACTCAAACCAGCCCCCGGCAGATCGCCGCCGATCGCTGCCCGCACTCCGGTGTGGAGGCGGTAGCGAGACGACAGGACAGCGATCGCTGCTCGGACATAGTCGCCCCAACCGCCGTCCCGAGGCGGCACCGGTTCTCCCAGCCTCACGGTGACCTCGCCTGGAAAATCGAGGCTCACGATCTTGCAACCGCATCCGACGCGGGGCCCGCCACCAGCAGCACCTCGCGATCGACGGTCATCCCGGTGACGACCCCGCCCTGATGGTCGACGTGTGCACCGAGCGGGCAGATCCGGAGTGGTGATTCGATGACGAACGCCTCGGACCGGTCGAAGTTTTTTCCGTTCCCCCAGCCGGCCGGCGAGCTCCGAAATTCGATCAGATCGAGCCGATTCAGGTCCGGTTCATCCCCACCCACTGCTTTCTTGATCTCGCCGAACGAGCCGTCGATCGAGAATAGACCCGCGTCACCGGGCGAGCAAGCAGATATGCCGATCTCTAAGGTAGTCGAGGAGAGACTGTGCGGTGGCGGCGTCGGGATCATCGGGGGCAATCTCGAGAAATTTTCCCAGAGCCTGCTTGGCACACTCCATATCGCCGAGCATGTTGCAGGTCAGACCGAGCTGGAAATAGGCCTGGGCGGACTTCAGGCTCCTTCTCGATGATCAGCTCGAGCAACGATCGCGACCCAGCCAGCAGGTCGTCATCGAACAGAACCTGTGCGTGCTGCAACATCTCGTTGGACACAACCGCAGGGTTGACATCGGCGAGGCGGCGAGCCGAGGGAATCAAGCGGTCGACGTCACCGAGCAACAGCTCGGCGAAGTATGCGGTGCCGATCGCATCGGCATTGTCCGGGTCGAGTCTGACGAGGTTTTCGGCGGCGTCAGCCGCGGCCTGGAAGTCCTCGAGCTCCATCGCAACTGCCGCCGCAGCTCTCGATGCATCAGGAAACTCAGGATCGATCGCCGATGCGCTCTGCATTTTTCGAGGGCTTTCGGCATGTCTCCCGCTTCGATGGCCGCAACACCCTCGTTGAACACGGGAATGGCCTCCTGGCGCGCTTCGCTGAATTCCTCCTCGCCCTCGGCTGTCGTTTGTTCCCGGTCGGTGCCTGGTTCAGCCGCCGCAGGCGGTTCATCGGCGGCAACCGAAGATTCAGACGAGATCCCCGAAAAGAGGGCGACGTGAAATGCGACCGGGAGGATGACACGCAGTTTATTGGGCATCGATGACTCCTTTGCGCGGGCATCCTACTCGGATCTTTCAAAAATGAACCATGTGGTGTTTGCGAATCACACTTTGATATCGTCACAGCTTGAGAAAAGGAGACGTCATGAGGCTTGAGGGAAAGGTCGCGATCATCACCGGCGCCTCGAGCGGCATCGGCCGCGGCGTTGCCGGAGAGCTTGATCGGGCCGGGTCTCTGTTGGTTCTCAACGGACGCCGGATGGACCGGCTTGAAGAACTCGCGGGAGAGTTGAGCGACGCCGTCGCAGTCGCCGGGTACCCCACCGACTTTGACATTTCGAATCAACTGATCGAGGCTGCCGTCGATCGATTGGTCGACTTGACGTGGTCTTCAACAACGCCGGCATCATGGACACGGCGCCGATCGAGAGTGCCGACATCGACCGTCTGTGCGCCAACATTCGCGTCAACCTCGAGGCCGCGACGCGCATGGCCTACACGGCACTCAAGTTCCTCAAGGCCCAGGGAAGCGGCGTATCTCATCAACACTTCCTCGATCCTCGGCACCAAGGTGCGGCCGACCGCCGGGGTCTACGCCGGCAGTAAGTACGGTATCGAGGCCCTGACCGAGGCGCTGCGGATCGAGGTGGCCGGCTCCGGAGTTCGGGTTTCCTGCCTCGAGCCGGGCCTCGTCAACACCGAGCTCCAGGACCACTTCGAGGTCCACCCTCGCGACATGCTCGGCATGCAAAAGCCTCTCGATCCGGGGTGACATCGCCCGCATCCGTTCGGTTTCATGCTCGAGCAGCCACCGGGCGTGTCGATACCGCGGATCATGGTGCTGCCGTCTGAACAGGCGATGTAGGACTGCGATTCGATAGATGCTCGATGCTGGATACTAGATGCTGGATCCACTCTCCCACCCGATTCTGCTGAATCTACTGCGCCGCGGTTTCGCTCCTGATGGCGATCCTGATCTCCGCCGGAATCAACCTACTGCAGCCATGAGAAGGGATGCCAAAAATCAACACTGAGCTGGTGATCTTCGACCTCGACGGGACCCTGGTCGACAGCCTGGGTGATCTGGCCGACTCCATGAATGCGGTTCTGGAGGGGCTCGGCCATCCAATCCATTCACGCGACAGCTACCGCTATTTCATTGGTGACGGGATCGAGAAGCTCGTCCGGCGCGCCCTTCCTCCGGAATCCGTCAACGAGTCAACAGTCCTGGAGATCGCCGCCGCTATGCGTGACGAGTATTCGCGGAGATGGCTCGCAACCACACGTCCGTTCCCCGGTATTCCGAAGGTCTTGGCGACACTCAGATTCTGGGGCATCAAGACCGCGGTGCTCTCGAACAAGCCCGAGTTTGCTACCGAGAGGTCGTCGGCGCGCTGTTTGAGGATGATGCGTTCGACATCGTGCGCGGTGCGCTCGACGGCGTACCGCTGAAACCCGACCCGACGTCTTGCCTGCATGTGCTCTCCAATCTCGGTATCAACGCCGCCCGCGGTGTTTTTGTTGGAGACACATCGATCGACATCAACACCGGCGTCAACGCGGATGCGGACCATCGGTGTAACCTGGGGCTTTCGCGGCGCGGACGACTGACGCAGGTGCAGGCTACATCGTCGCCGCCCCGCTGGAATTGTTGAGTGTCCTGGAGCCGAGCGCCCAAGGACAGCGTTGAAGAACTAGATCGACGAAAAGCGGACTGTGCAGATCTCCGAGCTGCTGTAGCGGCGGCAAGCTGGCGCGGTGGCTCGCCGTCGCCGGCGCGCCGGTGAGTGCTAAAGTCTCGACATGTCCCGGCATCATCGGAGTCGCCACCACGCGCCTATCTGGGCCGTCATGCTGGCCGCCGCGATGAGTTTGTGGTTGACCACCGAAACGGCCGACACATCGCCCTCCGAGGATGAGGTAGCTGCGCAACATCTTGTCGACGCCTTGCTGAACTCGAATCTTCCGAAGCATCGACCCCCATTGATTTCGACGCCGATCACGCGCGCACCATCGACCCTGGTCTCTACCAGAGACGCCGCCGGTCCGGATCCACGAGGCTCTCCCGGCCGGGCCGCTGACGGTCATGGGCGGGAAGGTGTTCGACAGCGACGTCGCCTATAACCCTCTCGAGGCGCCGGTCCTCAAGATCCGACCGATTGACGATGACCAGGTGATCCCCTTTCTCTGCGAATCGTCGTCAGTCCCGACGGGCAGATCTCTTCAAATGGGGCGGTCGTCGTTTCGTTTCCCGCACCACCGATCTTCAACCCGGGCGTCGGCGGGGTCTCTGCCTGGGTTGGATCGCGCCCGGCAGAAGTCGTGGTTCCCCATCTATGAAACCGGCTCCATCGGATGGGCCAAGGGTGGGCACGGGCTCGCTCACACCGATCTGATCTTCGACTCTCAACACACAGATCTCCTACTTGCTCAAGATGGCGCCTGCCGGCACCACGCCGTGATCAACATATCTCCATAGGGCTATCAACAGTCGCCGGGCCAATGCCACGATGCCTATTCGTCGAGCTCGTTTTCCGCCATTGGCGAATCGCCTGTTAAACCATTGACTGAGATCACTTTGTGGCTGGAATCGAAGCCAACACCAAGCGATCTCAATCGCCATCGTGCGGATTCGGGGATTGCCGGCCTTATCGATTCCCAACTCGCGACTCATGTCCCCACTTTCGTGCGGCGTCGACGTCAATCCGGCGAGAGAGCCGACCTCCCGCCGGTTCTTGAACTGGCGCCATCCGAAGAACTCCATCACGAACAGCCATGAGCTGTTGTATGCAACACCGCGCAGACGCGTGAGCTGTCGGACCTTCTCCACTTTCTCGTCCTCGGACTCCCGCAGTGCCACACGACGCTGTCTCTCGAGCAGGAGGATTTGCTCCCTGACGACTTCGAGACGCCGATACTCTCGCTCGAGTCGACAAACAAGATGCTTGGGTAGTGGAGAACCGTCCCAAACTCGACATTCTTGAAGCTGTTCGATAAACCCGGCCTTCGCAGGTATCTTCACACCGTGGATGATCAGCAAGCTTTTCATCCGATTCGTGTGCCGGCTTCGCTCATCTTTTAAGGCCCGCAACTCCCGGTGGAGCTGCCTGTCGTCTTCGTCTTTCACACTCGGCACTTGCACGACGGCCCAGACCTTTGGCTCACCACCAAACCACCTGATCAGGCACCTCAGGAGCATTGCGAGATCCAACCGGTCCGTCTTTGCTCGCTTTTTCCGTCGATCAACCGCAACGCTCGCCGGATCGACCACAGCATTCTCGACACCTTGTGCTTCGAGCCATCGGTGGATCCAGAAACCGTCCCGGCCCGCTTCGTAGCAGCTCACTACTCGTGCCTCTGCCGGCAACCCGAATCTCTTCTTTGCTCTCGCAATCTCCTCCGTCAGGCCGTCGAGGTCTCCGGCCTCGATCGTTATCTCCCTCGGCTTCTGTCCAAGCCCCACTGTCGTACCGACCTTCCATTTCGCCGCACTCAGCTCCAAAGCCAAAAACAACACCGGATCACTCGTATACTCGATATGGCGGGCTGCACTCATTGGGCTTCCTCCTTTTTAGGGTGGTTAAGGAAACTCAACTGTAGCCCGCTCTTCTTGCGCACGCCCCTCGGCGCGCCCCATAGGATCTACTTGAACGACAAATGGTGGGGAAAGTGAGGCCTGCGCTCTTCCAGCGCGCTTCGG
>CAVYKX010000001.1:0-12076 GCA_963769215.1 Candidatus Sulfomarinibacteraceae bacterium | reverse complement strand
CGCGCGAGTGCGATGCACAACGCAGCGGATATGGCGGTCATGACTGCAGACAGGATGGCGGTGCGCGCGAAGCGGAACAGGTTGCGGCTGATGCCGGTGATGAACGGGTGGCGTTCTTCGCGTTCGAGCAACGCCCCGACGATTCCGGCCGAGAGTACGATCTGCAGCATGAGGGTCAACAGCGCCATGACGACGACCCCACGGCCGAGGATCGGCTGTAACTCATCGACTGGCGACGACCGGAACTCCATCCACACGATGAACCAATCGCCGTCGAGCGCGCGGTCGGCAAATAATGACTGCCCCAAATTCGGAACGAGATTGGAGGCCGCCATCGCCCCCAGAACGAGAGCCGGAACGAGCGGCACCAACCAGAGAATGACGATCAGACGCTTGTGGCGCCGGGCGATGCGAAAACCTTCGCTCAGAGAGTTTGTGAATTGCATGATCTCACCCCACGATCGCGGTCAGTTCGAACAGGTTCTGCAGCCAGAACACGATGTGCGTGAGCATCTTCGCGGCTGGTTTGGCGTCGCGTTCGAGACGTATCGAGTTGTTCAGCGGATCCACGTCGAGAGTCATCACCCGATCGGGGTCGACCTCGGCCGAAAACAACTTGGACTCTCGGATCTCCACATACTTGATCCAGCGTGACTCGCCGTCCCATTCGTGTCGAAGACGTTCACCATCCTCGAAAACCAACTCAACGGTCACCGGGTGGACAAATTCACCGCGCCGCTCAACGACGACCTCGGACCGGTACAACTCGTTGTCGCCATCGTCATCATCGCCGGCATCGTCGTCACCGGCGTCTTCCACTTCGGCCTCCTCAGGGTGGCGGTCGGTCACGCCGAAGAAGGTCTTTTTGCCGTCCTCCTCCCAGAACCAACCCTGTGGGTCCTTGGTAGGCGAGAACGGGCTCTGCGCACGCGGTAGTCGAGGGTGCGGTCGGTGTGGAAGGCCTGCTCGAGGAACCAGCCGATGTCGGAATCCGCTTCGTCGAGCATGATCTCCTTGAAGTCGGAGGTCGTCGGGTGGCGGAAACGCCAGGTCTGGAAGAAACGCCGCATGGCGCGGGCGAAGACCTCTTCGCCGAGCAGATTCCTGAGGTGATGCAGAGTCGTGGCGGGACGCGCATAGCTGTTAAGGCCGTAACTCCCGTTTGAGTAGTAGCTCCATGCCGGTTGGACGACGGAGTCGGTGTAGCGGCCTGCGCCGAGCTGCAGGCGATTCATGTCGTGCGGTTCGGCGCGGAGACCGAAGAGTTCGATCGCTGCGCCGTAGTGCTCATCCATGACCACCGAGTCGTAGTAGGAGTTGATGCCCTCGTCGAGCCAGGCCTCCTCGAACTCGTTCGAGGCGATCATTCCCTGGAAGAAGTTGTGGCCGAACTCGTGAATCGTGACCGATTCAGCAGCCCGCACTTTTGTAAAACCGGGTACCGCCAGGAGCGGGTGGGTGCCGAGGGTGATGAATGTGGGGTACTCCATACCGCCTGCACCCATTCCGCCGCGGGGCGGGTCGACCATGGTCATCGTCGCCCACGGGTAGGCCCCGAGGCGCAACCCATAACCGCGAATCGCGGCTTTCACCGATTCGAAATAACGCTCCGCCTGGGAGCGGTGGGCCGGCTGCAGCATGAGCCGGATATCGACAGGCTGCAACCTCAGCTCGGCCGGGTCCATCCCGAGATTTGCGGCAATTTGTTCGAGCTGCTCGGGCGGCACGTCGGTATCGGGGTCGAAGCGGTCCTCGAGCACGATGAAGGTCGGGTCGGCCGTCCACGCGAAATCGTGGACTCCCGGTTGTGCGAAGCGCACGGTGACGGTGTCGCCCTCGACCGCCTCTTCCAGCAATCGACCGGTTGCACCGATGCGGCCCGCGTACTCCGCCGGCAGTTCGAGGCTCACGTCCCAGTCGCCGAAATCGGCGAAGAACTCGCTGTTGGCGTGGAACTGGTGGGTGTTCCAGCCGGCCTCGGCTCGGCCGCGGTCTCCGGCGTCCTCGAAAACGCCGATTTTGGGAAACCACTGGCCGCCGAGAACGAAATCACCGTGGACGCCGGTGCGGGCAAAGATCTTCGGCATCTCGGCCGCGAACTCAATTTCGAGCTCCACCCACTCGCCGGGCTGGAGCGGGCGTGGCAGCGGGTAGCGCGCCACCGTTCGATCCTCCGCATTGCCATCGTCGGGTTGGATGAACTCCTCGACCTCCTTGAGATCGGGTCGGTCGCCAAGCCGCACCGGATCGGGCTCTCCCGGGACCGACGGTGCGAATGGCCGCCGGAAGGGGTCGGTTCCCTCCTCTTCGCTGATCAGACCGTTGGCGACGAGGTCGGCTCCATAGGCCAGTCGCATCGCTTCGACATCGATCCAACCCCAGCCGTCCTCGGGGATGTCGACTCCCCGCAGCTGTCCTCCGGACTCCGTCATGAAGGTGCTGCGGCTGTTGGAGAAGGCGTTGAGGTAGAGGTGGAACTGGAGTTCTTCGACCGGAGCCGAGGAGGTGTTGCGCCAGCGGATTTTCTCAACCCCCCGGACCTGGTGGCCGTCCGGCTCGTAGCTGGCGGCCATCCTGACTTGATAGACAGGATCGGGCAACTGCACCTGGGCATGAATCGGCAGCGCCGCGGCGATGATGAACCCGGCCGTAGCCCATCGTAATGAGCATGTATTTTTTCATGTTGTCCCCCCGTCCGCGGTCCATAGATGAAAACGCACCGCGGTCTGATGAGGTTAGCAAACTCGATGGAGCCTTCAGGTTCGTATGCGCAATCGTTAGACAATGACTCTACGTTCAGCGATTGAAAGATTCGGAAAAGGAGAGAAGTGGAAAAGGGGAAAGAGGGATAGAACGCCACTTTGTCACGATCTCCTGTGCTCCTTTTTCTCCTCTGCCCCTTTTCAAATGTCGGATGGGCCGAACGTGTCAGCCTTCAGAACGTGGAAAATTCTTACGTGTCAACGTTTTCGCCTCGGCCTCGGCCACCGCGATCCGAACTTTGATCAAGGTGTCAGGGGTGACGGAGATGGAGGAGATCCCGCACTCCACGAGGAATGGAGGCACTTCGTCGGGATAGTCCGACGGCGCCTGGCCGCAGATGCCGATTTCGAGACCACGGCTGCGAAACGCCTCGATCCCCTGCCGGATCATGATTTGCGCGGCGGGCGACCGGGCATCCACAGGGTGGGTGTAATTCTCGAGATCGTCCCGCGACACGGCGTAGACGGTCTGGACGAGATCGTTGGAACCGATGGAGCCCCCGGAGAGCTGCATTTCGTCGATGAAGCGTTCAGCTTCCAGCACGTTCGAAGGGAGCTCCACCATCAGGTAGAGGGGCACGCCCGCCTGTGGCGACAGCCCTCGCTGGTCGAGCAGCTGCACCACCTCTCGGCCTTCCTCCGGGGTGCGGCAGAAAGGAACCATGATCTGCAGGTTGTCGAGACCGATCTGCTGCCGGACGAAGCGGATGGCGTCGCATTCCATGTCGAAAGCCGGCAGAAAGGCGGGGTCGATGTAACGCGATGCGCCCCGCCAGGCGATCATCGGGTTTTCTTCCTCGGGCTCGAAGAGCCTCCCGCCGAGCAGGTCGCGGTACTCGTTCGACTTGAGGTCCGAAAGACGAACCAGGACCGGGCGCGGATGGAACGCCGCGCAGATCAGGGCGATGCCGTGCTTGAGCCGGTCGACGAAAAACTGCTGCCGATCCGCGTAGCCGGCGGTTCGCCGCTCGATGGCAAAGAGCAGGGCTCTGGTCTCTTCAGGGCCCTCGCGCTCGAGTTGATCGCGGTAGGGCGCCAGCTCTTCGGCCAGGCCCTCACCGGCGGCGAAGGCCTTGAGCTCGTCGAAGTAGAGCAGAGCGAGCGGGTGGATTCCCACCTGGGCTGTGAGAATGAACTCGAGCCGTGCCAGACCGACGCCGTCGCTCGGCAGCAGCGCCTCCTGAAGCGCCCGCTCGGGGAAACCGACGTTGAGTTTGACGAGGGTCTCAGGGCCGTTGTTCTTGTCGACTTCGATGCGTTCGACCTCGAAAGGGTGCAGACCCTCGTACACCCGGCCCATGTCGCCCTCGGCGCACGAACCGGTGATTTCCATGAGGTTTTCGATGACCCTGGTGGCGTTTTGGCAGCCGACGATCGCCGGGATCCCGAACTCCCGCGCAACGATCGCGGCGTGCGAAGTGCGGCCGCCCTTTTCGGTGACGATGAGCGATGCTTCTCGCATCATCGGCTCCCAATCGGGGGTGGTCATCTCGGTGACCAGTACATCGCCGGGGTCGAAGACCCGTTTCTCGGTCGGGATGTTCTCCAGATCGGCCCCGTCACGGAGGGTCTTCCTGAGTTCGCGCTTGCGGAGGATCACCTCATCGTAATTCGGGTACACCCGGGCACTGCCGGCGCCAATGCGGGTCCCCACCGCGTGGCCCTCGACCAAGAGCCGGCCTGCCTCGTTGAGTTCCGCGATGAGATCGGGCTGCATGGAGTACGTCTCGAGAACAGCTTTTCGTTCGCTGTTCGAGTGCACGGTCTCGGGGCGCGCCTGGACAATATACAAATCGCCGGTGTAGCCGTCCTTGGCCCACTCGATGTCCATCGGCCGGCCGTAGTGTTCTTCAATCGTGAGCGCCATGCGGCCGAGCTCCATGACTTCGCCTTCGGTGAGCGACCACTGGCGCCGCCACGCCGCCTGGACGTCGACGCTCTCGGTCGAGGTTCCGCCCTGCATTGAATAGACGAGCTTGCGGTCCTTGGCCCCCAGATAGCGGTGGACAACCGACGGCCGGCCCCGGCGCAGACCCTCCTTCCAAAGGAGAAAGGTGTCGGGAGAGACCGCGCCCTGGACCACCATCTCACCGAGGCCGAATGCCGAGCTGATGTGGATCACGTTGCGGTTCCCGGAGTCCGGGTCGAGGGTGAAGATGACTCCCGAGCTGGCAATGTCCGACCGAACCATCTTCATCACGACAACACCGAGAGCGCCCTCGAGGGGATCCATCCCCCGTTCGAGTTGATAACTGACGGCGCGCTCGGTGAACGCGCTCGCGGCACACTCTGCCCACGCGCGAGCGATCGATTCAAAGCCCCTGATGTTGAGGAATGACTCGTACTGTCCGGCAAAGGACGCGGCATCGGAGTCCTCGGCAATGGCCGAAGATCGGACCGCCGCGTCGACCTCACAGTCGAAGTCCCGGCAGAGCGTGGCGTAGGCGTTTTCGAGGTCCTCGAGGATCGGTGGCGGGATCGGCGTGGCCAGCACGAGCGAGCGTGCCAAGGCCGTTCGGCCGTGCATCTCCAGGTGATCATCGTGGGGAGCATCCTCGAACACGGTACGCAGCGCGTCCGCCAACGTGGCGGCGCGAGCCGCCTTCCATTTGAGGGTCTCCAGGTGGGTCTCGGCTTCCACCGATTCCCAACATCCCCGAGGCACCTCGGCTGCGACGAACTCGCGGTGAGCACGGGTCGTCGTGGCGAACCCGTTGGGTACGGGTACCCCTTTGGGAATGAGCTGACGGTACATCTCGCCGAGAGAAGCCGCCTTGCCTCCGACCAGCGCTGTATCTCCGCTTCCAACTTCCTCGAACCAGAGAATCCTGCGGTTATGGTCCGCGGGCTGCGTCATTCCGTGACCTCCGGCCTCCTCAATCTCTCTCGTGTTGACTGCCATCTCTTCCTCCATGGAAAGAAGATCGTATCGATGGTCGGGACCGACGCGGGGTGGCGGCGGTCATGCAAGATACTTCTGCCGTGCGATTGTGAAAGGCTGTCGGAGAGGTCTGCGGGGTGAGCTGTACGTCGTCGGGGCAGGGGGGACCTGCTCGACTCATCGCTGGGGCGCCGTTGCCCGGTTCAATTTCGCTCCAAGGTTCACCGTGATTTCAGTGTATCACCTCATTACCGGCCGGTGATGGGAGTGAACTTTTGCGCGAACCCGACGGCGAACTCCGAAGTCGGGAGGTGCGAAACTCCCACCAACCTCGCATATGATGGCGAATGATGGAGCAGCAGGGTTCTGTGACGGGTGTCGTGTTTTTCAAAACGGTGCGTCTCGACGAGCTCACCGGGTTCTACACAGACCGGGTGGGAGCCGAGTTGTGGATGGATCAGTCGGACTGCCGAATATTTCGTCACGGCCGCTTCCTCTTTGGATTCTGCGAACGGGAGGAGGCGGAGACGGAAGGGATCATCACCTTCGTCTATCCGGACCGCGAAGGCGTTGATCGCATGTATGAGGTCTTTGCTGCGGAGGCGATCGAAGCGCCGTGCGACAACCCGCGCTACCCGATCTACAACTTCTTCGCCCGTGACCCGGAAGGGCGGCTCATCGAGTTCCAGGTCTTCACGGGTGACGGCGTCGAGTTGCCCTGAGTCAATCCAGCTCCGTGTAGAAGCTGACCGCAAATCCCCGTCTCCCGCTCGGGCCGACGAACTCAGTCCTCATGCCGGGCGTGGCGTTCACTGTGTCGAGGTACTCCTTCTGCCAGGCGGAACGTCTTCCGGTCACGTTGTGGGCGGCGATGCAGGAGCCGTCGGTGAGCTTCGGGAGGAGAAACCGGAAGTACTTCACGTACCAGTCCTTGTCCGCGTCCAGGAAGACGAGATCGATCGGGCCATCGAGCTCGGGCACCAGCTCGTGGGCGTCGGCGAGGCGGGCGTCGATGAATTGGCTCACGCCGGCCTCCTCGAAGTTCTTCAACGCCTCCTTGTGGCGGTCTTCGTCGATCTCGATCGTGATGAGCTTGCCGCCGGTCTTGCTCAATCCCCAGGCGATCCAGATCGCCGAGTGACCCGTCGAGGTGCCGACCTCGACCGCGCGGGTGTAGCCGTTCTTGACGACGAGATCGAAAAGGCTCTGGCCGTCGGACGCGGGGATATTGAGGTCGCGCCAGCTTTTTTCGCGGGCTTCGAGAAATGCGCTGACCCTCGTGTCGAGCTCGGTGTCGGGTGGTTCCTCCGCGGCGCAGGCAAGCGCAGGCAACCCAGCCAGGATGAATAAGAACCCAGCCGCGACCCATCGTCCGATTCTCATGGTGCATCGTCCTTTCCCGCCGCGCCGTCTGCACGATGGTGCCTCGTGAAGAGATAGTAGAACGGAATCCCTGCGCCCACCGTGGCCAACGCCACCGACGATTCGAGAGGGCGTTCGAGGTAGGCCAGCACGAGGATTGCGAAGCTCGTCAGCGCAAAAATGATCGGAGGAAGCGGATAGGCCGGGATGGATCGAACGGCTTCCGGTCGCCGCCGCAGCTTGAAGACACCGAGGACCGCCGCGATCGGGAAGATCCCGAGGCAGAACCCCATGAAAGTGAGGATCTGCTCGAAGGTGCCCGTCAGCACCATGATCACCGCGATCAGGCACTGGAGCATGATCGACTTTGCCGGCACCCGGGACTCGGGATCGACCTCGCCGATGGCGCCGAAGAAGCAGCCGTCACGGGCCATGGCGTAATACACCCGCGGACCGAGCATGATCAGGGCGCTGATCGACGACACGAGGGCGAAACCGATCACAATCGACACGATTCGTTCCGCACCCGCGCCAAATAGCTGCGACGCGGCGAGCCCGCCAATCGCGATGACCCCCTTGGAATCATCCGGAGCGGCGGCGTAGACGAAGAGCAGGTTGATGCCCAGGTAGATGGCGATGACGGTGCCCGTGCCGACGAGTAGCGACCGTGGAAGGGTGCGCTGGGGGTCGCGGATCTCGGAGCCGACATAGGCGGAGGCATTCCACCCGCTGTACGCGAACATGATCCACATGAGCGACAATCCGATCGCGCGCCACCCGACCGCATCGGTGGAGAGGTCGGTCCTGCGAAGAAGATTGCCGAGATCCCCGGACCCGAACGAGAAACCGACCACGATGCACGAAACGATCAGGAACACCTTTCCGCCCGTGAGCCAGTTCTGGACCCGTGCGCCGAAGGCGACCCCGTGCAGGTGGATCGCAGCCAGTGCCGCGATGATGGCGACGGCGAGTACCTTCATTGCTACACCGCCGCCGCCGAGCTCGAGCAGACCCGGGAACGCGCGCCCGATGTATGCGCTGAAGCCGATGGCGGTGGCCGCGAGCGGCGCCGAGAAGCCGACCACCAGGGAAACCCAACCGGTGAGGAATCCCAGGAGGGGATGGAACAGCTCGGTCAGATAAGCGTACTCGCCGCCTGCGCGCGGCATGGCGGCACCGAGCTCGCCATAGCAGAATGCCCCGCACAGAGCGAGGAACCCGCCCGCGATCCACAGGCCGATCATCATGATCGGGCTTCCCAGCTCTCGCAGGAGCAACCCCGAGGTCGTGAAGATGCCCGCGCCGATCATGTTGGCGATGACGATGACGGACGCATCCGAGAGCCTCAGGGCTCTGGAAAGGCCAGGGCGGTCGGTGTTGGAGTCGACGGCTGGTGCCACAGGATTGGGGATCCTCTCGACGCCAGTATGCCTGAACGGGCTACTTCTCACAGCGGGCGAACGTCGATGATCGTTCGCGGTGAGTCAAAGAGCCGTTCCAACTCATCACCCAGATCACGGCACCGCCGCACGACCTCGTTCCACGCTGAAATTCGTTCGTCGTCCCGACCGGCAAAGGTGTTGAAGTCGCTGCGGTCGGGGACCTTCCCACCGGGAAGCGTCGCAACGAAATCGGACGACGGTGCGACCAGCACCATGTTCTCGGTTGCCCTGGCATCGTGCTTTCGCCACGGAAGCTGTTTGTCGAACCACCCGGGCACCATGTGCTCGAAGAAGTGCGGCATGAACACGAGGTCGTCGTCACCGACGGCATAGGGCAGGTTCATGTGGTAGTCGATGACGCCGCCATCGCGGTAGGTCCCGGGCGGCGTGTCCGGAAGATCCCTCATGCCTTCCATCACCAGCGGGATCGATCCCGACGCCAGAACCGCGTCCCGGAAGTTCTCGGGCGTCAGCCGAACCGAATGAACAGGGAACGGATCGTTGCCGATGATCCCCGGATTGAAGCCGTCGACGTGGAAGAGGATACGTTCGAAGAAGCCGGCGAGCAGCGACCGGCTGATCGCGTTGGCCAGGAATGCGGCCGTGAGGTGGGAAGCCTGCGGCACAAAACTGTCGCCGGTTCCCGGCCATCGGCTTCTGACCGCCAGAAACGCCAGCCTCATGAAAGGGTGCGCCACCATGAAGCGGATTTCGTCATCCGTCATGTAGGCATTGCCGATTCGACGGCTCTCGGTGGTGACCTCCGCCGCCGATGGGCGCCCACCATAGGACTGTTTGATGTAGTGCTCTTCGAAGGTCCGAATCGCGCTTTCGTTGTCATCCTGTGCGAGAGCGGCGAGACGCCAGCTTCCGATCGAGGAGCCGAGGCAGAGGAGTTCCTGTGTTCGGCCGTCGAGAATGCGCGCCAACGCCAGATCCATCCCCGAAAGGACGAGCCATTTCGGCCCTCCAGAAGCCCCGGCCAGCACCTTGATCCGATCGGCATTCAGACCCTCGTCTCGGAGGATCTCGACGGCTCTGGCGCCGGCCTTGACCGTGAGTCTGTTTGTCTTCGTCATCACTCCGGACGTGGCGGGTGGATGTACTCCCTCGGGGTGATGTAGGTCGCGAGGGTCACCGGCGAACCCTTCAGCCAGTGATCGAACCATTCGAGGGTGAGGGCATAGCGGAGCACACGGTGATCGGGTTTCTTGATCCCGTGTTGTTCATCCGGGAAGTTGACGAAGACCGAAGGCACCCCTTCTTTCTGCAGAGCATTGAAGAGCTGAACCCCCTGCTCGGGACGAACACGCCAGTCGTTGTTTCCGTGGAGGAGCATGGTCGGGGTGACGAAGTCGTTGGCCGCCCACAGGGGTGAGTTCGACAAGTGGGTCTCTTTGCTTTCCCACGGCACTCCGCCCATCTCCTTTTCCGAGAAGAACTGCTCGTCGGTGGTGCCGGAGAAGGAGACCATGTTGCTGAGTCCGGCGCTCGAGACCGCGCCGGCGAAGCGATCGGTGTGACCGATGATCCAGTTGGTCATGTAGCCGCCGTACGAGCCTCCCGTAACGCCGAGGGCCTCTGGATCGGCGACGCCCATCTCCACGACGTGATCGACAAAGGCCATGAGGTCGGCCATCGGCTTGGTGTGCCAGTCGCCGTGAATGGCGTCGGCGAATGCCTGGCCGTAGCCGTCGGAACCACGTGGGTTGGTGTAGAGCACGGCATAACCGTGGTTCGCCAGCAGCTGATAGTCGAAGCGGAATGATGGCGAGTACATGCCGTGCGGGCCGCCGTGGATGCTGAGAATCATCGGCACCCTGGTGCCCTTCTCGTAGCCGACGGGTTTGATGAGCCAGCCCTGAACGCGTGTGCCGCCGGTCGATTCGATCCAGATCTCCTCGGACGGACTGACCCGCTTGTCTTCCCACCAGGCCGACGCTTCGCTGGTGAGCTGGCGCTTCTCATCGTTGATCAGCGTCCAGATTTCGGTCGGGATGACATCGGTGGAGGCGTGGATGACAAAGCGATCGTTGTCCACGACCCGAAACCTGGAGATCTGGTTGGCGCCGGTCGTCACGTCGTGAAATTCGTCCGGCTGGTCGATGCCGACCCACTGCAGATTGCGCGCCCCGTGGTTGGAGGAGGTGAAATAGACGCGCTTGCTTTCTGGCCCGAAGGCGATTGCGCGCACGCTTCGATCCAGATCCCTCGTCAAGACCCGGGCCTCACCGCCCTTTCGGGGCACGATGTGGATCTTGTAGTTCTCGCTCTCATAGTTGTACTCGTAGCTCGCGCGGTGGGCGATCCACCTGCCATCCGGGCTGAATGCCGGGTTGTGGTCGGGTCCCACGTTGGTGGTGAGCTGGCGGCTCTCGCCTGTGGCGACATCCACCACATAGATATTCGTGTCGATCGTGTTCCACCACTCGGACGAGCGGTTCGAGACATAGGCGATCTCAGTCGAGTCGGGGCTCCAGACCCAGGAGTGATCACCTTCGTCGGCGCACTCGCCATTCGTCAACTGACGGGGCTCGCCGCCGTCTGCCGGGATGACAAAGACCCTTTTGCGGGAACCGTCGTCCCAGCCCGGCCCGAGGTGATAGAAGCGCGGGTGCATCGCATACCGCACATCGCCAAAGGCCTCGCGCTGTTCTTCGGTATGGAGCTCGCCGACCGAGGAGGTGAACGCGATCATGTCGCCGTCCGGCGAAAATTCGGGATCAGATGCTCCGGTCTCCAGGCTCGTCACGCGCCGGGCCTCGCCGCCGTCGATCTTGATGGCGTAGATCTGGCTCTTTTCATCGTCGTCCCGTTTTGCTGCAAACACGAGTGTCGAGCTGTCCGGACTCCAGCTGTATCCCTTTTCTACGCCGCCCCCACTGGTGAGCTGCCGGGCTTCGCCCCCTGCGAGAGGAACCAGGAAGATATCCCCGACTTGTTTCTTCGATTCGGGACAGTAGCGGCTGACCGAATAGGCAACCAGTGTGCCGTCCGGTGAGACTTCGGGCGCGCCAACGGTCGTCTGCTCGAGGTAATCGGCGGGATTCAATGTCGGGAGATCGGATGCGGCCGCCAGGGGCGCAACCAGGACAAGGGCGAGAACGAGAGTGTGACTGAGAGATTTCACGGCGAGGCTCCTCCTTTTTCAGCAGTCATAGTAGTCCTCCGCGAGCAGTCCCGCCAGATATCCCTTTTCAGCGTCTCCCTCCGGTAAAATAGAGGCACATGAAAAAGCGAGTCCGACAGGTAGCAGAGGTGGCGCAACGGATCTCTTCCGGGGACGATCCGGATCGGAGCCTGCTCGAGCGATTTCGTCAACGGTACGACGAGCTGAAACCGGAACAACGCCTTCAGCTCTTCGCCTGGCTTTCCGGCGAGTTCGAGATCGGTCTGGCTCAGATCGATGCGCAACTCGCGACCCTGCAGTCTGTCTCCGAAGACGATCGGGTCACGTGGAACGAGCAGGTTCGGGAGCTCAGAAAGGCCGTTGCCTCGCCGCGACAGCGGCTGCTCGAAGGGCTGATCAACACGACCGGTGGGATGGAGTTCGTTCTCGGCCTTCGGGCCGAGGTCCTCGAGGCGCAACGCAACGGCGAAGGCGGTCTCGAGGCGCTCGAGGAGGACAT